>NZ_CM166473.1:152500-1242500 GCF_056857015.1 Novosphingobium sp. BL-S-34
GGTCTTCAACAATGGCCGGGCCGCTTTCGACCAGGCCAGTGCCCAGCGCAGCCAGGCGGAAGCCCAGCGCCGGGCCAGCGCGCTCGATATCGAACAGGCCATCACCAATGCCCAGGCCGAGGCGGACAATGCCGCCGCGCTGGCACGGACCGCATCGGGACCGGCGCTGGTCGCAGCACAGGAAGCGGCCCGCATCGCGCGCATCGGATACCGCGAGGGCAAGTTCGGCCAGCTCGATCTGCTCGATGCCGAACGCACGCTTGCCGAAACCCGCGTCGCTGCGATCGACGCGCTTGCCGCCTATCAGAATGCCCGCGCGCAGCTGGAGCGCCTGACCGCGCCCGCCGTCGCACCGCAAGTGGGGAACGGATTGTGAAGACCTTCAACAGATACGCCTACGCCGCATTTCCCTTCGCCTTGGCCTTGCCGCTCGCACTCGCTGCCTGCGGTGGTGGCGGTTCCCAGGACGCTGCGCCCACGCCGGAGAAGCCCGAAGCGGGCCAAGCCGCCCACGCCGATGAAGGCGAAATCACACTGACGCCGGCGCAGATCGCTTCGGCAGGCATCCAGATCGGCCGTCCCATGGTGGGAGGCTCCGGCACTCTCGAACTGCCCGGGACCATCGAGGCCGACCCGCAAGGCATGCAGGTCGTTTCCGCCGCGATCGGCGGCCGTGTCGTGGCGCTGGGCCAGAATCTCGGTCAGTCGGTCGGTCGCGGTGGGATCATGGCCGTGATCGAGAGCCGGGAAGCGGCCGTCCTCAAGGGCGAAGTCGAAGCCAGCCGCGCGCGTCTGGCCCTGGCCAACGCGAATCTTGCCCGCGAGCAGCGTCTGTTCAGCCAGCGCGTTACGCCGGAGCAGGATCTGATTGCCGCGCGCACCGCAGCAACCGAAGCGCGGATCGCCTACCGGCAGGCGCAGGGACAGGTATCCGCCGCCGGTGCCGGAGGCGGCGGGCTCAACCGCCTTGGCATTACCGCGCCGATCTCCGGGCAGGTCATCGCCCGTAGCGTCATCCTGGGCCAGACGGTCGACGCCAATGCCGAATTGTACCGGATCGCCGATCTTTCGAGCGTCTCGCTCGCGCTGAGCCTGCAACCTGCCGACGCTGGGCGGGTGAAACCGGGTAGCCCGGTGACCGTCACGGCTTCCGGCCGCAGGGCCACTGGCAAAGTGACGTTCGTATCCCCCGCGCTCGACGTGCAGACGCGCCTCGTGCCGGTCATCGCCGCGCTGGACAACCGCGGCGGAGAATGGCGCGTGGGCGAACCCGTGACGGCTTCCGTCCAGCTTGGCGGCGAAAGCGGGGACGGCGCCGTGCGCGTTCCGAGCACCGCCGTGCAGACGGTGGAGGGCAAGAGCGTGGTCTTCGTGCGCACTGGAGCGGGCTTCCGGGCGGTGCCGGTGACGCCGGGCGACAATGCCGGGGGCACCGTGATCGTCCGTTCGGGCCTGACGGGCACCGAGCAGATCGCCACCACCAACAGCTTCACGCTCAAGGCCGAACTCGGCAAGGGCGAAGCGGCGCACGAGGACTGAGCCGATGATCGCTTCCATCGTCAATTGGGCGGTCGACAAGCGCTGGCTCGTCCTGCTGCTCACCGCGCTTGCCGCCGCCATCGGCGCTGCCGCCCTGTACCGTCTTCCCATCGACGCGGTGCCGGACATCACCAATAACCAGGTGCAGATCAATATCCGCGCCCCGGCCCTCTCACCCGAACTGGTCGAAAAGCAGGTATCCTTCCCGATCGAGACCGCGCTGGCCGGCATTCCCGGCCTCGACCACACCCGCTCGCTCAGCCGCAACGGCTTCTCGCAGATCACGGCCGTGTTCGACGAGAGCACCGACATCTACTTCGCGCGCCAGCAGGTGGGCGAACGCCTCAGCGGCGTGACGCAAGACCTTCCCCCTGGCGTCAACCCGGAGATGGGCCCGATCGCCACGGGCCTTGGCGAGGTCTATATGTGGACCGTCCGCCTCGAACACCGCAGGGATGACAAGCACTTGCCCGGTGAGCCGGGCATGCAGCCGGATGGCAGCTACATCACGCCGGAAGGCGAGCGCCTGACAAACGATACCGACAAGGCGACTTATCTGCGCGCGGCGCAGGACTGGATCGTCGCGCCCTTGCTGAAGAACACCAGGGGGCTGGCCGGGGTCGATTCCATCGGCGGCTATGCCAAGCAGTTCCTGGTCGTTCCGGACGTCCAGCGCCTGGCGGCGATGAGCATCACGCTCACCGATCTGGCCACGGCTCTGGAGCGCAACAATACCAGCGTCGGCGGCGGCTTCGTCGACCGTAACGGCGAAGGCCTGGCCGTGCGTTCGAACGCGCTGATCCAGAATGCCAGCGAGCTTGCGAAAGTCGTCATTGCCACGCGAGAGGGGGTTCCTGTCACTCTCGGTCAGGTTGCCGGCGTCAGGACCGGACAGGCGGTCCGCATGGGTTCGGCGTCCGAGAACGGTACTGAAGTCGTGGTCGGCACCGCAATCATGCGGATCGGCGAGAACAGCCGCACGGTCGCCACGGCGGTCGGGGATCGCCTTCGGGAGATCAATGCCTCGCTGCCGCCCGACGTGATCGTGCAGCCGGTCCTGGACCGCACCGAACTCGTCAATGCGACCATCAGGACTGTCGCCCGGAACCTGGGTGAAGGCGCCTTGCTGGTCATCGTCGTGCTGTTCGCGTTGCTCGGAAACTTCCGCGCCGCGCTGATCGCTGCCATGGTGATCCCGGTTTCCATGCTGCTGACCAGCTTCGGTATGCTCAGGACCGGCGTTTCGGCGAACCTGATGAGCCTTGGCGCGCTGGACTTCGGCCTGATCGTCGACGGGGCCGTCATCATCGTCGAGAACGCGCTGCGGCGCATTGCCGAGGCACAGCATCGTAGCCGCCGCCTGCTCACCGTAGAGGAGCGCCTGGCCACGGTCGCCACGGCTGCGCGCGAGATGATCCGGCCCTCGGTCTATGGGCAGGCGATCATCATTCTCGTCTACGTTCCGCTGCTCACGCTCACCGGTGTCGAGGGCAAGACGTTCGTGCCGATGGCGCTGACGGTCATCATGGCGCTGGCCTTTGCCTTCGTGCTCTCGCTGACGGCGGTGCCGGCGGCGATCGCGATCTGGCTCTCCCGCCGCGTGGAGGAAAAGGAAGGCCGGATCATGACCTGGCTCAAGGCGCGCTACGAGCCGGGACTCGACAAGGCGATGAAGCGGCCGACGATGACCGTGGGTGTCGGCGTGGCCGGCTTCGCCGTGGCCATCGCCGCGTTCGTGGGGCTGGGACAAGTGTTCCTGCCGCAGCTCGATGAGGGCAACCTGCTGATCCAGGCGCTGCGCATTCCGGCCACCTCGGTGCAGCAGAGCCAGGCGATGCAGGTGCCGATCGAGCGGATGATGTCGCGGCAGCCGGAAGTGCAGTTCGTCTTTTCGAAGACGGGCACGGCCGAACTCGCATCGGATCCGATGCCGCCCAATGCCACCGACATGTTCGTGATCCTGAAACCGCGCGATCAGTGGCCGGACAAGCGCCTTGCCAAGGACGAACTCGTCGCTCGTCTCGAAAAGGCGCTGAATGAATTCCCCGGCAATGCCTACGAAGTCACGCAGCCCATCCAGATGCGCTTCAACGAACTGATCGCAGGCGTGCGCGGGGACATCGCGGTCAAGGCCTTCGGTGAAGACTTCGGCGCCATGAATGCCACGGCCGAGAAGATCGCCGGGGTGCTGCGCCGGACCCGGGGCGCCACCGACGTCAAGGTCGAGCAGACCACGGGTCTGCCCATGCTCGACATTCGCGTCGATCGGGATGCCATGTCCCGTCTCGGCGTGACCGCGCAGGACGTGCAGGACATCGTCACCGCCACGCTGGGCGGCCGCGAGGCTGGCATGATCTTCGAGGGGGATCGCCGTTTCCCGGTGGTGATCCGCCTGTCCGAAGCCCAGCGCGCCGATATCGGCCTGCTGCGGCAGGTACTGGTGCCGGTGCCTGGCGGGCGGTTCGTGCCGCTTGCCAGCGTTGCCGATATCGGGATCGCGGAAGGCCCGAACCAGATCAGCCGCGAGAACGGCAAGCGCCGCGTGGTGGTCCAGGCCAATGTGCGCGGCCGCGATGTCGGTAGCGTGGTGGAAGATGCCCGGGCGGCGATTGCCGGCGAGGTCCGTCTTCCCCCGGGCAGCTATCTGGAATGGGGCGGCCAGTTCGAGAATCTCGCCTCCGCCAGGGAGCGTCTGCAACTGGTGATCCCCGCCTGCTTCGCCCTGATCCTGCTGCTGCTCTACGGGGCGCTTGGCTCGATCCGGGACGCGGCGATCGTGTTTACCGGGGTGCCGATGGCATTGGTCGGGGGCGTATTGCTCCTGTTTGCACGGGGTATGGATTTCTCCATAGCCGCGGCCGTGGGCTTCATCGCGTTGTCGGGGATCGCGGTGCTCAACGGCCTGGTCATGGTCTCGTCGATCCAGGACCTGATGCGCCAGGGCATGGAGCGCGCCGCGGCCGCGCGCATCGGCGCGCTCCAGCGCCTGCGACCCGTGGTCATGACCGCGCTCGTCGCCAGTCTCGGCTTCGTGCCGATGGCGCTGGGCAGCGGAGCGGGTGCGGAAGTGCAGAAGCCGCTGGCCACGGTCGTGATCGGCGGGTTGCTCTCGGCAACCCTGCTGACGCTTTTCGTGCTGCCCACGCTCTACGCCCGCTACGGTCGCAACGACCTGCCGGCCGAGGAAGGTCGCGGCGATCCGCCTGGTTCGGACGGATCGGCCACATTCCCGTGAACGGTTTCGGCGCCAGTGTCGCAGCCGGGGATGCCACGGTGCATGGCGGACCTATCCGGTGACTTCCGATGGTCGTAGGACGTCGGTAGGAAGTCTGGCGATCCGCCGATTCCAGCGCCGCGTCAGCCCTCAGGATTTTCCCGATGTGCTGCTGCGGGAGGCCTTGCGCTAGGACAACCCGCCGGGCGACCAGGCATCCAGAAGTTCCCGCGCGCCTTTGCCGGGGCGCGGGAGCGGCGCAAGCTCACCCGGCTCGGGACAAGGAACCTGAACGATGTACGAAGTCATCTTCGTTGGAGGCTCGAAAGCGTTCGCAGGCATGATCCCGGTCCGGGAACCGCAGCTATGCTGATCCTGGGCCATGCGCTTGTTCAGGCGGCGGCGCTGGCGGCTGTCATGCCCGCACTTCCCGCGGACGGGCAGCCGGAACCGTCCGGCGCGGAAGCCTCGGCCGGGCATGGCGATAGTGCGGCCTTGCCGGCCGATCCGCCCGCGCCCGCCGCCCCCGTGGCCTTGCCTGAAGAGGACGCAAAGCCCCCGGCGAAGGACGGGGTTCTCAAGTTCGGCGTGGGCATTCGCGGGCGAGTGGACGTGCGGTTCAACGATGTCGACGGGTCGGGCGCCCGGCGCACGTCGACTCACTTGTCATTCGATACGGTGATCCTGAAGCTCGACTACGATTCGTCCACGTTCTTCGGGGCCGCCGAATATCGTTTCTACGGCGGCAGTTTCATCTACAGCCGCAAGAACGGCTATGACGGTTATCCCGGCGAAGTGAACTTTCCCGCCTACGCCTACATCGGCGCGAAGCTCTCCGCATCGGACAAAGTGACCCTGGGCCTGCAACCGGTGCCTTTCGACGACCGCTACTGGGGCAATTCCTGGTACAACAGCCTGGGCTTCGTCTACGGGCTTGAGGAAGTCTACGATGTCGGGATCAGCTACGGCCATTCGGGCGAGACGCTCTCGTTTGCCGCCGGCCTCTTCCCCACGACAGGACCGGCGGTGATGGGCCAGAGCAGGGACAGTGCCCGCTACAGCGTCAACATCGTGCGCGGCGATTCCTATCTGCCCGATTCCTCGGACAATGCAGAGCGGAACATCGTTGCAGGCAGGGTGCAATATGCCCTTGCCGCCTCGGATCACGGGAAGCTGACGCTGACAGGGTCGGCGTGGCTTTCCGACGTGCACAACTTCGACACGGGCAAGGATGGCTCCCGGCGCGCCTATGCCCTCAGCCTGACCGACGAAACCACGGCGCTGCGCAAGAAACTGCTGGTGGCCCGGCAAGCCATCAATCCCGCCAATGCCGGCCGCAGCGACCTGATCGCGGTGGGCGACTACGATTCCTCGTACAATATCGCCGCCAGGAGCACGATGGCCTTTGGCGAACTGAGCCATCCGATCGAGACGAGGCGCTTCCCGTTCAAGATCAATCTCTACGGCAGCTATGCCCGCGTCTTCAAGGATGCGAAGGGCTTCGCCGATACCCAGCGCTTCAATCTGGGCGCGTTCTGGACCGACAAGGCGAGCGGACGCATTCGCGTCTGGACGGAAATGCTGGTCGGCCGCAACGATCCCTATGTCGGCGCCGGGCAGTTCGTGTCCGGCGGCGCGCAAGGCGGCGACGACCGGTGGAAGACTTCCCTGCTGATCATGGCGGGGTATTATTTCTGATCGGGCGAGGCAGTCCCTCCGGCCTCAGCCATCTTTCTATCGTTGCACCGGCGGAAGTGCGCCGCCGCCTGCCTGATCGGAGGCCACCTGCAGGCGGCCGCCTTCGGTGAGGGCACGGTGGTCGATCTTCATCGCCGGCAGCGAAGCACCGTTCCACGTCGCGGTCTGGCCCTCCCCGGTGCGATGCCTTTGCTCGATCCTGAAGGGAGCGCCGCCTTGGGGATGCACGGTCGCCTCCAGAAACGCGGGGGTGGTGACGACGTACTCCGGCTTGCCGGGCGTCAGGGGGTAGAGCCCCAGGGATGCCCAGACATACCAGGCCGCCATGCCGCCCGCATCGTCGTCCATCCCGTCGGCATAGCCGACGGGATCGAGTGCGAAGCTGCGTCCGTGCCAGGGCCGGGGGCGTTTGCCGGCATTGGTGTACCAGTGGTCGATGGGGCTATCGAGGATCTCGCGGACCAGCGATGCGGTCCGGGCGGGCTGGCCCGCGGCGGAGAACAGGAACGGCGCCTGGATGTCGGGCTGGTTGGTCATGTTGAACAGCCCCTGGTCGAAGAAGCGGCCGAGTTCGCGGCCGAAACGGGCGCGCCCCAGTTCCTGGTCGATCATCCAGTCGAGATCGAACACGGGGGCCCAGCGATATTGCCACAAGGTGCCCTGATAGAGACCTCGCGCCTTCACCACATCGAAATCGGGCGCAACTTCCTTGAATACGCGCTGCCACATGGTCCGGTAGCGCAGCGACCGTTCGTGCAGGCTGGCCGCGAGCGGGCGGTTGCCGATGTCGCTTGCCAGTTCGGCGGCGGCCCAGACGTCGTAAGCCGTCTCGATCTGCTGGTCGGGCGCCTCGTTCGGAAGCGCGTCGAGTTCCTTTATCATCAGCGGAAGGATTTCCGCCGCGTCGAAGCCGCCGATTCCCTTGCGGCGGAAATCGAGCAGGGCGACACCGGCGTGTTCGGTACGCACGGTGATGAACGGTTCGTTCTGCGTGCTCCACTGCGCCTTGCCCGCCAGGTAGAGTTCCGCGAGCGACGCGGCGATGTCCTCGGACCTGACCGGATCGAGAAGCGCGATCAGCGGCAATTGCGTGCGATAGTTGTCCCAGATCGCCCAGCCCGAATAGCGATGATGGCCGCGCGGTACGCGGTGCAGGGTGCCGTCCGATTGCCGGTAGCGGCCATCCGCGTCGTCGATCCTCGCGGGGGTCTGAAGGACGCGGAAAAGGTGAGTGTAGAACAGGCGTGCGCGCTCGCCGCTGCCCGGCACTTGCACCCGGGCGAGTTCGCGCGCCCACTCCGTCCGCGCCTCGCGCCTGACGTGTTCGAGGGACCGATGCGCCGCGCCTCTTTCCAGCACGCGCCGTGCGGAGCGCGCGTCCACGACCGAGAGCCCGGTGCGCATTTCGACGCGATCGCCGGCCCTGACGGCAAAATCGTAGGCCTGCCGCTCGTCACCGAGTGAAATCGGTGCGGCCTTTACCGTCTGGCCGTTACGGCTGAGCGTACCGGCGAAGGACAAGTGATAGACGCCCTGGTCGCACACGGTTCCGGCGGACATGCTGCCGCGCATGTCGCCGGCCTGGCGCTTCTGCCATTGCGCGCTGTGGCGCTTGGTATAGCTGTGCCGCGGATCGAGCACGACGCGTATGGTTCCGGAACGCGGCATGGTGAAGCGCGAGATTCCCACCGCGCCTGCGGCGGCCAGATCGGCGCGAATGCCGCCGCCGTAGCGCACGCTGTACCAGCCCGGTCCGGCCTGTTCGGACGCCTTGTCCATGGCCCAGGGCGCCGTGTCCCCCGCGTAGCCGACCGAGACGAGCAGATCGCCCCCACTGCCGCCGCACCCCACCCCGACGGCGCGGGTATGGGAGAAGCCGAGGAGATGGTCCGCCTGGTAGTCGTAACCGGCATGCTGCGCCGGAACCGTATCGGGAGACAGCTGCACCATGCCGAACGGGCCGGTCGCGGCGGGCGTCAGCTGGCCGTGATCGCCTGACGTCCCGACGAAAGGATCGACCAGGTCCACCGGAGCGGGCGCTTCATCGGCCCAGGCCGGCGGGCAGAGCAGCCCGATCCCGAGGGGGCAGATCCAGAAGCGTAGCTGCACGGCAAGCCTGCCGGTCTTCATCATCGTCAAGGTGTGTTCCTGAACAGGGAAAGCGGGATCGTGCGGCCCATGGCTTCATAGCCGCCGTTGCCGGGATGGAGGTGATCCCCGGAATCGTAACGCCGCTGGACCATGGGCGGGCTGGATGTGTCGCGCAAGGCCGCGTCGAAGTCGATCACGGCATCGAATTCGCCCGCGCCGCGGATCCAGGCATTGGCGCTCTGGCGGGTCTCTTCCATCTCGCGGGTGAAAGCCTTCCAGCCGAAGCCGGGCGTGATCGTGCCGCCGTAGATGCGGATGCCTTTCGCGTGGGCAGCCGCGATCAGCTTCCTGTACCCGGCGATGAGGTCGGACGGTCCGAGCGCCGGTTCGCCGGGCAGAGTGGCACGCCAGATGTCGTTCACGCCTTCCAGCACGATCAGGTGGCTGACACCGGGCACCGAGGCGACGTCGCGCATGAAGCGGTCCACCGCGGCGGTCCCGCGGCCTTCGCGCAGCAGACGATTGCCGCTGATCCCCATGTTGACGACGCCGCACCGCGGCCCCGAGCGACTTTCGATCAACCTTCTGGACAGCACGCCGGGCCAGCCCCGCCAGTCCGGACGGGTGCCGCGCGCGCCTTCGGTTATGGAATCGCCCAGCGTGACGATCGTGCAGGCCGCAGCGGGGTTATGGACGGTCAGCTGGGTGACCAGCGGGCGCAGCTTGGCGGGTTGCAGCGCGGTGCCTTGCGCATCGACGGTGCCGGGAGCGAACGCCGCCGGGAATGCCGCATTGCCGGCCACTGCGGTGCTGGGGCCGGATGTCACGATTTCCACCAGCAGGTCCTCGCCCGCCGTCACGGGGAAGTCGCTGGAGAGCGTCTCTGCCACCTGGCCGCCCGCTATGATCGCGCCGACCCCCGCGGCAAAGGCCAGGGGCCTGCGACTCGCGGCCGCGAGCGCGAAGCCTTCCGCTCCGGCTGCACGGGAAATCGAGATCGCTGCGATGTGCAGGCTTCGGGCGCCTTGCGGGTTGCTCAGCATCAGCCGCACCGCGTCTCCCGTCTGGCTGGCGCGGATGCGATAGCGATAAGTGCCTTCCTGGTTCTCGGTCTTGACGCTGCCTGTCGCAGGAGAGGTGGCATAGCCCCAGGCCCCCGCCCAGCCTTCGTCGGCGGGCCGGGCGTGCTCCTGGCTTGTGGCCGCCGCGGCAGGCGCGGCGAGAGGGGCGGCAAGAGCCGGGACGAGCCAGGCGGCGGCAATCAGGCGCTTCATGTTCGGCCCCTTCAGAACTTGAACCGCAGGGCGGCGGAATAGACGCGGCCTTCGAAATAGACGCGGTCGGTGAAGGCCTTGGCGCCCCAATAGGCCCGCTGCGGGCGATTGAGCAGGTTGGTGCCGTCCACCGTCAGCGAGAGGTTGCGGTTGAAGTTGTAAGTTGCCGAGGCCGCCAGGCGTGAGATCGGGTACCAGTTCAGGTTCTTGGAGGGATCGGTCAGATTGTAGCTGAGCGTGAAGTCGCTGCGCCAGGACCAGGCGACTTTCGCGCGGAACCGGCCGTCATCGTAAAACAGGCTGGCATTGTAGCTGTGCTTCGAGATGCCGGCCGTCTGCCCCTTGAAGGCGGCGGTCACTTCCGTTGCCGGGAGGTTCTGCGCGGAGTCGATATATGTATAGTTCGCCGAGGCGCCGAAGTGCCGCAACAGGCCCGGTGCGAAGTCGAAGAAGGTGTTCGCGCCCACTTCCACACCCTTGATATATCCGTCGCCCGCATTGACGTACTTGGTCACGTCGACGGTTCCCAAGGCGCCGGGGATCGCATCGTCTTCCACCGTCGTCTTGACGATGTAGCCCGTCACGTCCCGGTAGAATCCGGCAAGCGAGATCGAGCCCGTGCGGCCGAAGTAATATTCCAGCGAGAGGTCCCAATTGGTCGAGCGCACCGGTTTCAGGTCCGGATTCCCCGAAGTGGCGATGCCGGTGTAGTCGCCCGACGCGCTCTGGACCTGCACGAGTGCCACGGTGGGATTGAGGTTGGCGAAGTCTGGCCGGCTGAATGTGCGCGTCCAGGCGCCTCGAAGCTGCAGTTCGGGCGTGAAATGCACGATCGCCGTGATCGCGGGGTCCACGTCCACGTAGTTCTGCCGGCCGTGGATCGGCGCGTATCGGGTAATGGTGCCGCCGGTGGTCGGGGTGTTTTCGCGAATGCTCTGGGTGCCGTCGATGGAGAGCCAGGTGTTCACCACGCGCAGGCCCGCCACGCCGTCGACCGGCATTCCCGCCAGTTCGAAGCCGTACTTGAACTGCCCATAGGCCGCGAAGCTCTGCTCCTTGCCGTCGAAGGCGGCAAGCGGATCGTAAGCCGGGCGGCCGTCGTCGGTGAAGTAGCCGGGCTTGAGCGCGCTCACGTAATCGTTGAGCGCGATCACGTTCGCTTCGCTGTTGAGATAAGTGGCGTCATAGCCGACCCAGCCCGTGGGAATGGCCGCATCGTCCCCGCCCGGGCGGCGCGACAGCACGGCGGGCGTCTCTCCGCCCGGAAAGGCGGACATCGGCAGCTTGAGCGCGTTCAGGTCCACCAGCCCGGTGCCCGAACGATATTCGGCGGTGCGGCGGGCATAGCGAAAGCCCGTCTTGAAGGCGCGAAAGAAGCCGGTGCCGGTATCGAGTTCCAGGTCCGTGCGCCATTGCAGGCCCTTGCCCCTTTCCCGCTGGCGCGTGTCCGAATAGGCGCGGACATGGAACTGGTCGATATCGCCCAGATCGGCAGTCGGGTAAGCATAGGACAGCCCGCCCCATGTGCCGTCGCTCTGGAAGGTCGCGTCGATGACCGGCGCCTGGTTGAACCCGAGCAGGAACAACTGCTGGTCCGTCTCGATCCGCGATGTGGTATAGACCGCGCTGGTGGTCAGCGCGGCGATGCCCGACTTGAAGTCGGCGCCGAATTCGATCTGGGTCGTGTCCAGCAGCTGGCGCGTGTGGTTGGAGCGGGCACCCGAGTTGGCCGTTGCGGTGAAGCGGGCGCTCTTGACGATCTGGGTGCCCTCTACCAGCTCGACATTGGCGAGAGCCGTGTTCGCCGCGATGTTCGTCTGGAAATCGGTATCGGTGTAAGTGTTGTCGTCCGTGACATTGGTGGCGCGCAAGTGCAGGCCGAAGTTGTAGGCAGGGCGCCACTGGATCTCGCCGGTCAGGACCGGGCGCTCGTAGTGGCCCTTGGGGTTCTTGGCGAGGATGCCGGTCGGCAGGCTGTAGCCGGCGGGGGTAGTCTGCGGGCCCAGGCTTTCGCGATACGATTCGTAGTAGTCCCGCCGCGTGTAGCTGGCATTGACGAGCACGCCGATTTCGCCCGCCCCGGTATCCCAGTTCCCCGCGACGAGCACGTCGCCGTTGTACATCAGCTTGTCGGCCTGATCGTCGTAGCTGCCGCGCAGGGTGGCCGCGACGCTGATGCCCTTCCTGAAGTCCAGGGGCTGGCGCAGCTGGACGTCCACCGCGCCGCCGATGCCGCCTTCGATCAGGTCGGGCGTCAGGGCCTTGTAGACTTCCATCGAGCGGATCAGTCCGGCCGGATAGCTGTTGAGCAGAGTGCGCCGCGATACGCCCGTGTAGGCCTCCTGGCCGTTGATGGTCGTCACCACGCTGGAGATCCCGCGAATGGTGATGGCCTGGCCTTCGCCGCGGTTGCGGAACACCTGCACGCCGGGCAGGCGGGCGAGCGCCTCGGTGGCGCTGTTGTCGGGCAACTGGCCGATATCTTCGGCGGCGATGGCATCGACGATCGCGTCGGACTTGCGCTTGATGTCGCGCGCGGTGCTCAGGCTGGCGCGAAAGCCGGTGACCACGATGTCATCCGCGGCGGCGGCATCGCTGGGAACCGGCGCGCGCGCCTCGCTCAGCTTCACGCGGCGCAGGACGATCCGCGCACCGTCGTCGGCGGCCACTTCCAGGCCGGTGCCCGCGATCAGCAGGCGCAGCGCGGCGCGGGCATCCATGGGGCCTTTCACGGCGCGGCTGCGCAGCGCTTCAAGGCCCTCGCCCGGCGCCACGATCTGGATCTGCGCCTGCCTGCCCAGCGAGGCTATGGCGCTCGCCATCGGCTGGGCGGGAATGTCGAACTGGCGCTGCTGGGCAAGCGCAGGCGTGGCAATGGCACAGGCGACGACAGCCATGCCGCAGCCGGAAAGAAGTCTCGAATGCATGAGTAACGATCCCCACCAGCGGCGCGTCTGCCGCTTTCGAGGGCTAGATGCGAGGCCGCCGACGATCCTCCATCCCCAGGCAATTTTATTTTCGCGAGAGCACGACGGCATCGTCGCGCTCGGTCAGCCGCAGGCCGTGGGCGAGGGCGGCGGCCTGCGCGAAGCCCTTGGGATCGCTGGTGGAAAAGACGCCTGCAACTTTCAGGCCGGCCACCTGGGGATCGTCGATGACGATCCGGCGGTCCGAATAGCGGGCATATTGGCGCGCCGCATCGCCCAGCGTCAGCCCGGTAAGGTCCATCTCGCCGCGTTGCCACAGGCCCAGGCGGTCGACTTCGCCCACCGAAAGCTGCTCCCGCGTGATCGCGCCTTGCGCAGGTACGGTCATGCGGTCGCCTGCCGCCAGCAAGGCCGGTGCCGCGCCCTTCGCCTGCACTTCCACGCGGCCTTCGCGCACGATGACCGCCACTTCGCCAAGCTCCGAAAGGTGGACCAGGAAGCTCGTCCCGACCACCCGGATCCGCACCGGTCCCGCTTCGACGATGAAGGGGCGGGAAGCGTCCTTGGCGACGTCGAAATTCGCTTCCCCGGCCAGCATGCAGATCCGGCGTTCCAGCGGCTTCATCGCCACCGAGACTTCGGTTCCGGCATTGAGCGTCACGGCGGATCCATCCTCGAGCGCAGTGCGGCGCACGGTGCCCTTGTCTGCCGTCAGGCTGGTGCTTCCGGCCAACCGGTCCAGGCCCAGGGCCACGAGGAGCGATGCCGCCATGGCACCGGCCGCGCCGCCCAGCCATAGCCTGCGGCTCATCACGCGCTGCTCGGAAACGCGCGGGGTTTCGGCCGAGACCTCGGGAATGCCGGTGGCCACCTCGGGAATGTCGCGGTCTACGCCGAGTGCCACGGCGCGGTCGAAATAGGCGTTTGCCGCCATTGCCCGTGCGAAGGCGCCGGCGTGGCGCGGGTCGGCGGCCAGCCAGGCGTCGAGTTCAGCCTGGTCCTGCGGATTCAGCGTGGCGGCATCGACGCGCAGCGCCCACTGCGCCGCGCGCTCGTCAAGCGCGTTCACGCGGTCGGGATCTGTCACTGGTCTCGCTGTCGTCTCGCTGTTCACGCACGCTAGATGACGCATTGCGGACATTTCCGCCACGCCCGATTGCGTTTGTGAGGATCGCGAGCGCCTTCACCATGTGTTTCTCGACCGTGCTCTCGGCGATGCCGAGCGCTTCGGCCACCTGGCGCTGGCTCAGGCCCTGGATCTTGCGCATCGTGAAGACTTCGCGGCAGCGGTCGGGCAGGGCGGCAATGGCCGCGGAGACTTGCGACAGTTCCTGGCGGTCCGCAGCGACCCTTTCAGGCGTCGGGGCGTCCTCCGGGATCTCCAGGAACTGTGCGTTGGCTTGCACGTCGATGGTCACGATCCTGGCGCGGCGCAGCGATTGCAACACGACGGACTTGGCCACTTCGAACATATAGGTTCGCGCATTGCGAATGTGGTCCACCCGCTCGATCGACGCGAGGATCGCGTAGGTTTCCTGGACGACATCGTCCACTTCCAGCCCCGCGGACGCCGTGCGCGCGGACAGCCACTGCCGCAGGGCAGCTTCATGCGGGAAGACATTGCGTCCCAGCCAGACGGCGCGTTCACGGGAAAAGGACATCGACGCCGCGACTATCCGGGCTGCATGACAATTTGGATACAGCGGCGCTCAAGGACGAAAGTTCTCTCCGGCATGGCGGATAGGCGCGCGCGCCGCATCTAGCAGGCGGCCCAGGCGCTCGCAGCCCCGATCCCTGCAGCGAAAGGCCGATGCTGACACCGTTCGGTCGGGACACCGGAGGACCAATGGCGAAATTCAGAATATGGCTGCAAGCGGCGCTGGGCATGGCGTCTGTTTCGCTTGTGGCGACCACGAGCCCTGCCCATGCCTGGACACGGACCGGCCACGCCGCGATCGGCTTCGTCGCGGAAGCCAAGCTCAAGACCGACAACCGCGAGGTCTGGAACAAGCTGGCCGAGATTCTGGACGGCGCCGAATTCTACGATGAGGCGGTCGCGGGCTGGGCGGACGATGTCCGTACCGCGCACCCCGAGCTTATCCATACCGTGCGCATTCCCGTGCTGGGCGCCGTGCCCTCGGCCTCGGACCCGGCCTGCATCGCCGACCAGCCCGAGGTCAGCTGCGCCGACAAGGCCATCGCCCATTACGCCGCCGTTCTGAAGGATGCGAACAACCCCGGCAGCAGCGGCTGGAGGCGCTGAAGTTCATCCTGCACCTGGTGGGAGACCTGCATCAGCCGCTCCATGGGTCGGAGCCCGGCGGCGCGCAAAGCAAAGTGCTGATCCCCGGAGGAATACTCAACGTGGATGCCAATGGCGCGGCTCTGGCCAGCGACGTTCATGCGGTTTGGGATTACGCGATCATCAAGCGGCATGGCCTGACCGCGGTGCAACTGGGCCGGCAATTGTGGGACGATGCCACGCTGGCGCCGCCCACCGGCCTGACCCCGCGCGACTGGGCCGTGGAAAGCCGGAACCTGGCGAAGAAGTACATCTTCCTCGATCCCGTGACGCCCAGTGCCAACGACGCCTACAAGGTCCCGGCATGCGGCGGCCGCACGGGGATCGCGTGCCCGGCAGCGGCCAGGACGATGCCTGCCGACTACGAGACGGAGAACTATTACCTCGTCTCCTATCGGCTCAAGCAGGCAGGGCTGCGGCTGGCCGAATATCTGGTGAACTTGATGGGGACCTGACCGGCAGGCGCGAAAGACCTTCGGCCTCCCGATGGGGCCGGAGGTCTATGCTTCCGCCTGGAGCGGCCCGTCGCCTCAGGAAGCGGTGTTCGGGCCCGAACCCAGGCTTGCCGCGATTTCCTGCTCGGCCGCGGTCGCTTCGGCGATGAGCTGGCGCAGGGCCTTTGCGGTGTCCTCCAGAAGACCCGCGCCAAGCGGGCGCTCCCCGTTCACAAACCGCCGGATCGCGCGCTCGTCTATGCCGAGGCGGCGGGAGAAAGCGGTGGTGCCGCCGAACAGCTGGACGCAATAAGCAAAGTGTTCACGTTGCTCGTCGATCGAAGATTCTGCCATTTTACCTGCCTGTTGGTTCGCTGGTCTTGCCATAGGCGATCTTGCGCGGGAGGCAAATGGCGCCTGCTCGCGCGGCTTTCACCGGATGTCACCGCACTCTCGGGGGCGGGCATGGCAGCCCTTTCAGTTGCCGTCCGCATCGACGGTGAACACCATGGGCTTGCCGCGAGACGTGGGTTCCCAGCCGGCCTCAAGCGCGGCGCGAATGCCCCGCGAGACGATCGCGTCGCCGATCTGGAGGCGTCCGCGCTGCATGCCCTTCATCAGACGTTTCGGCGGGGGGAACTCCAGCAAGGCGCCGCGCTGGGTGTTCTTGCGCTGCAACGCAACGGTCATGCCTCTCCAGCCGTCGAAGTCGTCCCACTGCGGCTCGCTGCGCAGCTCCCATTCATATTGAAGTCCATCGACCTCGACGATACCGGCTAGCTTGTTGGTCATGCCGGTACGCCTAGCAGGTCTCGGCCGGCAAACCACCTGCCGATCGGCGGTGGCGAACAACATTTCCGGACGAGGCCGCTATTCGCCGCAAGGGCCGGGTCGCTCGCCTGCGGCAGTGCGCGGCCGAGCGGGAGCGGCGCGCGATGTCCGCGAAAGCCCGGTGAGGCTCTCGCGGACATCGTATCATCGCCTCTTCTGCCCGGACGAGGGGCCTGTGCTCAATAGGCCGCCGACAAGGTCAGGAACCACTGGCGCGGTGCGATGGGATAGGCCGAATAGCTGTTCGTGGCCGATCCGATCGAGAGCGTCGACACGCCCTCCTTGTCCGTCAGGTTGGTGACGTTGAGCGCGAGTTCCACTTTCTTGAGCGGCAGGACACCGTCCGGAACCCGCCCGGCGACGCGCAGCGAGGTCAGGAAGTAGGAGGAAACGCTGGCGTCGTTGGTGAAGGTGGCGAAGCGGCGGCCGACAAAGTCCCCGATCGCCTGCACCTCGAACGGACCGACATTCAGCGTCGCCACCGTCTTGTTCATCCACTTGGGCGTGCCGGGCAGCTGCTTGCCGCAAGTCGGCACGATCCCGCCCGTGACGATGTAGCCGCCGATGCAGGTGTCAGTGGCCGCACCGATGCCCTGCGCGGTGGAAGTGTAGTCGTTCTGGTACTTGGACAGGTTGTACGAGATCGCATTGTAGAGCGAGAACACGTTCCCGATCCGCAGCGTGACGGCCGCGTCGACGCCGTCGGTCTTCACGTCGCCGACATTCACCAGGGTGGAGGTGCCGCCGGTGATGCCGCTGCCGGCGATCCCGCCCGGATTGGTCGGGATGGCGAGCAGGCGATTGCTGAAATCGACGTGATAGTAGTTGATCTGCGCCTGAAGCGCCCAGCCGTTGGAGAAGCTGCGGCTGGTGCGCAGGCCCGCTTCGTACGTCCAGCTGGTCTCGGGCTTGCCCTCGTCGGCGAAGGCGTCGAACGCGGCCTGGCTGCCGGTGAACCAGGGGCCGCCGCCGCCGGCGAGATAGGCCTGATACTGGCGCAGGTTCTTCTGGACGTTGAAGTAGACCTGCTCGTGTCCGTTGAAGTCATAAGTCGCGCCGAAGGCCGGCAGGAACCAGTTCTTCGTGTTGATCTTGCCTTCGGGCAGGGCGGTGGTCCCGCCCAGCGAGCCGAGGCGCGGCTGCACCGGGAAGCGGCCGCTGGCCCACTGCGCGCTGGTCTTGACGCCGCCCTGGACGAGCAGCGCGTCAGTCACCTGCCAGGTGTCCTGGAGGTGGAGCTGCAACTGCTTGATCCGCGCCTCGCCCTGATACTGGGTGAACAGCGGGTCCATGACATCGCGGGGACGGACATAGGGCGTGCTCAGCGAGGGATCGGAAACCGGCACGGCGTACCAGCGGCGCCACTGGGTGGTGCTGTTGTGCTCGAACCAGCCGCCGAATTCGATCTTGTGGCTGCCAAGTTCGACGCTCGCCGCAGAGATCACGCCGAAGCGGTCGATGCGGTATTCGGTCGTGCGGGTAATCATGCCGGAGCCGCCGGTCGCGGCCAGCAGTGCGGCGCCGGACGCAGCCGCCTGGGCGGTGGTCAGCGCGGTGCAGGCGGCGGGGCGGATGCCGTTGCCATTGGCGCCGAAGCGGCAATTGGTGGGCAGGTTGGCATAGTTCGGATCGAGATAGGCCTGCGCCGTGGTGATCGACTGGCCGAGCGGGCCGGCCACCACGCCGGCGCCGTCGTTGTGGTGATAGTAACCCGTGGTCGACCAGGTGATCTTGTCGGAAAGGCGGGCATCGTAGCGCACATAGCCGAGATAGTCGGTGCGCTGGGCGTCCGAATAGTAATTGCGGTAATTGCTGCCCTCGGACGCCGGAGAGTTTCCAAGCGGGGTCAGGTAGCTTGTCCGATAACCGTCGAAATCGGGATAGAAGAAGGGCTTGGTATAAGGGGTATAGAGCTGGACCGGGGTGGCCGTGCCGCCTGCCGAAGGCTTGAAGAACACGGTCGCGTCCTCGTTCGGCTGCGTCATGTCGTTGTAGTCGAAATAGAGCGTCAGCTTGCCGGCATCGCTGTCGTGCACGAACTTCGCATTGGCCTGCCAGCCCTTCTGGATGCCGTCGAAGTCCCAGGCCCGCGCCCTCTGGCGGACGCCCGAGATATAGCCCGAATTCCCGCCGCCGATGTCGCCGCTGTCGACCCGCAGATAGGTGCGCGAGGTGCCGTAGCTGCCTACGGTCTGCGCGCCGCGAATGCCGAATTCGCCCTGGGGATCGGAGGAGAAGGTCTCGACCGTACCGCCGAGGTTGCTGTTCGAGGGCGTTGCCAGGTCGCCCGCGCCGGTGGCCACGACCACCCGGCCGACGTTCTCGGAAATGACCGCGCGCTGCGGGGAAAGGCCGTTGTAGTTGCCGTAGCTCTGGTCGCCCAGCGGGATGCCGTCCATGGTGTAGCCGAGCTGGTTGCCGGCAAATCCGTGGACGAAGATCTGCGCGTTCTGCTCGTTGTTCCCCCAGGGATCGGCAGTGATGTAGAGGACGCCGGGCAGGGTCTGGATCGCCTTCAGAGGCGAGACGCCGGGAAGGATCTTCTGGATTTCGACTTCGGAGATCGCCGTGGCGGAGCGGGTGGTCTTGGCGCCGGTCACGATGATCGCGCCGTTGCTCTCGCCCGCGTCGACGTCTGCGCTTGCCGAAGGGGCCTCGTCACGCGCCATCGCTTGCGCCGCGGAGCACAGAGCGAGCGCGGTACCGGCGAGCATTGCGCAGCGCACGGCCCTGGAGGCCGATGGAATTGCCGTCATCTGATTGTCTTCCCCAAACCTTGCTGCCGGTGCGTTCACCGAGCGACAGGTCGGTTAGCCAAGCGACGTGGCGGTTTGACTTACCTTTGGTGACAGTAGGGTTTCAGTACCGGGGGCGGCTATGTCCGGTGAAGGCAAGGCGAATGGTGGGAATGGCGGATTTGGATCAGAAAAGCCGCCTTAAGCCAGTGGCTCTATGCGCCGGGCTGGTGTGTAAATGGCCTGACATGTTCAAAAATGGAGGAAAATTTGTTCAAGAACGAGCGGCCCTTTAATAGGTAGTACGCGACTTTCCTCTGGCAATTAAGTTGGCCTCTGTTTCGTCTCGCTCCGCCCTTGCGCGCGGGGGCCGCTGCCGCGAATTAGGGATTATACCTCGCAGGAACAGGGAAGCGGCGCTAAAGGCGGCGCATGGAAATGCGTCTGTGAGTGCCAAGGATCCCTGCATATCGGTGTGCCAGTTCGACGGTAAGTCGGGTTGGTGCCGTGGATGCGCCCGTACCCTCGAAGAAGTGCGCAAGTGGCGCAAGCTGCAGCCCCATGGCCGCAAGTCGATCGAGCGCGAACTTCCGCGCCGGTTGCAACGCCTTGCGGCGCGCGACGGTGGGTGAAGGCGTGCTTCTGCGCGGCGGTTTTTCGCAGAGGACAGGGAACGGCCTCTTCGCCGGAGCGCTTCCCCGTCACGCGCCGCGATTTGCAACCGTGCAGCGCCGGGCAGCCTGCGGAACGGATGAAGAGCCTTTTTGATGACCGAACCTTGTGATTTCGAAGCTGCCCGTCTCGAGGCCCTGGCGCGTTACGACGTCCTGGATTCGCCGCGCGAAAAGGCCTTCGACGAAATCGCGGAGCTGGCAGCGGCGATTTGCGGCACGCCTATCGCCGTCGTCAATTTCGTGGGTGAAGGGCGCCAGTTCTTCAAGGCGGAAGTGGGCCTTGGCCTTCGCGAAACGCCCATAGAGACCTCGTTCTGCATCAAGGCCCTGCTGGAAGAAGACTTCCTCCTCGTGACCGATGCCACGCAGGACGCGCGGTTTTCGGACAATCCGCTGGTCACGGCCGAACCGGGCCTGCGGTTCTATGCGGGCGCGCTGCTCAAGACGGAGGACGGCTACCCCGTCGGGACCCTCTGCGTGCTGGACTATGTCCCGCGCGAACTGGATGCCGTGCAGGAAAAGGCTCTGCGCGTTCTTGCCCGGCAGGCGCTGACGGCGCTGGACCTGCGCCGCGCGGCCGCCGTGGCCGAGATGGAGAAGAAGCGCCTCCGGCACGCGCAGGAAGCGGGCAAAGTGGGCCTGTTCACGGTAGAGATCGCGCAGGACAGGGTCTACCCGACGCCCGAGCTTTGCCGGCTCTACGGGCTTCCGGTCAAGGCGAGCTACCAGACCTCGGACTTCGAGCAATGCGTCGTTCCCGAAGACCGGGCGCGGGTATCGAGCCTGCACGCCCGCTCTGCGGGGACCGGCGAACTCTCGGTCGACTACCGCGTGAAGGATGCGGCGACGGGAGAAATACGCTGGCTGTCGCGTACCGCCGAATACGAGCGGGATAGCTCCGGCACGCCGGTCGGCTTCGTGGGCGCCGTGCGCGACATCAGCGGGCACCGGGAAATCGTGGCCGCCCTGGCGCGGAGCGAGGAACGTTACCGGGCCTTGTTCGAGGCGCTCGACGACGGTTTCTGCATCATCGAATTCTTCGACGGCCCGCACGGTCCCCTGAGCGACTACGTCCATATCGAAGCGAATTCGGGCTACGAGCGCCAATCCGGCATTGCCAATATCGTCGGGCGCAGCTTGCGGGATCTGGAGCCGGAAGATGCGGAAGGCTGGGCCGAACTTTACGGCGAAGTGCTGCGCACCGGCAAGCCGATCCGTTTCGAGCGCTATTTCCTGGCCGCCGGGCGGCACATCGAAGTGTCCGCCTCCCGGGTCGAACCGGCATCGCTGCGCCAGGTCTCGGTCATGTTCCGCGACATCGAGGCACGGCGCCGGGCCGAAGACGCCCTGCGGGCCAGTGAGGCAATCGCCCGAGAGAACATCGATCGGGTGAATCTCGCCCTGTCCGCAGGCGCGATCATCGGCACCTGGTTCTGGGACATCCCGACGGACAGCTTCACGGTCGATGAAGGTTTCGCCCAGACTTTCGGCTTCGATCCGGGGCAGGACCGCGTGGGACTGAACCTCGCGCAGATCGTGCGTTCGGTGCATCCCGACGATCAGGCGCGGCTTTCTGAGGCGATGAACAAGGCCATGGCGGAAGGCGGGGCCTATGCGCATCAGTACCGGGTGCTGCGCGCCGATGGCCGCTATTACTGGATCGAGGCGAACGGCCGCGTCGAGATGGGGCCGGACGGGACGGCGGTGAGTTCGCCCGGCGTGCTTCTCGATATCGAGCAGCGGCGCATGATCGAGGCGGAACGCGACAGCGCGGCCAGCGCGCTGCGTGCGCTCAACGAGACGCTGGAACAGCGCGTCGCCGAGCGTACCGCCGAACTGATGCATGCCGAAGCGCAATTGCGCCAGGCCCAGAAGATGGAAGCCGTGGGGCAGCTGACGGGCAGCCTGGCGCACGATTTCAACAATCTGCTTGCCGGCATATCCGGCGCCCTGGAAATGGTGGGCACCCGGCTCAAGCAAGGGCGGCTGACCGATGTCGACAAGTATCTGGTCGCGGCACAGGGCGCATCGCGCCGCGCCGCCGCCCTGACGCACCGACTGCTGGCGTTCTCGCGGCGGCAGACGCTCGATCCGCGGCCGACCAACGTGAATGCGCTGGTCAACGGCATGGCGGAGCTGATCCAGCGCACGGTCGGGCCGGCGATCCAGGTCGAGACGGTGGGCGCGGCCAGCCTCTGGCCCACGCTGGTCGATCCCGGCCAGCTGGAAAACGCGCTGCTCAACCTCTGCATCAATGCGCGCGACGCGATGCCGCAGGGCGGGCGCATCACCATCGAGACTGCGAACAAATGGCTCGACCGCACGGGCGCGCGCACGCATGACGTTCCCGAAGGGCAATACCTTTCGCTCTGCGTCACGGATACCGGAACCGGCATGACCGCCGACGTGATCGCCAAGGCCTTCGATCCCTTCTTCACGACCAAGCCCATCGGGCAGGGCACCGGGCTGGGGCTGTCGATGATCTATGGCTTTGCCAAGCAGTCGGGCGGGCAGGTCCGCATCTATTCAGAACTGGGCGAAGGCACGACGGTCTGCATCTACCTGCCGCGCCATTACGGCGAGGTCGGCAGCGACCTCGAACTTGCCACGCACACGGCCGATCTCGGCGCCGAAGTGGGGGAAACGGTGCTGGTCGTCGACGACGAGCCGAGCGTGCGGATGCTCGTCACCGATGTCCTCGAAGACCTGGGCTATGCCGTGATCGAGGCGGCGGACAGCGTTTCCGGCCTGCATGTGCTGCAGTCAGACGTTCGGATCGATCTGCTGATCAGCGATGTCGGTCTGCCCGGCGGCATGAACGGCCGCCAGATGGCCGATGCCGGCCGGCAGAGCCGCCCGGACCTGAAGGTGCTGTTCATCACCGGCTATGCGGAGAACTCGGTGATCGGTAACGGTCATCTCGAGCCGGGCATGCAAGTGCTGACCAAGCCTTTCGCCGTGGACACCCTGATATCCCGCGTGCGTGACATCACCGCGGAATGACCTGCGCGCGGGCGGGGAACGGACCTGCCCGTCGCACCATGAATAGAGGCCCCGTAGAGATGCATTCGGCTACGGGGCCTCAGTTTCAGCCTGGTGCGTCTGACCGACACAGACTGACGGCCACATAGCAATCCACCAGGCCGATCCGGACGCGCCTTCATCAGAGGGCGTGGGTCGCAATCGCCCGAAGTGAGAGCCAAGCGTTTGTAAGGACGCGATGTTCCGCGGCCTCTCGGAATAGTCAGGGCCATCGGGCGCGCGATCCTTGCGGCGCTGCTTCCCCTGCGCATTTTGCCGCAGCCCCTGCCGATGCCTGCGCGAGCAGACGGCAACCCATGCCGCGTGCCCGGAAACGATACGTAACCGGCGAGCTAAGCGCCTGAGACTTGCGAAGGCCATTTCCTGCCTCATCCGAATGTTCGAAGGAGATTGATTAGTGGCGACATCCAACACCCTGGCTACCGCGCAGCCGACACCGGACGAGGCTCTGCAGCGCCTGGTGGACGGGAACCGCGCATTCGTTGCCGACCAGCCGTCGCAGTCGGACATCTCGCGCGAGCGCCGTCTCGCGCTGGCCGAGGGGCAGCAGCCCTTCGCAACCCTGGTGGGATGCTCGGATTCGCGCGTCGGCCCCGAGCAGCTGTTCGGAGCAGGCCTTGGCGAGCTGTTCATTGTGCGAACGGCCGGAAACAACGTCGATGCGGCGGGAATGGGTTCCGTGGAGTATTCGGTCAGCGTCCTGAAAGTGCCGCTCATCGTGGTGCTCGGCCACGAGAAATGCGGCGCCGTCGCGGCTGCCGCGGACGTCGTGACCAAGGACGTGCGCTTCCCCGGCAGCATAGGCCGCATGATCGAGCCGATCATTCCGGCGGTGCTGGCAGCCCAGCGCAATGTCGGTGAGGAAAAGCTGGTGGACGTGGCCGTCGAGGAGAATGTCCGCCGCATGGTCGAGCGGCTCCAGACGTTCTCCGAACCGATGCTGATCGAGCCGCAGGAGCGGGGCGAACTCAAGGTCGTGGGCGCGGTGTACGAACTCGCCACCGGCCGGGTGCGCTGGCTCTAAGCCGCCGTCCACCCCGGCAGACGAGAGCCCGACCGCGAAAGTCGGGCTCTCGCCGGTATCAAAGAGAGATACGGCAGGTTGCCGGTTGAGGCCGATCGGCGGCCTTCCGGCAGCTTCCGGCCCTCGGCAAGGTCCACCTCCAAGCGGTCGTCACCGTTTCGCGCCACAGGACTTGCGGCCGGCCCTGGTCCAGGCAATGGCGCTATCGAACAGCTTGCGCCCGGTATCGGTCATGCGGGTGAAGCTGTTGTTTTCCATGCCGATGAACACCCGGCGGGCAGGGGCGAGGTGGTCGTGATCCATCGTCGCCCCGGCCTCGTAGCCGAAAAGGGTCGATTTCTCCGGCTCGCCCGGCCAGGTCATGATGACGTCGGCGCCCAGCCCCGGCTTGCCCCAGCCTGCCGGTGTTCGGGCTTCGGTCCAGGTCCCGAGCCCTGCGGGGATTCCCGCCGCCAGCGGATGAGGCGCGCGGACCAGCCAGAAGTAGTGCCCCGTTTCCAGCTCGCCGAAGTCACTGTCGCGGCGCAGGCCGGTCATCCACAAGTCGTCGAGCAGGTCATTCTCCCAGGTCACCAGCGGGATGCCCATGTCGCGAAGGCGCGTGATGACCGAGCGTTCGGCGGTGAACTGGTTGGAGCGGACCGTGGAGGACATCACCACCAGATCGAACCCGCAAGGATCCGGCATGCCGGCACCACCTTGACCCGCCAGCCCCTCGCTGACGGTCACGCTGTAGCCCAGTTGTTCGAGCCGCGCCTTGACTTGCGGATCGGCCGAACCTCCCGGCGGATCGGCGCGCATCAGGAACAGGATGCGGCCCGCATCCCCCGCGGGCGCGGGAAGGGGCGCTGCGGCGCTCGCCAGCAGCAGGACGACGATGGCGGCGAACGCCTTGCCCATCCTCAGAAGCTCCCGCTCAGGCCGACAAGGAAGCTGCGACCTTCGCCCGGCACGACTTGCGAGCGCGAAACCGAGGATTCCATGTAGTAGTCGTTGGTGATGTTCTTGACGTTGAGCGACAGGCGGACCTTGTCTGCCAGCTTGTACCAGACACTGCTGTCCAGGCGCGTATAGCCGCCGATGCTGAAGCTGTTCTCCAGGTCGCCCTGGCGGTTGCTGGCCGCGAAGACGCCGCCGCCAAGCCCGAAGTTGCGAAGCGCCCCGTCGACCGGTTCCCAGGTCAGCCAGAAGCTGCCGCTCCACTTGGGCACGCCGATCAACTGGTTGCCGCGCGCGTAGTCGGTCGATTCCCGCACGGTCGCGTCGGTATAGGCGCCGTTGGCGATCACTTTCACGCTGGGGCTGATCGAGCCCGAGAGATCGAGTTCCACGCCGCGCGACCGCTGCACGCCGGCGTTGATATTGTAGCCGACGTTGTTGGGGTCCTGCTGCGTCACGTTTTCACGGGTGAGCTGGTACACGGCCAGGGTGCCGCCCAGACGGCCGCCGAACAGCTCCGCCTTGACGCCGGCCTCGTACTGCTTGCCCTTTTCGGGATCGATGGGCTTGCCGTCGATGGTCGGTTCGGGTTTCGACTGGAACGAACGGGTGAAGTCGGCAAAGAGCGAGATATTGGGCACCGGCTTGAAGACCAGTCCCACGCGGGGCGACCAGGCCTTGTCATCGGATTCGTACTGGGTCGTGCCGTGGTCGGACTGCCGTGCATGGTCGTAGCGCACACCGGCCAGCAGATTGATCTGATCGCCGATGTCGATCTGGTCCTGCAGGTAGCCGGACCAGGATTTGGCCTGGACCTTGCGGTCGGCGGCGGGAACGAAAGTTCCGGGCTCGGCGCCGTAGACCGGGTTGTCGATGTCGATCCGGGCCAGCGTGGCACGGGCGAACGTGCGGAAGCGGTAGGACTTCACATATTCGCCGCCGAACACGACGGTATGGCCGATGCCGCCGGTCTTGAAGCGGGCGACCATGTCGGCCTGCGCGTCGTAGTTGTGATTGTTCTCATGTTGCTCGACGGCGGTGCGGGTGACGGTGCGCGCGCCGGTCGCGGCGTTGACGGCCACGGTGTTGCCGTAGTTGATGCCGAACAGGTCGAGCTTGCCTTCGTCGTAGTGGCCGATCTGGCGGATCGTCAGCCAGTCGGTCAGCTCGTGCTCGATGCGATAATTGAATTCGTAGCGCTCGGATTCGGTGGTTGCCCAGCGCTCGCCAAGGAAACGGGTGCGCGGAAGGTCGACCACCAGGTCGCCATCGGCGTCGGTCGTGGCGATGATGCCGCGGTCCGTCTGGTTGTGCTGATGCGCATAAGTGAGGCTGGCGATCACGCGGGTGCGGTCGTCCGGTTCCCACAGCACCGATCCGGAGAGGAACAGGCGGCGGTAGGGCACCAGTATGTCGCGGAACGTGTCTCCGGTCTGGGCTGCGCCGATGAAGCGCACGGCCAGGGTCTTGGCGGCATCGACCGGGCCGGTCACGTCGATCTGGCCGCGTGCGAAATCGTTGCTGCCGGCCTGGACCGAGAAGTTCATCGCGCGCTCGAAGCGCGGCTGCTTGGTGACGATGTTGATGAGGCCGCCCGGATCGCCGCGACCGTAGAGCACGGAAGCGGGGCCTTTAAGCACTTCGATGCGCTCGATATTGGCCATGTCGCGGTAGCTGTCATTGGTTTCGATCGCCGGGCTCAGCATGATCGAATCGACGGCGTAGTACGATGAGCGGAAGCCGCGGATCGTGAAGCTTTCGGAGCGGTTGCCGGCATTGGTCCCGGCCTGGATGCCGCTGACGTTGCGCAAGGCGCTGGTGAGATCGAGGATCTGCTGGTCGTCGATCACGTCGCGCGGCACGAACTGGATCGACTGCGGCACATCCATGATGTCGGTGCCGGTGCGGGTGGCCGTGGTCAGCTGCTCGACCTTGTAGTCTTCGCTGCGCTGGCCGAGCACGGTGATTTCGGAAGAGCGGTTCTGGTCGGATCCGGCAACGGCCTCGGCCTCTTCCGCTTGCGCCATTTGCGGAGATGCGGCGGCGATCCCGAGTGACCATACGAGCGCAAGCAGCGGAGCGCGGCGGCCCCGGACGAGATTCGACATTCGAAGGATTCCCTGTTCGACCCTGGTTTTGGCCCCCCGTTATTGAATATGCGAGTCAGTTGCAAGACAACCGTTTGCATATGTTTGGAGGTGAGCGGTCGGAACTGGGTTCCCCACGAGCAAGTGCGTCCGAAAGCGATGAGCGATCGAACGGTCTTACGGCTACGGGGAGATGCGGATGGGGCGGCAAGTGGCTTCGACGCGGAGCGTATCGAGAAGCTCGGTCGTCAACGAAATGCCGCTATCCCCTGCACGGGGACGGCATGGTGCCGGAGGTTAGGTGCGCGGCTGCGGATCGTAGGGGGCGTCTATCGGCGCGGGCAGGATCGGCGGAAGTGCATTGCCGTGGCAATGCACTTCCGCCGATCCATGCTCGGATTCGGTGTTTAGTCCAGGAACGCGCGCATGATGCGCGAGCGGCTCGGGTGCTTGAGCTTGCGCAGCGCCTTGGCCTCGATCTGGCGGATACGTTCGCGGGTGACCGAGAACTGCTGGCCGACTTCCTCAAGGGTGTGGTCAGTGTGCATGCCGATGCCGAAGCGCATGCGCAGCACGCGTTCCTCACGCGGGGTGAGGGACGACAAGGTGCGGGTGATCATTTCCTTGAGGTTCGCCTGGATCGCCGCATCCACCGGGATGACCGCATTGGCATCCTGGATGAAATCGCCGAGGCTGCTGTCTTCCTCGTCGCCGATCGGCGTTTCGAGCGAGATCGGCTCCTTGGCGATTTTGAGGACGCGCTTCACCTTTTCGAGCGGCATGGACAGGCGCTCGGCCATTTCCTCGGGCGTGGGCTCGCGGCCCTGCTCGTGAAGGAACTGGCGGCTGGTGCGGACCAGCTTGTTGATCGTCTCGATCATGTGCACCGGGATACGGATCGTGCGGGCCTGATCCGCGATCGAGCGCGTGATCGCCTGACGGATCCACCAGGTGGCGTAGGTCGAGAACTTGTAGCCGCGGCGGTACTCGAACTTGTCGACCGCCTTCATCAGGCCGATGTTGCCTTCCTGGATGAGATCCAGGAACTGAAGGCCGCGGTTCGTGTACTTCTTGGCGATCGAGATCACCAGGCGCAGGTTCGCCTCGACCATTTCCTTCTTGGCGATGCGCGCCTCGCGCTCGCCCTTCTGGACCATGTTGACGATGCGGCGAAACTCGGGAAGCGCCATGCCGGTGGCGGCGGCGATGTCCGAGACTTCCGCGCGGATGCGTTCGACCGGATCGACTTCGGCCTCGGCGAAGGCCGCCCACTTCTTGTCCTTCTTGGCCATGTCGGTGAGCCAGGTGTCGTCCAGCTCGCGGCCGACATAAGTCTCAAGGAAGTCGGCCCGCTTCACCTTGTGACGCTCCGCCAGGCGCAGCATCTGGCCGCCCAGCGTGGTGAGGCGGCGGTTGAAGGCGTAGAGGTTGTCGACGAGATATTCGATCTTCGTCGCGTGGAACTTCACCGATTCGACTTGCGCGGTCAGGTCTTCGCGCAGCTGCTGGTACTGGTCTTCCTTGGCGGCCGGGAAATCGATGCCCAGCGCCAGCGCGTCGAGACGCTCCGACTGGAGGCGCTCGAAGGCCTGGAACAGTTCGGTGATGAGCATGAACTTCTCAAGCGCTTCGGGCTTGAGGGCCGCTTCCATCTGGGCGAGGCTGAGGGTGTTGTCCTCTTCCTCTTCCTCGGCTTCGCGCTTGGGGATCGGGTTGCCGTCCTCGTCGACTTCGTCGCCGGACTCTTCCTCGACTTCGTCCTCGTCCTTGAACGAGGGGCCGGCGGTCTTTTCGCTGATCTCGCCGTCGTCGTCGCCTTCACCGTCCTCGGACAGGCTTTCCGGTGCGGGCTCCTTCGAGAGCATGGCGTCGAGATCGAGGATCTCGCGCAGCTGCATCTCGGCGTTGTTGAGCGCTTCGGACCACTGGATGATGGCGTGGAACGTGATCGGGCTCTCGCAGAGGCCCAGGATCATCATGTCGCGACCGGCTTCGATCCGCTTGGAAATCGCAGCTTCGCCTTCGCGGCTGAGCATTTCCGCGGCGCCCATTTCGCGCAAGTAGAGGCGTACGGGGTCGTCGCTGCGGCCGAGCGATTCAGTGCTCTTGCTGTCGGCGGTGCGGCGGCGGGTGCCTTCGCCGCTTTCTGCAAACGCGCCGTCGCCATCGCGATCGTCGTCGGCTTCCTGATCCGCCTCCGAATCGGACGAATCATCATCGTCTTCGTTCTCGACGATCTTGACCCCCATCTCCGAGATGGCGGCCATGACGTCTTCGATCTGCTCGGAAGACATCTCGTCCTGGGGCAGGGCAGCGTTCAACTCGCTGACCGAAATGACCCCAAGGCGCTTGGCGCGCGCGATCAATCGCTCGACCGAGCCTCGGCTGGAATCGATCAGCGGAGCGTCGTTCTCCGCGCCAAAATCTTCGTTACTCATTCGTTCGCCTTATATCCCATATGTCCCATCCGTGGCGGTTGCTCCGCCAGGACAGACACAGGGGTCTGTAAATGCCTTGCCTGACATGCCTGCAAAACGCCATGGGGCTGTCGCGCTACAGGGGTCATTACCTGAAGCCGGCAGGCTACAGATAATAACGCAGCGATGCACCTACAACCGTTCGCCTGGTCGCCGAGTTTCCTCGGTCAAACCAGGCAGAAGCGGGTCCAGTCAATATTCGACGTGCTGTCAAGGCCTTGGCCCGTAAAACGGGCCAAGGCCTGCAACTCAGCGAAGGACCAGATTGACGGCCGAGGACTTGCCGCGACGATCGATCTCGATTTCGAACTCGAGCTGATCGCCTTCGTGCAGGCCCGACAGGCCCGAACGCTCAACGGCACTGATGTGCACGAATGCGTCGGGCTGGCCATCTTCGCGGCTGACGAAGCCGAAGCCCTTGGCAGCATTGAAGAACTTGACCGTGCCGCTGGCGCGTTCACCGGTCGACTGGCGCTGGGCCGGTGCCGATTCGCGGCGCGAGGCGGTGATCACTTCGCCCACGATCGAGAGATTGGTTGCGGAGACCTTGCCGCCGCGTTCCACCAGCTGGAATTCCAGCGTCTGGCCTTCGGCGAGCGTCGTCAGGCCGGCGTCCTGCACGGCACTGATGTGCACGAAAGCGTCGTCGCCGCCTTCGTCGCGCTGGATGAAGCCGAAGCCCTTATCCGTGTTGAAGAACTTCACCACGCCGCTGCCCTGGCCGATTACCTGTGCAGGTGCGCCGCCGCCGCGCGGGCCGCCGAAGCCGCCGCCGCGCTGTCCGCCGCCGCCGAAGCGGTCGTTTCCACCGCCGAAGCGATCATTACCGCCGCCGAAGCGATCGTTTCCGCCGAAACGGTCGTTGCCACCACCGAAACGGTCGTTACCACCGCCGAACCTGTCGCGACCGTTACCGCGATTTCCTCTGTCAAACGACATGACTAAATACGTACCTTCACTGCGTTCGGTGAGAATTCGCCCGTGCGCTTGAACGCGGCACGCCGGACGGAAGAACAATCAGCTTTGAATACGCGGTTTCCCTGTCGGGAACACGATGGCCGGGGACTGATCGTAAGATGCAAGGGGCATTGAAAATCAAAATCTAAGCGAACTATTCTAGTAACCCATACTCTGAAATTCAAAAATGCCAATTTGCGCTTTTGGGCGTTCTGAAAAACCTGTCCCCAAATCGAGCGTTTTGCCGTTATGAACACGGAAATCGCCTTCATTGATTGTATTAATGGTATCAAAGGCGCACTTTATATCCGGAGCACCTCTTGGGACCGGAATCCCTGATCCGCCGGCCCATAGCACCGAATTATCCGGCAGGCCATCGGGGAGCCGATACCCGCAGCATTTTTTACGACGAGGGTGGATCTTTCCGGCAGAGCGGCCTTCCGAAGGCCGATTCCCGCGCGGTCTGCCCCCCGCCCCCGCGACGAAAACCGTGCGGTGGCCGGCCAGCAGGAAACTTCCATGTGGCCCGTCGTTTATGGACAGAAGTGGGCAGACTCCCGGGGCATATCGTTCTAACGTCGATCTGCCACGCCATCGCGCGGGAACGCTCTTGAGTGCCGAGAAAATGACCGATCTGCTCCGCTCCCCCCTGTCGGCGCCGGCCGAGGAAAACGCCGATCTGTTGGACATCGACCTGCTCCAGCGGATCAGCGTGGAGCTGATCGCCGAGCATGATCTGGCGGAACTCTACGGCAAGATCGTGGATGCGGCGGTGGCCATCACCGGCTCGCAGTTCGGGACCATGCAACTGCTGTGCCCTTACGGCGACCCTTCCGGCAACGGCGGAAAACTGCAATTGCTGTGCCACCGCGGCTTGCCAGAAGAGGCGATCGCCTTCTGGCAATGGGTCAGCCCAAGCGCGCTGAGCAGTTGCACGATGGCGCTGCGGTTCGGGCAGAGGGCCATCATTCCCGATTTCGAGGAATGGAGCGAGATCGCCGGCACGGATGACCTCATGGCTTTCCGCCGTGCCGGTATCCGCTCGGCACAGACCACGCCGCTCCTGTCGCGTTCGGGCACGCTGCTCGGGATGATCTCGACTCACTGGACGAAGCCCCATCGCCCATCCGAGCGCGACCTCAGGCTCCTGGACATTCTCGCCCGGCAGGCGGCCGACCTGCTGGAACGCACGATTGCCGAAGAAGCGCTGCGCGCCCGCGAGGCGGAGCTTCGCGATACTTGCGCGGCGCTGCGCGCGGCCGAGCAGCAGCAGGACCAGGTCCAGATCGCCTTGCGCCAGCTCAACGAGACTCTGGAAGAGCGGGTGGAGGCCCGGACGCGGGAGCTGGCGGAATCCGAAAGCCAGCTTCGGCACATGCAGAAGATGGATGCGATCGGCCAGTTGACGGGCGGCGTGGCGCACGATTTCAACAATCTGCTGACGATCATCCGGTCCTCTGCCGATCTGCTCAGCCGCCGCGAGCTGACGCCGGAAAAGCGCCAGAAATACGTGAAGGCGATTTCCGACACCGCGGACAGGGCCGCCAAGCTCGCTGGACAACTGCTGGCTTTCGCGCGCCGCCAAGCGCTGACGCCTCAAGTGTTCGAGGTCGGCGACAAGATCGGCGCCATTTCGGATATGTTGCGCACCGTGGTCGGCTCGCGGGTGTCGGTGGACGTCACGTCCTTGCGCTCGCCCTGTTTCGTGGAAGTGGACGCCAGCCAGTTCGAGACGGCCTTCGTGAACATGGCCGTCAATGCGCGCGACGCGATGAACGGCGAAGGGCGTCTGGTCGTGGAGATCGACACGTTCGACGGCGTTCTGCCGATGCAGGGCATGACGGATCCGCGGGGATCTTTCGTGCGCATTTCGGTCACTGACGAGGGTTCGGGAATTGCCCTCGATCAGATCGACAGCATCTTCGAGCCGTTCTTCACCACCAAGGCGGTGGGCAAGGGAACCGGCCTGGGGCTGAGCCAGGTCTATGGGTTCACCAAGCAATCGGGCGGCGAGATCGAGGTCCGGAGCATGCTGGGGCAGGGCTCCACTTTCATCATGTACCTGCCGCAAGTCGAGGCCCCGGCTTCGTCGCAGGGGGGCGACGCCGAGCAGGGATCATGGCTTGCGGAAGGCCGGATTCTCATTGTCGAAGACAACGAGCAAGTGGGCGAGTTCGCGTCGGACCTGCTTCGGGACCTGGGATACGAGACCCTCGTCGCCAAGGACGCCGCTTCGGCCATTGCCATTCTGGAGACCGCGAGCGAGCGAATCGACGCCGTGTTTTCCGATGTCGTGATGCCGGGCATCGACGGGGTGGAGTTGGGGCAGCGCGTTCGGGACCGGTGGCCCGGCGTTACCGTCGTGCTCACCAGCGGGTATAGCCACGTTCTTGCCAATAATAACCAGCATGGATTCGGGCTGCTGCACAAGCCATATTCGGTGGAAGAACTGTCCCTGGCCTTGTCCGACGCCGGGGTCGGGAAGCGCGCGCCTTCAGCGCTCTCCTAAGTCGTCGGGCTGCAGTTTCTGGTCATCTCGTCGATTTCACGGCGCAGCGTTTCCACGCGATAGGGCTTGGGAAGGAAGCGGCCGTCGTCGGGGATTTCATTTTCCGACGGCCAGGTGTCCCCGGAAGTCAGCAGGAGCTTCATCTTGGGCCATCGCTCGTGGACGATGCGGGCCAGTTCCAGTCCGTTCAGGCTTCCCGGCATGCGGATATCCGTGAACAGTACCAGGACCTCGTTGTAGGCTTCCAGGATCTCGAGCGCCTCGTCGGCGCTGCCTGCTTCCAGGACGTCGTACCCGGCTTCTTCGAGCGCGTCAGTGCCGATCACGCGGATCAGCGCTTCGTCCTCGACCAAAAGCACTTTCTTTTCCAATATCATATCGAGTGGCGGTCCATGGTCATGAACCAACTATACGAACCGTGGGGCCGCCTCGTTCCCGGGCCTTGCGAATTGATCGGCAAGGTCTCGCGCGCATGGGGTGAAGCGTCGACAGGACTGAGGCCTGCCGGATCGGTGGTGGACGCCTAGAGCCCGAAGCCCTTGCTCGCCTGCCAGGCCAGGAGGGCGGCCAGTCCGGCTGCGATGACGAAAGCGCCGAACCGGGCCGGTTTCATGGGAACGATTTCCGCTCCAGCGCCGCGATCGCGCCCGGTCAGCATCGGGCCAAGCAGGTTGCGTCGGCGGAACAGGGCATAGAAGGCGATCGCCGCCAGATGGAGCCCGATCAGGACCAGCAATGCGTCGAAACTGAAGGCATGGATCGCGGCGGCGAGACGGCCCTGATCGAACGACACCAGGAAGGACAGCGGCCCGGAGTCCAGACCGTCCACGTCAGTGGCGAAGAGGCCGGTGCCCACTTGCAGGGACAGGAACGCAAGCATGGCGAGCACGCTGTAACCGCCGAGCGGGTTATGCCCCGCCCGGGGCGTGCCTTGCCCGCCGAGATACCTTCCGACGGCGCGCGGGGAAGCGAACAGCGCGGCCAGCCGCGCGGTGCTCGATCCGAACAGCCCCCATAGCAGCCGAAACGCCAGGAGGCCGAGCAGGGTGATCCCGGAGAGATAGTGCCAGTCCATGTGGCGATTCTCCGCGCTCCACCAGGAGAACGCGAACAGCAGCACGAGCAGCCAGTGGAAGAGGCGGGTCGGCAGGTCCCACACCCGGATGCCGGCCGCCGCGCTCACTTGGCGGCTTTCGGCGCGAAGGATTGGCACAGGCCGCCGGCCGCCACGGGGCCACCGGACAGCATCTGGCAATTCCCGCAGGCAGCCGACGTGCCGGTGAAGAACGCGCAGAGTCCGCAGCGCCGGGCGGGGTTCGTCGAGGCGTCGACATAGCCGAGCGCCCGCCTTCGGCTCTTCTGCATATAAGGCAGCGTGGCCGGGTCGTAGCAGGCGGGCCTGGCGGCCGCGTCATTCGCCTGGGCATTCAGGCGGCCCCCGAATGCGCTGCCGCCCAGCGCCATGCCGAGCCCGCAGGCCTGCGCGAGGATCTGTCTGCGCGAAATGCTCATCGCGGTGCTCCTGCGGCGCGCGTGCTCTGGATCACTTCGAGGGAATAGCCTTCGGGATCCTCAAGCTGCAGGACGCGGTAGCCCTGAGCGACTTCGCGAGCCGGGGGATGGGCGATCCCGGCGGCGTCGAGACGGGCCAGCAGGCCGTCCATGTCGGTGACGCGCAGGACGATGCGATCGAAGGCGCCGCCATGCGTGAGCCTTGCCGGGGCGCCGGGCGCGCTGTCGTGGACAAGGTTCAGCCCGGCCTCGCCCGGATCGGCGGAAAACCGCAGCATGTATTCGCGGCGCTGGCCGTGATCGAGCGTCATGGCCAGCGTCATGCCGAAGGCCGTCCGGTAGAAGGCGAGTTCCCGGTCGATCGAGGCGGACTTGAGCACCGTGCTGACCAGACGCGCCGGCGCCTCCCGGGGCGCAGCCTGTCCCTCGGCCGCGGCCGGGACGGGCAGCAGCGGGATCGCGGCCAGCGCCGCCAGCCATGCACGCGCCTTCATGCGACCAGCTCCCCGATCGACTTCCCGGTCTCCATGCTCTTCGCGCCCCATTTGTCGATGGGTACGCCCATGACCTGCTGGAGCGTCAGGCCCACGCGGCTGATCGGCGTGCCCAACCCGTCGACATAGATGCCGGTCTTGATTCGCCCTCCGGCGCTGCCGGCGGTCATCATGGGAATGTTGTCGATCGTGTGGAACTTGGCGAATTCGGTCTCGGAGTGGGCGAAGACCAGCGTATTGTCGAGCAAGGTCCGGTCGCCCTCCTGCACTTTGTCGAGCGCGGCGACGAAGTAGGTCCAGGCTTCGAAGATGCGGTTGAGGAAGTAGGTCGCCTCGGGCTGGTAGCCGAGCCGGTTGTCGAGCGCTTCCTCATGGGTGAGCTGGTGGTGCGTGATCGTGCTGCCGATCCGCGTGAGCGAGGAGGCGCCGTTGTTGAACATCATGTTGAACACCCGGGTCTGGTCGCAGGCCAACGCCATGACGAGGAGATCGGTCATCAGCGCATGGTTGGCGACGACGTTCTCGATCTCGGCATTGACCGCGCGGTCGGCGACAGGCTGCGGCACCAGGCAGGCCTGGAGGGGCTGCGGCCGGGTGAGTTCGACATCGAGCTGGTTTTCAAGCTGGCGCACCGAGGTGAAGTACTGGTCCAGCTTCTGCCGGTCGGCTGCGCCCACCGCGCCCTCCAGCGCCTTGCGCTGATCGGTGACGGCGGAGAGCACGCTGCGCCGCGCCATGACTTCGGGGTCGGGCGTGAAATCGGCGCTGTTCGGATCCTTGAAGCCGGTGCCGAACAGGCGCTTGTACAGCCCGGCCGCAGAGCCTTCGGACGGATTGAGATTGCCGCCGCCGCGCCCGCTCAGCGAGTTGCGGGGATCGCCGGATGCAGATGTTTCGAGACTGCGGAACCGGGTGCGGGTGCCGATGCGGTCGCCGATGGTGACGTCGAAGCTCTCGCCCGGCAGGCCGCCCTCGGCCGTGAGGGCGCGGCCGGTGCGGATCGCGGGGCCTCCGGACGTGTGGGGCAGGTTGGGGGCGCCGTCGAGCATGACGTTGAAGTTGCCCAGGATATTGATCTTGTGGGCATGGTCCTTGATCACTTCCAGTTCCGGCTTGAGGTCGTAGCCGGATCCGGGATTGTCCGGGAACCAGCGGCTGGGGTTGACGCCCAGCCCCCAGAACCAGGTGCCGAACCGGACCGGCACGGGAGCGCCGGTTGCAGCCATCGCCACGCCGTTACCGTCCAGGAAGATGTCCAGCAGCGGTACGCCCACGGTGATGGCGGCGCCGTTCATCATGCCTTTCAGCGCCAGGCGCCGCGAGATGTCGAATGCCATGGATGGTTTCCTCTCTAGCGCCGCGTCGCCACCAGGGTGGTGCCGGCCTTGATGCTTTCGGTGGGGACTTCGTAAGTCTGCGGCAGGCTCGCGATCGTCTCGATCAGCTGGCGCAACCGGTAGCCCTGGGCCGCAAAGGCGCCTTCGAGCCGTTCGATCAGTTCGCCGTCCTCGCTGGGGCGCCCGGTCGCATATTCGAGTGCGCGGGACGTGACGCAGAGCGTGGCGTCCTTGCTGGCGGCAATGGCCTTGCCCAGCCCGTCGCCGCCGGTGAAGCGGGTGTCGTCCATTTCGCCCGAGACGTCGATCGCGGCCTCGTTCTCGAACCTGCGGAAGCCGCCGATCCCGTCGAAGCGTTCCAGCGGGAGGCCGATGGGGTCGGTGATCTTGTGGCACCCGGCGCAGACCGGATCGGTGGTATGGGCATCCAGGCGGATGCGGGCCGTGGGCATCGCCTTGTTGCCCGTGTCCTGCACGGCGGTGAAGTTCACGTTTCCGGGGGGATTGGGCACCGGCTGGCAGAGCAGGAGTTCGCGGATCGCCCGGCCCCGCAATGTCGGAGAACTGCGTCCGGAATGGGAATACATCGCCAGGAACCCGGCGAGGCCCAGCAATCCCGAACGATCGGATTCGGCCGTGAATTCGTAAGGCACCCAGCCTTGAGACTGGCTGACCGGCACCCGGTAGAGCGCGCCCAGCGCCCGGTTCATCCAGGTCTTGCGGGTGGTGAACAGCTCCCGGTAATCGCCGTCGCCGTCCAGCAATTGCGTGGTGATCGTGCGGAGCATCTGCTCGGGCAGGGCCTGGAGCACGTCCTGGTTGAAATAGGGATAGATCACCGGGTCCTTGGCCAGCTCGTCGAACTTCTCGAACAGCAGCATGTCCGAGAAGAAGGCCCGCAAACCCTGCTCGAAGCGGGGCGAGGCGACCATGCGCCGGACGGTGGCGGCAAGCTGCGGCTGATCGGTCAGCCTGCCCGCGGCCGCCGCATCGAGCAGGGCGGCATTCGGCGCCGAATTCCACAGCATGAAACTGAGCCGGGCGGCGCGAGAATTGTCGTCCAGACGCATCACGCCGGGGCGCACCGGATCGGGCTGGGCCGTCTCCACGACGTAGAGGAACAAGGGCGAGACGAGCATCGCGCCCAGCGCCAGTTCCAGCCCTTTCGCGAAGGACCTGGTGGGACCGGCACCTTCCCCGGCGATGCGGACGTAAAGCGCCAGTTCCTGTTCGCTGAGCGGGCGGCGGAACAGCAGGCGGCCGAGCGGCGCCAAAGTGCGGCCCGCGCATGACGCATCGGCGCCCGCGGGATCGGCCGGGGCACAGGCGGTGAACTGCGCGCGGTGCTCTTCGTCAAAGACCTGCCGGGCGATCTCACGGGCCATGGCGTCGAACTGCTCCAGCCCTGAAGGCGTAATGGCCGCGCTGCGGGCGCCGGAGGCGATGAGCTGGTGCGCGGGGCGGACGATCGGCTCGAACCGGCCCGCCACGCGGATGTCGCTGCCGAAGATGTCGGCAATGCTGTTGCGGTATTGCGCCTCGGTCAGGCGCCGCATTCCGACCACCTGGGGATCCGTGAGCAGCGCCGGAGAGCCATTGGCCTCGGCATGGACCGGCGCGGAAGTCGATGCGGTGCCTGCCAACCAGAGCGTGGCGGCAAGCGTGACCGCCGCGATTCCGAGCGGCACGGTGCGAAACGGGCTCATAGGGTCTTGTTCCCGGCATGTGCGGTCCCGGCGGGCGCGATCCTGGCAGATGGAGCCGGCACGTCGTTGATGAAGGCGGGGACGGCGTAGAGGTTCATGGCGCTGGATACGCCGGAGCATGTGCCGGTTTTCGGATCGCGAATGCCATCGGCATACTTGCGCAAGGTCGCCAGGGTGCCCGCGCAGTCGATGCCGGCAGCCAGAGCCGCACCGGCACCGCCGATCGCGGGGCTCTGGATCACGTCGAACACCGGCCGGTAGCCACCGACAAGGCCGCGCAGCGATCCGTCCGGCTGGAAGGCGAGCCTGAGCTTGGCATGCCGGAAATCGTAGGCGGTCCGCGCACCCCGGATGTCTCGGGCGCCGCCCTGGCCCCAGGTCTGCGCCAGCTTGATGTCCTGCGCATCCGTGACCAGCACGCCGCCCACGATGTGGCCGTGCAGGGCATTGCGATGGCGCGGCGGCTTGTCGGAGATCGTGAAGCTGTAGCCGGGCAGGAAGTTGCCGTGACTGTCCAGTTGCGGACGATCAGGCGTGTTGGCGTAGATCACTTCCACATCGTCGTCGTTTTCCAGGCTGTCGACGCCGCGCAGGAGGATGACCTGCGTCCACTCGCCCGAGGCGTGGAACTGCCGCATGCCGGTGAGGAGGTCGCCGCCGATCCCGTCCTTGCCGCGCCATTCGAGCGTGCAGCCCATCACGCGGTATTCCTGGTTGTCGATCCCGGTGCGCCCGTCGGGCGCGGTGAACTCTTCATGAGAGCAGCTTTCGCCGGGCGCATCCCCGTCCAGGTCCAGCCCGCCCGCATGAGCGCTTTGCACGGTCGCGAGCAGCGGCCGGTCGAACTTGTCGGGCTGCGAGCAGATGTTGGTACCATCGGCGCCGAACACGGTGGCCTGCCAGCGTTTGGTGAGTTCGGGTTCGTTTTCCTTGCGCTCCAGCCGCGCCCGTTCGTCGGCGGGAAGCGAGGCCAGATAGATGTCGCGAACCTTGGGGCTGGTGCCCTTGGGGCAGGCGTCCATGCCCTGGATCACCGGCGGCACGAAGTCCTGGACCACGAAGCCCATGACCCCGCCCGGCGGCGGGGCGGGCAGCGTGCGCGACGGCGCCTCGGCGCGCGCCGGGGCCTCCATCGAGAGTGAGCCGGTCAGCGCCATGAGCGCTGCCACGCCAATGGCAGCCCCGCCGCACATCAGGCCCAGCCCTGTTTTTCCTCTGTCCAATTTGCCTCTCCCCGTTTGTCGTCGTTGTCAGGGTCGCAGTATCTGGCCTCCGGACGGGACAGTGCCCGAATCGCCGGCGGTGCCGACGAAGACGCGCTTGCCCTTGAAGGTCCATTCGGGCTCATCGCCGGCGAGACTGACTTTCCATTCGCCGAGGCCGCTGCTCGCCATGGGCGCCGGAAGCGGCCGCCAGGCGCAGTCCCTCTCGCACTTGCCCGTGAACAGCACGCGGCCCTCCCGGTCGGCAAAGGCATAGGCGCCGTCGATGAAGGCCGTGGTGACGACGCCGGGAGCGGCTGGTTTCGGCGGCGGCGGCACGTATTTCAGCGTGTTCCAGCGTTTGTCGTCGGCGTCGGCGTCATTCCCGTCGGCGCCATCCCCGTCGGCAGGGCGCGTCTTCGCGCCGGTGCGCGTGAACACGAGGTGCCAGCCCTTGTAGACCCATTGCTTGCCCTGCGCCCCATCGATCACGGTCCAGTCCGGAGCCTTGCGCGGGTCCATGAAGCGGTCATCGGCGGTCTTCTCGAAGCCGGCGGGATAGCGGATATTCGCGGCGGAGCCCGCGGGGGCAGCCAGTGCCGTCCAGTTTTGCGCGCAATCCGCATCGCAGAACCGGGCCGGATCAGGCGCCCAGCGCAGGAGCGTGCGCATGTCCAGGCCGTAAAGCACTTTGCCTTTCGCATCGGTATAGACGCTGGCATTCCCGAGCTTGCGGACGCGCACGCCCGGGGGGAAGGGGGATCCGTCCGCCGCGGCGATCGGGAGATCCGCGGGCTGGGCCGAAGCGGGCAGCGACGCCGCGCCCAGCCCGGCCAGCGCTGCAACGGCGGCCAGGGAAGCCTTCCGGGCCATGCCGGTATCCAGCCGCATCTCAGTGCTCGGGCGCGCGGAAGGCGTCATGGCAGGCCTTGCAGGTCCCGCCGAGCTTCTGCGCGCTGAGGCGGATCGCGGCCACATCCTTGGCGGTCACGGCGCGTTGCAGATCGTCGGCGGCTTTCGCGAAAGCGTCCTGCGCGCCCTTGAACTTCGCGGGCTGGGACCAGATCTCGGCCTTCGCGCGGGTCTTGGCGCCGGACTGCGGGCCGGATCCTGCCGGAAACCACTCGTATTGCCCCCGCGAGGCATTGCGGATCTGCCGGACGGACTGCGCGATCAGCACGGTCTGCACTTCGCTGCCACGCAGGCCGTCGTTGACACCCTTGAAGGCGGCGCCGAGTTCCCGGTAGTTGTCCACGCGGGCGCGGACGGTGTCGGCCGGTGCGGCCAGCAGCGGGGTAGCCGCCAGCGCTGCCGCCAGGACCATGGCGCTCGTTCTTGCCCGAACGTTCATCTGTCACTCTCCCGTCTTCGTGGCCGTTTTCCGGCCGATCGTTGTGTCTTTTCGCGTGGGTCGTGGGTCGGTCAGGCTTCTGCGCGCTCGGCGCTCAGCTCCGCGAGTGCGGGGCCGGCCGGGCGCCGTTCGGAGCGGGCCTTGACCGCATCGAAATCGGCTTCGTACTTCTTGCGCATGGTGCCGCAGAGACGGTCCCAGATCGTGGTGTAGCCGCCGAAGTTGCCCGTGAAGTAGCGGTGGTGCTGGTCATGGAAGGTGGCCGTGATGAACCACTTCGTGGCCCATGTACGGTTCCACCAGCGCGGCAGGAATTCGTAGCCCGAATGGACGTAGAGGCCCATGATGATATTGGTCGGCAGGATCAGCGCCATCGTGGCCGGGTGGACCGTGAAGACGGCCAGGAACAGCGGGACGAAGCCGCCGTTGATCATCGATTCCAGCGGATTGACCGACAGGGTGGTCAGCAGGTTCGGCGATGTCGACTTGTGGTGGAGCTTGTGGACCCAGCTATAGACCGGCTCCTTGTGCATCCAGCGGTGGAGCCAGTAGAAGTAAGTGTCGAACAGGAAGAAGTAGGCGCCGAATTCCAGCGCGATCATCCACCAGGGCGCTGCTCCGCTCTGGAACGTGATCCAGCCGTGCATCTTGAGCCAGGCCGAGGCCGAGCCGATGATCTTGCCCGAGATTGCAAGCGTGATCACCGCCACGATGGCCTCGTTGCGCAGGATCTTCCACTTGAAGCCGCGCGGCTGGATTTTCCGGGCCTTGAAGAAGCCGCTGACGATCCCGGCGATCACGCCGGTCGCCACGAACGCCCAGAGCCAGACCGTCAGGGCCTGCTCGCCGGTGAAGAATGTGCCGATCATCGTTGCTGTTCAGGCAAGCGCCACGGCGAAGGCGACGACATGCGCCAGGACGGCAAGCGCTCCGGCAAGGACAAGGGGGCGATAGTGTTCGGTGACCATGATAGTATCCTGTGCTGCGATGCCGCGAGCCACTTGCCGGCGGCGTTGTCGAAGCTCAGGTGACAGGCGGCGATTGGCGGACAATCGGTTTTACGTTACGCAGGGGGATACGACGCCAAGCCGGCAGAAACACGGCGGTTTTCCAATTGGCGCGTCGCAGGCAGGGAGAGTTGGCGTGAACTGGTTGCGGCGAATCCTGATCGAATTCTGGGCCATGGCGATCGTCGCGGCGATAATCGGTTTCCTCGGCCCCTTCGGTACCTATCTGGAGGCCGATTTCATGGGTCGGGTCTGGCGCTGGTGGATGCACCTCATGGGCGCCTACGTGCTGGTGCGCCCCTCGATCCTGCTCTGGACCAGCATCGCCGATGCCACCGCCCTGCCGAAGAGGATGCTGGTCTATTCGGGCGTGTTCCTGTCCAGCTTCCCGCTCGCCATGCTGTGGTCCTGGAGCGCCGGGGCCTTTTTCCACGGGCTGGACGGGTTCGGCGGCATTTTGCCTTTCGCGATGCTGAGCGCGATCGGCGTTCTGGGGGTTGCCATCTGGGCGCGCGCCGTGGACCTGCACCTGGCTGCGGCCCTCGCGCCGAAGGATCGGCCTGCCGCCCTGGCTCCCGAGGCGGCGCCCGTCGCTCGGGCAGCACCTGAGAGCATTTCGACGCCCGATGAAAAGGCCGAGCCGCGCCTTCTCCGCCGTCTTTCGCCCGGCTTCCATGGCCCCGTCATCGCCTTGCAAAGCGAGGACCACTACGTTCGCGTCCATGGCGTCCGTGGCTCGGAGCTGGTCTTCATGCGGCTTCGCGATGCCATCAGCGAGATGGACGATTGCCCTGGCGAGCAGGTCCATCGCAGCTGGTGGATGGCCCGCGGCGCCATCGCCTCTGTCGAGGCCGACGGCCGCAATCGCACCGTCACTTTGCTCAACGGCGCCAAGGCACCCGTGGCCCGCGATTCGGTCTCGCGGCTCGAACGCAAGCAGTTCTTCGCCGAAAACGATGCCCGACTGACGTGAGGCCCGGAACGCGGGCACGAGCTCGGCGCAGCGCATTTCCGCAAGAGCCGCGACGCGGCGGTCTCGCGTCAGCCGATCAAGCGCAAATCAGGAACAGGGCCCAGCCACCATGGATTGCCGTCATGCCACCGCGTTGTTGGCGCGGTAGCGGAAGTCGCGCAGCCGGGCGGAGCCTTTGCCCGCCACATAAATCCCCAAGCGCAGGCTGAGGAAGCCGCCGAAGGTGTTGTGATGGAGGCCGGAGACTTCCATGCGCGTATCGTGGCGCTTCCAGGTGCGGCCTTCGTCGTGCGAATAGTGCCAGGTGACCACGTTCTCGTCGCTGGTCACCCGCAAACGGATGCTCTGCGCGTTCTGGGCGATCCCGGCCCAGGTCAGTTCCTGGGAATATTCGAAGAGCTTCAATAGCTTGGATGTGAAGCCCAGACCGGCATAGGCCTTGTGGTTGTAGAATAGCAAAAGGCCCGCCTCGGCCTCCTCCCCCAGCAGGTCCAGTGTCACTTCGGCCTGATAGTGACGGTCGCCGGCAATGCAGGTCAGCGGCGGCGAGTCATCGGGCGACGTGCCGCTGGCGGTGATTACCATGCCGCCTTCCCGATAGGCGGCGCGGGTTTCGTTGCCGGTCGGCGCGAAGAACGTCCATTGCCGGCCCATGCGGTCCTGCGAGAAATCGTCCGAGAGCGCGGGCGTGGAAGGCGACAGCTTTCCGCCGGCTGGTTTGGCCAGCGGCTGCGACAGATCGCCGCCCTTTGCTCTGAACCAGCCATCAGGCGTCCATTCTATCGGCTCCAGCAGGGTTTGCCGGCCGAGAGTCCGCATGCCGTTTTCGTAGCCGTGGTAGACCATCCACCAGTCGCCCGCCGGGCCTTCGACCAGAGTGGCATGGCCGCGCGACCACCAGGGCTCCGCCGTGCTCTGCGTGCGCACGATTGGATTGTGCGGGCAATGCTCCCAGGGTCCATGGACGGACCGCGACCGTGCCACGATGACCATGTGTCCGGTTACTGGACCGGCCGTGCCGCCAATGGCGGTGACCAGGTAGAACCAGCCGTTGTGCCGCATGAGCTTGGGGCCTTCGGGCGCGAAGTTCTCGACGATCCAGTCATCGGGATAGCGCCATGGATCGTAGGCTTTCTCGAGGGGGCCGTCGGTGGCCAGGCCATCGTCGGTGAGGCGCACCTTGCGAATGCCGTTGGTGAAAAGGTAGCGCCTGCCGTCCTCGCCCACGACGTGCCCGGGATCGATGCAGCCGGGAATGTCGAGATCGATGGGTTCGCTCCAGGGCCCGCGAATGTCATCCGCCCAGATCACGTAGATCGACCACGGTTTGCCGTCCGGAGCGGCGGGCAGGTAGATGAAGTAGCGGCCCTTGTGCCTGATCAGATCGACCGCCCAGACACTGCCCAGGTTGTTGCCCAGCGCCGGGCCGATCGGCGACCAGTTCACCAGGTCGCGCGATTCCCAGATCACCAGGCCGGGGTAGTAGTCGAAGGAAGAGAACGTCATGTAATAGACGTCCCCATCCTTCAGGATCGTGGGATCGGGATGGTCGCCCGAAAGGATCGGATTGCGATAGGTTCCATTGCCGAGGTCGGCCTTGCGCTGGCCTTCGGCTCCCGATCCCCATGCCGGAGGAGTCTGGGCGGCATGGGCGGTTTCCCCGGCGGCAAGCGCGTGCGGCAATGCGGGAAGCGCCGCGCCGGCGAGGGCCCCCTTGAAGATGGTGCGTCGCGTGAAGCTCACGAGAATTCCCTGGTCGTTACGAAATGAGGTCTGCCGCGGAAAATGGCGGTTCAGGCGGGGTCGATCGTGACCAGCACGACGTCGTTGGTCTGCATGGGCAGGGCAATCCGCGCTGTGCCGTCACGGCCGACCGAGATGGTTTTTTCCGTTTCCGGAAGATCGGCGGTGTCCTTCTGGAACAGCGCGATCTGGGCGGCGTCGATGGAGCCGGGCATACCCATGTCGATGTAGCGCGAGAGCGGATCGTTGTGACGGTAGCCGGTGCGGCGGGTGACGATCCGGTATCTGCCGGGCGCGAGATGGTCGACGCGGAATTCCACCGGTTCGCTGGGCTGCGATGGTTGCAGGCGGGTGTAGAACGGCTTGTTGCTGAGTGTCTGGACCGGCTGATGCCAATCCCACACCACGGCGGCGATGGTCCTGCCGCTGCGCGATGCCAGTGCATATTCGTCGGCCACCGGAATCGAGCGGCCGCGCAGGGCATGGAGGTACTTGTAGGCGAACCAGGCCGGCTTGCGGATGCCTTCTCGGTTCATCAGCCCGAAGCCGCCGTGGAACGGGGTGGGCGGCGGGCCGGGTTCCTCGAAAAGGTCGGTGTAGGTCCAGTAGCTCATGCCCTGGGCCAGGCCGGCCGATTTCTTGAGCTTGGTGAGAATGTACGGCGCGCTGATATAGCTGTCATGCACGAAGTCGCGCGGGGTGTAGCTGGTGCTCCACTCGGTGAAATAGAGCGGAATGCCGGGGAAGGCGGAGGCTTCGATCTGCGCACGCACACGGCGTACATCGCCGGTGACGGCATCGGGTGAGGGCGAAAGTTTGGTATCCTGCTTGCCCTGCTCGTCCAGAAACCCGCCTTCGACGCCGTAGCTGTGGGTCGTCACGAAATCGACCGGAAGCTGGTTCTGCCGGGCGTAGTCGAGGAATTCGGGCACCCAGGCCGCCCCTGCGGTGGCAGGGCCGCCCACCCGAAGCCGGGGGTCGATCGCCTTGATGGTTCTGGCGGTATCGCGATAGAGGTCAAGATAGGCGCGCTGATCGGCGCCTTCCCAGAAACCGTCCAGGTTCGGCTCGTTCCACAGCTCGAAGTACCAGCTGCGCACTTCGTCAGCGCCATATCGTTCGCGCATGTGAGTCACGAACGTCCGGATCAGATCGCGCCACATCGCCGGGTCGGGGTGCGAGGTATTGCCCTTCCAGTAGAACAGCTGAAGGTCCGAGGTGCGCATCGCTGCCGGGGTCCATCCCAGTTCGACGAATGGCCGGATGTTCTTCGCCAGCAGCGCATCGTAAAGCGCGTCGATCTCGGTCCAGTCATAGACGATCCGCCCGTCCACCTTGCGCACGGTGCCCAGCACATCATGGAAGATGTCGTGGAAGCGGATGTAACGAAAGCCAAGTTCCTTCGACACCACTTGCAGCTGTGCCTGGCTGTCGGGACGCTTCAGCGTGCCGGGGTAGTCGGAACCGACCGAGAGATCGAAAAAGCGGTCGACCGGCCCCGCGTCTGCGGCGGCATCGATACGAACCGAGCGCTGGGGGCCGTTCCCCTCGGCATGCGCCGGACTTGCCAGAACACAGGCGAGAGCGGTGAGTGACAGGGCAGTGGCTTTCATAAATCCTCTTCCAGCAGATCCCGATCCGCTATCGAACGGAATGGTAGCGCAAACAATTTCAGGCGCAGCGGCGCCGCATGGGCCTTCGCCGGTCAATGTGGGGATGCAAACCTATCCCGCCGCGCTGGCAAATGCCTGCACCGTCGATCCCGCCGGCTCCGCGAGCATCTGGCGCAAAAGGGCACGGTTATCCGGCAGGTTCTCCACGGCGAAGCCGCTCTGCCGTCGCACCTGCTCGAACGCCTCCTGCGCTTCGGCGCGAAGACGCATGACCCCGGCCTGGGCCGACAGGTCCGTTTTCCAGCCCATGCCGTACAACACGCATTGCCAGCTGGTGGCCGGAAACACGTCTATGTTGGGATTGAAGTCCTTTTCGTTGGGAGGACGATGGCGCCACCTGTCCAGCAGTTCGAGAAGGCTGTCCGGAATGGTTTCCCGGCGCACGTTGTCGATCCAGAAATCGGAGTCGACGCGCCTCGTCAGGCTGTAGTGTAGTTTCAGAAAGTCCCGCGCGCGCTCGTACCGCTGCAGCATGATGGCATTGAACTGACGGGCGGAGGTCTCATAGTCGCCGGCCCAGGGGAAGAGATTGGCAATGGCGCCGGCGGCAATTTCCGAGAAGACGATGCCCGTAGCTTCCAACGGTTCGAAGAAGCCGCTGGAAAGGCCCACGGCCACGCAGTTCTTGTGCCAGTTCACTTCGCGGTAGCCGGCGTCGAACCGCAAGCGGCGTGTCGTGACCGCCTCGCCCTGTGCGCCGAGATAGCTGCGCAAGGTGCGCTCCGCTTCCTCGGGCTCGCAGTGGGCGGAGGAATAGACGTAGCCGGTGCCGCGGCGCGTCTGGAGACCGATATCCCAGATCCAGCCCGCATCGCGGGCGGTGGACAGCGTCGCGGACTGGATCGGCGTGTCCGGCGCGCCATAAGGGACTTGTGCGGCGATCGCGCTGTCGCAGAACAGCACGTCCGTGCAGCTTTTCCACTTCTGGCCCAGCGCCTTGCCGATCAGTTCCGCGCGAAAGCCGGTGCAATCGATGTAGAGGTCAGCCTCCTGCACGCCGTGGTTCTGCGTGACGACGCCGGAGATGGCGCCTTCCTCGGTGCAGAAAACGTCCACCACGGTGTCGGATATGTGCCGCACGCCATTGGCGACACTTTGATCGCGCAGTAGCTCTGCCAGAGCGCCGGCATCGAAATGGAATGCGTAGTTCATTACGCCGGCATATTCGGGATGAGACGCCAGTTTTGGCCCGCGCAGGGCGTCCACCGTGCGCTTCTGGGGGGTGCTGGCCTCGTCCCAAGGCGTTTCGCCGGCCTCGCCCAGCAGCCAGTAGGGGAGATACTCCGGCCCGCCCTTGCGGTCGTCCGCTTCCTGAAATCCGTGGAGGTAATTGGCCTGAGCGCCTTGTCCCGCCGGGTGCAGCCAGTCGACGAATTTCACGCCCTGCTTGAATGTCGCTTCGCAGCGGCGGAGCAGTTCCTTTTCGGGGACGCCGATCCGCGCCAGGGTACGCCGGATGGTTGGGAAGGTGCCTTCCCCCACGCCGATGATGCCGATTTCCTGAGATTCGACGAGTGTGATGCGGGCGCCGCCGGGCAGGTCTGCACCCAGTGTCCTGGCAAGGTAGCCGGCGGTCAGCCAACCGGCCGTGCCGCCTCCGACTATGAGAACCTGCTTCGCCTCGGCACGCATCGCGCCAATCTCCCCAACGCAGATCGGGCGGACCGCCTGGTCCGCCCGACTTGTACTTATCAGAACGTGACGTTGATACCCATTCGGTAGCGACGATCGCTCTGGAACCAGCTGCGCCCGTAAAGTTCGCCTCCGGGGTTTCCGCCCATGAGCGTCTTCTGGGTTGCATTCAGGATGTTCTGCGCCTGGAGCTGGACGTTGAAATGCTCGTTGACGCGCAACGTCAGGCCCGCGTCCAACGTCCCGTAGCTGGCGCCATAAACCGGAAGGTTGGTCGCCACGCTCTTGGATGTGCCGGATGCGTCCACATAAGTATAAGTATTGTTCGTGCCGCTTGCCGTGGTCGACTGCAGATATTTCGAACGCCAGCTATAGGCGATGCGCAGCGAGAACGGATCCTTTTCGTAGAGGAAGGCGGCGTTGAGATTGTGCTTCGAAAGCCCCTTCAACGGAACGTTGTTACGCTGGACGCCGTCGATATCGAAGTACAGGTCGCCCGGATTCTTGCTGTCGATGAAGGTGTAGTTCGCCTCCACGCCGATCCCGGCGAGCCAGCCCGGAAGCTGATCGAGGAACGTGCGGCCGCCAAGTTCGATGCCCTTGACCGTGGCCGTCTCATCGGAGGTGTGCGCATCGTTGGTAGTGGCGAGGGCCTGTTCCGAAGTGCCGTCGGCGAATTGCACCGTGACCTGGCGCTGGGCGGCGCCGAATACGACAAGGTCCTTGATTCGCTTGTAGAAGCCGGCGACGTGCAGCGTCGTGCCGGGCTTGGGATACCACTCCAGCGAGAGGTCGAAATTGTTCGACATGGTGGGCTTGAGGGTCGGATCGCCACTGGTCGTCGTATAGTTCGCGAAAGTGTCGGGGGCTCCGTTGCCGGAGCCGGACAGGGTGTTCACGCCCAAGGTTCCCGATGCGCGCAAGTCGTAGAACGAGGCGTTGTCCATCGTGATGTTGTACGCTGCACGGATCTTAATGGCGTCGGCCGGGGCATAAGTCAGGTTAACCGCGGGCAGGACGCGGGTATATTCCGCTCCGTCGTCGCGAATTTCGGCGGCATTGGCGAGCGTAAAGATCGCCCCGTTGCGCGAAAATTGCGTGGAAGTCTGCTGGAAATAGCCCGTGCTGTCATTCTTGACGTTTACGACACGCACACCGGCGTTACCCGACAGCTCGGATTCTCCCCAATTGGTGCCGAAATTGACCATCGCGTAGCCAGCCAACGTCTTGGTGCTGAAGTCGGTCTGATCGTTGGGCAGAATGAAGCCCGGCGTGCGTCCCGGCGCGCCGCCGTACAGGTCGAAGAAGCCCTGGACGCTGGTGTTGCGGATGAAATCCTGGGCGGGGAAATACTGGGTTCCGGGTAGCTGAACGTCTCCACGGAAGAAATTCTTGAAAACGTGGGTTTCGTAGTCGCCCGCACGGCCATCGGCAAAGGAAACCACGGGAGATCCGTTCCAGCCTTGGCCCAGCGCGGACCAGGCGTAGCCGTTGTCCAGGTCGCGCTCGGTGCGCTTCGACCACCGACCACCGACTTTCACCGACTTGAAGAAGCCTTCGCCGACGTCCCATGTCAGGTCGCCCTGGGCGGTGTCCATCTTGCCGGAGTTGTCATTGTTATGCGGCATGACCGCCTGCCAGGCGTAGTTGGCAGGGTCGAGCAACGCGGCCTGAGTGCCCGCCGGCACGGAAATCTGCGGCAGGCTGCCGCTCAGGTCGAGGCCGTAACTGGTGGGGAAGTCGACGGTGCGGAACACCGATATGCGATCGACCGTCGCGGTGGACTTGGTGTGCTGGTAGGAAGCCTGCACTACGATCGGCAGGCTCGTGGGAGCCCAGGTCAGCGATCCCGAGATGTCCTCGGTCTTGTTCTTGCCCTCCCAGTAAGCGGAAGTGCCGCCGCTTGAAATCGCGGCGCCGGTAGGCAGGCCCGTTGCGGCGTCACGCTGGAACACTGCGGGTGACGAAATCAGCCCGCCGTTGTCGTCGAACACGCTCTGCGAAGGATCGACGGCAAGGTTCTGCGAGGTGACGAACGAGCCGTATTCGGAGTCCGTGTTGCTGTACTTGGACTGGAAGTAGATGCCGGTCAGCGTCAGTTCGGGTGTCGGCGCCCACTGGACCGCGCCGTAGATGCCGTCACGCTTGCGCTGGTAGTTTTCCTCGCCGTAGGTGTAGCCGCCGGGGATGAAGTAGTCATTGCCTTGGATGTTCGTCCGATAGAACTCTTCCATGCGGACGAACTGCGATTTCGTGGACAACTGGCTGTGCGCGTAGTCGAATACGAAGCCGAGATCGCCGATGCCGGTGTCGAACTTGCCGGCAACCAGGCCCGAAGCGGAGTAGTCCGTCTTCTGCGACAGATCGCCTATGCTGACGTCGGCCGTGCCGGCAAAGTGCAGGCCGTAGCCGTAGTCGAAGGGCAGTTTGGTGCGCAGATCGACCGAACCGCCGGTGCCGCCTTCGATCTGGTCGGCCGTGGACGACTTGTAGACGTCGACAGCCTGCATCAGTTCGGGCGTGACGTCGCTGAACTGCAGCGAACGCCCGCCATTGGCGCTGAAGATGTCGCGGCCATTGAGGCGCGAGGCGACGCCGGAGAGGCCGCGGATCTGGATGCCCGAACCCTCGGCGGAATAGTGATCGGGATCGTTCAGCGACTGGAAGCGGACGATGGTGACGCCCGGAACGCGCTGAAGGACTTCGGTGATCGAGTTGTCGGGCAATTTGCCTGCATCGTCAGCAACCACCGAGTCGACGATCGATATGGCGTTCTTCTTGCGGTCATCCGCGGACTGAAGCGCTGCGCGGCGACCGGTGACGACGATGGCGTCCGTATCGGCGACCGGCGTTTCCTGGGCGGTGCCATCCTGCGCCATGGCGCAAGGCACGATGCCGGCGGTCGAAAGGCCAAGGCAAATGACGCTAGCGTGCGTGCGAAAGCTCAATTTACGCATAATTCCCCTCCTGAACTCTGCAGTGGAGAATGTGCCCCCTCCTGCAGACTCGTCGCCCCAAGCGATCTTCGATGTGATTCGATAGAATAGATTTGAAACGCGGGCAACAAAATTGGGAGCGTTACCATTTACGCTATAGCAATGGTTTGCATGTTGTCTCTGGTCCGCTTTTGGGATCGTTCCCGAAGCTGTATTTGCAGAATCGGGAGAGCAGCGCGCTGGCGTCGCCGTGCAGGAAACTGGAAATCGGCTCCGGAGCCTTTGACGATGATTGCGCTACCATTAAGCGGTGAATGCGATTTTTCGGCCCTGATCAAGCATCCGCTTTCCACCGGCGGAAGACGTGCTAGACGGTGACCATGTCCGAAAGTGAGCGCAAACGCCGCAGCTCTAAGCCCCGTCAGGCCAAGGCGCCGACGATCGTCGACGTTGCCGCGCTTGCCGGGGTGTCGATGATGACCGTTTCGCGGGTGATCAACTCCGAGCAGAAGGTCCGGCAGTCCACGCGCGATGCCGTGAATGCCGCGATCGCGAAGCTCAACTATGCGCCGAACCGGGCCGCGCGCAGCCTGGCCGGTGCGTCGCAACTGCGGCTGGGCCTGCTTTATTCGAACCCATCGGAGGCATTCCTCAGCGCCTTTGTCGTGGGCAGTCTGGAGGAGGCGGGGCGCTCGGATGTGCAGATCATCGTCCAGAAAGTGGAGGACGGGGAGGACCTGGGTCTCGCCGCGAAGCGCATGGTGGCCGGCGGCATTCACGGCGTGATCCTGCCGCCGCCGCTGAACGAGGCGAACGAGGTGCTCCGGGTCCTGCGCCAGACGGACACGCCCACCGTGGCGGTGACGACGGCGGTTCCGCATGAAGGCATCGCCACTATCATGATCGACGATCGCAGCGCGGCGCGCGAGATGACCGCGCACCTGATCGAACTGGGTCACCGCAGGATCGGCTTCATCGTCGGCCATCCCGAACTTTCCGCCAGCGGCGCGCGGCTGGAAGGCTATCGCGAGGCGCTGGCCGAAGCGTCGATACCTTTTGACGAGGCTCTGGTGGCCCAGGGTTATTTTACGTACCGATCCGGGCTGGATGCAGCCGAGGAGCTGCTTTCGCTGGAAGATCAGCCTTCGGCGATCTTTGCCAGCAACGACGACATGGCGGCGGCGACGGTGGCGATCGCACATCGGCGCGGTCTGGACGTGCCGGGCGATCTTACCGTCTGCGGTTTCGACGACGTGGCACTGGCGACGACGATTTGGCCAGAGCTTACCACGATCCAGCAGCCGATCATGGAGATGAGCCGCCGCGCGGTGGAACTGCTGGTGACATTGCTGCGCAACGACCGCAAGGAGCAGATCGGCGACTTGCGGATCGAGGTGGATTACAAGCTGGTACGTCGCCAGTCCGATGCCGCACCAAGGCGCCGGCCGGCGATGCGCCCGCCAGTGCCCAGCTGGGGCTGAACGCAGCGGAAGCGTCCGTTCAGCTACGGGTATTAACTTGGTTCAGCATGGCCTGACAGCCATCTAAATTCCTTATCTTGTCGTGGCCTGCTCCCGTAATAGCCGCCGAACTATTTGCGTGACCGTCATTTTTCTTCTGTTATGTTAGCGTTATCGATATGAGCTGATGGATGTTAAGGCGCGTCAACGAGCGCGTCGGCTTCTTCAAGCGAGAGGATGAATGGGGGCGTGGGCATCCGTAGGGCAATGAGCGCGCGATCGATTTCGTTCGCAATCGCAGCGGTTGGCGCAGTAGCGGCAGCGTGCGGACCGGTCGTTGCAAGGGACGCCGGCACCCATCTCTCGTCGGCGTCCTCCGACGCTGTTCCTTACGACTGGCGCAGCGTGCGCGCGGGCGGCGGCGGTTTTACCCCCGGCCTGGTGTTCAGCCCGGTGGAGCGGGGCCTTGCATGGCTGCGCAGCGACATGGGCGGCGCCTATCGCTGGGATGCGCGCGCCGGGACGTGGATTCCGCTTCAGGACGGCGTTGCCGAAGGCAGCTTCATGGGAATCGAGAGCATCGCCGCCGATCCTGTCGATGCCGGAACGGTCTATCTTGCCGCGGGCATGAACTGGTCCGCGCCGGCTGCGATCTTCCGCTCGGCCGACTATGGCAAGACCTGGCGCGGGACGCGCGTGCCTTTCGCGATGGGCGGCAACGAGAACGGGCGCGGACTGGGCGAACGGCTCGCCATCGATCCGTTCGCGCACGATCGCCTGCTGTTCGGCTCACGTCATCAGGGGCTCTGGGCCAGCGACAACGCGGGCGCGAACTGGCGCAAGCTGGATGCCTTCCCGCTCGCGGGGCTGGGGCTGCCGACCAATCGGCGCGAGACTCACGGCGGGCTTTCGTTCGTGGTGTTCGATGCCAAAGTGCGCGGCCGAGTTTTCGTGGGCAGCACCGATGCGGGCGAGCGCCACCTGTTCCGGTCGGACGATGGCGGCAGGACGTGGCGCGCCGTTGCGGGCGGCCCGGCGAGTGATCTGCTGCCGGTAAAGGCGGTGATCGGGCGCGATGGACTGCTGACGATCACCTATTGCGACGGCATCGGCCCTAACGGCATTACGCGCGGCGCGGTGTGGCGCTTCGATCCGGCGCGCGATGAATGGCGCGATGTCACGCCGATCAAGGGCGCGGAGGCACCTGTCGGCGGCTACATGGGCGTAGCGGTGGCCGCGTCCGACCCGCAGACCATCGCCGTCAGCACGGTGGACCGGGGCAAGCCGGTCGATACCGTATGGCTCAGCCATGATGGCGGCGCGCATTGGGACGAATTGTGGAAGCGCTCGACCCGCGATGTGTCGGTAACGCCGTTCCTCGATTTCGGGGGTAAGGCGAATTTCGGGCACTGGATCGCGGGCCTTGCGATCGACCCGTTCGACGCCAACCATGCCGCCTATGTGACGGGCGCGACCGTCTATGCCACCGACGAATTGCAGAAGCCGGGCACGATGGCTTGGGCGCCGTGGACTCAGGGGATCGAGCAGACGGCGATCATCACATTCGTCAGCCCCACAGGCGGCGCGCATCTGGTTTCAGGCTTCGGCGATATCGGCGGCTTCCGGCACGACGACTTTGCCGTCTCGCCCGCCAGCCAGCACGTCAATCCGTTCCTGTCGAACACCAATACGCTGGACTTCGGCGGCCGTGCGCCGCTGGTGATGGTGCGCAGCGGCAATACGCATGCTCGCGTAGTGCCGGACACTTCGCTGGCATGGTCGAGCGATGGCGGCGCGACATGGACGCCGCTGCACGTGCCGCAAAGCGTCCCGCGCGCCGATGGTACGCCGCCGCCCGAAGCGACGGGCAATGCCGCGATTACCGTTTCGGCCGATGGCGGCACTTTCCTGGTCGAGACCGACCAGCCCCGGATCACCCGTGATCGCGGCGCTACATGGCAACCCGTCACCGGCTTGCCGAGCCGCGTGCGTGTGACGGCCGACAAGCAGGACGCGCGCCGCTTCTACGCGATCGACTTCGCGAACAATCGCGTGGTGCGCAGCGATGATGGCGGCGCGCAATTCTATGCGGTCGCGGGCAAGGGCCTGCCGGCCGACCTTTCCGCCGCCCGCAACGACAACCGAGAGGCGCCTGCGCCGATCCTGGCCGATGCCAACCGGGCGGGCGCGCTCTGGTTCAATCTGGGCGGCGCGCTCTATAGTTCGACCGACTTCGGTGAGAATTGGGCGCGCACCGGCCAGCCTATCGCTATCGAGCGCTATGGCCTTGGTAAAGCCGCGCCGGGCCGCGATGTGGCGGCGCTCTATGCGCTGGGCGCGGTCGGTGGGCTGCGCGCGGTCTGGCGCTCCATCGACGGCGGCACAACGTGGCAGCGGATCAATGACGAGGCCCACCAGTGGGGCCTGCGCATCCGCGTGATTTCCGGCGACCCGCGCCAGTTCGGGCGCATCTACATTGGCACCGATGGCCGGGGCATCGTCTATGGCGACCCGAAAGAACAGCCAGCCCATAAAACCGGGGACGGGACAGAATGAAAAGCAAAGACTTCATCGCATCGCTCATGCTGGCGGCCGCCATCGGCGTGGCCGCACCTGCCCATGCCCAGGATGCCGCAACGCAGATCCCGCGCATGGAAAGCCGCGACGGCCGTCACGCGCTGATCGTGGACGGCAAGCCGTTCCTGATGCTGGGCGCGCAGGCGAACAATTCCAGCAATTATGCCGGGTCGCTCGACGCCGTCTGGCCGGTGCTGGACGCAATCCACGCGAACACGCTGGAAATCCCGGTCGCCTGGGAACAGGTGGAGCCGGTCGAGGGTAAGTTCGACTTCACGTACCTCCAGACCCTGCTCGATGCCGCACGCGCACATGACAAGCGGGTGGTCCTGCTGTGGTTCGGCACCTGGAAGAACACCAGCCCCAGCTACACGCCTTCGTGGGTGAAGCTCGACAACAAGCGCTTCCCACGCATGAAGGCGCCGGACGGTTCGGACCACTACGTGCTCAGCCCGCTGTCGCAGAACACCATGGCTGCCGACCGACGCGCCTTCGTAAAGGTGATGGAATACCTGCGCGATCATGACCGGCAGAACACCGTGATCATGGTTCAGCCGGAGAACGAGACCGGATCCTACCGCGTGCCGCGCGATTTCTCGGCCGAAGCCAATGCCCTGTTCGCAAAGCCGATTCCGGCGGCGTTGGCCAAGAAGATCGGCAAGTCCGGCACTTGGGAAGCGGCGTTCGGCAAGCAGGCACCGCGCGCGTTCAACACCTGGTACGTCGCCCAGTTCGTCGATGCGCTGGCGCAGGCGGGCAAGGCGGTGAAGCCGCTGCCGATGTACGTCAACGCCTCGCTCGCCGGGCCGTCCAACGTGCCCGATCCCACCGGCGTCGCCAGCGGCGGCCCGCAGTGGGACGTGCTGGACATCTGGAAGGCCGGCGCCCCCGCGATCGACTTCGCCGCGCCCGATATCTACGACCGCAACAGCGCCAATGTGATCCAGTACCTGGACAAGTATACCCGTCCCGACAATGCGCTGATGGTGCCGGAGATCGGCAACGCGAAGGAATTCGCGCGCTTCTTCTGGGCCACCATCGGGCGCGGGGGCATCGGTTTCGCGCCGTTCGGCATGGATGACACCGGCTACTTCAACTATCCGCTGGGCGCCACCGCGCTGGACAAGGAAACGCTGGCCGCTTTCGCGCTGCCCTATGGCACGCTGGCGCCGATCGCCAGCGACTGGGCCCGGATCGCTGCGTCGCGTCCCACCTGGGGCGCTGCCAAGCCGGACGACAATTCGCCCCGCGAAACGGTGATGGGCAAGTGGAAGATCTCCGCCGACTGGGGCCAGTGGCAATTCGGCCAGAAGGACTGGACCTGGATCCCCACCAAGCCCGCACCCTGGGCCGACCAGCCGGTGGGCGGCATGGCCGTGGCTCAGCTTTCGGACACTGAATATCTGATCATGGGCGATCACGTGCGCGTCAATTTCTCGCCCGCGAAGGGTGAGAGTAACGGCGTGATCGTCGCCGTGGAGGAAGGCACGTTCAAGGACGGCAAGTGGGTGACCACGCGCGTCTGGAACGGTGACCAGACCGACTACGGCATCAATCTTATCGACCGGCCGCAAGTGATCAAGGTCACCACCGGCTTCTATTCTTCCAAATAAACGCAAGTGACCGCTGAAGGCGGGCAGGGGATCATGACATGAAGCAATTCACGATGGCAACACTGCTGGCGGGCTCCGTCCTTTCGCTGCCGGCAGTCGCGCTGGCCGCCGAAGCGGGCGTGGAAAACGTACCTGGCGGCGTGGCGGTCATCCCGCAGAGCGGTCCTTCCGATCGCGTCGAAGTGACGCTGCATGGCGATGGCATCTTCCACGTGGTCGCCCATGCGCGCGGGATGCAGGCACCGACCGCCAGCGCCAGCCTGATGGCGCCGAACCCGCCCGCCGCCGGCCAGTACACCGTCAGCCAGAATGCCGGCCATGTTACCGTGAAGGCCGCGAAGGCCACGGCCGACATTGACCTTGCCAGCGGGCAGGTGCGCTTCCTGGACGCGGCGGGTAAGGAACTGCTGGGTGAATCGGCCGCCACCGTCTTCACCCAGACCAAGGCGGACGGCACCCCCTACGTCGCCGTTTCGCAGCAGTTCAACCGCGGCACCGACGAAGGCCTCTATGGCCTTGGCCAGCACCAGCAGGCGGTGATGGATTACAATGGCGAGGACGTGGAACTCGCCCAGCACAACATGGACATCGGCGTGCCCTTCCTCGTTTCCAGCAAGGGTTACGGCCTGCTGTGGGATAACGAGAGCATCACCCGCTTCGGCAACCCCGCCGCCTATACCTTGGTCGGCGATAAGGGCGGCATGAAGGTGACGAGCGGCGGCAAGCCCGGCTTCTCCGCCAAGTACTACCTGGACGACAAGCTGGCGGTCGCCCGCCAGGAAGCCACGGTGGACTACCAGTTCCTGGACGATCAGGCGAAGTGGCCGGAAGCCGGCAAGGCCAAGACCGTCGCGTCGGAGCAGGGCCAGAACACCGCCGGTAACGCCGTGCAGACGCAGAAAGTGGTGTGGGAGGGCGACCTCCAGCCCGACAAGACCGGCACGCACAAGTTCCAGCTCTACGGCTCCAGTTACTACAAGGTCTACGTCGACGGTGAGTTGAAGCTCGATCGCTGGCGCCAGAACTGGAACCCCTGGTACGCCAATTTCGAAGTGCCGATGACGGCGGGCAAGCCCGCGCACATCCGCATCGAATGGGATCCCAACGCCGGCTATATGGCGCTGCTCCACAACGATCCGCTGCCCGAGGCGGACCGCCATTCGGTATGGTTCACCAGCGAAGTCGCACGCGACAAGGATTACTGGTTTATTGCCGGTGGAGACATGGACGGCGCGATCGCCGGCTATCGCCAGCTGACCGGCAAGTCGGAAATGATGCCCAAGTGGGTCTACGGCTTCTGGCAGTCGCGCCAGCGTTACGACACCGCGAAGGAACTGACCGGCGTTGTCGAGCAGTACCGCAAGCTTCAGTACCCGCTCGACAATATCGTGCTCGACTGGCGCTACTGGACGGACGATTCCTGGGGCAGCCACAAGTTCGACCCCAGCCGTTTCCCCGATCCCGCCGCGATGGTCAGCACGGTGCACGGCGATCATGCCAACATCATGATCTCGGTCTGGCCGAAGTTCTATCCGACCACGGATACCTTCAAGGAACTGGACGCGGCCGGCGCGATCTACCACGGCAACTTGCGCCAAGGTAACAAGGACTGGGTCGGCCCGGGCTTCGCCAACACCTTCTACGATCCGTACTCGGCCAAGGGCCGCGGGATCTTCTGGCGCCAGGTGGAAGACCGCATCGCCAAGTTCGGCTTCGACGCCTGGTGGGCGGACGCCAGCGAGCCCGACATGCATTCGAACCTGTCGATCGAGAAGCGCATCGATACGATGGGCCCGACGGCGATGGGTCCGGCGACGGAGTTCTTCAACTCCTACCCGCTGATGAACGCGCGTTCGTTCTTCGAAGGCTGGCGCGGCTTCAAGCCGGACGTGCGTCCGTTCCTGCTGACGCGTTCGGGCTTCGGCGGCCTGCAGCGCTACGGCGCGGCGGTCTGGTCGGGCGACGTGGCCACGCGCTGGTACGACCTGCACGCGCAGATCTCGGCCGGCGTGAACACCGGCATGTCGGGCCTTGCCAACTGGACGCACGACATCGGCGGCTTCTCGGTCGAACCGCGCTTCGCAGCGGAAAAGCCCAAGGCGGCGGACCTCGACGAATGGCGCGAACTGAACCTGCGCTGGTTCCAGTTCGGCGCGTTCAGCCCGCTGTTCCGCAGCCATGGCGAGCAGCCCTGGCGCGAGATCTACGAAATCTCGCCCGAAGGTTCGCCGATGCGCGCCTCGATGGTGTGGTATGACGAGCTTCGCTACCGCCTGATGCCCTACATCTATACGCTGGGCGCGGACACGTACCAGAAGGACGGGTCGATCATGCGCGGCCTCGTCATGGACTTCCCGGAGGACGCGAAGGCCCGCAAGGCCAATGACCAGTACCTGTTCGGCAAGGCCTTCCTGGTCGCCCCGGTCACCACTTATCAGGCGCGCGAGCGGGAGGTCTACTTCCCCGGCACCGGCGTGACCTGGTACGAATTCGGCACCGGAAAGACCTATCAGGGCGGCTCCAGCGCCACCATCTCGGCCCCGGCCGAGCGCATGCCGCTGTTCGTCCGCGCCGGCTCCATCGTGCCGATGGGCCCGGTGATGCAGTATACCGACGAGAAGCCCGACGCGCCGATCACGCTGGTGGTCTATACCGGCGCCAACGGTACTTTCTCGGTCTACAACGACGATGGCCGTTCGCAGCAGTACCGCGACGGGGCGTGGGAACGCATGCCGGTGCGCTATGACGATGCCAGCGGCACCGTCACCATCGGCGCGCGTGAGGGCAAGGGCTATGCCGGCATGCCGCAGAACCGCACGGTTCGCGTCAAATGGGTCGCCCCGGGCCAGAGCGTGGCCGAAGCCACCACGTTCGACGCCGAAGTGCGCTGGACCGGCAAGGCGCTGCAGGTGAAGCGCCCCAAGCGCTGAGCATGAACGGAGCGGCCTCGCTCTCGCCTTCGAGAGTCGGGGCCGCTCCGGCATGTCTTTCGGCCGCCGCGTGTGGCCGGCGACGACAGGCGCGGTATCGCGTAATCCGAGAGGAACCTGAAGCGACATGAAGGGCCTTCGCGCAGCCCTTGCTGCCCTCGGGCCGCTTCCCGCTGTCACTTGGCAGCAGTCGCTAATGCGAGTGACTTGCATTCGAGGGGGATGGCGTTAGAAGGCCGCCCGATAAGGGAGGCCTCAAAAAATCATGATCCGTCATTCGATGCTCGTCTTGCCGCTTGTGCTGACCGCGGCGCCCGTCGCTGCGCAGGAATTCAGACCGGACCAGGGGCTGGACGAAGGGATCGTGGTCACGGCGGCCCGCACCGCGCTGCCGATCAACACCCTGCCGATGACGGTCGACGTGATCGACAACGCCGCGCTCAGCCAGCAGGTGGCCATCGGCGGCTCCATCGTCGATGCGGTTTCGGCGCTTACGCCTTCGTTTTCGCCCACCCGGCAGAAGCTGTCCGGCGCGGGAGAGACCCTGCGCGGGCGCTCGCCGCTCTATGCCATCAACGGCATTCCGCAGACGGCACCTCTGCGTGACGGCGCGCGCGACGGGTTCTCCATAGATCCGTTCTTCGTCGACCGCGTGGAAGTGATCTACGGTTCCAACGCCCTGCAGGGGATCGGCGGCACCGGCGGCATCGTCAACCAGGTGACGGTGGGACCGCCCCGGCAGGACGGGATTTCCGGGCGCGTGCTGGTGCAGGGGAATTCGGACACGGGCTTCAGCGATGACGGCATGGGCGGCAAAGTCGCCGGCCTGGTCGGCTGGCGGCAGGGGCGCTTCGACGCCACGGTCGGCGGGGCCTTCGAAAAGCGCGGCGTGTTCTACGATGGGCACGGGGATCGCATCGGCACCGACCTGACCCAGGGCGAGACTCAGGACAGCCGCTCGTGGTCGGTGTTCGGCCGCTTCGGTTATGCGGTATCGGATACGGCGCGGTTGGATCTCATGGTCAACCGCTTCCAGCTCAAGGGCGAGGGCGACTACGTCTCCGCCAATGGGGACTACACGCGCAACCTGCCCACGACCTCGGTTCGAGGGACCCCGCCGGGCGTGCCTGCCACCAATCGCACGGAAAGTGCGGCGCTGACCTATACGGATACCGCGCTCTGGGGTGGCAACCTGATGCTTCAGGGCTTCCTCAACCGTTCGCGCGACACGTATGGCGGTGAGATCGCCCCGATCGCCACGTTCCAGGATGCCGCGATCGCCCCGCTGGGAACCCTGTTCGACCAGTCCCAGAACCGCAGCCGCAAATTTGGCGGCAAGTTCTCCTATGAGCGCAAGGTGCCCGGCCTGGAGGCGCTGACCGTCATCGTCGGTCTCGACGTGCTGTTCGACAAGACCGAGCAGCGCCTGATCGCCACGGATCGTTCGTGGGTGCCGCCGGCGGAATATCGCAGCCTGGCGCCTTTCGCGCAGTTCAACCTCGCCCTGCTGGACGACGTGCTGCACCTCGCGGCCGGCGTGCGCCATGAGGACGTGCGGATCACCGTCGACGATTATCGCACGCTCGCCAGCTACGGCGGCGGCTTTGCGGTTTCGGGCGGCACGCCGAAGTTCAGCGACAACCTGCTCAACGGCGGCGTCATCCTGGAGCCGTGGAAGGGCATCCGCGCCTATGCCAGCTATGCCGAGGGCTATACGGTGCCCGACGTCGGCCGCATCGCGCGCGCTGTCAGCCGGCCCGGCGTCGACATCGACAACTACGTCAACATCAGCCCGATCGTGTCGAACAACCGCGAACTGGGCGTCGAGGTGAAGCGCGGTCCGCTGGATGCCAGCGCGGCCTATTTCTGGTCGACCAGCAAGAACGGCTCGCTGCTGGTGCAGAGCGGCGGCGTGTTCGAGGTGCAGCGCCAGCGCGTCGAGATCCAGGGGCTGGAGATCAACCTCTCGGCCCAGACCCCGGTGCCGGGGCTGACGCTTTCCACCGGCTATGCCCACCTCATCGGGCGCACCGACGGTTCGGACGACGGCATCGACAAAGTCGACCGCGATCTCGACGGGGCGAACATCTCGCCCGATCGCCTCAACCTGGCGGCCAGCTACCGCCAGGGCGCCGTCTCGGCACGGGTCCAGACCCAGTTCTTCCTTTCGAACAAGTTCGAACGGGCACCGGGCGACTACAACGAGACCTACAGCTTCGGCGGATACGACGTGACCGACCTCAGCTTGCGCTACGATACGCGCTTCGGCGGCGTGACGCTGGCGGCGCAGAATATCTTCGACACCTTCTACATCGACTACTACACCCAGACGGTGCGCCCGACCGACAATGCCCATTTCTTCGCCGGTCGCGGCCGCAACTTCACGCTGAGTTGGGATTACCGCTTCTGATGAAGCTGCTGGACACCCTGCATCGCTGGACCGGGGGGCTGGTCGGCCTGCTGCTGGCGATCATGGGGCTGACGGGCGCGATCCTCGTCCATCGGGATGCCTGGGTCGCGCTGCCTCATGCCGGCGACGCGCAAGTGCAGGGCACGCAAGTTCTGGCGGCGACGGCCGCCAGGCTCATGGCCGATCCGGCCAGGCGGCCGCAGTCGATCACCTTCGCCAATGCGGACTTCGGGCTGGACCGGCTGGCCTACAAGGGCGGCGCCGGGGCCTATGTCACGCAGGCCGGCGATCCGGTGCTCGACTGGAGCAGCCAGTGGGCACGGCCCGAACTGTGGCTTTCCGATTTCCACCAGCACCTGCTCGCAGGCGAAGAGGGCGAAACCGTGATCGGGATCGCCGGTCTCTGCGGCCTGTTCTTCGTCATCAGCGGGACCATCCTGTGGTGGCGGACGCGCCGGACATTCGAATTCCGGCTCTGGCCTGCCCGCATGACGCGCCCGTCCATCGTGCGCCAGCACCGCGACCTGGGCATCGTCATCGCCCCCTTGCTGGCACTCTCGCTGGTGACCGGCACGGTGCTCGTGTTCCGGCCGCTGGCCGCCGTCATCCTCGGCCCCGGCGCGCCCCACGAGATCGACCGGGCGCTGAAGCCGCCCACTGCACCGGCAGCCGCGCTGGCCGACGATCTCGACTGGGCAGCGATGATCCGCGCCGCGCGCGGGCGCTTCCCCGCTGCGGAAGTGCGCAGCCTTGCCCTGCCGCGCGCCGATGGCGGACTGATAACCCTGCGGATGCGCGGTCCGGGGGAATGGTTGCCCAACGGCCGCACGACAGTATGGTTCGCGGCGGACACCGGCCGCATCGTCGCGGCCCGCGACGCCGCCGATCTCTCCGGCAGGGTGACGGCGTACAATGCGCTCTACCCGCTTCATGCCGGAAAAGTGGGCGGCTTGCCGTTTCGCCTGGTCATGACGCTCTCCGGCCTCGGCCTTGCCATGCTGGGTACTTTCACCTTGTGGTCGTTCTGGTTCAGACGGCCGCGGCGGCGCGCTTCGCCAAAGCCGCTCTCCAGCCGCTGATCCGCCTTTCGGCTGCTTCACGGCGTTCCGCGGCACAAGAGCGATTGTGCAGCCCTTTCAATTGTGCCAGCCTTGGTTGTGCCAGCGTTGGCACAAACGATCCTGCGGGCGCGGTCAGGGACTGCGTGACGTTGCGGCTGAGAAGGGTAGAGGATGCGGAAATGGCTGCGGCAAGCAGACAGCACGGTCGATAGCGGCAGGCGCCGGCATCTTTTGGTCGGCGCCTTTGCCGCCCTGCATTATGCCGCTTTGCGCAGCTTCCCCGCGATGGCACGCGAAAGCGTGGAGCCCGGCGAAACCCGGTTGAGGCTGCGGGGGAACCGGCCGGGCGAGCGCTTCGACGGGATCGGCGTGGTGAACGGCGGCGGTGCCACTTCCGTGCTGCTCAAGGACTATCCCGAGCCGCAGCGCAGCCAGATCCTCGACTTGCTTTTCAAGCCCAGGTTCGGCGCATCGGTCAGCGCCCTGCTCGTGGAGATCCCCGGCGACGGCAATGCCACCCAGGGGTCCATGCCCAGCCACATGCACGCGCGGGACGATCTGGATTACGGCCGCGGCTACACCTGGTGGATCATGAAGGAGGCGAAGGCGCGCAATCCCGGTCTCAGTCTCGATGCCACGGCCTGGAGCGCGCCCGGCTGGCTGGGGGATGCGGGCGGGCACTTCGACAAAATGCCGGGACAGGGCGACGCCAAGTTCTTCTCGGCCGATACCGTCGACTATTACCTCAAATGGCTGGAGGGTCTGCGAAGCGTTCACGGGCTTGAGTTGGACGCGATCGGTGTCCGCAACGAAAAGGGCGTCTCCTTCGCTTTCGCCAAGGCTTTCAAGACGGCGCTGAGAACGCGCGGTTTCGGGCAGGTCAAATTGCATGCCTTCGACAACTGGCCCGAATGGAAGCTGGATTTCGTGCCGCAGATGCTGGCCGACAAGGAACTGCGGGACTCGATCGACATCATCAGCGCTCACACGTTCCATTCCAACTTCAAGACCACGCCGGAGGTACGCGCGGCCGCCAGGGCGATGGGCAAGCCGATCTGGAACAGCGAGGACCACGTCTACAAGAAGGGTTTCGACTGCGCCCTGGGCATCGTCGAATGCTTCAATCGCAATTATATCGACAGCGGCGCGACCAAGATCGTCAACTGGTATGACATCGCCGCGCTCTATCCGCTGGAGCCTTATTCCGAAGACCCCGCAGCCCTGCTGGCGCACGAGCCATGGAGCGGGCACTACCGGGTGCGCGAGGCGCTCTGGGGCTATGCGCATTACGGGCAGTTCACCGAGATCGGCTGGACTTACGTGCCGGGCGGCAGCGGGGTGCTGGCGAAAGGCGGCTCTTTCGTCACGCTAAAATCACCGGACGGGAACTTCAGCACGATCATCGAGACGAAGGGCGCCCAAGGGCAGCAACGGATCCGGCTGGACATCGGCCCGGGGCTTGTGCGCCGTCCGCTCTGCCTCTGGCGCAGCACCGCGCGCGAGCAGTTCGCCCGGCAGGCGGATCTCCACCCGCAAGGCGGCAGCGTCTCGGTCATGCTGGAGCCGGACGCGATCTACTCGCTGTCGACCACCACCGGCCAGCAGAAGGGCGCCTTCTCCGATATCCCGGCGCCGAAAGCCTTCCCCTTTCCCTATCACGACCGCTTCGGCGACTATCGCGCGCCGCAAGCGAGCGGGTACCTGCCGCGATATACGGCGGATATCGCCGGCGTCTTCGAACTCACCGACCGGCCCGACGGCCAAGGCCAGTGCCTGCGGCAGGTCGTGCCGGTGCCCACGATCTCCTGGGCACCGGATTGGCGGCCCTATACGATCCTGGGCGATGCGGCCTGGTCCGATTACGAGATCGCGAGCCGGGTCTGGCTTGGCGCCGGGGACGTCGCGGGCATCATGGGGCGGATCAACCATGTCGGCACCGGCTATGGCTTCATCCCCAAGGGCTATTTCTTCGAAGTCGCGGACGGGGGCCATTGCCGTCTGGTCGCCATTCGCGGGAAGAAGGATCCCAGGGCCCCGGTCGGCGATGCCGAACAGCAGGCGCTTCTCGGCAAGGCGGCAGGCGCCGCGCAGGGCGGGGAGTTGCTGCTCGCCCATGCTGCCGTGCCGACGCTGCGTCCGGGCCGCTGGCATGACCTGGGCCTGCGCTTTCAAGGCGAAGAGATCACGGCCCTGCTGGACGGCAAGCCCGTGCTCACGGCGCGGGACGGGATTTACGGAAAGGGCATGGCCGGCTTGCTGGTCGGGCAGACAGCCGACCGGGTCAGTCGTCCCTGGTTCGCGAACATCATCGTCAAGCCGCTGGGCGGGCCGGAGCCGGCGCCGTTCGTGCCGGGCGCTCGCCATGTGCCCATCTATCGAAGCTGATCAGGAGCCAGGCCGTTGAACCGCATCCTTTCCCGCCGCACATTGCTCCACGCGGCGAGCGCCGCGCCGCTGCTGACCATGCCCGCCCTCGCTGCCGCTGGCGGAACGGCCCCGCGGCAGCAGCATGTGCGCGTGAAGGCGCCTTTTGCCATGCCCGATATCGAGGTGCCCGATTTCTCCGCGAGCCGGATCTTCCCGATCACCGATTTCGGCGCGCGGCAGGACGACCAGCAGCGCACCGGCATGGCCATCGACAAGGCGGTGGCAGCAGCCAGCGATGCGGGGGCCGGCACGGTACTGGTCCCGCCGGGCCTGTGGCCGACCGGCAGGATCCACCTCCGCAGCAACGTCAATCTTCACCTCGCGAAAGGCGCGACGCTGCTCTTTTCCGACGATCCGCAGGACTATCTGCCAGCGGTGCAGACATCGTGGGAAGGGATCGAATGCTACAACTATTCGCCGCTGATCTACGCTTATGGGTGCCACAACGTCGCGATCAGCGGGCCGGGGAAGCTCCAGGCGAAACTTGAGCTTTGGAGCCGGTGGTACGCCCGCCCCAAGGCGCATATGGACGCATTGGTTGCGCTCTATCAGATGGCGCGCAGCGACAGGCCGGTGGCCGAGCGGCAGATGGCGGTGGGTGAGAACAACCTGCGGCCGCATTTCATCCAGTTCAACCGCTGCCGCAACGTGCTGGTGGAGGACATTTCGATAGAGGGCAGCCCGTTCTGGACCCTGCATCCGCTGCTTTGCCGCGACGTGGTCATCCGCCGGGTCAGGATCCACGCGCATGGCCACAACAACGACGGCGTGGATCCGGAGATGAGCCAGAACGTGCTGATCGAGGATTGCCAGTTCGACCAGGGCGACGACGCGGTATCGGTGAAATCGGGGCGCGACATGGACGCCTGGCGACTGGGCGTGCCCGCGAAGAACATCGTCATGCGCAATTGCCGCATCGTGAACGGCCATCAACTGATGGCGATCGGCAGCGAGCTATCGGCCGGGATCGAGAACGTCTGGGTCGACAACTGCCACTTCGTGGGAGACGGGCAGAAGAAGGACGGCACGGCGGTGCCGATCGACAACCTGCTGTTCGTCAAGACCAACGAGCGCCGGGGCGGCTTCGTCCGCAACATCCACATGTCGAACGTCACCGCCACGACGCTGGCCGGCAGCGTTCTGGCCGTGGAGACGGACGTGCTCTACCAGTGGAAGACCCTGCTGCCCACGTATGTCCGCAAGCTGACCCCTATCGAAGGGCTTCACGTTCGGGACGTGCAAGTCGGCCATGCCCGCTCGGTCTGCGCGATCGCCGGGGAAAGCGAACTCCCCGTGCGCAACGTATCGCTGCAAGGCGTGGAGGTTCGCGCGCTCACCGGCCCCGCGGTCGTCACGAAGAACGTCGAAGGCTTCACGAACCGCGCCTGATCGGCCGGTGGCGAGTGGCCAGTGGCTAGGAACGCGGAACGCGGTATCAGAGGTCTTCCGCAAGGCGCAGGCGGTAGCCGATGCCCGCGTCGTTGCCGATGATCCGCGGGCGCTGGGGGTCGGTTTCCAGCTTCTGGCGCAAGGCCCGGACCAGGACGCGCAAGTATTCGACATGGCGTTCTGCGGCGTCGGGCCAGACATGTGCCATGATCCGGTCGTGAGTGATGACCCGGCCGGGGAATTCCGCGAGCTGGGACAGCACGGCGTATTCCTTGGGGGTCAGGCGGACTTCGCGGCCGCTCTTCACGATCCGGCGCGAGGCCAGGTCGATAGAGAGATCGCCTATCACGAGAACGCGGCCGTTCCCGCTGCCGCGTGTCATTCTGCCTCGCAGCGCCGCGCGCGCGCGGGCGAGCAGTTCGGCGATGTCGAAGGGTTTGGTGAGATAGTCGTCAGCGCCAAGGTCGAGCGCGGCGACCTTTTCCTCTATCGCGTCGCGGGCCGAAATGACGATGAGCGCCTTGTCGCTATGTCGCTTGATCAGCGGCACCAGTTCCAGGCCATCGCGATCGGGCAGGCCGAGATCGAGCAGGACGAGGTCCGGCTCCTCCTGCGCCAGCAGTTCCAGCGCCTCGCGCGCGTTTTCCGCCGCCACCACGGCATAGTCCGCGTCCGCCATGGCCCTCTGCATGAGGGAGCGAATGTGCGGTTCGTCGTCGACGATGAGGACTTTCGGAGCCGTCATGGAAGGTCCTTGCTATCGAGAGGCACGCCGATCAGCGCTGCGGGAATGCGAATGGTGAAGCCGGGCCCCGGGGCCGCGTCATCGCCCGCCGCTTCCACCGACAGATCCATAGCCTGGGCGAAGGCTTTCACAATGCCCTGAACGCGCGCGGACCCGGTGGCGTGGTGAGGCGCGGCCCCGATTATCGAGAGCGTGATGGCGTCGGGCAGGCGGCGGCAGCGGATCAGGAGTTCCCGTTCCGCGGCGCCGCCGGCGCTGTCGAGCAGGATGACGAGGCAATGGCGCAGAAGCCCCGGGTCGACCCGCACGGGGGGCATGCCGGGCGCGATGTCTATGGTCACGCCGGAATCCTGCCGTGACCGGCGGGTTTCGTGCAAGGCATCCGCGACGGCGCCGAACAGGTCCGTCTCTTCGGCTTGCACGGGCAGGGCGCCGGTTTCCAGACGGGCCAGATCGATGAGCGCAGCTGCCAGGCGGTCGAGCCGCGCGGCCTCGGCTTCGATGAAGCCCGCCAGGTCTGACGATGGACGGCGCTTCATGTCCCGGGCCGCGGCGACGATTGCGGAGAGGGGGCTGCGCAGATCCTGGTCCAGCGCGGAAAGCAAGGCCGCGTTCAGCCCGTCCGGCGCGGCGATCCGGCGCGCCTGCGAATGCTCCGTTTCCAGCGCCATGCGGTCGAAGGCGATGGAGGCCTGGTCGAGCAGGCTCATCAACAGGGGCAGTCGGTCGGACCGGAGCGGGTCGCTGGCGTCGCTCCGGGCGATCCCGAGTACGCCAAGGACACCGCGCGCGGTGCGCAGCGGGTGAAACAGCCAGTCCGATGCGGTCAGCGTGGCGGAGCCGCGTCCGGCGGGCAAACCCCTGTCCAGCGCCCACTGCGCGGCGGCGATCTCGATCTGCCCCAGTCGGTCCTCGGGCGGAAACGCGGCGCGAAGCTCGGGGCCCTGGGGGGTGGGGAGCAGCAGCACCGTCTTAACGTCGAGCAGCCGGGCGACTTCCGCGCAGATCGCCTGGAGCAGCGCCTCCTGCGTCGCCGCGGCGGTGAGCCGGCGCGAGAAGCCGGCCAGCGCGGCGTTCTGGCGCGCGCTCGATCCGGCAAGGTCCGCCTGCGCGTGGACGCGGGCTGCGAACTGGCTGGTGGCAAAGGCCACGCCCAGGAGGACGAGGATGGAGACGACGTTTTCCGGGTTGCTGACCGTCAGTGTGCCGGTGGGCGGCAGGAAGAAGAAATTGTAGGCGAGGCTGGCGGCGAGCCCGGTGAACAGTCCGGCGCGCAGGCCGAATGTCGCGGCGGCGAACATGACCGGCACCAGGAACAGCAACGCGATATTGCCAAGATCGAGCACTTCGACGAGCACTCGCCCGGCCGCGGTCACTGCGGCGACCATCAGTAGGGACCAGAGATAGTGCGACGGCGGCCCCCAGCGCCGGCGCGGGCCACGCTCTCTCCGGCCTCGCGGGACGGCCTCCGCCGCGAACGGCAGGACATGGATCGCCACGTCGCCGATGCTGCCCAGCAGACGGTCCACCGCCGATCCGCGCCGCCGCACGCGCCAGTGGGAGCGGTGAGACTTTCCGGGCAGGATCTGGCCAGTCAGGATCTGACCAGTCGCGATCTGGCCGATCACCAACTGGGTCGCCCGTTCCTGCCGGGCGAAGTCGCGCAGCCCTTCGACTACACCGACGGCCGGAATGCTGGCGGTGGACGCGCCGAGCCGGGAGGCCAGCGCCAGTGCTTCGGCCAACTGGCGGCGATCCTCCTCGCGGAACTGGCGGTCGCGCCGGGTCTCGATATGGACCGCGCTCCAGGGCGCCCTCAGCGCATCGGCCAGGCGCTTGCCCGCGCGAACCAGCCCGGCCGCGTGGGCATCCGCGCCGATGGCGACCATGATCCGGTCGCCCGCGGCGAAACTGCCCGCGAGGGCATGGGCGCGCAGGTGCTCCAGCATCTGCGCGTCGACCGCCTGGGCCGCGCGGCGCAGAGCCAGTTCGCGCAAGGCCGTGAGGTTGGATTTCGAGAAGAAGTGGCCGAGCGCCCGCGTTGCCTCATGCGGGATATAGACCTTGCCGTCCCGCAGCCGCTCGATCAGCTCGTCCGGGGGAATGTCCACCACTTCGATCTCGGCCTGTTCGAGGATCGAATCCGGCACCGTCTCGCGCACGCGGACGCGGGTGAAGGAGGCGACGACGTCGTTCAGGCTCTCGACGTGCTGGATGTTCAGCGTGGAATAGACGTCGATCCCGGCGTCGAGCAGCTCCACCACGTCCTGATAGCGCTTGGGATGGCGGCTGCCGGGCGCATTGCTGTGCGCCAGTTCGTCGACCAGCACCAGGCCGGGGCAGCGTTCGAGAATGGCGTCGAGGTCCATCTCGTCCAGCGCATGGCCCCGGTGATCGACCTGCCGCCGGGGGATGATCTCGTGGCCGCCCAGAAGTGCCTCGGTGTCCCGCCGGCCATGGGTTTCGGCGACGCCCACGATGACGTCGGCGCCGGCATCCCGGCGCTGGCGGCCTTCGGTCAGCATTTCCCAGGTCTTGCCCACTCCCGGCGCGGCGCCGAGGAAGATCTTGAGGCGGCCGCGTCCCTCCCCCGCGGCGGCGCGCAGGAGGGCTTCGGGTGAAGGCCGATCGGCTTCGGTCACGGCACGGGCTTGCGGCCGATGGCATCGAGCCGCCGATTGAGCATCAGGACGTTCACGCGCGGTTCGCCCAGAAAGCCCAGGATCGGCCGCTCCACGGACTGTTCGACCAGGGTCTCGACCGCCGCGCGATCGAGGTTGCGGACGCGGGCGACGCGGTCCACCTGGTAAAAGGCCGCCTCGGGGCTGATGTCGGGATCGAGCCCCGAGGCGGAGGTGGTCACCAGGTCGGATGGAACGGGTCGACCGGGTGCCGCAGTCTGCAGCGCGTGAATGTCGCCCCCCACGCGCTCGGCCAGCACGCGCGAGGCGGGGCCGAGGTTGGATCCGGAGGAGGCAAGGCCGTCGTAGCCCTTGCCCGCTGCCGAGGGGCGGGTGTGGAAGTAGCGTTCCGTAACGAAAGCCTGCCCCACCACGGAGGAGCCGACGATCCTGCCGCGTTCCGCGATCAGGCTGCCGCCCGCCTGGGCGGGGAACAGGAACTGCCCCAGTCCGGTGATGGCCAGCGGATAGGCGAGGCCCAGCAGCAGCGCGAAGAGCACCGTCATCACGAGGGCCGGACGCAGCGACGAAAGGATATCCCGGTTCATTCCATGTCTCCTCAGGCGAGGCCCAGGCCGTTCACGGCCATGTCGATGAGCTTGATGCCGATGAAGGGCGCGATCAGTCCGCCCAGGCCGTAGAGCGCCAGGTTGCGCGCCAGCAGCGGGCCGGCGCCCATCGGCCGGTAGGTCACGCCCCGCAGCGCCAGCGGCACCAGGCAGGGGATGATCAGGGCGTTGAAGACGATCGCCGAAAGGATCGCGCTTTCCGGGGTGCCGAGGCGCATGACGTTGAGCACGCCGAGCCCCGGATAGAGCGCCAGGAACATGGCGGGAATGATCGCGAAGTACTTGGCGACGTCGTTGGCGACCGAGAACGTCGTCAGGGCGCCGCGGGTCATCAGCAGCTGTTTGCCGAGGCCCACGACTTCGATCAGCTTGGTGGGGTCGCTGTCGAGATCGACCATGTTGCCCGCCTCGCGCGCGGCCTGGGTGCCGGTGTTCATGGCGACGCCCACGTCCGCCTGCGCCAGTGCGGGTGCGTCGTTGGTGCCGTCTCCGCACATGGCGACCAGGCGTCCGCCTTGCTGTTCCTTGCGGATCAGCGCCAGCTTGTCCTCCGGCGTAGCCTCCGCAAGGAAGTCGTCCACCCCGGCCTCGGCAGCGATCGCGGCGGCGGTCAGGGGATTGTCGCCGGTTATCATGACGGTGCGGATGCCCATGGCACGCAGTTCGCCGAAGCGTTCGCGGATGCCGGCCTTGACGATGTCCTTGAGGAAGATCGCGCCCAGCAGGCGGCCGTTCGAAGCGACGGCCAGCGGGGTGCCGCCCGCCCGGCCGATCTCGTCCGTCACGCGGCGCAATTCGGTGGCGGCGGCGGTGGCGGCGGCCTCGGGATGGGCGCGCAGGATCGCCTGGACCGCGCCCTTGCGAACCTTGCGTTCATCGGTGTCGATGCCGGAAATGCGGGTCTGGGCCGTGAAGGGTATGACGGTCGCACCTTCGGGCAGCGCGTCCGGGCCAGGTCCGCATGTCTCGCGGGCGAGCAGGACGATCGACCGCCCTTCCGGCGTCTCGTCGGCCAGGCTGGCGAGCAGCGCGGCTTCGGCCAGTTCGGCCGTGGTGGCGCCGCCGACCGGGCGGAACTCGCTGGCCTGGCGGTCTCCCACGGTGATCGTGCCCGTCTTGTCGAGCAGCAGCACGTCGATGTCTCCCGCCGCCTCGACCGCGCGGCCGGACTTGGCGAGCACGTTGAAGCGCACCAGACGGTCCATCCCCGCAATGCCGATGGCGGAAAGCAGCGCGGCGATGGTGGTGGGGATCAGGGTGATGAGCAGGGCGGCCAGGATCGCCACCGGCACCGTGCCGCCGGCATAGCTGGCAAAGCCCGGAATCGTGCCCACCGCGATCAGGAAAATGATGGTCAGGCCCACCAGCAGCAGGGTCAGCGCGATCTCGTTGGGGGTCTTCTGGCGTTCCGCGCCTTCGACCAGCGCGATCATGCGGTCGAGGAACCCCTGGCCGGGATGGACGGTGACACGCACGCGGATCTCGTCCGAGATCACGCGGGTGCCGGCGGTCACGGCCGAGCGGTCGCCGCCCGCCTCGCGGATGACGGGGGCGCTCTCGCCGGTGATGGCGGCCTCGTTGACCGAGGCGACGCCCGCGATCACTTCGCCGTCGGAGGGGATGAGGTCGCCGGTCCGGACCAGTACCACGTCGCCGCGCCGCAGGGCGCTGGCGGGCACTTCTTCGTAGCGGTCGTCCGCGCCGAGGCCGTCTCCCTTCAGCCGCCTGGCGGTCAGTTCGGCCTTGGCGGCGCGCAGGGACGCGGCCTGCGCCTTGCCGCGCCCTTCGGCCAGCGCCTCGGCAAACGTGCCGAACAGCACGGTCAGCCAGAGCCAGAGCACGAGCTGGATCTTGAAGCCGGCGGCCAGTCCGTCATGCCCGGCGATCAGCAGGATCGTGAGCAGGACGGCGACGACGGCAGTGGTGAACATCACCGGATTGCGGATCAGTTCGCGCGGGTCGAGCTTGCGGAACGCATCGCCGATCGCGGGGAGGATCAGGTCTGCGGTGAAAAGCGAAGTCTTGGCGGATCGAGCCATGGGTTGATCCTCAGAAAAGCTGGCCGCGGATCATCGCGAGATGATCGGCAACGGGGCCAAGGGCGAGGCCGGGCAGGAAGGTCAGGCCGCCGACGATCAGCACGATGCCGATCAGCAGGCCGGTCCAGAGCGGGCCGGTGGTGGGGAAGCTGCCCGCGGTAGGCGGGGTGTGCCTGCGGGCGGCGAGGCTGCCCGCCACGGCCAGCATCGGGATGATGATGAAGAATCGGCCGATCCACATGGCGATGCCCAGCATGCCGTCATAGAAGGGCGTATTGGCCGTCAGCCCGGCGAAGGCGGAGCCGTTGTTGCCGACCGCGGAGGTGAAGGCATAGAGGATCTCGGAAAATCCGTGCGGTCCCTTGTTCAGCGGTCCGGCCAGCCCGGCGGGCAGGACCGAGGCGAGGGCGGTGAAGCCCAGGATGACGAGCGGCAGGACGGCGATGGCCAGCACCGCCAGCTTGACCTCGCGGCTTTCGATCTTCTTGCCGACATATTCCGGCGTGCGCCCGACCATCAGCCCCGCCACGAAAACGGCCAGGATCGCGAACAGCAGGAACCCGTAGATCCCCGCGCCCACGCCGCCGACCACGACTTCGCCCAGCTGGATGTTGAACAGCGGCACCAGCCCGCCGAGCGCGGTGAAACTGTCGTGCATGGCATTGACCGCGCCGCAGCTCGCCGCCGTCGTGACAACCGAGAACAGCGCGGAAGCGGCGATGCCGAAGCGGACTTCCTTGCCCTCCATGTTGCCGCCGCCGAGGCCGAGATGATGAAGCACCGGGTTGCCGGCGGCTTCCTGCCAGTACGTCACGGCCGTGCCCGCCAGGAACAGCGCCATCATCGCGGCCAGGATCGCCCAGCCCTGGCGCGCATCGCCCACGGCCTTGCCGAAAGCGTGAGTCAGCCCGGCCCCGATCGCGAAGATCGAAAGCATCTGCACCAGGTTCGTCAGTGCCGAGGGGTTCTCGAAGGGATGGGCCGAGTTGGCGTTGAAGAAGCCGCCGCCGTTGGTGCCCAGCATCTTGATCGCCTCCTGCGACGCCACGGGGCCGAGCGCCAGCGTCTGCTTCACGCCTTCCAGGGTCGTGATATCGACCGATCCCGCCAGGGTCTGCGGCACGCCGCTGGCGATGTAGAACAGCGCCAGCACGGTGCAGAGCGGCAGCAGCAGGTAAAGCGTCACCCGCGTCATGTCGGCCCAGAAATTGCCGATGCCCGCTGCGCTCCTTCGGGCAAAGCCGCGGAACAGCGCGAAGGCGAGCGCTATGCCGGTGGCGGCGGATAGGAAGTTGTGCAGTGTCAGGCCCAGCATCTGGCTGAGGTTCGACATCGTCGATTCGCCTGCGTAGCTCTGCCAGTTGGTGTTGGTGGTGAAGCTCACCGCCGTGTTGAACGCGAGGTGCTCGCCCACGGCGGGAAGGCCGCGCGGGTTGAGCGGCAGCAGCGCCTGCATCCGCAGCACGAGATAAGTCAGCAGGAGCAGCACGGCGTTGAAGATCAGCATGTGCACGGCGTAGCGCCGCCAGGACTGGTCCTCCTGCGGATCGATGCCGGAGAGGCGGTAGAAACCGCTCTCGACCGGGCCGAGCACGGCGTGAAGCGGGGTGCGGCGGCCTTCGTAGAGCGCGAAGAGCCAGAGGCCCATCGGCCGGACGAGCGCCAGCAGCAGGCAGACGAAAGCTGCGATCAGCAGCCATCCCTGATAAGTCATGGGATCGCCTCCTAGAAGCGTTCGGGCCGCGCGAGCACGGCGACGAGGTAGACGAGAAGACCGAGCGCGGTTCCCGCGCCCAGCCAGAGATCGATGGTCATGGCTGCCTGCTCCTCACGCCCTGTCGCACAGCGCCGCGTAGCCGAGGCTCGCCGCCAGCAAGGTCAGGAAGAGGCCGATCCAGAGGATGTCCTGCATGGTGATGCTCCTGCACGCCCATCGCCGCGCGGTGCGGCGGAAGCGATTGCAGCAGCCCCGCTAGCCCCATCCGCCGTAAACATTCGAGACGAGGCTGGGGCCGGTCGCATAGGATTTGCATATGATGGCCCGCACGGGGCCGCTGCCTGGGCCGCCTGCTTCATGAGCCGCAAGTCCCGGCGGAAGGCGCGAACACTTGGCGCCCTCGCGAGTTGTTCCAGGCAAAGGAGACAGCGATGACGAAGATACGGCAGCCGGGCGACAGGGCCCGCTGGAACGGCCATGGCGGTGCGGCCCGGCATGACTGACCGGACCTGCGATGTCGCCATCGTCGGCGCGGGCACGGCGGGCCTTGCTGCCGAGCGTGCGGCCCGGACCAATGGCGCCTCCACGCTGCTGATCGATCCGGCCTTTGCCGGCACCACCTGCACCACGGTGGGGTGCATGCCTTCGAAACTTCTGATCGCCGCGGGCCAGGCGGCCCATGCGGCCCGGCACGCGCAAGTCTTCGGCGTTCGCGCGGAGCCTGTGGTGGATGGCGCCGCGGTCATGGCGCGGCTGCGGGCGCTGCGGGACGGGTTCGTGGCCGGCGTGAAGGCCGAGTTCGGGAAGCTGCCCAAGGGCACGATGCTAAAGGGACGCGCCCGGTTCGACGGTGCGGGCAAGCTGGCCATCGACGACGGCACCAGCGTCACGGCGAAAGCCGTCGTGATCGCCGCGGGGGCCAGACCCTCGGTTCCCGATTTCCTCAGCGAGGTCGGTCATGCCGTGCTGACGAACGAGACATTGTTCGAGCTTGAGGCGCTGCCCGGCTCCGTCGGCGTGATCGGCGCGGGCCCCCTGGGCCTCGAACTGGCGCAGGCGCTGGCGCGGCTGGGAGTGGACGTTGCCGTGTTCGACGAAGGCGAAAGCCTGGCCGGACTGGAAGACGAGGCGATCGCGCAAAGCCTGCGCCAATGCCTGGAAGCCGAATTCGCGGTCCATCTCGGCGTGAAGCTCTCGGCGAAAGCCTCGGGCAAGCAGGTCCGCTTGTCCTGGACGGGAAAGTCCAGGGGGGATGCGACTTTCGACCATATCCTGGCCGCGGCGGGGCGCCCTCCGCAGCTTGCCGATCTGGGGCTGGAAACCACCGGCCTCGCTCTCGACAAGCACGGCGCGCCGAAGACCGACCCGCGGACGATGCAGTGCGGCGATCAGGCCATCTTCATTGCCGGTGACGCCGAGCATGGCCGCCCGGTGCTGCACGAAGCGCAGGCCGAAGGCGCCATCGCCGGCCGCAACGCCGCCCGCTTTCCCGAAGTGAAGCCGGGGCGCCGCATGCCGCCGCTCTCGATCATGTTCACTTCGCCCGCCATGGCCCGGGTCGGCGAAGTGCCCGAGGGCGCCGCAACGGTGCGCGGCGCCGCCTCCTACGAAGACCAGGGACGCGCCAAGGTCTTTGCCACGAACGCGGGCTGCGTGAAGATCGATGCCGATGCGAAAGACGGCCGGCTGCTGGCGGTCCAGATGGTCGGGCCGGCCGTGGAACACAGCGCCCATTTGTTCGCGCTGGCCATCGACCAAGGGCTTACCGCCGACCAGATGCTCGCCATGCCGTTCTATCATCCCACTTACGAGGAAGGCCTGAAACCGGCGCTTCGGGCGATCTGCGATGCGATCAGCGCACCCACCGCCTCCGACCGGGACGATGGCTTCATGCCCGGCGGATGACGGCCCGGGCCAGGTCCTGACTCAAGGCCGCCTAGCCTTCTAGCCCCCAAGTCCCCTAGTCCCCTAGCCCCTCCTCTGCCAACGCCTGCTGGATCGCGGCGCGCTGCGAGAGACGCTCGTAGTAGGACGAGAGGTTGGGCGGCACGTCGAGGCCGACTTTCTCCCTGGCCCAGAACAGCATGACGAAGAGGTAGCAGTCGGCGACGCCGAACTGATCGCCCAGCGCGAATTCCTGGCTGGCCAGCGCATCCTCGAACAGGCCGAAACGCTTGCCCAGCTGGGTCTTCGCGGCGGACTTTGCCTCGTCCGAGGAGCCCGGCTTGAAGAAGGGCGCGAAGCTCTTGTGCAATTCGGTCGAGATATAGGCGAGGGCCTCGAGCGCCCGGAACCGGCCGAGCGGCCCCTGTGGCATGAGGTTTCCGGCCCGGTCGGCGATATAGCCCAGGATCGCCACGTTCTCCGTCAGGACACCCCCTGCGTCGAGGCCGAGGGCCGGGACATAGCCCTTGGGATTGACGGCAGTATAGTCCTCGCCTTCGGCGGTGGTGCGGGTCTTGAGATCGACTTTGTCGGTGGTGAAGGGCAGCTTGCTTTCGATCAGCGCGATATGGTCGGCAAGGCTGCAGGCGCCGGGTGCGTAATAGAGCTTCATGACGGTTCCTCTTCCTGGATCAGGCTTCAAGCGTCCGGGCCTTGCGATCGGCCCATTCCTTGCCGGCGTCCCCGCCCCACAGCAGCCAGGCGATGAACCCGGCCGAAGGGTCGCTGTTGGAATTCCATTTGTGAGTCGCGGTGTCCTTGTCCACGGCGTGACGGGCGAAGTAGCTGTGCATGGACTTCACGTCGCCTGCGCGAAGATCGTGGCGGCCGGCCAGCTGGTGCGCGCGCTCGACGCCCACTTTGGTCCCGCCGCGGCCGAACTTTTCGCGCAGGCGGAGCCCGCGCCTCGCGGCTGCGGCCATCTTCATCGTGGGCCTGAAATGCGGCTCGGTCATCCATCGCTCTCCCGATCTGACGACAGGTCAACGTCGCCAGGCATCGGGCGGTTTCGCGGCGGACGCGCGCCTTGTCGGTTTTCCCGGCCGGAATACCGGCGCGGAGCGACTACTTCGCGGCGTGAAGCGGCCGGTTGAGGATGGCCGGCGCGATCTGGCGGCTGGCCACTTCGCGCAGCACGAAGCTCGATCGGATGCGGCGGACATGCGGCAGCACCGACAGCTCCTTGCGGTAGATCATGTCGTAGTCTTCCAGCGACTGGACATTGAGGATCATCAGGAAATCGGTATCGCCGGTGACGAAGGCGCAGAACTGCATCGAGGGGCTGTCGAGCACGGCCTTCTCGAAGTCCTGCAGCACGGATTCGGCCTGCGAGACAAGCTCGATCGAGACCATCACCAATGTCCCGTAACCCAGCGCGCGGACGTTGAGGTTGGCCGAGTAATGGGTGATGTAGCCCGCTTCCTCCAGGATCTTGCGGCGGCGGGCCACGGCGGTGCTGGACAAGTGCACTTTTTCGCCCAGCCAGACGTCCGATGCACGCCCATCCGAAACGAGCGCGCGCATCAGGCGAAGGTCGGTGTCGTCCAGTTCGTGCTGCATTGGCTTGCCGCGTGCTGCCTCAAGCCAATGCAGCTTGCTGGATTGCATATCCATCCTGATGAGCGCCCCTCTTTTTTGTTTCGAAACCATAGTGCCGGGTTTCCCTTCGATTTCAAACAAAAGGTGCGGGTCTGAGGCGTTATTCGGACAGAATGTTGTCGAACCAGCCGGTTTCGCCCCCGATCGGCATGCCGGCGGGGATCGGCGGGCGCGGGCGGCTGAGCTTGCCGATCTCGGTTTCCAGCCGCTCGGGATCGCCGAGCAGGGCTGCCATGGAGACTTGCCACAGGCCGTCCTCGGAGCCGCTCCTGACCCGGGCAAAGCCCTTGGCGGTATCCTTGAGATAGCCGTCCAGCAGCGCGGCAACGTCTGCGGGGGTGTCCGGATCGCGCCGGGCCGAGGCGATCGTCAGCAGGGCGGTCTGGGCGATCCGGCGCGAAACCGCATCGCCATGGGCGGCGATGACGGGCGACAGCTTGTCGAGCAGCGTGGCGACGCCGGGCTGGGCCGCATCGTAGCCGTGCTGGATGTGCAGGCGCGTCAGGCGCGCGGGGGCAAGCAGGCTGTCGAGCGTCATCTGCGCGCCCACTTGCGCGGCGACGAGCGGATCGAACACTGCCGATCCGGCCCCGCGCAGCACTTCGGGCGCTGCCTCGGCATCGGTGCGGGCGCTCGTGCCGCTGGACAGCAGCATGGAAAGCGCCGCCGGAACCGTCAGTTCGCGGGGGGAGAGCGTGGCGATGAGCGCATCCATCGCCGCCATCTGGTCGGCGGCCGGGACCGGGCGGGGCGTGTCGCGTCCATCGCCGACGACCGCGTATTCGTAGTTCACCCCGCCTACCAGCTTGCCGGTGGCGTCGATGGAATAGCGATGGAACAGCCAGATCGGCACGAACTTGCGGCGCAAGTTGGAGAGCGGCTCACCCGCCAGCAGCACGTTCGGGCCAAAGCCCGACAGCGCGAGCCGGCGTACCGCCATCGTATGCGCGAGATCGGCGGGGGTGTCCTGCCCTTCGGTCCACATGTTGACGCCGGGCACCGCGAGATCGGGGGCGCGGCCGTCGATGTCGGTGCCGTAGATCAGGCCGGCCTTGCGAATGGCGTCGGCCTTGGCCGCTGCTTCGGCATCGCCGTCGATGCCGGGTGCGGGCTGGCCGTATAGCCAGTCTACCGTGAACTTGTCCCACTTGCCGATGCCTGTGGCATAGGCATCGCCGAGGTCCAGCCGGCCGTCGGCGATGCCCACTTTAGGCCCCGGGTAGTCCATCACCGAGGCGCGGTCCTGCAGGCTGGCCTTGAAGTTGTGCACGAAGCCGATGGCATGGCCCACTTCGTGCGCGCCCAGCTGGCTGATCCGTGCGAGGGCCACGCGAACCGGGTCGTTGGCGCCGCCGGTGTTGTTCTGCGCCGTGCCGACCAGGCCTTCGAACACGGTGATGTCCTGCCGCACGCGCAGCGCGCCCAGCACGACCACGCCCTTCACGATCTCGCCGGTGCGCGGATCGATCACGCCCCCGCCGTAGGACCAGCTGCGGTTCTGCCGGTCGGTCCAGTTGACCACGTTGTAGCGCACATCCTGCGGGTCGACGCCGGCGGGCAGGATGGCCACCTGGAAGGCGTCGATGAAGCCGGCTGCGTCGAAGGCATCGGCCCACCAGCGCACGCCGCTCGCCAGGGCGGAGCGGATCGGCTCGGGCGCGGCGCTGTCTATGTAGAAGACGATAGGCTTCTTCACCGGCGATCGGGCCGCGCTGGGGTCGGTCTTCTCCAGCCGGAAGCGGTTGGCATATTCCACCAGCATCGGGCTGCCCAGCGGCGTGCCGAAATCGTAGACCTGGGTGGCGTGGCTGCCGGAGCGAATGTCGAACTTGCGCGGCACGAAGCCGGGCTCGGGCAGGGCCACCAGCGAGGAATGGACGGTGACGCTCACGGCACGGCCATCCGGGGCGAGGACGTCGAGTTCCTTGCCCGCGCTATCGGCGGTGAAGGTCTGGACGGTTTCGAACTCGACGTTCCGGGGAAAGACCTTGACCGACGCCGGGTCGAGGGCGCTGAGTTTCTCCGAGAGCTTGTAGCCCTTGGCGCTTTCGCCGATGGCGCCGGCAAGGTCCATGGCGTCGCTGGTGAGGAGCGGCGTCGCATCCACCGTCACGCCGCCGCCCGCTTCACTCACCACTTCGAGCATGGCTACCGTGCTGAAGGGGAAGCTCGCGCGGGCGCCCTTGGCCACTTCGGCATCGCCGCTCGCCCGGTAGCGGGGGTTTTCGAACAGCACCGCGACTTTGCCGCCCATGCGGCGGAAGACCAGGATCTTGGTATCGCCCTGCATGCCGCGGTCGATGCGGATCGCCGCCGAGCCGAGGCCGGTCTTGATCGCCTGCGTGAACAGGTAGCGGCCCGACAGACCCTCCGCGTCGGCCGCGGGCAGGGTCAGCAGCAACCGTCCTTTGGCGGCGTCGACCAGAACCGGAAGCAGGGCCCCGTCCGGCGACGAGACCACCGCGGCCGGTGCCGCCGCCACGGCCATGGGCGCGAGGCAGGCTACGGCGCAACCGGCGGCGAGAATGGATTTCATGCGGGCGACGATGGACATCTTGGAAGGTTCCCCTGGGAGCGGACGTTCGAAGGACAACGAGACGGCGGCCCCTGTTCGCCGCGCTTGTCTCGCTCTTGCAGCAAGCCTAGCCGAAACCGGACGCAGCTTCCCCGAACTTATCGGGCCGGCCGCACCGCGCCGTGATGGAATCCTGCGCAAACGATCGCAAGGACGTGAAATTCCGGCGTGGTCGCGCTGCCTCTCGTGAAAGTCCCAGCCCTTAGGCGCGATGCTGCACTGCATTTTGCGAATCAGGCCATGGCTGATTTCAGGAACGTGCGTCTTCGCGAAAGCGGATGCATCTTTCTTGCGCGATATTGCTAATCGGTGATGAAATCCGTCGCGTGGGGGTGAAAATCTCCTGAACTTTCGTGGGATCGTTCGCACCCTTGCGGATAGTATCGCAGTAGTCAGGCAGCAGTCCGGGTCGGGAGCAACCGACATCGAAGCGGACATTGCCGGATGATGGAGCGTCCGCGGATTTGGCGGGTGCGGGGAACAGGGGTTCCGACACAGTTAGGCGTCGACAAGGCACCGTGAGGGCGGTGCGTGTTCGCGCGCCTGTCCGGGGCTGCCAGTTCTCCATCCATCGGGATGAGGGCGCCTGTGGCGAGAAACAGTCACAGGGAGTTTTCGCGATGCGCAATGCAGTCCAGACCTCGCGGCGCCGAGGCAATATGGATACCTTTTCAGCGCGCTCGATCCGTGCCCTGCTGCTGGCAGGCGTGGCGGCGCCCTTGCTGGTGGCGACGCCGGCGCTGGCCCAGAGCGCTGCGGTCGATGAGGAACCGGTCAACGATATTGTCGTCACCGGCTCGCGCATCGTCGGCGACGGCTACAGCGCGCCGACCCCCGTGGCGGTACTGGGAGAGGCGGATATCGCCGCCCAGGCGCCTGCGAACATCTCCGATTTCGTGAACCAGCTTCCCGCCATCGCTGGCAGCGGCACGTCCGGCAACAGCTCGGGCGGCCTGTCGAACGCGGGTGCGGGCATCAACTCGATCGGCCTGCGCGGCCTGGGCGTGGGCCGTACGCTGGTGCTGGTCGACGGGCAGCGCTCGGTGGCCTCGACCGTGGGCGGCACGGTGGACATCAACACGATCCCGCAGGACCTGGTGAAGCGCGTCGAAGTCATCACCGGCGGCGCCTCTGCCGCCTACGGTTCGGACGCGGTGGGCGGCGTGGTCAACTTCATCCTCGATACGGGATACGAAGGCGTCAAGCTGGGGGTCGATACCGGCCTCTCCACCTATGGCGACGCCTACAATTACCGTTTCACCGGCACCGCGGGCTTCTCGCTGCTGGATGACCGCCTGCACCTGCTGACCAACGTGTCCTACTTCAAGCAGACCCGCGAGGAAGGGATCAACCGCGACTGGAACGACAGCGGTTACTTCCAGATCAACAACCCCGCCTATGACGGCACCAACGGCGCGCCGCAGCGCCTGGTCGGCAGCGGCATCGGCCCGGCCGGCTACACGGCCGGCGGTCTGATCTCCAGCGGACCGCTGCGCGGCACCTATTTCCTGGGCGAGGGGCAGACCGCCCAGCTCACCTATGGAACCGTCTCCAGCCCCTGGATGATCGGCGGCGACTGGCAGACCACGCTGGACGGGCACCTCGGCACCAATACCCTGGTTCCCCTCGACGAGCGACTGAGCCTGTTCCAGCGCGCCGGCTTCGAGATCACGCCGGATATCGAGATCTTCGGGCAGTTCTCCTACAACCGCTCGGTCAGCGCCAGCTCGTACCAGCAGACGCCCAGCACCGGCGTTTCCATCGCGGCCGACAATGCCTACCTGCTCAGCCAGTATCCCGCCGTTGCCGCGGCGATGGCGGCGCAAGGGCTGTCCTCGATCACGGTGGGCACGTCGAATGCCGGCTTCCCGATCCCGGGCAGCAATATCAAGCGCGAGGTCTATCGCGGCGTCGTGGGCGCCAAGGGCCAGTTCGACATGTTCGAAAAGGCCATGAACTGGGATGTCTACTACCAGAAGGGCGTGACCAAGGCGCGCGAGGAGCTGACCAATACCTGGCTCAATTCCCGCATGGCCCTGGCGCAGGACGCCGTGTTCGACGGTACGGGCAATATCGTCTGCCGCTCCACCCTGACCAATCCGGGTAACGGCTGCGTGCCCATCGACAGGCTGGGTACCGACGGTCCCTCGCAGGAAGCGCTCAACTACATCTACAACGACGGCAACCAGCCGCTGCGCCACCAGACGATCAAGCAGGACGTTGCCGCCGCCACGATTTCCGGCAAGGCCTTTGCGCTGCCGGCCGGAGACCTGGCTTTCGCCACCGGCGTCGAATGGCGGCGCGAGCAGATCGACGGTTCGGTGGATCCGCAGTACAATTCCGGCTGGCTCTACGGCAACTTCCGCGTGAACCAGGGCAAGTACGACGTCTACGAGGGCTTCCTCGAACTCGACGTGCCCATCTTCGACGGCATGAACGTCAATGCCGCCGCGCGCGGCACGCATTACTCGACGTCGGGCTGGGTCGGCACATGGAAGGTCGGCGCCAACTGGCAGGCCATCGACTCCCTGCGCCTGCGCGGCAACATCAGCCACGACATCCGCGCGCCCAACCTGGAGGAACTGTTCGCCGCCGGTACCGCGCGCACCAATTCGGTCATCATCCCGACCGGCGCCGATGCCCCGCAGACCGGATCGCTGCAATTCGTGCAGAACGCCTTCGGCAATCGCAACCTGAAGCCTGAAGTCGCCGACAGCTGGACTCTTGGCGCCGTGTTCGAACCGACGTTCCTGCCGGGCTTCTCGCTCTCGTTCGATTACTATTCCATCCGGATCAAGGACGCGATCGGTTCGATCACCGCCCAGCAGACCGTGGACTTGTGCTATGAGCAGGGGATCAGCTCCTATTGCCCGAACATTCATTTCGTGAACGGGCAGCTCAGCACGATCGACCTCACGCCGATCAACTTCGCGCGCCAGAAGACCAGCGGCTTCGACATCGAGGCCAGCTACGCGGTCCCGGTCGGCCCCGGCACCCTGCGCCTGCACGGGCAGACCACCCATTACATCAAGAACGTTGTCGACGACGGTATCAGCTTCCCGATCGACTATGCCGGCGTCCTGACCAGCGGCACGTATGCCTCGCCCAACTGGGTCTACCGACTGAGCGCCTTCTACGACATCGACCCGGTCAGCTTCAACCTGGTGGCGCGCGGCTTTACCGATGGGGTCTACGGCAACGACTGGATCGAATGCGACGGCGATTGCCCGGTCAGCACCGCGCAATACCGCACGATCAACGACAACTCGATCAAGGGCGCGACCTATTTCGACGCTTCGGTGGACTTCAAGTTCCCGGCGATGGGCGGGGTCGGGCACCTGACCTTCATCGTCAACAACCTGCTGAATAAGGACCCCGTGCTCGTGGGCAACGGGCCTGACGGCAACAATGTGCCGGCTTACGCCCAGACCAACCGGAGCCGCTACGACGTGATCGGCCGCACTTTCCGCATGTCCGCCAAGGTCGAGTTCTGAGTTTCCAATTGCCGCGTTTTTCCATCGGGCGGCAGTGCCCGGTGGAAAAACGCTCCATGAGAGGATGATCGTATCATGAAGACGTTCAAGCGCCCGGCGTTCGCGGCCGCCCTTGCAGCCGCTCTCCTATCCACCGGGCTGGGCAGCGTGCCGGCCCATGCCGCCGCGCCTCAGGCATTGAAGGAAGAAGTTTCCGCCGAAGTGGAGGCCCAGCGCAAGCAGATCCAGGTCATGGTGGACCAGATCTTCAGCTACGCCGAACCCGGTTTCCAGGAAGTCCGGACGTCCGAATACCTCACCGGCATCCTGGAAAAGAACGGCTTCAAGGTGGAGCGCGGCGTTGCCGGCATTCCCACCGCCTTCACCGCCACATGGGGCAAGGGCGGCCCGAAGATCGCGCTGGGCAGCGACATCGACGACGTGCTCGGCGTCTCGCAGACCCCCGGCCTGCCTTACCTCAAGCCGCTGGTAGAAGGAGCGCCCGGGCATGGTGAGGGGCACAATGCCGGCATGCCGCTGATGGTGGCCGCGGCCATCGCGGTGAAGAAGGTCATGACCAGGCACGGGCTCGAAGGCCGCCTGATGCTCTGGCCGGGCGTTGCCGAGGAACTGCTGGCGACCAAGGCCTATTACGTGCGCGCCGGCCTGTTCAAGGATGTCGATGCCTCGATCTTCACGCATGTCAGCTCGGACTTCTCGACCGGCTACGGCGAGATGGGGGGCAACGGCATGGTCTCGGTGGAATATACCTTCCACGGCAAGACCGCGCACTCTGCGGGCATGCCGTGGGAAGGCCGCAGCGCGCTCGATGCGGTGGAGATCATGGATGTCGCCTGGAACTTCCGGCGCGAGCACCTGCCGCTGACCCAGCGCTCGCACATGATCATCACCAACGGCGGCGGACAGCCCAACGTGGTGCCGGACAAGGCCAGCATCTGGTACTTCTTCCGCGAACGCACCTTCGACGATATCCGCAAGCTCTACGAAACCGGCAACGACATCGCCAAGGCCGCAGCTTTGGCCACCGGCACGACGATGAGCCAGCAGACGCTCGGCTATGCGGCGCCCAACTTCGGCAACAAGCCGCTGGCAGAGGCGGCCTATGCCAATATCAAGGCGGTGGGCATGCCGAAATGGAGCGCCGACGACCAGGCTTTCGCCAAGGCCGCGCAGACCTTCAACGAGCGCAAGATGGAGCCGCTGAAGGACGAGGTCACCGAACTCTCCACGCCTGAAAACCGCAAGCCCTCCACGGGCGGCGGTTCCGACGACATCGGCGACATCATGTGGGCCGTGCCGACGATCACCATCCGATTCCCGTCGAACATCCCGAACATGATCGGCCACAATTCCACTTCGGCCTTCGCGATGGCGACCCCGATCGCACACAAGGGCGTGGAAGCGGGGGCCAAGGCCGTGGCGATGACCGTGCTCGACATCCTGACCACACCGCAGCTGGTCACTGACGCCAAAGCCTATTTCACCGACGTCCAGCTCAAGACGGACAATTACGCGCCTGTCCTCACGGACAAGGACGTGCCCGCGATCTGGCTGAACGAGCGCAACATGCAGCTCTACCGCCCGCTGATGGAGAAGTATTACTACAATCCCGCCAAGTACCCCTCGTACCTAGACCAGCTCGGGGTGAAGTATCCCACGCTGACGAAGCCGGCGGAGTGAGCCGAATGCGCAAGAAAGCCCTTGTCGCCGCCGCCCTTGCGGCAGCCTCGCTCCTTCCCGGCGCCGCCCAGGCCGCTGCGGATCCGGCGCTGAAGCAGGAAGTCAGCGCCGCCGTGGAGGCGCAGCGCAAGCAGATCCAGGTCATGGTGGACGAGATCTACTCTTTCGCCGAACCCGGCTTCCAGGAAGTGAAGACCAGCGAATATCTTGCCGGGATCCTCGAAAGGAACGGCTTCAAGGTGGAGCGCGGCGTTGCCGGCGTGCCCACGGCCTTCACCGCGACATGGGGGACCGGCGGGCCGAAGATCGCGCTGGGCAGCGACATCGACGGGCTGCTCGGCGTGTCCCAGGTTCCCGGCGTGGCGGACGTGAAGCCGCTGGTCGAGGGCGCGCCGGGGCATGGCGAGGGGCACAATTCGGGCATGCCGCTGATGGTGGCCGCGGCCCTTGCCGCCAAGCAGGTCATGACCAGGCACGGCATCCAGGGGCGGCTGATGCTCTGGCCGGGGGTTGCCGAGGAACTGCTGGCAACCAAGGCCTATTACGTGCGCGCCGGCCTGTTCAAGGATGTCGACGCGTCGATCTTCGCTCACGTCAACACCGGTTTCGGCACCGGCTGGGGCGATCTCGGGCTTACCGGCATGATCTCGGTCGAATACGAATGGAAGGGCAAGACCGCGCATTCCGCGGCCATGCCGTGGGAAGGTCGCAGCGCGCTGGACGGCGTGGAGCTGATGGACGTCATGTGGAACTTCCGGCGCGAGCATCTGCCGCTCACGCAGCGTTCGCATGATGTCATCACCAATGGCGGCGGCCAGCCCAATGTCGTGCCCGACAAGGCCAGCAGCTGGTACTATTTCCGCGAGAAGGACTTCGCCGCGCTGCGCGGTCTCTATGAGACCGGAAACCAGGTGGCCGAAGCCTCGGCGCTGGCCACGGGTACGACGGTGAGCCGCAAGGTCCTGGGCTTCGCCGCGCCGAACTACGGCAACAAGCCCCTGGCAGAGGCACTCTATGCCAATATCGAGGCGGTGGGTGTTCCGCAATGGTCCGCCGCCGACCAGGGCTTTGCCCGGGCCGTGCAGGTGAAGAACCACCTCAAGGTCGAGCCGCTGCCCGACAAGGTGGCGCCGCTTTCGACACCGGACACCCGCGGCAATGCCAGCTTCGGCGGCTCGGACGACATCGGCGACGTGATGTGGACGGTGCCCACCGTCACCATCGGCTATCCGGCGAACGTGCCGAACGTGATCTTCCACCACGCCACTGCCGCGATGGCGATGGCCACGCCGATCGCGCACAAGGGGACCGTGGTCGGCGCCAAGGCGGTGGCGATGACGATACTCGACCTCGTCACCACGCCGCAGCTCATCACCGATGCCAAGGGCTGGATGCGCGATGTCCAGCTGAAGGACCAGAAGTACGATCCGCTCATCGCCGCCACCGACATGCCCGCGATAGACCGCAATGCGCGCACGATGGCGCAGATCCGGCCGGCGATGCAGCCCAAATACTACGATCCGGGCAAGTACGATTCCTACCTGCAGCAGCTCGGCATAGACTACGAAGCCGCGGGTCGCGAAAACTCCGGCGCTTAGCCTCAGGCGCGCCGACCGGCCGGGGCCAAGATCACCCTGACGAAAGCCAACTGCCCCGGCCGGCTTCTTTCCTCGTACTGCGCTTTCGGCGGCGGCATCGGCTGGCCGCGCAGCCCGGCTGCCGGGCGGTCATGGCCCGGAAGGCCCGTCGCGGCTGCGCATTAAACATTAGATATTCCGGGAAATTCGGCATAGCATCCGCCGCAATATTGCGAGAGAGGGTGCGAAGCATGGATCCTGCAGAACCGGCAGGCGGCGCGTTGCAGCGTGTTGCCGAAGACCCGCGCTATCACGCGCTGGTGGCCCGAAGGTCGCGTTTCAGCTGGACGCTGACAGGGGTGATGCTGGCGGTGTTCTTCGGCTACATCGTGGCCATCGCCTTCCGCAAGGACCTTCTGGCGACGCCGATCCGCAACCATGTGACGACCTGGGGGATCCCGGTGGGTCTGGGCGTGATCCTGGTCGGGATTGCGCTAACGGGGATCTACGTGTCCCGCGCCAATCGCGAATTCGATCCGCTGCTGCAGGCCATCAGGAAGGATGCCGAACAGTGATCGCGCCATTCCGCATGACGCGCTGGGCGGCGGTCGTTTCCGCCTGTTGCCTGCCGCTGCCAGCCCTGGCCGATGCCTTGACGCAGGAAACCCGGCAGCAGGCCGTGAACTGGCCCGCCATCCTCATGTTCGGCGCCTTCGTGCTCTGCACGCTGATGATTACGCGCTGGGCGGCGGGCAAGACCCGGACCACCGCCGATTTCTACACGGCGGGCGGCGGCATCACCGGCTTCCAGAACGGCCTGGCGATCGCCGGCGACTACATGTCCGCCGCATCGTTCCTGGGCATCTCGGCGCAGATCTTCGCGGACGGCTATGACGGGCTGATCTACTCCACCGGCTTCCTGGTCGGCTGGCCGATCATCCTGTTCCTGCTGGCGGAGCGCCTGAGAAACCTGGGCCGCTACACTTTCGCCGATGTCGCCTCGTTCCGCTTCGCGCAGACCCCGGTTCGGCTTTTCGCGGCCTTCAGCACGCTGGCGGTCGTCCTGTTCTACCTGATCGCGCAGATGGTCGGCGCCGGGCAGCTGATCAAGCTCCTGTTCGGCCTGCCCTACTCCTATGCCGTGGTCATCGTCGGCGTGCTCATGACGCTCTACGTGCTGTTCGGAGGCATGATCGCGACGACATGGGTGCAGATCATCAAGGCGGTGCTGCTGCTGGGCTGCGCCACCGTGATGGCCTTCGCCGTCATGGCCAGCTTCGGCTTTTCGCCGGACGCCCTGTTCGCCAAAGCGGTGGAAGTGAAGACGATGCTGGCCGGGCAGGCCGGGGCAGACCCGGCCTCGGCGGCAGCGAAGGGCCGCTCGATCATGGGGCCGGGCAATTTCATCAAGGACCCGATCTCGGCGATTTCCTTCGGCATGGCGCTCATGTTCGGTACGGCGGGGCTGCCGCACATCATGATGCGCTTCTTCACCGTGCCCGATGCCAAGGCGGCGCGGAAGTCGGTGCTCTGGGCCACGGGCTGGATCGGCTATTTCTATCTGCTCACGTTCATCATCGGCTTCGGCGCCATCGTCATGGTCGCTACCGAGCCCGCATTCCTCGACCCGCTGACGGGCGGCCTGCGCGGCGGGAGCAACATGGCGGCTCTCCACCTGGCCGACGCGATCGGCGGCAATCTGTTCCTCGGCTTTGTCTGCGCCGTGGCATTCGCGACGATCCTGGCCGTCGTCTCGGGGCTGACGCTGGCCGGCGCATCGGCGGTGAGCCACGATCTCTATGCCTCGGTCCTGCGCAAGGGACAGGCCAGCTCGGCGGAAGAACTGCGCATTTCCAGGCGCACGGTGCTGGTTCTCGCCGCAATCGCGATCGTGCTGGGCATTCTCTTCGAGAAGCAGAACGTGGCCTTCATGGTAAGCCTGGCTTTCGCGCTGGCGGCTTCCGGCAATTTCCCCGTGCTGCTTCTGTCCGTGCTGTGGAAGGGCTGCACGACGCGCGGGGTCGTCTGGGGCGGTTCGCTCGGCCTGGCCCTCGCGCTCGTGCTCACGGTTCTTTCGCCCACGGTATGGGTGACGGTGCTGGGCAATGCAGAGCCGGTGTTCCCTTATTCCTCGCCCACGTTGTTCTCGATGCCGCTGGCCTTCTTCACCATCTGGATCGTCTCGCTGCTGGACCGGTCCGGGCGGGCGGCGGTGGACAGAAGCGGCTATCCGGCACAGCGCATCCGGTCGGAAACCGGGATCGGCGCAGCAGGCGCCAGCGCGCACTAGGCGAATTGCAGCGGCCGAGGAACGGCCGGGCGCAAGCCGCGTTGAGAGGGAGGAGGGGGCAAGCCGGAGCCGATGCTTTGCCCAGTTACGTTCTAGTCGCAGTGGGTGCCTTGGGTGCTGCCGCCCTCGGGTTCGCGGCGACCAGCGTGATTCCCACGCATATGAAGATGCCGGAGGAAGCCGCGCAACGGTCAGGTTCTTCGGATGCGCTGCCCGCCTACGATCCGGCTTATGGCGAATCGGGAAGCGGAGCCTCCTTCGTCAGCGACACCGGCTTCACCGGCCAGGGCATGCCGCGATGGCTGGAAAGCCAGGACGACCATGGCGCAGGCGCGGACGGCCAGCTCTGGCAGGCCGCGACATATGGCGCCGAGGGGCAGAGCTTCGATGAGGCCTATTCCGCAGCGGAAGATCGGCTGTCCGACGATCCGGGATCGACATCACCGGACAAGGCCTCCGAAGCCGCGGCCGCCGCCGCGCGGGCAGCGGCTGAAGTCAAGGAAGCCGAAGTGGGCGAGATGGAAGCCGCCCGCGCGCCCGTGTCGATAGCCCCGGTAGCGAATGCCCCAACGCCGAACTCTCCAACCTCGAACTCTTCGGCGCCGAACTCTTCAACCCTCGCCGCCGCAGCGGTCCCCTACTGACCGGCTCGTTTCACTCCGCCGCCTTGCGACCGCCTTTGCTCAGGCGCCATTCGGCCGGGTAGAGCGAATCGTTGTCCTTCACGGCATTGTTGAGACCCCGGCCGAACGTCTCCTTGTTGAGCGTGAATTCGTCGGCATCGTTCTTCACCTGGGCCAGCATCGATTCCAGCCATGCGGTCATGATCGAGCCCATGTATTCGCCCTGCTGCTGCTTGTAGGTCTCGAACAGGGTCTTCTGCATGAAGACGACATCGGTAGGCCGCGTGATCGAGCAGGCATGGGCATATTTCGCGACTTCCGCCTCGAGCCGGTCCCGCGGGACCACGCTGTTCAGGAAGTTGCAGTCCTGCATCTCCTTTGCGGTGAAGGGGCGTCCGGTGAAGACCATCTCCTGGAACTTGCGCAGGCCCATCATCTGGGCCCACTGCCACATGCGCGGGGCCCAGCCGACATAGCGGAACGAGGGGTGGCCGAAGAGCGCGTCGTCGGACGAGATCACCAGGTCGGCATCGGCGGCCTGATAGAAGTGCCAGCCGTAGCAATAGCCCTTCACCTCCAGGATGCTGATCTTCTTGAAGTCCTGCAGCGTGCGGCACCCGAAGTTCGAATTGGCGTATAGCTGCGTCAATTGCGCGAGATAGCGATAGCTGCCCTTGGGGGGATAGCGGACGTCTTCCCCCGCACCGATGCGGAATTCGTGCAGCAGCGAATATTCGCCTTCCGCGGCCAGCATCTCTTCCTGCTCGGGAAGGTCGGCGCCGCCGCCCAGGTTGTTGCCGGCGCCGCGGATCACCAGCACCTTGACGTCATCGTCCACGTTCGCGCGGTGGATGAGATCGGCATAGCGCAGCCGCGCCGCGGTGGTGGGTGCGTTCAGGAGGTCCGGACGATTGAGCGTGATCGTCGCGATCTTGGTGGCGGGATCCTTTTCGTAGAGGATGATGTCCTCCGGGTTCGGGCGATCCGCTTCAGCCATCGTCTTCTCCTTTTCGCGCAAAGACGCTCATTCGGCGGCCCGTCCAGATTTCAGGCCGACTTCGGCCCATCACTCGGCTTGCGGTCCTGCGGCGGCAATGACTGGCAGTGAAGTGACACCACCCTCTTCGCGCCATCCCGCCGCTACCGGCCGGTGAAAGCAGGCGCGCGCTTTTCGGCGAAGGCTCGGGCGGCCTCGGCGAAATCCTGGGTTAGCAACCCCAGGACCTGGACGTGGTTCTCCAGTTCCAGGGCGTTCTGGAGCGGGGCATCGAGATTGGCCCACATCACCTGCTTGGTGTGCTTGACGGCATAAGGAGCGTTGGCCGCGATCGTTCGTGCCACTTCCAGCGCACGGTCGAGCAGGCTGCCGGGTTGTGGCAGATGGCTGACGAGGCCGATAGCCAGCGCTTCCTCGCCGATTACGGGGCGGCCGGTCAGCATGATCTCGAAGGCCCGGCCGGCGCCGATCAGGCGGGGCAGGTGATAACTGATACCGCACTCGCCCGCGCTGAGGCCCAGTTTCACGGCTCCGACCAGAAACTGCGTAGACGGCGCGGCGATGCGCACGTCGCAGGCGAGCGCGATGCCCAGACCGGCGCCCACCGCCGCCCCCTGGATCGCCCCGATGACCGGCTGGCGCATCTTGCGGATTTGCTCGATCAGGCCCGAGAACACTTCCTGAAGCGCCATCCATTCCGGCGCGTTTTCCGGCCCTTCCGCAATCGCCTCCTTCAGGTCTAGGCCCGCGCAGAATGTCGGGCCGTCTCCGGCCAGCACGACGACCCGGCACGCATCGTCGACGCTCACGCCGGCCAGCGCTGCCGTCAGCTCCTGCGCCATGGCGACCGTGAGCGCGTTGCGCGCCTCGGCGCGGGCCAGCCGTACCACGGCCAGGTTCGCAATCCTTTCGACGATGACAGAGGCCATGGGCCCTCCTGCAAGAATGGGATCGCGCTCAGATTGTCGCCGGTTCCCGCACGTCCACGGCCTCGCGCATGGCGGCCCGCCGTGCGATGTCGTTCGCGGCGATGTAGCCGAACACCATGGCCGGGCCGATCGTCCCCCCGGCGCCGGGATAGTTGAGGCCGAATGGGCTTCCGGCGGCGTTTCCAGCCGCATAGAGACCAGCAATGGGTGTGCCCCCGGTATCGACCACGCGCGCCTGACGGTCCGCTTTCAGGCCGCCCTTGGTGCCCAGGTCGCCCAGATGGATCTGCACCGCGTAGAAGGGCGCCTCGCGGATTGCGCCGAGTGCGGGATTGGGCTTGCAGGTAGGGTCGCCGAAGGTCTTGTCATAGATCGTCGAGCCGCGGCCGAATTCGGGGTCCTCGCCCTTGCGGGCATACTCGGTCATCCGGCGCGTCACGTCTTCCAGCTTGACCGGATCGACGTCGATCCTGCGCGCCAGTTCGCCAACGGTGTCTCCCCGGAAGATATAGTGATCCCACCAGTCGACCGGGATCGCGCGGTCCGGCATGATCGCGGCGGGAAGGATGCCGCCCGCCGTGAACTTCCTGCGGAAGGCAGCGTCGAACACCAGCCAGCACGGCGTGTTGGCGCCGGTCGCGCGCTGATCGGCCACCATCGCCGCGCCGAAGCGATCGTAGGAGCAGGCTTCGTTGACGAACCGGTCCCCCTCGCGGTTGACGCAGACACTGTAGGGACGGCCCACGTCGAACACCGCCTGGTGTACTTCCTCGAAATTGGAGGCGGAGCGGCTGGGCAGGATCATCGTCGGTGCCCACCAGCCTTCGCCGGTATGTTCGGTGGCCGCGCCGATGGCTTCGGCGGCGATCAGCGCCTCGCCGGCATTCGCGCCCTGCGGCGTACTGCTCCACCAGATCGAGGTCCTGACCGGATAGAAGCGATCGCGCAGCGCCTGATTCCACTCGAACCCGCCCGCGCAGATCACCACGGCGTGGCGGGCCTCTATCTCATGGCGGCGGCCGCGATGGCTCACGGCGACGCCGATGACTTTGCCGTCTGCGATGAGGAGCCGCTCCAATCCGGTCTCCAGCCGGATCTCGACGCCCTTCTCGAAGAGCCTGGCGAGCAGCGGGCCGATCAGCGCCGCGCCGGAAACGAACAGCCGGTCGCGGCGAGTGATCCTGCGGGTGCTGCGATCCTTCCAGTAGCGCCCGATAACCCTGGCGATCATGCGCTTCCAGCCGGCACTGCGGGCGGCGATGGTGAAGGTTTCCTCCAGATTCATCGCATAGCGGTTGAACAGCTTGAAGCGGGGATATTGCTCGCGCACCAGCGGGAACCTGTCTCCCAGCAGGCGACCGTCCCAGGGCGGCATCACCAGGCTGCGGTCGCTGCGCGATCCGGGCAGTTCGGCGAAGTAGTCCGGCCAGGGCATCGGCATCATCGCGATGCCCTCCCGCCCGAGCCAGTCCAGCATTTCGCGCCCGGTATCGACATAGGCTTCCAGCCGGTCGCGGTCCACCGGCCCGCCGATGACGGCGTCGAGGTAGGTCAGCGTCTCTTCGCGCGTGTCGCTGGTGCCGCCCAGCCCGTGATTGGGGATCCAGGCGACGCCGCCCGAGGTGGCGGACGTGCCCCCGTACTTATGCGCCTTCTCCACCACCAATACCCGCAGGCCGAGATCGTGCGCGCGCAGGGCGGCAGTCAGCCCGGCCGCACCCGAACCGACGACGATCACGTCGAAAATGTCGCTCATCGCCATCCTCCCGTTCTGTTCCCTGCCTGGCCTAGCCATGATCGGCCGCGCCTTCGCTGCCCTTCTTCACGCACTGCGTTCTCGGGCTGGTGCGGCTGCAAATCAGGACAACTATGCCCGCCCGGCCCCGGCCTATACCGCAAGACGAGACAGCATCAGCGTGCAGGGGGAGCGGACGTGTCGGCTTTGAAGGGGCTAAGGATCGTCGAACTGGCCGAGCAGGTCGCGGGGGAATATTGCGGCAAGCTGCTGGCCGATTTCGGCTCGGAAGTCATCAAGGTGGAGCGTCCCGCAGGCAGCCCGACCCGGCGCCTCGGTCCGTTCCTGCATGACCGCCCGGAAAGCGGATGCAGCGGGCTTTTCGCCTACCTCAACAGCAACAAGCAGTCGCTGGTGCTGGACCTGGCAACGCGTGCGGGGCGTCTGCGGCTGGACCGGCTCCTGGCCGGCGCCGACGCGGTGATCGACGACCACGGCGGCGCCTGGCTCACCGCGCTCGGCCTCTCTCCCGCCACGTTCCGCGAGGAGCATCCCGGCCTGATCCTATGCTCGGTGACGCCGTTCGGGCTGGACCCACCACCCGAGCGCGCCCATGCGACGGACCTCATCGTCACGCACGCCAGCGGCCTGGGCTATCATACGCCCAGCGCCGCCGATGCCGAGCGGCCGCCGCTGAAGGGGCCAGGGCGCTTCCTGGCCAGCTACGAGGCGGGCCTGGAAAGCGCGCTCTGCCTTGCCGCGGCGCTGCACCGGCAGGGGCGAACGGGGCAGGGGACCTTCATCGATGTCTCGGCGCAGGAGGTGCTCGCGGGACGGCTCGACTACGTGCTCGGCCAGATGATCGCCGGGGACATGGATGTCAGCGAGAGCCGGCGGCAGTTCGACCTTGGCGGGCCGGGCGGCATCTTCCCGTGCCGCAACGGGTTCATCTACGTGTTCCTGACCACGCCGGGCCATTGGCATGCGCTGCGCGGCCTGATGGGAGACCCCGAGGAGCTGCGCGACTTCCCGGCCGACTGGCTGGAGCGGGGGCTGTCGCCGGAGCGCATCGCGGCTTGCCGCAAGCACATGGTGGGCTGGCTGGCGGGGCTGGACAAGGACGAGGCGGCGGCATCGGCGCAGGCCAGCGGCATCACGCTCGTGCCGATCAACGACATGGGGGATCTCGGCCAATCGCCGCAAGTCCGCCACCGGGACTATTTCACCCGCGCCGAACTGCCGGGCGGGGCGGGAAGCGCGCTGTTCCCGACCGTCGGCTATCGGCTCGCGGCAACCCCTGCGAGGATCGCGGCGGCGGCTCCCGAACTGGGGAGCGCCGCGCCGGACCACCCCCCGCCGGACCACCCCCCGCCGGACCACCTTCCGCCGGACAATCGCCCGCCGCGACCGCCAGCCCGCAAGGTGGCCGGAAAGGGGCCGCTCGCCGGGGTCCGTGTGCTGGAACTGACCAAAGTCTGGGCCGGACCCTATGCCGGCAAGCTCCTGGCGTTCCTGGGCGCCGAGGTGATCCGGGTGGAGAGTCTGGGCTCGCTGGACGTGACGCGGAGCTACGGCGTCAGCGATGTGAACAAGGCGCCGGGGTTCATGGCTGTCAATCCGCAGAAGCTGTCGGTCCAGATCGACATGAAGAGCGAGGCGGGACGGGCGCTGCTCAAGCGGCTGGCGGGTACATGCGACATCGTGCTCGAAAACATGCGCCCCGGCGCGCTGGAGCGGCTGGGGCTGGGCTACGAGGCCCTGAGGGCGGTGCGTCCGGACATCATTCTCACATCGATGAGCATGTATGGGGCCGATGGGCCGCTCGCCTACCAGACCGGCTATGCGCCTTGCTTCGTGGCGCTCAGCGGGATGAGTTCGCTGGTCGGCTACGAAGGCGAGGCGCCTTCCGGCATGAATGTCCGCTATGCCGATTCCAGCTTCGGTGCGGCGGCCGCCTTCGCCTCGCTGGTTGCGCTGCGCCACCGCGAGGCGACCGGCGAAGGCCAGTTCGTGGACGTCTCCGCGGTGGAGACCCTGACCAGCCTGATCGGCGATACGGTCATGGATTTCAGCATGAACGGCAGGGTGGCCGCCTGCGACGGCAATCGCCATGCGGACATGGCGCCGCACGGGCTCTATCGCTGCACCGGAGAGGACTGGATTGCGCTGGCCGTCCAGTCCGATGCGGAGTGGCGGGAGCTGGCTTCCCGCATCGGCGTGCCGGGATTGGCCGAGGACCGGCGTTTCGCCGCGCTTGCGGATCGCAAGGCCCATGAGGCCGCGCTGGACGGCCTGATCGCGCAGTGGACGCGCAAGCAGGATGCCGCCGCGCTTGCCGCTGCGTTGCAGGCGGCGGGGATAGCCGCCGCCAAGAGCGCCAATTCGGTGGACCTGATCGGCGACGGGCACCTCTGGGCGCGGGGGTTCTACCGTCATGTCGAGGATCAGGACGGTCAGCCACGCGCGGTTCTCGGCCCGTCATGGCGCCTGTCGGACCCGGCCGCCATCACGCTCGCGGCGCCGCGCCTCGGGGAGCACAATCGCTATGTGCTGGGCGAGATCATGGGGCTTTCGGCGGAAGAGCAGGCCCGCCTCCACGAAGCAGGTGCCTTGCGCTGAGAACGCGCGAAAAGGTCTGTCCCCAGCGCGGGATGGCGTCAGCCGCTCTCGCTCATCTTGACCAGTTCGTAATCGCCCGCATCGTCGACCAGGCACTTCCAGCCGGCGTAGACGACGATGGTGGTGAAGGTTTCCTCGATGATCGCGGGGCCAAGGATCTCGTGCCCGGGCCCAAGCTCGGCACCCCGGTGGATCGGCGTTTCCTCGAAGCCCTGGCCCAGGTTGGCGCGGCGCATCAGGGCTGGCTGCGGGGCATGGGCGGCGACGCTGGTTCCCCTGCCTACCGCGGGAGAGGGCGTCTCCACCGAACTGGCGAGACGGACGCCGGTGATCTCGGGCAGTTCGTGCTCGCGAATGTGGCCGTATTCCTCCTGATGGCGCTGGTTGAACAGCGCGATGGCGCGGGCGGGCAGGTCTTCATCGACGAAGGCCAGGTCGCCCAGCCGGTCTCCGGCGTGGATGTCGAAAGTCAGCGCAAAATTCTGCCCGGGATAGCGCATGTTCATCTGGTAGCGCGCGGTGATCCGTTCGGCGGCGAACTGCGCGGCTTCGAAATGGCGCTGCGCCCGATCGGAGAGTTCCCGCCACATCGCCCGCAGGCGGTCGTTGTCGGCGGCAAGCGCGGGCACGATGTAGGATCGCTCCTCGTCTATGCTAGGATTGGCCACGAGCGTGCCGAGGGCGGAAAACGTCGGCGAGGCCTTGGGCACGAGCACGCGCGCGATGCCCAGATCTTCGGCCTGGATCGCCGCGAACACCGGGCCGTTGCCGCCATAGGCCAGCATGACCATTTCGGCGGGATCCATGCCCTTGCCCGCGGTGATCCGCCGCACGCCTTGCGACATCCTGGCATTGACCATGCGCCAGCAGTCGAAGGCGGCCTGCTCCGCGTCGTAGCCCAGTTCCCGCCCCAGCGCGGCAAAGGCTTCGTCGACGCCGGTGCGCGAGAGTGAGAAGCTGCCCCCGGCAAAACCCGCGTCGGTCGAGAGGATGCCCAGCATGACCAGGGCATCGGTGATCGTCGGTTCGCTGCCGCCGCGCCCATAGCAGATCGGTCCCGGCTCGGACCCGGCCGAGGCAGGGCCGACCTGAAGCGCGCCGCCGCTGACGTGGCAGATCGAACCGCCGCCCGCGCCCAGGGTCTCCACTTTCACCATGGGCACGCCGATCAGGTAGCGGTGGTGCATGTTCCAGCCCGCCTCGGCCGGCGCGCTGCCGTCCCGCACGACGGAGATGTCGTAGGAGGTTCCGCCCATGTCGACGCACAGGATATCGCGGTAGCCCTTGGCGGATCCGACATGGGCCGATCCGATCACGCCCCCCGCCGGCCCGGAGGCCAGCACGCGGATCGGCGCGCCTTCTATATAGTCCACGGTCATGACCCCGCCGCTCGCCTGCATGACCATGAGCTGCCGGGCATAGCCGGCGTCCCTGACGCGGTTCACCAGTTTTTCGAGATAGGAATAGACCCGCGGGGCGACATAGGCGTTGACGATCGTGGTGCTGGTCCGGTCATATTCCGGCGCGCGGGGCAGCACTTCGTGGCTGGCGCAGACCTGCACGCCGGGCAGTTCCTCGGCCAGGATCGCCGCGATGCGCCTTTCGTGGGCGGGGTTCACGAAGGAGAACAGGAGCGAGATCGCCACCGACTCCACGCCTTGCTTCCGCAGCCGCGCGCAAGTCTCGCGCACGGCCGCTTCGTCGAGCGGCTTGTGCACCGTCCCGTCATGCAACATGCGTTCGGGCACCGTCAGGCGGCGGCGACGCGGGGCGATCTGGATGGGCGGCTCCAGGCGGACGTCCCAGATGTCCTCCTTGAAACCCCGGCGGTACTCCACCTCGTCGCGGAACCCCTCGGTGGTGATGAGGCCGGTGACGGCGCCGTTCATCTCGATCAGGGTATTGTCCGCGACAGTGGTGCCGTGGACGATGGTGTCGCAGGCGCCGAGAAAGTCCGCGAGCGCCAAGCCTTCCGTGTCGGCCAGCTTCTGCAGCCCGGTCATGACGCCGAGCGAGCGGTCTTCCGGCGTGGAGAGGTTCTTGTGAAGGCGAACCTCCGTACCCTTGAGCAGGGCGAAGTCGGTGAACGTGCCCCCGATGTCGATGCCGACGCGATAGCCCATCGTTTCCCCCCTCAGGCAGCCGCAGCCATGGTCATGTTCCGGCGCAGCGCCGCCGTGGCATCGTGGTCCACTTCGAGGTCGTATTCCGCGATGCTTCCCTTGAGGATCACGCCGTAGCGGCTTCGCGCGGCCTCGATGCTGACATATTCGTCCAGCACGTCCTCCTTGACCGCTTCGGGATCGCGCGCCAGCGGCGGGCCGAACCCCGCGCCGCCGCCATGCTGATAAGCGATCACCGCGCCCGCCGGGAGCATGGCCTGGGCGGTCTGCTCGATCCGGTATTCGTTCGGCGTGCCCACCTCGAACCGGTTGGAATAGGGAATGGCGTCCTCGCCGCCGCACATGCCCCGCAAGGGGTGGTCGGCCGAGACCATCCAGGCCATCGCCGTCACGGGTTGCAGCACCTGCTTGACGTTGAGGCTGCCCGGCGCGCCGCGCCACTGCCCGGCGCCGCCGGCGTCGGTCGTCATCTCGCGGCTGATGTTGAGGATGGGATAGCGCGTTTCGGCATCCTCGGCCTCGGACAGGATCAGGCTGCCGAGGCTGACCGGGCACGATCCCCAGCCGTCGATCCCCGGCACGGCGGATACGTCCATCGATCGGCAATCGACGCCCTGGTCCATCCACATCGTGCCGGCTTCGTCGAAGCCGATCACCGCATTGGGCATGCCGATCTTGTAGAGCTGCGGGGCGGAGCGCTGCGGCGCGACGTTGCTGAGCGCGAGGCACACGGCTTCGGTGATCTCGCAGGCCGGATGGAAAGAGCCGAGCGCGGCAGGTTTGTTCGGCGGCGGCTGCGCTATCGAGCCTTCGGGGACGATCATCTCCACGGCATCGAAGAAGCCTTCGTTCTTGACGATGTCCGGCGCCATCGCCGCCACGACTTGCGTCATGATATAGCTGCGCGTGTTCGCGAAAGTGTTCCACACGCCCACCAGCTCGGGCCGCGCGTCGGTTCCGGTGAGGTCGATCGTCAGCCGGTCCCCCGCCACACGGCAGGCGGCCTGGACCCGGATGTCCTTGGTTCCCGCCGTGTCGTGGTCGATGAAGACGGTGGCCTCGTACGTGCCGTCCCGCCAACCGGACACTTCCTCGCGGCAGCGCGCGGCGGTGTGAGCGATCGAGTGATTGATCGCCGCCTTCACCCGGTCCGAGCCATAGCGGCCGATCAGGCCCTGCAACCGCGCCGCCCCTTTCTGGACGCCGGTTATCATGGCGGCGAGATCGCCTGCGAACGAGGGAAAGCGGTTGTTGCGCTCCACCATGCGCAGCACGTCCTTGCGCGGCTCGCCGCGGTGCACGAGCTTCAGGCAGGGATAGGAGACGCCTTCGGTGAAGATGTCGGTGGCCTCCAGCGTGAATCCGCCGGGGTCCTTGCCGCCGGTGTCGCCCTGGTGGGCCTGAAGCGTCTGCACCACGATCAGCTCGCCCGCTTCGTCGAAAACGGGCGCATAGATGCAGTAATCTGGCAGATGACCGCCGCCATGGTCGGGGTCGTTGGCGAGGAAGACATCGCCCGGCCCCCAGTCGAACGCCTCGAAGTTCATCAGGCCCCAGCGCACCATCATCGGGTTGACGAAAGTGAGGTGCGGCGTGCCGATGGCGCCCATGGCGAGGCGGCCGTGGGCATCCACGATCGCGGCATTGCGCTCGTTCGACTGGTTTATGATCGGCGAGGACGCCGCGCGGCCGAGATGGGTCGCGGCCTCGAAGCACACCGTCTCGAAGGCGCCCCGGATGATCTCGGCGGTGACGGCATCGATCCCGGCCCCCGTGGGCAGAGGAGCACGCCGGGCCGCGAGCTTGCGGTTGAGTTCAAAGGACACGGTGCCAGTTGCTCCTCATTGTTCGCTCGTCACTGTTCGGTCGGCCAGGTGCCGGCGGCGGATTGGTGGGCCAGCGGCGAGGCGGGATCGCCGATCTCCACCAGCGAGCCGTCCTCCCGCTTGCCGTAGATGGAAAGCGCGAGGCCGAGATCGACTTCGCCGGCTACCACGGAGGGCTGCTTCGGCCTGGCGGCGCCGCGCTTATCGCGACCGGATCCTGCGGATCTTGAGCTTCGCCGCATCCTGTCCCCCCTCCTGAGCATCGCGCGATCGCGCAGCCTCTGCATCCGGTCGCTACGGCCCCATTTCCGGCCCCGCAAGCAGTGCCGCAGCCGCTGCAACGTCCGGCAAGACAGAGTGCAACGTCAGCACAGCGCGCAGGGCCCGGCCCGTGCTAGCGCTGAGGCGACCCAGCCATGGCGAGCGAACCTGCGATCCTATGACCGAGCCCACATTCCTGCGCGCCCTGCACGAAACCGACCTGCCGCCGGGCGAGAAGAAAGCCGTCGACCTGGCAGGCAAATCGATCCTGATCTGCCATGTCGGCGGCCGGTTCTTCGCGGTGTCCAACATCTGCTCCCACGCCGAGGAGCGGCTGGAGTGCGGCCGGATGGGCAATGGCTGGATAGCCTGCCCGATCCACGGTGCGCGCTTCGATCTGGCAAGCGGAAAGCCCAGAAACCCGCCGGCAAAACGCCCCATCGCTACTTATGCGGTTCGCCTTGTCGAAGGATGGATCGAGGTGGAAATGCCTTAGGCTGCCATCCGGAAGAGGCTCGACAGGTCCGTTGCCGTTACGCCGGGATGGACGGATGCCCACGATATTCGCGCGGAGCGAGGCCGTAGCGTGACTTGAACATGCGGCTGAAATGCGCGCTGCTCTTGAACCCGGCCAGATAGGCGATCTCGCTGATGGCATAGTGCTGCATCTTCTCGTCGCCCAGCCATTCGTGCGCGGTGGTCATGCGCTTGTCCCAGATCAGGTTGGAGAACGAAAGCGCGCTCTTCTTCAGCACATGGCACAAGTACCGGAGCGAAATGCCGCAGCTGTCCGCCACCATCCGGGCATTGAGATCGGGGTTGGCGAAGTTCTGGTTGATGTAGCGGGTGATGTCGCCGATCCGCTTGTCGCAGATGGTTTCGCGCGCGGGCGGGTTCCCTGAAAGCCGCGTGATCGTCTTGCTGATGCCGGTGAGCAGCGCCTGCACCAGTTGCTCCGCCATGTCCTGGTCGATCTGGTCGTCCTGTTCGAACACCAGTTCGAGTATGCGGTCGGTCAGGGCCAGTTCGCCGCTGGAGGCCGGGAAGGCGCGGCCCGCTTCGATGTTCTCGCTGAGAACCGCGTAGATCTTGTGGGAGGGGACGACGACGTGCATCACCTCCAGCTCGCTGTTCTCGGGCGGGACAAGCTCCATGTAGAAGGGCCGCGTGGAGCGCGTGATCGCACATTCGCCGGCGTTCACGACGTGCCGGCCGCCGGCGTGGGAGATGGTCATCTGGCCCCGGCGCAGGAACCAGAAGATCACCAGATTGGTCTTGTCGTTGCGGATGTGGCCCCAGGAGCGCCGGAACGCGAGGCCCGAGCGCGAGACTTCCTTGCAGATCGTGTATTCGCCCGCGAGGCTCTTCTCGATCCGCACGTCGATATTGTGCGACGACAGGGGCACCAGATCGCCGTCGTAGTAGTCCGCCTTGTTCGTGCCTCGAAATTCGAACCGCCGGGATTCGTGGTTCGCCGTGGTCATGTCGAACGCGAGAACGGGCATCTGCTTATCCTTCTCCGAAATGCTCTTGCGGCATTGTGATCTACCATAGCTCATTCGTGGGCCCGGCGACAGTAGGCTGGTCGTGATGCCCGGCCGTGGGCCCGGTCAGAATGCGTAGGACAGCTCCAGCCCGTAGGTACGCGGCTTGCCCACGACGGCGCCGTTGTGGCCCAGCGCGACGGCAAGCTGCATGCCGCCCACGAAATAGTCCTCTCCGAACAGGTTCTCGCCATAGAGCGCCGCGGAAAAGTCCGAACCCATGATCTTCTTCCAACTAAGGCGGCTGTTCACCAGGGCATAGCCGGGCAGCTTCGTGCGCGGCGAGACGCTGGCCGCGGCGTTCGAGAAATACTGGCCGGTCTGCGCATAGACTTCGCCGCGCAGGCTGATCTCGCCTGCATCCAGCGCCACCGGCAGGATCACTTCCGCCCAGCCGGTGCCAGAGGCCTTGGGCGTGTCGCCAACCGGGCCGTAGAAGTAGGTGCTGCCGAACAGCTCCACCTGGTTGCGGGTGAAATCCGCATCGGTCAGGGCCAGCTGGCCGCCGAGGCGCAGCCATTCCATGGGCATCACCGTACCCTCGGCCTCGATGCCGCGCACCCGCTCGGCCGGCACATTGGTGGTGAAGGCGATGGAGGCAAGGGGACCTGCAGGGCCGTCGGGATCCGGGAACTCTACGCGCTGGACGTGCTGGATCCACTGGTTGAACAGCGCCAGACTCAGCGAGGCGGGCCGGCCAAAGGCGCGGCCGCCGTACTTGACGCCGGCCTCTATGTCCTGCGTCGTTTCGGAATCGAAGAAGTTGCTGCCGCCCAGCGTGACGATGCCTACCGGATCGAGCGTGCCGTTGTACCCGCCGCTGCGGAAACTGCCGCGCGTCTTGAGATAGAGCAGCCAGTCGGCATCGGGCTTGTATTCCAGGCCGACTTCCCAGCTCGGATCCTGGTAGGTGCGCTTCTGCTGGGGCGGGCCGAAATTGTCCGATCCGGCAAGCTGCACCCCATAGACCCGCTCGCGCGTGTAGCGCAGCCCGGCCGTCAGCCGGAAGCCCGGCGCACCGATGCGCCCGAGATCGTAAGTGCCCTGCGCGTAGAGCGCGTCGGTGTGGTTCTTGATGCGGAAATGGTTGACCGCATAAGTCGGGAAACCGGGATTGGGGGAGAGATCGAAATAGGTCTGCGGGTAGAGCGACCGGGTGTTCTGCCGCTGGAGATAGAGCCCGACGATGAATTCCAGCGCGCCGTCGGCAGCCTTGCCCTGTAGCTGCAGTTCCTCCGAATAGGAGCGCAGGTCCTCCACGTTTCCGAACTCGCCTGCGGGAGCATTGGCGGTGAGGATGGTGGCGAAGGGCGCGCCGAGCTGGGGTTGCTGCGAATCCGTGTAGGAATCCACCAGGCCGAAGATGTTGCGCAGCCGCAAGTCCCCGCCCAGCTCGATCTCCGTCGTGTTCGAGACGTTCCAGTTCTCGCCGAAATGATCGGCTCCGGCAGGGTGGTTGGTCTTGTAGAGGCCGAGACGTCTTTGCTCCTCGACATAGGCGATCAGGCCCGGAGCATAGGCGTTCGGATGCGCGGCAAGGTACCGTGCCCAGGCGCCCGGACCCAGCACGCCGTCCAGCGAGGGGCCGAACAGCAGGCCCGCGCTGCACGACAGGGCAAAGCCGTTGTTCGTCTCTCCGCAGCCGTAGACGCTGTAGGTATAGGAGGCGCCGGTATTGTTCCCTCCGCTGCGCGCATATTGCACCACCGTCGTATTGACGAGGTCGGGCGTGGGCTTGAGCGTCAGGGAGATGCGGCCGCTTTCGCGATTGACCCTGCCGAGGTCCTCGCCTGTGTAGAGATCGCGGATATATCCGTCTGCATATGTCAGGTTGAAGGCGGCGCGCAGCAGCACCTTGTCCGCCACCAGCGGTAGGTTGATCGCGCCTTCGACTTCGCGGCGGTCGTAATTGCCGTAGCGGCCGCGCAGATAGCCTTCGAACCTGTCGGTCGGCCGGGCCGACGTGAACAGTACGGCGCCGCCCGTTGCGTTGCGGCCGAACAGCGTGCCTTGCGGCCCTTTCAGCACTTGCACCGATTGCAGGTCGAAGAAGGTGGCGGCGCCGCTCACCGGCATGGGCACTTCGTTCAGGTAAGTGACGACTGCCGAGGGCGAGCCGCTGAAGATGTCCGCGCTCTGCCCGCGCAGGGAGTAGGTCAGCGAATTGTTGCCCTGCGTCTGGCGGATCGTCAGGCCGGGCACCGTCCGCTGTAGATCGGCATCGGTCACCACCGCGCGCGAGACGAGATCCTCGGCTCCGATTGCCGTGATCGAGATCGGCACGTCGGCCAGGCTCTCTTCGCGCCGTCGCGCCGTGACGACGATGACGCCGCTTTCGCCGGGACCGATCGGGGCGGTGGCAGTCGGCTGTTCCTCCTGCGCGAAGGCCGGCGCAGGCGTCAGCGCGGTGATTGCCATAGCCACGGCCATGGCCGTCGGCGAAGCGAGACCGGCCGTGCCTGTGCCGGAAACGTGCGAGCGGCTGCGATAGGTTTTCAGATGGTCCTCCCCGCTTGGCATTTTCCGCAAGTTGTCCTTGCCGGAACCTTCCCCAGTTCGGTTCGACTCTAAGTTGCCCCAGAGTGATCCGCTATGCCTGCATCAGCAACGGCAAGCGCCTGTGGGCGAGATACCGCCGCGCGATCGATGGGCCTTGCCGGAAACTGCCATGGCAATTGCTCTGACCTGTCAGCGCTCTGCGAAGGCACGTTTTGCCTTGGCGATGTCTTCTTCCCTCGGGCTAAGTGGCGGCACCGGGGACGTGGCCCGCCCATGCAGGCAGGCGCTGCGTCCGAAAACCGGAAGCACGGAGCAGGATGGCGGATGAGGGAGCAAGCGGGCTTGGGCAAGGGTTCGGGGCATCATCCGGCATCCGCGCCGGTCGTGTTGATCACCGGCGCCAGCGCCGGCATCGGCGAGGCGATTGCGCATCGTTTCGCGGCGGCGGGCTACCGGATCGTCGCCGTGGCGCGGCGGCAGGAAAAGCTGGATGCTCTGGCGCGCACCCTGTCGCCCCTGACGCAAATGGAGACCCTCTCGCTCGACGTGGCCGAGCCCGCGAGCGCCGCTCGTGCCGTCCGTTTCGCGCTCGACAGGTTCGGCCGGCTCGACTGCCTGGTCAACAACGCCGGTTCCGGCCGCTGGGCGCCCGTCCACCAGACCGACGACGCAGCGATGGACGAAGTGATCGACATCAGCCTCAAGGCCACGTTCCGTTTCTGCCGAGAGGCCGTGCCCGCCCTTGGGCGCGGCTCCTCGATCGTCACGGTGGGCTCGACCTTCGGCCTGATCGGCGGCTTGGACGGAGGCATCTACTGTGCCGTCAAGGCGGCGCTGGTGGGGCTGACGCAGACGCTGGCGGCCCAGTACGGACCGCAGGGCATCCGCTCGAACCTGGTGGCGCCCGGCGTCATCAAGACCGACATGACCCGCGACCACTGGGACCTGCAGGGATTCCGGCGCCTGAACCAGGAAATGACCCCGTTCGACCGCGAAGGCACGGTTCAGGACGTGGCGAATGCGGTGTTCTTCCTGGCCTCGCCGGAGGGCAGCTACATCAACGGGCAATCCATCGCCGTGGACGGCGGCTGGACGACCACCAAGTTCCTGGCAACCGAGGCGCTCGTCGCGGACCGCGTGCTTCCGCAGGCGGCCGGTGCCGCTGCAAGCCTCTGAAAAGCGGAGATACGACATGGCTGCTGCTGAAACTCAGGTCACCGGCTCCGCGCCCCGTGAGGCGGGACAATGCCCCGCGGCGCAGGGATCGGCGCTTCTCGGCAGTGCCTCGCTGACGGATCCGGTCATCTCGGCCCAGCCCACGGCCTATTACGATGCGATGCGGGCGCTCGATCCCGTCCATTACGACGAGAAGCTGCGGATGTACCTGGTCTCGCGCTACGAGGACATCCAGACCGTCCAGCGCGATCCGATCACTTATTCGGTCGAGCATGGCTACAAGGCGCAATATGCGGCCGGGTTCTTCGAGGAGTTCCAGCAGATCCTGGAACGCGACGGGCAGGGCTATTTTCCCGACGCCATCATGTCCGACCCGCCTTACCACACGCGCATCCGCAAGCTGATGGACAATGCCTTTTCGGCCCACCGCGTCCGGCAGCTGGAACCCCTGATCGAGACCATCGTGCGCGAGACGATCGAGGGCTTCATCGATCGCGGAGAGTGCGACGGGGTCAAGGACTTCGCGGTGCCGGTCACCATCCGCGTCATCTGCGAGCAGTTGGGCATCGACGTCTACGACGCGGACAAGATCCAGCGCTGGTCCATCGCCGTGACTCAGCAGATCGGCCGCATGCAGAACCGCGAGCAGATGATCGCCAATGCCAGGGACATCTGCGACCTCCAGAACTTCCTGATCGCCCATATGCGCGACCGTGAGGCGAACCCGCGCGAGGACATGATCTCCGATCTCGTCCACGCCCGGGCGGAAGGGGAGGACAACCCCACCCTTGCTTTCGGGGAAGCCGTCTCGCTGGTGCGCGCGCTGATGATCGCGGGCAACGAAACGACGGCGACGGCGATGTCGAACATGCTCTACATCCTGGCCACGCAGCCGGAGGTCGCGGAACTGCTGAAGGAATCGGCCGACGATGACCGGTTGCTCTCGCGCTTCGTCGAGGAGCTTCTGCGGATCGAGCCGCCCGTGCGCGGCCTTTCGCGCATGACCACGCGGCCGGTGGAACTGGGCGGCAGGAGCCTGCCCGAAGGCGCGCATCTGCTGCTCATGTATGCCTCGGCCAATGACCAGCAGGACGTGTTTCCCTGTCCGCGCACGTTCGACATGGAGCGTTCCAACCTGGGCCGTCACGTTTCGTTCGGAGGCGGTCCGCACCGCTGCATCGGGCTGTCGCTGGCGCGCATGGAGATCCGGGTGGCGGCGCGCGAGGTGATCCGGCGCATGGAGGATTTCAGGCTGACCGTTCCGGCGGGGGACCTGAAGTACCTGCCCACGGTCGCCACGCATTCGATCGAGTGCCTGCCGATCGCCTTCTCCAAGCGGGCATGAGGGAGCGGCACTTGGGTCAGGAGCTGGCAGGAAAAGTCGCCGTGATCACCGGCGCGGCGCGGGGCATCGGCCGCGCGACCGCCGCGCTGTTCGTGGCCGAAGGCGCAAGGGTGGTGATCGGCGATATCGACGAGGAGGCCGGGCAGGCCGCCGCCCTTGCCCTGGGGGAGGCCGCGATCTTCCGAAAGGCGGATGTGGGCCGGACTGAGGACATCGACGCGCTGGTGGCGGCGGCTGTCGACCGCTTCGGCGCCCTGGACGTGATGTTCAACAATGCCGGCGTCTCGTGCAGGCCGAGCGCCGATTTCCTCGACGACGATCTTGCGGATTTCGAACAGGTGATGCGCGTCAACGTGCTGGGGGTGATCCTGGGGACGCAGCGCGCCGCGCGGCACATGGCCAGGAACGGCGGCGGATCCATCATCAACAACACGTCCATCGCCGGGCTCATTCCGGGGCTGGCCATGCTCGCCTATCGCACCTCGAAAGTGGCCGCGATCCATGCCAGCAAGTCTATGGCGATCGATCTGGCGCAATATGGCATCCGGGTGAACTGCCTGGCCCCCGGTCATATTCCCACCGATCTCAATGCCTTCGCGCCCCCAGGCGCATCGCCAGAGGCGGCCGCGCGTATCCAGGTGGCCATGAAGCCGGTGTGGGATGCGAACAAGCCGCTGAAGCGCCAGGGTACGCCCGAAGACGTGGCGCAGGCGGTCCTGTTCCTCGCGGGCGGCCGATCGGCCCAGATCACCGGCACCGTGCTCGCCGTGGATGGCGGCATATCCGCAGGCGATCCGGTCAATCATTTCAGGGAGCTGATGGCGGCGCGTGCCGCGGCTCTGGGCGAAGGGGCGTGATGGCGATGGGCGTGACAGTGACATTCGTGGAGGAAGGCGGCGCGGAGCGGAAGTTCGAGGGCGTGGAGCCGTCCCAGTCCCTGATGGAAGTGGGCCGCACCCACGGCGTGAGCGGCATTCTGGCCGACTGCGGGGGCGCCTGCGCCTGCGCGACCTGTCATGTCTATGTCGACGATGCCTGGATGGAGAAAGTCGGCAGTGCCGATGCGATCGAGGCGGAAATGCTCGACCTCGTTTCGGAATTCCAGAAGCCGAACAGCCGGCTCTCCTGCCAGATCCGCTTGCGGGAAGAGCTGGACGGGCTGCGCGTCGAAGTGGCGCCCAACGGCTATTGAGCGGTCAGGCCGCCGCCTGTCTCGGCGCCGCGCCAGTGGCGATGGCATCGAACCGTTTCAGCAAGGGGCCGAGCTGTTCGCGATAGGCGGCGACACCGGCCATCTTCACCGGCCCGAACCCGCAGATGAGTGCTGCCGATGCGGCGATTTCGGTCGCGGTGGCGAGTCCGTCCTCGGTCATGCGATCCGCCAGCGAGCAGATCAGCGCGCGATATTCGCCGATCAGCGCCCGCTCCATGCGGCGCTCCGCAGTCATGCCGAAAGGGTCGAGCCGGGTGCCGCGCAGGCTTTTCATGCGGGCGAGCAGCGCGAAGAGGGGGAAGACCCAGCGCCCCATCGCGATCTTGCGCGGTCTTCCTGTTTTCCCATCCTTGCGAAAGGCGAGGAGGGGCGGGGCCAGGTTGACCTCCAGCCGGTAGTAGCGGTCGAACTGCGCAGCTAGTCCGGCCAGGAATGCCGGCGCGGTGTAGAGCCGTGCCACTTCGTACTCGTCCTTGTACGACATCAGGCGGGCAAGCTGCTCTCCCGCGGCCATGAGAAACGGCTGCGGATCGGCGATCCCGCGCGCCGCCAGCCGCCCGGCGATGTCATGCAGGAACGCGCGATAGTCTGCCGCCAGGGCCTCGTCCTGATAGGCGGCAAGGTGGCGGCTGCGGCTTTCCGTCAGGGTTTCCAGATCGGCGGGCATGGGCGAAGCCGGATCGAGCCTGGCGACGGATTCCAGTTCCTCGGGGAAAGCCGCAGCGATCCGGCCCAGCGCCAGCGCGCGCAAGTTGGCCTCCACGGCGGTGCCGTTCAGCCGCACCGCCTCGGCAATGGCGCTCACGCTCACCGGCAGAAGCCCTTTCTGCGCGGCGAAGCCGACCATCAGCAGGTTGGTGAAGATCGTGTCGCCCATCAACCGGGCCGCAAGGGCGAGCGCGCGTACCGATGCGACGTTTCCCTCCCCGACCCGTGCGGCGATGGCAGGCAGGAAGGTGGCGGCGCGGAAGTCCATGTCCTTGCGGGTCTGGAATTCGCCGGTCGGCACGACATCCACATTCGCAACCACCCGACTGTCCGGTCGCAAGGTTCTGACGACATCGGGGGCAGAGGCGACCACGAGGTCGCAGGCGAGCAGCAGGTCGGCCTGGCCGGTGCCCAGTCGGGCGCTCGGAATGCGCGCAGGATCCGCGGCGAAGCGGATGTGGCTCATCACCCCGCCGCCTTTTTGCGCCATGCCCGTCATGTCGAGCACTTTGACCGCCTTGCCCTCGATATGCGCGGCCATGCCCAGCACAGCGCCCACCGTCAGCACGCCGGTGCCGCCGATCCCCGTCACCAGCATGGCATAGCTATCCAAGACAGCGGCGAGCGCCGGTTCGGGCAGGCTTGCGATCAGCGGTTCCAGTGCGCCCATATCGGCGCCGCGCCGCGCGACCTGGGCGCCGCGCACGGAAACGAACGAGGGGCAGAAGCCTTTGACGCAGCTGTAGTCCTTGTTGCACCCGGACTGATCGATGGCGCGCTTGCGCCCGAAGGCGGTTTCAAGCGGGGTGATGCTGACGCAGTTGGACTGGCGCGAACAATCGCCGCAGCCTTCGCAGACGGCGGGGTTGATGTAGAGCCGCATGTCCGGATCGGGCGCATCGCCCCGCTTGCGGCGGCGGCGCTTCTCGTTGGCGCAGGTCTGCTCGTAGAGGATGGCGGAGACGCCGGGCACCGTGCGCAGGTCGCGCTGGACCGTGTCCAGCCGGTCGCGATCGACCACCCGGACTTGCGCCGGGAGCTTGCCGCGCCAGTGCTCGGGCCGGTCCGAGACCAGGACCACCGGATCGACGCCTTCCGCGATCAATTCGGCGGCGATCTGTTCCGGCTGGATATTGCCTTCCAGCGGCTGGCCCCCGGTCATCGCCACGGCATCGTTGTAGAGGATCTTGAACGTCACGTTCGCCGAGGCCGACAGCGCCGCCCGGATCGCCAATATGCCCGAATGCGTATAAGTGCCGTCTCCCATGTTCGAGAAGACATGCCCGGTCTCGGTGAAATGCTGCGCGCCCAGCCAGGGCAGTCCCTCGGCGCCCATGCCGACCACATTCATCGTGCGGCGCTCGGGCATGAAGGCGGCCAGGCCATGACAGCCCGTTGCGCCCATCGCCAGGCTGCCCTCGGGCACATGGGTGCTGGTGTTATGGGGACAGCCCGAGCAGAAGTAGGCCGGGCGAACCGCTCGGGCTGGCTCCGCCGCTGCCGCTTCCAGCGTGGCAAGCCGCTCGGCGGCGTCGCGGGCAGCCCCATCGAGAACTCCAAGTCCCGCCAGCCGCGAAACGAGGACGCGTCGCACCATTCCCGCATCCAGGACATTGTCGAGCGGCAGCAGCGCGTGGCCATGCTCGTCCCGCTTGCCGAGAAGGAGGGGACGCGGGCCGGGCATGGCGAAGAGGGCGGCGGCCAGCTGCTCCTCGATCACCGGGCGCTTCTCTTCCACCACCAGGATCTCGCGCGCGCCGGCGCAGGTGCTGCGCAGGAACGCCTTATCCATCGGCCAGGTCATGCCCAGCTTGACCAGCGCGATGCCGAGGGCCTGGCATCGGGCGGCGTCGAGGCCAAGCGCCAGCAAGGCTTCGCAGACGTCGAGATAGGGCTTGCCCGCGGTCAAAATCACCAGGTTGCGCCGCTCGGGCGCGATGAGCACCCGGTTGAGGCGGTTTGCGCGCGCAAACTGGACGGCCGCAGGCAGGCGCTCGTTCACCACCAGCGATTCCTGCGTCAGCGGCGGCAGGCTGCGGCGGATGTTGAGATCCACCCCTGCCGGACGGTCGGGACGCACGATCCGCAGATCGGGCAGGATGACCGAAGATGTCAGGTCCAGCGTATCGGTGACGGCCTTGAGGCTGACGTATAGGCCGCTGAACCGCGACATCTCCCAGCCGAGCAGGCCATAGGCGATGATCTCGTCGGTGGTGGAAGGCGCCAGGATCGGCAGGAATCCGGCGATCAGCGTGTGTTCGGACTGGTGTGCGGAAGCCGAGGACTTGGCCGCATGATCGTCCCCCGCAACCACCAGCACGCCGCCGTTTGCGTGAGTGCCCTCGAAGTTTGCCAGCTTCAGCGCTTCGCAGGCGCGGTCGACGCCAAGGCCCTTGGCGTACCAGAGGGCGAACACGCCATCGAAGCGCGGCTTGCCGAACCAGTCCACTTGCTGCGTTCCGCGCAGGCTGGTGGCGGCCAGTTCCTCGTTCAGGCCGGGCTCGAAGTGGATCCGGTGCGCGTTGAGCAGGGCCTTGGCCGACCACAATTGCGCATCGAGCGTCGTGATCGGCGATCCGCGATAACCGGTGACATAGCCTGCCGTGTCGCGCCCGGCCGCCCGGTCCCGCCGCGCCATGTCGAGCGGCAGGCGCACGAGCGCCTGCATCGACGTCAGGAACACTTGCCCCGAGGTCTTCTCGAACCGGTCCTGCAAGGCGGCGACGGACTTGGTCACGCAGATTCCTTCGGGCAAGGCCCCAGTGTCTCGGTTCCCCTGGGCTGCTGCGCGCTTTCCCGCATTACCATTGGGGCCTGAACGGCTCCATCGCCATGTACCTGTCCACGGCGGCCTCGAAGTGGCGGATGCGGATTTCCTGATAGTTGGCAAGGGTTATGCCGGGCTTGGCGCTGGCTTCCAGGCCCTCCTGCTGGGCATGGAGATTGTCGGTATCCTGGTCGAGGATGCGGCCGAAACCGGGGTCCATCCCTTCGGCTTCGGCGAAGGACTGGTCGTCGTCCAGGATCTGCACTTCCGCGGTTTCCGGGCGGCGTCCGCCGCGGGGGATCGGCCGCATGAACATGACCTCGTAGATGCAGCGGCGATGGTCGCGGGCGTCGGGCCGGAAGCGGTAGAGCATGGGCAGGGAAATGCCGGGGAAGACGTAGAGGTTGGGGAACATCGTATAGGAATAAGTGTCGAGCAGCTCGGTGTCGGAAACCTGGCTGAGGTCGGCATCTGCGGCCTTTTCGAACATGGCGCGGAACATGTCCGCCATGACCTGCCGCGCGCGCTCGCCCGGGGCCAGCTGCGGCTTGCTGCCGCCCAGCGCGGAGCTGTCTCCCAGCGTGAAATTGTCGATGATGTCCTGTTCGCTGTACTTGCCGGCCAGGTTCGGGCTGACCACGCCGAGCGTGGAGATGAACCGGTTCACATGCTGGCCATAGACGTCGTACTGCGAATTCACGTCGCCGTTGGCCGGGGCGACCTGGGGATGGGTGTCGAGCACATGGTAAGCCTCCTGGAAGGCTTCCACCGTCAGCTTCCAGTTCGCCGGATAGCTCTTCTGGACGTGGAGATAGATGTACCGGTCTTCCAGTTTCCAGGCCTCGAAATGCTTCATGATTTCCGGGCCGAAATATGTCGCCAGCGTCGGCGCATCGGGGTCCATGTTGATGAACACGAAGCCTCCCAGGCACTCCACCCTGGCATCGGGCAGGCGCATCCGCTCCGGGTCGACATGGGCGAAGTCCCACTGGCAGGGGATGTTCCGGTTGGTGCCGTCGAGGTTCCAGCTCCAGCCGTGGAACGGGCACTTGATCTGGCTGCCGCTGCCCAGGGTGTTCGACGGTTTCAGCTTGGTGCCGCGATGAAGGCAGGCGTTGAAATGCGCCTTGATCTCGTTCTCGGCCACGCGGGTGACGATGAAGCTGTAGGGACCGATGTCGTAGACGTAATAGTCGCCCACTTCGGGAATGTGCTCCTCGCGGCAGGCCATCTGCCAGGTGCGGGTCCAGAGCTTGTCGAATTCCTGTTTCTGGAACGCGGGATCGACGTAGCGATCCTTTGATATGTCCTGGCTGCCCAGGTATTCGTAGGATTGCGAGGTCGCCCAGTCCGGGGCGGGAACCCGGTCGCGCGCGATGATGTCCTGCGTGCTTTCCGCAGGGCAGCGCGCCTCGCCGAGCGCGAGAGTGTCTGGCTCAGGCTTCATCCCACTTTCTCCACCTTGCGGCCGGCGGGCGATTTCGCGCGGGCGCCGCTGTCGTTCTTGTGCATCTGGCCGTCCTTCATGATCAGGAGAAGCCTGGCGGTTTCCGTCAGCACGGAGACGTCCGCCAGTGGATCGCCGTCGACCAGGATCAGGTCGGCCAGCGCCCCTTCGGTCAGGGTGCCGAGATCGCCTTGTGCCCTCATGGCCAGCCCGCCGTTGCGGGTGGCGCAGGCCAGCGCAGCGGCGGGGCTGTAGCCGTAGTATTCGACGAAGAACTGCAGGTCCCGCGCCTGTTCGCCCTGCTTGCTCCAGCCGAAGCCGTAATCGCCGCCGATCAGGTGGCGCACGCCGCGCTTGCGCAGTTCCGTGTGCGTGCGGATGGAGTTTTCCATCAGCTCGGGAATGTTCATATATCCGCCGACTTCGGGCGTGAGGCCGAATGCGGAAGCTTCGCCCTTGAGGATCTGGTGGAACAGCCCGACCGTGGGCACCACGAACATCCGGTCGCGGGCCTCCTCCATCATGTCCAGCAGTTCCTCGTCGGCATATTCGCAGTGGAACAGGGCATCGACCCCGGCGCGCAGGCAGGCCTTGGAGCCGGCGATCGAGCGCGTATGGGCGTTGATCTTGCGGCCGTAGGCATGCGCCGTCTCCACCGCGACGCGGATCTCCTCGAACGTCATCGGCGTGGTGTTGGCGGGCGTGGAGGGATAGAAGGGATCGCCGGAGACATCGAGCTTCACATTGTCCACGCCCTCGCGGCAATGGAGGCGCACGGCGCGGCGCATTTCCTCTACACCGTCGACGATCGTGGCAGGGCCAATGCGCGGGTCGTGTTCCTTGCCCTCGTCGCCCATTGCCCCGGTGACGCTGATCTCCAGTCCGCCCGCGCGGATGCGGGGGCCGGGAAGCCGCCCGGCCTCGACCTCGTCACGCACCGCCACGGCAAGCCGCAGCTTCGCTTCCGAGGCGCCATAGGCACTGGTGAAACCCGCATCGATCAGGGCCTTGGCGCCGCGTGCGGCGGTGAAGACCTGCCGCTCCGGTGAGGGGGTGATGAGATCCTCCGTGCGGGTCACGTTCTCGAAGGAAAGGTGCGTATGGCCCTCGGTCATGCCGGGCATGAGGAACAGGCCGGTAGCATCGACGATTTCCGCTCCCGGCGGGCACGGTCCGCCGCCGCGCAGGACGGCGCGGATACGGTTGCCTTCTATCAGCACCTCCCCGGTGAACGGATCGGCGCCGGTGGCATCCCAGATGCTGGCGCCCTGAATCACTGTGCTGCCCATTGGATGACCTTTCTCCATCGGCTTACCGGATCATCCTTTACCGGCTGGCGCCTCGCTGCCCGATGACGGGACATGCACCGCGACTTGTCTGCCCGCGCCAGCACGCGGCGACACGGTTGTTCCGGGGCGGGGGCTGGGGCAATCGACGGGACGCAGGACCCGCAAGAGGCAGCCATGATCCGAGGAATTCACCACGTTTCCGTCCACGTCCGCGATCTCGAACGGATGATCGCGTTCTACCGCGATGCCTTCGGTTTCGAACTCGTGGGCGAGCCTTTCGGCTGGAAGGAGGAGCCGGTGCTGGACGCTCTGATCGACGTGCCCGGCTCTGCGGCGCGAGGGGCCATGCTGCGGACGGGGAACTGCTATGTCGAGCTGTTCGAATTCCAGGCGCCGCCGGGTCGCACCGCGCCGCTTTCCCCGCAGGACAGGGGCTATACGCATTTCTGCATCGACGTGACGCACGACATCGAAGGCGAATACGCTCGCCTGAAAGCGCTGGGCATGACGTTCGGCGCGCCCGCCCCGATCGACATGGGGCATGTCAAATCGGTCTATGGCCGCGACCCCGAGGGCAATGTGATCGAACTGCAGCAGACCGCCGCCCATTGCGACTTCCGGCTCGATCGTCTGCCGCCGGCGGCCTGACCGCATGGGCGAAGCGGAAATTGGCGCCGTCAGCGGCGCGGTCGAGGCGACCGGCCATGCGCGGGGGGACGACACCGGCGTCCTCATGCCGGCGCACGAGGCGGCGCTGCGCCTTGGCGGCGCGGCGTTCCTCACGCGGGCCTTTCACGCCTTCGGTTCGATCTCTCCTGCCAACAGCGTCACCCGGATCATCCGGCTGGAGCCTTGTCCGGGTGGCAGCACCGGGCACAAGTTGTTCCTGTCAGTGGCCTATGCGCTGGAGGAGCCGGGGTTGCAGCGCGATCTCTTCGTGAAGTTCTCGCGAGACTTCACTGACAGCGGCCGCGATCATGCGCGCCACGAGATGGAAAGCGAGGCGCGCTTCGCATCCGTCTCGCGCGCGCCGGGTTTTCCCATTCATGTGCCGAGGGCCTATTTCGGTGACTTCGACCATGCCAGCGGCACCGGCCTGCTCATCACTGCGCGCGTGGCTTTCGGCCGGGACGACATCGAGCCGCAGCGCGAGAAATGCCGGGATCACGAGATCGACGATCCGCTGCCCTATTATCGCGCCTTGATCGCCGCGCTCGCGCGCCTCGCCGCTGCGCACAAGGCCGGGCGGTTGACCGCGGATATGGAGCAGCGCTTCCCCTTCGATCCCGCTGGCGCCGGCGTCGAGCGCGTGACCGGCGACGCGGCAGCGCTGCGCAGGACAGTGGAAGGCTGCCGCCAGTTCGCGGCGGACCTGCCGCAGCTTCTGCCGCCGGAACTGCGCGCGCCCGAATTCTACGACCGCGTTCTGCGCGATGTCCTGCGCATCGGGGAAAACCGCGACAGGCTCGCGGCCTATCTGCTCGGCAATCGGGACCTGATCGCCCTCTGCCACTGGAACGCGCATATCGACAATGCCTGGTTCTGGCGCGACGATCGGCAGGTTCTTCATTGCGGGCTGCTGGATTGGGGCGGGGTCGCGCAGATTACCTTCGGATCCGCGTTATGGGGCTGTCTGAGCGCGGCCCATGCGGGGATGTTGGAGAACGATCTCGACGCGCTGCTCATGCTGTTCCTGCGGGAATACCGCGCGCAGGGCGGCGCTGCGATCGACGCCGAGGAACTGAAGCGCCACTTCTTCGTCCACGTCGGGGTCATGGGCGCGGCGCGGGTGCTGGCTCTCCACAAGGTGCTGCGGCGGCGGCTGCCCGCCGGGGCGCCGATCCTGGGCCCGCACGACCCCCTGGTGGCGGAAGAGGAGGGCCTCCGCACCGTCCTGCACATCTACACCGTGTTGCTGACGCTCTGGTCGAAGGCGGATCTGGGGGCTGCGCTCGACCACGTATTGGCGGCGGAGGGCGGCCCGGTCAGTCCCGAAAGAATTCGGTCAGCATCGGTGTAAGCAGCGGCCAGCGTTCGAAGCGGCCGCGGCGCTTTGCGGTGTCGATCGGGAAGGTGGAGACGTAGTTCCACTCCTGATCGCTCCACGGTGGCTCCACCAGCGAAGAGCAAGGCAGCAGCTCGTGCACCCATTCGGAGGTGCGCCGCGTGTGGGCCATGTCGCTTTGCCCTGAGCGGAAGGTCATAACCGGCATCGTCAGCGCCGCGAAGTCCGCAGGCGCCATGCCCGGTATCGGCGTCTCGTCGCTATAGGCGAATGCCTTGCCCCAGCGCTGCATGATATCGATATAGGCTTCCGCATCCTGCGCCAGGAGGATGTCGCGGATCCGGGGATTGCGCGCGGTCTGGTCGGCCCAGCTCGGCAGCGCCGCCACCGCTTCCATCCCGCCTTTCGAGGCGGCGGCGATCTGGTCTCCGCAATAGAACCAGGCGAGCCCGGCCAGCCCCACCGGTCCGCCGCTGAGCCACCAGATCGCGATCTTGCGGACGTTCTGCTGCATGCGCGCCGCCGCCATCAGCGTTATCCGCGAACCCGCAGAACCACCCGCCATGCGGATGTCCTTGAGCCCCAGCGCCTCGACCAGCCCGACCAGCGCCTGCGCGTTCATCACGGATTCGGAAGGCGCGGTGAAGGCGATGTCGGATGCGCCGCAACCGGGACGGTCCCAGAGCAGCACCCGGTAGCCGGCCTGCGCCAGTTCCGCCCCCAGTTCGGGTACGCCGGCCGTGTCGCGTGCGTAGCGCCCCCCCGGCGTGATGACCAAGGGAGGCGCGCCTTCCTCGCCGAGCAGCTCGTAGTCCAGCATGAGCCCGTCCACGTCGATCCTGGCCATCGATGCTCTCCCCCTTCTTCGCTGTTTCGCCGTCAGGCCATGGCGTCGGCGGAATTCTGTTCCACCGGCGTCGTTTCCCAGCGGCCGAGGCGATAATCGCCGGCAATGGTGGTGCGATACATCAGGCGCTCCTCGTCCGGGTCGTTGCCTGAAACGCAGTGAAGCATCCGCGTGTTGTCCCAGATCACCATGTCGCCCTCGCGCCACTTGTGATGGTAGCTGCAGGCGCCGCCCAGGCGGTTGATTTCCTGGCAGACCGCTTCCAGCAGGGCATCGCCCTCGGGCGTCTCGTTGCCGACCAGGCCCTCGGCCATATAGGCCGAGACATGGAGCACTTTCTCGCCGCTGGCGCGCGTCCAGACCGAAGGGTGGATCGCCCGCGACATCCTGGCCACCTGCTCGTCGAAAGATGCGGGGATCGGCTTGGGTTCGATCATGCGATATCGGGCCGGCTTGCCGAACTTGAGCCGGTCGTACTGGGTGGAGAGCTTGTAGACCACTTCCGTGCCCTCGATCCGCGCGCGCAAGCCCTCGGGAAACATGCGGTATAGCGCCACGCCGTCGAGGAAGCCGGTAATGCCCCCTTCTTCCACCCGCTCGACGGAACGCAGCACGCCCGCGCGGTTCAGCTCGTCGTTATAGCAATGGTCGAAGTGCCACGGCAGCCAATGCGAGAGCGGCTTGCCGTCGACTTCGACAATGCCTTGCCCGCGGCGGCTGCGAATTTCGATCACGCCGGGAAGGCGGCTGGAATCGACGCGGCTGACCGCCTTGACCGGATGCTCCTTGAGCGGGCCGAAGCAGCTGCTGATCGCCAGTTGCATCTCGTCGCTCTGTTCCACGCCCTCGAACACGATCATGCCATGCTCGACGAACAGGGCGTCTATCTGCTGGCGGGTATCGGCATCCTCCAGCATGGCGAGCGTGAGGGCGCCGATCCGGATGCCGAAAGGAAGACCCTCGCCAAGGGGGCTGACGGTGAATGCGTGAGGCTTGGTCATGCAACACTCTCCTTGCATCGCTCACTTTATTGTATTACTAAGTGATACGATGTATTGACTAGTGACATGATAGGAGATTTCCCCCATGGCCGTCAAGCGGGGCCAGAGTGGTGGCCGCATGCTGCAGGTGTTCGAAGCGGTGGCCGCCGCGCAGCCGATCGGCGTCAGTGCGCTGGCGCGCCTGCTGGGGGCGGACAAAAGCGCGGTCCAGCGTGACCTCATGACGCTGGCCGATGCGGGCTGGATCCGCTCCGCAGGCGATGCGAAGTGGGAATTGACGCTGCGCATACTCACCCTGGCGCGCACGCCGCACTCCAGCAACGACTTGCGCCAGCGCGCCCGCCCGGTGCTCGAATCGCTGCGGTCGGCAACCGGGGAGACGGCCTATCTCACCGTGCCCGACGGCGGCCATTTCGTGGTGATCGATGCTCTGGAAAGCCCGCAAGTGCTGCGCATGGCTCCGCCGGTCGGCATGGTCGTGCCTTCGCACGGGAGCGCCACGGCGCGCGCGGTGCTGCCCTATCTCAGCGCGCCGGAACAGCGCGACTTGCTCTCCGCGCCGCCGGACGCGGATCTGCTGGCGCAGTTCGCGGCAACGCGTGCGCGGGGCTATGCCGTGAATGACGGGGACATCGTCGCCGGGGCGGTCGCCATCGCCTCGGCCGTGCTCGGGCCAGACGAGCGACCGCTCGGCACTCTGGTGCTGACCGGCCCTTCGGAGCGCCTTGGCTCTGAACGGCGCGCGCTGCTCGGCGGCCAACTGGCTGGCGCCGCGCGTTTGCTCTCCGCCGCTTAGGATTCCGATCCGCGCCTATACCCGATCACGCAGCTTCACGTTGCCGAACATCATGCTCCGGGCCGGTCCCTGCAGCACATCGATCGGGAAGACCGGCGGCACCGCGCTGGCCGCGTCGAGCCTCGCGAGTTGCTCGGGCGCGATTTCCAATGCCAGTGCACCGAGATTGTCCTCAAGCTGCCCCGGGGTGCGAACCCCGACCACGGGCGAGGCCACGGCCGGATGAGTCAGGGTCCAGGCCAGAGCGAGTTGCGCCGGGGTACAGCCGATTTCGCCGGCAATCTCGACGACCCGGTCAGCAATATCGAGATTTCGCGCCGTCAGCTTTCCCGTGGCGGCATTGATCGCCTTGCGCGAGCCGAGTTCGTCCATGTCGCCGCCGCCAAGATCGGCGCGCGTGTATTTTCCGGTGAGAAGACCCTGGCCCAGCGGCGCCCAGGGCGAAACGCCCAGGCCCATCTCCCGGGCCATCGGGATCAGCTCGCGTTCGACGGTGCGTTCGATCAGGCTGTAGGGGATCTGCAGCGCGCAGAACGGCGTCCAGCCGCGCAACTCGGCAATGGCCTGCATGCGCGAGGCCTGCCAGGCCGGCGTGTCGGACAGGCCGATGTAAAGTACTTTGCCCTGGCGGACGAGATCGTCGAAGCTGCGCAGGATCTCGTCGACAGGCGTGTTGAAGTCCCACATGTGGAGATAGAGCAAGTCGATGTAGTCGGTACCCAGCCGCCTGAGACTGTCCTCTACCGAGCGGATCATGTTCTTGCGGTGATTGCCGCTGGCATTGGGGTCGCCGGGCCTCGTCGTCAGCGAATACTTGGTGGAGACCACCAGGCGATCGCGCCGGCCCTTCAGCAGTTCACCCAGCAGGACTTCGGACTGGCCCATCTGGCCGTAGAAGTCGGCGGTATCGATGAAGTTTCCGCCGCGATCGATATAGAGATCGACCATCCGGCGCGCCTCCTCGTCACTGCTGCCCCACGCGCCCGCGCCCACGCGAAAGGTCATCGTACCCAAGGCCAGCGGCGAGACCCGCAGGCCGGAGCGCCCCAGCAGGCGATAATCGTCGAGTTGCATCGCCAGCGATCATCCTCTTTTCGATCCAGCTCCGGTTTCGACCGAAGGTTGTCTCGCGGCTTCCGATGTCGAAACAACAGCGCCGCGCCAGGCCGTTTCAGGAGGGGATGGTTCCCCGGTCAAGCGCCGATCCCGCATGGCATCAGCTTTGCTGTTCCAGTTTTGGTACGTTGCCGCTGCAGTCAATTTTTGACTTGCGGGCGGGTTGCCGTCTAGACGCAGCCGAACCCCGGAACAGCCGACAAGGCGCGCCGAATCCGATTCGGCATTCTCACCGACCGGGCGTCATGACTGCCGATGATTCGCAGGTCGAATTTCTCCGACTGCCGGTAGCCGAGCGCAGCTTCGAAAAATTTTTTTCCGACCGCTGCAAGGCATCCGGGCAGGTCCAACGCAGGTCCCGCCATTAGCTGCGCGCGCGTAGCATGAAGGACCTGCCAAACGATTAAACCGTCGACATAAAAGCGCTACGTAAACTTCCTTATTGCAAGGAAGTGCGGACATGTGGATAGGCCCGCCGCGTTACATGCTTGCGCGCCCATTTACCTTTGAAAGGCGCGCAATGCCTGTAAGTCATTGATTTACGGCGGATTAGCAATTTGGGGTGCGATCCGTCCGGCAATGACGAAATGGGGTTAGATTTTTGGTGGGGCACATGACGGAATCCAAGCAGAAGAATCGCAAGAGCGCTGGCATCGCGGCGCCGGCAACGAGTGGGCCGCAGGTCAATGGCAGCCTTCCGCTCTATCGGGACCCGCGCCCGGTCAACAGCGCGACGCACGCCGATGCGGCCGTGATCGTCGCGCCGACCGACTTCGGTTTCGCAGCCGGCGCGCCGATGGTCCAGTTGACGGTCGACGAGTTCGAGCGGGCCGGACTCGACTATCCGATCCTGTTCTTCGGCGATGATCGTCAGCCCTACGCCGTCACCGGCCTGGAAGCCGAACACAACCTGTTCGTTTCCGAGGGCCGCTATCAGAATGGCGCTTACATCCCGGCCTATCTGCGCCGCTACCCCTTCGTTTTCGCGCGCGACGAAGGCAGTGATCGCCTGATCCTCTGCCTCGACCACGCCTCGGGCCGGGTCGGCGACAAGGATGCCGAAGATGCGGTCCGTCTGTTCGAAGGCGCCGAGCCGACCGAACTGACGCTGCAGGCGCTGCGTTTTTGCGAGAGCTACGAGGCCGCACAGGCCCGAACCGGCGTGCTGATCGCGCTGCTGGATGAGCTTGACCTGTTCGAGATCAAGCGCGTTCACTACACGGCACCGGAAGCTGCCGAGCCCAGCCTGCTGGTGGAATTCCGGACCATCGACCGGACCCGCTTCGAAGCGCTTTCGGCCGAGCAGTTCCTGCGCCTTCGCGACGCCGGTGCGCTGCCCGCCATCCACGCGCAGATCGCCTCGCAGGCGAAGTGGGACGCTCTGGCCGCCGTTACCCGCGCGACCTGATCCCTGCCGGATCGAAGGCCGTCCAACCTGCGCCGTCCATGCGGCGCGGGAAGGGCGGACTTGGCGCAGCGGGGCGCCGAAACCAATCGGAAATAATTTCCTAACACGCTGATAAGCAGGAAATTATTTCGTCATTTTCTATGTGTTGTTCCGGATTCCTGCTGCGCCAGAGCTGGCGTACAGCACGGGAATCCCGCTCCCGAGGGGCGGGGCCGGGGCGACTTGCCGAATAGGCACCCTGGGGGCTTACCGTGAACACTTCTGAACCTTTCGCTGGCCGTTCCACCGCGAGCAAGGGTGAAGCGCGCCGCGCGCGCACCTGGCGCGCAAGCGCCTCGGTCGCCACTCTTGCAGCGATGATGGTGATGAGCGGCGTGATGCCGGTCCAGGCCTGGGCCCAGGCGTCGCCGGCGCCCAGCCCGACCCCCACACCTGCCCCCACCCCGATCGTCACGCCTCCGGTAGGCGCGCAGATCAAGAACCCCGTCACCGGGGCCTTCGAAACGGTGACCGAACAACTGTCACCCGCGCAAGTGAAGACGGATGCTGACAACGTCATTCTGCTGGCAAGCGAAGTCGGCCAGACGTTCGAAGTTTCCGGCACGACTTACACCGTTACCGAAGTCCAGACGGATACCAACGGCGTCGTGACGTCGGTCAAGCTGTCCAATTCGGTCAACGACAAGATCAGCGAAAACGCGGTCGTCACCTCGATCGCCCCGGCGGCGAATGCGACCGGCGCCGACCCGATTTCGCTGCCGAGCAATCCCGGTGACAGCACCTACCGCAACGTCCAGCGCGGCCGCGGCGGCGGCAACGGACATATCGGCCTGCTGTTCATATCGGCAGGCGATGGCGGTTCGGGTGCCAATGGCCCGGCGATCACCGATAACATTTCGGGCACCATCTCGTCCCAGTCCAGCGGCCTGGCAGCGGTCATCGTTCAGAGCATCGGCGGCAACGGCGGCAACGGCGGCGACGGCTATCTCGGATCGGACGGCGGCACCGGTGGCACGGCAGGCGTGGGCGGCAATGTCAGCCTGGTTAGCACCGCCAATGTGGTGACCACCGGCACCAGCGCTTACGGCATCCTGGTCAGCAGCTCGGCCGGCAAGGGCGGTGCGGGCGGCGACGGGTTCCTTTCCGGCGGCGGCTCGGGTGGCGGTTCGCCGGGCGTGGGCGGCAATGCGAGTGCCACCAACAACGGCACCGTGGCCACCAGCGGCGCGGGCTCCATCGGCATCCTCGCCCAGAGCCTGGGCGGCACGGCCGGTAGCGGCGGCGACAGCTATGGCCTCGTCGCGTCCAGTGGCGGCGGCAGCTTCGGCGGCAAGGGCGGCGATGTCGTCGTCAACCAGAACGGCGTGGTCCAGACCTCTGGCGAAGGCGCGCACGGCGTTCTCGCGCAGTCGGTGGGCGGATCTGGCGGCAGCGGCGGTACCAGCGGCGGCGTCTTCGCCGATTCCAGCTCGGGCGGTGCAGGCGGCCCCGGCGGCAATGCCACGATCACCGCAGGCGCCAATTCCTCCACGAAGACGACCGGCGACTATGCCCATGGCTTCTTCGCGCAGTCGGTCGGCGGCGGTGGCGGCAACGGTGGCACGACCATCGGCGCAGTCGCGCTGGGCAGCGCCGGCAGCCAGGGCAGCGATGCCGGCACGGTCAACATCGCCATTGCCGAAGGCGCCTTCGTATCCACCGCGGGCCTCGGCTCCTACGGTGTCATGGCCCAGTCGATCGGCGGCGGCGGCGGCAGTGCGGGCGTCACCGGCGGTCTCGCGGCGCTGGGCGGTACCGGCGCGGGCGGCGGCAACGGCACTACCGTCACGGTGTCTTCGGGCGCCACGATGGTGACGACGGGAGAATCCGGCAAGGGCATCTTCGCGCAGTCCATCGGCGGCGGCGGCGGCTCGGCTTCGGGCACCGGAGGCCTGGTGTCTCTGGGTGGGTCCGGCGCGGGCGGCGGCAATGGCGGGCTGGTTCAGATCACGCAGACCTCGGGCGGTTCGATCACCACGTCCGGGGCCTGGGCGGATGCGATTTTCGCGCAGTCGGTCGGCGGTGGCGGCGGTTCGGGCTCCGGCTCGGTCGGTCTCGTGGGGCTGGGCGGCAAGGGGGCGAGCGGCGGCCTTGGCGGCACCGTCATTGTCGACAACCAGGGCGCGTTGAAGACCACGGGCGACTACGCCCGCGGGATCTTCGCGCAATCGGTGGGCGGCGGCGGCGGCGCGGGCGGCAATTCGACCGGGCTCGTCGGCATCGGCGGTAGCGGCGCAGGCACCAGCCCCGGCGGCAATGTCTCGGTGACCAATGGCGGCTCGATCTCGACTGCCGGGGTACGCTCGATCGGTATCCAGGCCCAGTCGGTCGGCGGTGGCGGCGGCGACGGCGGCAGCTCCACCGGCCTGATCTCCATCGGCGGATCGGGCGGCGGCGGCGGCAATGGCGGCGTGGTCACCGTTTCGAACAGCGGCACGATCACCACCAAGGGCGACAAGGCGCTGGGTATCATCGCCCAGTCCATCGGCGGTGGCGGCGGCAACGGCGGCTCGACGACGGGCGTGCTCGCCATCGGCGGTGACGGCGGCAACGGCGGCCAGGGCGGCAAGGTCGTTCTCAACCAGACCGGCCTCGTGTCGACCTCGGGCGACGATGCGACGGCGATCTTCGTGCAGTCCATCGGCGGCGGCGGCGGCAACGGCGGTTCGGCGGTTTCGGCGGGGCTCTTCGTGAGCGCCGCTTTCGGCGGTTCGGGCGGCGGCGGCGGCGCCGGCGGCGACATTTGCGTCAACACCAATTCGGCCTGCACCACGGCCAGTTCGAGCATGGGCTCGGCTTATATCGAGACCTTTGGCGAGCGTTCGACAGGCCTCTTCGCGCAGTCGGTCGGCGGCGGCGGCGGCAACGGCGGCTTCGCGCTTTCGGCCTCCGCGGGCCTTGGCGCGACGGCCTCCATCGCGTTCGGCGGTTCGGGCGGTTCGGGCGGCTCGGGCGGTGCGGTGCGTCTTGGCCTTCAGGGCTCCATCGCCACCAAGGGTGACCTTTCCGACGGTATCTTCGCCAGCTCGGTCGGCGGCGGCGGCGGCAATGGCGGCTTCTCGGTCGCCGCGGGCGCCTCGCTCGGCGGATCGCTGACGATGAGCTATGGCGGCGCGGGCGGCGTGGGCGGCACGGGCGGCCTCGTCGATGTCGCCAGTGCCACGCAGATCACCACCGAAGGCGAACAGTCGCGCGGCATCTTCGCGCAGTCGGTCGGCGGCGGCGGCGGCAACGGCGGTTTCGCGGCCAGCGCGGCCCTCGGTGTCGGCGCGATCACGTCGACATTCGGCGGCGTTGGCGGTGCGGGTTCCGACGGTTCGACCGTCAGGGTCGTTTCGGTTGGCAATATTTCCACCAAGGGCACTCAGTCCGACGCGATCTTCGCCGAAAGCATCGGCGGCGGCGGCGGTAACGGAGGCTTCGCGGTCGGCCTGGCAGGCGGCGCTGCAGGCGCTGTCAGCCTGACGTTCGGCGGCGGCGGCGGCAATGGCGGGGCGGGCGATGACGTCTATGTCTCCTCGACCGGCGATCTCGCGACCGAGGGTGCCAGCTCCAACGGCGTGTTCGCGCAATCGGTCGGCGGCGGTGGCGGCAACGGCGGCTTCGCGGTTTCCGGCTCGGCCGGCGGCGTCGGCGCGATGTCGGCGGCATTCGGCGGCAGCGGCGCCAATGGCGGCATGGCCGGCAAGGTGACGGTGGACAGCACCGGCACGATCACCACGATCGGCGCTCTCTCCAATGGCATCCTCGCCCAGTCGATTGGCGGCGGCGGCGGTAATGGCGGCTTCTCGGCCGCAGTCTCGGGCGGCGGGATCGGCGCCGCGGGCGTTTCCATGGGCGGCGCGGGCGCCAATGGCGGCAACGGTGACGAAGTTTCGGTCACTTCGGACGGCGGCATCTGGACGCAGGGTGCGGCTTCGGCGGGCATCCTCGGACAATCGGTCGGCGGCGGCGGCGGTAACGGCGGCCTGGCGATTTCGGCCAGCGGCGGCTGGGCAGGCGGGGCCTCGCTGGCGTTCGGCGGCGGCGCGGGCAATGGCGGCACCGGCGGCAAGGTCACTCTTGTCAGCACCGGTAACATCCTGACCGAGGGCGACAGCGCGCAAGGCCTGTTCGCACAGTCGGTCGGCGGCGGCGGCGGCAACGGCGGCGGCGCCATCGCGGCTTCGGGCGGCCAGGGCGGCGGTATTTCCGCTTCGTTCGGCGGCGAGGGCGGCGACGGTGGCTCCTCGGGCGATGTCGGCATCCACAGCATTGGCGACATTCAGACTCTCGGCGACAATGCCGATGCGATCTTCGCCCAGTCTCTGGGCGGCGGCGGCGGCAATGGCGGCTTCGCGATTTCGGCGGCGGGCGGCCAGTTCGGCGCGGTCAGCCTGTCGATGGGCGGCTCGGGCGGCGTCGGCGGTTCCGCGGGCGATGTTTCGGTCGATTCCGATGGCGACATGACGACGTCGGGCGACTTCTCGGCCGGCGTGCGCGCGCAGTCCATCGGCGGCGGCGGCGGTAACGGCGGCTTCGCGATCTCTGCATCGGGCGCCCAGTTTGGCGCCGTTGCCCTTTCCTTCGGCGGTAACGGCGGCACGGGCGGCGCGGCGGGCGATGTCACGCTCGTTTCGACCGGGGACATCTGGACCGAAGGCAACTATTCGCAGGGCCTGTTCGCGCAGTCGGTCGGCGGTGGCGGCGGTAACGGCGGCTTCTCCGTCAGCGCCGCGGGTGCACAGTATGGCGCAGCAGCGATTGGGTTTGGCGGCACCGGGGGCACCGGCGGCGCGGCAGGAGACGCTGATCTCACCAACACCGGCGACATCGTCACCAAGGGCGATTTCAGCGCGGGCGCGCAAGTCCAGTCCATCGGCGGCGGCGGCGGCAACGGCGGCTGGAGCGTCAGCGCGGCGGGCGGCCAGTACGGCGCCGTGGCCATCGGCTTCGGCGGCAATGGCGGCGCGGGCGGCACGGCGGGCGACGTAACGCTGACGTCCACTGGCCAGATCGGCACGCTGGGCGACCAATCAAGCGGCCTCGTCGCGCAGTCCATCGGCGGCGGTGGCGGCAATGGCGGCTTCTCGGCCGCCGTCGCGGGCGCGCAGTACGGCGCGGCGGCGCTCTCGTTCGGCGGCACTGGCGGCACCGGCAACGATGCGGGCACGGTCACGCTGGCGAACACCGGCGACATCTACACCGAAGGCACGTTGTCCAACGGCATCTTCGCGCAGTCGGTCGGCGGCGGCGGCGGCAACGGCGGCTTCTCGGTCGCTGTCGCAGGCGCGCAATACGCATCGGCGGCGCTGGCGCTCGGCGGCTCGGGCGGCTCGGGCGGCGCGGGCAAGGCGGTCTCCGTCGTCTCCGAAGGCAATATCACCACGCTGGGCGACCAGGCGGACGGCATTCTGGCCCAGTCGATCGGCGGCGGCGGCGGTAACGGCGGTTTCGCCATTTCCGGCACGCTGACGACCAGCAGCGACGGCATTTCGGCTTCGGTCGCCATTGGCGGCAAGGGCGGTTCGGGCGGCGAAGCGGGCGACGTCTCGCTCGTCAGCACCGGCAATATTTCGACCAGCGGCGCCAGCGCGGTGGGTCTGTTTGCCCAGTCGGTCGGCGGCGGTGGCGGCAACGGCGGCTTCGCGGGCGCGCTCTCGCTCTCCGTGGGTAATGCCGTGGCCGTCGGCATCGGCGGCTCGGGCGGTACCGGCAACACGGCGGGCAACGTCTCGCTGAACTCGACCGGCAATGTCGCCACCACGGGCAACCTCGCGGCGGGCATCCAGGCGCAGTCGATTGGCGGCGGCGGAGGTAACGGCGGCTTCAGCCTGACCGCTTCGGCCACGGTCGAAGGCCAGTCGATCGGCAACAGCAGCGGCGGCACGGGTGGCAGCGGCGGCCTTGCCGGCAATGTCGACGTGACCAGCCTCGGCACAGTGCAGACCACCGGCGAATTGGCCAACGGCATCTTCGCGCAGTCTGTCGGCGGCGGCGGCGGCAATGGCGGTTTCTCCGTCAGCGCCAGCCTGTCTGCCAAGGGCGATTCCGACACCCAGAGCGTCGGCGGTAATGGCGGCACCGGCAACGATGCCGGCATGGTCAGCGTCTCCGCCACGGCGGGCGCCAATGCAGCGATCCTGGATTACTCCGTCGTCACATCGGGAACGGGTTCCAACGGCATTCTGGCGCAGTCCATCGGCGGCGGCGGCGGTTCGGGCGGCTTCTCGGTCGGCGGTGCGTTCTCGGGCGAGGGCGACGCAGCCTCGAACCAGGTGGGCGGCAGCGGCGGTGCGGGCGGCAACGCCTCGACCGTGGAGGTCGTCAATGTCGGCAAGATCCAGACCACCGGCAATATCGCCAATGGCGTGTTCGCCCAGTCGGTCGGCGGCGGCGGCGGCAACGGCGGCTTCTCGGTAGGCGCGGGCGTTTCGATCAAGGGCGACGCGGAATCCAGCGTCGGCGGCGGCGAAGGCGGCGCGGCGGGCAATTCCGACGACGTCAGCGTCGACACGACGGGAACGATCTACACCGAAGGTGCGGCCTCCAACGGCGTGCTGGCGCAGTCTGTCGGCGGTGGCGGCGGCACCGGCGGTTTCTCGGTCAGTGCCGGCTTCAGCGCGGAAGGCGACTCCACCAGCGACAGCGTTGGCGGCGGCGGCGGATCGGGCGGCAACGCCGGCAACGTCGCGGTCGTGGCGCGTGAAGGCATTACCACCAAGGGTGATGGATCGAACGGCGTCTTCGCCCAGTCGGTCGGCGGCGGCGGTGGTTCGGGCGGTTTCGCCGTGGGCCTCGGCGTCTCCATCAAGGGGGACGCGGAATCGAGCGTTGGCGGCGGCGCCGGTTCGCTCGGCGGCACGGCGGGCGACGTTTCGGTCACCACCGAAGGCACGATCTGGACCGAAGGCGCGGCGGCAGCCGGTATCTTCGCGCAGTCGGTCGGCGGCGGCGGCGGCAATGGCGGCTTCTCGGTCGGCGCCGGCTTCTCCAGCGAGGGCGGCTCCTCGTCCACCAGCGTCGGCGGTGCCGGTGCGGGCGGCGCGATCGCGGGCAGCGTCTCGGTCCATGCGGACAGCGATATCCAGACCAAGGGCACCGGCTCCAACGGTATCCTTGCCCAGTCGATCGGCGGCGGCGGCGGTAACGGCGGTTTCGCCGTGGGCCTCGGTGTCTCGATCAAGGGTGACGCGGATTCCAAGGTCGGCGGCGGCGGTGCGGGCACCGGCTCGGACGCGGGCGATGTGACCGTGACCGGAACCGGCACGATCGTCACACTGGGCGACCAGGCCAACGGCGTCTTCGCGCAGTCGGTCGGGGGCGGCGGCGGCAACGGCGGCTTCTCGGTCGGTGCGGGCCTCAGCCTCGACGGTACGGCGACCAGCGACAGCGTGGGCGGCTCTGGCGGCGGCGGCGGCAATGCCGGCACCGTCACCGTGGACCGCACGGGCGACATCGGCACCAGCGGCGCCAATGCGAACGGCATCCTGGCCCAATCTGTGGGCGGCGGCGGCGGCAACGGCGGTTTCGCCGTGGGCCTTGGCGCATCCATGAAAGGCGATGCGGAATCGAGCGTCGGCGGCGGCGAAGGCGGCACCGCCGGCGACGGTGCGGACGTGTTCGTTTCTGACGTGGGCACGATCGTCACCAGCGGCACCAATTCCAACGGCATCTTCGCGCAATCGGTCGGCGGCGGCGGCGGCTCGGGCGGCTTCTCGGTCGGCGCGGGCTTCAGCCTCGAAGGCGGGGCGACCAGCACCAGCGTTGGCGGTTCGGCGGGCGCGGGCGGCAGCGCGGGCACGGTTTCCGTCAGCCATGACGGCGATATCCAGACTGCGGGTGCATCGGCCAACGGCGTGTTCGCGCAATCGGTCGGCGGCGGCGGCGGTGTCGGCGGCTTTGCCGTGGGCCTGGGCGCCTCGATGGATTCGGATGCCAAGTCCAGCGTCGGCGGCGGCGCGGGCGGCGCGGCCGGTTCGGCTTCGGACGTCACGGTCGAGCAGATCGGCACGGTGATCACTTCGGGCGCGGCGGCCAATGGCGTGCTGGCCCAGTCGATCGGCGGCGGCGGCGGTGTCGGCGGCTTCTCGGTCTCGGCGGCGCTCTCCTCCTCGGGCGGCGCGGCCTCGGATTCAACCGGCGGCGCCGGTGGCTCCTCGGGCAATGCCGGAACGGTGAGCGTTTCGGTCCAGGGCGATATCCAGACCGACGGCGCCCAGGCGCGCGGCGTGGTGGCGCAGTCGATCGGCGGCGGTGGCGGTTCGGGCGGCTTTGCCGTCGGCGCCGGTGCCTCGATCGAGGGCGACGCAGAATCGGCGACCGGCGGCGGCGCCGGCGGATCCTCGGGCAATGCCGGTGACGTCAGCGTGGCGGTGGACGGCAATGTCGTCACCAAGGGCGCCGCATCGGTAGCGCTGCTGGCGCAGTCGATCGGCGGCGGCGGCGGCGCTGGCGGCTTCGCCGTCGGCGCGGCGCTCTCCAGCAGCGGCGGCGCGACCGCGGAATCGACCGGCGGCGACGGCGGCTCGGCAGGCGACGCAGGCAATGTCAGCGTCACGCACACCGGCGGCATCGAGACCTTCGGCGCGCAATCGGGTGCGATCCTGGCGCAGTCGATCGGCGGCGGCGGCGGTTCGGGCGGCTTCTCGGTCGGCGGCGCGCTGAGCGTCGAGGGTGAGGCGAACTCCACCATCGGCGGCGGCGCGGGCGGCTCTGCGGGTAACGCGGGCACCGTGGACGTGGCCAATACCGGCGACATCTTCACCCACGGCGCCAATTCCACCGGCGTGGTCGCGCAGTCGATCGGCGGCGGCGGCGGCAACGGCGGCTTCTCGGTTTCGGCGGGCCTCGCGCTTTCGGGCGCGGATGCGGTGTCCAGCTCGACCGGCGGTGCGGGCGGTTCGTCCGGCTCGGCCGACGACGTCAGCGTCACTTCCATCGGCAACATCAAGGTCGATGGCGACCACAGCCGCGGCATCGTCGCGCAGTCGATCGGCGGCGGTGGCGGCACCGGCGGCTTCTCGGTCTCCGGCGCGATCGCCACCAAGGGTTCGGGCGCGTTTGACAGTGTCGGCGGCGCGGGCGGTGCGGGCAATGCGGCGGGCAATGTCACGGTCGTTTCGGCGGGCCAGATCCTGACGGCGGGCGATGCCACCAACGCGGTGCTCGCCCAGTCGATCGGCGGCGGCGGCGGCGCGGGCGGCTTCTCGGGCAGCCTTGCGGCAGCGCTGGGCGGCGGCTCGGCGGTCAGCTCGGTCGGCGGCGCGGGCGGCATTGGCTCCGACGCGGGCAATGTGGACCTGACGCTGAGCGGCGCGCTCGGTACGCTGGGCAATGGCTCGGCGGCGGTCGTCGCGCAGTCGATCGGCGGCGGCGGCGGCGTCGGCGGCTTCTCGCTCGGCCTTACAGCGGCTTCGGATGGTGAGGGCGCGAGCGCGGTCACCGGCGGTTCGGGCGGCGACGGCGGCGTGGGCGGCAATGTTCTCGTCTCCACCAGTGCCCTGATCCAGACTCACGGCGCACTGTCCGACGGCGTGCTGGCGCAGTCGATCGGCGGCGGCGGCGGTTCGGGCGGCTTTGCCGTGGCGGGCACGCTGGCGCTGGGCGAAAAGGCGGCCTCGAGCGCCACCGGCGGCGCGGGTGGCTCCGGCCAGAACGCCGGTACGGTCACCATGCAGAACACCGGAGACATCTATACCTTCGGCGCGGCATCGAACGGCGTGGTTGCGCAATCGATCGGCGGCGGCGGCGGCACCGGCGGCTTCTCCGGCTCGCTGACGATCTCCTCCACCTCGGAAGCGGTCGCCAACAGCTTGGGTGGTTCGGGCGGCGTCGGCGGCGATGCCGGTGCGGTCAAGGTAGTCACCACCGGCAATATCCAGGTCCTGGGCGATCGCTCCACGGCCATCGTCGCGCAGTCGATCGGCGGCGGCGGCGGCTCGGCGGGCTTCTCGCTGGGCGCGGCAGCCTCGAAGGCGGCTTCGGCCAGCGACGCGGTGGGCGGCAGCGGCGGCGCCGGCGGTGACGGCGGCACGGTCGAAGTTGCCAACGGCTCGACCGGCACGGTCGTGACCACCGGCAACTTCGGCTATGCGATCCTTGCCCAGTCGATCGGCGGCGGCGGCGGTTCGGGCGGTTTCGCCACGGGCGGCGCGCTCTCGCTGTCCGAAGGCGCGACGTCCTCGGTCGGCGGCGGCGCCGGCGGTGCGGCGGGTGACGGCGGCAATGTCGGCGTCAACAACTACAGCCTGATCCAGACCAGCGGCGACGGCGCCGTGGCGGTCTTCGCGCAGTCGATCGGCGGCGGCGGCGGCTCGGGCGGCTTCGCGGTCGGCGCGGGTCTCGCGGGCGGCAGCGACAGCACGCTCTCCAACGCCATCGGCGGCGGCGCGGGCAGCGGCGGTTCGGCGGGCACGGTCTCGCTCTACAACGACGGCACGATCCTGACGCAGGGCGCCAACGCGACGGCGGTGCTGATGCAGTCGATCGGCGGCGGCGGCGGCAACGGCGCCTTCGCGGTGAGCGGCGCGCTGGCCAAGGGCGGCGCGGCGAACAGCTCCATCGGCGGCGACGGCGGCACGGCGGGTTCGGCGGGCGACGTCACGCTGGTCAACACGGCGAATGCCACGATCGTCACCGAAGGCGCAATGTCGATCGCGGTTCAGGCTCAGTCGATCGGCGGCGGCGGCGGTTCGGGCGGCTTCTCGGTCGGCGCGGGCCTCGCCCTCGAAGGCGATGCCAGCTCGGAAGTCGGCGCAGGTTCGGGCGGCGCGGGCGGTTCGGCCGGTGTGGTTTCGATCGACAACGCGGGCGATATCGGCACACGCGGCGACGGTTCGCTGGCAGTGCTGGCACAGTCGATCGGCGGTGGCGGCGGTTCGGGCGGCTTTGCCGTTTCGGGCGGCCTCAGCGTCAAGGGCGGCGCGGCCAGCAATGCCATCGGCGGCCAAGGCGCGGGCGGCGGTGACGGCGGCCTCGTTTCCGTCACGAGCAGCGGCACGATCCAGACCCTGGGTGCCAATGCGACCGCGGTACTGGCCCAGTCGGTCGGCGGCGGCGGCGGTACGGGCGGGTTCTCCGCCGGTGCGGCAGCGGCCAGCGCGGATGCGGCCTCGAACCTCGTCGGCGGCAGCGGCGGCGCGGCAGGTGCGGGCGGCGACGTCACGATCGCCAACAATGGCGGCACGATTACGACCGATGGCGACTTGTCCTACGCGGTCTACGCGCAGTCGGTCGGCGGCGGCGGCGGTTCGGGCGGCTTTGCAGCCGGCGCGGGCCTCAGCCTCGAAGGCGACGCCGAATCTGGCGTGGGCGGCGGCAGCGGTGGCGGCGGCGGTGCTGGCGGTCTCGTCAGCCTCGACAACACCGGTACGATCGCGACCAAGGGCGCGGGCTCGGTGGCGGTCTTTGCCCAGTCCGTGGGCGGCGGCGGCGGCGCGGGCGGCTTCGCGGTGGGCGCTAGCCTGACCGCGCAGGGCGGCTCGGCATCCGACAGTGTCGGCGGTTCGGGCGGCGCGGGCGGTGCCGGCGGCGTGGTTGGGATCACCACCGACGGCCTGGTCCAGACCGAGGGCGCCAATGCGACCGCGATCTTCGCGCAGTCGGTTGGCGGCGGCGGCGGCAAGGGCGGTTTTGCCGTGGGTGCCTCGGCGTCCAAGGCAGACAGCGCCTCGACCGTGGTCGGCGGCAGCGGCGGCGCGGGCGGCGACGGCGGCGAAGTGACCGTGGCCAATGGCGCGGACGGCGAAGTCGTCACGCTGGGCACGCTCTCCTACGCTGTGTTCGCACAGTCGGTCGGCGGCGGCGGCGGCCAGGGCGGCTTCTCGGCCGGTGGCGCGCTTTCGCTTGAGGGCGACGCCAATTCCTCGGTCGGCGCGGGCGACGGAGCCGGTGGCGGCATCGGCGGCGTGGTTGCGCTGAGCAATGGCGGCAAGATCGGCACGGCCGGAGACGGCTCCATCGCGGTCTTCGCCCAGTCGGTGGGCGGCGGCGGCGGCGCCGGTGGCTTCGCGGCGGGCGGCGGCCTGACGATCGAAGGCGGCGCGGCCTCCAACGCGGTCGGCGGTGCTGGCGGTGACGGCGGTGCGGGCGGCGTGGTTTCGCTGGTCAACACCGGCTCGATCCGCACCGAAGGCGCCAATGCCACGGCGGTCTATGCCCAATCGGTGGGCGGCGGCGGCGGTGCCGGCGGCTTCTCGGTCGGCGCCAGTGCATCGAAGGCGGACGGCGCCTCGAACACGGTGGGCGGCTCGGGCGGCGCCGGTGGCGACGGCGGCGAAGTCTCCATCGACAACGGCGCGAACGGCGCGATCACCACGCTGGGTGACTTCTCCTACGCGGTCTTCGCACAGTCGGTCGGCGGCGGCGGCGGTTCGGGCGCCTTTGCGGCCGGTGGCGCGCTGAGCCTCGAAGGCGATGTGGACTCCAGCGTCGGCGGCGGCGCGGGCAGCGGTGGCGGTATCGGCGGCAACGTCACGCTTTCCAGCCTCGGCGCGATCCAGACGGCGGGCGAGGGCGCGATTGCGGTCTTCGCGCAGTCGATCGGCGGCGGCGGCGGTGCCGGTGGCTTCGCGGCCGGTGGCGGCCTCTCGGCCGAAGGCGGCGCGACCTCGAACACGGTCGGCGGCTCGGGCGGCGCAGGCGGCAGCGGCGGCACGATCGCGCTGGACAACGGCGGTTCGATCCTGACGCTCGGCAGCAATGCGACTGCCCTCTTCGCGCAGTCGGTGGGCGGCGGCGGCGGTGTCGCTGGTTTCTCGACCGGCGGTGCGGCCTCCAAGGCCGATGCGGTTTCGCAGACGGTCGGCGGCGACGGCGGCACGGCGGGTGACGGCGGTGACATCACGGTCGGCAACGCGGCCGGTGGCAAGATCGAGACCCACGGTGCGATCGCCTACGGCGTCTTCGCGCAGTCGGTCGGCGGCGGCGGCGGCGCGGGCGGCTTTGCGGCCGGTGGCGCGCTGGCGCTGGGCGACGACGTGGAGAACGGCGTTGGCGGCGGTATCGGCGGCGCGGGCGGCCTTGGCGGCACGATCGCGGTCGACAACGCCGGCCAGATCGTCACGCTGGGCGACGCTTCGATCGCGGTCTTCGCGCAGTCGATCGGTGGCGGCGGCGGTGCCGGTGCCTTCGCGGCGGGCGGCGGCCTCACGGCCCAAGGCGCTTCGGCCAGTTCGTCGGTCGGCGGAGCCGGCGGCGACGGTGGCGCAGGCGGCACGATCACGGTGTCCAACAGCGGCCTCGTGGCGACGGCGGGCGACCAGGCGGTGGCAATCCTTGCCCAGTCGGTCGGCGGCGGCGGCGGTGTTGGCGGCTTTGCCGTCGGCGGTGCAGCTTCGCAGCTCGATGCCGTGTCCGACACGATCGGCGGCAGCGGCGGGGCTGGCGGTATCGGCGGTGACATCACCGTGGACACCAGCGGCGCGGTCTATACCGAAGGCGCCTTCGCTTACGGCATCCAGGCACAGTCGATCGGCGGCGGCGGCGGTAACGGCGGCTTCGCGGCCGGGGCGACCGTGGCGCTTACCGGCGATGCGCAATCGACCATCGGCGGCGGCGCGGGTGGTGGCGGCGGCCTGGGTGGAACGATCACGCTGACCAACAGCGGAACGATCGAAACGCTGGGCGCCAGCGCGGTTGCGGTCTTCGCCCAGTCCGTGGGCGGTGGCGGCGGTGCCGGTGGCTTCGCCGGCGGCCTCACCGGCTCGGGCGACGGCGCCTTCGGCTCGACCATCGGCGGTGCCGGTGGCGATGCCAGCCAGGGCGGTGACATTGCCGTCAGCAACAGCGGCCAGATCCATGCAGCCGGTGCCAATGCGGCGGGCGTCTTCGCCCAGTCGGTCGGCGGTGGCGGTGGCCTCGGCGGCTTCTCGCTGGCGGCGAGCGGCGCGGTCTCCAGCCTGTCCAACACGCTTGGCGGTTCGGGCGGCGCGGGCGGTGACGGCGGCGCGATCAGCGTTTCCAACGCGGCGGGCGCGACCATCGTGGTCGATGGCGACTTGTCCTACGGCGTATTCGCGCAGTCGATCGGCGGCGGCGGCGGTTCCGGCGGCTTTGCGGTCGACGGCACGATTGCCACCGGCGGCGCGGTCAATTCGACCCTCGGCGCAGGCTCTGGCGGCGGTGGCGGCAATGGAGGCGCGATCACGCTGACCAATGGCGGCAACGTGCTGGCGCAAGGCGCGGGCTCGGTTGCGGTCTTTGGCCAGTCGGTCGGCGGCGGTGGCGGTTCTGGCGGTTTCGCGGGCGGTCTTTCCGTCGGCGCAGGCGGCGCGATCAGCCAGAGCGTGGGCGGCGCAGGTGCCGGCGGCGGCAACGGCGGCGACATCGCGGTGACCAACAGCGGCACGATCCAGACGCTGGAAGCCAACTCGATCGGTGTCTTCGCGCAGTCGATCGGTGGCGGCGGCGGCCTGGGCGGCATGTCCATCTCCGGCTCGCTCAGCACCGGCAGCTCCACGACGACCAGCCTCGGCGGTTCGGGCGGCGCGGGTGGTGACGGCGGCACGATCACGGTCAGCAACAGCGGCGTGATCGATGCCAAGGGCGACTTGTCCTACGGCGTCTTCGCGCAGTCCATCGGCGGCGGCGGCGGCACGGCCGGCATGGTGGTCTCCGGCACGCTCAGCACCGGGCTTGGCGGCATGACTTCCGCGCTCGGCGGCAGCGGCGGCGCGGGCGGCAATGGCGGTGACATCACCGTCACCAACACCGGCACGATCCTGGTGGAAGGCGCGGCTTCGGTCGGCATTCTTGCCCAGTCCATCGGCGGCGGCGGCGGTGCGGGCGGCTTCACCGGCTCGCTGGCCGTCACCGGCGGTTCGCTGAACACGCAAGTGGGCGGTACCGGCGGCGCGGGCGGCGATGGCGGCGACGTCATTGTCACTTCCACCGGCAGCATCGCTACTCTCAAGGACGATTCCATCGCGGTGCTCGCCCAGTCCATCGCGGGCGGCGGCGGCCAGTCGGCCTATGCCATCGCGGCGCAGGCGGGCGCGTTCGACGGGGTCAACCTGACGCTGGGCGCGCAGGGCGAAGGGATCAGCGGCAAGCAGGGCAAGGTCGTCGTCAACCTCTCGGGCGGCATGCTCCAGACGGCGGGCGCGCTTTCCTACGGCTTGCTGGCCCAGGCCATCGGCGCGGGCGGCGGTAACGTCGCACTCTCCGTGCCCGATCCGTTGGAAGTCGGCTCGAACGGCTTGACCCTGCAGCTCGGCAGCGCGGGCGGCGTGGCCGGTGACGGCAACGTTATCGACGTGACCAACGCCAACGAAGTCCAGACCAAGGGCGCGGGCGCCATCGGCTTCGCAGCGCAGTCGATCGGCGGCGGCGGCGGCACCGAAGGTGTTACTGGCGATGTGGTGCTGGGTAGCGGCGATGCCGTCTGGTCCACCGTGGTCGGCGGCAGCGGAGACTCGGCCGGTTCGGGCGCCGCCATCACTATCGCCAACAGCGCGACGATCGTTACCGAAGGCGACGGGGCTATCGGCCTGCTCGCCCAGTCGGTCGGCGGCGGCGGCGGCGTGGGCACGATGGCACTCGGCTTGGCCGACGGATCGCTGGCGGGGGCTTCGCTGAATGTCGGCGGTGCGCAGACCACGGCGGGTAACGGCGGCGACGTGACCTTCACGACATCGACCGGCGCCATCGGCACTTCGGGTAACCTTGCTTCGGCGCTGGTGGTCCAGTCGATCGGCGGTGGCGGCGGCGTTGCCACCTTGTCTTCGATGGAAGGCGGCGCGCTGGGCGACATCACCCTGGCAGCCGGCGCGACCGGCGGCGCAGGTGGTGACGGCGGCAACATCACGCTCGACCAGAAGGCCGACGTGGTGACCAGCGGCACCGGCGCCAATGCGGTGCTCGTGCAGTCCATCGGCGGCGGCGGCGGTCTGGCGACCCTCGACAACACCGGCGGCACCGGCACGGTCACGAACGTCGATCTCGGCGGCGCGGCCAGCGGTTCGGGCGGCAATATCGACTTCACCCTCGATGGCCGTGTCCAGACCACCGGCGCGGGTGCGGCGGGTGTCGTCGTGCAGTCCATCGGCGGCGGCGGCGGTTACGCCAGCGCCGTGGGCGCCAATGCCCAGGGCACGTTGACGCTCGGCACCTCGAACGGCGCGACCGGCAATGGCGGCGACGTTTCGGTGGCGATCAACCAGACGATCACCACCACCGGCGCAGGATCGACGGCCCTGCTGGTGCAGTCGATCGGCGGCGGCGGCGGCGCGGCCTCGGTGGTCGGCGCGGACGGCACCGTCCAGACGCTCGACGTGGTCAATGCCGGCGCGGTGAGCACGCTGCGCATGGCCCGCCTCATGACCCTGGCGGCTTCGAGCGGCTCGGTCGATGCAGGCGCGGTGGACGTGACCGTCGGCGCGGCGATCCGCACCAGCGGCGCCAATGCCAACGGCGTGGTGGTCCAGTCGGTCGGCGGCGGCGGTGCGGCCACGGGCTCGGGAACGGGCGTGCTGGCAGGCTCCGGTGCGGGCAATGCGGTGAACCTCACCGTCAATGCCGACGTCGTGACTTCGGGCGCCGGTTCGAGCGCGCTGGTCGCGCAGAGCACCGGCGGCCTTGGCGGCGGCGCGATCGTATTGGACATCGGCAAGGTTAATGTCGTCGGCGGTCTGGGCGGTCATGCCGTCTCGCTGCTCGGCGGCGCGGCCAACACCGTGACCAATGCCGGTACGCTCCAGACCATGGACGGACAGGAAGGCCTGGTGATCTACGCGGAAGGCGGCGACAACACGATCGTCAACTCCGGCACGATCGTCGGTTCGATCGATCTCGGCGCGGGTGTAGGCAGCTTCACCAACGTCAATGGCGGCATCTTCCTGGCCGGTTCGCTGGTCAACGTCGGTGCGGGTTCGTTCGTGAACTCGGGCATCCTCAATCCGGGCGGCGGCGGCGTCGTGTCGCAGCTTGCCGTGAGCGGCGGCCTGACCCTGACGGCGCAGAGCGAGTACAACCTCGATCTCGACCTGAAGACCAACACGGCGGACAAGGTCGTCGTCTCCGGCGCGGCATCGCTCAACGGGCGGGTCACGACCAATCTCCTCAACCTGGGCTATGCCCGGGCCGGGGCGAACGATGTGGTCATTCTGGAAGCGGCCGGCGGCATCACCGGCCAGGACCTGGTCAAGCTGGTTGCGCCGACATCGGCGGTCGCGACTTTCGGGCTCGACTATTCCTCGGCGAACCAGCAGGTCATCCACTATGTGATCGAGTATGCGCCCAGCGGTCTGACCCAGCGTCAGGCCATGATCGGCAACCTGCTCGACCGCATCCAGGAAACCCCGACCGACGCTTTCGCACCGACGGCTGCCGCGATCATCTCGATCCCGACGGTGGGTGCGCTGGGCACGGTCTACGACAGCCTGACCGGCGAAGGCGTGGTGGCGGCGCAGAGCGCGGCGCTTTCCGCGATCGGCAACAGCCACGATGTGATCGACAGCCAGATCGTCAGCCGCGTCGGCACCTTTGCCTCGGCATGGCGCAAGGAGCCGCTGGGCAACCTCTGGATGGCCGCGCAGGGCGGCCGCCAGCGTCTGGACGGCACCGACGGGGCGCACGACGTGCGCACCAGCGGTTATGTCGTGCAGGGCGGTTGGGACTATCGCCCGGACGCGCGCAGCGTGGTCGGCGCCACCTTTGGCTTCGACCCGCAGAGCTTCTCGGTTCCGGATGTGAGCACCTCGGGCAAGGCGAAGGTTTACACCTTCGGCGCCTATGCGGGCTTCCATCCGGGCGCCTGGACGCTCAGCGCGGACCTGCTCTACAGCGCGGCCAATACCACGACGGTGCGCGACATGTGGCTCTATGCCGATGGCAACGTGCAGGCGCATGGCGATTTCACCATGCATGCCTGGTCCGGCCGGGCCCAGGTGGCGCGCCAGTTCGGCAGCGGCAACCTGGTGTTCCAGCCTTTCGCGGCCGTGGAAGTCACTCGCCTGTCGCTGCCGGGCTATGTCGAGAACCAGGCCGAAGGTCAGGAAGACGCGGCGCTCGGCCTCGCCTTCTTCGGCAAGGACTGGACGCGGACCCGCACGTTCGCGGGCGGCAATGTCGCGGGCCGTATCGAACTGCCGCAGGGCAAGGCCCTCGTCACGACGCTGCGCGCAGCCTGGGTGCACGACTTCGACCCCGATCGCTCGGTCACCGCGGCCTTCGCCGGGGCGCCGGACTACCGCTTCGTCACTACCGGTGCGCAAGCGGTGGGCGACAGCGGCCGGATCGACCTGCGTTCGACCCTGCAGATGCGCAAGGTCGACCTCCAGTTCAGCGTCGGGGCCAATCTCGGCAAGGGCTACAACGATCTCACCGCCATGGCGGGCGTCCGGTTCCACATGTGATCCCGATGCCCCTCGCTTCCATCCTTTCCAGCTTTCTTTCGATCTTGGGCGGGTCCGTTCTGACCCGCCCCACAGAACTGCGCTAACAGGAGAATTGCCTTGAAGACCAAGCTCATGGCCGGCGCCTCGGCGCTGACACTCGTAATGATCGCCCCCGGCGTGTCCCTCGCGGCTCCCTACGGCGAGTGCGGCGTGCCGAACACCTCGGCCAACCCGAACGTCGCTTCGTGTATTTCAGATTCGACCCAGTTCCAGGACGGCATCAAATACGACCAGTCGACTTACGGTACCCCGGCCAATCTCAAGGTCGATCTCTACGGAACCGTGGTCGTCAACGCGACCACCGGTACGACGGGAGTCAACGTCAACGGCTCTACCGACCATGACGCGCTGATCGGCGCGCGCAACGGCGCGAAGATCACCGCGACGCAGGTTGGTCTTCAAACGCAGACCACCGGCGCCGGCAGTGCCGGCATCGAAAACCACGGCACGGTGGCGGCAGGCTTCGTCGGCGCCCAGGCACTCGCTTTCGGCACCGGCACGGCATCGATTGTCAACGCCAGCGACGGCAAGATCACCGTCACGCAGTCCTCGGCCAGTATCGGTGCCGCCGGTCTCGCCGTTACCGGGCAGACCGGCAGCGCGGTCAACCAAGGTACCGTCAGGGTGGACGCGATAGGCGCGGCCGGCTCCACTGCTTACGGTATCGGCGGCATGGGGCTTGGCGGCGGTACGATCACGCTGACCAACGCCAACAGCGTCACCGTCACGAACACGGACGGCGATGCACTGGGCATCGGCACACCCGCTAGCGCAGGGAACCTCGTCCTCGCCAACAACGGCAGCCTCGCCGTGACGTCCGGGTCAGGCAAGGCAACGGGTCTCGGCGCGGTGGGCAATGGGACGGCCGGCACGACGGTGGTGACCAATACCGGCGCGCTTTCCGTCACGTCGCAGAACGGCTTGGCTGTCGGCATGTCGGCTGCGGATCGCAGCGATGTCGCCCTGGCGGCCACGCGCACCAGCGCCGCGAGCGCTTTCACGGTCTCCGGCGTCGATGCCACGGGCTTCCAGGTCACCGGGGCGACCGGCGCGGTCAGCGTGGCGGGCACCGGCCAGACCGTGCAGGTCACCGGATCGAACTCTGCCACCGGAGTCTCGGTCGCGGGCGGCACGACCCAGAGCGTCGCTTTCACCCCCGCCACCGTGGGCGGCACCGCCTATGCGGGCGACGTGAACGTCAATGCGGGAGGCCTGGCCCTGGGCGTAACCCTGAGCGGCGCGACGGATGCCGTTTCGGTCGACTTCACCGGCGCGCGCCTCTCGGTTACCAGCACGGGTGCCGGCGCGACCGGGATTGACGTGGCCGGCGGCAGCTCGGTCGACATCTCGGTGATTCCCGGCAACGGCAGCGGCGCGACGTTCGCGGTCTCCGCAGCGGGCGGCGAGGCCATCGGCATTGCCACTTCGGGCGCGACTGCTGCGCAGAACGTGCAGATCGGCGACACCTTCCGCGTCACCAATACGGCAGGATCGGCCACCGGCATCACGCTGGCTGACGGCACCGACCAGACCGTCACGCTGGATCATGGCGCGACCGTCACGGGTTCGGCAGGCGCGATCGGCATCGGTCTCGAAGGCGGCAGCGGCCTGCTGGCTGTGACCAGCAACGGTGCGCTTATCATCGAAGGCGGCACCGGCGACGCCTTCGGCGTGACCGTCAGCGATGGTACCAGCCAGAGCGTGACGCTCACCGGCGCCCTTCAGGTTACCGGTGCGGGTGCGGCCACGGGCGCCAGCCTGTACGGCGGGACCGACCAGACCGTTTCGCTCGCTTCGGGCGCGACGGTGACCGGCGGAACCGATGCGACCGGCATCCGCCTCGGCGGCGGTAGCGGCGCGCTGGCCGTGACCAGCAATGGCGCGCTGACTGTCGCTGGCGGCACGGGCGAAACAGATGGCATCCGCGTCAGTGACGGTGCCAGCCTGGCGCTTTCGATGGACGGCGCACTGACCGTTTCGGGCGCGGGTGCGACGCGGGGCATCGATATTCAGGATGTCCTCGGGACCATCTCGATCGACGCCGCCGACACTGTTCAGGTCACGAGCACCGATGATACTGCTGTCGGTCTGCAGGCGGGGGGCGACGGTGACGTCAGCGTCGAACTTGCAAAGGGGCTGAACGTCCAGGGCAAGCTCGGTGCCGGCGGCGCTTTCGTGGCGGGCAGCGGCGCGCTGTCGCTGGTCTCGGCGCAGGACTTCGTGGTGACTTCCGAAAGCGGCCTGGCCATCGGCGGATACATGCTGGGCGGCACTGCGCAAGTGGCGCGCTTCGATGGCGATGTCACACTGTCCGGGGCGACTGCAGGCGTCGGCGCGCTCCAGGTCAATGCCAGCGGCCCGGTGTCGCTGTCCGTTGGGGGTGATTTCACCGGGACCAACCTTCAGCAGGGCCTCTTCCAGTTCGCGGGCACGACCCAGTCCATCGATCTGGCCGGCAACTTCTCGCTGACCTCGGCCACCGGCGATGTCCTGGGCGTCGTCCAGTCCGGCGCCGGCGATAGCGCAAGCCTCACCGTGGCGGGTGCCTTCGATGTGACCGCGGCCGCGGGTTCCGCCAGCGGCATCGTTCTCGACGGCGCCAGTGCCTCGGTCTCGCTGGCCCAGGGCATGACCGTTTCGGCCGCGGGCAGCAATGCCACGGGTCTTTCGGCCAACCTCACGGGTGACGCGCAGATTGTGCTGGGCGGCGCGCTGAGTGTAACCAACGACGCGGCTTCGACCGGCGGCAGCGCCACCGGCCTGGCGCTGTTCGGCAGCGGCGCGCAATCCGTCGCGTCGAGCGGTCCGGTCACGGTTTCGGCCGATGGCACGGCCACCGGCTTCGACCTTGCGGGCAGCACCGGCGCAATCGACCAGGTTGCAACCGGTCTCGTCACGGTTGCGAGCGCCAATGGCGATGCCCTCGGTCTCTCGATCGACGGCGGCGCCGACCAGAACGCGGTGCTGAACGGCGGCCTGACCGTCTCCGGCGCGGGCACCGCCACGGGCGTGGTACTCGCCAATGGCACCGGCATCGCCAGCCTCGACCTGCCGGCGGCCCTCTCGGTCTCCAGCGGTGCGGCCGATGCAACCGGCATTTCCGCCGCTAACGGTGCGGGCCTGGCGATCGACGCGCTCGGCGACGTGACCGTCTCGGCGGCCACCGCTGCCACCGGCGTACAGTCCACCGGCTTCACCGGCGCGCAGGATGTGGCGCTCGGCAATGTCGCCGCCATCGCGGGCAGTGGCAGCGGCAGCGTCCTCGGCGTCGGCCTCTCGGGTAACGGCGCGATCACCCTGGCGGATGCCGGTTCGATCGTCGCTTCGGGCATGGGCGGCTTCGGCGTCTCGGTCGAAGGTGCCGGCACCGACGGCGCGATCTCGGTTTCGCTGGCCGATGTCCAGACTTCGGGCGACGGCGTAACCGGCGTGAACCTCGCCCAGACCGGCGCGGGTTCCAGCGGCGACATTGCTGCCAGCCTCGCTTCGGTGGTCACGACCGGCGCCGATGCGGCGGGCGTCACCGTGCAGGCTGGGCAGTCGGGCAATGTCTCGTTGACCCTGGGCAAGAGCGCCGCTCCGGCCCAGGCCCGCGTCGCCCTTGCTGCAACCGTGACGAACGGCGTCTCCACGCAGGGTGCCAATGCCAATGGCGTCACGCTCGCCGTCGTCGATGGCACGGGCACGCTGACCAACCTCGGCACCGTCTCGACCACCGGCGCCAATGCCGCAGGTATCGCGGCAACAGCCAGCGGCAGCGGATCGATCGTCCTCGACAGCGCGGCCGTGACGACCACGGGCGCAGGTTCGGATGGCATTTCGGTCCAGACCGGCACGGGCGCCCAAACCCTGACGGTGCAGAGCGTCATCGCCAGCGGCAACGGTTCGCGCGGTATCGCCGCGACGACCGGCAGCGGCGTAATTGGTCTGGCGGCCAGGACGGTGACGGCTTCCGGGAATGCCATCGAACTGACCTCCTCCAGCGGCGACATCTCGGCGGCTCTGGCGGGCGGCAAGATCGACTCTGCAACCGGCGCGGGCCTTGCCATCGTTACCGGCGGCAGCGCCAAGGTAACGCTGGCCAGTGGCGGCACGCTTCATGGTGCGACTTTCGGCCTGTCCTCGGACGCCGATGGCGGCCAGGATGTCCTGCTCGCGGGCACGGTGGGGGCTGGCAGCAACCACGCCGTTGCCCTTTCGGGCGGCGTCGCCACGCTGACCAACTCGGGCACGATCAACGGCTACATGACCTTCGAAACCGTCTCGACCACGCTGACCAACAGCGGCACCTGGAACGCCTTCGGCGGGGACACTGCGTTTGCCGGCAACGCCACGCTGGTCAACGGCGGCACGATCAACATCAATCCGGCGGCCGCCGCGGCTGCCACGATGAAGATCACCGGTCTCACCACCTTGCGCAATTCGGGCACGATCAGCCTCGTCAACGGTCATACCGGTGACGTGCTCGATCTGGGCAACGCGGCCTTCGTGGGCAGCGGCAATTCGCGTGTCGTGCTGGAAGCCAACCTCGGCGCCAGTGCAGTGGGCGCCAATGCGGCTCAGTCGGCGGATCAGCTCAATGTCGGCGCGGTTTCGGGCACCACGACGATTGCCATCAAGGACCTGAGCGGCGCCACCGGCGCGCAGTTCAATTTCGAGGGCATTCGCCTGGTGAACGCGGCATCGGTCGCCACCGGGGCCTTCGTCCTCGAAGGCGGCGCGGTCAACAAGGGCTTCGTCGACTACCAGCTTCTGACCGATGCGGACGGCAACCTCGATCTCGTCGGCGTGCCCAGCACGCAGGCCTTCGAACTCGTCCGTACCGGCGCCGAAGTGCGCCACTACTGGCGTCGTTCGGGTGATGCCTGGTCGGACCAGATGCGCGCCACGGCGCCGCATGACGGCATGGCGCTCTGGGGCCAGATCCTGGGCGGCAGCGAAACCAACCGCTCGCGTCCGGTCTATTCGGAAACGGTGCTGGGCACGGCCACGAGCTTCGCGCCCAATCTCGACGTGCGCGACAGCTGGTGGGGTGGTCAGTTCGGCCTCGACTGGGGCCGTGGTAGCGATTGGTCCGTCGGCGTGACCGGCGGCTACGTCTCGCAGGAAGGCAAGGTCAAGTCGACTGGCGACCGCATCAAGCTCGACGGCGGCAACCTTGGCCTCTACGCCCGCTACCGCAGTGCTGACGGGCTCTTCGCCCACGCCCTGGCCAAGCTCGACCGTTATTCGGTCAAGTACGACCTCGGCAACGGCGCCAGCGCACCCAATTCGAACGGCACCAGCTACGGCGTCGAAATCGAGGCCGGATATCACATTCGCACCGGCAGCGTGTTCTTCGAACCGTCCGCCAGCGCTTCGTGGTCTGACGCAGACCTCGACGGCTTTGCCGCAGCGGGCGGCGTTGGCGCGAAGTTCGACCATGTCCAGAGCTTCTACGGCCGGGCAGGCATGCGTGCAGGCGTGGAAACCCACTCGGGCGACTGGGCGCTCCAGCCCTATCTGGGCGTGAACTGGGAAGGCGAGATGAATGGCCGACCGGGCGCCACGCTGTCTTCGGGCGGTCAGGATCTCTACTTCCGCGATGCTTCGGAGGGCGGCCGTGCACGTTGGGAGGCCGGCATTCAGGGCGCCTCGCAGGGGCTTTCCGCCTTTGCCAAGGTGGAAGGTGTGACCGGTTCCGGCACCAGCGGCATCGCCGGCCGCGCGGGTGTTTCGATCCGCTGGTAAGCAGGGAAACGCGAAGCGCCGTCTCCTGATAGAGGGCGATCCGCAAGATAGGGGGCCGGCGCACTGCGGTGCGTCGGCCCCTTTTTTCATGTCGGCCGGTATCGCCGTCGGCCACGCACGAAGGGATGTGTTCGGGAAGCATTGCGGCCAGGCTTCGTTACGGCTTCAGGCGAAAAAAATCGGCTGGGAAAGTCCATTTGTGCCGGATTTCCTCTAAAAACAAAGCATCCCCCCGTTCGCGCCGAAGCGGTTCACGCATTTGGCGAAATCCCAGAGGAAGTGATGCGCCACGCCATGGTAGTTCCGGATTCGGTGACGGTTCGATCCGCTCACCAATTCGTGGCAGTTCTCCGCGCGAAGCTTGAAGAAGATCAGGACATTGATCTTGATCTGTCTGCGCTGGCCGAAGTCGATCTTGCTTTCATCGAGATTATTTACTCTGCGCGCGGACAATGGGCGCGTGCGGGCCGCGATCTGCGGCTGACGCAGCCCGCCAGCGGCGCCGTTGCCGCTCTGCTTCAGCGCGCGGGCTTCCTGACGGACCTTACCCCCCCGGACATCGAATTCTGGTTCCACGGAGAACTGCCGCAATGACTGCCTCTATCCTCACTGTCGACGATTCCCCCAGCTTGCGCATGGCGATCCGCATCGCGCTGACCGGCGCGGGATACGACGTCACCGAAGCCGGCGACGGCGTCGAGGGCCTTGCCGCGGCAGGTGCGAAGCGGTTCGACCTGATCATCACCGATCTCAACATGCCTAACATGGACGGGCTGACGATGATCCGCGAACTGCGCAAGGCGCCCGAACAGGCGGGCGTGCCGATCATCTTCCTCACCACCGAGAGCGACGATGCCATGAAGCAGCAGGCCAAGGCGGCCGGCGCCACCGGCTGGCTGGTGAAGCCGTTCGTGCCCGAACAGCTCATCAAGGTTTCGCGCAAGGTGCTGGGCCGGTGAGCACGCAGGACCCGGTCGCGGCGTTCCGCGTCGAGGCGGGCGAACTGCTGGACCAGATCGAGCACGGCTTGCTCGACCTGGGTCACCGGCTGGACGACCGCGCGCTGATCGACGAAGTGTTCCGGGGGCTGCACACGCTCAAGGGATCCGGCGCGATGTTCGGCTTCGACGCGCTGGCCGATTTCACCCATCACTGCGAGACCGCGTTCGACCGCGTGCGCAAGGGGCTGGCCCCGGCGACGCAGGAACTGGTGGCGGTCATCCTCTCCGCACGCGACCACATGCGCGCGCTGATCGAGGGCGACGGCACCGGTTTGGAGAGCGCTGGTGCGGCGATACTGGAGCAGCTTCAGGCGGCGATCGACGCGGCGGGGGGCGAAGCATCCGCTCCTGCTGCTTCTGCCGCGCCGACGGCGCAACCGAAGCAGGTCGCGTGCGGCGGCTGGCGCCTGTTCTTCCGGCTGCCCGCCGATGCCATGGCGAATGGCACCAACCCTCTGATGCTGCTCGACGAGCTGCGCGAACTGGGTGAATGCAAGATCGTCGCGCGCACCGATACGGTGCCGCCACTTGCCGAACTGGCTCCGACCGAATGCCACATCGGCTGGGACGTCGAACTGCGCGGCGACATCTCGCGTGACGATATCGATGACGTCTTCATCTTCGTGATGGATGACATGGAATTGACCGTGGAGCCGCTTGGTGACGAGGGTGCTAAGGCTGCGCCCGAAATCGTCGAGGAACCGCCCGTCGCGGATGTGCCTGCCACCGCGCAGGACGGTCCCGCCAACCGTGCCGGCGGCAACCCGAGCGCCAACCCGAGCACCAAGCCCGCTGGCGAAAGCGTGCGGGTTCCGGCCGAGCGGCTGGACGAGCTGATGGACCGCGTGGGCGAACTCGTGATCGTGCAGAGCCGCTTGTCGCAGCTTGCCAGCGGGCAGGGTTCGGCAGTCGGCAACGAACTGGCGCTGCGTTCGATTTCCGAGGAAATCGAACGGCTTGCCGGCGAATTGCGCGATACCATGATGGTGCTGCGCATGGTGCCCGTTGCCAGCCTGTTCAGCCGCTTCCGCCGCCTGGTCCACGATCTTGCGCGCGAAACCGGCAAGACCATCGAGCTTTCGACCGAAGGCGAGACCACCGAAGTCGACAAGACCATGATCGAGCGTCTGGCCGATCCGATGGTCCACCTGATCCGCAACGCCTGCGATCACGGGTTGGAAACCCCCGAGGATCGCCTTGCCGCCGGCAAGCCTGCGGCCGGACAGGTTCGCCTTTCCGCCCATCAGGCGGGCGGCGAAGTGCTCATCACCATCCGCGACGATGGACGCGGTATCGACCGCGCCCGTGTGCGCGCCAAGGCGGAAACGCAGGGGCTGATCCAGCCCGGCCAGCAAGTGTCCGATCACGATCTGCTGCAGATGATCTTCCACCCGGGCTTCTCCACGGCGGCGCAAGTGACCAACCTTTCGGGCCGCGGCGTCGGCATGGACGTGGTGAAGCGCACGATCGAGAGCCTGCGCGGCGCCATCGACATCACATCGGCGCCCGGCGAGGGCTCCACGGTGGTGCTGCGCATCCCGCTGACGCTGGCGATCATCGACGGGCTGCTCGTCCGCGTGGGTGAGGGCCGCTACGTGATCCCGCTGGGCGCGGTGGAGGAATGCCTCGAACTCAGTCTTGAGGAAGACCTGCGCTCGCGCGGTCGCAGCTTCATCACCTTGCGCGACCGGCTGGTGCCGTTTCTGCGCCTGCGCGAGATCTTCGACACCGGCACGCGGCCCGATCCGCACCAGAAGATCGTCGTCATCGCCACCGGCACCGAGCGTGTCGGCCTGGTGGTGGACCAGATCATCGGCAGCCACCAGACGGTCATCAAATCCATGTCGCCGCTGCACCGCGACGTGGCGACGTTCGCGGGCGCCACGATCCTGGGCGACGGCGGTGTCGCGCTGATCCTCGACGTCGCGCAGCTCGTCATGCTCGGCCAGAACCAGGAGGAGCGGCTTCGCGCCGCCGGATAAGCACCCATGAGCGCACAACCAACCGCCACGCAGTGGGATGCCGAGGGCAATCTCGAAGTGCTGACCTTCAATCTGGGCGCTGAGACTTTCGCGCTGGAAGCCACCCTGGTCCGCGAAATCCTGGACCTTCTGCCGGAAACCCGCGTCCCCGGCGCGGCGCCGCTGCTGGGCAGCGTCGTCAACTTTCGCGGCAAGATCATCCCGATCGCCGACCTTCGGCTGGCCTTCGCCATGCCGGCGGCCGAAGCGACCGTCGACAGCCGCATCGTCGTGATCGAGACGCAAGTCGAGACGGATGCCGGAGGCGAAACGTTCCAGATCGGCATTCGCACCGACAAGGTCCACGAAGTGGCCACGCTGCAACGCGCCGCCAGCGAGGAACCGCCCGCCGTCGGCATGCGCTGGCGCCGCGATTTCGTTCGCGAGCTGGTTCGCCGGCAGGATGGCGTGGTCGTCCTGCCCGATCTGGCCGCGATTTTCCACTCGCTGGTCGGCGGCACCGATGCCGCCAGCCAGCCGTCCACCGTCCATTGAGCCCAGCCGATCAACCGAGCCGATCGGCCGCGCCGACCAACCGCGGAGCCACCATGCGCGCAACCATCAAGCTGAAGCTTTGGGGGACCTTCGGGCTCCTGCTGATCATCATGACGGCGACTATCGTGGTCGGCGTTTCCCGCCTCACCACGCTTAACGACGCTGTCGGCAACCTGGTGACAGGCCCCGCGCGGCAGCTCGACCGCGCCCGCGCCATCGACAGCGGCGTGAGCATGATGGTGCGCGCTGAGAAGAACCTGGTCCTCACCGAGGATGCGCTGGAGCGCCGCGAGCTGGAAACGCGCATTGCCACCACGCGAGACCGGGTCGACCAGGAAGTGGAACAGGGCAATACCGCCGCCTCGGGCGAGACGCGCAGCGCCTGGGCGCAGCTTCGCGAGCAGTGGACCGCGTTCAAGCCGGTGAACCAGCAGGTGAGCGACCTCAGCAGCCGCGACAAGGCTGCCGCCGCTGCGCTGACCATGGGCGAATCGCGCGATCGGGTCCAGGCCGTGACCAAGACCGTCGAAGGCCTGGTCCAGGTCGAGCAGCGGACGATGGCGAAAGCCGACGACGACACCGAAGTGACGTATGGCGCGGCCCGTTCGCTGATGATCGGCATGGGGCTTGCCGCCGTGCTGATCACCGTGATCGCCGCGGCCTATCTGGGACTGGTGATCTCGCGCGGACTGAAGGCGGCCGGCGATGCCATGCGCCAGGTGGCCGACGGTGACCTTACCCGCACCGCCGAAGTCAGGTCCAACGACGAGATCGGCGATCTGCTGGGCCATGTGAACACCATGATCGAGCGCCTGCGCGGCGTGGTCGGGGATGCCACCGTGGCTGCCGAGAACGTCTCGGCGGGAAGCCAGGAGCTTTCGGCCAATTCCGAGCAGGTCTCGCAAGGCGCCACCGAACAGGCCGCCGCTGCCGAGCAGGCTTCGGCCTCGATGGAAGAGATGGCCGCCAACATCAAGCAGAACGCCGACAATGCCGCGCAGACCGAGAAGATCGCGCGTCAGTCCTCCAAGGATGCGGAAAGCAGCGGCGTTGCCGTGAACCGCGCGGTCGGCGCCATGCGAACGATTGCCGAGAAGATCGGCATCGTTCAGGAAATCGCCCGTCAGACCGACCTTCTGGCGCTCAACGCGGCCGTGGAAGCGGCGCGTGCCGGTGAGCATGGCCGCGGCTTTGCCGTGGTCGCATCCGAAGTGCGCAAGCTGGCCGAACGCAGCCAGCACGCGGCAGCCGAGATCGGCGCGGTTTCCACCGAGACCGTGCAGGCGGCGGCCGAGGCGGGCGAGATGCTTTCCAAGCTGGTGCCCGACATCCGCCGCACGGCCGAACTGGTCTCGGAAATCAGCGTCGCCTGCCGCGAACAGGATATCGGCGCCTCGCAGATCAACGAGGCGATCCAGCAGCTCGACCAGGTGACCCAGCAGAACGCCGGCGCTTCCGAGCAGATCTCGACGACTTCCGAGGAACTGGCCGCGCAGGCCGAGGAGCTTCAGGCTTCGATCGCCTACTTCCGCGTCTCCGATCACGCCAATCGCCGCAAGCCTGCGCCGGTGGCGGTCCGTCAGGCGGTCCAGGCGGCGGCTGCGCCGCGCAGGGCACCGGCCCGGCCGCCGCGCGCGCTTTCGGTCGCCGACCAGCAGGCCCGCGCCCGCGGCTTTGCGCTCGATCTCTCCACCGGCGGTCCCGACAGCGAGGATGAAGCGTTCAGCACCCACGCGGCCTGACGTCTCCTCCTGACTAAACTCACATTACCGACTTTCCCCCCAAATCCGCCTTCCAGGATTCCCATTGCCATGCGCGCTACCATAAAGATGAAACTGGGCGTGACTTTCGCCATCATCCTGATCCTGCTTGCAGTCGTCGTCGGCGTCAGCCTGACGCGCCTCGGCACGCTCAACACCGCCATCACCGACCTCATCAGCGGCCCGGCCGCCCGCCTCGACCGCGCGCAGCAGGTCCAGGTCGTGTTCGGCACGCTGGCGCGCAATGAGCGCAACATGACGATGACGAACGACCCGGAGCTGGTGAAGGAATTCGACGACAAGGCCAGCCGCTCGATGACCGAATTCGATCGGCTGCTGGAAGAAGGCGAGGCGAATGCCCAGGCCGAAACCAAGCAGGCCTGGCGCGAAATGCGCACCTCGTACGAGACCTTCAAGCCGCTGGACGCCCGCATCAGGGCGATGGCCCGGGCCGGTCAGAACGACGAAGCGGCCGTGCTGGCGCTGGGCAGCGCCCGCGATTCCCTGGACCGCGTCACCAAGCTGACCGAGGACCTCGTCGCCCGCGCCCGTGAAGACATGGGGAAGGTCGATAAGGAAACCGACGCGCTCTATGCCTCGGCACGCGCCACGCTGCTGACCGTCGCCGCCGTCGCCTTCATCGGCGCGCTCGTCGGCGCGGTGTGGATCTCGCTGATCGTGTCGCGCGGTCTCGGCCGGGTCGGCACTGCGATCAATGCCGTGGCCATCGGCGACCTCGACAACGACGTGGAAGTGACCTCGAACGACGAGATCAAGGACCTTGTCGACACCGTCAACAAGATGACCGCGAACTTGCGCGTCAGCGCCGCCCTGGCCGACAAGATCGCCGACGGCGACCTGACCGTCAGCCACAAGCCCCTGTCGGAACAGGACAAGCTGGGTCATGCCCTCGTCCGCATGATCGAGCGCCTGCGCGGCGTGGTGGGCGATGCCACCGTGGCGGCCAACAATGTCGCCAGCGGCAGCCAGGAACTCTCCTCGACTTCCGAACAGGTCTCGCAGGGCGCGACCGAGCAGGCCGCCGCGGCAGAGCAGGCCTCGGCCTCGATGGAAGAGATGTCGGCCAACATCAAGCAGAACGCCGAGAACGCCGCCCAGACCGAGAAGATCGCGCGCCAGTCGGCCCAGGACGCCGAAGCCAGCGGCATTGCCGTCGACCGTGCGGTAGGCGCCATGCGCACGATTGCCGAGAAGATCGGCATCGTGCAGGAAATCGCCCGCCAGACCGACCTGCTCGCGCTCAATGCGGCTGTCGAGGCGGCGCGCGCGGGCGAACATGGCCGCGGCTTCGCCGTCGTCGCTTCGGAAGTGCGCAAGCTGGCCGAACGCAGCCAAGGCGCGGCCGCCGAAATCGGTGCCGTTTCGTCCAATACCGTCGATGCCGCCACCGAAGCGGGCGAGATGCTCTCGAAGCTGGTGCCCGATATTCGCCGCACGGCCGAACTGATCTCGGAAATCAGCGCTGCCTGCCGCGAACAGGACATCGGCGCGGGCCAGATCAACCAGGCGATCCAGCAGCTCGACCAGGTCACCCAGCAGAACGCCGGGGCCTCGGAAGAGATTTCCGCAACGTCGGAAGAACTGGCGGCCCAGGCCGAGGAACTCCAGGCATCCATCGCCTACTTCCGCGTCGACGATGCCGGCAAGGCGCCCCGTGCCGCCGCCCCGGCCCGCAAGCCAAGCTCGATCTCCGCGTCGATCAAGACGGCGGTGAAGGCGCCCGGCAAGCGCCCTGCGGCAGCCAATGGCCAAGCCCGCACCAACGGCTTCGCGCTCGACCTCGCCATGGGCGGGCCGGACGACCGCGACGACGCCTTCGGGATGCACGCGGCATGAGCGACGTCCAGGAGATCCAGGCCGTTACCTTCGGCCTGGGAGCGGAGATCTTCGCGGTGCCGGTGACACTGGTCCGCGAGATCCTGGACTACCGCGAAACCTTCCGCATTCCGGGCGGACCGGACTATCTGCTCGGCCTCACCGACATGCGCGGCGAAGGCGTGACCACGATCGACTTCCGCCTGCGGCTGGGCCTGCCGCAGACGGAACCGACCCCGGCGACGCGCATCCTGGTGGTGGACATTCCGCTGGAGGACCGCGTGCTGGTGCTGGGGCTGGTGGTGGACCGGGTGATCGAGGTCACCAGCTTCCGGGCGAACCAGATGGGCGGCGCGCCCGATGTCGGCGTGCGCTGGCCGTCCGAATATATCGGCGGGGTGGTGAAGCGCGAAGAGGGCTTCACCGTGCTGGTGGACATGCCGCGCATCTTCTCGGCCGAGGAAGCCTCGCGCCTGTCCTTCGCTGCCTGACGTCTTTCGCTGCCTGACCCTCAATTCGAATCCCGGAGCCGCGCAGATGACCGCAACCGCGCAAACGACAGCCTTGGCCAATCGCACTTCGTCCAGTGCCCTCGCCGCAGGGCACCATGGCAGCGACCCGATGAGCAAGCGCAATTTCGCGCGGCTGGCGGCCTACATCTACGAATATTCCGGCATCAAGATGCCCGAGAGCAAGAAGACCATGCTCGAAGGCCGCCTGCGCCGCCGGCAGCGGGCAAGCGGGTCGCGCACGCTCGACGACTACTGCGATTACATCTTCGCCGGTGAAAACCTGGCGCAGGAAGGGCTCTCGCTGATCAATGCGGTCACCACCAACAAGACCGACTTCTTCCGCGAGCCCGGCCATTTCGACTACCTGAGCAAGGTCATCCTGCCGGAAATGACCGCACGCGGCGTGCGCTCGATTCGTGCGTGGAGCGCGGCCTGCTCGATCGGGCCGGAACCCTATACCCTGGCCATGGTGCTGGACGATCATGCCGAGATCCAGGGCGGGCCGGACTATGGCATCCTGGCCACCGATCTCGATACCGACGTGCTCGAAACCGCGCGGGCCGGCATCTATCCGGCGGAACTCGTCGATCCGGTGCCGGATGCTCTCCAGCGCAAATATGTGATGTTCCCGCGCGATCCGGCGCGGAACGACGTGCGCATGGTGCCCGCACTGCGCAGCGCGATCGGCTTCGCCCGGCTCAACCTGATGGACGATCGCTATCCGGTGGGAGAGCCGATGCATCTGGTGTTCTGCCGCAACGTGCTGATCTATTTCGACAAGCCGACGCAGCGCAAGGTCGTGTCCCAACTGGTCGATTGCCTGACGCCGGGCGGACATTTGTTCCTGGGTCATTCGGAATCGATCACCGGGCACGACCTGCCGCTGACGCAGGTGGCCAATACCGTGTTCCGGAAGGGCTGAGGCAATGGTCACGGGCAAGAAGATCCGCGTTCTCGTCATCGACGATTCCGCCAGCGTGCGCCAGACGATGACCGCGATCCTCCAGGAAGATCCGGAGATCGAGGTGATCGGCTCCGCCCCCGATCCCTTCAGCGCCGCGCGCCGGATTCAGGAGGAGGTGCCCGACGTCATCACGCTGGACGTGGAAATGCCGCGGATGGATGGCATCACTTTCCTGCGCAAGCTGATGTCGCAATGCCCGGTGCCGGTGGTCATGTGTTCCTCGCTGACGGAAGAGGGCTCCGAAACGCTGCTCCAGGCGATGGAAGCGGGCGCCGTGGACGTGATCCTGAAGCCGCGCATCGGCGTGGCCGACCATCTGGCCGAGCACAACCTCCAGATCCGCGATGTGGTGAAGGGCGCCTCCCGCGCGCGGGTGCGCGGACGGCCCGCGGTGCGCGAGGCAAAGCCGGAAGGCCCGCAGAAGAAGCTGACGGCCGATGCCGTGCTGCCGCCGCCGAGCGGCCGGGCGATGAGCCGCACGACCGAGATGGTGGTCTGCCTTGGCGCCTCCACCGGCGGCACCGAGGCGCTGCGCGAAGTGCTGGAGGCGCTCCCCGCCAATGCACCGGGTGTCGTCGTGGTCCAGCACATGCCCGAGAACTTCACCCGCGCTTTCGCCAAGCGCCTCAACGGCCTTTGCGAAATGGACGTGAAGGAAGCCGCGGACGGCGATCCGGTGCTGCGCGGCCATGTGCTGATCGCGCCGGGCGGCAAGCACCTGATGCTGGAGCGGCAGGGCGCGCGCTATCACGTCGCGGTCAAGGACGGTCCGCTGGTTTCCCGCCATCGCCCTTCGGTGGACGTGCTGTTCCGCTCCGCCGCGCGCTCGGCCGGATCGAACGCGGTGGGCGTCATCATGACCGGCATGGGCGACGACGGCGCGCGGGGCCTGCTGGAAATGAAGCAGGCCGGCGCCCGCACATTCGCGCAGGACGAGGCGAGTTCGATCGTGTTCGGCATGCCCAAGGAAGCCATCGCGCGCGGCGCCGCGGACCGGGTGGTGCCGCTTGGCGCCATCGCCCGCGAACTGCTTGCGGCAACCAACCGATGATGACGATGGAAGAACATGGCTGGCCGATGACCGATAGCGCTTATTTCCCCGAACCGGCTCTGGACGAACCGGGCGAGGCCGATCTCCACGGGGGCGTGAACCCTGCCGTTCTCTCGCCCAATGCCCCGGTTGCCCCCGTCGTTTCCAGTGCTTCGCTTGGCGAACTGGCCGAGGCCATTGCCAGGATCGCGGGCGGCCTCGATGCGCGCTTCGTCGCGGCGGGCACGGCGCTTGCCCGTGCCTACGAGATCGTCGAAGGCCTGATCGGTGCGCTCGAAAGCGTGACCAATGCCTTCGAACGCGATGCCGGCGATGCCGCTGTGGGTAATATGCGCGGCACGGCCGACCGGCTGACGCGCCTGCCCGCGATTCAAGCCGCGCGGAAGGAGGCGCTGGTGTCGATCGAGCGCGCCAGCGCGGCGCTGGCCAACCAGATCGATCAGGTCAACCGCACCCTCAGTTTCCTGCGCATCTGCGGCCTCAACATCAAGGTCGCGGCGGCGGGAGCGGGAGACTTCTCCGGGTTCGCCGATACCATGTTCGTCAAACTGGACCTCGGCGAAACCGAGATGGAGGGTCTTTCGAAGGAGATCGGCTGGCTGTCGGAAGCGGTGCCGGCGATGTTCGAGGTCGAACGCCAGCTGGCCGGCGAATGCGCGCTGGTGATACCGCATATCCCCCGCAAGCTGTCCGCCGATGCCGTCGCTCTCCAGGAGCATCAACTGGAGCTGGCGGAACGCGCCTTGCGGATCGCGGAAGTGGCCCGCCATATCCGCGCGCAAGTCGGCACGGCCCTGGGCGCGTTGCAGGTAGGCGACAGCACGCGGCAGAGGCTGGAACATCTGGCCGACGGACTCCACGATGTGAGTGCCTTCATGGCCGCGCCGGGCGCGCTTTCCGCAGAGGTCGCCGGAACGGTGGCGGATCATGCCCTGGCCCTGCTTTCGGCGCAGACGCTCGATACGCTGGACACGTTCCAGCGGGAATCGCGCCTGCTCGCCACCAGCCTGCGCGGGATCGGACCGAGCGCGGCCAGCCTGCTCGAACTGCGCGAGACCGATGAGGGTTCGGGCGACGGTACGGGTGGGGGTGCAGGTGGGGGTGAGGGCGTGTTCCTTCACCGGCTCGAACGCAGCGTGGCCGAAGTGGCGACTGTCACCGAGCGCTTGCGCGAGGCGGATGCCCGCTCCAGTCGCCTGAGCAGCCTGGCCTCGACCACGGCGGAAAACCTCGCCCAGCGATTGGCGACCGTCCACCGCATCACCGGCGAAGTCCAGCAGATGGCCTGGAACACGGACTTGCGCTGCTACCGCATGGGCGAGGAAGGGCGGGGCCTTGCCGTTATCGCTTCCGAGATCCGCGGCTTCGCGGCCACGCTGGCGACGATCGCCCTGGGCATCGCGCAGTCCTTCGACGGGCTGACTGCCGCGGCCGGCGTCATTCGTGGCTCCGAGGAGGATGCGCCGGTCGACGCCGGGGCGGCACTGGCGGAATCGCTGGATTGCATCCGCGATGGCGGAGAGCGCATGCGCTCCGGTCTCTCGGAACTCGAGGAGGGGGCGGTTTCCGTGACCGCCATCCTGGAGGAAACCACCGGCAGGATCGATTGCGAGGCCGAGGTCGGCGGTCCGCTCGCGGCTATTGCGGAGCGGCTTGCCCTGCTCGGCCGGGAGGCGGACGACATGCCAGAGGACGGTGCGGAAGCGCTCGGCCAGCTGCTGGGCGCGATCGGATCGCGCTATACGATGGCCCGTGAGCGCGAAATACACCGCGCCTTCCAGCCGGGCGGCGAGGCGGATACGGCCCCTGCCGCCGATCCGTTCGACCTCGCCCTCGATGACGACGATTTCGACGACGGCCTGTTCTAGGAACCGCCGATCCCAGAGCTGGCCGCCGCCGGGGCACGGGTCGCGGAGGCGCCGTGGCGGTAGCCAGGCTGCGCGGGTTCGCCGAAGGCCGCGAGGATGCGCTGCTGACGCGCGGCCAGGCTGTCGCGATAGGCGGGGTGCGTGACGATATAGGCCTCGTCGTTCTGCACGGCTTTCACCACGGCGCGGCCAAGCCAGAGCGGATCCATCATGTTGGCCTCGATCATCGCGGCGCGTTCGGGATCGTCGGCGGCGCTGGCGGCCGCATCGTGCTGCGCCATCCGGCTGCGCGTGAGGCCGGGGAACAAGGTGGAGACCCCGACGCCGGCCGGCGCCAGTTCCTCGCGCAGCGCGTCCGACAGCCCCAGTACGGCGAACTTGCTGGCCGAATAGGCCGCGAAACTGCCGAATGGCGTGAGACCGTTCATCGAAGACGTGTTGACGATATGCCCCGCGCGCCGGCGCACCATTTCCGGCGCAAAGGTCCTGGTGCCGTTGAAGACCCCGGCGACGTTGATCGCCATGACATTCTCGAAGGTTTCCGGGGTCACGTCCAGCAGCGGGCCGAAGCCCGTGGAGATGCCGGCGTTGTTGCAGAGCACGTCGACCTCCCCGAAGTGCTTTGCCACGGCGTCCTTGGCCCTTTGCCAGCTATCGGGATGGCGGACGTCCAGCTTCACGATCAGGACTTCGGTGCCCGGTGGCAGCGTTTCCGCTTCTTCCTGCGCGAAGTCCGGGCTCAGGTCGGCCAGCACGATACGGGCGCCGCTTTCGGCGAAGGCCCGGGCCATTCCGCCGCCGATGCCGCCACCGCCGCCGGTGATGAAGATCGTCTTGCCGCTCAGTTCGAACATGATGAAATCCCCTGATCCGCCGTGGAGCGATCGATCCGCATCCGGTCTCGCCAGACGGCACTTTTCACTTCGTCCGGTCCCTGGATTTCCACCGCCAGGGCGACATGGCCGAGCGACAGCATCAGGTCCATCAACCGCCGCCCGGCGGGGGGCAGCGTGGCGAGGTCCCGGTCGTCGAGCCAGGTGAGCGCGGCCTCCAGCAGCGGGCTTGCCGCCTCGAAGAAGGCTTCGCGGGCCTCCGGGCTCGATGCCGTGCGCTGCGCCGCCCGCCTCGCGGTGCCGGACAAGCCCCATTGCGCAACGAACGGCTCCAGCGCGGTGAAGCCGTCGGGCAGGGATGACGCCTGGTTCATGGCCTCTCTCCCAGCAAACGGGCATGGGCCTGGACCCGGGAGTCCACTTCATTGAAGAGATGGCGGCAGAGCGCTTCCATGCTCTGGAAATGGATATGGTCCAGCGCACCGCTGGCCAGGCCCTTCTGCCCGCGTTCGATCATCGCGATGTCCTCGCAGTGGATGTCGCGCAATTGCGCCAGGGCATATTCGCGCGCGAAGCGGGTGCTGGCGTTCCTGTCCTCGCCCACCCAGTAGAGCCGCACGACGCCGCGGGAGCGCTCGGCCGAGATCGGGTAGACCGTGTGCGAGAAGGGCTGCGTGGGCGTGCCGATGACGAAGAGGTTGGGGAAGAACGCCAGGTAGTCGCGACCGAAGGGCAGGTCGAGCAAGCCCTGTTCGGCCACGGCGGGAAGGCCCCGCATCGCGGCGGCGCGCTGGAAGGGCTTGAGATCCGGCGCGGGGTTGGACCAGATACGCTGGGTGCGGTGCGGACCGTCGAAGCCCAGGCTGGCCGGGTATCCGAAGGGATTGTCGCCGCCGATCCCGGCGCCGCCGGAGCGGGGGTGGATGAACCGCAAGTGGTAGTTTTCCTGGAAGTTGTCGTACGTCAGCTTCCAGTTGGCGTCGATCTCGTAGGTGTATTGGCTGAAGGTCGTGGCCCGCGCCGCCGGCATCTGCTCCAGCCGTTCGGCATAGGCGCCGAGCCATGCGCGCAGGGGCGGCGCATCCGGTTCGAAATTGACGAAGAGCATGCCGCCGCATTCCTGAAGCGCGACGCGGGGAAGCGCGCAGGCGGGCTTGTCGAGATGGAAAGCCTCGAAGTCCGGCGCGGACAGCAGCGCGCCGTCGGTTCCGTAAGTCCACATATGGTAGGGGCAGGTGAATTTCGACTGGCGGCCCGACGCCTCCTCCACCAGCTGCGTCCCGCGGTGCGTGCAGACATTGTGGAACGCCCGCAGCACGCCGTCCCTGCCGCGCGCGATCAGGAGGGAAGCTCTCGCAAATTCCAGATCGCGGCGCACGAAGCAGCCCGGTTCCGGCAATTCGCAGACATGCGCCACATGGATCCAGCTCTTGAGGAACACCGCCTGGCGTTCCAGCTCGAAGTAAGCGGGATCGTGATAGGCCCGCGCCGGGATCGGCCCGGTGCCCAGCCATGCCAGTTCATCGGGCGGGATGCGCTGAAAACTCGAAGCGGCGTCAGGCACGGAGCGATCCTCTCGTTGCGGATGATCGCGGGTGTACCGGGCGCTTCTTATATTTCCAACACACCTGTTGTAAAAATGGCCGATCACGGTCCGATGATCGTCATGGCGAAGTTCTTTCCGGCGCCTGGGGTCATCGTCACAGGATCAGGGGCGCGGGTGGTGCCGCCCGGCGCGTTGGGGAGAAAGCCGGTCGGACCCGCAGCGAAAGCGGGCTTTCCGGGCGATGCGTCTTGAGAGTCGTTCGCGGGGAACAAGCGCGCCTGCGCAACCATTGCAACGCCAACACTCCCCTAGCGAGGAAACGACCATGACGAAGACGACCCAGGACCGCAGCGCCTTTCTGACCGACGTGGAAACCCTGCGGGCCCGTGCCCGCAAGTCGCTGGACGACGGGGCGGTGATGCCCAGCTACCAGGGCGATGTCGAAAAGACGATCGAGCTGCTGCAGACAGTGGTGGCAACGGAACTCGTCTGCGTCCTGCGCTACCAGATGCACGCCATCGCGGCCGACGGCATCACCTCGAAGAGCGTCGCGGCCGAGTTCGAGGAACACGCCAAGAGCGAGCACGACCACATGCTGATGGCGGCAAACCGCATCGATCAGCTGGGCGGCGAGCCGAACCTGAACCCAGAGGGCCTCGCGTCGCGCTCGGCGACGGAATATGGTGACGGCGGAAACCTCGTGGAGATGATCAAGCAGAACCTGATCGCGGAACGGCTGGTGATCGAGCACTATCAGGAGCTGATCCGCTATTTCGGCGACAAGGATCCCACGACGCGCATCATGCTGGAGCACATCCTGGCCGACGAAGAAGATCACGCGGCCGACATGCACGACCTGCTCGTGGCGCACGAAGGCCAGCCGTTCCTGAAGGGCTGACACCGGGCCGGATCCAGGCTGTTACGGCCGGGATAGGCGCGGGGGCGTCGCACGGCCGGCGCTATTTGCCGGCGGTCTCTTTCGCGGGCAGCAACCGGGCCCAGCGCGCATCCAGCGCGGCCTGCGCACCGCGCGCGCTCACCCGCGAGACCAGCGACACGCCGCGCAAGGTGATGCTGTGCCCGCCTAGCCAGTGGCCCGAGATGCTGTACCCGACATCGTAGATCGCCACGTCCTCATGCGCGGTGCCGTCCACCAGGAAGCGGGTGGTGATGGCCACGGGCAGCCGTTCGTCGCCTCGGCTGTCATCGGGCAAGTGGGCTTCATTGCGGGCTTTCTTCAGTGCCCGCTCGAACCAGGAAGCCTCGATCCGGGGCTCTCCTGTGGTTTCGGCAGGCGAGATGCCGAGCGGCGAGGGGAAGGCGAGGCGCTGGCTCTGGACGGACTGGTCGGCAGAGGCGGGCCTGAGCGCGATCTGATCGCCGCCGGAGCCTGACGACACGAGCACGAGTGTCGCCGCCTGTGTAGACGCGCGGCGGGCATCGGCGCTTTTGGACGCCTCGGTTTCGCTGCGCTGGCTCCAGCTGTTCCATAGAGTCAGGCCGGAAATGGTGACGGCGATCACTGTCAGCACTTCGCCCAGGGTTATCCAGCGGCGCCGGATCGCGGCGGCCTCGTTGGCACGGGCTTCGGCTGCGGCGCTAGCCTTGGGGTCGGGTGTGGAATCGGAATCCGGGGCGCTGTCGTTCACGGCGGCGATTCCATCATCCACGGCCATCGCCGTCAAGCGCAAGCTGTCTACCAGGTGCCGCCGCCCAGCGCACCTTGGCGATATTCCGCGATCCGGCGCAAGGTTGCGGGGGAAGTCGTGGTCGGCAGGCCGTCCAGCGCGAACCAGCCTGCCTGGGCGATCTCGGCCGTATCGTTGCGCTTCAGGCCGTCCGCGCTTCCGTGCGGAGTACGGGCGACGTAGATGACGATGTGGTCGTCCTTGCCCTCGCCCCGGCTGTGGTAGACGCCTAGTATGCGTTCGATCGCGGGGCGGGAGATCGCCACTTCCTCTTCTAGTTCACGCAGCAGGGTCGCCTCCACGCTCTCTCCCTTCTTCACTCCGCCGCCCGGCAGGTACCACTGGTCTTTATAAGTGTGCCGCACCAAGGCGACACGGTCGTCCCGGTCCAGCAGGACGGCGCGGACGCCGATGGTCCGGGGCCTGGTCACTTTCCAGACGATCCGCGCCGCCTTGCCGAGAAGCCGATGATGCAGCGCCATGAAAACTCCCAGGAGGCGGTGTCCGGCCGCATGTCGAAAGTGGACCAGCGCCGCCCGCCCGGCAAGCGGGATTGCCGCATTCCGGCCGTCCCGCGCGATTGCAAGGTCGCCAATTCGCCCCAAGCCGACTATCGCGCCCGATCGTTCGGTGAAAGGATGATGGGCGAACATGGCAGGATACGAACCGCCCCGCATGGATCTGCGCCTCTTGCGGCAATTCGTGGCCGTTGCGGAGGAGCTGCATTTCACGCGGGCGGCCACCCGGCTCGGCATGTCGCAGCCGCCGCTGACGGCGGCGATCCGGCGGCTGGAGGAGGAAGTCGGCGCCACGCTCATCGAGCGCGGCCGCAAGACCGTGCGACTGACGCCTGCGGGGCTGGTCATGCTGGAGCAGGCCAGGCGGCTGATGCGGGCGGCGGAAGAAGCGCTGGCGCTCACGCGCGACACGGCGGAAGGCAAGCGCGGCAAAGTGCGGCTCGGCTATGTCGGCAGCGCCATGTACGGACGTTTGCCCGCCGCCCTGCGCGCCTTTCGCAGGGCCTGCCCCGATCTGCGGGTGGACCTGCATGAGATGACCACGGTCGCCCAGGTTCGCGCGCTGCGAGAGGGCACGCTCGATCTGGGGATCGTGGTTCCGCCGCTGTTCGACCTTGCCGGGCTGCGCACGGCCTCCTTCGACGAGGACAGGCTGGCGATCGCCCTGCCGGTCGGTCATCCGCTGGCGGGCGGCGACGCCGTCAGTGTCTCCCGTCTGGTCCACGAGCCCTTCGTATGCTGGCCGCGAAGCGAGGGGCCGGGCTTCCATGACCAGGTCGTGAACTTGTGCGGCGAGCAGGGCTTCGCGCCGCAAGTGGAGCAGGAGGCGCACAGCATGCATGCCGTGCTTTCGCTCGTCGCGGTGGAGGCGGGCGTGGCGATCGTGCCGGCCAGCATGCGGCAGGTGCGCGCCGCCGAAATCGCCTATTTCCCGATTGCCGGGGACACCGCGCGCTTCGATCTTCTGCTCTGCCGTCCCGAAGGCAGCGTCCCGGCAGCGACCTCCCGACTGGAGGCCGCGCTGCTTCGATAGCCTGCGCCTATCACGGCGGCCTGTCATCGATATTGGACCGGGCCGTGCCTTGCCGCCATTTCCGCCGCGAACGAGGACAGGCATGATCGATTTTTCCGGACGAGTAGCTTTGGTGACCGGCGCCGGACGCGGGCTGGGCCTTGCTTATGCAAAGGGCCTGGCCGCGCGCGGAGCGACCGTCATCCTGCAGGACAGCGGCACGCTGGCGGATGGTTCGGGCCGGGATCCGTCAGTGGCGGAGGCTGCGGCGCGGGCGCTGCGGGAAGCCGGCGCAACGGTCTTCGCGGCGCCGGGCGACACGGCGAGCCGCGCGGCCTGCCATGAACTGGTGGCCGAAGCGATAGGCGTCCACGGCCGGCTGGATATCCTCATCCACAACGCGGGGTGGGTGGGCTACCAGCCGATCGAGGAACTGGAGCCCGATTTCCACGCGCGGATGATGCAGGTCGGCGTCGATGCGCCATTGTGGCTGGTGCAGGCGGCCTGGCCGGCCATGCGTGAAGCGGCGTTCGGGCGCATCCTGCTCACCACGTCCGATCGGGCGATCTACCCGCAATATGCGCAGGCGGGCTTGGCCTCTTATGGCGCGGCCAAGATGGCGGCGATCGGTATCGCCAATATGCTCGCCCACGAAGGCCGGCCTTACGGCATTACCGCCAATGTGATCTCGCCCGTGGCCAAGACCCGCATGTGGGGCGTCGAAGGCGAGCCGGACGAACTGCGGCCCGACGCCGTCGCGCCCGGCGCGCTCTATCTCGTGGCGCCCGATTGCACCGCCAGCGGATGGGTCCTGCGCGCCGCGAACGGTCAATTTGCCGCGACGCAGGCCCGTGAGGCGGCAGGCGTGACCTATCCCCGCGACCTGAACGCGCTCGCCGCCGCGACGCCGGAGGATCTGGCCGCGGCATGGCCGCGGATCGCGGCCGCATGGCCGGAAGCCCGGGCCGATACGCGCGGGCCTCTGGCGGCCAGCCCCTTGCAGGCTTCCTGATTTAGGTCCAACGGACCGTGTTTCCCCCATTAAGCTCTTGAGGAGAATGAAAATTCAGAAGGTAATTCAAGTGATCGTCGTCGTGCTGGTCGCGTTTACGGTCATGTTCGGCGGACGCTGGTACATGTATGTTGCCCAGGCCGAGAGCCCCTATGACGAAGTGGGCATCGCTCTCAACGGCTATATGCCGGGCCCGCTGCAGACCTGGGGCTGCCACAAGCTGAAGGCCCGTTTCGAAAGCCAATTGCCGCCCTATGGCTGCGGCGGTGCGGACGGTCGCACCTGGATCTGACGCAGGCCGGGCAGGGCGACGATCCGCGTCGACCTGCCCGCCGGGGCGCCCCGCCTGGATGGAAAGCGGGGCCTCGATGGAAAACCGACCGACCGACCGGCTTCCGCTCGGATCGGCCCCACGGCGGAATTTGAAATGATACAGACTCGATTTGCGGCAACGCTGATGATCGCCGGACTTGCGGGCCTTCCGGCGCAGGCAGACGCGGCGCGTTCCCCGCTGCTCGCGCAGCCCGAGCAGGCACAAGTGCAGGCGCTCGAAAAGGCGCTGGCCTCGGCGCCTCCGGCCTTGAAGGCGGACGTGGCCGCAGCGCTGCCCACCTTGCGCCCCTACATCGCCACCCTCATGTGCGTGCAGGACGACAGGGCCACGCAAGGACTGGTCGAGAAATTCGTCGGATCGCGCGGGACCGCCATGTTCAACGGCTGGGCCGGCGCGATGTCCCCGGCCAAGCGCATGCGCCACCACGACATGTCGGGGTGCGTCACGGTCACCCGCATCCAGAACTGGAAGCGCGTCGCCGCCAACGAGTTCAGGTTCGACATCCTGTTCACGGCGGAAGACAGCGGCGAGAGCTATCTCTGGAACAATGTGGTGCACAAGGAACCCGACGGAACCTGGCTGATCGCCTGATCTTCCGGCAGGTCGGCGGGGCCGGACAGTACGTCCACGGGGGCGCTATCGCTCTTCGCGCCGACCGGCCCCGCGCCCGAGGGGGAGAGCGGGGAGGATGACGATGGCGGCGATCATCGGCACTGCCAGGGCGATGCAATAGGCCGCGCGGCTCCAGCCGGCGGCCATCAGCATGCCGGCCAGATAGGGCCCGGCCACCGCGCCGATCCGCCCGCCCCCCAGGCCGATCCCCGTCCCCGTGGCCCGCATCTCGGGCGGGAACACTTGCGGCAGGATGGTGTAGAGGCAGGTGATCGCGGTGTTGAGGAAGAAGCCGGTGATGAAGGCCGCCGCGATCAGGGCGACGGCGCGCGGCGGCGCCAGTCCATAGGCGGTGAGAGCCAGCCCCATGCCCACGAATACCGCTGCGGACAAGTTGCGAAGGCCGAAGCGGTTCGCCAGCAATCCGAACAGAAGGCAGCCGATGGCGCCCGCGACGTTCATCATCATGGAGGCGTAGATACCGATACTGTCGCTGAAGCCCAGTTCCGAGAGTATCTTCGGCGTCCAACTGATCGCGAAGTAGACCGTTGCCATCACGCACATGTTGAGCAGCATGACCAGGACAGTGGCGGCGAGCATCGGGCCGCGGAAAAGATCGGCAAAGCCGGGGCGGTTCTCGGCCGTCCGGGCCGCGAGCGGCGGCAGCCTGTCTAGCGGCGCGCGGCCGAGTTTGCGCTGGACCCGGTTGATCTTGTCGAGCGCGCCTGCCGGGCGGCGCGCCGAAAGGAACTGGATGGACTCGGGCAGCAGCCAGAGCACCAGGGGGACGAGCAGGGCAGCCGCCGCCGCGCCGAGCAGGTAGATCGATCTCCACCCGAAAGCCCCGATCAGCGGCACGCCGGCCAGCGCGCCGACAGTCGCGCCGACGGGATATCCCAGCGCCATGCAGGAGATCGCAAGGCTGCGCCGGCGCGGAGACGCATATTCCGCCACGACCGTGTTGATGCTCGCCAGGATGCCGCCGATGCCGAGGCCGGTCAGCACGCGGGTCGCTGCCAGTTGGCCGAGATCGCCGGCAAAGGCCGAGGCGAACATGCCGGCGGCGAGCAGGGCCAGGCAGAACAGGATCGCCGGCCGCCGCCCCAGCTTGTCCCCGAGCGGAGAGATGGTGAACGCGCCGATGCCCATTCCCGCCAGCCCGGCGCTGAACAGCCCTCCCACCTGGGTCGGTGCCAGGCCCCATTCGCGCGATATGGCCGGCGCGGTGAAGGCCACTGCCAGCACGTCGAAGCCGTCGAGCGCATTGATCAATACGCAGACGCCGATAGCGGCGATCTGGAAGACGGACATCGTCTCCCGATCGTCGGTCCCGATGGTGGGCGGCCCTGCCGCCGTGACACTTGCCATGGTCATCCTCTCCAGTCAGCATCCGCTGAAGCGGTGCTTTGGGGGGGATGCTAGGCATGCTGCCTGCGAACGCCCGTATCGCATTCATGCTGGGAGCTATGCCGCTCCTGTTATAGCGGCGCGGTGGCTAGAGGGAACGCCGAAGCGTTTCGCCCATGGCCATGCTACTTTCCTGCGTGGTCGCGTGTTCGCGAAACAGCATTTCGGCGCGCAGGGCGTCGCCCGCGCGCAGCGCATTGACGATCGCGTGATGCTGGCGCTGGGCATAGCGCATGAGGTCCATGATCTCGGCGTCGTCCAGTTCTTCGAAAGCGATGACCGCCGGCGATGTGAAGGGCACGACGTTGCAGCGGGCGATGAGGTCCCGCAGCAGGGGATCGTCGGCGCCTTCCACGACAGCGGTGTGAAAGCGCTCATTGAGTTCGCCATAACGCTCTTCCAGCACTTCCGACAATGTCCCGGCCTGCAGCAGTTCGTCCACTTCGGCGATCAGCGGGGCCAGCGCATCGGCAATCGCCTTGCCTCGCCCGGCCAGCACGATGCTGCGCGCGGCATAGCCCTCCAGCATGGCGCGGAGATGCAGGGCCTGGAGGCTTTCGGCGCGCGTGAACGAACGAACCGCATAGCCGCGCACCCCCGCCTGGACCAGCAGGCCTTCCAGCGCCAGCGCCGGAAGCGCCTGGCGTATCGGCGTGCGGGACATCGCAAGCCGCTCCGCCAGTTCGACCTCGCGCAGCCGCTCGCCCGGCTTCAATGTGCCGCGCAGGATCATTTCGCGCAGCCGGGTCAGCGCCGAAGACTTGGCACGAAGGGTGGTGGCGTCGTCCTGAAGAGAGCTGGTCATGGCGGCGAACCTACACACCTGCTGCGGACCCGCCAAGTTCCGTGGATCCAATTATGGGATCCAAACGCGCCATAAATCGACAATTATCGAAAGGTATTGACGTATTTTGGATCCAAAGTGATTATCCAGGCATCGAATCGCGGCTGAGATCGCAATCGGTTCCACAGGAACGGGCTAACAAGGAGAGGCCGGTGCACGGGCAATTGATCGACATGGTGGTGGCAGGCGTGCGCCAGCTCACGCCGCGCATCCGGGAGTACGTCCTGGCTTCGGCAGACGGTTCTCCGCTGCCTCGCGGCGCGCCGGGTGCGCATGTGGAACTGCACACGCATTCCGATCTCAGCGGGCCGATCGTGCGGCACTATTCGCTTGTCGGCGGGCAGGGGCTCGCGGACGATCGGGCCGATCATTACCGGATCGCCGTCCAGCGCGAGGATCGCCAGCGTGGGTCGGCGCATATCCACGATACTTTCGCCCCGGGAACGCGGCTCAAGGTCTCGCGGCCCAAGAACAACTTCCCGCTCGACTTGCGCGACCGCCGTAGCCTCCTGATCGCCGGCGGCATTGGCATCACGCCCATCTACGCGATGCTGCGAAGCGTGGTGCGGCGAGGGCGGCCCTTCGCATTCGTCTATGCCGGCCGCACGCAGGACCAGCTTGCCTATGCCGCCGAAGCGATGGAACTGGCAGGTGCGGCGGGCAGGCTGCACGTCAGCGGTGATCCTGCGACCGACCACCTCGATATGGCCGCACTGCTCGCCGCCCAGAGCGACGACACCACGGTCTACGTCTGCGGTCCCCTGCAGATGATCGAGGCCGTCCACGCTGCCGCGCGGATGCTGGGCTGGCCCGATGCGCGCGTGCGTTCGGAGCGGTTCACCGCCGGTCCCGCTCCCGACGATGCGCCTTTCGCCGTCGAACTGCGGCGCACCGGCCGCACTGTCGAGGTCGGCCGCGATACCAGCATTCTCGACGCCCTGACCGCCTCCGGCATCGATGTCCTCTCGGATTGCCGCCGCGGGGAGTGCGGATTGTGCCCGCTCTCCATCCTGGAAGGGGGAGAGCGGATCAGCCACCGCGACAGCTATCTTTCCGACGAGGAACGCGCCGCAGGGAACACGCTGTGCATCTGCGTGTCGCGCCTGCCCGGCGGCACCCTCGTACTCGACGCCTGACCGGAGACCCGACATGAACCAGATGACCGCCATCCCCGCCGCCGCCTCTCCGCTGGAAATGGGCCGCTTTGCCGACCAGAACACGCCGCTCGTGTGCAATTGCTGGTACGTCGCCGGCTTCGCGGACGAGATCAGCCGCGACATCATCAGCCGCCGGCTGCTGGGTGTGGACGTCGCGCTTTACCGGACACTGGCGGGAGAGCCGGTGGCGGTGCGCAACCGCTGCCCGCACCGCTCGTTCCCGCTCGCCAAGGGGCGGCTGGAGGGGGATGTGCTCGTCTGCGGCTATCACGGCATGCAGTTCGATCCTTCGGGGCGCTGCCTGGCCATGCCCTCGATGCCGATCGTGCCGACCAATGCCAATGTCGCCGCTTTCCCCACCGCGGAGCGCGGCCCGCTGGTGTGGATCTGGATGGGCGACCCCGACCATGCGGACGAGGCGCTGATCCCGGATACGTCCTGGCTGGCAAGTCCCGAATGGAAGAGCGTGCGCGGGGCCTACCACATCAAGTCGGACTATGTGGCGATGCACGAGAACCTGCTCGACCAGACGCATTTTCCGTTTCTTCACCCCGGCACGGTGGGCACGCCGGAGTTCGCGCGGTCCAAGCTGGACGTGCGGCTGGAGGGCGATGTCGTCGTCATCTACCGCGCGCTCAGGGACGCGCCGCCGCCGGGTATCTACGGCGTGCCGATGGGGCTGATGGACAAGCGCGTCGATCGCTTCTCGGAAGCGCGGTACGTCTCCCCGGCGCTGCACACCGCCTATGCCAGCGTCACGGACAACGCGGACGCTTCGGGCGCGCCGAAGAAGTACCGCTTCAACATCACTCATCTCATCACGCCGGAGACGCAGACTTCGCTCCACTACTGGTGGTTCAATTCGCGCGACCGGAAGCTGGAGGACGAGCAGGCGGACGAGTTCCTGCGCACGGCATCCGAGAAGGCGTACCTCGAAGACGTGGATGCGCTGGAATGGATTGCGCAGACCGTCGCGCAGGATGCCGAACCGCAGTTCGACCTGAATTTCGCCCCCGACAAGCCCGGCCTGCTGATGCGCCGTTCGATCTTCGAACGGGCCGAGGCCGAGCAGGCCCGCGGGCTCTGAGGAGACAGACATGGCCAGAATAATCGGCGGTATCGGCACGTCGCACGTACCCACCATCGGCGTCGCCTACGACAAGGGGCGTCAGGAGGACCCGGTCTGGGCCCCGCTGTTCGAGGGCTATAAGCCCGTTGCGAAATGGCTGGCCGAGAAGCAGCCCGACGTCCTGCTGTTCTTCTACAATGACCACGCGACCACGCTGTTCTTCGACCTCTACCCGACGTTTGCACTGGGCGTGGGCGAGCGCTTCCCGATTGCTGACGAAGGCGCGGGCCTTCGGGGCCTTCCGGATATCCGGGGGGACGTGGACTTCCAGGCGCATATCGGCGAGGCGCTGGTGAACGAGGAATTCGACCTGGCGTTCTTCCAGAACAAGCCGATCGACCATGGCATAGCTTCACCCCTGCCGCTGCTCTGGCCGCATGAGCCGGACTGGCCCGGCACCGTCGTGCCCATCGCCATCAACGTCCTGCAATATCCCTTGCCCACGGCCCGGCGCTGCTACCGGCTGGGGCAGGCGGTGCGCCGCGCGGTGGAAAGTTACCCTGAGGATCTGAAGGTCGTCGTCGTCGGCACAGGGGGCCTTTCGCACCAGATCCACGGCGAGCGCACGGGCTTCAACAATACCGAATGGGATCTCGATTTCCTTGAAACCTTGCGTGACGATCCCGAGCGGCTGACTCAGCTTACCCATGCGGACTACGTGCGACTGGGCGGCGCGGAAAGCGTCGAGCAGATCATGTGGCTGGCGATGCGCGGCGCGCTGGGCGCTTCGCTGGAGGAGATGCACCGCAACTACTACCTCATGACCACCACGGCGATGACCGTCGTCACTTACGAGGAACGCGAGACTGCGGCGGCGGCGCAGCAACGCGAGCAGGAGGTCGCCTGATGTTCACGCAGAACCCGCAGACCCAGGGAATGCCCGAGGGCACTTACGTCTTCGACTTGCGCACCTGCAATCGCCGCCTCGCGTTCAATCGTTTCTTCTGGAACATGATCCGGCCCGAGGCGCGCCAGGCCTTCTGGGACGACGAGGAAGCGGCGATGCGCGCGGCGGGTCTCGACGAGGAGGAGATGGCGCTGGTGCGCGCGCGCGACTGGCTGGGCATCGTCCAGGCCGGCGTCAACTTCTTCGTGCTCGAGAAGTGGGCCCGCGTCGTCAGGAAAACCAATCTGGAAGTCTACGCGATCATGCGCGGCGAGAGCTTCGAGGAATTCATGCAGACCCGCGCCGTGCCGCACGCACGGTGAAGCGGGGCTTGGGAGAAAAACCATGACAACACAGACATTTCCGATGAACGCCTGGTATGTCGCCGCGTGGGACGCGGAAGTTGGGCGCAGCCTGCTGTCGCGCACGATCTGCAACCGCAAGATGGTGCTCTATCGGCGGCAGGACGGCACGCCGGTGGCGCTGGAGGATGCCTGCTGGCACCGCCTGGTTCCGCTCTCGATCGGCACGCTCCAGGGTGACGATGTCCGCTGCGGCTATCATGGGCTGGTGTTCGGCCCCAACGGGCGCTGCACGCACATGCCCTCGCAGGAGACGATCAACCCCTCGGCCTGCGTGCGCGCATTCCCGGTGGCGCAGCGCCACCGCTTCGTCTGGGTCTGGCCGGGCGATGCCGCGCTGGCCGACCCGGCGCTCATCCCCGACCTGCCGTGGCCGGACCACCCGGATTGGGCGGGCGACGGCAGCATGACCGAGGTGAAGGCCGACTACCGCCTGGTGATCGACAATCTCATGGACCTGACTCACGAGACGTTCGTCCATTCCTCCAGCATCGGCAACGAGGCGCTCGCCGAGGCGCCGTTCGATGCCTACCACGGCGAACGCACCGCGCGCGTCGAGCGCTGGGTGCTGGACGAGGAGGCGCCGCCGTTCTGGGCGGGGCAGCTCGGCAAGCCCGGCAAGACCGATCGCTGGCAGGTCATCAACTTCCTGGCGCCTTCGGTGATCTATCTGGAAGTGGGCGTCGCACCCGCCGGAACCGGCGCGCCGGAGGGGGACCGCTCGCAAGGCGTGGACATGCGGGTGCTGCATCTGCCCACACCCTCGACCGACAAGACCTGCTACTATTTCTGGGCCCATCTCCGGAACTACAACATAGGCGATCAGGGCCATACGCGCCGCGTCCTCAATGCAGGCGGCGGCATCATGCTGGAAGACGAGACGGTGATCGAAGCGCAGCAGCGCGCCATCGACGAGCATCCGGATCACGTCTTCTACAACCTCAACATCGATGCCGGTTCGATGTGGGCGCGCCGCGTGATTGATCGCATGATAGCAGCGGAAAATGGGCCGGTCCTGGCGGAGGCTGCGGAATGAGCGGCGAGATTCCGGCCGGCTGGCAATCGGGCCGCGTGACCTCCATCCGCGATGTCACGCCGACCATTCGAGAATTCGGCATCGTCCTCGATCGCGCCGCCGCATGCCCGCCCGGCAGTCACGTCAAGGTGCAAGTCGATGTCGGCGGCAGGATCGACCAGCGGTCCTATTCGGTCGTCGGCCAGGAGGTTTCCACGTTGCGCATCGCCGTGAAGCGCCAGCCGGAGAGCCGGGGCGGCTCGGCCTATATGTGGCGCCTTCGATCGGGCGACGCACTGGCCGTCGCGCCGCCGCGTTGCGATTTTCCGCTCATGCATGGCGCTCCGCATTACCTGCTGGTGGCCGGAGGTGTCGGCATTACGCCCATGGTGGCGATGGCCGCGCAGCTCGCCGCGCGCGGTGCGGACATCCGGATGGTCTACGCGGCCCGCTCCGCCGACGAGTTCGCCTATGGCGAGGAACTGACAGGCTTCCTGGGCGATCGGCTGACCCTCTTCGCATCCGACCGAGGGGAGCAGATCGACATCGCGGACGAGATCCGCCGCATGCCGTTGGACGGTGAACTCTACATGTGCGGTCCGCTGGGATTGATGGAAGCCGTGCGCGGCGCCTGGGAGGAAGCAGGGCGTCCGCGCTCCAAGCTGCGCTACGAGACGTTCGGTTCGAGCGGTAGCCATCCGGCCAAGGCGTTCACCGTGAAGGTCCCGCGACTGGGCGCAGAAGTGCTGGTCCGCGAGAACGAATCCATGCTGGATGCGCTTGAAGCGGCAGGCGTCGAGGTCGTTTTCGAGTGCAGACGCGGAGAATGCGGCCTTTGCGCGGTCGATATCGTCGAGGCGAAAGGCGAGATGGATCACCGCGACGTCTTCTTCTCTTCGCGCCAGCACCGTGAAAACCGCCAGATGTGCGCCTGTGTCTCGCGCGTGGCGGGGGGCAGCGTGACGATCGAACCGGCCTGGCGAGGCGACGATGCCTTTGCTTTCGCCGGACCTGAACTTTCCATGGGAGAACCTGCATGAGCAGCAATCGCGGCGTCGTCTATCTGGAACCCGGCAAAGTGGAGGTCCGGGACATCCCCGACCCCAAGTTCGAGGATCCGCGCGGCCGGAAGATCGATCACGCGGTCATTCTCAAGATCGTGACCACCAACATCTGCGGATCTGATCAGCACATGGTGCGTGGCCGAACCACCGCTCCGGCGGGTCTGGTGCTGGGTCACGAGATCACCGGCGAAGTCATCGAGAAGGGCGCCGATGTCGAGATGCTCGACGTGGGCGATCTGGTCTCGGTGCCGTTCAACGTCGCCTGCGGCCGCTGCCGCACCTGCCGCCACGGCGACACCGGGGTATGCCTCACCGTGAACGACGGGCGTGCGGGCGGGGCCTATGGCTATGTCGACATGGGCGGCTGGATCGGCGGACAGGCGCGCTACGTCATGGTGCCCTATGCCGACTTCGATTTGCTCAAGTTTCCCGACCGCGACCGGGCCATGGCGAAGATCCGCGACCTGACGATGCTGACGGACATCCTGCCCACCGGCTTCCACGGCGCGCTCAACGCGGGTGTGGGCGTCGGTTCGACCGTCTATGTGGCGGGGGCGGGGCCGGTGGGGCTGGCGGCAGCGGCTTCCGCCCGCCTGCTGGGTGCGGCCGTGGTGATGATCGGCGATTTCAACCCGGATCGCCTGGCCCATGCCCGGAAGGTCGGTTTCGAGCCGATCGATCTCTCCAGCCACGATCGGCTGGGCGACCTGGTGGAGCAGGTGGTCGGCGTGCCCGAAGTGGACAGCGCCATCGACGCGGTCGGCTTCGAGGCGGTCGGCCACGGCGGCAAGGAGCAGCCCGCCATCGTGCTCAACCAGATGATGGAAGTGACCCGCGCGGCGGGCTCCATCGGTATTCCGGGGCTTTACGTCACCGAAGACCCCGGCGCGCACGAGGCGCAGGCGAAGACCGGCAATCTCAGCCTGCGATTGGGGCTGGGCTGGGCGAAGTCGCACAGCTTCCACACCGGTCAGACTCCCGTGCTCAAATATAACCGGCAATTGATGATGGCCCTGCTGCACGACCGTCTGCCCATCGCCGACATCGTCAACGCGCAAGTGATCTCGCTGGAGGATGCCCCCAAGGGCTACGAGACTTTCGACAAGGGCGCCGCCGCCAAGTTCGTCATCGACCCCAATGGCATGGTGGCATCCTGACTTGGCGCACTATCTCGAACAAAGGTTGAAGATCCGCCATCTGCGGGTGATCGACGCGCTGGAGCAGCACAAGAGCCTGCTCCGCGCGTCGCGTGCGTTGCGGGTCAGCCAGCCAGCCCTGTCGCGCACCTTGCAGGAGGTAGAGGAAATCATCGGCGCCGAAATATTCGAGCGCCATCCTCGCGGCGTGCGGCCCAATGCCACGGGCGCGGTCCTCACCGCGGGCGCGCGCAAGCTGCTGACCACCATTCGCGAGCTGGAAGGGCAGCTGGACCGGCTTTCCGATGGCCAGCGGCGAACCATCCGCGTCGGCGCGCTCCCGGTGGCCGCGCATGGCCTGTTGCCTGCCGTTCTGGCCAATGCCGGCGAACAGGCCGCCCGCCTGACGATCTCTGTCATCGAGGGCAAGACCGACCAGATGATCCCGGCGCTGCTGTCAGGCGAAATCGACGTCATCGTCGGCCGCCTCTATCCCCCGTCGCAGCCTGACAATCTGGTCCGGCGCGTGCTGTACGACGAGCCGATCTCGCTGGTGGCCCGCAGCGACCATCCGCTTTTCGCGCTTCCCTCCGTCAGCGCCGCGGACGTGCAGCGCTATACGCTGGTGCTGCCGTCGGTCAGCACGCTGATGGAACGCGACGTGCGCGAGATACTGGAACAGCTTCGGCTGGATACCGATGCGGCCGTGCAATCGACATCGGTGGGCTTCATGCGCGAACTGCTGCTTTCGGGCACGTTCGTCAGTGCCGTGCCGCGAGTCCTGGTCGCGGGCGACCTAGCGCGCGACACGATGCGCATCCTGCCGGTGGCAGTGCCGTCAGCCCCGCGCCCGGCCGGCATCATCCACCGCGGACCGCTGGGCGAGGCTGGAAAGCTGCTGCTGGCCGAACTGCAACGCGAAGTTGCCCGGCTGGAGGAAAGCGACATCGTCGAAAACCTGGCGTGATGGACTGTCAGAAGCGGAAATCGGCCCAGAAGCCGAAGTAGTCCGAACTGCGTCCGCCGCCGGACTGCAACGAATCGCTGGCGATGAAGTGTGTGAAATAGGCGTGGAAGCTGAGGTTCTTCGTCGCCAGATAATCGGCCTGGAGGTTCAGCCCGGTTCCCACGAAGCGGCCGCCGTCCGTCGGGCGCAGAAGCGGAAAGTTGGTCGGTCCGGCATAGACCGCGTCGGCGGCCGTGGCGCGCCAGAACAGTTCCGGTCCGCCGACCAGCGAGAGCTTCTTGCTCGGCTTGAGCGTCAGCGTGGGCGTCACGTCGATCAGGTTGGACATGTTGAGCCATCCCGCATCGCTGTAGAGCGGCGTGCGCGGGAAAGGGGGCGCGAAAGTGCCGATCTCGCCGTCGTTCGGATCGTCGTCGCCGCTGAACCAGTTGAACCGGCCGCCGAGGCGCGGCTTCATCGGAAGATCGGCGAAAGTATAGCCCCCCTCCAGCAGCATGCCCCAGGCCTGGATCTTCTGGCCGGCGAAGCTGCCGCTCTGGTAGGTGCCTTCCGCGTCCCAGTCGAAGCCGCGGGCGCGCCCGGAAAGGCGCAGGCCCCAGCTCTGGCGGCTTTCGGTTCCCGTCAGCGTGGTATAGCGGGCATTCTCGCGGTAGAGATCGTACCAGTAGAGGTCGACCGCCAGGTTGGGCGCCAGCAGCCCCGGTGCGCTGGCCACGTAGACGCCGTTGAAGTGCCGTCCATTCTCGGGGCCGTCGTCGAACATGCCGGGTTCGAACGTGACCGGCTTTACCGCGAAGGCATCGACCCGGAACTTTCCTTCCTCGATCAGCGTCCCGCGAATGCCCTGATAGACGTAGCGCACGTTCACCCCGTCCCGCAGGCCGACGAGTTTGCCATTGCCGATCGGCATTTCGAAGCGGCCCGGACGCAGGGTCAGCTTGGTGGTGTCGCCCAGCGGCAGCGTCACGTCGATGAAGGCCTGGTTGATGTCCAACTTGTCGCGGTTGGGCGGCGTGGCGAATGTCTCGAAGAATTCGCGGTTGTCGCCCAGTTCGAGGAAAGCGCGCACATTGCGGCCCAGGTGCAGGTCGGCCACCAGGCGGAGGCGCTGCTGCAGGGCGGAGAGCTTGTCCTTGCCCTTGGCGCCGAGGTTGAGCGCGCTCCAGTACGTATAGTTGTAGCGGGCCTCGCCGCCGATCGAGAGATAGACCTCGGGATCGTCGCCCAGCGGCAGATAGCGCAGCGCTTCCAGCGGAGAAGTGCGCTTGGCGGGATTGGCCAGGCAGGTCCAGTCCTCGGTCCAGCGCAGGCTCTGCGGGGTGCAGGGCGTTGCCGTCCGCCCGCCCGGTACCGGCTCCGGGATAGGCGGCGAGGCGGGCGGCGGGACCGGCGGCGGGGCGCCGATCTCCACAGGGGGAAGGGGGCGCACGGCGCGTTCCTGCGCGGCGGCAGCAGTCACGATCACCGGCACGGGGACAGGCGTGAGGACAGGCGGGGCACCCGGCGCAGAGGGGACTGCAGAGGCGGGCGCGGCGGAAGATGCATCGCGGTTCGGCGCCTCGCCGCCGGCCTGCTGCGCCAAGGCGGGCTGGGCCAGCGCCAGCAGGGCGCAGGCAGCCGTCATCTCTGGGAAAAGCCCAAGGGCCATTCGGGAATCCTCGTCTATCGGAAAAGGGTATGTCGGTGCAGGAACATGCCCGGCGCTTTCCCCGTCACGATGCAGGGGAGGGCGGGCACGAAGGGCCTGGCTAACGCAGTGCGGCTGTCATGGTGCATCCTCTTCCGCCTGCTGTGCAGGTCGCTTCTATCTTGGCGGCTCCGATGGAACCGATGGGCAGAGGTTACGCATCGATCCGGCCATAGGGCGTATGCTTTCCGCCGAGGCCGCTATCACCAATTGCGATAGCGGCGACATGCCGGAAGCGCATAACGTGGCGCGGCAATTGAATAGGACCGGATCGTCCCGCAGTGCTCTACCCGGTGGGACAACCCGGCAACCAGCGAGCGCTTGTGCGACAGACGATCATCCTGCTTCCCGGCCTGTTGTGCGATGCCTGCGTGTGGGAACATCAGGTGGAGCACCTTGGCCGATCCTACGAGGTTCAAGTGCCCGACTTGCGGCATTTCGACAGTATCGCGGCCATGGCGCGCCATGTGCTGGAGCAGGCGCCCGCGCGCTTCTCGCTGGCCGGCCATTCGATGGGCGCGCGGGTCGCGCTGGAAACGGTGCGGATGGCGCCGGACAGGGTCGAGCGACTGGCGCTGCTGGACACCGGCATTCATCCCGTCCGCCCGGGCGAGGCCGAGCGGCGTCAGGCGCTGATCGAGCTTGGCGAGCGCGAAGGCATGGAGGCCCTGGCAAACGTCTGGCTCCCGCCCATGGTGCGCAAGGGCCGCCTCGATGCCGATCCGGAACTGAACGCGCGTCTTCATGCGATGGTCCACCGGATGGGCGCGGCGGTCCATCGCGGCCATATCGCCGCGCTGCTGGGACGGCCCGATGCCGTGGCCGCCCTTGCCGCAGTGCGCTGCCCGGTGCTGATCGGCGTCGGCAGCGAGGATGCGTGGAGCCCGCCCGCCCAGCATGAGGAGATCCTCGCGGCGCTGCCGGGCTCGCTCTACGCGGTGTTCGACGGCAGCGGCCACATGGCGCCGATGGAAGCGCCCGAAGCCGTGACCGCGGCGCTGGAACGATGGATGGCATTGCCCCTGAACAAGGAAGCAGGAACCGCATGACACGCGAGGATCAAGATATTTCGAACGCTTCGGAGATACCCGGCGCTGCCGGGAGCCTGGCGATCGAGCAGGCCGTCGTGCGCCAGATCCATCGCTTTGCCCAAGCGAACGATGCGCACGATCACGATGCCTTGGCTGCCATGTTCACGCAGGACGGCACGTTCGCTCGGCCGACGGCACCCGGCGCCCCGGTCTGCGGACGCGAGGCCATACGCGCTTTCTTTCGCGACCGCCCGGCGCGGCGTACCCGCCACATCATGGCCAACACCGTCGTCGACGTGCTCGGCGCGTCGCGCGCCCGTGCGCGCAGCTATGTCGTGCTCTATAGCGGCGAGCGCGGCGAGACCGTTCTGGTGGGTGACTTCGATGACGAACTGCACCTGGAGCCGGACGGCGTCTGGCGCTTTGTCAGCAGACGCGGATCGCTGGCATTTGCGGAGTGACGGCGCCCCGGCCCAGGTCTTGACGGTTCGGAGCGGCACCGTCCGAGCGCCCTGGCCCGGACGGTGCGCCCTGCGGATCAGAACTTCTTGCTGACGCCGAACTGGACGATGCGGCCGATGCTGAAGCCCGTCCCTTGGGTAGTGTCGAAACCGAGGCTCGCGGCCGAGCGGAACTCGGAAGGCGAGACATCGAACAGGTTCTGGACATTCAGCGTGAACGACAGGTCGCTGGCCCAGGCGGACTTCGCTTTGACGTCGTACTTGAAGAACAGGTTGATCGTGTCGAAGGCCGAAACCTTGGTCTGACCGAATTCGACAAGGCCGCGCTTGTAACCGGACGTGTGGTTCCAGATCACTTGCGCGCGCAGCCCGCCAACTCTGGTTCCCAGAGTGCCCTGGATGCGGAACACCGGGGTGTTGAAGGCGAGATCGTCGGACAGCGGCAGCGAGGGCAGGGCACGCGATTCCTGCGAAAGACGGTAGTTGCCGTTCACGCTCGCATCGAACGAGGCAAACCTGGTGTCGAGCACGTAGTTCGCGGAAAAGTCGATCCCGTCCAGCGTGGCGGTGCCCAGGTTGCGCGAACGCGTGTCGAGCGCCACCAGCACCGGTGAACTGGTGCCGCCCGAGGTAATGAGCGCCTGGCCCGTGGAGGTCGGGTTGGCCACGGTGAAGTTGAAATTGGCCGGATCGAACTGCGTGAGATAGGCCGCCAGTTCCTGGCCGCTGGGCCGCACCGAATAGAGCTGCGGGAAATTGGCGTAGTAGTCGCTGAGGTCGGCGCCGGTGACGGGCCTTCCGATCGTTCCCTTCAGGTCGATGTTGTAATAGCTGACATTCAGCGTCAGCCCCGACAGGAACGGCGGTTCGATCTGGGCACCGATCGACCAGTTGGTGGCCTTCTGCGGCTGAAGGCCCGGGGCGGTGCCCGAAACGAACAGCCCGATTTCGCCCGGAGCCGCGGTCACGCCGGGGGGCGTGCGCAGGAATGCAGCCGGCACCGTCGCCACGGCGGAGGCCAGGACGCCGAGCTGGTCGACCGGGGAAGGCGCCGTGAACGACTTGCCCCAGTTGCCGCGGATCGCGATCCATTCGACCGGGCGCAGGGTGGCGGCGAGCTTCGGATTGAAGGTGTCGCCGAAGTCGCTGTACTTGTCGTAGCGGCCGGATGCGGAAAGGGTCAGCTCGTTGATGAAGGACATCGCGTTTTCATCGCCGACGATCGGGATCGACAGTTCTCCGAATACCGAATCCACCTTCTGGATATACGTGGCCGGGTTCTGGAGCGCATAAGTGGATGCATTCGTGGTGCGGCGGGTGAAATTGTCCTGCATGTGCTCGTAGCCCGCGGCCGCGCGCAGCATGCCGCCCGGCAGTGCGAAGAGTGGTCCATTGACGATGGCCCGGTAGTCGTAGAACTCGTTCCGTCCGCTGCCGCTGGCATAGCGCAGCAATCCGGATGCCACGCCGGGCGCGGTGGCGCCGACGTCGTAGGGATTGAGAGTGCGCGCCGCGAGCGCGGCAGACTGGGCGGCCGCGCTGATCTGGGCGTTGTTGAAGGACGTCGTGGCGATGCCGTAGCTGAACAGACCGCTGAATTCCCAGTCCGAGCCAAGCTCCACCGAGACGGAAGGGGCAATGCGCCAGGTTTCCAGATCGGTCTGCTGGGTGGCGGACCGGGTTCCGAAGAGCGGGCTGTAATCGAACCTGACCACTTGCGGCAGCCCGGCATTGGCGTCTGCGGTCGGGCGGTAGAACGGCGAGGCGGCCGTCAGCGTGGCCTGCCCTGCCGCACCCGTGCCCAGGGCGCCGGTGCCCAGGGTTCCGTTGACCTGGCTGATCGCGCGATTGGCGTAGAGCGCGGTCATGTCGAATTTCACGCCGCCGGAAAGCCTCTGGTTGAGCCGGGCGAACACGGTATGCAGTGTCGAAGTCGGATAGATGGCGACCGGATCCGAGAAATCGCAGACATTGGGCCCGCCCGCGACGAGGCCCGAACCGGAAGGCACATAGGCGGTGGTGCCGATGGTCGCGTTGGGCGCGGCGCAGTTGCGGCCGGTGGGGATGTCGGTGTTCCAGTCGACCTGCTTCACCCAGTCCCGATCCACGCCGTAGACGCTGTCGTGATGGGAGTAGCCGTAGGCGACGTAGAAACCGCCCGAGCCCCAGTCCTTGCCCGCCAGCGCGCTGGCTTCGATCGACTGGTAGTCCTCGCCGATGCCGTAGCGGGCATCGGCCTGGATGCCGTCGAACCGGTCGCGCGTGACGAAGTTGATGACGCCGCCGATCGCGTCCGAGCCATATACCGCCGAGCCGCCATCGGTCATGGCCTCGACGCGCGCGATCACGCCGGGCGCGATGATGTCGGGATCCACCGCGACCTGCTGGATGCCCGCACCGACGACACGCTGGCCGTCGAACAGGACCAGCGTCTGGGCGCCGCCGCTGGTGTTGGCGCCGGGCAGGTTGCGCAAGTTGGGACGGTTGATCGGGTTCGACCCGTTGGAGCCGGGCTGCTGCGATATGCCGGCGGGCAAGGCATTGAAGAAGTTGCCGACTTGCGGAATGGTGCTGAGCACCTGGCTGGTCGAGGCCGCGCCGGTGGCCGCGATCTGGTCGGTATCGACATTGATGACGTTGTTGCCGGCCGGAGCGATGCCGCGAATGAGCGTGCCGATCACGACGATCGGTTCGCTGGTCACCTGGTCTGCCAGCGGTTGCTCGGGCGCCGGAGCTGGCGCCTGAGCTGGCACCTGGGTCTCGGTCTGGGCCATCGCTGCGGCGGGTAGCAGCGCGATGGTTGCCGCTCCCAGTGCCAGCCGGGTCGCCGAACGCGTGTAGATGTTTGCCATTTCCTGTTTCCTCCCCTGGAAAAATGTTTGGAATCCGTCTTCAAATCCGTCTCGTCAGCTTTGATCTGATCGAGACGATTCAGAGTGGCAGTTGCACCTCGTTGACCGAAGTCACCACGACCTTCCCGTCCTGATTGGTCATGCGGACCTCGATGCGCACGACGGGGAAACCCCACTCGGAATTCTCGATCTTCTCGATCACCTCACCCTCGATCCAGGTTACGTCGCCTTCGAAGGCGGGGCCCCGGAACTCGCTCTTGGCGTGGCGGACCATGCCGTCGTGGCCGGCCCAGAAGGCCAGATAATCGGTGTTCCAGGCGGCCATCGTGGCGCCGTAGCCATAGGCACGGTGCATGCCGATCTCGCTGGCGCGGCCGTCGTCGATATGGCCGCGCGAGGGGCCCAGGTAGAGGCCGTCGCGCAGGCGCGGGTCGACAAGGGCGCCTTCCTCGTCGAACGAGAAGCCCTCGATCCAGCCCATGTCCTGATTGACCCAGCAATCGGGCACGCCTTCGATGCCCTGCCAGTAGAAACTGCCCCAGATGTTGAACACGAAGGCGCGGTATTCGGTGGTGAAGCTGGCGATCGAGTGAGGGCCGATGACGCGGCGCGGAAGCTTGTCGCCCACCGCGACCGCCTCGAACCGGGGGGAGACGCCGTCGCGGTTGGACAGGAACCAATCGCGCCGCGCCTGGTCGATCCCGGCAAGTTCGGCCTGGGTCCACTTGTGCGGGGTGCCGGCGGTGGAGGCGTACATTCCCCGCTTTTCCGCTTCCTTGGCAAGATAGCGGATGACCGTGGGGCAGGACTTGGCAATGAGATCGCCGCGCTGGTTGCGGTGGATCGTGTCGCCGCGCTGGAACAGGGTGGGGCCGGCGAAGCGGGTGTCGGTCAGCTTGTAACCCGTGAAGATGCGCTCGTGGGAAATCCGGTCTCCGGGGCGCACGTTGGTGCCGTACCACCACCATTCCTCGCCGCCGAAGATCATGTGCTGGCCTTCGATGCGTCCGACGCAGGCCTGATTGTTGCCATGGCCGTAGTCGAGCGCCACCAGCATCGATTGCGGCGCAATGAGATCGCCGAACTTGCTCTGCTGGGCGAAGCGCTGGTCCCAGTGCAGCGGGTTGACGTAGTCCATCGCCATGACCCAGCGGCGGATATCCGTCTTGTTGCAGGGCTCCCAAAGCTCGCCGCCGCCGACCTGATGGCCCAGCCGCCATTCGACGTCGCTGATGTCCATGATCGCGTCTTCTGCCGTTTCAGCCAAAGGTGCATCCTCCGTTCGTTATGCAAAGGAGAGATGCTGCACCGGCCCGGATCAGACTTGTCGTATCCGGACAATCATGGCCCGGCCGGATTTACAGTCTGGCCAGAGCGCTTTCCCGCAAGGCGCGCGCCCGCAAGTCGCGGGGGCTGGAACCCAGCATCTGCTGCGAGAAATGGGACAGGGCGGATTGTTCGGCAAAGCCCAGCCGGCGTGAAATGACCTGCAATTCGACGTCTGTTCGCCCGATGTAATAGGCCAGGTAATCGCAGCGGACCTGGTCCTTGATCCGCTGGAAACTCGTCCCTTCATCGTGGAGGCGCCGGTTCATCGTGCGGGGGTGGAGAGCCAGCAACCGCGCGACGCGTTCGCTGGTGCATTCGTTGGTGCTGAGCCACTGCATGACGATTCCGCGCACCCGCGCGCTCACCGAGGGACGGACATCCCGGAAGGTCGAGCGCAAGTGGGCGATGGCTTCGGTGCGGGCGTGGGCATCCGCGTCATGGATGGGGAAGGCCATGTCGGCGGCGCGGAAGGCTATGCCGTCCTCGGTGCGGCAGAAACGCACCTCGCAGCCGAAATAGCGGCGGTAGCTGCGCAGCGTTGCCAGGGTGCCGTGCCGGAAATGCACTTCCCTGGCCCGCGCCCGGCCGCCGGTGAGCACCATGGCGCCGAGGTGGCCCAGCAACATGAGTTGCTCCACGGCCTGACAGCGGCCCAGCAAAGTGCCGACCAGCACGTCGTGCCCCAGGAAGACATGGGCGCCGGAAGCCGTCGCGGCTTTCCAGACCCGCGCAGCAAGCGAGTGGGCATTGTTGTGCACCACCGCCAGCGTCGTGGCTTCGCCGAAAGTGCGGGCATGGGCCATGAGCGTCCCGAGCCGGCCGTAGACGCCGCGGCCGCCCTGCCGCAGGGCGAGCCGCATGCCGAAATCGGCTGCGCCCAGTTCCCGCGCGGCGCGGTCCACCAGGGCCATCCACTGCTCGTAAGAGGCGGCGCCTTCCCGTTCGCAGTCGGCTTCGTCGAGCCCGGATCCGGCCAGCATGACCTGCGGCTGGCCGCCCAGTTCGCGGACGAGTTCGGGAAAGTGGCGCAGCAGGCGCGCGCCCAGCAGATGGCCGCCGGCTTCGCTGTTCGAAGCCCTGCCGCCCTGAGGAGCCGGGTGCCTTGCTTCCATTTCCATCCGTAAACCTCGAACGATGGGGGACACGCCTTTCAGGCATGCTTTCTCCGCGCGTTTCGATCAAGCGTTCGCGCGCCTCCACCGCGTTTCATCGCCCGGCCGAAGTCGGAACGCGCGCCGGACGGATTGTCCCGATCCAGCAAGTCGGGCCGAAGAATGCCCGGCAAGGCTCTGGCGGTCCGGCCGGAGTCGGCTGCGGGGGTGCCAGATCCGATCACGGGGTCAGGCGCAACAGGGGAGAGTGTCATGGCTGAAGCGCGTTTCGCGGGCGCTGCATCGTTTTATGGATTGATGGCGGCATTGCTGATGTTTCCGCAAGTCGGACATGCGCAGGATCAGGCCGCGCCGCAGCCGGCAGCCGCCTCCTCCGAGATCATCGTCACCGCGCAGCGCCGCGCCGAACAGTCGCGCGACGTGCCGATCAGCGTCACCTCGCTGGGGGCGGAGCAGTTGGCGACTGCCAATGTCCAGCAGCTTTCCGATACCGCGCGGGTAACGCCGGGCCTGCGTTTCGACAGCCAGGGACCGGCGGTGCAGCCTACCATTCGCGGCGTCGGCACGGCCATAACCACTTCGGGCGGCGGCCCCAATGTCGGCATCTATGTCGATGGGTTCTTCCAGGCCAATACCTACATGTCGGACTTCGACCTGCTCAATGTCCGCAATATCCAGGTGCTGAAGGGACCGCAGGGTACGCTGTTCGGCCGCAACACCACGGGCGGCGCGATCCTGGTGACCACGGCCGATCCCAGCACGGATACCGGCGCGGAGGCCAAGGTAAGCTATGGCCGCTTCAATGCGCTGAAAGCGCAGGCCTATGCCACCTTCGGCATCAGCGACCGCGTCGCGATCGACGTGGAGGGGCTCTATCGCCGCGGCGACGGCTATTTCACCGACCTTGCCACCGATGACGATAATATCGGCAGGTACGAAAACTGGTCGCTGCGCGTGGGCATGAAGGCCGATCTGACCGACGACGTCTCGCTGCTGCTGCGCTGGGTCCATGCGGAAACCGACGATCCGACCACCCAGCTGGTGAACGCCTATGTCGACAAGAGCGGCGGCGCGGGCTTCCTCGACAAGGTTTCGCCCGCTGGTCAGGCGATCTACGGGGCGTCCAGCTCCCAGGGACTGCCGCTGGTCTATTTCTATGCGCCGTCATCGACTTATGCCACCAAGCCGGGGCAAGTCCTGCTCAACACCCCGGTCGATTTCCGCACCAATTCGGACGCGCTTCAGGCAACCTTGAAGGCCGATCTGGGCCTTGCGGAGTTCACCTCCTACACCCAGTACCGCAAGGACCTGTCGCCCTATCACGGCGATCTGGACGCGACGGCGCTGCCGTTCTTCAACATTTTCGTCGGCGTGAATGACGAGACCTGGAGCCAGGAATTCCTCGTCAATTCGAAGGCGGGATCGCCATTGCAGTGGACGGCGGGCCTCAATTACTTCCAGATCCGCGACACCTGGGACATCGGCGCCAGCTTCGGCGGATCGCCCTATGGCCCGTTCGGCGGATCGAGCACGACGACCAAGTCCTACGCCGCATTCCTGGACGCGACATATGCGGTGAGCGACCAGCTGTTCTTCACGCTGGGCGGCCGCTACAGCCATGACACGGTGGGCGATGCCTACTTCGTCACCAACGCGACGACCACGTCCTACATCGGGCCGGACGGTCTGCCGGTGTCCTATTCGGGCGGCGCGGGCGTGCGCATCCCGGTCAATACGCTGAAGAACGACAGCTTCACGCCGCGCGTGGTGGTCCGCTACAAGCCCAGCGAGGAATCCAGCTTCTACGCATCGTGGACGCGGGGCTACAAGGCGGGCATCCTGAACGTCGGCGGCTATTCGCAGCAGCCGGTGAAGCCCGAGAAGATCGATGCCTTCGAAGTGGGCTTCAAGTACGACGATCGCCGCTTCTCCGCCGATCTTGCGGGCTTCTATTACGATTACAAGAACCTGCAGGTTTCCAGCTATCAGAATGGCGCGGCGCAGATCCGCAATGCCGCGTCCTCGGAAATCTACGGGCTGGAGGCGCAGCTTCGCTACAAGGTCAGCGATGCGTTCTCGCTGCTGGGCGGTGCGGCCTGGACTCATGCGCGGTACAAGTCCTTCACCAACGCGCCCTATTACAGCTATTGCGATCCGGCGATTGCGGACCTGAGCAATGCGATGGCCTGCATCCCCACCGCTCTGGGCGGGTTCGGACCGGGCGCGATCACGCAGACCTCCACCGACGCCTCCGGCTACAAGATGCAGCGCGCGCCCGATTTCACCGGTAATATCGGCGCCAGCTACCGGCTGGACCTCGCCGGCGGCGGGCTGACTCTGTCGGGCAATCTCTACTACACCTCCAGCTTCTATTTCGATCCCGAGCAGCAGTTCAAGCAGAAGGGCCATGAAGTGCTGGCGCTGCGGGTGGAGTGGACGGACCCGTCGGAGCGCTACACCGTGGCGGTGTTCGGCGATAACGTGACCAACACACGCTATCGCACGCAGGTCTTGTTCAATACGCTGGGGACGGGTTCGGTCTGGAACGCGCCGGTGACCTACGGCATCCAGCTGGGCGCGAAGTTCCGGTGAAGGCCATGCGCCTTGCGCCCGCGGGCGGCGAACGGCAGCTCGAACTGGTGGAGCTGCCGGCAGCGGAGGCTCTGAGGCCGGGCGAGATACGCGTCCGGGTGCACGGCGCATCGCTGAACTTTCGCGACGGGCTGGTGATCGGGGGCGTGTTTCCCTCGCCGCCGGGGCTGATCCCGCTGTCCGACTGCGCGGGCGAAGTGGTGGAAGTCGCTGCGGGCGTGACGCAGTTTGCCCTGGGCGACCGGGTGATCAGCACCTTCCACCCCAATTGGCGCGACGGCCATGTCGACCGCGCCGAACTCGACAATGCGCCGGGCGGTCCCGCGGACGGCTTCGCTTGCGAGGAAGCGGTGCGTCCGGCCTCGCACTTCACGCGCGCGCCGGGCAATCTCTCGCTGGTGGAAGCTGCATGTCTGCCCTGCGCGGCGGTGACGGCATGGCGCGCAGTAATCACGGACGGGCGCGTCAGCCCGGGACAGCATGTGCTGGTGCAGGGCACCGGCGGCGTTTCGCTGTTCGCGCTGCAATTCGCCAAGGCGGCGGGTGCCACCGTCATCGCCATCGGTTCGACCCCGGAAAAGCACGAGCGCCTGCGCGAACTGGGTGCGGATCACGTCATCGACCGCATCGCCACGCCGGAATGGGGAGACGCCGTGCTGGAACTGACCGGCGGGCTCGGCGTCGAGCATGTGATCGAGGTGGGCGGCCCGACCACGCTGGCGCAGAGCTTCAAGGCGGCGCGGACGGGCGGCCATATCGCGATCATCGGCGCGGTGGCCGGGTTCGATGTCGATACGATGCCCTTCGCCGCGGTCCAGGCCAAGCGCCTCTGCCTTCAGGCGGTGACGGTCGGCAGTCACCGGGACCAGATCGAGATGGTTCGCGCGATCGAGGCCCATGATATTCATCCGGTGATCGACCGGGTGTTCCCGCTTCACGCCCTGGAAGACGCCGTTGCGCACATGCGTTCGGGCCAGCAGGTGGGCAAGATCTGCATCGAAATTTGAACGAATTCGGGCTGACACCGAAAACGGAGAGGACCAATGACGCCAGACATCCAGACCCTGCTCGACCGCGAGGCGATCCGCGATTGCGTCGCCCGCCTTGCGCGCGGTGAGGACCGGCGCAGCGCGGACCTGATCCGCTCCTGCTGGTGGCCGGAGGCGCGGTTCGACTACGGTGTCTATGCCGGTGATTTCGACGCCTATCTCGCCTGGGTCGTGCCCGGCGCCGATGCCATCAAGGATACGCAGCACCTGATCGGCCAGTCGGTGATCGAACTGGACGGCGACAGCGCACGCGTCGAAAGCCACGTCTTTTCCTATCACCGCGTGGATATGGGGGAGGGAGACCGCGATACCTGCATCGGCGGCCGCTACCTCGACACGTTCGAGAAGCGCGACGGGCAATGGCGCATTGCCGACCGGGTGATGCTCTACGATTGGGAGCAGGACTGGGGCGCGGCGGCCGATTGGTCGAAGGGCGTGATGGGCTATCCCTTCACCGCCGAGCACTTCCCCGGCCGCGCCAAGGGCGATTTCAGCGAGCGCTGGTTCGCCGGAGAAACGGCATGAGCGCGCCGCTGGCCGGCAAGGTCGCGCTGGTCACCGGCGCCAGCCGGGGCATCGGCAAAGGCATCGCGCTGGTCCTGGCCGAACAGGGCGCGACCGTCTACGTCACCGGGCGTACCGTGCGGGAGGGAGACTACTACCTGCCCGGCACCGTCGGCGGAACGGCCGCCGAATGCGATGCGCGCGGCAAGGAGAGCGGCGGGCGCGGTGTTGCGGTGGCCTGCGATCATGGCGACGATGCCGCCGTGGCCGCGCTGTTCGAGCGGATAGCCGCCGAGCAGGGACGACTCGACATCCTCGTCAACAATGCCTTCACGCTCTCGGACGACTTGTTGGAGCCCAAGGCCTTCTGGGAAAAACCGCTCTCCAACCTGGAGATGTGGGACGTGGGCGTGCGGTCCAACTACGTGGCGGCCTGGCACGCTGCCAGGATCATGGCGCCGCAGAAATCGGGGTTGATCGTGGCGATTTCCGGCTTCGCGGCCGTCACTTACACGTACAGTGTCATCTTCGGCACGTCCAAGTCGGCAGTGGACCGCATGGCGCGCGACATGGCGATCGAACTGGAACCGCACGGCGTCGCCTCGCTGACGCTCTGGCAGGGCTTGACCTTGACCGAGAAGGCGCAGGACAATCTAGCCAGGATGGGCGACAAGATGACCGCCTCGATCACCCAGATGCACGGCAGCAGCGTGGAGCATCCGGGCCGGGTGATCGCCGCGCTGGCCGCCGATCCCGCTGTGATGAAGCGTTCCGGCGGAGAATTCGTCACGGCCGAACTCGCGCAGGAATACGGCCTGACCGACGTGGACGGCCAAGTGATCCAATCCGCCCGCGCCTCGCGCGGTTCGCCCCTATGGAAGCCCATTGCGGAGGTAGACTACCGTGGCAAGTGACACCCCCCGAGACCGCGCGGCGCGGTTGGACGAACTGCTGGACAAGCAGGACATTCGCGAATGCCTGGCCCGCTTTTCGCGCGGGATGGACCGGTTCGACCGGGACATATACCTCTCGGCGTTCTGGGACGATGCGACGATGGCGGCCGGGCCCTTCGTCGGATCGGCGGCGGATTGCTGGGACTGGGCGGTGCCGATGCACGAGGCCGGGCAGATCCTCACCCATCACGCGCTGCTCCAGACCACCATCGATCTCGACGGCGACACCGCCCATACCGAAACCTATTATCAGTTCGTCGGCCGCAATCGCGGCGAGCTGCTGTGGATCGCAGGCGGCCGTTACATCGACCGGCTGGAGCGGCGGGGAGATGTCTGGCGGATCGCGCTGCGCACCAATGTCATCGAATGGGGCTCCATGCCGCCGCCTATGGCCGTTCCCTTCTCGGACGTTCCGGGCATCGCGCTGAACGGCGTGTCCAGTCGCGACAAGGACGACCCGTCCTACCAGCGGCCGCTCGTCAACCGCCGCGCGCCCAGCAATCCGGCAAGGAAGTGAGCGAGGTGGGCCGGCTCTCCGACGGACTTGTCGGGAAAGTCGCGGTGGTGACCGGGGCCACGCGGGGGATCGGCAAGGGCATCGCCTGCGCGCTCGCGGAGCATGGCGCGACCGTCTACGTCACGGGCAGGACGACGGGCGCGGGCCAGAACCCCTTGCCGGGAACGCTTGCGGAAACGGTGGCGGAGGTGGAGGCACGCGGCGGCAAGGGCGTGGCCGTTGCGCTCGACCTCAAGGACGACGCGCAGATCGCCGCACTGTTCGCGCAAGTGCGCCGGGACGAAGGGCGGCTCGATATCCTCGCCAACAATGCCATGGCCATTCCGGAGGCCATGACCCGCCGCGACGGGTTCTGGGAAAAGCCGCTGGATGCGTGGGAAATCTGGGATACCGGCATGCGTGCCGCCTATATTGCCGCCTGGCATGCGGCGCGGATCATGGTGCCGCAGGGTTCCGGCCTGATCGCCGCGCTCTCCGGCTATGTCGGCGTGACGTATACCTACGATGTCGTGTTCGGCACCACCAAGACCGCCACGGACCGGATGATGCGCGACATGGGGCACGAGCTGCGCGATACCGGCGTCAGCGCCGTCTCGCTCTGGCAGGGCTTCACGTATACCGAGCGGGCGAGGGAAAACCTGAAGACGGTGCCCGGCATGGCCGGCCAGCTCAACAGCGCGGTCGGCTCCTCGCCCGAGTTCCCGGGGCGGGTGATCGCCGCGCTGGCAATGGACCCGCAGGTTCAGGCGCGGTCGGGCGGGACTTTCATCAATGCCGAACTCGCCGCCGAATATGGCGTGACGGACAAGGACGGCCGCACGATCCCCTCGCTGCGCGAAACGCGCGGGGCGCCGCTGTGGAGCGCCGGCGAAACCACCTGGAGCAAGCCATGAGCGAACGCCGTTTCGATGGAAAAGTGGCCGTCATCACCGGCGGTGCGCGCGGGTTGGGCCGTGCCTATGCCGAACTGCTGGGCGGGCTGGGCGCGCGGATCGTGGTCGCCGACAACGGCAGCGCGCTCTCGGGCTCCGGATCGGATGCCGGCCCGGCCGAAGAGGCCGCCCAGGCTCTTCGCGACGCCGGGTGCGAGGCGGTGGCCTGCACCGAGAGCGTGGCTACGGAACCGGGCGGCAAAGCCATTGTCGAGGCCGCGCTGGATGCCTTCGGGCGGGTCGACGTGGTGATCCACAACGCGGGCAACAACCGCTTCGCGATGCTCGACGAGATCAGCTACGACGATTTCCGCAGCGTGGTGGACGTGCACTTGCTGGGCGCTTTCCACGTCGTGCGCCCGGCTTTCGAGCGCATGGTGAAGCAGGGCTATGGCCGGGTGGTGCTCACCGGGTCGATCGGTGGGCTCTATTCGATGCCGAGCGTGGTCAACTACGCCGTGTCCAAATCTGGCATGATCGGGCTGAACAACATCGTCGCCATCGAGGGCGCGGCGCATGGGGTGAAATCGAACATCATCCTGCCGGGCGCGGTGACGCGCATGGCCGAAGGACTGGATACCTCGCAATATCCCGCGATGGGCCCGGAACTGGTCGCCCCGGTGGTGGGCTGGCTGGCGCATGAAAGCTGTTCGGTGACGGGCGAGATGTACGTCTCGATGGGTGGCCGCGTGGCCCGCGCCTTCATCGCCGAGACCGAGGGCGTCTACCGGCCGGACTGGACCATCGACCGCGTGGCGGCGGAAATCGGCGAGATCCGCGACATGTCCCACCAGTGGACCTTCCACCCCGCCGAGGACGGTTTTTCCGAGCATATGGCGCGCAGTTTCGAATTGGTGCGCCGAGGCGTGGAGGCGGGCTAGGCGTTCGGTTCCATCGTTTGACGGCCGTGCGGAAAGGTTCGGCTCAGGCGGGTTGAGGCGCGCGGCTGTCGACCAGCCCGGCTTGGGCAAGGGCGCTCCAGAAGCTCTCGGGGATCGGCGTGGACATCAACGCCAGCGCGGCATCCAGTTCGGCCTTCGTGGCGATGCCGGGAATCACGGCCTCCACGATCGGATGGCGTACCGGAAACTGCAATGCCGCCGCCGCCAGCGGAATGCCGAATTCGGCGCACAAGTCTTCGATGCGGCCCACCCGCGCGATGATATCGGCAGAGGGCGCGCCATATTCGTAAGGCGCGGGCAGGCCATTCCGCACCCCGCGCGCGAGAATGCCGGAGTTGAAGGGCGCCCCGGCGACGATGCGCACTCCGCGCGCGGCGCATAAGGGAAACAGGCGATCGAGCGGCGATTGCTCCAGCAGGGTATAGCGCCCGGCCAGCAGGATGACGTCGAGATCGGCGTGGTCCAGGACTTCCTCGCAGACCGCCGTTTCGTTCACGCCGAGGCCGATCGCGACCACCGCGCCGCCGTCGCGCAGTTGCTGCATGGCGCGCAGGCCCCCGCCCAGGAACTGCCGCATCCTTTCGGCATGGTCGGCGCCATGGGCATAGCTGCCGATGTCGTGTGCCAGCAGGATGTCCACGCGATCGCGTCGCAGGCGTTTCAGGCTGGCCTCGTGCGAGCGCAGGACGGCGTCGTAGCCGTAGTCGAACACGCTTTCGAACGGCTCGGGCGAGACGAAACCCTGACGTAGGGCGGTGAGATCGGCAAGGGGGGCCGGATCCAGGCGGCGGCCGACTTTCGTGGAGATGATAGCTTCGCCTGCCGGGTCCAGCGTGGCCAGCGCTTCGCCTAGCCGCTTTTCGCTCAGCCCGAAGCCGTAGTGCGGTGCAGTGTCGAAATAGCGCAGGCCCGCCGCCCAGGCAGCCTCGATCACCGCGAAGGCCTCCGCGTCGGGGACCGGGCGATAGAGGTTGCCGATCGCGGCCGAGCCGAAGCTCAGCGGTGCCGGGAACGATTGCGTCGCCATGCTTACTCCAGTCCGTAGAATTGACGTGCCGCGCCTTCGAACAGGCGTTGCCGGTCGGCCGCGCCAAGATCGCCCACCAGCATCAGGGTATCGTCGATCCAGCCGGCATAGCTGTCGCCCATGTGCATGAGCACCGGCCAGTCGCTGCCCCACATGGTGCGCGCGCCGAAGCATTCGAACACATGCGCGGCATAAGGCGCCAGCGCGGCGGCGTCCTGCCCCTCTGCCTGCTGCGTGCGCAGACCCGAAAGTTTGCACCACACGTTCGGCAGCCGGGCGAGGGCGGCAAGGTCCGCGCGCCAGGGGTCCATGGCAAGGGCGGCCGCGCCGGGCTTGCCGGCGTGGTCTATGACGATGGGAATCTGCGGCCAGGCCTCTGCGAAGCGGGCGAGAGCGGGCAAGTGCCGCGGCTCGACGAGGGCATCGAAGCGCAGGCTCTGCTCGGCCATGGCCGCGATGGCGGGGTGCAGTTCGTGTCGCAGGAGCCATTCGCTGTCGGCCATGGCCTGGAGCATCGGGCGCAGGCCCACGCATTTGGGGCGCCGGGCCAGCGCGGCGATGCGCTCCGGCGCGCTGGGCGCGTCGAGCGCGGCCCAGGCGACGATGCCCAGCACCATGGGTTCTTCGGCGGCAAGGGCGAAGAGCCAGTCCGTATCGCGGTCGTCGGGCTGGGACTGGACGAGCACCGTGCCCGCAAGATCGACACCCGCGGTGGCCGTGGCCAGGTCGGGCGGAAGGAAATCGCGGTTCAACAGTGGCCAGTCGGCATCGGGCCAGCTACATTCCGGCGCGGAAATGCGCCAGAAGTGCTGATGCGAATCGAGAATGCGCGGACGCGTCACCGGCGCCGCTCCGGATCGGGCCGACGGCGCGCCGCGGCTCTGCAGCGGGTCGTCCGAAACGCGGCGGTCATGTCTTCTCCCTTGCCTTCCGGCCTTGCGCCCTGAATAAACATACGACATCATACAACATGCGATGCGGCTGTCCATGCCGCCCTGACAAATCAAGATGAAAGGATGCCAAGAATGAAACTCTGCCGCGTCGGCGAAGCCGGAAACGAGCGCCCAGCGATGATCGATGCCGAGGGCGGCATCCGCGACCTTTCCGGCCATGTGGGAGACATCGATTCCGGTGCGATTTCGTCGGACGCCTTGTCGCGCCTTGCCCAGATCGACCCGGCTTCGCTGCCGCTGATCGAAGGCCCGGTGCGCTATGGCCCTTGCGTGGGCGGGACGCGCCAGTTCGTCGCCATCGGCCTCAACTATGCCGACCATGCCGCCGAATCCAACCTGCCGATCCCCGAGGAACCGGTGGTCTTCAACAAGTGGGTGAGCTGCATCCAGGGGCCGAACGATCCGGTGACGATCCCGCGCGCCTCGCGAAAGACCGATTGGGAAGTCGAACTCGGCGTGATCATCGGCACCGAGGCCTACAATGTGGACGAAGCTTCGGCGCTCGATCATGTCGCGGGTTACTGCGTCGTCAACGACGTGTCGGAGCGTGAGTGGCAGCAGGAGCGCGGCGCCACCTGGGACAAGGGCAAGGGCTTCCCCGGCTTCGGGCCGATCGGACCCTGGCTCGTCACCGCTGACGAAGTGGGCGATCCGCAGGCGCTGGGCATGTGGCTGGAGGTCAATGGCAAGCGCGTGCAGGACGGCAGTTCCTCGACGATGATCTTCACCGTCGCCCAGGTCGTGTCCTACCTCAGCCAGTTCATGACGCTGCTTCCCGGCGACGTCATCACCACCGGCACCCCGCCGGGCGTCGGCCTCGGCCAGAAGCCGGAGCCCTGGTACCTCAAGGCGGGCGACGTGGTGACCCTGGGTATCGAGAGGCTGGGCACGCAGCGGCAGGAGTTCGTCGCGATAGACTGATTGACAGCAGGCGCCCCATGCGTTTAATTCATCATACGTATTACGTGATGATGGAGAGGGTATGGGGCGTCTTGCTGGTAAGACTGCACTGGTGACGGCGGCCGGACAGGGTATCGGCCGCGCCAGTGCCGAAGCGTTCCTGCGCGAAGGCGCGCGGGTGATCGCGACGGACATCCGCGCCGATGTGCTGGCGGACTTCGAGGGTGCGGAAACGCTGGTGCTCGACGTGACCGATGCCGATGCCGTGAAGGCTGCTGCGGCGGCGCACCGCGACATCGACGTGCTGTTCAACTGCGCGGGCTTCGTCCATCCCGGCACCATTCTCGACTGCGACGAGGACGCCTGGGCCTTTTCCAACGCGCTCAATGTCACGGCGCAATACCGCATGATCCGGGCCGTGCTGCCGCAGATGATCGCGCTCGGGCGGGGCTCGATCATCAACATGTCCTCGGTTGCATCCAGCGTGAAGGCCGTGCCCAACCGCTTCGCCTATTCGACCACCAAGGCAGCGGTGATCGGGCTGACCAAATCGGTCGCGGTGGACTTCGTCACTCAGGGCATCCGCTGCAATGCGATCTGCCCCGGCACGGTGGAAACGCCCTCGCTGCTCCAGCGCCTGCGCGACACCGGCGATTTCGAGAAAGCCTATGCGGAATTCACGGCAAGGCAGGCGATGGGCCGCTTCGGCCGACCGGGGGAGCTGGCAGCGCTGGCGGTCTATCTGGCTTCGGACGAGTCCGCTTTCACCACCGGCGGGATCCATGTGATCGACGGCGGCTGGACCAGCTGATTCCGCACAAGAACAAGAATCCGGACAAGAACAAGAAAAGGGAGACGGAACTATGATCGAGGCCCGCCGCATCGCGCGCCTTCTGGCCATGCTGGCGACGGGCGCCAGCGCCCTGCCGGCCATCGCCCAGGAGCGCGCCGTCGAAGTGCACGTCTCTCCGCAAGGCGACGACCGCAATCCCGGCACGGCAGCGCGGCCGGTCCGCTCGCTTCCCCGCGCGCAGGCCCTGGTGCGGCGCAGCAATGCCAAGGCGGATGTAACGGTGCTGCTGGGAGAGGGGACCTACCGCCTGGAGGCGCCGCTCTCGTTCCGGCGCGGCGATGGCGGGCTGGGCGGTCATGCGGTGACATGGAAGGCGGCGACGGGCGCGCATCCCACGATTTCCGGCGGCATGGCGGTGACGGGGTTCAAGCCTTACGATGCGGAGCGCCGCATCTGGGTCGCGGATGTGCCCAAGGGCCTCGATACCCGGCAGGTCTGGGTCGACGGCACGCTGGCGGAGCGGCCCTGGGTGGAGATCCGCGCCGCCGACGTGACGTTCGATGCGCAGGGCTTCACCGTGGTGAACCCCAAGCTGGACTGGCTCTCCACGCTGGCCCGGCCAGACCGGGTGGAGCTGGAGGCGACCGGCTTCTTCACCGATCGCTTCTCTCCGGTGAAGGCCATCGCGAGCGGCCGCGTGACGATGCAGCAGCCCGCCTGGGACAACAACACCTGGGGCTACGACACGATCTCCAAGCCGATCTTCCCCGACGACAGCCGCCTGTTCCTGACCAATGCGCTGGAATTCGTCGGCAAGGCGAACGAGTGGCACTCGCGTCCCTATCAGTGGGTGATCGACCCGCAGGCGGGCAAGCTCTATCTGCGCATGGGCCTGGACGAGGACATCGCCGGGCGCGAGGTGATCGTGCCCCGGCTCGAGGCGCTGGTCTCCATCGCGGGCACGCCCGAGGCGCCGGTGGAGCGGCTGCGCTTCGAAGGCCTGCGTTTTTCGCATACGAGCTGGCTCGGCCCCTCGCGCCCCACCGGCTATGCCAACCAGCAGAGCGGCGCGTTCCTCTACGAGACCTCTCCGATCCGCCCCGCCGATGCCTGGCAAAGCTGCGGCTGGGGCTGTACCGAGTTCGAATCGATGCGCCAGAAATGGCACCAGATGCCTGCCGCCGTGCAAGTCTCCGCGGCGCGCGACGTCACTTTTACGGGCAATACCTTCTCGCAGCTCGGCCAGGTGGCGCTCGGCATCGGCAATGACGCCAATGCCAATCTTTCGGGCGTGGGGCTGGCCGTGCAGGGTGTGCGCGTGACGCGCAATCGCTTCGCCGTGATTTCGGGCAGCGCGATCATGGCGGGCGGCGTCCGGGTCGAGGCGCACCACCCGGCCGATCTCCGCCTCGTCAACCGCGACCTCGCGATCGAGGACAATATGGTCGTCACCGTCAGCCAGGACTACCGCGACAACGCGGCGATCCTCACCACTTACGTAACCGGCGCGCGCATCGCTCATAACGACATCAGCGATGCCCCCTATGACGGGATCGCCGTCGGCTGGGGCTGGGGCTACAACGATGCGGGCGGCAACCCGAATTACGACGAGAACGCGAAGGGCTACGTCCACAACACCAGGTTCACCACGCCCACGACGCTGCGCGATACCGTGGTGGAGGGTAACCGCATCCACGGCGTGAAGACCTGGTTCATGGACGGCGGCGCGATCTACAACCTTTCGGCCAACCCGGACTCGGTGATCCGCGGCAATCACATCTTCGACATCGGCAACCGCATCGCGATCTATCTCGACGAGGGTTCGAAGCACTTCAGGATCGCCGGCAACGTCGTCGAGACGGGCGGCAAGTGGCTCAATATCAACACCGCGGGCGCCATGTACAAGCGGCGCATCTCCACTGACAACCTGGCCACCGGCAACTGGCACACGGTCAACACCACCGGCGGGCGCTGGCTGGAGGAGATCGGCAACGTCGCGCGGGACAATCCGCTGGTACCCGACCGGAACTGGCCCGCCGAGGCGCAAGCCGTGATCGACGCGGCCGGGGTGCGCAAGTGAGCGGGGCCGGCCTTGACCGCCGTGCGCTGCTCAAGAGTGCCGGCGCGCTGGGTGCAGCCGCAGGGATGCCGCTGGGTTCGGCCCTGGCGCAGGACGCGGCGGCGCTGCGCGTGGTCGATCTTCGCGCCGAGGGACTGGTCGGGCCGATCGGGCTCGACCAGCAGGACGTGCGGCTGTCGTGGCGGCTGGAAAGCGACCGGCGCGGCGTGACCCAGACCCGCTGCGAGGTTCAGGCCGCGTCGAGCGCCGCGCTGCTGGAGGCGGGCACGCCGGACTTGTGGCACGCGGGCGAAGTGCTCACCCGCCGCAGCATGGACATGGGCTGGCTCGGTGCGCCGCTGAAGTCGCGGCAGAAGGTCTACTGGCGCGTCCTCGTGCGCGACGATGCGGGCCTGCGCGCGACCAGTCCGGTCGCCACGTTCGAGATGGGCCTGCTCGACAAGGCGGACTGGCAGGCGCAGTGGATCGAGGCGCAGACCGAGCTGGAACGCGCCGACCGCGCGGCCGGTCTCGTGTGGATGCGGGGCGACCGCACGGCGGACGAGTCCCCGCGCTTCTTCCGCCTCGCCTTCGATCTGGCAGAACCCGGGGACGTGACGCTGTTCACGGCGGCGAACTTCAAGTCGACGCTCTGGCTGGATGGGGCGCAAGTGGAAGTCCCCGTGGGTTTCAAGCGTTTCGGTATCGATCCGGTGGCGGTGACGACGCGCCGGCTGGCGGCGGGGCGTCATGTGCTGGGCTTCCGGGTGGAAAATCCGCGCGGCTTCAATGGGCCGAAAATCCACGAGATCGCCGCTACCGCGATGATCCGTACCGCTGGCCGGCGCCTGACCAGCGAGACGATGCGTACGGCCGTCCATGCGCCCGAGGGCTGGTCCGAGGCGTCTTTCGACGATGCGCGCTGGGCCGCGGCGACCCGTTCCGCCGACCAGCCCCAGGCCTGGCCGCGTAGCGGTGCCTATATGCTCAGGCGCGAGTTCCGGCTGGCCAAGCCGGTGCGGCAGGCGCGGCTGCGCATGACGGCGCTCGGCGCCTATGTGGCGGAAATCAACGGCGCGCGTATCAGCGATGTCTGCCTTGCGCCGGAAAGCAGCGATTTCCGTTCCACCGCGCTCTACCGCACTTACGACGTGACGGCGCTCCTGCGTCCGGGCGCCAACGCCATTGGCGCGATGCTGGGAGAGGGATGGTATGGCAGCTACCACGCCCCGGCCGGGCGCTATGCTTTCGGCGATCCGCCGCTGCGGCTGTTCGCGCAGCTTGAGGTCGAGCACACCGACGGCACCCGCTCGCTTGTCGCGACCGACAAGGATTGGCAGTTGCGCCCCGAAAGTCCGGTGACCCAGGCGGAAATCTACTACGGCGAGGATTACGACGCCCGGCTGGAGCAGCCCGGCTGGTCGCAGCCGGGGTTCCGGGGCGCCGGCTGGGTGCCCGTGCGGATCGGCGAGACCCCGCCTTGTGCGCTGGTCGCTCACGTCGGCCCGCCGATCCGCCCGATCGAGCGCATGGCGGCGAAATCCATCACCAGCTTCGAAGGCGACCGGCACGTCATCGACTTCGGCCAGAACTTCGCGGGCTGGGTGGAACTGAAGGCCCGCGGCGCGGCCGGGAAGCAGGTCTCGCTGCGCTTTGCCGAAATCCTCGGCGCGGACGGTCATGTCGATCAGGCGAACTTGCGGTCGGCGCGCTGCGCCTGCCTCTATACCCTGCGCGGCGATCCGGCGGGCGAAACGTACCAGCCGCACTTCACCTATTTCGGTTTCCGCTATGTCGAAGTCAGCGGACTGGGCCGCGTACCCACCGCAGACGAGATCGCGGGGATCGTCGTATCCAGCGCCTTGCCCGAAACCGGGCGGCCGCTGATCGAGAACCGGATCATCCAGGGCCTGTGGCAGAACAGCCGCTGGAGCCAGCGCTCCAACTTCTTCGGTGTGCCTACCGACTGCCCGCAGCGCGACGAGCGGCTGGGCTGGACGGGGGACGCCAACGTGTTCTGGGACGCGGCGGCCTTCACCATGGACGTCGGCCCGTTCACCCGCCGCTTCATGGGCGACATGCGCGACGCCCAGGGGCCGCGCGGGGAATTCCCGGACTATGCGCCTTCCGGCTGGCGCGACCAGTTGCTCGGCGCCTCGCCGGGCTGGGCGGATGCCGGGGTGATCCTGCCCTGGACGGTCTGGCAGCGCTACGGGGACACCGCGATCGTGGAGCGCAACTGGCCGGCGATGACGCGCTACATGCGCTTCATCGCCGACAGCAACCCGGACCATGTCTGGCGCCACTTGCGCGGCTACGACTATGGCGATTGGGTGGCGCTGGACGCCAAGGAGCCGGGGGACGAGACCACGCCCAAGGACCTCATCGCGACGGCCATGTGGAAACGCTCGGCCGATGCCATGGCGCAGATGGCACGCGGGGCGAAGCGCCAGCCCGAGGCGGAACGCTACGAGCAACTGGCGAAGGACATCACCGCCGCCTTCGCCGCGGCCTTCGTGCGGCCGGACGGCAGTGTCGGCAACGGGTCGCAATGCGGCTACATCCTCGCGCTGCGTTTCGGACTGGTGCCCGAGGGCCTGCGCGCGGCGGCGACGGCGAAGCTCGCAGCGGATATCCGGCGCCGCGGCACTTTGCTCTCGACCGGGTTCCTGGGCACGCCGTTCAGCCTCGATGCCCTGGCGGACCAAGGCGAGCATGCGCTGGTCTACGACCTGCTGCTGCGCACCGCCTTTCCCTCGTGGGGCTACATGATCGCCAAGGGCGCGACCACGATCTGGGAGCGCTGGAACGCCGACATGGCGGACGCTTCGATGAATTCGTACAACCACTATGCGCTGGGCGCGGTGACGGGTTTCGTGTTCCGCCGCGTGGCCGGGATCGATCCGCTCGACGCGGGCTTCCTCAAGTGGCGCTTCGACCCGGTGCTGGACCCGCGCCTGCCGCGCGGCGGGGCAAGCTACGAAAGCGTGCTCGGCCGTATCGTCACGGAGTGGAGCACCGCGGCCGGGCAGTTCGATGCGCGGCTGGTGGTGCCGGCGAACTCTCGCGCGGAAGTCTGCCTGCCGGCCCGCTCGGCCGATGCCGTTCGCGAGAGCGGGCGCGCACTCCCGGACGTACCGGGGGTGGAGATCGTCGGCATGCGCGGCGATCGTCTGGTGATCGAGGTCGGTTCGGGCGAGTACCGTTTCACGGCCCAGGGTCCCTCGTCCCGGACCTGATCCGGGGCGAGGGGGACGCTCAGGGCCGGGTCGTCCAGTTCCAGGTTACGGTATCGATCAACGTCCCGGCGCGCGCTTCCACGCGGTTGCTGCCCGGCGCGAGGTCCACCGTCCATGCGGCTATATGGTCGTCCACCGGCACTTTCGTCCAGGCGCCGCCGTTGAGGCGCATCTCCACTTCGGGGCGGTTGGTGAAAGCCTGCGCCACGACGCGCTGCGTGCGCTTGTTCACGTCGCGGCGGCTGGCGAGGTGCAGCATCGGCGTGTCCGACCAGTTCGCCTGATACCAGTACCAGGCATCCTTGCGCGTCTTGCGGTCCTCGGTGACGAGGCCCTTGTCGTTGATCGCGGGACGATCCCCCTCGTTGCGCTTGAACGAGGGATAGTCGATGCCCACCCACACGAAGCTGGACCAGAGGAACGGCCGTTTCTTCATCTCGCGCCAGTGCTTGATGTGGAAGTCGGTCTGGTACTGCTCGGGGTGCCAGTAGCCGTTCGATTCCGGGCGCTTCATCACCGGGTCTTCCTGGTGCAGCACACTGGCGCCCGCGCCGTATTCGCTGACGCCGAACGGCCGGCCTGGCATATTGGCGTGAAGCGCGTCGGCCCAGGGGCCGATGTCCTCCGAATTCGTCCAGTACCAGCCGAAGTATCGGTTGTAGGACACCGTATCGCTGTGCTGCGCGATGGGATCGCTGTCGTCTAGGCAGCAATGCGCGTAAGTCGTCGGACGCGTGGGATCGAGGGCTTTTGCCGTGGCCTGGAGTTCGGACAGGATGCGGTTCGAGGCTGCATCCGACTTGCGGATCTCGTTGCCGATGCCCCAGAGCGCCACGGAGGGGTGGTTGCCGGTCTGCGCGATCAGCTCGCGCATCTGTTCGACCAGGTTCTCGCGGAAGGCGTCGGAAGGATCGTGATCGTCGATCAGCGGCACTTCGGTGAGCACCAGCAGCCCCAGTTCGTCCGCGCGTTCGTAGACCCGGCTCGGATGCTGCATGTGCGCCAGGCGCAGGCCGGTCGCGCCCATCTCCGCGAACAGGCCCAGGTCCTCGTCGATCTCGGCATCGGTCACGACCGGACCGCGGCCGAAGCGGGTGGGCAGTTGCAGGTTGACGCCGTGAAGCGGGTAGGGCGCGCCGTTCAGCAGGAAGGTGCCGTCCTTGCGCACCGCCACGGTACGCACGCCGAGCGGTACGCTGGCGCTGTCGATCACGCGGCCGGATTCGGCGATCTCGGTGACCACGCGGTAGAGATAGGGGGCCTTCACGCCCTGCCAGAGCCGCGCATTGTGCAAGGCCAGCGACTGCTCGATGCTGGTTTTCTCGCCTGCCCCAAGCATGACGGTGCGCGAGGCGCGGGCGACGACTTTGCCTGCGGCGTCGAGCACGCGGGTGTCGAGGCTGAAGCGCGCAGCCGAGGTCCGCGCGTTGCTCAGCGCGGCGGTGAGCGCCACCGCCGCCTCGCGGCCCTTCAGCGAGGTGGTGCGGACCTGCACGCCGGGTCCGGCATGGTCGAGCCGGTCGAACGCCAGCGCGTCTTCCTCGATCAGGCCGACCGCGCGGGCCAGGCCGCCGAAAACGTTGAAGTCGCCGTTGAGCGGGGCGATCTGCGTGTCGCGCGCATTGTCGACGCGCACGGCCAGGACATTGTCCCCGCTGCGCAGAGCCTCGGTGGCGTCGAAGCGGAAGGCGCCGTAGCCGCCCTTGTGCTGGCCCAGCCGGCGGCCGTTCAGCCAGACTTCGGCCTTCAGCGAAACTCCGCCGAAGTTCAGCAGATAGCGCTTGCCCGCTTGCGGGCTGGCCGCAAAGCCGAGGCGGTACCAGGCCGGGCCGCGATAGTAGACGCCCTCCGGTTCGCCGCGCGCCTTGGCGCCGCCGATGCCGGAGTCCTGCGCATTGTAGGTGTGCGGCACCGAGACGCTCTGCCAGGCGCGGTCGTCGAAGGCGGGGGCCTCGGCACCGGCGGCATCGGACTTCACGAAATGCCAGCCCTCGGCCAGCGGCCGCTCGCTGGCGGCCAGTACGGGAACCGGCGCTCCGGCGAGAAGCAGGCCGAGCAGGGGGCGCAGGGATCTCTGGATCATGGTCAGCCTCTCAGGCGAGTTTCACGACGGCGCCGATGGCGATGTCGCTGCTGGCGTTGGCGCGGATCGCTTCGCCGCGCGCGTGGGGGGATCGCAGGCCATCGACCATTGCGCCGGCCACGTCGTTGAACAGCACGGCAGGGCGCGCGTCGGGCGCGGCGACATCGAACGTCACGTCGCGCAGCACCACGTTGCGGGCATGGCGCACGTAGAGGCCGTGGGCCGGGAACGTACCCATGAAGCTGGGTTCGAGGCTGGAGGCAGGCCGCTCCGGGATGGCGCGGACGGCGTCCTCGGCCGTGCCGCCGCCTGCCGCGCGAACGTGGACGTCGGAAAAGGTCACGTCCTCCACCGGCGCACCGGGATTGCCGACGATGCCGCAGGCATAGGGACCGGGCGCGCCCGAGACGTTGATGCCCGAAAACCGCACGCGGCGCACTTTCGAGGGTCCGGTCCCGACGGGCGCGCGGTTGCGCGCGGCGAGGCGGACGAAGATCGGATGGTTCACGGGATTCTTCAGGTTGATGTCGCGGAAGGTCACGTCCTCCAGAACGCCGCCGTCGATCGCCCCCAGCTGCAATCCGCGCGTGTTCTCGCACGTGCAGTCCGCGATCAGGATATTGCGGAAGCCGGTGGCGGAATCGGTGCCGAGCTTGATCCGTCCGAGCACGCCCACGTCGTCCACCGAGCGATAGGGCGAGGGGCGATACGTGCCGTCCACCAAGGAGCCGAGGTCGTAGCCGCTGGTCTTGCAGCCGATCACCGATATCTCCTCGCAGAACACCGGCGCGTTCAAGGCATAGCTGCTCTTGAGGACGATGGCGTCGTCCTTCGGGGCGTTGACCGTGCAGCCGGTCACCCGCACGTCGCGGCAGCAGTCGATGTCGATGCCGTCGCGGTCGGTATCGACGGTGAGATTGTCGATAGTGACGCCCTGCGATCCCAGCACGTAGCAGGCGAAGTGCCCGCCTTGCAGGATCGTGAAGTCGCGCAGCAGCACGTTGCGGCAGCGCTTGAGCGCCACGGCCTTGTTGCCGCGCCCTTCGTAGGCCATCTCGCGCGGGATGGCGCGGCGGGCGGCATCGGGGGACAGGCCCTGCTCGCGAGGGGACTTCCAGCCTGCGATACCGTGCCATCGCGGCGCCGGTCCCTCGCGGTCGAGCCCGAGGCCGTGGATCATGCCGCGTCCGATGATCGCAATGTCGCTCAGGTCGATGCCGTAGATCAGCGCATTGCGGAAATGGGCGACGCCGTAGTCTACGTATTGCTCCTCGAAGACGCCTTCGGGGAGGTCGTACCCGCCCTTGTGACGGCGCGGGTCGGCCGCCTCGATGACGCTGCCGGGCATCAGTAGCAAGGTAACGTGGCTGCGCAGGCGTATCGAGAAGCACAAGTAATGGCCGGGAGGCACGACGACGGTGCCCCCGCCCGCATCGCTCGCGGCGGCAATGGCGCGGTTGAACGCGTCGGAATCGATGGCCGCCCCGTCGCCTCTGGCGCCGTGGTCGCGAACGTCGTGGAATCCGGAAAGAGCGCCTGCCGCGCGCACTGGCACGGCGCTCATCGCAAAGGCCGCGCCAAAGCCGAGCGTCACGGCGCGGCGGCTGAATTCCGCCCGTTCGATAACGCGGTCCATTCCTGCTCCCTCAAACTTATGTTGTATGACGTATTACATAAGCGAGAGGCGCTGCCAACTCTTTCCGGCCGGTTACACCAGCATGTCGCGGGTAATGTTCTTCACCGATGTCACCCCGCTCAGGGCCATCGTCACTTTCATGCCCTGGGCGATGAGGTCGAGCAGCCTGGTCACGCCGGCCTCGCCTTCCGCCGCCAGCGCGTAGATATAGGCCCGCCCCAGCAACACGCCGCGCGCACCGAGCGCCAGCATGCGCACCACGTCGAGGCCGGTGCGGACGCCGCCGTCGACCAGCACGGTCAGTTCGTCACCCACGGCATCGGCGATGGCGGGCAGGGCCTCCGCGGTCGAGATCGCGCCGTCGAGCTGGCGGCCGCCGTGGTTGGAGACGATCACCCCATCGGCGCCGAGCCGCACCGCGTCGCGCGCATCGGCCGGATCGAGCACGCCCTTGACGATCATCTCGCCCTGCCAGAAGTCGCGGATCCATTCGAGGTCGGACCAGGTGATCGATGGATCGAAGTTGGCACCCAGCCAGCCAATGTAGTCGGCAAGGTCGGTCGGCTTCTGCCGGTAGTGGGAAATATTGCCGAGATCGTGCGGCCGGCCCAGCAGGCCCACGTCCCAGGCCCAGCGCGGGTGCGTGACCGCTTGCAGCATCCGGCGCATCGGAGCGGCGGGGCCGCTCATGCCGGAATGGGCATCGCGGTAGCGGGCACCCGGCAGCGGCATGTCGACGGTGAACACCAGCTTGGTCACGCCCATCGCCTGCGCCCGTTCCAGCGCGTGCCGCATGAAGCCGCGGTCCTTCAGCACATAGAGCTGGAACCAGATCGGCGCGCCGCTGGCCGCGATCACGTCGGCCAGAGGGCAGACGCTGACGGTGGAGAGGATATAGGGTACGTTCGCCGCCCGCGCGGCGCGGGCCACCTGCAATTCGCCGCGCCGCCGCATCATGCCGCCAAGCCCGATCGGGGCCAGCATGACCGGCATGTCCATCGTCTCGCCCAGGATCCGGGTCTCAAGGCTGAGCGCGGAGACATCCCGCAGCACGCGCTGGCGCGGGCGCACGGTTTTCAGCGCCGCGCGGTTGGCCTCCATCGTCTCCTCGGAGAAGGCCCCGCCATCGACATAGTCGAACAGGAACGGCGGCAGGCGGCGGCGCGCCGCTTCGCGAAAGTCGAGCGGAGAGGAAACGATCATGAAGGGTCCCTGAGACTGCGGTCGGGATTGAGGTGGAGCACGAGGTCGGCCCGGTCCGGCATCTCGGCGAGGATGTGGCGGGTAAGGCGCTCGTAATGCTGCACGAAACGGTCGAGCGCGGGGTCATCCATGACCTGCGAGCCTTGCGCTTCGCCGCGGGCGATGCGGTCTCGCAGGACGTCCTCCTGCTGTCCGCGCCAGCCGCGCACGACCTCGAAGCCGGGCGCGGCGAGCAGGACGAGACGGTCGATGCGCGCGAAAAGCGCGGCGTAAGTGCTTTCCAGCAAGCTGTTCACATGGCGGCGCCAGACGGCGTCCGGATCCTCATCGCGTTCGAGGGCGTTGATCGGCGCCGCCAGCGCGGATTCGCTTTGAGGGCGGGCAGCCACGCACCAGCCTTCGAAAACGAGCAGGTCGAGCACGGCGGGAACGGGATCGCCGGTGGGCACGGGTTCGTCCCGGCCCTTGTCGAAACGGTGCAGGGTGACCGGCGCACCGGCGCGGATGGCGCCGAGCAGGGCGGTACCGCGCGCGGCATCGTGGGTGCCGGGAACGCCGCGCGTGGCGAACAGCGGATGGACCTCGCGCGCCAGATCCGCGCGCGCGGCGCGGCCGAGGTAGAGGTCGTCGAGGGAGAGGACCGCGACGCGGTGGCCCAGCCCCTCCATCCGCGACTTGAGGTCTTCGGCCAGCGTGGATTTGCCCGAGCCCTGCGATCCGCACAGGCCCACAATCAGCGGGCCGCTGCGCGGCGCCTCCAGCCAGCCCCGGACGGCCGCGGCGACCCGCTCAGACGACTGGGTCAAGCAGTGGTTCCCCCGCGAAGAAGCGGTCGAGGTTGTCAGCGACTTTCATGCCCATGGCGGTACGCGCCTCGATCGTCGCGCTGCCGAGATGGGGCAGCAGGACGACATTGGGAAGGTCGACGAGCGCAGGGTGGACCTTGGGCTCGGCTTCATAGACGTCGAGGCCCGCGGCGGCGATCTGCCGGGCAGCGAGGGCCTCGGCCAGCGCCGCTTCGTCGATCAGGGTGCCGCGCCCGGTGTTCACCAGCACGCCGTGGGCAGGCATTCGCGCCAGCAGGGCGGCATCGACCATGTGCCGCGTCTCGGCGCCGCCGGGCGCGTGAAGGGACAGCATGTCGGCGCGCTCGGCCAGTTCGCCGAGGTCGGCAAAATAGGCGTCCTGCGGCATGTCCGGCGCAGGGCGGCGGCTGTGGTAGGCGATGCGCATGCCGAAAGCTTCGGCCCGCTTCGCCGTCGCCCGTGCGATCCGCCCGAATCCGACGAGCCCCAGCAGCTTGCCCGACAGCGACTGGCCGACAAGGTGCGTCGGCCGCCAGCCGGTCCATGCCCCGGCGCGAAGCTCGCGCTCGCCTTCTCCGGCGCGGCGGCTGGCCATGAGCAGCAGGGTCATGGCGATGTCCGCGGTAGCCTCGGTCAGGACGTCCGGGGTATTGGTGACGGCAATGCCGAGGGCGCGCGCGGCGGCGAGATCGATGTGCTCGAAGCCGGCGCCGTAATTGCCGATGATGCGTGCGCGGCGATCGTCTACTTCCATGACCGCACGGGTGATGCGGTCGGTGACGGTGGGGCAAAGCGCGTCATGCTCGCGCATCGCCGCGGCCAGTTCGGCCTCGCCCAGCGGCCTGTCGGTATCGTTCAGGGTGACGTCGTAAGCGGCGGCAAGCCGGGTCTCGACCTCTTCCGGCCAGCGGCGGGTGAGCAGGATTTTCGGCTTCGCGCTCATAGCAGTCCGCGCCCCGCCAGGTTGCGCATCAGGGCGCCGGCGCCGAAGTCCCAGGGCGCGCAGCGGTCCGTGGCGGTCACCCGGTTCACCAGCGCGCCCAGCGGGCCGGCGGCGATTTGCACCACATCGCCCGTCTTGTGCGTGAAGCCGTGCCCCGGCTCGTCACGGTCCTGGGTCGGCGCGAACAGCGTGCCCAGGAACAGGACCAAGCCGTCCGGATAGCGGTGATGCGCGTTGCGTGCCTGCGCCGCGAGGTCCGCCGGCGCCCGGCTGATCTCGCGCATTTCCGAACGTCCCTGCATCACGAAGCCATCCTCGCCGGTCACTGTCAGCGTGAGGCTTAGGGTCTCTACCGAGGCAAGGTCAAACGCTCCGTCGAACAGGCGCACGAACGGCCCTATCGCGGCAGCGCCATTGTTGTCCTTGGCTTTTCCGAGCAGCAGGGCGGAGCGGCCTTCCACGTCGCGCAAGTTGACGTCGTTGCCCAGCGTTGCGCCGACGATCCGGCCATCCGAGGCGATGACGAGCACCACTTCGGGTTCCGGATTGTTCCAGGTCGAAGCGGGGTGGACGCCGATTTCGTGGCCGGTGCCCACGCTGGCCATGGGCTGGGCCTTGGTGAAGATCTCCGCGTCGGGACCGATACCGACTTCGAGGTACTGGCTCCAGGCGCCGGCCTCGATCAGGGTCTGCTTGAGCGCCATGGCCTCGGGCGAGCCGGGCCGCAGGGCGCGCAGATCGTCACCGACGAGGCCCCGGACTTGTGCGCGGATCTCGGCGGCGGCTTCGGGATTGCCGCGCGCGCGTTCCTCGATCACGCGTTCGAGCATGGACGTGACGAAAGTGACGCCCGCCGCCTTCACGGCCTGGAGGTCTATCGGCGAAAGCAACCAGGCGCGCGCGGCATCGCGCCTTGCCGGATCGCTGTTGGCAAGGATCGCCGCCAGCGGGCCGAGGTCCTCGCCCTGAGCCTGGCGCAGAGCGGTTGCCGGATCGGCTGCTTCGCACAAGTCGCGCGCCGTGGGGAAAGCGGCGCTTATGTCGATCACGCGTTCGCCGTCGATACGCACCAGCGAGGGGCCTTCCGCCTCGGGCCGCCAGACCCGGCCGAACAGCAGGGCGTGGGGGTCGGCCGGGAGGATGGCCGCGGGCGAGAGGTCCATGTTCAGCGCCTTTCGAACACGGGCGCCCGGCGCTCCGCGAAAGCGGCGCGGCCTTCGGCGGCGTCGGCAGTGGCGAAGCAGATGGCCTGCAAGTCGCGCTCGTACTCGATGGCTTTTTCGTAAGGCATCTGGTGGGCGGCGCGCAAGTTGAGCTTGGCAGTCTCTGCCGCGATCGGCGCGCGCGCGGCGATCTGGCCGGCGATTTCGCGGGCGCGGGGCAGCAGGGCGTCCGGCTCGGTGACTTCGCTGACGAGGCCCCATGCCTCGGCGCGGGCGGCGTCGATCATCTCGCCGGTATAGAGCATCAGCGCCGCGTTCGACATGCCGACGGAGTGCGTCAATCCCACTGCCATGCCGCCGCCGCCGATCCAGCCGAGCTTGATCTCCGGCGCGGCGAAGCGGGCATGGACCGAGGCGATGCGGATGTCGCAGGCCATGGCCGTTTCCAGCCCTCCCCCGAGCGCATAGCCGTTGATCGCCGCGATCACGGGCTTTCGGCAGGCCCGCAGCGCGTCGCAGTAGTCCTGCCGGTTGCGGAAGTCCCACGGGGTTGCATAGGCATCGAGAGTCGCGATGTCGGAGCCGGCGCTGAACGCCTTGGCCCCCGCCCCGGTGACTATCGCCACGCGGACCTCGTTCGAGGTGTTGCAGGTGGCCACGGCCTCGACCAGCGCCTGGGCCATGTCCGGCGTCATGGCGTTGAGCTTTTCCGGGCGGTCGAGCGTGATCGTGGCGATGTGATCGGCGATTTCGAAGCGCAAGTTGGCGCTCATGTCTCGGTTCCCTCGATGTGGTGGCGGGCGAATGCGGCCTCGATGTCGGCGAGGACCGGCGCGGCGGGTTCACGGGCGAGCAGGCCTTCGCGCAGGCGGGCGGAGGCTTCGGTCTGGAAGGCGATGGCGCCGTCATGGCGGGGGCGCAGCGAGGCCGCTTCCAGCGTGGCACGGGTGGCGGCGTAGAAGCCGCGCCACTCCTGGTCGACGGCCCGATCGTCCCATGCCCGGCGCAAGGCGGGCTGGCCATCGTGGGCCGGGATGAAGCGGCGCTGGGCTTCCTCGCCCATCAGCCACGACAGATGCGCGCGCAGTTCGTCGGTCACCGTGCAGCGGCGCGATACGGCGATGCCGGTGCCGCCGAGCATCGAGCCGATCCCGGCGCGCCCGCGCGGGGCATCGGCGAAGGCGGCGCCTTCCTTGGCGTAGTTCACGTAGCCGTAGACGAGCGGGACCAGCGCGAGGTCCTCCCCGCCCGACAGGGCTTCGAGCAGGGCGATGGGGTTCTGGTCGATCCGGGCGCGGGTGGCATCGCCCGTCAGCGCGGCCATCCATTCGTAAGCTTCGCGGCCGGTCTCGGGATCGACGAAGCGGTCCCCGGGCCGGTCGTTCGAAGACAGCGACGCCGCGATGGACTGAAAGGTGAGCGCGGCATGGGGGCCGGACAGCGACAGCGCCACCGGTTCACGCCGGGCAAGGTCCACGACCGCCTGCCATGTCGTGGGCGGCGCCCCGATCCGTGACGGGGCATAGGCCATAACCTGGCTTGCCGCGTCGAGGGGCAGCGCCCAGTGCGCGCCCGCATAGTGGTAGCTTGCCAGCGAAGGGCCGATCGCGGCGGTTTCCAGCGCGGCCAGGGCTTCCGCGCCGACGACCTGCGCCATCGGGATCAGGCAGTCCTGCGCCACTGCCTCTCCGACGTGCGGATGGTCGAGCACGATGAGGTCGTAGCGCTCGGCAAGGTCGGCGATGGGATGGGATTCGAACCCTTCGAGCGGATGGCGGTCCCAGGCGATCGACAGCCCCTGCGCGGGCGCGACGCTTGCGGCGGCCGCCTCCAGCGCGCGGTAGCCGCGCGGGTGGTCCCAGGTGAGGCCGCGGTAGGCAGGCCCGGCCGTTTCGACGTCGCTCATGTGTGCTGGCGCACCACGCCGGACTCGATGAGCTGTGCGATGTCCTCCGCGCTGCGGCCGGCTTCGCGCAGGATGTCCTCGCTATGCTCGCCCACCAGCGGCGCGCCGCGCGTGATCGCGGAAGGCGTGCGCGAGAAGCGAATGGGGAAGCCGGGCACTTTGACGCGGCCTTCGGTGGGGTGATCGTACTCGACGAACGTGCCGTTGTGCTTGATCTGCGGATCCTCGACCAGGTCGGCATAGCCGTAGACCGGGCCGCACCAGATGTCGGCGGCGCGGAACTTCTCCAGCCAGTGCGCCGTAGGCTGCCGGACGAGGTGGCCCCGGATGCGGGCGAAAATGGCATCGCGCTGGGTCCAGCCGTCGCGCTCCTCCTCCATGCCGGCGAAGAAGGGGTCGTCGAGTTCGCGCGCCAGCGTTTCGAAGCGCGCCATCGCCAGTGTCATGTAGCCGTCCGCCGTCTCGAACACACCGTAAGGCGCGCGGATGTAACTGTGCGCATGGGGCTCGGCCGAGCGGGTCTGCGGCTTGCCGCCGACGGTGAACACCGACAGCTCCTGCATCTGGATCGTGGTGATGGCATCGAGCATGTTGACTTGCACGAGCTGCCCTTCGCCGGTCCGTTCGCGGTGGAACAGGGCCGCCAGCGCCCCTTCGAAGGCGCTGTAGGCGGCGATGGCATCCACGAGGTACTGGCCGGCGGGGGAAGGCGGCGCGCCTTCGCTCCCGGCCGAGAGCATCGCGCCCGACATGCCCTGCAGCAGCAGATCCTGCCCCGGCAGCATGCGATAGGGGCCGTCCTCGCCGTAGCCCGACATCGAAACGTAGATAAGGCGCGGGTTGATGGCGCTCAGGGTGGCGTAATCGACACCCAGGCGCTCGGCCACGCCGGGGCGGTAGTTCTGGAGAAAGACGTCGGCGTCCTTCACGAGGTCCAGCAGCACGGCCTTGCCCTCGGGCGACTTGAGATCGATCGCCAGCGAGCGCTTGTTGCGGTTGAGCGAGAGGAACGAGACGTTGATGCTGTTGCCCGCCGCGCCGCCCGCCGAGGCATGGCGCTGCCATTCGCCGCTGGTAGGCTCTACCTTGACCACGTCCGCGCCCATGTCGCCCAGGCGCTGGGCGGCGAAAGGCCCGGCCATGGCGATCGAGCAGTCGAGCACGCGGATTCCATTGAGGATCGTCATTTTCTGGTCCTTCAGGACATGGTCCAGCCGCCGTTGACCTGCAGCGTCTGTCCGGTGATGAAACCCGCCTCGTCGGCGGCGAAGAAGGCGATGGCGTGGGCAATGTCGGACGCGGTGCCGCGCCGCTTGATCGCCTGCGCATCCAGCACCGTGCGGTCGTACCCCTCGGGATCGGGGTGGATTTTCTCGGCATCGGTGGGGAAGGCGCCGGGGGCGATGGCGTTGACGGTCACGCCCCAGCGTCCGAATTCTCGCGCCCAGGCGCGGGTCAGGCCGACCAGCGCGCCCTTGGAGGCGACATAGGGGGACAGGTTCGCCCAGCCGCCCGAGAGGGTGATGCTGGAGATGTTGACGATCCGCCCGAAGCCCTTCGCACGCATCCCCGGCAGCGCGGCCTGCACCGCGACGATTCCGGCGTCCACATTGATGCGCTGGACGAACTGGTGCTCCTCGATCGTGTAGTCCTCGAAAGGCTTCGAGGGATAGATCGCGGCGTTGTTGATCACCACGTCGATGCCGCCGTGGCGCGCGGCCAGGGCATCGAGCGTGGCGCGCAGGCCGGGCAGGTCTGCGAGATCGGTGCGCGAGACGGTCAGCCGGCCGGGACCGCGCCCTTCGGCGGCAGCCACGAGAGCGGCGATCTTGGCATCGTCGTTATCGAGCGCGATGACATGGGCGCCGCGTTCGATCAGCAGCAGCGTGGTGTCGAGGCCGAGCCCGCCGGCGGCGCCGGTATAGAGGATGGTGCGGCCCTTCACGCGGCGCTTCCGATGGCGGGGAAATTGCCGGTGGGAACCGGATATTCGTCCTCGGGCTGACGCGCTGCTCCGTCGATTCGCGCGATGGCGGCAGAGACGGCGGCCTCATCCGGCAGGACCCGCAGGACCGTGTCGTAGCGGCGCTCCTCGCCGTGATCGAGCAGGATCAGTTCGCCGCGCTCGCGGGCGAAGTCCTTGCCGAGAACATGGTTGGTGGCCGGCTCGATACCCACCGCATAGTGGCCGGCATGAAGGTTCTGCCACTCGAACATGCAGGGGAACTGATCCTTGCGGGTGGTGACGGAGAAGCCGAACCCGATGGCCTCGTTGACCAGGGCGACTTCGACCCGGCCTGCCGCGTCGGGCGCCATGTCGTGCTGCCAGACCTGCTCGTGGAAGTTGACGATGGGCGCCGGCATTGTCCGGTAGCCCACGCCCTGCCGGCGGTAGTCGTCGGCATGGGCGGCCCAGAGCACTTCGCGCACCGGCGCCACGTAGCGCGCGCCTTCGGCGACGACCGGATGGCCGACGTTGATGTGGTAGCAGAACATGTGCGGCGTGGTGTAGAAGCCGTGGTTCACCACGCGGTCGGTCATGCGGATCTCGTCGCTGCCGAGGTCCGCCTCGATGCGCCGGATGAGGTGCAGGTCCTCGCCGAAAACGGTGGACTGGCGCACCACGCCCTCGGCCCAGAAGGTGCAGGAATCCCCCTCCCAGCGCTCGCCGTAGCCGGTGAGCTGCGCGGGGATGGTGCCGACGCGGCCGTGGAGGGAGGAGGAAACGACCTCGCGCGGGCCGTAGTTGTAGTGGCCTGCCGGATCGTCGTGCATGAACAGGATATGGTCGAGGCCGCAGGTGATGTTCAGGCCCGACATCGAGCGGAACCAGCCGAGGCCGCCTTCACCCTCGTAGTCGTGCAAGGCCGGGTTGCGGAAGCCGGAGGGCGAATGCCAGCCAACCGCGCGTCCGGCGTGATCGCACTCGGCGATGTCCATCGCGCGGTCCACCAGCACCGTGAAGCGCAGGCCGGACCCGGTGCGGAATTCCAGCAGGCGCACGCCGCGCTCGACGCCGTCGCCCAGCGTCATCAGGCGCACGCCCGCGAACTGCGACAGGGATCCGGTACGCTCGGCGAGATGCCGTCTCGACATCTGCGCGCCATATAGCAAGGCCATGCCTGCCCTCTCCATCTTGTAAGACGTATGATGAATACGTAAGGAGATGGGAAGCGTCAACCGGGAGAGTGGAATGAGCCAATTCGTGCGCAGGTGCTTCGCCGTGGACCTGGTGGACGAGCCGGAAATGATCGCGCGCTATCGCGCCTGGCATGCGCCTGGCGGGCCGCCCGCGGCCGTGACCGAAGCGATCCGCGCCGATGGGGTGCGCGATCTCCAGATCTGGCTGGTGGGCGACCGCATGTTCATGACGATGGAGCAGGATGCGGCCATGGCCGCCGATGCGGAAGGCAAGGCGGCGCGCGATGCGGCCAATCCGGAAGTGCAGGCGTGGGACGCGCTCATGCGCACGTTCCAGCGCCCGCTGCCTTTCGCGCCGGACCGGACCTGGGCCGAAATGGAGCGGATCTACGCGCTTTCGGAGCAGCCCTGAAAGCGCCCGCGCACGGTCGAGCCGGAGGGCCCGACCCTGGCGGCTAGGCCTGAGGGCCGCTCGCCCGGCGCCGCGCCCATGACGATTCGATATGTTCGCGCATGGCTCTCGACGCCGCTTCGGCATCGCCATCGACGATCGCCTGGTAGACCTTGCGATGCGCGGCATGGGTGTTGCGGACGTGCTCGACATTGAGCGTGCCCGAATAGCCGTGGGTGTTGAGGGCGCGCGACTGGATGCCGTCGATGATCGCCTTGCTCAGGCGGTCGCCCGACATGCGCATGATCACATCGTGAAAATTCACGTCTTCGTGCACATAGGCCGCGGGGATTTCCACCAGGCTTTCCAGCTTGTCGATCTGGGCCTTGAGTTCGGCGAGGCTCTCCGCCGTGGCGCGCTTCGCCGCCTTGGCCGCCATCGAGGCTTCGAGGGAAGAACGGATTTCCGAAAGGTTGTCGAGATAGGCCAGGCCGTCCTCGCGCCGGAACAGCGCCGCCAGGATCATCGGGTCCAGCAGGTTCCAGTCGCTCTGCTCGCGCACGATGGTGCCGCGTCCCTGCAGGGAGACAACGAGGCCCTTTTCGGTCAGCGCGGTGGTCGCTTCCCGCACCACGGTGCGGCTGACGCCGAAGTGGTCGCACAGCATGTTTTCGGGGGGAAGGGCCGAACCGGCGGGATAGACTTCGGTGACGATGGCGCTGACCAGTTCCTCGACCACCGCTTCCGCAAGGCGCGGACGCCGCCGTGTCTTTGCGGGCGCTCCGAGGCCGACAACCCTATCCTGCATGCTCTTTTACGCCCTTGATTCATGGTGACGCGCGTTCTTGGCGCCTGATTTACGCTGAACCGACTTGACCAAGCGCGTCAAGGGTTGTCAAACGACATAGATCATACATAATACGAATTACGAACAGGCCTTAGGTCAGGGGATTCCCGAATGAAGATCACAGGCTACCGCAGCCTCACCGCCTTCCACGACTGGCAGCGCCCCGTGGGCGACGTCAACGGCATCGTCGAATCGGGCATTACCGAAGTGCCGGTTCTGCTGGTCGAGACCGACGGCGGGCTGACCGGGATCGGGCTGGGATCGCACCGCGAGATCGACCGGCTTTTCCCCGCCGTGGAAGGCGCGGACCCCCGCGGGGTCGCAACGCTCTACGATGCGATGCTCTCGCATGTCTTCAAGAGCGGCCATGCCGGCGCCACGTTCGGAACGATCGCGGCCATCGACATGGCGCTCTGGGACCTGAAGGCCAAGATGGCGGACGAGCCGCTATGGCGCACGCTCGGGGCCGGGGACCGTTTCGTGCCGGGTTATGCCTCGGGCCTGTGCTACGGCCTCGATGACGAGGCTTTCGCGGCGCATTACACCCTTTGGGCCGAGCGCGGATTCACCGCCGCCAAGATCAAGGGCGGACGCGACCTCGACCGCGATATCGCCCGGCTCGAAACGGTGCGCGGCATTCTTTCGCGCAACACCACGCGCCCTGCGGTCATGCTGGACGTCAACGAAGCGTGGAACACCAAGCAGGCAATCCGCCACCTTGCCGAGATCGAGAAGCGCGTCGACCTGACGTGGATCGAAGAACCGGTGCGCCGATGGGACGCGGCCGGGCATGCCCAGATCGCCCGCGCCGCGCGGACGGCAGTGGCGACCGGCGAAAATCTCACCGGGTTGGAGCAGTACGGACCGTTGTTCGATGCGCAGGCGGTGGATATCGTCCAGGCGGGCAGCGTCTGGGGGATCACACATTTCAATCGCGTCGCAATGGCCGCCCATGTACGGGGATTGCCGGTATCGCCGGTGGCCTACAACGCCAATCCGGTCGCGCATGCGGCGGCCGCGCTGCCGAACATGATCGGCATCGAAGTGCAGGACTTCGGCTTCCCGACCGGCTTCACGGTCGACCAGCAGATCGCCGAGGGCGGCATCATCCTCGGTGACGCGCCGGGCCTCGGGATCTCGATCGACGAGGCCGCGGTGGCCCAGTCCGTCACTGCCATCGGCTGGGGCGAGCGCGGCGGCCCACATCGCCGGCCGGCGGGTGCGGGGCTTCGGCTCGTTCCCGATACGCGGCGGGCGGCGGAATGATGCACGGCTCTGCAACCCAGGGCGCAGAGGCCCGAACGCCCTGGGTCCAGGGTGCGGCGCGCTGGCGCCTGCAACTGTCGCTCATGGTGAACTTCTTCCTGCTGATGGGGCTCTACAGCGGCGTGCTGGGGGTGCTGCTGCCCAACCAGATCGCGGAGCTTTCTCCCGCCTCCAAGGAGAACAACCTCGCACTCCTCTTCGCGATCACTTCGGTATTCTCCACGCTGGCGACGCCGATCGCGGGTGCCCTGTCGGACCGCACGCGCAGTCGTTGGGGACGGCGCGCGCCGTGGATCGCCATCGGCTCGCTGATCGGCTCTGCATCACTGTTCGGGGTGTCGATGATGACCGGGTTCTGGTCGCTCATGGTGCTCTGGGTCATGGCGGCGGTGGCCTACAATTCGATGCAGCCGGCGATGACCACGCTGATCGCGGACCGCTTCGCGCCCGAGACGCGCGGCAGTGTTTCCGGCATCGTCGGCGCGGGCATGACGGCGGGGCTGACCGCAGGCACGGTGGTGGCAGGCTATCTCGCCTCGCAGCGAATGCTGGCCTACGGTCTTTTCGCGGGCGCCATCGCCGCATCCTGCGTGGCTTTCGTCGCGCTCAACCGCGAACCGCCCAGCGATGCCCTGCCGCGCCGCCCGATCCACTGGGCCGCCTTCTTCAAGAGCTTCTGGATCAGCCCGCGCGAGCATCCCGATTTCGCCTGGGCCTTCGCAAGCCGCTTCACGATCTACATGGGCTACCAGGCGGTGGCGGCCTACCTGCTCTATATCCTGCGCGACTACGTGGGACTGGGCGACGACGCCTCGAACCTGGCCATTGCCAACATGGCGATGGTGACGCTGGTGTGCCTCGTCGTGTCGTCGCTGGCATCGGGCTGGCTTTCCGACCGTCTGCAGCGGCGAAAGCCCTTCGTGATCGGCGGCAGCCTCTTCATGGGCGCGGCGATGGTTGCGCCGCTGCTGGCGCCCTCGATGGCCGGGATGTGGGTCTACGCGGCGGTGATCGGGGTGGGCTACGGCATGTTCATGTCCATCGACATGGCGCTGATGACGCAAGTGCTGCCCAAGGCCGCGCTGGGTGATGAGGGCAAGGACCTGGGCGTCCTGACCACCGCCGTGAACATCCCGCAGATCATCAGCCCGGTCATGGCCGCGGTCCTGCTCGGGATCTTCGGCGGCGACTACCGGGCCATCTTCATCGCGGCGGTGGTCTTCGTCTTCGGCTCCGCACTGTGCGTGCTGCCGATCAAGTCGGTACGGTAAACATCATACATATGATGTAAGTTGACATGAAAACGATAGCAGGTCATAAGATCTGCAAAGAATTTGGAGGGAGAGTCGAGATGTCGAACGAGGGAAGGTTTCGCAGTGCGGCCAGGTTGGCGCTGCTTTTTTCTGCCGCATCGGTGCTAGCGCTGGCAACTTCGGCACAGGCGCAGGAGGCCGTGGGTAACCAGGGCGCTTCGGAGGCCGCCGACAGCGAGGCCGAGAACGTCATCATCGTTGCGGGCATCCGCGCCAGCCAGAAGGTCGCGATCGACATCAAGCGCGATTCCATCGCGGTTGTGGACTCGATCGTCGCCGAAGATCTGGGCAAGCTGCCCGACCAGAACGTCGCGGAATCGCTCCAGCGCATCGCCGGCGTCACCATCGAGCGCAACCGCGGCGAGGGCCGCTACATCACCGTGCGCGGCTTCGGGCCGAAGTTCAACGCGGTGACCGTCAATGCCCGCACGCTCGCCACCGACAACAACGGCCGCGAGTTCTCGTTCGACGTCATGCCCTCGGAAATCATCTCGGGTGCGGACGTCTACAAGTCGCCCCAGGCCAACATCAACGGCGCCTCGATCGGTGCCACCGTCGATGTGAAGACCCTGCGCGCGATCGACCAGAAGGACCAGTTCGCCATCAGCGCCTCCGCCGGCCAGATGTGGGCGGAGCTGGCCGACAAGTTCAATCCCGAGGTTTCGGGCGTGGCGTCCTGGCGCAATGCCGACAAGACCATCGGCGTGTCGATTTCGGGGGTCTATACCAAGCGCGACACCCGCAACGACGAATTCACCATCGGCGCCGGCCATGTCTATCGCTCCAGCACGGACTCCTATTACAACGCCGGCGGGGTTCCGGGCGCGCGCATCGGGCCGAACGTGGCGCCGTTCAGCCGCGTCTCGATGCCGTCGAACCTCTCGCCGTTCTTCTTCGAGCGCAGCCTCGAACGCTACGGCTTCTCCGGCTCGCTGCAGTTCCGGCCGACCGACACGCTGACGCTGTCGTTCGACGGGCTCTACTCCAAGGCGGACTTCCGCGAGCAGCAGACCGGCCTTGCCTACGACTTCTCCGGCGGCACGCTGGTAGAGCAGGTCGTGGAGGACAACGAGGCTGTCTACCAGCGCTACCAGGGCGGCTTCGTCGACCAGATCCTGCAGTACGACCACCGCAAGGTCATGACCAACCAGTTCGGCGGCAACATCGAGTGGAAGCCCACCGAGACGCTCAAGATGAGCTTCGACGCCTCGCGTTCCAAGGCGGAACGGCGCGGCAAGGAGGACAACCTCTTCACCACCATCCGGCGCAAGAACATCGACTTGTGGTTCGATCGCCGGTCGGGCAGCCCGATCTACGAATATGGCTTCACCAGCCCGAACTACCCCAATGCCTCGACCAACCCCAATGGCATCACCGCGCACTATTACATCTGGGGCGGCGGCACCGATGTCGACGACAAGATCGAGGAATACCGCTTCGACAACGAGTGGAAGGCCACGTCCAACCTTTCGCTCTTCGCGGGCGCCATGTATTCGCGGCGCACCAAGACGCTGACGGGCGACGAGATGCCCTTCGGCGAGCAGTGCGCCTATTGCGGCTCCGACCGCGTCCTGCCGGCTTCGCTGTTCAGCCCGACCAACCGCAACTTCTTCCAGGGCAGCGGCCCCAGCAACATCGTCCGCGACTGGGTGATCTACAGCCCGCAGCAGCTCGTGGGCGTGATCGACCAGTTCGCGGCCGCGGACGGGAAGGCGTTCAACCCGGCGGTATTCTCGCCTTCGGCCTCCTCGGTCGTCGATGAGAAGGTGAAGATCGGCTATTTCATGGCCAACTTCACGACCGACCTCGGCTCGATGCCGCTGACCATCAATGCCGGCGTGCGCTACGAAGGCACGACCTACACCTCGACCGGCGCATCGCGCACGGTCCTTAGCGCCCAGCCCAATGGGCAGGGGCAGAACATCATCGTCGTCTCGCCCATCGTGCCGGTCGGCTTCGAGGGCAAGTACCATGACTGGCTGCCCTCGGTGAACATCAAGCTGGAGGCGACCAACGAACTGATCCTGCGCCTCTCGGCCTCCAAGGTGATGACGCGCCCGACGCTGACCGACCTCTCGCCGCGCCAGTCGATCCAGACGAACCCCGGCAACGAGACGATCAGCCGCGGCAATCCCGACCTCAAGCCGTTCCGGGCCAAGCAGGTGGAGGCCGACATCGAGTGGTACTTCACCGGCAACGCGCTGCTCTCCGCAGCCGTGTTCTACAAGAAGATCGATTCGTTCGTGACGCTGGTGACCACGCCGCAGCTGGTAGACCAGGTGACGTTCCAGGTGACCGTGCCCGACAACGGCAAGGGCGCGACCGTGAAGGGCTTCGAACTCGGCTATCGCCAGGCCTTCACCACCCTGCCTTCGCCTTTCGACGGCCTCGGCGTGCAGACCAGCTTCAACTACACCAAGTCGAACGCGAACTACACGAACCAGGTGGCGGGCGTCTCCTACGGGCTGGAGGGGCTTTCCAAGACCTCCTACAGCCTCGTGGGCTTCTACGAGAAGTACGGCGTGCAGGCCCGCCTCGCCTATACCTGGCGCGACAACTTCCTGCAGGTGGCCTCGGGCCGCAACGGCGAGCCGGAGTATTTCGACGCCTATGGCCAGCTTGACGCGGGCCTGTCCTACGAAGTGACGCCGCAGTTCACCGTGTTCGCGGATGCGCTCAACCTCAACGATGCCAAGGAGTTCATCTACTCCGTCAGCACCGATCGCACCAAGGAGTACCGCAAGACCGGTCGCCGTTTCTCGGGCGGTGTCCGCGTCCGCTTCTGACGATCATCCGTGGTGGACCGGGGGCGCCTGTCGCTTCCGGTCCTTCGCGCATCCGGGGAACATGCATGTTGATGAAGCGCCTGGCTCCGGCCCTGCTTGCACTGGCCCTGCCGGGATGGACGGCGCCGGGATGGACAGCGCCGGCAGAGGCGGCGGCGGCCGCGCAGACCGCCGCCACCAAGCCGCGCGTGATCGTCCTGACCGACGTGGGATCGGACCCGGACGACATGGAATCGATGGTGCGGTTCCTGCTCTACACCAATGAATTCGATGTCGAGGCGCTGATCCCTTCCACATCGCGGCACCTCAAGGATTCGGTCCACCCCGAGCAGATCCTGCGGCGCATCGACGCTTACGAAGCCGTTCTCCCCAACTTGCGTGCTCACGCCAGAGGCTGGCCCTCCGCTGCGGACCTTCGCTCGAAAGTGAAGCGCGGACGGCCCGAATACGGCATGGCGGGCGTGGGTGCGGGCAAGGACACCGAAGGCTCGCGCGCCATCGTCGCCGCGCTGGAAAGCCCCGATCCCCGGCCGCTCTGGATCTGCGTCTGGGGCGGGGCGGTGGATCTGGCCCAGGCGCTGTGGTCGCTGCGCGAAACGCGCCCGGCGGACGAGGTGGCCAGGCTCGCGGCCAGGCTGCGCGTCTACTCGATCTCCGACCAGGACAACGCCGGGCCCTGGGTGCGGCGGCAGTTCCCGGACGTGTTCTGGATCGTCAGCCTGACCGCGCATCGGCATTACAACCTGTCGACCTGGGGCGGCATCTCGGGCGACCGGATGTACTACTTCGACGGCCCGGACTTCACGACCGTATCGAAGGAATGGCTGCGCGAGAACGTGCAGATCGGCCCGCTGGGTTCGCTTTATCCGAACTACGAATTCATCATGGAGGGAGACACGCCGAGCTTCCTCTACCTGATCCCCAACGGCCTCGGGGATCCCGAGCATCCCGACTATGGAAGCTGGGGCGGGCGCTACGGCAAGGTCTCCGAGTGGGACGGCATCTGGACCGACACCAGCGATCTCGTCACCGGGATCGACGGGAAGCCCCGGCAGACCAACAAGGCGACGATCTGGCGCTGGCGCGAGGCTTTCCAGAACGATTTCGCCGCGCGCATCCAGTGGACTCTGCAGTCCGCATTCAAGGGCGCCAACCATGCCCCCACGCTCGTGCTGAACGGCGCCGGCGGCACTGCGCCGGTGGAGATTGCCGCCCGGCCCGGCGAGACGGTGCGTATTTCCGCGGCAGGATCGCGCGATCCCGACGGCGATGCGGTGGATTACATCTGGTGGCAGTACCGCGAGTCCGAGGCGGTCAACCGTAACCCGCGCGTCGAACTCCAACGCGGAGACCCCGTCGAAACCCGTTTCGTGGTGCCCGACGTGAGCGAGACAACCCGCTTCCACGTCATCCTCGAAGCCCGCGACAAGGGGGCACCCGCGCTCACCAGCTACCGGCGCGCGATCGTTACGGTAAGCCCCCGGCGCTGACGGCTCGGGCGCCTGTCAGAGGTCCGGGCGTTTCGCCGGCTGGCGGCAGGGCATGCGCAAAGTGAAGCGGGTTTCGACGGCGTCCGACGCGGCCGTGAGTTCACCGCCGTGGGACCGCGCGATTTCGAGCGCGATGTGAAGGCCGAGGCCCAGGCCGCTCTGACTGGATCTGCCGGGCCCGCGCACGAAGGGTTCGAACAGGCGGCTCATGGTTTCCGCCGGGATGGGATCGCCGCCGTTCACCACCGAGAGTTCGAAGATCCCGTCCCGCGTGAAGGCGCCGAGGCGAACCGGTCGATCCGCGGCGCCGTGCGTCAGCGCATTGCCGAGCAGGTTCGACACCAGCTGGCCGAGGCGGCCGCGATCGGCCTCGACGGGGGCGTCGATCTCGATCAGGGCCTCGATCACGCGCGGGCCGGCAATGGACCGCATTTCGGCAACGACCTGGTGGAGGACCGGTGAAATGTCCGTATCCTTGTCGGGAACGATGCCGATCCCGTCCCCGAGTCGGGCCTTCGCGAAGTCCATGACGTTGTTGATCAGCGCTGATGCGCGCGAGATGCTGCCGTCCATCAGGCCCAGGACTTTGCGGCCGCGTGGGCTGATCGGTTCTTTTTCGAGCATGCGCAGCCCGCTCGTCAGCGAGGCGAGGGGGTTGCGCAGATCGTGACCCAGAACCGCGATGAACTGCTCGCGAAAATCGGAGGCGGCTTTCTCTTCACGCGCGTCCGCTTCCGCCGCCGCCCGCGCCGTGCGCAGGTTCTGTTCGTAGCGGCGGCGCTCGACGGCGTTGGAGATCGTGATCCGCACGAACAGGGGATTGCCGTCGGCATCGCGGCGCTCGGCGGCATTGATGAGGACGGGCAGTTTATCTCCGCCCGCACAGGCCAGGTCCAGCGCGACTTCGGTGAACGATCCCTGCATCCGCAGAAGCGGGGCGAAATGGGTTTCGTAGAAAATCTTGCCGCCCATCGTCAGCAGATCGGAGAGACGCTTGCCCTTCAGCGCCGAGGGCACGGTTCCGATCCAGTCCGCCAATGTCTTGTTCGCACGCAGGATGCGGCCGTCCTTGTCGGCGGAAATGTAGCCGCAGGGGGCGTTTTCGAACAGGTCCTCGAGATCGTCCAGCCCGGCCTGATCCTCGATGGCGGTTCGTTCTTCTCCGCTCAAAGGAAGCTCTTGATCGCTGCGATCGTCTCTTCAGGGGCGCTCAGGTTCGGGCAATGCCCCGTGGCTTCGAGGATCACGAGTTCGCTGCCGGGAATCGCGTCATGGACGAATTCGCCCACGCTCAAGGGCGCGATCACGTCGTCGCGGCATTGCAGGATCAGGGTTCGGGCCTTCACGTTCGCAAGGTCTTCGCGATTGTCGGACAGGAAGGTCGTGCGGGCGAACTGCTTCGCGATGGCCGGATCGGTGCGGCAGAAACTGTCGGTAAGCTCCTGCCCCAGTTCCGGACGGTCCGGATTGCCCATGATCGTGGGGGCCATCGCCTGCGACCACCCGAGATGGTTGCTGTCGAGAAATTCCAGCAATTCGGCGATCTGGTGCTCGGCGAACCCGCCGACGTAATCGCCGTCATCGATGTACCGCGGCGAAGGACCGACCAGGACCAGGGTATCGAACAGTTCAGGCGCGCGCTGGGCCGCGATGATGCCGATCATCGCGCTGACCGAATGGCCGACGAAGATGCCGTTCTCGACACCGGCCGCGCGCGCCAGCGCGATCACATCGTCCGCATAGCCCGAAAGCTCGCGGTGCCGCTGGTCATAGGCCGAAAGGTCGGAGCCGCCGAAGCCGATATGGTCGAACAGGACCACCCGGTAATCGTCTTCGAAGGCGGGGGCGACGAAGCGCCACATGTTCTGGTCGCAGCCGAACCCATGGGCGAAAAGCATGGTGCTGGTGCCCGAACCGCTGATCCTGGCATTCTGGCGATCGAACACTTGCGACATAGCCGTCTTCCTAGGACAAGTTTTCGGGCCGATCCATCGATAATCGCTGGCCTTTGGCGGGGCAGGGGGCATCGGCGCCTGCCAGGCGCCTGCTCGCAATGGGGCAATTCGCCGCGTCCCGGCAGGCGGGCGATGGCTGGACGAAGCGCGCGAGGGGCGCGCGGCGCCCCTATAGAAAGGGGCTATGGCATCGCAAAATCTGGCTATTTGACCCTGTCTGCGGTGCATGTCATCCGAACGCCAGGACAGAACAGAGGGGAGAGAGGCCGATGCCGGCAAGGAACGCTTTTCGCATGCTCGCGGCCGTGAGCATGCTGGTTTCGCAGGGCCTTCATGCGCAGCCGGCGGATTATCCCGCGCCCGCGCCGGCCCAGGCACCGGCAGAGCCGGGCGCCATCCCGCTCTACGGCGCCAAGACCCCGGGTTCGACCGGCACCGAAGTCTGGGCCCGCTATTTCGGGAAGGACTATTCGGTCCGCAATGTCACGCGGCCGACGCTGACCCCCGTGCTTCCCGATCCGGCCAAGGCGACGGGGGCTGCCGTCATCGTCGCACCGGGCGGTGCATTCATGGCGCTCTCCATGTCTCACGAGGGCTGGGACGTTGCCAAGGCTCTTGCCGATCGCGGCATCGCGGCCTTCGTCCTCAAGTATCGGCTGCTCCCGACGCCGAAGGACGAGCAGGAGGCCGGCAAATATGTCTGGAAGAAGATGAGCGAGGGGATGCCGGACCCTGCGAAGATGCCCGTGCTCGGCAATCCCAAGGCCACCGAGGACGGCCTCGCCGCGCTGAAGATGGTGCGGGACAATGCCGCGAAGTGGCGCGTCGATCCTGCAAGGGTGGGCATGATCGGGTTTTCGGCCGGCGCGATGACTTCGCTGCAGACCGTGCTCGCCGCCAGGGTGGGCGAACGTCCGGCGTTCTTCGGGTACATCTATGGCCCGCAGGCCAGGATCGAGGTGCCTGCAGATGCACCGCCCCTGTTCGATGCGATCGCCCTGGACGATCCTCTGTTCCCTGCAATGGGCTTCCCCATTGCCCAGGCATGGCAGGCGGCGAAGCGGCCCGTCGAAATTCACGGCTATCAGCAGGGCAGCCACGGGTTTGGGATCGGCAAGCCGAACACCACGACGACGCTTGTGATGGATGAGTTCACCGCGTGGCTGGCCATGCAGGGCTTTCTCACGCCCGCGCCGGGCAACTGAAGGACCACCTGCGCCGAGGCGGCCCCATGACGCCTGAGAGCGCATGGAGCCCGCCTTGGCGATGCGGATCAGTTCGAGGCGCCGACCCGGATTACACCGACACCGCGTTCGATGACGATTTTCGTGCCGTAGGGCTGCGAGAGCGTCTGCAGCCGGGCAAGGATGCGGGCGCCGGTCGCCGCATCGGCCATGTGCGGCACACCGCGCCCGGCGCCGCTGGCGTTCACGCCGAGGTCGACGGGGTAGAGCCGCACTTCGGCAAGCTGGCCGTCGTGGTAGCGGGAAGTGGCGATCACCGTCTCGTAGAGGTTGGGGTCGGAGAATTCCTTGGCGTTGCGCGCGGCGAGAAGTTCGGGCGTCGTGACGGCGCCGGGGGTGACGCCGAACTGGTCGTACATGTCGGCCGGCACGTCATCGAGCGAGTTGTTCATCATCGCAAAGTTGCCGAGCGAGTAGAAGATCGGCTTGCCCTTGTAGATCTCGATCCCGCGCAGCTGGTGCGGGCCGTGGCCGACATAGACATCCGCGCCGGCATCGATCGCCTGATGAGCCAGCCCTTGCGCGAACCCGGCAGCCGTCTTGCTGGCGTTGCCGGGTTCATGGTTGTGCAGGGAGAACACCGCGAAGTTGCCGTTCTCCTTGGCCTGCCGGACCGCCAGCAGGTTTCCGGCCACGTCCTTCGGGTTGAGGTCGTACTCGATCTTCATCGGCGAGACGGCATCGGCGGCGAGGCGGTATTCGCGGCCCTTCATCTTCACCGGCGCGCCGTCCTTCGTTCCTGCAAGGCGGGCGATCACGGCAAGGTCGGTCTGCGACACCAGCCCCACTTCGGTGCTGCGGATCGTATTGGCGCCGCCGCGTCCCGGTACCTGGCCCAGCGGATCGGCGGCTGGCGACATCGGCGTGAAGGTGGTGGTCGCCGAAACCAGGCCGATGCGGCCATGGCCGGCGTCGAAGTAGGCAGGCGCCCGCGCGGCGGTCATCGAGCGGCCGGTTCCGGCATGGACGACATGCGCCTTGTCCAGCAGGTCCAGCGTGTCGATCATGCCTTCCACGCCCCAGTCGGTGGCATGGTTGTTGGCGTGGCCGACGATATCGATGCCCATGCCGGCCACGTCCGCCGGCACTCTGGGGTCCGCGAGCATCCAGGTGCCGCCGGATTCGGCTTGCGGCGATCCCTTGAACGTCTTGAGATCGAGCGCGGTCGTCTCGAAATTGCCGAAAGTCACATCGGCGCCGCGCAGGAGGCGGAGCATGTCGGGCGACTGCCGCTCCAGCGTCGCCAGCATCGGGCGCAAGTAGATGAGATCGCCGACGGCCGCGAAAGTGAAGTCGCCGGCGATGGGCGAGCTGGGGACGGTCGTGACGGCCGGCAGCGCGCCGCCTTCCTCTTCTTCCTCCGCGAACGCAGGCATTGCGATGGCGGCGAAGGCAGCGGCGCCCGCGACAAGCAGGGCGCGGAAGGCGCGGTGGCGGATAGGCATGACGGAATTCCCCTTGGACTGGCCCGATAATGGCTGGCCTTCCGGGTTATCGCCTTGGGCTGACACGAACCTGTCGCGCCCGCAAAGTCGGGGAACCGGGTCAGGCCGCCGCGGCGGAAAATTCCACTCTGGCACAGAGGCCCTGCCCGGTGCGGCCATCGCCCAGCGTCACTCGCGCGCCGAGCCGCTCGGCCAGGGCCCGGGCGATCGGCAGGCCGAGGCCCGTGCCGGAAGCCTGACTCTGCCCCCGCACGCGGTAGAAGCGTTCCCATACCCGTTCGCGTTCTTCGGCGGGAATGCCCGGCCCGGTATCGTCGATCTCGACGAAGGCATTTTCCCCGCGCCGGCCGAGATGGACCGAAACTGCGCCGCCGGGCCGGTTGTAGCGAATCGCATTGTCCAGCAGGTTGCCGATCAGTTCGGCAGCCAGGCGCGGTTCGCCGATGGCGGTGACGGCGCCGTCGCTCTCGTCCTCGTAGCTGATGTCGATATTGGCCGGCGCCAACGCGGCACGATCCGCGGTGACCGACGACGTCACCTCCGACAAGTCGAAGGGTTCGAGCAGCGTACCTTCCTGATCCTCGCTGCGGGCAAGCGCGATGAGTTGGCGCAGCAATTGCTCCAGTGAATCTATCGCATAGGGAATGTCTTGAAGCGCGGCTTGCCCTTGCGGCGATTCCGGGCCGTAGCGGTCGAGCACGTCCAGCTGCACGCGCGCGACGGCAAGCGGGGTGCGCATCTGGTGAGAGGCGTTCGACGTGAACTGGCGCAGCGAATCCGCCGCCCGGTCCAGGCGCGCCATCAAGCCGTTGAACGCGGCAACGAACGGCCGCATCTCCACCGGCGCCGTCTGCGACGCCTGCAGCCGGAAGGAGGGCGATGCGTCCTGCCGGGCCTGCTCGACCTGCCGCGTCATATCCAGCAGGGGGCGCAGGCCCCAGTGGATCGCCCACCAGAACAGCAGCCCCGTCACGGCGAGCGCGGCAAGGCCCACCAGGAAGACGCGCAAGGTGAAGTTCTTCTCGAAGGCGGCGCGGTCGTCCACATAGTCCGCGATCTGGATGGCGATCAGGCCGTCGTCGCCCGCGGCGCGGCGGATCTCGGTGGCGATCCGCACCGGCTTTCCGCGCAGCGTCCCGTCGCGCAGATAGGCCGCCTGCGTGACGGCCTGCGCGTCGGCCGGCTCCAGGTAGCCCCGCACCAGCCGGTGCTCGCGGTAGGCATTGTAGAAGGTGGCGGGGGCATGCGCATCGGTCACGCCGTTCCACTGGCGTGCATAGTCCGCGGGCGGCAGCAGGGCGGCGTCACCCGCGATCGCCCTGGCGCCGCGATAGACGCTGTAATGCACCACCGGCCGGGCGCGGCGCTTGAGCAGGTGGATCGCCAGGGGGACCAGCCGCACGCGGTCCTGCGGGGGACTGTCATAAGCCAGGCTGAGCGTGCGGACCGAGCCGACCAGTACGCGGTCGACCGTATCGGCCTCGGTATTGTGCGTGACCAGCACCGTCACCACGCCGAAGAACAGCACGAGCGCGGCGAGCGGCAGCATGACCGCGCCGGTCAGGCGCACCCGAAGGGACGGCGCGCGGGGGGAACGAACGTGAAGCATGGGGTCTGGCGTCGGTGGGTCTGGCGGCGGTTCAGGCCGCTTCGATCATGTAGCCCAGCCCGCGCACGGTCCGGATCGCCGGGCCGGAGGGCTGGAGCTTGCGGCGAAGGCGGCCGACGTAGACCTCCAGCGCATTGGGCGTAACCGCATCGTCGAAGGCGAAGACCTGGGCGGAAAGGCGTTCCTTGGGGATGACCTTCCCCGGGCGGCCCATCAGCGTTTCCAGCACGGCCAGTTCGCGGCGGCGCAAGTCGATCACGCTGTCGTCGAGGGAGACGGTGCGGCTGGACCGGTCGAACACCAGCGTACCGATGCGGAGCACCGGATCGGGCGTGCCCTGACTGCGCCGGACCAGCGCACGGATCCGCGATTCGAGTTCGCGCGGGTCGAAGGGCTTGGCCATGTAGTCGTCCGCGCCGCGGTCCAGACCGTTGATGCGATCGTCCACCATGTCGCGGGCGGTGAGGATGATGATCGGCGTCACCTCGCCCCGCGCGCGCAGGCGCGAGAGCACGTCCAGACCGTCGAGGTCGGGCAGGCCGAGGTCGAGGATGATCGCCGCATAGGGCTCTGCGCCGGCCATCTGCAGCGCATCCTCGCCGTTTTCGAGGCGGTCCACCGAAAAGCCCGCAGCCTCCAGCGAGGCTGCGACGCCGCGCGCCAGCCTCTCATCATCTTCAACCAGCAGCAAACGCATCAAAAAATCCCCGAACAGCGACCCGTTTCCCTCCCCCAAGGATGTGAAATTTCGCCATGCATGGCTCTACGCATAACAAATGCCAAGCCTTTGCGACATGTTCTTGCAAATGATTGCACAAAAGCTTGACGCTGGGCGCACATGTCAGGTTCGTGACAGCGAGACCGTCTAGCGCCCCTATCGAACGCAACACCGCCTGCGCCGGAGGTCGATCGGCCCTGGAGCGCGGGTTGCGGGATCGAAAAGGGATCTTGCGACATGAAGTTGAGCCTGACGCCGATTGCCGGCGCGATGACTGCGATTGGAATGGCCGGTGCGGCTTACGCGGCGCCTGCGCCGGTCACGCCCGCTGCGGCCACCGAAGCCCAGATCGCGCAAGTCGACGCGATCTTCGCACGCTGGGCGCATCAGGATACGCCGGGCTGCGCGGTTGCCGTATCGCGCGGCAGCGAGATCCTTGCCCAGCGTGTCTACGGCATGGCCAGCCTGGAACTCGGCGTCCCGGCAAAGCAGGATTCCATCTATGAGGCGGGATCGGATTCCAAGCAGTTCACCGCCGCTGCCACGCTGATGCTGGCGCGCGAAGGCAAGCTCTCGCTTGACGACGACATCCGCAAGTACGTTCCCGAAATGCCGGACTACGGCGCACCGATCACCATCCGCCACTTGCTGCACCACACCAGCGGCCTGCGCGACTGGGGTTCCGTCGCCGCGATCGAGGGCTGGCCGCGCAACAGCCGCACCGCGGACAACAAGGACATGCTGGACATTCTGGTCCGCCAGAAGCAGCTGAACTTCGCCCCCGGCGCGCACTACCTCTACAGCAACAGCAACTTCAACCTGCTGGCCATCATCGTCCAGCGCGTAAGCGGCCAGTCGCTGGCGGACTTCACGCACGACCGCATTTTCGTGCCGCTGGGCATGAGCCACACCCGCTGGCGCGACGACCATGGCGAAGTGGTCCCCGGCCGCACCGGCGCCTACGAATTCGAGAACGGCGTCTATCGCAACGACCAGGTGATCGAGGACGCCTACGGCAACGGCGGCTTGCTCACCACGGTGGACGATCTGGTCAAGTGGCAGGCCGCGCTGGATGATGACCGCTTCGGTCCGGGCTTCACCGAGGCCATGCAGCAGCCGACCCGGCTGAACGACGGAACCCGCATCGCCTATGCCCTGGCCGTGGTGAACCTCGACCATCACGGCGAGCAGGAAGTCAGCCACTCCGGCTCGACCGGCGGCTACCGCGCGTGGATGGCCCGTTATCCCAGGCAGAAGCTGGCAGTCTCGCTGCTGTGCAACGGCGGCAATGCCGATACGCCGACGCTGGGCCGCGATGTCGCGGACGTCTTCCTGCCCGCTTTCAAGTCCAGGCCCTACACGCCGAAGGGCCCGCTGCCGACCGGGCTCTATGCCGACGGCATGACCGGCTTCCCGGTTCGCTTCGCCGCCGATGCGCAAGGCCAGCTCACGGCTGACGGCCGCACGCTGGAGCCGGTAGGCCCCGGCCGCTGGGCCCTGCGCGAGGATGTGTTTGCTTTCTCGAAGAGCGGCCTCGTGCGCGAAAACCGGGAGGGCGAGCGCATCGCCTACCGCAAGGTCGAGCAGGTCTCCGCCTTCGATCCCAAGGACTACGCAGGCCGCTTCTGCGGCGTCGATACCGGCGGCTGCCTGACTTTCCGCCAGCAGGGCGATACGCTGGTTTATGACGGCCCGCGCTGGTCGGGCCGTCCGCTGACCGCGGCTTATGCCGATGTCTTCACCGGCGACGCGCTGCCGCAGTCCTCATCCATGACCGTCAAGTTCAAGCGCGATGCCGGCGGCAAGGTCACCAGCCTGCGCTTCGGCGAAAGCCGTGCCTACGATGTCGAGTTCCGCCGCACCGACGGCTGAGCCCGTTCCCAGAAAACTCACCAAAAAAGAAGCCGCTCAGGGGCGGCCGGATAATCTCAAAAAGGGGTCCAAGAAAATGCGTGATACCAACCGGAAGTTTCGCCAGTTGCTAAGCGGCGGCACCGCCGCCCTCGGCCTGACCATGGCCTTTGCCCAGCTGGCAATGGCGCAGGATACCGCGCCCGTCGGCGCCGCCGAAGAGAGCGGCCCCGACATCGTCGTCTCGGGATCGCGCATCGACCGCAAGGGCTTCGACGCGCCGACGCCGACCACGGTCGTCGGCGAAACCGAGCTGCGCCTGGGCGCCCGGCCCAGCCTGGCGCAAGTGCTGAACGACCTTCCGCAGTTTCGCGCCACGCAGACGCCTGCCAGCACGGTGGCCAACACCAATTCCAGCGCTTCTGCCATGGACCTTCGCGGCCTGGGCGTGACCCGCACGCTGACCTTGCTCAACAACCGCCGCTTCACCGGCGCGGCCGACCTCAACACCATTCCGCAGGGCCTGGTGAAGCGCGTGGACGTCGTCACCGGCGGCGTGTCGGCGGCATGGGGTTCGGGCGCCATCGGCGGCGTGGTCAACATCATCCTCGACGACGAGCTTGAGGGCCTGACCATCGGCGCGCAGAACGGCATTTCCACGCGCGGCGACGGCTATCGCTACAGCTTCGACGGCACCTTCGGCACCAAGTTCGCGGACGGCCGCGGCCACTTCATGTTCGGCGCCGAATACCAGAACGACGAAGGCATCCTCGACCGCAATTCGCGCAAGAACGTCGGCAGCTCGAACCTGTTTTCGCCCGTGGGCGGCGATCACGACTATGTCCTGGTGCGCGACGTCAACGCCTCCAACACCAGCCTCGGCGGCCTGATCACTTCGGGCACGCTCAAGGGCCAGACCTTCAATGCGGACGGCAGCTTGCGCGCCTTCCAGTATGGCAGCCAGATCAGCGGCACCACCATGGTCGGCGGCGAAGGCGTTGCCACCAATGACGAATACGCCCTCACCAACCCCTACCAGCGCGTGAATTCCTACGCCCGCGCCAGCTTCGAAGTGGGCGACGCGACGTTCTGGGCAGACGGCAGCTACAGCCGCATCTGGGCCAGCTATCCATTCTACGCGGAAAGCGGCACTTACACGATCTCGGCCAGCAATCCCTACGTGTCGGACACGATCCGCAGCCAGCTTGCCGCCGCGGGCGAAACCAGCCTGAAGGTCGGCCGCGTGTTCGAGGACTACGGCTACCGCACCTTCGACTACTACCGCCAGAACGTGGAAGGCGCGATCGGCGTGGACGGCAGCTTCGCCGACGGCAAGTGGCGCTACAGCGCCTATTACAGCCACGGCGAAATGCGCAACATGCAGAGCTACCACAACCAGATCACCGGCGCGAACCTGACCAATGCGCTGGACGCGGTGACCGATTCCAGCGGCAACATCGTCTGCCGCGTGGCGCTGACCGATCCCACCACCGCCTGCGCCCCGCTCAACATCCTGGGCACCGGCACTGCCAGCCAGGCGGCGGTCGACTATGTGTTCGGCAACGATGCGCGCGCGGTCTACACCACCAAGCTGGACACGACCGGCGCCAGCCTGCGCGGCGATCCGTTCTCGACCTGGGCAGGCCCGGTCTCGATCGCGGTCGGCGCCGAGGCACGCTGGGAGGAACAGGTGACCAGCGGCCTTGACGCCGTCTCGGCCGCCAAGGGCTTCAGCCGCTTCAACTTCTCGCCGCTGAATGGCGGGTTCAATGTGCAGGAAGCCTTCGGCGAAGTGGCCGTGCCGCTGCTCGACAAGCCCTTCAGCAAGATCGACGTCAACGGCGCCGCCCGCTACAGCCACTACAGCACCAGCGGCGGCATCTGGTCGTGGAAGCTGGGCCTGACCGACCGCATCTTCGACAACCTGCTGCTGCGCGTCTCGCGTTCGCGCGACATCCGTTCGGGCAGCCTCAGCGAACTGTTCACCACCACCACGACCAGCTTCTCGACCGTGGCGGAGAACGGCAACACCTATTCTGTCACTCGCTTCGGCGGCGGCAATGCGAACCTGAAGCCCGAGATCGGCAGCACGCTGACCCTGGGCGCGGTGTTCACGCCCACCTTCCTGCGCGGCTTCAACCTCTCGGTCGATTACTACGACATCAAGCTGCGCGATGCGATCACCTCGCTGGGCGCGCAGGACATCGTCACGGGATGCAACAACGGCAACACCTCGCTCTGCAGCCAAATCGTGCGCGACAGCTCCGGTGCGCCGACCACGATCTACACGACCTACATCAACCTGGCAGAGTACAAGACCAAGGGCGTGGACATCGAGGCCACGTACCAGTTCCCGATGAGCACGATCGCCTCCAACCTGGGCGGCAACCTGCGCCTGCGCGGCCTGGCGACTTACGTGCCCAAGGTGCTGATCAACGATGGCACCACCACCGTGGACCGCGCGGGTGACGTGGGCGACAACGTCAGCTTCGGCACGCCGCACTGGCGCGCCAGCGGCATCGTCACGTATACGAGCGATACCTTCTCGCTCGACACCCGCGTGCGCTATGTCGGCGGCGGCAAGTTCAACCATGCGCTGGACATCGCCAACAACGACATCTCGGCCCGCGTCTACGTGGATCTTGGCGCGCAAGTGAACGTCGACAAGTTCACGATCTTCGCCAACGTCAACAACCTGTTCGACCGCGATCCGCCGCTGACCACGTACGGCGCGATCCACTACGACACCATCGGCCGCTACTTCACGATGGGCGCCAAGGTTCGCTTCTGAGCCAACCGGACGAAGCGCAAGGAATGGCGGTCCCTCGGGGCCGCCATTTCCGTATCCGCAAAAGGCCGACAGCCGCCGCCGCGGGCAGAACGGCAGCGGTGGTTCAGAACTTGTCGGTCGTCGACGATTTGCCGGTCTGGAGCCGGTATTCCACCGGGGTGTCGCGCTCTATGGGGACGGTCCAGTCGGCGTTCGCGTAGAGACGCATGGCAGGCAGCGATGCGCAGTTCCTGCCCGCCGCGTCGCATTGCCGGCCTTCAGACATCTCCACGCTGGCATTCGAGCCATTGTGGAACGTGATCGCCCTGGCCGTTCGCGTGGCCGTGACTTTGCCGGTGGCCACTGCCGGCCGGACGATAATCAGCACGTCGTAGCCGATGAAGACCTTCAGGGCGCTCTGTTCTGCCGATATCGTTCCGGCCACCGGCTTGATCGCCAGGCGGTAGACCCGCTCGTCGCCGCCGCGCGGCGCCACCAGCGCTACCCGCACCAGCTTGCGCTCGCCGGGTTCCAGCACCAGTTTCTGCGGCGTGACCAGCAGGCCCGTCACGGCGGGGTCGGCGGAATCCACGCGCTTTTCCTGGGGCGTGCCCGGAGCCTGGATCACGGCAGGCTCGGCCAGCACATATTGGCGCTCGTTGCTGTCGTTGCTCACTTCTATGTCGTCGCGCGGCGGGGTGTCGGCGGGCAGGTCCACGATCACCTTGCTCAAGGCGATGCCCGCCTCTGCGGGAACCGCGCCGGCCATGGCGGCAAGGGGCAGGGCGGCCCGGATCGCGATGCGGCGCAGCAACTGCGGTTGCGAAAGGCTGGGAGCAGGCATCATCATGGTTCGACCTTGGTTTGGCTGGGCGGAGAATCGGAATCGGCGGCCAACCGCGCGACCGGCTGGCAGATGAGGTCGCCGACGGCGGCATAGCCGTCGACGGGATCGAGGGCGTCCAGGGCGACCTTGCAGACCGAGCCGTCGCGGCTGCGGACGATCAGGGTCGCGCCCCGGCTGGTCTGGATAAGGAAATGGCCCCGCTCGTCGCTTTGGGCCAGGTCGCCGCCGGCGGCGATCTCGGCCTGGACGATCGGCTGGCCGTCGGCGCGCACCAGTCGCCCGAACACTGCCGCGACCGGCCTTGCGCGCCAGACGAGTTGAACGACATTGCCGGGGTAGAGGCTCACTTGCCGCGCCTTCGCGTCGTAATCGCTAAGAACCTGGCCCTTGGCACGAACGCGCACGGCATAGGCACGGTAGGAGGGCAGGGTCACGGTGAGGTCCTTGCCGCCTCGCGCGGTTCCCATCACCCGGTTGTCCACCAGCACCTCGAAGAAGGCGTCGGCATCGCCGTCGTCGATGTGGACGACCACCATGGCATCGCCGTTCCTGCCTTCGTTGAAGCGGACGCCGCCCTGGCCCACGACCAGCGCGGTGTTCAGCGATGCGGCGTACTGGGTTGCGCCGCCGGAGAAGGGCTGGACCAGATTGACGTTGCCCCCGCCCACATCGCTGCGGGCCTGGACTTGCGCCTGGGCGTAAGTAAGGCCGTTGGCGTGCTGCACGCCGCCGTCGGCCTGGACTTCCGCGCCCGCCACGTCGTCGAACCGGCGCGAGACGTTGATGCCGCCCTGTAGCCCGTCGCGCAGGCCCTCGTTGCCCGGACCGACCTGGCCGGCGCCGGTCACCGTGTAGCTGGTGCGGGGGCGGGTGACGATCAGGTTCAACCCGACGTAGGCCTGCCGCCCCAGGCTCGTGAAGGTGTAGTTCCCGTTGAAATCGAGCGATGCCGAGCGCCAGCGCTTCAGCGGGAGATAGAGGGCCGGGCCCAACGAATAGTCGCGGCTGGCCTCCTGCCGGCGGTAGGTGCCGACAAGGGACAGTCGCCCCTGCCCGATGCGATAGCCCACCGCGCCGCTGAACTGGGTGTAGGCGCCCGAATAAGGGGCATATTCAAGGCCGCCCGGTGCCGGCAGGACCAGGTCGGTGGTCGCCAGCAGCGGCCCTCCGCCCGGGTTTGCGATATGGCGGGCGTCGAGGTCGAGACTGAGCCGCCCCGCGCTTGTGCGCGAAATGTGGCCGTAAAGCCCCAGGCCGCCGCTGTTCGAGACATGGACCGAAGCGTCCAGTTGCCAGTCGCCCTGGAGCACCGTGGCGCCCGCCGCGCCCCATTGGCGCTTGTCAGTGCCGATCACGCCCAGGTTGACGGCCAGAGCGGGCGAGATGCGCCGCGCCCAGCCTCCCTGGAACAGCGGCGTATGGGTGATGTCTCCGATCAGGCCCCGGTTGTTGCGCACCAGCGCGCCCGCATAAAGGAAGAACGCGTCATGCCCCGTCATCGGCAATGTGCTGCTGCGCGAGAAGAAGCGCTGCTCGTCGCGCGTCGCGCCCGAAGCCGAGGTAATCCGCAGGATCACCGTGTAAGAGCCTTCCGGCAGTGCGGACGTATCGAGGGCCTGGTTCCCCGCATCGTACATCTGCGATGCCATGATGCGCCCGTTCACCAGAATATCCACCCGCGCGCGCTGATCGAGGAACAGGATCAGCGGGCTGCCCATCAATTGGTCGCGATCCAGCCTGGTGTTGAACTGCGTGGCGAGGCCAAGGCCGACCATCTTGACGCGGTCCAGCAGAGTGTCTCCCGGAATCCAGAAGGCGCCCGCGGTATAGCGCAGTCCGGGACGGTCGAGTTCGCCGGCCAGCGTGTCGGTCTGGAACCCGGAATAGCTCGCCTGCTGGAAGCTGGCGCGGATGCGGCCCGTGCCGATCCCGATGACGGCGGTGTCCTGAAGGTAATACTCGGCTGCTTGCCCGCGCGCGCCGGTGATCGTTCCCGATATGAAGTTGACCAGCGCGGGCGTGTCGGCGGGGGGCGGCAGGTTCTGCATCCGCACCGCCGCCTGAACCGAGAGGAAGCGCGGGGCGACGATTATATCCACCCGGTAGCGCGCGGGATCGAAGACGATGGCAACGACGTCCGGCTTGGGCCGGGGGCAGGGGCTGGAACTCTCCACCGGGCAGATCGCCTCGGGATGGGGATCGAGGTCGGGCGCGCCAAGGGCGGCCGTCAGCCGGGGGCGGTCGCTGATGTCGGGCAGGCTCTCCACCAGCTTCTGCGCGTCCACGAAGCGGAAATGGCCGGGCTGCACCACCGCCACGGCCTCGCCTATCCGCACGCCGCCCATGTAGACATCGAGCACCACCTGCTGCGGACCGGTCAGGTCCTCGAAGCCGGGCGGCGCGTCCACCTTGAGGGCGGGGGCGGCCGCGGCCGGGCTTGCGATCGCTCCCGCGCCGGTGATGGCCATGCCGCCCAGAGCGACGAGGAAGCGTGCCCGCGCCATGCCTCGCCGGTCAGTTCGGCGACACCATGAGCGTCAGCGTTCCGGTATAGGTTCCGGCCTGGGCGGCACTCAGACTGGCGGCGGGCAGGGAGACGATGAGACTGGCACTGCTCGCCAGCAGGCCGCCCAGCGAACAGAGAATGTTGATCCCGTTGGGCGAGGTGAGGGGCTGGCCGGATGTCATGGCCATGCCGCTCGTCTGCCCTCCGGAAAAGGACCATTGCACGGTATAGGCCAGCAGGGCCGCGCCATTGGCGGTATTTGCCAGCGTGAAGGCATTGCTCGCGCCCGATCCGGTGGCCCTGATCGTATATCGCGAAAGGCTGGCATAGACGCACACCGTCTGCGAAATCGCCGGGCTCGCCGTCAGGGACGAAAGCGTGCCGAAGGAGACATCGCTCAGCGCATTGATCTGGAATTGCTGCGCCTGCACCTGGGAGACAGGCAGGAGCAGGCCGGTCAGCGCAAGAGCGCAGCCTGCCGCCCGCCCCATCGACGAAGCCATGAACGGTCCTTCCCTTGGAGAGGCCGCTGCCGCTTCCGCATCGGGCGGGACCCGATGTGCCGAAGCGGCAGGCCCTGGTGAGCGCGCCTTACTGCGGCGTCACCAGCAGGGTCAGTACGCCGGTGTAAGCCGCATTCGCGATCATGGAGTTCTGGTCGGTGGCAAGGATGGTCACGAAGAGCTTCGCGGTCGGGCTGGCGCCGGCGGCGCAGAGCGGGGTGACCGCCGTGCTGGTGAAGGCGGCGGACGTGACATTGGTCGTCAGCCCGGTGCCCGAAGTTGCGCTAGCCGAATTGGCCCAGGCGACGGTGTAGGGCACGGGCGCGTTAGTGCCGCTGGCGAGTGTGAAGGCGCCAGTCGTGCCATTGCCGGTGGCCCTGATCGTATAGCTCTTGCTGGAAGTATTGCTCCACACGCAGACGTTTTCGGTCTGCTGCGCGTCGGCGGCACCCGTCAGCGCGCTGAATGTGATGTCGGTCAGGTTCGAGATCTGCACCAGCCCGGCGATGGTGGCGTTGATGGTGACGGTGCCGGTGGATGTCGTTCCCAGCGCGCCCTGTGTTGCCGCATGGGCAGAGGCGACAGGAAGAATAGAGCCCATCATGGCAAAGATCATTAAGGAACGGCGCAAGCGATTGTTGTTAATCACATTCATGGCCTTCAATCCTATCAGGACCACCGAAGATGGATATGATCCAATATGACTTCGATTGCGGTCGTTGAAGACCACCTATCTAACTCAATAAATTCGTTCAGTGCCATAGAGATCCCGAATATATTGGATGTCAGACCGGCTGTAATTTTGCACCGATCCAGTTCCATCATTAATAATGACGAAAATCTGTTCATTCGATAATCTGGCGGGGGTGCCGCGGGCCCACGCGGGACGGCTGCGACTGTGGCTCGTCAACCCTGCGTAAGGCGCGGATCGACGATGGTGCGGATCGGTGCCGATGGGCCGGACATGTCCGCCATGGCCTGCGCCACTCCGGCGATGCCGATCCGTTCTCCAAGCCAGGGACGCACATCGATGCGCCCATCGGCGATCGCGCGCAGGGCAAGCTGCATGTCCTGCGGCTCCTCACCCCCTGCGAACTGGATGTTGAGCCGCTTGTTCTGGGCCGCGAAGACCAGCAGCTGTTCCGGCTCCATGCAGTAGCCGCCCATGACGATGCGCGCATCGAACCCGACGGAAGAGACGATCTGCTGCAGCATGCCCGGCATGCCCACGTTCTCGTAGACCAGGTTCACGCGCCGGCCGCCAAGATCCGGCAGCGGCGCATAAGGAGAGATCTCGCGCGGATCGACGGCGATTTCCGCGCCCATGGCGATGGCAAGGTCGCGGCGATCCTGATGGAAGTCGGCGGCAACGACGGGCGCGATGCCCAGAAGCTCCAGCCCGGCGATGACGCCCAGGCCGATCGCCCCGCAGCCCAGCACCAAGGCGACATCGTCCTTCGTCGGCCGCCCGCGCCGCGCATGCTCCAGCCCCACGGCGAGCGGTTCGGTGAGGGCCGCAAGATCGTCGTCCAGATCCGACGGCACTTCCAGCATCATGTCCTCATCGAGGAGCATGTATTCTCCAAAACCGCCAGGGCAGTCGTGGCTGAAGCCGACGATGGCATGGGCGCCCGACTGCCGCATGATCGGGATGGAGGTGACCTTCCGCCCGGGCTTCACCTTGCACGCACTGCCGGGACCGTAATCGATGACTTCGCCGACATATTCGTGCCCGGGCACGAAGGGCCGCGCGAAATCGAGACCGGCGTAAGGCCCGCCGTGCGACCGGGACAGGGCGATGATCGTCTCGCCGGCGTGGAGGAAGTGCGCGTCGGACGCACACATTCCGCAGCTATGCGTTCGCACCAGGGCCTGGCCTTTGCCGGGGACGGGGTCGGGCATGTCGCCAAGGCGGACCAGGCCTTTCTGAATGTAAGCGGCTCGCATGGGACGGGGCCTTTCGGATCAGGGCTGCGCGCGGAGCACCGCGTAGGAAGGATCGTTTGCATCGCGCCGGGACAGCGGGTCGGCGGAGAGGCCGCCTATGTCGCGCATCTCGTCGAAATCGCGAATGGCCATGCGGTGATCCAGCGCCCAGCGGCCATCGCGGCGCGACCAGCGGTCGACGTAGCGGGAGCAGGTCGTGATCTGGAACGGCGTCTCTCCGCGCAGGCCTTGAAGCGTGGCGGTGACGTAGGACTCGCTGCCGGCGGTGTCGCCGCGCAGTTCGATCAGGATGTTCGCGATCTGGTGCGAATGGCGTAGCAGTTTGCGGTGATCGGCGCAGATCCTGTCGATCACATCCCGCCCGCGCCCGCTGTAATAGCCGCCGCCGTATTCGGCCGTCGCATCCTCGTGCCAGACCGAATGCCCGAGCGGAATGTCGAGCCGGTCGACGGCCCGGCAATAGCGATGGATCTGTTCGGTGATCGCCTGCTTGTCCAGAAGGGCCTGAATGTCGCGGGCCTGGATATCATTGCGCCCCGCCATGCCGAATACCTCAATTTCGTGTGCTCCCGGCCATGTCCGCCATGGCCTTCTCGATCATCAGGATGCGCTCGCGCCGCGCTGCCGCCGATTGGGGCGCGTAGCCCTGCTCGTCATCGGCCAGCCCCCAGTTATGGACGGGGCCATGAGGCAAGCGCTCAAGCCCCACCCGCGCGACGTCTTCGGGCGAGGCGAGGCCGGCGGGGACGGGCGCGCCGCGGCTCTCCAGCAGGCGCCGCAGCTCCGGCGTATCGGTGCGGCCGAGCAAGAGGTTCAGCACATCGACGCCGTGCCCGCGCAATTCGGCCCAGAGGCCCTCCCCGAAGCACAAGTCGAACGCTTTCGTGCCGGAATAGACACCAAGCCCCCGTGCGCCGCCGTAGCAGGCCCCGGAGCCGACCAGGATGATCCCTCCGCGCTTTCGGGTCCTCATCGCCCCCGCGAAATGATGGCAGGCCAGCATCGTCGTCACGACATTGCGCTTCACGAGATCGAGCCAGGCCTGCGGATCGTTCGAGAGAAAGCTGGAACTGTTGGGATCGGCACCGGCATTGCTGACGAACAGGCCGATTTCCCGCCCTGCGCTGACAGTCTTGAGCTGTTCGGCGGCACTGTCGGAGGCCAGATCGATCGTTTCGGCGGTGCATTCGATGCCGTGCGTCGCCGTCAATTCATGGGCAAGCGCCTCAAGCGGGGCGCGCCTTCGGGCGATCAGCACCAGGTTGAGACCGCGCGCCGCCAGTTCGCGGGCGAAAGCCGCCCCGGTTCCTTCGGATGCACCGGCGATCAGCGCCCAAGGGCCGTACTTCTCGGTAAATGCCATGGCAGGCCGCTCCCCCTCGTGTTGTTTCATGGGGACATAAAATGGCTGTACCCATGCATCCATTTCAATTTACGTGCTCCTGTCATCGCAGAATGAGATAGGTCGTCATATGGAAATGCGCCGCCTGAGCTACTTCGTGCGGGTCGCCGAAGATGCCTCGCTGACCCGCGCGGCAGGGGTTCTCAATATCGCGCAATCGGCCCTGAGCAGGCAGATGCGCTTGCTTGAGGAGGAACTGGGCGTCGCGCTGTTCGCCAGAACGCCGCGCGGCATGCGCCTGACGAGCGAGGGCGCGCAGCTGCGAACCGCCGTTGCCGGGCCGCTGCGCGAACTGGAGCTGGCCATCCAGAACATGCGCGCGCTCCCTTCGCAGATCGACGGCAACGTGGCGCTCGGCCTGACGCCGGGCATTGCCGATCTGATTGCGCGGCCGCTGGCCGAGGAACTTCACGCGACTTTCCCGAGAGTCCGTTTCCGGCTGAGCGAAGGGCCGACGGGCAGCCTGGAGGATTGGCTTCGGCGCGGGATGATCGACCTGGCCGTGCTGGAGCAGCCCTCCCAGAGCGAGCAATTGGTGGTCGATCCGCTGGCCGATCTGCCGTTCTGCCTGTTCGGCGCAAGCGCGGCCTCCGAACTCGGGTCGCAGGCGCCGGACACGCTTCTGAGCCCGGATGCGGCCTTCGCGTTCCCCCTGATCGTGCCTTCCCACCATATGGGCATGCGCCCGGCCATAGACGATGCCGCGATGCGAACGCGCGTGCAGCCCCGGATCGCGTTCGAGGCGGACTGCACGCGGCTTATTAAGGATCTGGCACTCTCCGGAATGGGCCACGCCCTGCTGCCGCTGGCCTACATCGGCGCGCAGGACGGGAATATGCGCGTGCAACGGATCGACGATCCCCTGTTCACGCTGAGGATTTCGCTCTGCACCCGCAAGGACAGCCAGATCTTCGGCAGCAAGCGCGCGATGATCGATGCCGCCATTGCCCGAATCCTGCGCGAGAAGCTGGCGCTGGTTTAGGGCAGGGCCTGCAGCTTTCCCCGTATGGATGCTCACCGGGACCAGAGGGCGCGAGATCGTCGCCCCGTCACCGCGCGGTCCGACGCGCTCCAGACACGCGGCAAAATATGCTAATGAGAATCGGTTGCAATAGCTGACTTGTCTGGCTAGAGGCCGCCCCAACAAAACAACAGGGGTCGCCCAATGCATATTACACTCGCGCGAGCGTTGCTCGCGACGGCTATGGTCGTGCCTGCCATTCCGGCGCAGGCGCAGGACCAGTCCGCCTCCGGCACGGTCGAGCAGCAGTTGCCGGCAGTCGTCGCGGACGGAGAGCGGGCCGATGAAAGCTATGTCATGGGCACCGGCGCGGAGGCCGGGACGACGCGGATCACCGAGAAGGAAATTCGCGCCCGCGCGCCGGGCTCCGGCGATGCCAACCAGCTTCTGAAAGCGTTGCCCACCGTGCAGTTCCGGCGCGACGAGTACATGGCAACGCGCGAGGATATCCAGGATATCCGTCCGTCCGACATCTCGATCTCTGGCGGGCGCTACTACGAGAACCTCATCACGCTCGACGGCATCGATGCCAATGCGCGGGTGGATGTCACGGAGAACAAGGCCGCGAACTTTGCCGAACCCGTGGGCGCGTCCGCGCAGGCGCTCTGGGTCGACACCAATCTGATCGGCGAGATCACGCTTCGCGATTCCAACGTCTCGGCAGAGTACGGCCGTTTCACCGGCGGCGCGCTAGACATCAAGACCCGCGCACCGAAGCGCGAGTTCGGCTTTACCAGCACAGTGTCCTACAGTTCGGACGCGATGACCCATTTCAAGATCTCCGAGGGATCGCGCGAAAGCCTGAACGGAGAGCTTCCCGCAAAGCCCTCGTTCGAGAAGTGGCGCTATGGTGCGACCGTCGACCTTCCCCTCAGCAGCGCCATCGGCCTGCTCCTGGGCTACAACCGATCGCAGTCGCGGGTCACTTATACCAAGGCGGAAGCCTACGGCAGCAAGCCTTACGGCCAGTCCAGCACCAGCGACAACTTCCTCGCCAAGGCGGATGCGGATCTTGCCGGCGACCTGAAGCTGACCGGGCAGTTCTCCTACACGCCTTACGAGAGCGAGGCAGAGGTGAACAATTCCATCGATTCGCAGATGGTGTCACACGGGGGCGGCGTGACCAGCCGGCTTGAACTGGCCAAATCGGGCGAGACCAACTGGTCGCTTTCCGCCAGCTTCTCGCACAGCGATACGAGCCGCGACGCGCCCGGCACGCTCTACAGCATTTCTTCGTGGACCGAAGTGGGCAGCGGATGTTCCACCTCCACCAACTGCGCGATCGGCAGCTTCGGCGATATCCGGCAATGGCAGAACAATTATGCGTTGACCGGGCGCTGGTCGATGCCGCTGGGGCCGGGCCGTCTTGCCGCCGGCTTCGACTACCAGCGGATCGAGGCGATGCGCAGCCGCCTGGAGGACAATTATTCCTACCGGGGCACGACGGACCAATCGGACGCGGCGACCATCGCCTGCGCACAGCCTGACAGCCTGACTTGCACCACTGGTGAATATGCGCTGACGACCGCTTCGCTCTATCAGGCCTATCGCGCCCGCGTGAACCTGGACAGCGTGTCGGGATGGGCGGAATACACGGCCGAGATCGGCGATTTCACGCTGCGCGGCGGGCTGCGCTACGATTACGAGAGCTTCCTCGGCAATAGCAACTTTTCCCCGCGCCTTTCCGCGACGTATGCGCTGCCGTGGGACGGCTGGAGCGTGACGCTGGGCGCCAATCGCTATTACGGACGCTCCATGCTGGGTTATGCCCTGCGCGAGAAGTACCCGGACAACTACATCTACACGCGCACCGGCGTCACGAGCAGTGGGATCACCACCTATTCCGACGAGGACTGGTATCTGTCCAGCACCAGCCATACGGAAAGCTATTCGGACGGCGAGAAGAAGACGCCCTATTCGGATGAACTTTCGGCCGCGCTGTCGGCACGCCTGCTGGGCGGCAGCCTCAGGATCAAGGGCATCTACCGCGAGGGGCATGACGAGTTCACCCGCTCGGCGGGCGAGAAGGTGAGCAAGACTCTCGATAACGGTAAAATCTCGACCTATACGCAGTACGTCCTCACTAACGACGGCTACAGCAAGTACCGGGGCGCTTCCTTCGAATGGACGCGCAGCTTCGGCAAGCACTCGGTCGCCTTCAATACCAACTTCTCGAAGACCACATCCACCAACGACGACTATACGGTGAAGGTGGACGACGACCTGGCGAACCTGATGGTATCGTTCCAGGGGCAGGTCCTGAGCTATTCCGAGGTCATCGCCCTCAACCAGCGGCCCGACATGGCGGTGCCGTTCATGGCCAACATGACCTGGACCGCCCTCTGGCTGGACGACCGGATCACCACCAACGTCAATCTGCGCTATACGGACAAGTTCAAGCGTATCGAGGATACCGGCAGGAACGAGACCATCGATGGCGCCAGTTACGATGTCTACGACTATGTGAAGTATCCGCGCTCGATCGACGTGAACCTCAATGCGCAGGCCGAACTCGTCCGCTCCAGCTATGGCGTACTGACTGCGGACGTGCGCGTGGCGAACCTGTTCGACCGGATTCCCTCGCCGAACAGCACGGCGACCGCGCAGCCCTACCAATATGGACGCTCGTTCTGGCTCGGCCTCAACTACCGGTTCTGATCGTCTGGATGTCCGGTTTCCGCCTGCTGCCGCGTTTCGTTCTGACGCTCGCGATCCTCGCGGTCGGGGGGAGTGTCGTGGGCCGCGCGCAGCAGGCGGGCGGGGAGGGAGTTCCGGCAGTGGGGGCACTGCGGGCGCTCTATGCGGGCGGTCCGGCAACATGGCCGCGCCCGCGCCTGGGGGAGGGGGCTCGCTTCACCGAGTTCGGCCCGCTTCCCCGGCTCCCCGAAGCCTCTCCGCGCGAAAAGGCGCTGGCGGAGATCGGCAGGCGCATGTTCGATGATCCGGCGCTGTCGCGTTCCGGCCAGATCGCCTGCTCCTCGTGTCACAGCCCGGAACTGGGCATGGCGGACGGGCTGCACACCGCGTTCGGGCATGACCGGCAGCGGGGGCGGCGCAATGCCCAGTCGCTCTATGCCGCGGCCTGGATGACGCCCTTATTCTGGGACGGCCGCGCGGCAACGCTGGAAGAGCAGGCGCTCCACCCTCTGCTCGACGGCAAGGAGATGGCGGGCAGTGCGCGCCTGATCGAACCGCGCATCAACCGCGACAAGGGCTACCGCGCCGCGTTTCGTGCCTTGGATGGCCATCGCCGCGTGACCTTGCAGAACGCCGCCGCCGCGATCGCGGCGTTCGAGCGGACCTTGCGGCCTCCGCGTTCGCGTTGGAGCCGGGTAATGCAGCGGGGCGTCTCGGTGCTGACCGATCAGGAACTCGCAGGTCTGCATCTGTTTCGAACGAGGGCGGGGTGTGCCGCCTGCCACAATGGACCGCTGCTGAGTGACGGGCAGTTCCACAATCTCGGCATCAGTTTCTACGGGCGCTCTCGCGAGGATCTGGGGCGCTACGAGGTTACGCGCGATCCGGCGGATGTCGGTCGGTTCCGCACACCCTCCCTGCTGGGCGTAAGCCGCAGCGCGCCTTATATGCACAATGGTCTGTTCCCCACGCTCGAGAATGTCGTTGCGCTCTATAACGGCGGGGGCGGACGGGATCGGGCGAGGCGAATGGGCGAGGCACCCGCGCCGATACCCGACCCGCTGGTTTCGAAACTCGATCTGACGCGAGACGAGCAGGCCGCGCTCGCTGCCTTTCTCAGGACGCTTTAGCGTGAGCGCGTCTGGCTACGAGATAAGTGAGCGCGGGCGGCAGGATCGCAACCGGCGCGGTCCACGCGAATGGATCGGCAAAGCCGAGCAGCAGGCCGAACAGGCCGAAAACCAGCGCGGCGCCGTTCACGAGGGTCTGAAACGCGATGCGGCGGCGAAGCGGGCACAGGATGCGGGCAACATTGCCGAGCCAGAGCAGCGCCAGCAGCGCGAAACCCGCCACCAGAGCATGCTCGGGAGAATTGCCGAGCGCATGCAGCGACAGCAACTTGCCGACGAACCCGAGGCAAAGCAGCGCGTAAGCGCCGTTGACGGAAAGGGCCAAGATATCCAGCCAGCGCAATTTCATCGCAGTTTCCCGATATGCTATTGCGACACGATAGCAATAAAAACAGGTGGCGGGCAATGAATTCGTTTCGAATCTCGTCGCTTGCTCTGACTTGCGCCGTCCATGTGACGGTTCTCGGACTGGCGTGGGTGGCGTTCGGTCCCTCCAGACAAGTGGGCGAACCCGGGCACAGGGGCGTCGTGTCGTTCCGCTCGGTGGACCTCTCCCGGCCGGACGAGACGCCGCAGGCCGAGCCCGCGCCGGATCCGCCTCGCAAGTCCCTCGCCGTGGTGAATGCGACCGATGTGCCCGCGCCGCCCGTCAGGCCCCTGGTGGAGGTGGTCGCCCCGGTTTCCCCGCTGCGCCTGTCGGACGACATGGCTCCGGCGCCTGCCGTTCCGCTTCTCGCGGCATCTCGGCCGCCGTCTTCGAACCCTGGATTGACGGCGGGGTCGTCATCCGGCGAGGGCAAGGCAGCCGCGCAGGACCGTGCTGCGCCGCCGTCTGCGGGTAGCCGGGGCGAAGATTCCTATGCGCGCCGGGTCTTTGCATGGATCGGCCGCCACAAGGGTTATCCGGGGCGTCTGGCCCGCAAGGGCTGGGAGGGCACGGCCTTGGTGCGCCTGCTGATCGACGAGAACGGCCGCCTCGAAACGGCCGAACTGGTTGGCTCCAGCGGCCATCCGCCCCTGGACGGCCTCGCGCTGAAACAAGTGCGCGACGCGGTGCCCTATCCGCGTCCCCCCAAAGGCCTCCCGCGCGCCGGACGGCAGTTCCTTGTGCCCATGACTTATCAGCTGGAAGGATGAGCGGGCGGGTTGATTCCCATGATTCAACCGGACGAACTCAAACCGTGGGTTCCAGTTCGACATGGAGGTTCGCGAGGCCTCGCATGCTATAAGTGGGCTCGAAATCCAGGATGCGGTTCTCGGCGGTGCCGTGGCGATCTTCCGACAGCGATATCCAGCGCGTGTGTTCGAGGAACTTCTCGAAGACGATGCGGACCTCATAGCGCGCCAGCGGCGCCCCGGCACAAGTATGGGCGCCGCGGCCGAAGGCCAGGTGCTGTTTGATACCCGGCCGCCCGAGCCTGAACGCGTGAGGTCCCTCCCACCGGCGTGGATCGCGATTGGCGGCGGAAATGGCGATCACCACCTTGGTCCCCGGCGCGATCTCCATGTCGCCGACCCGCATGGCACGCCTGGCAAGGCGCTTGACCACTTTCGTCGAGCCTTCGAGCCTCAGCACCTCCTCGAGAAACGCCGGGATCAGGCTATGATCGTCGCGGAGTTGCTGCTGCAGGCCCGGCACGTCGACGAGATAGCGCATGGCATTGCCGATCAGCTTGGCGCTGGTGTCCTGCCCCGCTCCGAACAGGAAAGTGGCGAGACGGATCAGTTCCGGGATGTCGGGCTGGGTGCCGTCCGGATAGCTGGAGTGGGCGAACTCGGAAAGGACGTCGTCCCGGGGCGGCTGGGCCCGGCGCTCGGAAATGTAGCGGTAGAAATAGGCGGCCATATATTCGAGCGGATTGACTTCTTCGGTCTCGCGCGGCCTTGCAGCCCATTCCGCTTCCTTGCCCGGAGGCGGCGCGGCCTCCATGTTTCCGGGCGGCGGGGCAAGGTCGATGATGCGGCGAAAATCGTCCCGGTCGGCTTCCGGCACGCCGAGGATATCCGATACCACGAAAGTGACGAAGGGGCTGGCGATCGCGCCGATCAACTCGCATCCGCCCTGCGCGACGACGCCGCGAACCATGCGATCGGCGAGCGCGGTGACGTAGGCCTGGTTGGCCTTGAGGCGCGAGGGCGTGAAGAGGGCGGAGATCAAGGCCCGCGATTGGGCATGCGGCGTGCCGTCTTTGGCCACGAGGAGATCGGCAAGCGGGATGTCGCCGCGGTGCTCCTCGATCTGCCCGGAGATGTCCTCGGCGTCGGGTTCGAACGGCAGCGGCAGAAGGGGGCCACTGACACTGATCGCGTTCGACCAGTCGGCCGCGTTGTTGAGCAGCTCGACCGCTTCCGCAAAGCCGGTGACGAGGACCAGGTCGCGGTTGGCCATGCGGCATACCGGTCCCTTGGCGCGCATTTCCTCGAACCAGTCGTAAGGATCCAGCAGGACCGTGCGGTCGGTGTAGTAGTCGCGCTCCGTCGTGTTCATGATGCTCTCCCGTCAGATAGGGCCAGGGTCTCGGTCCGCACGGGGCGAGACCGCCGCCCATCGGCGCCGCTTCGAATGATTTTAGGCATATGAAGGCCGGCAAATGCCTTGACGCGGCGGGCCATTCGATGATGACGCCGATACCACCGCGTCGATGAATGAGCAGCCCGCCTTGCCGTTTCGGCACGCCGCGTATTACCGTCAGCGTGCAACAGAGGATTGTTCGAGTGTCGATTCCAGACCGCGCCCGCGAACGCATCAGCAGACCGCACGACGCCCGCGTGACGCGCTCTCGCGAAGCGCTGAAAACAGCGCTGCTCGAACTCATAGACACCAAGCCCCTCGATCTCATCACCATCAAGGAGATCACGGCGCAGGCGAAAGTCAGCTACCCGGTGTTCTTCCGGCAATTCGCCAGCAAGGAAGACCTGCTGGCCGATGTCGCGACCGAACAGGTGCGCCATCTGCTGCGCCATTCGCAGCCCGCGTTCGAGCGCAAGGCCACCAGCTCGCTCGATGACTTGTGCCGCTACGTGAACGATCATCGCAAACTCTGGTCGACCCTGCTGACAGCCGGCGCGAACGAGAAGATGCGCGCGGAATTCTCGCGCATCGCCAACGAGATCGCGGAGAGCAGGCCCCGCGCCAACCCGGCCCTGCCGGCCGATCTCGTTACCGAACTCGTCACCAACGCCATATTCGACATATTGCGCTGGTGGCTGCGCCAGGACGAGGACTATCCCGTTGGCAATGTGGTCAAGTTGCTGGACACTCTGGTCGTGCGCGCGTTCACGCGGCCGATCGCGATCCATCTGGACTAGGTTGCCCGACATCGGCCGGCTCAGGAGTACATGCCGCCGTTCACGTTGATCTCCTGCCCGGTCACGTACCCGGCATGGTTCGAACATAGCCAGTCGCAGGCAGAGGCTATGTCTTCGGGCATGCCGATCCGCTTCAGGGGGACGCCCTGCACCATCGCATCGATGCGCGGATTGCTGCCGTCGACCTCGGTACGGCGGCTCAGCCCGGTATAGACGATCGCCGGCGGGATCGTGTTGGCCGTAATGCCCAGTTCCGCGAATTCGCGTGCCACCGCCTTGGTCAGCGACGTGACGCCGCCTTTCGATGCCGAGTAATGCGCCATGCTAGGCGCGCCGACTTGCGCGCTCATGGACGAGATCGTGACGATCCGCCCCCACTTGGCCGCGATCATGTCGGGGATGGCCAACTGGATGCAGTGGAACATGCCGGTGAGGTTGACATCCAGCATGCGCTGCCATTCTGCCACGGTCATTTCGACGAAGGGCTTGTATTCCGAGATGCCGGCATTGGCGATCAGCAGTTCGATCGGGCCGAACACCTGGCGCGTTTCGGCAACAGCCGCTTCCACCTGATCGCGGTCCGCCACATCGACGGTGAAGGGACGCGTGTCGAAGCCCCGCGCATTGAGCGTGTCCGAGGCTGCCCGCACCTCATGCCCATTGCGGTCCATCATCGCCACCCGGTGCCCCTTGGCGGCAAACCACTGCGAAACACCCAAGCCGATGCCGGAAGCAGCGCCCGTCACGATTGTCACTCGTCCCATATCGAGTCCTTTTACATTATTCAAAGTAACGTAAAATTCGAAACCTCGCAGGTCAATCCACGCTGGAGCGCGCGATGGGACTTCGCCCCGGCGTTGTTTCACGGTCGGGCTGGCTCGCTGATCCCGATCAATCGCAAAGCGCCTGATCTCCCCGCAGCGGCAAGTTCATCAGACAGTGCGCAGCCTGTCACGGTTGGTGCGTCCGACGGGACGACATTCCCGACGGTGGCGGCATTCCGGTCACCAGCACCGGGCCACTACCCTTCAAAGTTTTAATCCAACAGCCGCCGGGCCGGAGCCGCCGCCTTTGTCGCCACTTCGATGGCCTGTCAGCGCACGGCTTTGCGACATTATCTGACGCAGGCGATATACTCAGACTAATTTTCGATTGTCGAATCGATTTGAGAAAGATAAATGAAACTCAAATATACAGATATTCCCGATCATACGGACCTTTAGTGGGTCGTCGGATCAGCGGAATTGGGGAAACGGGGGAGATGCCAGATGCTTAAAGTCGGACTGTATCTATCGTGCGCCTATGCCGCCTTCGCGGCGCCTGCTTATGGTCAGGACATCGCACGCGATGAGGCCAATCAAACGGATCAGAAGTCTTCGCAGCAGGATAAGGCCGATACTGCGGCTTCGGATCCTGTCTCGGCTGAGGACATCATCGTCACGGGCTTCCGGGCCAGCCTGTACAATGCGGCGCAGATCAAGCGGGAATCCGATGCGATCGTCGATGCCATCGTTGCGGAAGACATCGGCAAGCTGCCGGATAACAACGCAGCGGAATCGCTTGCGCGAATATCGGGCGTCCAGGTCAGCCGGTCCGGCGATGAAGCCAACCAGGTTCTTGTCCGCGGCCTGCCCGATGTCACCACGACTTTCAATGGACGCGACATATTCACGGCGGAATCTCGCGGGGTGGCGCTCTGGGACTTCCCTCCGGGCGCGTTGCGCGCGCTTGAAGTCTTCAAATCCGGCACGGCCGATCTGGTCGAGCCCGGGCTGGCCGGTCTCATCAACGTCCGCACCTGGCGCCCGTTCGACTTCAAGGGGTTCGAAATCGCAGGCGCCGTTCGCGGTACTTACAACGACCAGTCGAAGAAGTACGATCCGGCCAATGCCAATCTCCAGATCACCGACCGCTGGCAGACCGGTATCGGCGAGATCGGCGCGCTCATCAACTTCGCCTATACGCAGCAACAGTTCCGTAATGCTGCCCGGTGGAACAGTGCCGACGTATTGGCGCCAGATGTCGCCAACACGGTCGAACCGGAATCGGTCGGCCGCGACTTCGTGTTTCCCGAGGCCGTCGGCGTCTTCTACAACAGCGGCATCCGCAAGCGTCCGTCGATCAATGCCTCGCTTCAGTGGAAGCCGGCGCCCAATCTTGAAATCTACGTCGATGGCCTGTGGCAGGCCTATCGCGGCCGCGACGCCAACGACTTCTTCGCGACATCGCTCCGCTTTGCCGGCGCGCAGCTCAGCAATGTCGTGCTCGATCCCGACGAACCGAACAAGGTCGCAAGTCTGACCAAGACGGGAGGCTGGCGCCCGGACATCTATCGTTCGACCGTCAATGGCGACACCAACACCTACCAGGGCGCGATCGGCGCGATCTGGACGACCGGCAAGGCGACGATCTCGACCGACTTCGCTTATACCGACAGTACCTTCAAGCAGACCGAATGGAGCCTCGATTCCGCCCTGACATCGGCCCCGACGGTGGATGCGGCGTTCGACGTGAAGGGATCGGCTGCCTTCTCGCTGCCTGGCTTCGATGCGACCGACCCCAGCCATTACCAGTTCCGCGGGTTCTTCGACCGCACATATGTCGGCAAAGGAAACGGCATCCAGTGGCGGGGCGACATTTCGCTCGAAACCGACATTCCGTTTCTTCCGCAGTTGCAGGTCGGCAGCCGCGTGACCACGCGCAATTCCTCGGTCCGCTCAGGTTCGCGCTATGCCTACCTCATGGACCTAGGCATCGGCATGAACGAACTCGGCCTGGGCGCCATGTCGCTGGTGGACGACAGCTTCCGGGGCGGCGTGCAGGGCTTCACGCAATGGCTTGCCCCTGAACGGTCGGCCATCCGCAGCAACATCGATGGCCTGCGAGCGATTGCCCTTGCCGGGTTGCAGCAACTCTCGGCTCTCAATCCGAACGATGCCGGGCTTGCCGACAACGTCGCGCGTTGGTCCAGCACCGACGTGCCGATCGACCCATTGGCATCGTGGGAGGCAAGCGAAAAGACATATGCCGCCTATGCCCAGGGCAAATACGCTTTCGACATCGGCGGAGTGGATGTCGGCGGCCTTGTCGGCGTGCGCATCGTCAACACCGACGGCGTCTATTCGGGCACGTCACTGGTGGACGGAGTTCAGACCCCGGAACAGAACCGGCAGAACTACGTCGACGTCCTGCCCAACGTCAGCATGCGCATTCGTCCCACGGACAAGCTTCAGGTTCGACTGGCCTATACCGAAACGCGGACCCGGCCGACTTTCGGCCAGCTCAATCCGGCGGTGAACATCACGCGCGCGCAGAACACCGGCGGCACGCCGGGGCGCTATGACGCTTTCGGGCGCGCCGGCAACCGCGATCTCGCGCCGCTGACCTCGCGCAATTACGATGGCACGATCGAATACTACTTCTCACCCCGGGCGGCGGCAGGGATCTCGGTGTTCTATCGCGATCTCGACGGCTTCATCAGCGACTATACCCGCGATGTACAGGATCCGGTCTATGGCCTGATCCAGGTCGTGCGTCCTGAAAACGCGGGTTCCGGACGCATCAAGGGCATCGAGGCCGGGTTCCACAGCTTCTTCGATTTCCTGCCGGGCTGGCTTTCCGGGTTTGGCGTTCAAGCGAACGCAACGTATCTGGACGGCAAGAACCAGCTTCCCAATGCTCTTGGGCAAGACACCAAGATGGTGGCCATCCCCGGCGTGTCGAAGTGGAGCTACAACGCCGTATTGTTCTACGAGCGGGGTAAGCTCTCGACCCGCCTTTCTTACAACTATCGCTCGAAATTCACCAATTTCTATTCGCCGGATGCCAATGGAAATCTCTACGTAGGCGAAGGCACAAAGCCGATCGCACGGTTGGATTACTCCCTTTCCTACACCGTCATTCCGGCCATCACCATCACGGCGGACGTCAGCAACATCCTGGGCAAGCCGTTCAACAACTACCGCTACTTCAACCAGACCCAGACCTACCCGCGGGATATCCGATACGAAGGCCGCTATTTCGGATTGGGCACGCGCTTCCGCTTCTGAGGACTTGCAGGCGCTATTCAACCTTCCGCGCCTGCAGCCACTAACCCGTCCGGTTCAATGATCGGACGGGTTCCTTGTTTGCACAGATGATCTTGTGTCCTTCGCATCCTGCCTTGTTCGGCCGCGCTGCGCCTGAAGCGCTCAAGCGTGGGAAGCCTTTGCCCGGGATTGCGGAGGGCAAGCCGGATCCGCAGGAACTTGTCCATGCCGATCGAATTTTGCACGCATCGCGGATCGCTGCATCATTCACGATGGACTTAGGCGCTGCCTCTTCGTAGCAATTCCTGACGAGGCGGAAGCGGTTGGTCTTTGGCCGGGAGAGAGCATCGTGAGCGAGAACCAGGGCAGCGCCAGATCCGCGATCACCGTGTTATCCCCGCAGCATTTGCCCTCTCCTTAGGTGTCGTGGATTTTTCCCGAGGTGGCTGATGGGCTGAAGCTGGGGCGTATTGGCGTGCGTTCGACTTCAGCGGGAAAATTCGGCTCCAAATCGTGAGTTTGGTTGGAAAGGACACATCCTGATGAATGCGACGCTTTTCCGGGGTGTGCTGGTCGGCGCGCTGGCCGGGCTCCTGTTCGGTTTCGACACGGCGGTGATCGCCGGCACCACGGAAGGCATCCGGACCGCCTTCGGCCTCGACGCCACCGGCGTCGGGGTAACCGTCTCCAGCGCGCTCTGGGGCACGCTTGCGGGCGCTCTGCTGGCAGGCATTCCGGGGGACCGCTACGGTGCGCGCGCGTCGTTGTCGGTGATCGCGCTGCTTTACCTGGTGTCCGGGATCGGTTGCCTGTTGGCGATGAACTGGCCGATGCTGCTCATCATGCGGGTGCTGGCGGGCTTTGCGGTGGGCGCATCATCGGTACTGGCGCCGGTCTATATCGCCGAGATCGCTCCGGCCGAGCGGCGCGGCATGATGGTGGGCGCGTTCCAGCTCAATGTCGTGCTGGGCATTCTGGTCGCCTATCTCAGCAACTATTTCGTATCGAGCCTTCATCTCGGCGCGCTCGACTGGCACGTCAAGTTCGGCGTCACCGCGCTTCCGGCTGTGCTGTTGCTGGTGATGATGCGAACCATCCCCGACAGCCCGCGCTGGCTCTTCGCCAAGGGCCGCGAGGCGGAGGCCGCTGCCGTGCTCGGCAAGCTGGGCAATGCCGATGTGGCGGGCGAGATGGCCGTCTGGCGCCGGGTGGAGGAGCAGAGCCACGCCCCGCGGCTCAGCTGGAAGCGCCACCACCGGCCGATGCTGCTGGCGATCGCCATTGCCGCGTTCAACCAGCTCTCCGGCATCAACGCGATCCTCTATTACCTCAACGACATCTTCGCTGCCGCCGGCTTCACGGGTGTTTCGGCGGACCGGCAGGCCATCGTCATCGGCGCCTGCAACCTGCTTTTCACCGGGCTGGCGCTCACCGTGATCGACCGGATCGGCCGCAAGACTTTGCTGTTGATCGGTTCCGTGGGATTGACGGCCGCGCTGGCAGGCGTGGCGACGATTTTCGGCAGTGGCACTCATCAGGGCTGGCTGCTCTATTTGCTGATCGGCTTCATCGCCTTTTTCGCTTTCTCTCAGGGCGCGGTGATCTGGGTCTATATCAGCGAGATCTTCCCTACCGACGTGCGCGCACGCGGTCAGAGCCTCGGCTCCTCGGTCCACTGGTTCATGGATGCGGTGATCGCCTTCGGCTTCCCGCTCGCTGCCGCGCATGCCCGCGCCCTGCCGTTCTGGCTGTTCGGCGCGATGATGGCGCTGCAGTTCGTGGTCGTGCTGGCCTTCTTCCCGGAGACCAAGCGCAGATCGCTGGAAGCTATCGGCGAGGCCATGTAAGGCAGGATCCGTCGGGGGCTGGCTGTCCTCCCCGCGCATTCGCAGGGACCGCCGAGCAATCGGGATTGCCATCGTCACGGCCGAATTGACCCCGCCGCCCATCGCGGCGGGGTTTCGCATGTCGGGCCTCTCGTGCATCCTCCCGGGCGATCACGGGCCCCGGCTGATCGGGCAAGGCATGGAGAGCATCATTCACAAGCAGCCACCGGACGCGCCCACCGCTTCGGAACGGGCGGCGAAACAGGGCGAAGCTTCTGGCGGCCGCCGGCGGCTGTCGCAGGCGCGGGCCGAGGCCACGCGGTCGCGCATCCTGCATTGCGCGCGCCAGGTCTTCGCCGCGCACGGGTTTGCCGCGGCCAATGTGCGCGACATCGCGCGGGCCGCCGGCACGACCCATTCGATGATCACCTACCACTTCGGCAGCAAGGACGAACTCTGGCGCGAGGCCGTGCGCGACATGTTCGCGCTGCTCCAGCGTCAGGTCATCGATCCGGTGGAAGCCGAGGCGGAACTCGATTTCGAACAGCGGTTCCGCAAGCTGGTCCACCTCTACACCCGCTACAGTGCCGAGCATCCGGAGCATGCCCGCATCACCGTTTCCGAAACGATCGCGGGCGGCGAAAGGCTGGAGTGGATGGTGCGGGAGTTCGTCAGCGCCAACCAGGCCGCCACGACCGGAAATCTGACGCAACTGCTGGACCGCGGCCTGGTGCCGGACATGCCGCTGCCCTCGCTGCTCTACGCGATGGTCGGCATGATCCAGCTGCCTTTCATGCTGCAGAAGGAGGCGCAGCTCGCGATGGGTTACGACTTCATGACGGACGAGGCCGTGGAATCCCATGCCGAGGCCGTGGTCAGGCTTCTGACGGGCTCGGCTCACGGCCCCGCGACAAGGAAATCTCCGAGCTGATCCTTTGACCGGCGGCGCGGCGCAACAAGCCGCTTGACGCGGCTGGCGTTCGCCCGCATCTCTTTTCGTCCAGATGGACGAAAACAGGGGAGGGGGTTTGTGATGTCGCGATCGGCTGGTCTTTCGGCGCGCTTGTCCGCCTTCACCGATGGTTTCGAGACACGCCATGGCGGCGTTCGTCCTGCCATCCGGGCCGACCACCGCCGCTTGAAATCAGGATCGCCGACATGACCCTTCGCCATTCGTTTCTTCTCGCCGGCGCGGTTGCCGCGTCCACGGCCATGCCGGCTGCCGCGCAGGATCGCGGCGCGGCGGCTTCCGCGCGCGCGGAACGGACGCTTGAGGCGATGACGCCGGAAGAGAAGACCGTGCTCACGGTGGGCATCATGCCCATCAAGCTGACGCCGACTTCGCCCGAGCCGCCGGCCGAAGCGGTTCCCGGCGCGGGCTATATCACCGGCATTCCCCGGCTCGGCGTCCCCGCGCTTCTGGAAACCGACGCCAGCCTGGGTGTGTCCTATGTGTTCGGCCTTCGCAAGGACGGCGCCACGGCGCTGCCTTCGGGCCTGGCGCAGGCGGCCACCTGGAACCCCGAACTGACCGAGCAGGGCGGCCGGATGATCGGCGCGGAGGCCCGCGCCAAGGGCTTCAACGTGCTGCTGGCGGGCGGCGTGAACCTGATGCGCGATCCGCGCAACGGCCGCACTTTCGAATATTTCGGCGAGGATCCTCTCCTGGCCGGTACTCTGGCCGGCCATGCCATTCGCGGCGTGCAATCGAACCACATCATCGCGACCATCAAGCACTTCGCGCTCAACGGGCAGGAAACCGCGCGCAAGGAAGTCGACAGCGTCATTTCTCCGGCGAATGCCCACGAAAGCGACCTTCTGGCGTTCAAGATCGGCATCGAGATCGGCAATCCCGGCGCGGTGATGTGCGCTTACAACAAGGTCAATGGCCATTCGGCCTGCGACAACGACTGGCTGCTCAACAAGGTTCTCAAGCAGGCCTGGGGCTACAAGGGCTTCGTCATGTCGGACTGGGGCGCGGTGCCTTCGCTCGGCACGGCGCTGAACGGACTGGACCAGCAGTCCGGCTCGGAGCTGGACAAGGACGTGTTCTTCGCCGCGAAGCTGGGCGCTGCGGCGAAGGCTGACCCGGCCTATGCCCGGCGGCTGGATGACATGAACCGGCGGATCCTCTGGGCCGTCTACGACAACGGCCTGGTCGAAAATCCGGTGAAGCCGGGCGGTGCTATCGATTTCAAGGCGCACGGCGACGTTGCCGAGGCGGTGGCGCGCCAGGGCATCGTGCTGCTGCGCAATCCGCGCGGCGTGCTGCCGCTGGCGGCTTCGGCCAAGCGCATCGCCGTGATCGGCGGCTATGCGAACAGCGGCGTTCTGTCCGGCGCGGGCTCCAGCCAGGTGCAGGGCGAAGGCGGCGCCGCCGTGAACGTGCCGCAGGGGGGCGAGGACGATTTCTCGCCCTTCCTGTTTGAAGCCTATCATCGGTCGGTGCCGATCAAGGCCATCCGCGCCGCCGCGCCTCAGGCCCAGGTGAACTATCGCAGCGGCCGTTACATCTCCGAAGCCGTGACTCAGGCCAAGGCGGCGGACATCGCCATCGTGTTCGCCACGCAGTGGTCCAGCGAGGGCTTCGACCAGCCCGACCTGTCGCTGCCCAACGGCCAGGATGCCCTGATCGCCGCTGTCGCCGCGGCCAATCCCAATACCATCGTCGTGCTGGAAACCGGCGGGCCGGTGCTGATGCCCTGGCTGGACAAGACGGCGGCGGTGCTGGAAGCCTGGTACCCCGGGGCAAGGGGCGCGGAAGCGATTGCGGCGGTGCTGTTCGGCCAGGCCAATCCTTCGGGCAAGCTGCCGATCACGTTCCCCACCGGCATCGACCAGTTGCCGCGCGCCGCGATCGAGGGCTTCGATACGGTCGAGCCGGACTTTGCCGGAGCGCCCGACGTGCACGGGCAGAGGCTGGTGGCGGACTACAATATCGAAGGCGCGGATCTCGGCTATCGCTGGAACGCGGGCAAGGGCCAGAAGGCGCTGTTCCCCTTCGGCTACGGCCTCAGCTACACCCGGTTCGCGGCTGACGCGCTGAAGACCGACGGCGCGAAGGCGACGGCCCGTGTCACGAACACCGGCAAGCGCGCCGGCGCCACGGTGGCGCAGCTCTACCTGGTATCCCGCGCGGGCAAGCCGGTGCAGCGTCTGGTCGGCTTCCAGCACGTGGAACTGGCTGCGGGGCAGGGCAAGGCAGTGGCCATGACCATCGACCCGCGTCTGCTCGCCGACTGGCGCGAGGGCAGCTGGGTGCTCGCTCCCGGCGATTACGCCTTCGCGCTGGGTGAGGATGCAGAGCATCTCGGCCCGGTAACGACGGCGCGCCTCAAGGGCCGGACCTGGAAGGACTGATCCCGGCCCGCCGGCCCCGTCCATGAAAAAGCGGCCTGGATGTGCATCCAGGCCGCTTTTCCCATTTGTTTACGGGCAGGCAGCGAAGGCAGCTTACGCCGCCCCCTCTTGTCCCGGGGTTCAGCCGGCGGCCTTCTGCGCCGATACCCAGTTGTCGACCACGCGTTCCAGGACCGTCAGCGGCATGCCGCCGCCCGCCAGGGCGGTGTCGTGGAAGCCGCGAATGTCGAAGCGGCTGCCGAGCGCCGTGCGCGCCTTTTCCCGCAGGCGGACCCATTCGTTGTGCCCGACCTTGTAGGCACAGGCCTGTCCCGGCCACGAGCAATAGCGCTCCACTTCCGAGGTCGCCCCGCCTTCGGCGCGGCCGGTATTGTCGATGAAATAGCGGATGGCCTGTTCACGGCTCCAGCCCTTGGAATGGATGCCGGTATCGACCACCAGTCGCACCGCGCGGAACAGCAGGCTCTGGTAGAAGCCGACGCGGCCGAGGGCGTCGTTGTCGTAGGCGCCCAGTTCGTCCGCCAGTTGTTCGGCATAGAGGCCCCAGCCTTCGGCGTAGCTGGAGAAGAACATGAGGTTCATCAGCTTGGGCGCGGCGGGGCTTTCCTGCTGCAGGGCGATCTGCAGGTGATGGCCCGGAATGGCCTCGTGATAGGTTAGGGTGGGCAGGCCGAACTTGGGCCAGTTGGCCGTGTCAGTCAGGTTGATCCAGTAGATCCCCGGCCGCGTGCCGTCGAGGCTGGGCGAATTGTAGTACCCCTGCGAGGCGCCTTCCTGGATCTCCGGCGGCACGCGCTTGATCTGCACGCCGGACTTGGGCAGGCGGCCGAAAGCCTTGGGCAGCAGGGCCTGCATCGCCGCCATCTGCTCGTTGAGATGGGCGACGAGTTCGACTTTGGCGGCGTCGGTGTTGGGATAGACATTGGCCGGGTTCGCGATCAGCGAGGCCATGCGTTCGCCCACCGTGCCTTGCGACATGCCCTGCTTCTTCAGCATTTCGTCCGAACGCGCGGTCAGGTCCGCCACCTGCTCCAGGCCGATGCGATGGATTTCGTCGGCAGTCATGCGGGTGGTGGTGATGTAGTTCAGGCTATTGGCGTAATACTGCGCGCCCTGGGGCAGGCGCGATACCGAAGCCTCGTGGCCGGCCTTGAGCAGAGCAGCCTTCAGGGCGTCGTTCTGGCGCTGAAGGGCAGGATAGACCCGCTCGGCAACCAGCTTCTCCACCCGCGCGCCCCATTCGCCGGGGATCGACTGTTCGTGCGTGCGCCGCACGATCGACTGGACGAGCGTGGATTCTCCGGGCTTCGTGCCCAGCATGCCCGCCTGCAATCCGATGGTCTTCTTGAGGATGAAGTCGGGCGGGATCACGCCCCGGCCGAAGTCTTCGCTCATCCGGTCGGTTTCTGCGGCAAGGACATCCGCGAAGTCTCCGACGCGGGCCACATAGGCTTCGGCATCGGCCGCAGTCTTGATGGTGTGCTGGTTGTCAAGGAAGTCGCCGGTGTTGAGATAGGCGCCGCCGCCCTGGCTGACGCGGTAGACCTGCGGCCATCCGCCCTGCCCATAGGGGATGGCGTAAGTCTTGATGATGGCATCGAGATTCGCCGCAACGGTGTCGTAATAGATGGCGTCCTGCGCCGTCATCGAGGCGCGGTTCAGAGTGCCCAGTTCGGCGCGTGCCGCGCGGACGCGGGCGCGGTCCTTCTCTTCCTGCTCCAGCGTAGGCACGGTGAGGCGGGACTTCAGCGCGGCGCGGGCCCCGGTGTCCAGCCCCAGCTGCGTCGCGGTTTCCGGCGAGGCATCGACCTGGGCTTCGAAATACTTGTCCATGAAGGCGGCCAGGGCGGGATCGGCCGAACCGGCAGCGGCACCCTTGGGCGCGGATATGCGGGCAAATGCCGGACCGGCGGCGGCGAGTGCGGCCCCCGCGGACGCGGTGGCAAGGAAATGGCGACGGTCGATCATGGCGGCTCCCGCTTTGTTGCGGCGGAAGCCTACGCCACTTGCCCGCACGAATGCAATTGAAGCCATGCCGAAGATTTCCATTGCCTCATCGGTTCGGGCCGGGGCGCCCTATCCGGCCGGGCAGGCACTTTTCGAGGAGCACATGGGGCGGCGATGCGTTGGGAAGGTTTGGTCATTCGAGGAGCCATCATGTCGAAAACCGTTGCCGAACTTCTGGTCGATACGCTTGCACAGCTTGGCGTGGAACATGTGTTCGGGGTGGTCGGCGATGCCCTCAATCCGTTCACTCACGCACTCGATGCCGATGACCGGGTGGAATGGATCGGCGTGCGGCATGAGGAAGGCGGCGCGCTTTCGGCAGCCGGGCAGGCCAAGCTGACCGGGCGGCTAGGCGTGTGCTGCGGCACCACCGGTCCCGGCGGCAATCACCTCGTCGCCGGACTTTACGAGGCGCGCAAGGACCATGCGCCGGTGCTGGCGATCACCGGCGGCGTGCCGGCGGAGAAGCGCGGCACGGACTATCTGCAGGAAGACGATCCGGCGCTGCTGTTCCGGGACGTGTCGGTCTACAGCCAGGTCATATCCGCCGCGGAACAGGCCCCGGCGGTGATCCGCGAGGCGATCGCGGCGGCTTATGCCGAGCGCGGCGTGGCGCATATCAACGTGCCGCCGGATGTCTTCTCCGCGGCCGTGCCGGGACCGGTACAGAGCCTGGCCACCCTGCGTCCCCGCCCCCAGATCGCGCCGGCGCCTGCCGACATTGCCGAAGCCGCGCGCCTGATCGGCGAGGCGAAGACCGTCGCGGTATTCTGCGGCAACGGCTGTCACGGCGCTGCGGCCGAGCTGGAGCAGCTCTCGGAACGGCTGAAGGCGCCGCTCATGCACACCTTCCGCGGCAAGGACATCCTGCCGTTCGATCACCCGCACTGGATCGGCGGCGTGGGGCTGATAGGCTCCCGCGCCGGTGTGGACGCCATCAACGAGGCCGACCTGCTGATCATGCTGGGCACGGACTACCCTTATTCCGAGTTCCTGCCCGGCCACGGCCATGTGATCCAGATCGACGAACGCGCGCTTGCGCTGGGGCGCCGGGCTCCGGTGACGCTCGGCATCGTCGGATCGGTTCGCACTGCGCTGACGATGCTGCTGGAACAGCTTCCCGCGCGGACGGACACGGCGTTCCTGGCCAAGGCGCAGGCCGCGCGGGCGGATTGGAACACCATGCTCGACAAGCGTGCGGACACGGCGCGGACGCCGGGCAAGTTGCATCCCCCGGCGGTGGCACGCGCCGTGAGCGACCACGCCGCGGACGATGCGATCATCGTCACCGATACCGGGGAGGTCACGCTATGGGCCGCGAACTGGTGGCGCCAGAGCGGGCGGCAGCGGGGCACCGGCTCGTTCAACAATGCAGCGGTCGGCACCGGGCTGGGCCTCGCCAACGGGGCGCAATTGCTCGATCGCGGGCGGCAGGTGATCGCTCATGTCGGCGATGGCGGCATGACCATGCTGCTCGGGGAGTTCATGACCAGCGTAGAGCACGACTTGCCGGTGAAGATCGTGGTCTATGACAATGCCCAGTGGGGCCTCGTCCATCTCGAAATGGAGGCGGCCGCGCTCCCGGCCGCGAAAGGAACCACTTTCCCCAACGTCGATTTCGCCCTGTTCGCGCGGGCCTGCGGCGCGCAGGGCTTCACCGTCAGCGACCCGGCGCGGCTCGACGCCACGATGGCGCAGTTCCTGGCGGCGCCGGGGCCGGCCATCCTCCACGCCATCGTCGACCCCGACGAGTTGCCGACGATGCCGCACATAGAACCCGCCCAGGTCATGCGCTTCGGTATCGCAAAAGTGCGCGAGGCCTGGCGAGGGCTGCGCAAGACCGGCAGCTGATCCGGGTTCAGGGCGTCACTCGAACTCGCTGCCGACCGGCTGGCCATCCACGAAGACCTGGCGGCGCGTGACCTTGCGGATCTCGACGCGTCCCGCCTTGAGCGCGGTTTCGAGGCGCTCGACGGCTTCCTGGCCGGTGACGTTGGGCCGCCCCGGCGCGGGGTTCCATGTGCCGTTCTCACCCTTCCAGAGGAAGCTCCGGTCGTTGGTAACGATCACGGCCTCGTCGCTGTCCTTCTCGAAGAGAACGGTACAGGCGCCGGAGAATCCGCAGGCATTGTAGCCCTGGAGCTGGTCGTGGAGCGCCTTGGGCAGCACCGTGCCGCGTGGCAGCACCAGCAGGCGCGCGGGGTCGATGGGCGTCTGCCGAGGTTCGATCGAGACCGGGTCGAGCGACCAGCGGCTCTTGGCATCCCGCGCCTTCTTCGCGGCGGCTCGGATTTCCGGCGTGCGGCCGGTTTCGGCGAGGCGGCGGGTGGCAGCTTCACCGGCGCGGCCGAAGTCGAAGCGCATGGCGCGCCAGTCGAACTTGGCCAGCGGTGTCCGTCCGCTCTGCAGCCGGGCGAGTTGGTCGCGCGTGGACAGGGCGCCGAAATTGATCAGCGGCGTGGAGAGTACCAGCGCCACGAGGCAGAGCCCGGCCGCCAGGCGCAAGTTGGCCGTGCGCAAGTGGGGAGCTGCTTGGATGCGCCAGCGCACGAGGACGACGAGATAGGCCAGGCCATAGGCGCAGGCAATGGCCGTGAAGACCACGGCCCAGAGCCGGTCCGGCGTCAGGCCATATTGCTGGATGCGCAGGCCGGTGGAGATCGCGGCAATCGCGCCGAGCGGCAGCATGGCAATGCCGAGCGCGGCCACGCTGCCGCGCAGCAGGGGACTGCGCGCCTCATGCGGTGCCTCGTCCCCGATCACGGCATTGGCCAGGGAGAGTGCGCCGATCACGCAGCCGAGCAGGATCGGGCTGGTCGAACGGGTCGCGTCCCACAGCGGCGCGAGGCCGGTGAAGGGGGTCGCCGCCAGGAAAACGACCAGGCCAAGCGCGAGCACCGGCGCCAGCACGGACAGGATCGTCGTCACCACGCGCTGCAGCAGGCGCAGGATGCCGTCACGCTCGCGCAGGAGGCCGATCCCGGCGCCGAGCGCGGCGCCCGTGAGCAGGAGCGCTGCCCAATCCTTTGCCAGCAGGTCCTTGAGCAGGCTGATGCCGATCAGGCGGAACAGTTCGGACAGCAGCAGCACCATCGCCCAGACCACGCCGACGAAGACCCATGCCGCGCACCACAGCACCACATTGGTCCAGGCGTGGCCATGCGCTTCCGGATAGGGAATGGTGATCGACCGGGGGCGTCCCCGCTGCTCATGGGCAGACGAGCCCGGCATCAGGCGCGCGTCCCGCCAGGCCTGGAAGAGAGGCGCGGCGATCACCACGGCCAGCACGGCGCAGACGATCCGCCAGGGCTCTTCGCCATGTTGACTGCCGAAAGGGCCGTTCCAATAGATCGTCAGCGCGACCACCGCTCCGCCGATCGCGGCACAGGCGGCGCTCCAGTGGATACGCGTGCGCTCCACGAGGAAACCGAAGATCAGCGACCCGATGCCCAGGAACGTGGCCAAGGCCATGCGGGTCTGCATCAGGTCGAAATCGCCGTGATGCTTGTCCGGGCGGACGATCCAGTAGATCGCCAGGCCCACCACTGCCCCCAGCAGGGCAAGGCCCCAGGATCGCAGCGGCCATTCGCCCGCCTCGGCTTCGCGAGAGGCGGCCGCATGTTGCGGGATCGCGGAATCTTGGGGGCTGTTCATCGCTGTCCTCTCGCGAAGGTCAATTGACGGTGCTCGGGAAGGTCTTCCAGGCCTTCGCCCGTTCGTTGCGCCTGGCTGGCCGAGGTAGAGACGGCCAGTGACCTTGCGGAGGCCGCAAGCCCGCAAAGCGCTTTGCAGCCCGTCCGAACGGGAAAACGGGACATGCGGCATTCCTCGATCTGCTGCTTGTCCCGATAGCTATCTCAAAATTAAGCGGCGTTCAATATCTTATTTTACGCTGTGTATTTCGGACACGAGGGTGCATTTGCTTTAGGGGAATGCTCGGGATCTATCGGCGCGAACTTGCCGCGCTTACGGCTGACGGTGCTCCCGTGCGGTAGTGGCTGCGTTTGCCCGGTGACGGCGAAATGGGTCTGACGCGAAAATCGCGAAAGCGCCGGCGGGCGCTCTCGCGATCTTCTGTCGGTCATGCCGGACGCGAAGCCGGAGCTTAGACGTTCGCCACCACGACGGCGCGCGTGTTGAGGTAGTTGTCCAGTGCTTCGGGGCCGCCTTCGGTGCCGTAGCCTGAATCCTTGATGCCGCCGAAGGGCAATTCCGCCGAGGAAGCAGCGGGCGTGTTCACCCAGAGCATCCCGACTTCGACCCGCCGCGTCAGCAGGTCGGCATTGGCGAGCGACCGCGTGAAGGCATAGCCGGCCAGCCCGAAGGAGAGGCGGTTGGCTTCGGCGATCGCTTCTTCCAGCTTGTCGAAGCCGCGAATCCCGGCGACCGGACCGAAGGGCTCGTCGTTGAACAGGCGGGCATCGAGCGGGACATCGGCCAGCACGGTCGGCTGCCAGAAGTTGCCGACTTCGCCGATCCGCTCGCCGCCGGCAAGCAGGCGCGCGCCGCGTGCCACGGCGTCCTGCTGGAACTCGGCCATGGCCGTCAGGCGGCGGTCGTTGGCGAGCGGGCCCATCTGGGTTTCCGCGTCCAGGCCGTCACCTACGGAGATGCCCTTGGCCAGCTCGGCCATGGCCTGCGCGAACTGCTCCTTCACGCTGTTGTGGACCAGGAAGCGTGTCGGCGAGATGCAGACCTGCCCGGCATTGCGGAACTTGGCGCGCCCGGCGCTGCGCACGGCGAGGTCGACGTCCGCATCCTCGCAGACGATCACGGGCGCATGGCCGCCGAGTTCCATCGACACCCGCTTCATGTGTTTGCCGGCGAGGCTGGCGAGCAGCTTGCCGACGGGCGTGGATCCGGTGAAAGTGATCTTGCGGATCACCGGGCTGGCGATCAGGTATTCCGAGATCTCGGCAGGGTCGCCATAGACCAGGTTGAGCACGCCGTCGGGAAGACCGGCATCCTGGAACGCGCGAATGAGCGCGGCCGGGCTTGCGGGGGTTTCCTCCGGCGCCTTGACGATCATCGAGCATCCGGCGGCCAGGCCCGCGCCGATTTTCCTGACGACCTGGTTGATCGGGAAATTCCAGGGCGTGAACGCGGCGACCGGGCCGACCGGGTCCTTGATCACCATCTGGCGGACCGACAGGTCGCTGCGGTGCGGCACGAGGCGGCCGTAGACGCGGAAGCCTTCTTCGGCGAACCATTCGATGATGTCGGCCGCTGCCATGGTCTCGCCCTTGGCTTCCGCCAGCGGCTTGCCCTGCTCCAGCGTCATCACCCCGGCAATGTCGGAGGCACGCTCGCGCAGGAGCGCGGCTGCCTTGCGCATGATCGTGCTGCGCCTGGCGGGCGTGAAATCGCGCCAGACTTCGAACCCGCGCTCAGCCGAGGCGAGCGCGAGGTCCAGATCCGCGCGGTCGGCATGGGCAACGCGGCCGATTTCCTGTCCGGTTGCGGGGTTCTGAACCGCCAGCGTCCGGCCACCGGCGGCATCGCGCCACGCCCCGTCGATGAAAAGCTGGGTATCGGGATAGGCCATTGCTGCACTCCTTTAGGCGGGGCCGGCGCCGGAAGAAACCGCGCTCGGCCGGACCGACCATATCGGAAGCCGAGGCCATGGCCGCAACCGGCGCAAGGCCGGATGGGCCGTGCAATTGGAGTTTCGGGACTTGCCCTTTTCTCATCGTACGGCGCGCTGGGACAGCCGGCGCGCCGCCGATGAAAACGCGGGCGCGAGGACGTCAGGGCAGATTGCCGTCCCGCCGCTTTTCGCTGAGTTTCCGGGCCGCATAGGCGCCCACGGCCGCGGCGGCGATCCCGGCGAGGCCGAAGCGGCGCAGCACGGTTGCGGCCACGACCCCGGCAATCGCGCCGCCGGTTTCATCGACACCCGCCACATTGCGGGCGATCCGTTTGCCCGCGATTCCTCCGATGATCTTGCCTAGCATTCAACAGTCTCCTTCTGAGAAAATAGCGAGCGGGGCCGCCGATGGTTCCGTCCCCGACCGGCTGCGATCCCGTCAGGACCGACCTTGGGTTCTGTCCTTTCGCCCCGAATCTGGCTAGGGCGGCGGGAATTGGAGATAGAGATGAGCGATCCGTCGAAGGCATGGGATGGGGAACAGGTCCGCAAATGGCTGGAGCGCCGGTTCGAGGCTTCCCGGCTGGATCAGGCCGCGGCGGATCGGCGCGGGTATGAAGCGCAGGACGATTACGACAAGGCGGCGGCCGAGGAATGGGTCTGCCGCACGTTGAAGTCTGCCGACTGCACGAACGAGCAGGCCGCCTTCGCCCGGCGTATCAAGGAACTGATCGCTCAGGACGAGTACAAGGTGACGGGCATCTACGACGACAGGCGGTTCGAACGGAACGTGCGCGGTCACCTGAGGAAGCTGGCGAAGATGACCAAGGCCAACGAAGGCTTCGAGAAAACCCTGCGCTATCAGTGAGCAGGGCCGAAGGGCGGGCGCGTCCGCGCTCCAAACCCGTCGGCCCCGGCGCTGCATCAGGTCTCCCGGCGGATCGGATAGACCCCGGTTTCCCGGTTGGGCGCCGGCGTGCGCTCCATCAGCCATTCCAGCCGCGCTTCGGGGTCCTGCGCGAAGGAAGCATCGCTTGCCACCCGCGCTTCGAAAGCGGTGCGGATTTGCGCATCGCGGGCCAGCAGCGCATCGGCGATCGGCGCCAGCACGAAGTCCTCGCTTCCCGCTGGCGGGGAAAGCACTTCGGGGAAGAAGCCCCAGGCCAGGAACGAGTCCTGGCTCTCCGGCTCCAGCAGGGCCGCGGCCAGAAGCCCGAGCGGCTGGTCGGACGGCACGCGGATGGTGCCGGCGGGCACCGTCTCTGTTGCCCGGGCATGCTCGAACCTCGCCTGCAGCGGCACCCGGCCGTCGTGCGGGGCCTGGAGGGCGGGATCTTTCAGGCGCACCCGGTCCAGTTCCAGCGCGCGGGCCTGTTCGAGAATTTCCATGCGGATCCCGTGAAGGCGCAGGCGGTCGATCACTTCGGCTTGCGCGGCCGGCACCAGCCAGGCCTTGGGCAGGGTTACGGTTTCCACCGGCTCCTGGCCGACGATCGGCATGCGCAGGCTCTTCGGCCGGGCGGTCCAGCGCTGCTCCATCCGTCCCGAAGCGGGCGAGGCATAGCTTTCGAAGGCGACGCCCTTGAACCCCTCGACCCAGCCCACCGGCTCCTTCGCCGGTTGCCAGCGGGTCAGCAGGGTTTCCGGGCGGGCGGCACGGTCCGCCGCTTTCGCCGCGGCAATGGCGGGGGCATCCTGCGCCGCCAGCGTCATCGCTTTTTCCAGCAGGACGTAAGTGCCGAGCACCCGCTGGCGATAGGGCTTGAGCATGTGGTTCTCGACCAGCACCGTGGGCACGCCGATGAAGTCTCCATAACCCGTCGAGTAGCGCGGCCCTTCCGGGCTCTGGCGGATGCCGCTCTCCGGGCGGCGCGTGTCGATCGGGCTGGGGTAGATCGTGGGGGTGTGGCCCGCCTTGGCAAGCGCTGCGGTGACGCCGGGACCGAAGCGCTGCTCCAGCCAGTCCGCCGTCGCGCGGTGGCGCGCATAGCGGCCCCACCCGGCATAAGTGAACGTGATGTCGTACTGCATGTCGAAGCCGCCGCTGACGTGGCAGTCGATGTAAAGGATCGGATCGAGCCGCCGTAGCAGGGCGATCATCGCGCGGGTTTCAGGCGCATCGGCCTTGGCATAGTCGCGGTTGAGATTGATGCCGCGCGCATTGCCCTCGGTGCCTTTTTCGTCCGGCCCGCGCACATGGAGGAAGTTCCAGGCGCTCATGCGCTCGTGGCCGTCGATGTTGAGGATCGGAACGAAGACCAGGTCCACCTTGTCCAGCAGGCGGTCCTTGCCGCGCAGGGCGATATCGTGCAGCAGCATCAGGCCGGCGTCCTTGCCGTCGATCTCGCCCGCGTGGATGCCGGCCTGGACCAGGACCACGGGCTTGGACTTGCCATCGGCGGCAGGGCCCTTGCTCGCGCGGACCAGCAGCATGTCGCGCCCTTCGCCGGTCTTGCCGAATGTCTCCAGTGCAATGAGCGGCGACGCCTGGGCAAGGCGTTCGAGCCAGGCGCGCACTTCCGCGTAGCGCGGCGTGGCTGCGAAGTCGGACACTTCGGCAGGGGTGATCCAGGGGTCGTCTTCGCGCGCGACCAGTTTCTCGCTGGCGCCCGACCAGGCGAGTGCCGGGGGCAGGACATGGGGCGGCGCGTGGCTCGCCTGCGCGGAAGGCTGCGCGAGTGCGGGCGAGGCAAGCATGGAGAGCGCCGCGAAGGCGAGGGAAGTCTTCAGCATGAGGAGGGTCTCCCGGAGGATTTCAGAAGCGGGCGCGCAGGCCGACGGTGCCGGTGCGAGGGGCGCCCGGCTGCACCCAGAGCGGAGTATAGCTGTTGGCGTACCAGTCCGCGTCGAAGAGATTGGTCACGCTGCCGAACAGCGCGACTGTTTCCGTCAGTTCCAGCTCGCCGAACACGCGGGCCAGCGTATGCGCGGGCAGCGTAAAATCGGTGCCGGTTTCGCCGCGCCGCCGGCTGACATGCTGCACGCCGCCGCCCAGTGTCGCTTCGCGCGAACCGATGGCGAATGTGCGCGCGATCTGCATGTTGACGTTGTGGTCCGGGATGTTCGCCAGCGGATCGCCGGGATTGACCTGGAAGGAATAGGCGGGGTCGAGGACGCTCGAACGGGCCTCCGCATCGATATAGGCATAGCTCAGCAGAAGGTCGAAATCGCCGGGGAGCCGCCCGGCAAGGTCCAGCTCCACGCCGCGGCTGCGGGCCTTGCCGATCGCGACCGAGAAGCCGGGGTTGTTGGCGTCGCTGGCGAGCACGTTGGACTTTTCGAGCTGGAACACGGCCAGGGTTCCATTCAGCTTGCCGCCCAGCAGAGAAAGCTTCACGCCCGCTTCCAGGGACTCGCTGGTCTCGGGATCGAAGATCAGCCCGGCCGCGTCGGTGCCGACATTGGCGCGGAAACCCTGGCCGTAAGCGGCATAGAACGTGACCGGCGCGCTCAGCTTGTAGACAAGGCCGGCCTGGGGGCTGAACCGCCCCTTGGTCCGCTTGCTGCGGGTGGCGGTCAGGCGGTTGTCGGTTTCCAGCGTCACGCTGTCGTAGCGCCCGCCCAGACGAACCTGCAGGCGATCGGTCAGTTCGATCTGGTCCTGGACATAAGAGCCACCAGCGCGTTGCCGGTCGACCCTGTCAGTGATGACGGCGGTGGCGGGCAGGGGATACTGTCCGTAGACGGGATCGAGAATGTCGATCACGTAGCCTGCCGCTGCGCCGGGGTTCGATGCCAGGAGCGGCGGGCGAAAGCGGCGGAACACCTGGTCGTACGTGAAGGAGTCGTAGTCGGCCCCGATGAGGACGCGGTGGCGCAGGCTGCCCGTATCGAACAGGCCGGCGAGTTCGGCGCGGACGACGGAATGGTCCGCATCGTAGTAACGCGAGCGTCGTTGGCGCGACAGCGAGCGACCATCGCTGTAGACCGCCTGGCGCGAAGCCACCGTTTCCGCATCGGAGGAAAAGCCGGTCAGCAGGGTCTTGCGGATGCTGCCGCCGACAAGCAGGCTCCAGCCGCCGCCAAGCTCGTGCTGAAGGCGCAGTTGGTGGCCGGTGGCGCGTGCGATCGTGTCTCCGTCTCCCGGCTCGCCCAGAAAGCGGGAGCGTGGAACGGTGTGGAAGTTGCCGTCCAGAACCACGATACCGCGATCGAACGGCACTTCCACCCGGCTCTTCTCGAAATCATAGGTCAGGCGGGTGCGCTCGCCCAGCGAGAGGCCGATGGACGGCAGGAAGCCCCAGCGCTTCTGGTGGACATGGTCGCGGAAGGTGTCGCCGTCCTCGGCATAGCCGATCAGCCGGGCGGTGAGGCCGCCGGTCAGCGCCAGATTGACGTCCGCCTCGCCGCGCAGCCGGTCGAAGCTGCCGTATTGCACCGAGGCAGTGCCGTAAGAGCGGCCCAGTTCGGCCTGCTTGGTCACCAGGTTGATGGTGCCGCCCGGCTCTCCGCGCCCGATGAGGGCAGCCGCCGGGCCCTTGAGCACTTCCACGCGTTCGATCCCGGCCACGTCGCGCGGGCCGCCGAAGCCGCGTCCGCCGTTGAAACCGTTGACGAGATAACCGCTCGGCATGTTCTCGTCGCCGGTGAAGCCGCGAATGGCGAAAGCGTCCCACAGCCCGCCGAGCGTGTTCTGACGGGCGACCGATGCGTTGAGGTCCAGCGCGTCGCTGAGCCGCTGGATGGTGTTGCGTTGCAGGGTCTCGGCATCGATTTCGGCAATCGACTGCGGGATTTCGGACAAGGCGAAATCGCCGCGATAGGCCTGGCGCACGCCGGTGACGGTAATGGCGTCGCTGCGCTCTTCGCCCGAAACCTCTTCTTCCCGGCGCTGCTCCTCCTCGACCGTTTCCGCAGAGACGGGAAAGGGCGCCATCGCAAAGGCGAGCGGCAGGGTTCCGGCCAGCAGGCGGCCGTCCTTGGCGAAACGAAACATGATGACCCCCGGTAGTGACGTTGCGGCGGAAGCGCGCAAACGCTCCTGACGGAGGGGCTTCTGTCAGTGCAGCTTTCGTGCGTCAATGATATGTTGCAACATCACTTAAAATTCGGAGGTGACCCCGTTGCCGTCGCGGCCACCGGTCCCTTTTGCAGCGCCCGCTTACAGCTCAGGCCCGCGACCGGAAGTTATGGGGAATAACCTCGGTCACGGGCCTGAAACTGCGCCGCTATGTCGATCGTGCGACCCGAAGGACCGCGGCGGTGTGGTTCTCCCGGCCATGGGACCGGGAGAGGGTCATGAGGCAGCGACTCTTGTCAGTCGGCCCCATGCGGAAAAACGGGTGTCAGGGCATCAGGACGGTGTCGACGACATGGATCACGCCGTTGGACTGCATGACATTGGCGATGGTGATCCTGGACTTGCCGCCCTTGGCATCGGTGAGCCACCAAGCGCCGGCCTTGTCCTTCCAGGCGGTGAGCTTCTCGCCCTCCACCGTGGTCAGCATGGCCTTGCCGCCGTGCGCCATCGCATTGGCGGCGATGTCGGCGGCGGTCATCCGTCCGGCCACGACGTGATAGGTCAGGACCTTGGTGAGCATCGCCTTGTTCTCGGGCTTCATCAGCATGTCCACGGTTCCGGCGGACAGCTTGGCGAAGGCGGCATTGGTGGGTGCGAAGACGGTGAAGGGCCCCGGTCCCTTGAGAGTGTCCACCAGCCCGGCAGCCTTGACGGCGGAGACGAGCGTGGTGTGATCCTTGGAATTCATCGCATTGTCGACGATGTCCTTGGTCGAATACATGGCAGCGCCGCCGACCATCGGATTGCCGGCCATCGCCTTGTCGGCGGGTGCCTTGGCGCCGACCGAGGCGGCGCCGGAAAGCAACAGGGCGGCGGTGAATGCGGTTGCAAGCGTGCGGGGTAGGGCGTGCATGTCTGACATCCTCTCTTCCGTTTCGCATTCCGTTTCCTGGGATGCGCTCCAGATACGGTGCATCGAACGGCCCGGATGCAGAGGCGATCAGATTTCCGAGATTTTTCCGGTCATGACCGGCGCGGCGCTGGGCGCCTGGTGCGGTGCGGTGGCCGGATCCTCCATGGTGATGGCCAGCGTAGCCCCGGTTTTCAGGAAGGGCCGCATGGGATCGGCGACCGGCATTTCGGCGCGTCCGGCCTGAATGAGCCCCAGCGAGCGCGGTACGCCGTCCTTCGGGATAACCCATAGTTCCGGACTCTTGCCGGTGCCGGTGGGAGAACCGGCGTCGAAGCGCAGGACCCCGCGGCGGGGATCGAACGCGACGGCCATGATCGCGCCGCCTTCCGCGCCGGACATTTGCGACACCGCCATGCTGCCGTCGGGAACGGTGGGTGCCGGTCGCATCGCCACGAACAGCGCCAGGCTGGCGGCAAGGGCGCCCGCGCCCAGCGCGGTGGCCCGCCAGGCACGCAGCCCGCGCGGAGCCGCGGCGACCGGCGCGCCGATCCGCGCCGCAATGGCGTTCCACACCCTGGATGAAGGCTCGGCGGCGGGAACTGCGGTCAGCATGGGCGAAAGCCGGAGCTGCCACTGTTCCACCCGCCGCGCGAAGGCCGGGTCGCTCAGGCAGAGGCGCAAGGCGGCGGCGCGATCAGCGCCGTCAAGCAGGCCGAGCGCAAGTTCGGCCGCCAGGCCGTCGCGATCCTGATCTTCGGGCATTTCAACCATCGCCCAGGCAATCCTTCAATTTCTGCATTCCCCGTCTGATCCAGCTCTTGATCGTCCCCAGCGGCGTATCCGTGCATTCCGCCAGTTCCTGATAAGTCAGCCCTTCCAGGAACGCGCGGCGGATCGCCTGCGCCTGCTGCGGTTGCAGCCCTTCCAGGCAGAGCCGCAAGCGCCGGTGCTCGTCGTCTCCCTCGATCACCGCATCCGCCAGCGGGCTTTCATCGGCAATGGCTTCCACGACACCCTCGGGCGCCGTGTCGAAGCGCCGGTCGGAGCGGCGCCAGTCGATCGCGGCATTGCGCGCAATGGCGGCGAGCCAGGTGATCGGGCTGGCTTTCGCCGGATCGAAGGCCGAGGCGCGGCGCCAGACCTTGACGTAGACGTCCTGAAGCACGTCTTCCGCCGCCTCCCGGTCTCCGCAGATGCGCAGGCAAATGCCGAAAAGCTTCGCGCACGTCATGTCGTAGACCCGGCGCAAACCCGCAGGATCGCCGGCGGCGGCCAGGTCCATGGCCGAAACCAGTCTTGCCCGCTCGTCTGCCACGGCTGTTTCTCTCATCCGTCCGTCCTGACCTCAAGCCTTCCCCGATCAACGGCCGACGGCGCAATTGGCTGCCCGGGCTCCCGGGCGAATTCGCATGATATACGCAGCGGGCCGGCGCGCGGATGCACCCTTGTCGCAATCCGCAATTTCAGCGCCTTGTCGCGCCGATCTGCGCGCTTCGTCAAATGCCTGTAACCGAAGGCGGGAAGGGGCCTTGCGCCAGACCGGCATTTTTTCGGAGCCTTCATGACCCTGTCCGTCCTCGTCCTTGCCGCCGCCGCGATTGCCGCCCAGCCTGCCCCTGTTCCTGCACATGCGCCGAAGATGAACGATATCCAGGCCGTTGGCACGCACAATAGCTACAAGCAGGCGATGAGCGATGCCGTCCGCGCCCGGATCGCGGCGCAAAGCGAGAAACTGGAAATGGCGCTCGACTATTCCCACCGCCCCCTGTCGGAGCAGCTCGACCATGGCGCGCGCCAGTTGGAGATCGACGTCAACTACGACCCCGCGGGCGGCTACTACGCCAAGGGCGCCGCCGACGCGGAACTGCTGAAGCCGGGCTTCAAGGTGCTGCACATGGCCTTCAGCGATGCGGCCAGCAGCTGCGAACGGCTCGTCACCTGCCTTGCCGAGGTCCGCGACTGGTCCGACGCCCATCCCGATCATGCGCCGATCATGCTGATGTTCAATGCCAAGGAAGACGCCGATCCCGAGCACGGCAAGGCGGCGCTGCGCTTCGACGAGAAGGCCTTCGACGCGCTGGACCGCGAGATTCTCTCGGTCATCCCGCGCGGGAAACTGATCCTGCCTGACGACGTTCAGGGTCGCTATCCGACCCTGCGCGAGGGCGTGCTGGCTGGAAACTGGCCCAGCCTTGCCGCGGCGCGGGGCAAGATCTTCTTCGCGCTCGACGAGCACGAAGCCAAAGTCGCGATCTACCGCGGCAAGCGCAAGTCGCTGGAAGGGCGGGTCTTCTTCGTGAATACCGATGAGAACTCCCCGGCCGCCGCCTATCTCACCCTCAACGATCCCATCGCCGAGGCCGACCGCATCGCGCGCGACGTGAAGGCGGGGTTCATGGTGCGGACCCGCGCCGATGCCGATACATGGGAAGCGCGCGCGGGAACGCTGGCGCGTCTGCGCGCGGCGCTGGCGAGCGGCGCGCAGTACATCTCGACCGACTATCTCTGGGAAGACCCGCGCCTGCCGGGATACCGCGTGTCGCTGCCGGGCGGCGCGCCGGTTCGGTGCAATGCGGTGCGGCTTGCCGGTCAGGATCTGGCGGACTGCACGGCGGACCTCGCCTCGGTTCGGTGAGGGCTTGGAGGCCTCTCAGGCCTGAGCGGACGGCTCGCCCGAGGGCTGGTCGTCCCGCTCGCGCAGCAGGAGCAATGCTCCTGCCGCGACGAGCGAGCCCATGCCCATCAGCACGGCGACGATCGACAGGCCGAACCCGGCATTGAACAGGAAGCCCGCGACGATCGGGCCGAGCGCGGCACCGCCCCGGCCGATGCCGATGACGAAGCCGGTGCCGCCCGCGCGCACTTGTGTGGGGAAGACCCTGGCGAAGAGGGCGTAGAGGCCGACCACGCCGGCATTGGTGCAGAAGCCCGCCGCTCCGGCGATCAGCGCCAGTCCGGCGAGGGTCTCCTGTCCCTGGCCGAACAGCGAAACCAGTACGGTGGAGGCCAGCATGGCCACGATCACCAGCTTGCGCACCGCGATCCGGTAAGTCAGCAGGCTCAGCAGCGTAGCTCCTGCCAGGCCGCCGACATTCGCCCAGACCAATACGTCGCCCGCCTTGGATGCGGCATAGCCCATGTCCACGACGATCTTGGGGATCCACTTCAGGATGAAGTAGAAGGTCATGATGTGGCAGAAGTAGCCGAGCGTCAGCAGGACGGTGCTGCGCGCGAGGCCGGGGGCGAAAAGCTCTGCGATGGACGCTCTGGCGGCGGTGAGGGGCGCAGGCGGAAGCGCGTCGACGGTTTCGTGGCCGAGGCGGCGCAAGGTGGCGTTGATCCGCTCCAGCGCGCCGGGGCCGCGCTTCTGCAGCAGGAAGCCGATCGATTCCGGCAGGAGGAACCAAGCGATCGGCAGGAACACTGCCGTCACTACCGCGCCGAACATGAAGACGTCGCGCCAGTGGCCGGTCGCCAGCAGGCCGGTGGCGATCGAGCCGCCGACGATGGCGCCCATCGGATAGCCTGCCGCCATGATCGCCACCGCCAGGTTGCGATGGCGGTCGTTCGAGAACTCTGCCACCAGGGCATTGGTGCAGGCCAGCATGCCGCCGATCCCCAGCCCGGTGACGAGCCGGATGATCGAGAGGTTCACCACCGAACTGGCCGTCGTCGCCATGGCCATGCCGCCCGCCATGATGACGAGGCAGGCCAGCACCGTCGGCCGCCGTCCGATCCGGTCGGCCAGGTTGCCCAGCGCCACCGAGCCCACCGCCATGCCGATCAGTTCCATCGACAGCACCAGGCCGAGGGCGGCCCGGTCGATCCCCCATTCCGAGGCGATGCCCGGCGAGGCGAAGCTGATCGCCAGCACGTCGAACCCGTCAAGCGCGTTGAGCAGCACGCAGAGCGTCACTGCCGCGATTTGCAGGGGTCGCATCGTTCCCTTGGACAGGATAGTCTGGGGCGACAGGATGGATTGGGGATCTCTGGTCATCGTCATGTCCGGTCTTGCGCGTTTACGCCCTAAAGCGACGGCGGATGGTGAACGGCGCGGTCGATCCGGCCGTAGGTTCGTTCCAGGCACCCCGCGGCCATCATGACCAGGGGCACCGGCAGCGCGAGGCACAGCAGCGCGGTGCCGCTTTCGACATCGCGCATCGTCAGGTAGCCGATCAGCAGCGGTCCGCAGGCCGCGCCGATCCGTCCCAGGCCCAGTGCCCAGCCCAGGCCGGTTGCGCGCGCGGCGGGGGGATAGAACAGCGAGGCGGCGGCGATCATGCCTTTCTGCCCGCCGCCGATGCCCACCCCGGCCAGCATGGCGGCGGCATGGAACGGCGCGCCGCCCCTGGCCGCGAAAGTGCCGAGGAAGACGATGCCGGTCAGCCCCACCGCGCTCATCGCCACGAGGGCGCGGAACGGGCCCATGCGGTCCGCCCACCAGATCATCGGCAAGGCGCCCAGCGCGGTGCCCAGCGTGAACATGCTGGTTGCCGCGACGGCGCTGGAATAGGACAGCCCTTCGCGCGCGGTCAGCAGCGGAAGCCAGGACTGGAGCGCGTAGAACAGGCCCAGCCCGATCGAGAACATGATCCAGAACAGCACCGTTCCGGCGCGCAGGCGCGGCGCGAAGAGGGCGGCGAGGGGGCTGGCGCTCCGAGGCTTGATCTCCTCGACGGGCAGCGCCGCGCTGAGCATCGCGGCGATGAGCAGGGCCAGGGGCACGGTCGCTCCCCAGGGCGCGCGCCAGCCGGAGCGGGGGACGACCCAGCCGCTCACCAGCCCCGCCGCCAGGAAGCCGAGCGAGAAGGCGACATAGATGCCCACCACTTGCGCGCCGCGCCAGCGCATGCGTCCGTGCTGGCTGGCGATGGAAACCGCGCTGGGCAGGGCGGCGCCGATGGCGATGCCGGTCAGTACCCGGCCGAGGAACAGCACTTCGAACCCCGGCGCGACCACGCAGACCATCGTTGCCAGCGCCAGGCCCAGCATGGCCCCGCAGAGCACGGGCCTTTCGCCCACGCGATCAGCCAGCGGCGCGACGAAGATGTAGCCCAGGAGCAGTCCGAAGATCGCGGAGGACAGCAGCGGGCCGATCAGCGCGCTTTCGAGCTGCCAGTCATGCACCAGTCCGGGCATCGAGAAGCTCAGGGCCTGAAACGCATAGCCGCTGACGAACAGGGCCATGGCGCAGTAGAGGACCACTTGCCGTTCGCGTCCCTTGGACCGCACCACCCGCACACCGTCTCCCGCCGCCCGGCCGCGCCACGGGGGGCAGGCCCCCGTCCCGGCAGATGCGACCATCGGGAAAGCGGAACCGGCCACCGCGTCAGAACCGCAGGGTCATCATTGTCTGGACGAACAGGTTATCGCCATAACCCGCGCGGCGTAAGACCTTTCCGGCGTCTACGTAATTTACGAAGCCGGTGAGTGCGACATGCGGGTTCAGCGCCCAGTTCGCCTTGAGGCGGGCCACATTGGCGACATGCTTGCCCGCCACGTTCTGCGTGCCGGCGTAGACTTGCGAGTTGCCGCGATAGACGGCGTCGTTCTGGTCCGGGCGCCAGTAGAACCCGGTTTCGCCGGTCAGCGAGAATGTCTTCGTCACTGGCACCACCAGCGTCGGCGCCACGCCCATCAGGTTGACCGCGCCCAGGTAGTTGTCGTCGCTGAAAATGATCGTGGCGTTGTAGAGGAAGTTGAACGAGCCGACTTTCCCCGAACTGTCGAAAGTGCCGCCGCCCGAGGCATAATCGGCATGGAAACCGAGCCGGGGCGACGAGGCGCCCTTGGCCAGCGCGACCGACTGGTTGGTGCTCATGGCCCAGGCATCGACGGCGCGGGCGCCGAAACGGCCGTCCTGCTTCATCGCCGTCCAGTCGAAGGCGACCGGGCCGAGGCGGCCCCAGAGCCGCGCGCCGTAGGTCTCGCGCCGGTCCTTCCCGGAAAGGCGGCCGAGGGTGCGGTCGTCGTCCTCGAAGTGATAGTAGAAGGGATCGAGGTAGACCGCCGTGCGGCCCTTGGGCGCGCCGCCGGCAACCACGAAGCTGGAGTAGATACCGCTCAGGGTCTCGCCGTTGCCGATCTTGTCGTCCAGCAGGCCGGTGCCCTGCTCGGTCGGCACGAAGTGGAAGGCGCTGAAGCGGAACCGCCGCCAGTCCATCGACAGGCGGGCGCCGTTCATCGAGACGCGGATGTTGGGATTTTCGCGCGGGCTGATGATGAAGCGGGGGCCGTCGAAGAACTCCTGCCGGCCCACCGTCACCCGTGCCGTGCCCGAGCCGACCGGCGCGCGCACTTCGGCGAAGAGCTGCTGGACGATCAGGTCGTTCTGCTGGATCGCTATGTGCCGGTTCTCGTTCTTCCCGAAGATCCGGCCCGACGCCAGTTCGCCGTAGAAGCGCACCGCGGGGCCGATCCTGAGATCGGCGCCCAGGGTCGTGCGCGAGAGCACTTCCACGCGGTTGGTCGTGTCGGAAAGCAGGGGCCGGGTGGAAAGGCTGACGCTGGCGCGCTGGTCGCCGTTCAGGGTCAGCGAGACGTCGCCGTCCGCCGCCAGCGGAATGAACTTGAGCGGAGAGGCCCATTCCCGCTTCGCCTTCTGGCTTCGCAGGAAGCGCCAGTCTTCCGCCCCGCGCAGCATCATGTAGTTGGGGCCGGTACGCGGCCCCTGTCCGTCCGCTTCGGCCGGATAGGGCGACTTCAGCGGATCGCGTGCCGGGGTGCCAGCGGGAATGACGGGCTGCGGCGACGCGGCGACCACCGTCTGCGCGGGAACCGGCTGCACGTCATCGCCCGTGGCTGCGAAAGCGCAGCCCGGCAAGAGCAGTCCGATCGTCACGCATCCGGTGAGGCCCCGATCGCGCAGCGGAAAAGTCCGGTTGCGCATGATCGTCCTCTCGCGGCTTATCCGAGGGGGATTTCCATGAGGTCGCGGCCGACCACGATCTCGCCCTTGAAGTGCCTGGCCACTTCGCTGCGCCACATGTCGTCCGTGATCCACTCCATGTCGCCGGGCACGAAGTGGCTGAGCACCAGCTTCCCGACTCCGGCGCGGGCGGCGATCCGGCCGACCTGTTCGGCGGTGGTGTGGCTCTCGATCAGGTGGTTGCGGAAAGTGGGAGTGCCGTTGGCCCGCTTCACCAGTTCGTCCACGCCGGGGACGTAGAGCACTTCGTGAACCAGCACGTCGGCGCCCTTGGCGAAATCGGCCAGGGCGGGATTGTAGGCGGTGTCGCCCGAATAGACGACACTGCCGTAAGGCGTTTCGAAGCGATAGGCCAGGTTGTCGAGCGGGGGGTGGGGAGTGGTGAAGGCGGAGACCTTCACGCCGCCGTCAGACATGACCGGCCCCTGTTTCGGGGCGAAATCATGCGCGCGCAGCAGCGTGGCGGGATCGACGCGGCCCTCGTCCGACATGCGGGTGGCGATGTCCATGTGATTGAGGCGCCAGAAGTCCGCCGCCATCGCCTCTATGCCCACCGGGCCATAGGCGTCGACCGGGCTGCGCAGCGCGCCTGCGGCCCACATGTTGTAGACGAGATTGCCGAATTCGAGCTGGTGGTCCGAATGCATGTGCGAGATGAAGATCGCGCGGATATCGGCAAGGCCGAGCCCGGCTTTCACGATTTGCGCCGTCACGCCCATGCCGGTGTCGATGACGTAGACTTTGCCGTCCACCACCAGGGCATTGGCCGGGTTGGAGCGGGTGCCGCCCACGCGGGGACCGCCCTTGGTGCCGAGCAGCACGAGCTTCGCACCCTTTGCCGAGGCCTTGGCGGTGCTGGCCGGCTGGGCAAGCAGCGAAGAGGCGGAACCGGCCAGCAGGCCGCCGGCAGCGGTGGTCATGGCCGCCTGCAGCAGGCCGCGGCGGTTGAGCATGGGGATGCGCGACGCGAAATTCATGAAACTCCTCTCCACTCTGGGATCCAGCCCTGATCGGGCTTGTTGGCCTTCGCCTAACATCGCCCCTCAGAGCGAGTCAACCAGAATGCGAATCTCATTCGGTTTATCGAAGCGTGGACAAGCGGCGCGCTATCGGCAATGCCTCTGTCCATGACGGAGGCGGCGGTGGCGATCGAGATCGAGGATGACCTGGCGAAAGTAGGGGTGACGCCCGCCGTGCAATCGCGCAGCCGCGCCTTGCGCGATCGCCTCATTCGCGAGGCGCTTGCCATCGCGCGCAACCAGCCCTTCGATGATGTCAGCATCATCGATATCTGCGCGGCGGCAAGCTGCTCGACGGGGGCCTTCTATTCGCGCTTCCCGGACAAGATCACGCTGTTCAAGGCAGTCATGGTCTTCGCCGCCGCGGAATCGGGCCCGCTTCTGGAAGGTATCGTGCGCGAGGCGCCCTTCGAGGAGATTCTGCCCAGGCTGGTGAAGGCGCAAGTCGATCGCTATCTGCGTCAGTCGACGTTCTTCAGGTCCGCCTTCAAGGTCAGCCTCGACGCCGAACAGGCGTGGGAGCCGTTTCGCCGCAATGCCCAGAACCTGGCAAGCGCCTATATCGAGCGCCTGCTGGCGCTGCCGGCAATCGACGCGGAGCACGTGAGCCTGGAACGGGTGCGCTTCGCCTTTCAGGTGATGTACGGGGTGCTCAACAATACCCTGATCAACCGGCCCGGCCCTTTCGTCCTCGAAAGCGACGAATTTCCCGCCCTGCTCGAGGACGCGATGCTGGCCACCATGAGGCTGCCGCCGATCCCGGCCTGACTCACGGCGCCCCGGGCTTGGCCGGGCGTGCCTGTGCGAAAGGGGGGCGCCGAAGCGCCCCCATCCCTCGCGCGCGCGGTCAGAACGGCTCGTTGAGCCGCGCCAGCGCGCCTTCCAGCAAGGCCTTGTGCCGGTCCGGCGAGCCGTGCTCCAGTTGCAACCTGCCGATGCCCACGCTGCTTTCGATCACATCGCGGCACCGTTCGAAGCGGCGCTCCTCGTAGGCAGCCAGACCTTCTGCGACCGTGCCTGCCCGGGCCAGTTCCTCGGCCAGGACGACGCCGCTTTCCACCGCCATCCCGGCGCCGGAGGCCAGATGGGGGGTGGTGGCGTGAACCGCATCGCCCACCAGTACGATCCGCCCGTTGCTCCAGGACCGGGGTTGGAGCGCGGCGGAGAGCGGGCGGTAGTTGATCCAGTCCCCCCGGGTCATGTTGTCGCGAATCCATCCGGCATTGCCGCCGAAGTCCGCGAGCAGCCCCTTCAGGGTGGTATAGAGTTCCTCTTCGTCCATGAAGGTTTCGCGCGGTTCGTGAGGCGTGAGCATCCACATGTAGACACTGTCCGGGCTGCAGGCGGTGATGCCGCAGGGGTTGTCGTGGCCCAGGAAGAATTCCCCGGCCTCCAGACCGGGGGGCTTGCGGATCGAGATGCGCCAGCAGCCCTGGCCGGTCGGCTGCGCCGGGGCCATGTGGGGAAAAGCGATCTCGCGTACGGTGGAATAGACGCTGTCGGCCCCGACAACGAGGTCGTAGCGGCCCGTGCTATCGTCCGAGAAGGTGACGTCCACGCCGGTTTCGTCGGTTTCGAGCGTGGTAACGGTCAGCCCCAGGCGGACGGGGATGGCAAGGTCCTGCACCCGGCGCTGCATGATCCGGTGCAGCACCGGGCGCATGATGCCGCCGGTTGCGGGCAGACCTTCCTCGATCACGGGTTCGTCGAGATCGTGGAGATGCGTGCCGTCATGACGGAACAGGCGGGTCTTGTTCGTGATGGCGCCGGCCTTCTTGATCTCCTCCAGCAGGCCGAGCCGCCGATAGGCCCGCAAGGTCGGCCCGGTTATGGTTATGCCCGCGCCATAGACCCGCCATTCCGGATCGAGGTCGATCAGGTCCACCCTGACGCCGCGTTCCGCAAGGCTGATGGCCGTGGCCATGCCGCCGATCCCCCCGCCCACGACCAGTGCCGTGGCGATGCTGCTGATGCTCTCCCGTATCATGAAGACGAGAGGTAACGCGCCCGCTCCGCCAGACAAATCCGAACTGTGGATGCCTGGCCATCGATACAATCGGTGTGACCGGGAGCGATGGCTTGGCTAGCCCTGTGGCCAAGAACAAACACAACGGGAGGAGCGCCATGCGCAATCGACTTATCCATTCATCGAGTCTGGCCGTCCTGGCGCTCGCCGTTTCCGCAGCCGCCGCGCCGGCCCCGGCGCAGGAGGCGGTACCCGCCGCGAGCCCGCCGGCGCAGGACAACGCGGGGATCGGGGACATCATCGTCACCGCGCAGCGCCGCTCGGAAACGCTCCAGAGCGCGGGCATCGCCATCGATGCCGTGGGCGGCGAGAACCTGATCCGGCAGGGCATCACCCAGGCCGACGCCCTGAACAAGGCGGTTCCCGCGCTGACCGTGACCAATGGCGGCGGCTCCAACACCTCGATCTTCCTGCGCGGCGTCGGCAATATCACCAACAACAGCTATAACGATCCCGCCGTCACCCCCAGCTACGATGGCGTGGTGTTGGGCCGGGCGGCCGGTGCCTTCGGCTCGGCCTTCTACGACCTGGCGCGCGTCGAAGTGCTGAAGGGGCCGCAGGGCATTCTCTATGGGCGCAACGCCACCGGCGGCGCGGTCAACATCATTCCCAACCGTCCCGAACTCGGCCGCAATTCCGGCGGCTTCACGCTTTCGGTGGGCAATTACGACGCCGTGGGCGCGGAAGGGTTCTTCAACCTTGGCCTGGGCGACAACGCCGCCTTGCGCGTCGCCGCCACCCACCAGTACCACGACGGCTACAATCGCGACGGCAGCGACGATGCCAACCGCAGCGGCATCCGCGCGCAACTGCTGTTCGAGCCTACCGACAAGCTCAGCATCCGCTTCGGCGGCGATTATACCCATGTCGGCGGCGTGGGCGCGGGATCGAGTTATATCGGCGCCTTCACGCCCGGCCCCAACGGCTTCACTTTCGCGCCCGCGACGGGGCTTGGATCGTCCGAGGGCTTCAACACGGATGCGGCCAATGCCTATCGCCAGACCCAGCTCGGCGCGCCCGGCTTCGGCTTCCTGAATGCGCTTAACCGCCAGCAGATGATCGATGCCACCTATTGGGGGCTCAATGCCGAAGTCACGCTGGAAACCGGGATCGGCACGCTGACGGTGCTGCCAGCCTATCGCAAGACGGACTTCACGACCTACTTCTACGGACCCGCCTTCAACACTGCCTATAACGACGAGCAGGACCGCCAGGCCAGTCTCGAAGCGCGCCTTGCGGGCAAAGTGGGGATGTTCGACTACGTCGTGGGCGGCTTCTATTTCGACGAGAAGATCCGCAACGTCGGCGAATACAACCAGGAATTCGTGCTGCCCATCCAGCGCTATACCCACAAGACCACCAGCTGGGCCACCTTCGGCCAGCTTACCGCCCATCTCACCGACCAGTTCCGGCTGATCGGCGGCCTGCGCTATACGCACGACAAGAAGTCGATCAACGGCATCATCAACAACTTCATCGCCTATTGCGGCGGGCTGCCGCCCGTCACCCCGCCGGGATCGTTCGCGCAGGGCTGCGCGGTGCCGGGCAATCTCCCTCACTTCCCCAATTTCACCACGACGGGCGAGACGGTGAACTGGCTGATCGAAAACGGCTATATCGCGCCCGGCAGCACCGACGATGCGAACGGTCAGTTCTATCCGCTGCTGAACGGCGCCGGGATCATCCAGAAGACCTATTATCCCGTGGTCGATTCCGGCAAGTTCAGCCGCGTGACCTGGAAGGCGGGTGCCGAATTCGACATTGCGCCGGAATCGCTGCTCTATGCTTCGGTGGAAAGCGGCTACCGTGCCGGCGGCTTCCAGCTCTCCGAAGGCAATCCGAGCTACGATCCCGAATTCATCACGGCCTATACGATCGGATCGAAGAACCGCTTCCTGAACGACCGTGTCCAGCTCAACCTCGAAGCCTTCTACTGGAAGTACAAGGACCAGCAGATCAACTACTTCACGGTTTCGCCGGATTCCGTCCTTATCAACACCATCGACAATGCCGGCCGTGCCGACATCAAGGGCTTCGACGTCGATCTCATGGTCAAGCCGATGCGCAGCACCACGCTTTCCGCCAAGGTCCAGTACCTCGACACCGAGTACAAGGAGCTGACGCTGACGACCGCATCGCCGCGCAACAACATCAATTGCCCCTATACCGCTACGGGCAACTTCCTCAGCGACGGAAGCACTCCGATCCTGGCGTTCGACTGTTCGGGCCGTCCGCTGCTCTATTCGCCCAAGTGGACGATTAACCTGGGCGCGGAACAGATCGTGCCGCTGGGTGACAAGTACGAACTGGTCGGCAGCGTCAACACATCCTGGCGTTCCTCGCAGTACGGCGCCTTCGAGTACCTCGATTTCGAGAAGATCCGGCCCTACTGGCTGACCGACGCCAACCTGACCCTGCGCATGGCGGACGGCGTTTTCTCGATCGGGGCCTATATCCAGAATATCGAGAACAAGCGCCGGATCGCCACGCCGCAGTCTTCGCCCATCGGCTTCGCCGTGGCGCGCTATACCGCGCCGCGCACTTATGGCCTGCGTCTCTCGGCGAGCTTCTGAGAATATGGCCGAGGAACCGAGGATGCCTGCCGATCGCCGCCGGGTGCTGGGATGGCTGGGCGCGACGACCGCACTCGTCGCGCTTGCCGGGCCGGGAAGGGCGCTTGCCCGCCCGGCCCCTTCTTCGGGGCGCCCGCCGAACATCGTCTACATCATGGCTGACGACCTCGGCTATGCGGACCTTTCCGCCACCGGATCGCATGCGATCCGCACACCGGCCATCGACAGTCTCGGCCGTGACGGGGTGCGGTTGACGCAGGGCTATGCCAGCACGCCGATCTGCTCGCCCACGCGCACGGCGCTGCTGACCGGCTGCTACGCCCAGCGCTTCGCCATCGGTATCGAGGAACCGCTGGGCCCCGGCGCGCCGCCGCATATCGGTGTGCCGCTGGACCGTCCGACGATCGCCTCGGTCCTGCGCGACCGGGGCTATCACACCAAGCTGATCGGCAAGTGGCACTTGGGCGAGCCGCCCGAACACGGCCCGCTCCAGCACGGCTACGACGAGTTCTTCGGCGTCGTCGAAGGCGCGGCGGACTATTTCCGGCATCACATGGTCATGGGCGGCAAGGACGTCGGCGTGGGCCTTGCCCAGAACAATGCGCCCGAACAGCGGGAGGGCTACCTCACCGACTTGTTCGGCGACGAGGCGGTCAAGACCATCGAGGGGGCAGGCGACAAACCGCTGTTCCTGTCCCTCCACTTCAACGCCCCGCACTGGCCCTGGGAAGGGCGCGAGGATGCGGCGGTGGCCAAAGTCCTGCCCAATTCCTTCCACTATGACGGGGGCAATCTCGCCAAGTACAAGGAAATGGTGGAGGCGATGGACCAGAACGTCGCCAAAGTGCTGGCCGCGCTGAAACGCACCGGCAAGGCGGACAACACCATCGTCGTCTTCACCAGCGACAACGGGGGCGAGCGCTTCTCGGAAACCTGGCCCTTCATCGGCCACAAGGGAGAAGTGCTGGAAGGCGGCATTCGCGTGCCGATCCTGATGCGCTGGCCCGGGCAGATCGCGCCGGGATCGATCTCCGATCAGGTCATGGCCTCGATGGATTTCCTGCCGACGTTCCTGACGATGGCCGGGGGTGACGTGGCCAAGGCGGGCAAGTTCGACGGGGTGGACCTCTCCGCCCAGCTGATCGGCAAGGCTGCACCGGTGCCGCGCACCCTGTTCTGGCGCTTCAAGGCGAACGAGCAGGCCGCCGTGCGCCAGGGCAACTGGAAATACGTGAAACTCGGCGGGAAGGAACACCTCTACAACCTGGCCGAGGACGAGCACGAACGCGCCGAACGCGCTGCTGCCGAGCCCGCCAAGCTGGCCGAGTTGAAGGGCCTGTGGGACGGCTGGAATGCCCAGATGCTGCCCTACCGCGTCGATGGATATTCCGAGGACGTCCGCAAGGCGTACTCGGACAGATACTAGGAGAAGAACGTGAAAGTGCTCGTTACCGGCGCCGGCGGTTTCGTCGGCCGGCAACTGGTTCGCCGCCTTCTGGATGCGGGCCATGCGGTCGTGGGGATCGACAGCCATGCAGGGGCCGTTCCGGCCGGCGCGCAGGCGGTGGAAGGCGATCTGGGCGATGCCGCCGTGCGGGCGCAAGCTCTGGCCGAGGGCTGCGACGCGCTCGTCCACCTCGCGACCGTGCCGGGCGGGGCGGCGGAGGCCGATCCTCTGGCTTCGCGGCGGATCAACGTCGATGCCATGTACGACCTGCTGCTGGAGGCAAGCGCGCGCACGCCGGGCTTGCGGGTCGCCTATGCCAGTTCGATCGCGGTCTATGGCGATCCGCTGCCGGCGCATGTCGACGACGGGACCCCGCTTTCGCCCAGGATGATCTACGGCGGGCACAAGGCGATGATGGAGCATGCCGTGGCGATGTTCTCCAACCGCGGGCTGATCGACGGCGTGACGGTGCGCCTGCCCGGCATCCTCGCGCGGCCGAAAGGGCCGTCGGGCATGAAATCGGCTTTCATGTCGAACCTGTTCCATGCCCTGAAAGCGGGCGAGGCCTTCACGTGTCCGGTCTCGGCCGCGGGCACGATCTGGGCGGAATCGCTGGAATGCGCGGCGCGAAACTTCGTACACGCCCTGACGCTCGATACCGCGCTGCTGCCACCGACCCGCGCGGTGACGCTGCCGGCGCTGCGCCTGACGATGGGTGAGCTTGCCGCCGAGATCGCGCGCCAGTGCGGCGTCTCCGCCGATCTCGTGCGCTACGAGCCTGACGCCGCGCTGGAGGCCGCCTTTGCCGCGCAGCCGCCGCTTGCCACGCCGGCGGCGGATCATGCGGGCTTCGCGCATGACGGCGATGCTGCTAGTCTCGTCGCCAGCGCCCTTTCGACTTTGGAATAACCACTAGCGAAACGGGGAGCGGGAGATGGCAATGCGTTTTGGAAGACTGGACCTCAACCTGCTGGTCGCGCTCGATGCGCTGCTGAGCGAGAAGAGCGTCTCGCTCGCGGCGGACCGGCTCTGCCTCTCGCAATCGGCAACCTCCAGCGCGCTGGGCCGCCTGCGCGAGTATTTCGCAGACGATCTGCTGGTGGTGAAGGGCCGCAACATGATCCTCACCACCCGCGCCGAGGAACTGATCGAACCGGTCCGCGCGGTGCTGGAGCAGATCCGCACGACCATCTCGGTCGCCCCGGCCTTCGATCCCATGACGGCCGACCGGCAAGTGCGGATCATGGCCTCCGACTATTCCACGCAGGTCCTGCTGGCCGAGGCGCTGTCGGAATTCGAGCGCGATGCCCCGCAGATGCGCTTCGAGATCCAGCCGATGAACGACTTTCCGATCGAGGCGCTCGAACGCGGCTACATCGATCTCCTGCTGACCATCGATTACGCGATTTCCGCCGATCACCCCAGCCTGATCCTGTTCGAGGACGACTATGTCGTGGTCGGCTGGGAGGGCAATCCGGCGATGCAGGGGCCGATGACCAAGGACGTCTACTTCGAACTCGGCCACGTCACGGCGCGGTTCGGCAAGGCTCGGGTCCCCGCCTTCGACGACTGGTTCGTGCGCCGCCAGAAGCAGCAGCGGCGCGTCGAGGTGGTGGCGCCGACGTTCCTCTCGATCTCGGGCCTGGTGATCAATACCAACCGGATCGCCACGATCCACCGGCGCCTGGCCGAGCAGGTGGTGCAGAACATGCCTCTCATCATGCGGGAGATCCCGTTCGATTTCCCGCCGATCCGCGAGGCTCTGCAGTGGCACTTGTCCAACAGCAACGACCGCGCCCTGCGCTGGATCGTCGAGCGCCTCCAGCTCATCGCCGCGCGCAAGGTCGACGAACCCGGCAATGTCGTGGCATTCGCCGCGCAGCGGATCGACCGCGACGCGCTGGAAGTCGAGTATCGGATGAACCACCCTCAGCCGCCGCGCTGAGCAGCCTGCGGTCCAGGAGTTGACGGCCTAGTCCTCCGCCTCGCGCGCATCGAAAGCGACGCGTGCGGCAAGGATGGAACCCTCGTTGGCATTGACCCAGTCTATCATCGCCCGCGCCTGCAGGGCCAGCGCCCTCCCCAGCGAGGTTAGGGCATAGCTGACGCGCGGCGGTACGTCCGCACTGATGCTTCGCTCCACGAAGCCGTCGCGTTCCAGGGCGCGCAGCTTCTGCGTCAGCACACGCTGCGAAACGTCGCCTTCGTTGGACAAGTCCGACAGCAACCGGCGCAGCGCGGCATGGCGGCATGGTCCGGTGGTCAGCACCAGCAGCACCAGCGTGGTCCAGCGGTCTCCCAGCGCCCCCATGACATTGCGCACCGGCGCATCGCGGGCGGTGCCATGCGCCGCCATGTCGTCCGCCAGCGCGACGATGCCTGGCCGCGCGGGAAGGTCGTCCTCCGCCTCTGCCATCATCGCGCCGGTCCGCCCGAGGGTACAAAAAAGTGCCGTCTTCTCACCATCGAAGGCCACTTTATGACCAGTGAGGACAGGGTCAATCGCTGGCTCGCAAACGGGAGAGAAACATGGCCATCGACGCCATCCGCCTCGACGGGAAAGTGGCCGTCATCACCGGCGGGGCAGGAGGGATCGGCTCGGCGACAGCGCGGCTGATGGCGGCGCGCGGCGCGCGGGTCGTTATCGCGGACATTGCGGAAGAGGCCGCGGCGGCGCTCGCCGGGGAACTGCCCGGTGCCATTGCGGTGCCTCTCGATCTGGAGCAGGAAGCCTCGATAAAGGCGCTGATCGCCCGGACGCTCGCGCATTTCGGCCGGCTGGACGTGCTGCACAACAACGCCGCGCTGCTCGGCCCCGACATCGCCCGGAACGACGGTGATGTGGAGCACATGGCCACCGCGCTCTGGGACCGGACTTATGCGGTCAACGTGCGCGGCACGATGATCGCCTGCCGCGCCGCCCTGCCGCACTTGCGCGAGACGCGCGGCAACATCGTCAACACCGTCAGCAACCTGGCGCTGCAGGGCCACATGATCCAGGCAGCCTATTCCTCGTCCAAGGCGGCGGTGATCCAGATGACCCGCGCCATCGCCGCCAGCCACGGCCTCCACGGCGTGCGCTGCAACGCCGTCGCCCCCGGCATGACGATGACCCCGGCGCTGCGCGAAGCCTTCCCGCCGGTGCTGCGCCAGGCAGTGGAAGCCGAAACCCTGCGCGACCGTCTGGGCGAGCCGGAGGACATTGCGGAGGCAGTGGCCTTCCTCGCCTCCGACGCGGCATGCAACATTACCGGGCAAGTGCTCGTCGCCGATGGCGGCTGCGCCAGCCACGTTCCCGGAATCGCACAGTTCCGGGCCTTCTTTTCGGGAGAACAGTGATGAGCCAGTACGACATCGTCGTCATGGGCGGGGGCCACAATGGCCTCGTCGCCGCCGCCTACATGGCCAAGGCGGGCAAGAAGGTGATCGTGCTGGAACGAAAGCCGCACTACGGCGGCGGCGTTTCCACGCGTGAGCTGATCCAGCCCGGTTTCTGGCATGACGAGCACTCCAACGTGCACATCATGATCCAGGGCAATCCGATGCTGCGCGAGGACGAACTGGGCCTGCTGGGCAAGTTCGGCCTGGAATACATCTATCCCGAACTGCCCCATGCCTCGATCTGGGAAGACGGGACGATGGTGCGATCCTGGCGCGATCTGGACCGCACGTGCGAGGAAATCGCCGCCTTCTCGCCCCGGGATGCAGAGGCCTATCGCAAGTTCGCCACCGCCTCGATGGCGGCGCTGCCGATGTTCATGTCCGGCCTCTATGCCCCGCCGTTCCCGATGGGCGCCTTCGTGGCGATGATGGACCAGTCGGACGAAGGGCGCTTCCTGCTGGACGTCATGCAGCGCTCCGCGCTCGATGTGGTGAACCAGTATTTCGAAAGCGACCTGTTGCGCCTCCACATCGTCCGCATGGTCACCGAGAACCTGCAGATGCCCGATGAACTGGGCACCGGCATGGGCGCTTTCCTGATGCCGGGGATCATCCACGCCTATGGCTGCTCGATGCCCAAGGGCGGCTCCGGCCAGCTCTCCCACGCGCTGGTCCGCGCGATCGAGCATTTCGGCGGCGAAGTGCGCTGTAATGCCGAAGTGCGCCGGGTGATCGTGTCGGGCGGGAAAGCAGCGGGCCTCGAACTGATCGATGGCGAGACTTTCATGGCGAAGGACGGCGTGATCGGCGCGATACACCCGCATGTCCTGCGCAAGTTCGTGGCCGAAACGCCTGAGCCGGTGCTTGAGCGTGCCGAGCGGGTCACCCAGTCCACCTTCTCGATCAACCTCACGCACCTGACGCTGAAGGAGCGGCTGCGGCTCAAGGTCGGCAATGAAACCAATGCCATGATGACCGAGCTGATGGACTTCTACACCATGCGCGACATGCTGCTGGAGTACGACAAGCTGCGGCGCGGCGAAGTGTCCGAACGGCTGATCGCGGGCGGGGACAACACGATCTTCGATCCCAGCCGCGCGCCCGAAGGCGCGGGCGTGTTCTACGGCGTGAACTTCGCTCCCTACGATCTTTGGCCCGGCGGACCGGCTTCGTGGGACGAACGCAAGGAAGAGATCGCCGACAAGGCGCTGGCGCAGTACCGCAAGTTCTACGCGAACCTTGATGACGACAACATCACCGGCCGCCTGATCCGATCCCCCGTCGATCATGAACGCGACAGCCCGGCCAGCTTCCTGAAGGGCGATATCCACGGCTGCGCGCCGTTCTTCTACCAGTCGGTGGGCCACCGCCCGACGCCGGACCTCGGCTCGTTCCGGGTGCCGCAGATCGACGGGCTCTACCTCGTCGGGCCGTTCATGCACCCGGGCGGCGGCGTGTTCGGCGCGGGCCGGGCGACGGCGATCCAGATGATGGACGACCTCGACATCGAATTCGACAAGGTCTGTGGGGAGCGCGTGTGATGGCCGATGCCAAGAAGAAAGCGCCGGTCATGCGCATCCTCGACGCGCAGGACAAGGAACTGATGGCCGTGCGCCGGATCGAGCGGGATGGCGAAAATCTGGTCATTCGCGGCAAGATCTTCGGGGCCATGCCGATGGTGGCGAAAGTGACGCCCGAGGAAGCGCGCGCCGCGCTGAAGCTGCTCGATGCGCGGACGATCCTGTTCGTCGTCAGTCTGCTGTTCCGCAAGAGCCGGTGAAGGCTGGCCGCATCGGCCCGCTCGATAGCACCGATCCCATTCCATGCGTTTTTCGGCGCGGCCCGCGGCCTCCATAAGGAAGGCTCAAGCAGCCGGGATAGAAACAAGCATGAGCATTCTGGGAGTTGAGAGCGTCCTGTTCGGCGTCGCGGACGTCGCGGAGCACACGCGGTTCTGGACCGATTTTGGTCTGCCGCTGGAAAGCGCCAGCGCGGACGAAGCGGTGTTCCGTCTGGCCTCGGGCAGCCGGGTTATCGTCCTGCGTCACGGCGATGCCCGCTTGCCGAGTCCGGATCCCTTTCCGGGAGACGGTCTCAAGGAGACCGTCTGGGGCGTCGATACCGCCGAAAATCTCCAGACGATCGCGGCGAGCCTGGCGGGGGAAGTCCCGGTGACGCGGGATGCGGACGGCACCGTCCATGCCGTCTGTCCGGACGGCCAGCCGCTGGCGCTGCGGGTGTGGGACAAGCGCGCGTTCCATTCGGAAGCCAGCCCGGTCAATACTCCCGCCAGCTATCCGCGCTTCAACCAGCACCGCATCTGGCGCAGCAAGGCGGTTCCCAAGACGATCAACCATGTCGTGTTCTTCTCGCCCGACTATGTCGGCAGCTTCGAATTCTACGAACGCCATTTCGGCTTCCGCTACGTCGATCATTCGAAGGGATCGGGCATCTTCGCGCGGGCCGGGGGGACTTACGAGCATCACTCGATCTTCTGGGTGAACTGCGACCTGCCCATCGCACCGGACTACTTCAAGTTCATGCACATCGCCTTCGGCATGGACGATATCGACGAAGTGATGCTGGGCGCCAACATCATGGAGCGAAAGGGCTGGAAGAACGAGAGCATGAACAGCTCGGGCGGTATCTCCCGCCACCGCATTTCCAGCGCGATCTACTATTACTGCGACATGCCCGGCAAGGCGGGCGAGGCCGAGTATCACGCCGATACCGACTATCTCGACGACAACTGGGTGCCGCGGGCCTGGGACTTCCGGTTCGGATCGCTGCTTTGGTCGAACAATGCGCCGCCGATCTTCAGGGGCGACAACATTCCCTGGGACATGGCTTTCGACGCCGACCGCGCCAGCTTCGAACCGTTCCGCAAGGACAGGCCCGGCAAGCGCCCGATAGAAGGCAAGCTGAGCGAGTTGACCGAGGACGACGAGCACGCCCTCTGACGGCGCTCACAAGGCCAAGAGCGGATCGAACGCGGCGCATTCGCCCGGTAGCAGCGGGACGAATGCGGCCGGGTCGATCCCGCGTTCCACCAGCCCCGCGCGCAGTCGCAGCGCGGGGTCTTCGCGGGGCTCGTCGGTCAGCTTGAAGGTGCCCCAGTGCATGGCCACGGCAGCGCGGGCGCCAAGGTCGCGCATGATCTGGATCGCCTCTTCCGGGTCGGTGTGCTGCGCGGCCATGAACCAGCGCGGGTCATAGGCGCCGATCGGCAGCAGGGCGAGATCGGGCGGGCCGAACTCCTCGTGCAGGCGGCGGAAGATATTGCCGGTGCCGTATCCGGTATCGCCCGCGAAGTAAATCAACCGCTCCCCCACGCGCAGCATGAAGCCGCCCCACAGCGCCATCCGCCGGTCGCCCATCCCGCGTGACGACCAGTGCAGGGCAGGGACGATATGCGCCCGTGCGCCGGGGGCGATGTCGAAGGCGTCGCCCCAGTCGCCGGCCGATACCCGCGCTTTGGGAATGTGGCGCAGGATGGTGCTGTCGTTGCCCAGCGGCGTGACGATCAGCGGCGCATGCCGGGCATGGAGGGCCTTGAGCGTCGGGATGTCGAGGTGGTCGTAATGGTTGTGCGAAAGCAGGATCGCATCGATCGGCGGTAAGTCCTCGATGCGGATACCCGGCGCCGTCACCCGCTTCGGCCCGGCGAACTGGACCGGGCTCGCGCGGTCGGACCAGACGGGGTCGGTGAGGATATTCAGCCCGCCGACCTGGATCAGCAGCGTGGCATGACCCACCATCGTGACGCGCAGGCCCTCCACCCGGCTTTCGGGGACGACGGGGGTGACGGCTATCGTCTTGGGCCATTTCGTGGCGGGCGCGGTGCGGCGCCAGCGCAGGATATCGCCGAAGGAACGGTCGGTTTCCGGCTCACCGGCAGGATTGAGAAAGCGCGTTCCGTCGAAATGGTCGGTGACGGGTCCGGTATAGTAGCGATTGCGATCTGGCATGCGGGGGCGACCTCCGCACGCCATGTAGGAACGGCCTGCGGAAGTGCGAGGGCAGAACCGCGTTAAATCAACGCGAAGTGCTCGACCGAAGGTGTGCCCACGAAAAACGGTCCCGCCAGCGCGCGCCAGGCCTGGAAGCCTTCGGACCCGCGAAAATCGACCATGTGGGCCTCCACGCTCTCCCAGCCGACGACAAGGTGATAGCGTTCGGGGTTCTCCACCGAGCGATGGAGCGCGAAGGAGACGTACCCCTTTGCCGCTTCGAAATGCGGTCGGGCTTGCGCGACGGCAGCCTCGAATTCGGCGGCGCGGGCAGGGTCGATGGTCAGAGTGGCTATTTCGTGGATCACAGGTTCGGCTCCTCGACGAATTCGATCAGATTGCCCGCACAGTCGCGGATGAAGCAACCCTTGCCGAAAACTTCGCGCACGACGAAGGCGATGTCGGCCTGCTTCTCTTCCATCTCCGTCAGGAATGCTTCGAGGTCTTCCACCCGGAAGGCGACGTGCTTGTTGCCGTGCGTCTTGAGGTCGCGCGGCGGGAAGCGGCGGTCTTCGGGGAGGGCTGCGGCGCCCTCCACCTCGAAGATCTCGAACCGCAGCGGCCCCTTGCGGACCATCGCAGTGCGGGACTTTGCCGCCTTTATGTAGAACGTCTTCTCGACCTCGAACCCCAGCACGCGGCCGTACCAGTCGATCGCTTCGTCAAGGCTGGGGACAGAGACACCCCCGTGGTGGAAAGTGAATTCGGCCATCTGGATCAGCCCATTTCCGCAAAAGTCTCTGCGCACCAGTCGGCGATGTAGTCGCGCATGCCGGTGCCGTTGTCGGCGCCGCAGTGCTCCACTTCGAAGTCCTTTTTGGTGAAGACGCGCAGCGTGCGCTTGGGGCTGTTCACGGCCTGATCGTAGCTGAGCTGGGCGTTGAAGGCGGGGATCTGGCGATCGTTCTCGCCATGAGTGATGAGGAAGGGGACGCGGATTTTCTCGACCTGTCCGTCTAGCGTGATCTGGTCGGCATATTCGAGGAAAGCCTCGCGGTCTTCGATGCCGAACACCCACATGACGTGATCCCAGTAATGCGGCACCGGGTTCTCGCCCTCATTGGCGATGCGTTCGCGCTGGCGACGGCCCCAGACGTGGTTGGCGCCCATCACCGCGCATAGCGCGTAGCGCGGCTCATTGGCGGCGATGCGCGGGGCGTGGTAGCCGCCGAAGGAGAGGCCGAAAATGCCGATCCGGTCATGGATTACGTCATCGCGCGTCAGCAGGTATTCGAGCGCGGGGGTGCCCCAGCGTTCGCCGTCGAAAACGGCGGGAAGGTCGTGCTTGCGGATCGCTTCGCCAGTGCCGGGCTGGTCCACGAAGAGGGTGTTCATGCCCCGCTCCAGGTTCGACTGGCCGTGGCCCGCCATGCAGACCTGCTCCTTCATCGAATCGAGCCCGTTGACCGAAACCAGCGTGGGGCGCGGCGTGCCGGAACCGTCGTGGACGAAGATGCCGGTATAGGCGCGGTCCTCGTAAGGGATTTCCACCTTGTCGATGTGCAGCCCGCGCAGCTTTGCACCCTTGTGGAAGAGTTCCAGGCCCTTGTCATAGGCTGCCCAGCGCGGGGCATAGTCGCGGCTCTGCATGCGCTCGGCGGCGAGGTAGTAGCCCGAGGCGCGCAGGTACTTGGTGCCGGCGGAGAGCAGATAGCCAGCCGCCTCGTCGGCCTCGGCATTGGCGCAGACCTGATCGGCGACGGCGATCCAGCTATCGAACATCTGCGCGGAGCCGGCATCGGCACCAGCCTTGCTCGCTTCCATGATCGGGCGGTTGGCCTCGTCGATCTCGCCATAATTGCCGCCGCAGGCGAGCGCGAGGTTGGTGGCAAGGTTCCAGACGTAGTTTCCGGGAAACGGTTCGAACATGATCTATCCTGCGATTTTGAGATGATTATTCGGCAGTCCAGCCGCCGTCGACGACAAGGCTGGTGCCGGTCATGAGCGCGGAAGCGTCGGAGGCGAGGAACAGCACCGCGCCCATCAGATCCTGCACCTGGCCGATGCGGCCCAGCTTGATCTTGGAAAGGACGCTGGCCTTGAAGGCCTCATCCTCGAAGAACGGCTTGGTCAGCGGTGTTTCGATGAAAGTCGGGGCGATGGTGTTGGAGCGGATGCCGTGGGGGGCAAGGTCCAGCGCCATGGCCTTGTTCATGCCCTCCAGCGCCCACTTGCTGGCGCAGTAGAGCGAGCGGTTCGGCCCGCCGACGTGGCCCATCTGGCTGCCCATGTGGATCAGGCTGCCCTTGGTGCCGGTGTCGAGCATTCGTTTCACGCAGGCCTGCGCCACGAAGAAGGCGGACTTGAGGTTGAGGTCGAGCACGGCGTCGTAATCGTCCTCGCTCACTTCCCACATAGGCTTGGGCCGGTTGGTGCCGGCGTTGTTGACGAGAACGTGGAACGGCGCGCGGTCCGCGAAGAACGCGGCGACGGCGGCGAGGTCCGAAACATCCAGCGTCGCGGCCTGCGCGCCATTGCCGATTTCGTCTGCGGCGGCCTCGATCTCGGCCGAGGTGCGGGCGACGAGCGTGACCTCGGCACCCGCGGCGGCCAGCGCGGCAGCGGCGCCGAGGCCGATGCCCCGGCCCGCCCCGGTCACAACAGCCCGTCGCCCGTCAAGGCGCAGGCTCGGCGTCTGCGGGATCGCCATGATCAGGCCGCCGTTTCGGGCGTCGGCTCCGCCTGCCCGGCATAGGGCACGTTGCGGCCGCCGAAGCGGCGCACGCGGATGTTGGCCTGTTCGCCATGCCCAGCGAAGCCTTCCAGCGCACAGAGGCGCGAGCAGTATTCGCCGATCAGCGCCGAAGCCTCGTCAGTGGTGACGCGCTGGTAAGTGCAGGTCTTCAGGAACTTTCCGACCCACAGGCCGCCCGTGTAGCGCGCCGACTTCTTGGTGGGCAGCGTGTGGTTGGTGCCGATCACTTTGTCGCCGAAGCTGACATTGGTGCGGTTGCCCAGGAACAGCGCGCCGTAGTTGGTCATGTTGTTCAGGAAGTAATCCGGATCGGCGGTCATCACCTGCACGTGCTCGCTGGCGATCTCGTCGGCGACCTTGACCATTTCCTCGTAGCTGTCGGCCACGATCACTTCGCCGAAGGTTTCCCATGCCTTGCGCGCATGGTCTGCGGTGGGGAGGATTTCGAGGAGACGGTCGATTTCGGCCATGGTTGCGCGGGCGAACTTCTCGGAATTGGTCAGCAGCACGCCGGGGCTGTCCGGGCCGTGCTCTACTTGCCCGAGAATGTCGGTGGCGGCGATTTCGGGATCGCAGCCGATCTCGTCGGCGATGATGAGCGTTTCGGTCGGCCCAGCGAAGAGGTCGATGCCGACGCGGCCGAAAAGCTGGCGCTTGGCCTCGGCGACGAAGGCATTGCCGGGGCCGACCAGGATGTCGACCGGATCGATGCTCTGCGTGCCGATCGCCATGGCGCCCACGGCCTGAATGCCGCCCAGCGCATAGATCGCATCGGCCCCGGCCATGGCCTGCGCGGCGACGATGGCGCGTGCCGGCTGGCCCTGGAACGGCGGGGCGCAAGTGATGACGCGCTTCACGCCCGCGACCTTGGCGGTGATCACCGACATGTGGGCGGAAGCGAGCAGCGGATATTTGCCACCGGGCACGTAGCAGCCGGCCGAACCCAGCGGGATGTTCTTGTGGCCCAGCACCACGCCCGGCAGCGTCTCGACTTCGACATCCTTCATCGAATCGCGCTGGATCTGCGCGAAGTTCTTCACTTGTGCCTGCGCGAACTCGATGTCCTTGCGTTCCTGCGGGGTCAGGCTGTCGACGCAGGCGTCGATCTCGGCCTGGCTAAGGCGATAGTCGTCGCGGTCCCAGCCGTCGAACTTGATTGACATGTCGCGCACCGCTTCGTCGCCGCGCTTCTCGATATCGGCGAGCGCCGCCTCGACGATGTCGCGGACCTTGCGGTCTGCGTCTGCCTTTGCCTCGGCAGTGGCGCCGCGCTTCAGCCAGGTGGCCATGATATTCTCCCGATCCGGTGTGACGTGATTTTCATCGGACCTAGCGCCGGGCAGCGAGCGGGGACCATCGCATGTTATCGATGCCTTGCTATCGATCCTATGCCGTTGTTGCCGCAAAGGGGCTTCGCTAGCCCGGTTCTCAAGCAAAAACCTTTCGACACGGCATTCTTGGGAGAACAAGGAACAATGCGCCTCGCCACTCTCGATGACGGCACCCCGGACGGGCGCCTCGTCGTCGTTTCGCCCGAAGGCGATCATTATGCCCACGCGCCGGTGGATACGCTGCAACAGGCGATGGAAAGCTGGGCCTTCGTCGCGCCGGTATTGGCCGAGATTTCCGAATTTCCCGAGGCGCTCGACGCTGCGCTGCTGCGTGCGCCGCTGCCGCGTGCGTGGCAGTGGCTCGATGGTTCGGCTTTCGCCTGCCACGGCGAACTGATGGACAAGGCGCTGGGCGTGGTGCCGGTGAAGACCGGCAAGCCGCTGATGTATCAGGGCACGTCCGACAAGTTTTACGGTCCTGTCGAGGACGTGCGCTACCTCACCGAAGAGAACGGCATCGATTTCGAGGGCGAGTTCGGCGTGATCGTCGATGCCGTGCCGATGGGCACTTCCGCCGAGGATTGCCTGAAGCACATTCGCCTGATCGTGCAGATCAACGACTGGTCGCTGCGGAAGCTGGCCGGGCCGGAGATGAAGACGGGCTTCGGCTGGGTCCAGGCCAAGCCGCCCTGCTCGATGGCGCCCTTCGCGGTAACGCCGGAGGAACTGGGCGACCAGTGGCGCGGCGGCCGCGTCTGCATGGACCTGCTCGTGGACTGGAACGGCAAGCGCTTCGGCGCCGCCAATGGCGAGCCGATGGGCCATGGTTTCCACGAACTTGTCGCCCATGCCTGCGCCACGCGCGATCTGGTGGCGGGCACGGTGATCGGATCGGGCACCGTCTCCAACGAGAATTACCGCGAGATCGGCTCCTCCTGCATTGCCGAGCGGCGCGGGATCGAACTGGTCGATTTCGGTGAGCCGCGCACGGAATTCATGCGCTTTGGCGACAGCGTGCGCATGCAGGGAACCCTGGCCGACGGCCGCGCGCCGTTCGGCGTGATCGAACAGAAGGTTGTGAAGGCATGAGCGAGGTTCTCTCCGATTCCGGCCTGCCGCCGGTCCAGCGCGTCGTTACCGGGCATGACGAGAATGGCCGTGCCGTGTTCCGCTCCGAAGACGTGACGCCGACCAGGATGGTGCCCTCTGGCGATGCTTCGTTCCTGACGATCTGGACCACCGCCACCGTCCCCGCCGACAACAATGACGAGACCGAGGGCCGCGAACGCCCCACCGGCACCACGCTGGAAGGCGGCTCGGTGATCCGCGTGGTCGACATGCTGCCGGGCAAACAGAGCCCGATGCACCGCACCAACTCGATCGACTATGGCATCGTGCTGAAGGGCGAGATCGAGTTGGAACTGGAAGACGGCCGCAAGAAGACCGTGCGCGAAGGCGGCATCATCGTCCAGCGCGGTACCAACCACCTGTGGCGCAACACCACCGACGAAGTCTGCCGCATCGCCTTCATCCTGATCGAAGCGCCTGCGTACCTCCATGACGGCGTGCCGCTGGACGAGGCCAAGCCCGAGCAGGTCGATCCGGTCTATAACGAGGCGGCGAGTAAGGCCTGATGTTCGACCTTACCGGCAAGAGCGCGATCGTCACCGGCTCTACGCGCGGGATCGGTCGCGCCATTGCCGAGGGGCTGATCGCCCAAGGCGCGCGGGTGGTGATCTCCAGCGAGGACGCCGGGGATACCGCGCGCGTTGCCGCCGAACTCGGCATGCCGGGCCAGCCCTGCGATGTGACCGACGATGCCGCGCTGGCCGCATTGGTCGATCGCGCGGTGGCGGAGTTCGGGGGGCTGGATATTCTTGTCTGCAATGCCGGGATCACCGGCAAGGCGGGAGCCTTCGCCGATCTCGACATGGCCGACTATGCCCGCGTCATGGCGATCAACCTCACCAGTCAGGTTTCGCTTTGCAATCTCGCTTTGCCGCATATCGCGGCGCAGGGCGGCGGCGCGGCGGTGCTGGTGTCCAGCCTCTCGGGCCTGAGGGGCAATGGGCTAATCAATGCCTATGCCCTCGCCAAGGCGGGCGTGGCGCAACTGGCGCGCAATCTGGCGGTGGAGTGGGGACCGCGCGGCGTGCGCGTCAACGCGATCTCGCCCGGCTTCATCGCCACCGAGCTATCTGGCCCGCTGCTGGCGGACGAGGCTTTCATGACCCGCCGCATGGCGATGACGCCGCTGCGCCGACCCGGCACGCCGCAGGAAGTGGCAGGCGCGGCCGTGTTCCTCGCCTCCGATGCCGGGGCTTTCGTCACTGGACATAATCTCGTCGTGGACGGCGGTACGCTCATCACCGACGGAAGCTAAAAATTGTGTTTCTATCGGCCCGGAGACAGGCGGCCGAAGAAAGGGAGAGAATGACACGCCATCCCGAGCCGGGCCTGCTGACCGGCATATCGCTGCTGCTGCCGATCACGCTGACGACCATGGCCATCGTGCTGCTGGCGCCGATCATCCCGGATCTGATGGCACACTATGCCGGGGTGCCGGGCCATGAATACTGGGTGCCGATGATCCTCACGCTGCCTTCGCTCTGCGTGGCGTTGCTTTGTCCGCTGGCGGGGATACTGGGAGACTGGTTCGGGCGGCGCCAACTGCTGCTGGCGGCATTCCTGCTCTATGCGGTCGTCGGCGTGATGCCCGTGTTTCTCGATGATCTCACCCATATCCTGATTTCGCGCGCAGGCGTGGGCATTGCCGAGGCCCTGATCTACGTGCTCTCGACGACGATGATCGGCGACTATTACAAGGGCGCCTCGCGCGACAAGTGGCTGGCTGCGCAGACGGCCTTCGCCTCGATGTCGGCGCTGCTGTTCTTCAACCTCGGCGGGGTGCTGGGAGAAGGCGGCTGGCGGACGCCGTTCTGGGCCTATGCCTCGGCGCTGGTCATGTTCGCGCTCGTCTGGAAGTTCACATGGGAGCCATCGCGCGAGGGCACCGCCGATGTCGAGGCCGATGCGCCGCCGCACAACCGCTCCTGGGCGGGTTTTCCCTGGGCAACGATGGCGATGATCGTGGCGATCACGATCTATGGCTCGGTGTTCTTCTATACGGTGCAGATCCAGGCGCCCAGCGGGCTGGCCGAACTCGGCATGGTCAGTCCGGCGGAGCGGGGGTTCCTGACATCCATCGCCTCCATCGGCGTGCCGCTGGGGACCTTCATCTATTCGCGCATCGGCACACGGCTGGCAGTGGGACGGCTGCTGCTCCTCGAGTTCGCCCTGCTGGCCATCGGCTTCATGCTGATGGCCAGGTCCGGCACCGTTCCGGGCTTCCTTGCCGGATGCTTCGTCAACCAGATCGGGGCGGGGCTGCTGCTGCCGACTTTGCTGGTCTGGTCGATGTCGATCCTCAGGTTCGAATTTCGCGGCCGGGGGACGGGCTTCTGGCAATCGGCCTTCGCGTTCGGGCAGTTTCTCTCCCCGCTGGTGGTGACTTTTGCGGGCCGGCACACAGGCGGCCTGCTGGGGGCCTTTGCGGTCCTGTCGCTCGCCGCGCTGGGCGGGGTCGTCGTGGCACTGATCGCTTCGCGCGCATCGCATGGCGGCAATGGGGCGATGGCACATGGCTGATCGTCTCGCGGGCAGGATCGCCGTGGTCACCGGTGCCGCGAACGGCATAGGCGAAGGCGTCGCGCGCATCTTCCGGCAGGAGGGCGCGCGGGTGATCGGCATCGACCTTTCGGGAACGGACGAGGCCTGCAATCTCATCGACGAGGCGGCCACCAGCGCGCTCTTCGCCAGGATCGGCGCGGATCACGGCCGGATCGACGTCCTCGTCAACGCGGCGGCATTCGCAGTCTTCTCGTGGATCGAGGACCTGAGCTATGCCGACTGGAAACGGACGCTGACGGGCGAGCTGGACATCATCTACCTGGCGACCCGCGCGGCCTGGCCCTGGCTCAAGGCGAGCGGCACGGCCAGCATCGTCAACTTCGCATCGGCCAATGCGCGCCATGCGCTGGAGGGGTCTCCGGCGCTGGCGCACTGCGCGGGCAAGGGCGGGGTGCTGGCGATGACGCGGCAACTTGCCATGGAAGGCGCCCCGCACGGCATTCGCGCGAATACGATAGCGCCCGGTTTCATCAGGACGGCGGCCACGGCCCGGCACCTGGAGGCGGATCCCGACTTCGGGCGCCGGGTCCTGGCCGGAAACATGCTCAAGCGGCTGGGCGAGCCGGAGGACATCGCCTGGGCCGCGACCTGGCTTGCGAGCCCGGAGGCGCGTTACGTCACCGGAGCGGACATCGCCGTGGATGCGGGGGCTACGGCCTGGTAGATCTCACGATAGCCGCGCGCCGCCAGTGCATTCGGCTGCCATTTCGCCGCCCTGGCGTGCCGCGCGCTTGCCGCTCGTCAGGAGCAGCGCCGCCAGGCCGATGACGGAGGTTGCCGCACCGGCCAGCGCTACGGCAGGATAGCCCAGATCGAGAGCGATCACGCCGCCGCCCAGCGCCGCGCCCAGCGCATTGCCCAGATTGAAGGCGCCGATGTTCATGGACGATGCCAGGTTGGGCGCGTCGCTGGCTGCGTCCATGACCCGCACCTGGAGCGGCGGCACCAGGGCGAAGCTGGCGATGCCCCACAGGAAGATCACGATCGCGCTAGGCGCGGCATGGGTCATCGTCATGGCGAAGGCGATCAGGATCGCGGCAAGCGAAGCCAGGGTGACGATCAGCGTGCGATCGACCGAACGGTCCGCGAACTTGCCGCCCAGCCAGTTGCCCACCGTCAGGCCGAGGCCGTAAGTCACCAGCATCGCCGTGACGAAGCCGAGAGAGGCGCCCGTCGCCTCGCGCAGGATCGGGGTGATATAAGTGAACACGGTGAACATGGCGCTGGAACCCACGATCGTCAGGGCCAGCGCGCCGAGAACGGGCTTGCGGATCAGGACGCGCAGTTCGGCCGCGACATCGCCGCCGTCCGTAGCGGGCAAGGGAGGCAGGGTCAGGCGCAGCGCCGCCATCGTGACACCGCCCAGCGCCGCGATGCCCCAGAACGAGGCGCGCCAGCCAAGGTGCTCGCCCGCCCAGGTCGCCAAGGGCACGCCTACGACATTGGCGATCGTCAGCCCCATGAACATCGCGGCTACCGCGCCGGCCTGGCGGTGCGGCGGGACCAGGCTGGCGGCGACCACCGAGCCGACACCGAAGAAGGCGCCGTGGTTGAAGGAGGTCAGCACGCGGGCGGCCAGAAGCATGCCGTAGCTGCCGGATACCGCTGCCAGCAGGTTGCCCAGGGTGAAGATCCCGGCCAGGGCGATCAGCAGCGTGCGGCGCGGCACCCGCCCGGTGGTGAGCGTCATCACCGGCACGCCCAGCACCACGCCCAGCGCATAGGCGCTGATCAGCAGCCCGGCGGCGGGGATGGAGACGCCCAGGTCTCCGGCAATGACGGGCAGCAGGCCCATCGGTGCGAATTCGGTGACGCCGATTCCGAAAGCGCCGACGGACAGGGCCAGAAGGCCGGGATTGAGCTTCATCGGATGGTCCTCAGACCAGCGGTGGGTTCAGCCGAGCGAACCCTTCCTGCTGGCGATAGGGGGTGTGGGGATAGGGCGGCAGCACCTCGCTGGCGGCATCGAGCCGGGCAACCTGCTCGGCAGTGAGCGACCAGCCAACCGCGCCGAGGTTCTGGCGCAGCTGTTCCTCGTTGCGCGCGCCGATGATGACCGAGGAGACGGTCGGGCGGCGCAGCAGCCAGTTGAGGGCGATCTGCGGCACGCTCTTGCCGGTTTCCCCGGCGATGGCTTCCAGAACGTCGACCACGGCGTAGAGCAGCCCCGTTTCGACCGGCGGCGCGAACTGCTCGGTATCGTGCAGGCGGCTCCCCGCCGGTACGGGGCGACTGCGGCCGATCTTGCCGGTAAGGCGGCCCCAGCCGAGCGGGCTCCAGACCAGCGCGCCCAGACCCTGGTCCGCCGCGAGCGGCATGAGTTCGTGCTCGTAGGCCCGGCCGACCAGCGAATAATAGACCTGGTGGGCCACCAGCCGCGGCATTCCGTGGCGGTCGGCGACGGCCTGTGCCTTCATCACCTGCCAGCCGGGATAGTTCGAGACCCCGGCGTAGCGGACCTTGCCCGCGGCGATCAGCCGGTCGAGCGTGATCATCAGCTCTTCCGCGGGCGTATGGGCATCGAAGGCATGGAGCTGCAGCAGGTCGATCCGGTCGGTGTCGAGACGGCGCAGCGCGGCCTCCACCGCGCCGATAAGGCGCGAGCGCGAGGCGCCCCAGTCCTGCGGTCCGTCGCCGGTGGGCAGCCCGGTCTTGGTGGAGATCAGAGCGTCGTCGCGGCGGCCCTTGAGCGCCTGGCCGAGGATTTCCTCCGAGGCGCCGTTCGAATAGACATCGGCCGTGTCGAACAGCGTGACGCCGGCCTCCAGGCAGATGTCGAGCAGGCGCCGCGCTTCGGCGGTATCGCTGCTGCCCCAGGCGGCGAAGAGCGGACCCTGGCCGCCGAAAGTGCCGGTCCCGAAGCTCAGGGCGGGGACACGCAGGCCTGATGAGCCGAGTTGACGATATTCCATGAACAATCCTTCTCTCGGAAGCGGCGAATTTGCTATGCAGACGCATAGATGGCGGCAAAATACCGAAGGCGGTACTGCCCACGAACGCGAAGGAATTTTGACTGTGACGCAAAGATGCTGAGCGAAGCCAAGCTCGCGGGCGGCACTGACCGGGCCCGTGCGCTCGAGCTGTTCGTGGCGGTGGTGGAGCAGGGCAGCTTTTCGGGCGCCGGCCGGCTGCTGGACCTCAGCCCTTCCGCCGTCAGCCGCGCGATCGACAGGATCGAGGCGCGGCTGGGCGTGCGGCTGCTGCTGCGCTCGACCCGGGCGCTGGCGCTGACGTCGGAAGGTCAGTCCTATCTCCAGATGGCGCGCCGTATCCTGGCCGATCTCGACGATGCCGAACAGCTCATCGCCGATCAGGGCGCGCCGCGCGGGCGCTTGCGGATCAGCGCCGCACTCTCGCACGGACGGCTATGCGTGGTGCCCTTGCTCGGCGCGTTCGCAGCGCGTCATCCGCATATCCTGGTGGACATTGCGCTTACCGACACACTGGTCGACGTGGCGGCAGGGCAGGCAGATATCGCCATCCGGTTCGGACCGCTCGCCGACAGCACGCTGACGGCGCGGAAGCTGGGCGAAACGCGCCGGGTGATCGTGGCCGCGCCGGACTACCTCGCGCGGAACGGCACGCCGCAGGAACCCGAGGATCTCCACGGCCATAACTGTCTCAACTTCAACTTTCGCAGGGCCGAGCCGGTCTGGCCATTCCTGCGCGAGGGGCGCGAATTCGCGCTTTCCGTGAAGGGCAGCATCGAGGCCAACAACGGAGAGACGCTGGGCCAGCTCGCGGCGGCGGGGGTCGGCTTGGCGCGGGTGGGGCGGTTCAGCGTGGAGCGGGAGATCGCGGACGGGCGGCTGGTGCCCATTCTGGAGGCGTTCAATCCCGGAGATGTGGAGTTCATCCACGCCGTGTTCGTCGGCGGCTACAGCACCCCGGCGCGCATCCGCGTCTTCGTCGATTTCCTCGCCGCGAACCTTCGCTGACACGGGCGAGGCGCCGCGAGGCGACCGCTATCCCTAAGCCGGCCGCCGATCGGCCCCGGGCCGCGCAAGGTCCGTTTCGTCAAACCGTCACGGTTGGCGTGCCAAGCCGGGCACTGGCGAATTATGATCGGGGTGCGACAGATGGATGACCGGACGCATGGCTACGACGTCTCGGTAGGCTACACTTACGGCTATTGCCGGGAAATGGCGCCTGCCTGGATGGATCTTGCCGCGGGAGCAGGCGAGACTTCGGCAGCAGGGGGCGGGCGCTTCCTGGAACTCGGGTGCGGGCAGGGCATCGGACTGTGCCTGCTGGCGGCGGCCAATCCAGGCAGGGCGTTCGTCGGCATCGACCTGATGGCCGAGCATGTCGACCATGCGAACGGGATCGCGGCATCGGCCGGTCTTGCCAATGTGCAATTCGTCCAGGGAGACTTCGTCGAGCTGGCACGATCCTGGCCGGAGGCGCTGGGCCGGTTCGATCATGTCGCGCTCCACGGCGTCTACAGCTGGGTCACGGCGCCGGTGCGCCAGGCGCTGCTGCAGTGCATCGGGCAGGCGAGCGCGCCCGGGGCGCTGGTCTACATCGGCTACAATGCGCAGCCCGGCTGGCTGGCGACGATGCCCTTCCGGCACATGGCGCGGCTTATCCACGAAGAAGGGGCGGCGCCGGTGGCGGAAGTGCTGGACCGTTCGATCTCGCTGTTCGAACAACTGCGCGGCGGGGGCGCTGCCACCTTCCAGCTGCTGCCCGGGCTCGGCGCGAGGCTGGATTCGCTGCGCAAGCGCGACATTGCCCAACTGGCCCACGAATATCTGCACGAGGGGTGGGAGCCGATGTGGCATTCGCAAGTCGCCCGCGAGGTGGCCGGGGTCGGGTTGGCTTTTGCGGGCTCGGCAACGCTGCCCGAAGCGCTGCTGCCCGCCTTCCTGCCCTCGGCCCTGCGCGACACGATCCTGGCGCAGGGCGATCCACTGCTGCGGCAGGACGTGCAGGACTTCGTCATCAACCAGTTCTATCGGCGCGACGTCTACCGACGCGGCGAAGCGCCTCCCACACCCACACCCACACCCACGCCCACACCCGGCGAGCGGGCGGCGCAGACCCGCTTCCTTCTGCTCGATGCCCCTGCACCCGGGGCAACCCTGTCAGTGCGCACGCCCTTCGGCGAACTCGCGCTGCAACCGCCTGCCTATGCCGGGATCGTCGAGGCTCTGGCGGAACGATCGCTGACACTGGCGGAACTGGCGGTGCTGCCGAAGGCCGGCGGCAAGGATCTGGCGGAAGTGCTGCAACTGGTGCTGATGCTGCTACATGCCGGAACGCTCGGCATTGAGGCGCCGCGCACGGACCACGCACCCGCCCAGCGCCTGAATGCGGCCATAGCGCGCGAAGCGGTACGCGGCATGCCTTACGACCATCTCGCGGCGCCGGCGATCGGCGGCGCCGTGCCCGTCGACTTTGCCGACCTCATGCTCATCGATGCCTGGCTCGCGCTTGGCGATCTGGCCGACGAGACGGCGCTGTCCGAACGGCTGGTCCTTTCGCTCGCCGGATCCGGCAGGACGCTGCAGCGCGGCGGAAGCCCGCTCGAAGGCGTCCAGGAACGCCGCGAGGCACGCAGCCGCGCGCGGACATTCCTGGACCGTGACCTGCCGAAATGGCGAGGGCTCGGCGCGCTCGCCTGAGCGGGCGCCGGAGTCAGGTCAGGACGCGCCGCGCGAAGTTCGTGGCGGCGACGAGACCGTCCTGGCTCACGCCGTGGCCGATCCCCGGCGAGACATGCGTCTCTATCGGCACGCCGGTTTCGGTGAGGACGGTGGAGGCCATCTCCATCGAGCGGAACGGCACGACTTCATCCTCGGTGCCGTGGATGAGCAGGACCGGCGGGCGGCTGCGGATGTCCGCCTGCAGGCTTTCCGGCGCCACGAGCATGCCGGAAATGCCGACGATGCCGGCTGCTGCATCGGGGCGCCGAAGGCCGACGTGAAGCGCCATCATCGTTCCCTGGCTGAAGCCGACGAGAAGCAGGCGGTCGCTGGAAAGGCCGGCCTTTTCCAGTTCCGCCGTGATGAAGGCGTCCAACCCGGGCGCGGCCGCCGCTGCACCCGCCGCGCGCTCGGCCATCGAGAAGGTCTCGATCGGCCACCACTGGTAGGCGGCGGCCATGTGCGGCAGCTGCGAGGGGGCATTGGGCGCGACGAAGGCCGCGCCGGGAAGCATGGGCTGCATCGCGGCCGCCAGCGCGATGAGGTCATCGCCGTTGGAGCCATAGCCGTGGATCAGGACCACGAGCGCATCGGCACTGGAGCCGGAGAGGGGGGCGAGGCGGGGGCCGTCAAGCAAGGCGCATATCCTTTCGGCGGATCGGGGAGATCCTGGTCGCAACTCTGAGAGGCCGAAATTCGCCTGACGGCAAGCGCGAATTTCCCATTCGAAAGCGGCGCGGCGCCGAGAACCTGCGGAGCGTTGCGAAATTCCGGCCGCCGGTTCCCGCCGCTGGCGGGCGGCTCAGTGTCCGGCGCGGGAAGGCGGCTCGCAAAGCGAAGCTGCCTGCTCGGCCAGGGCGAAGTCACCGGCCTGGAGCGCTGCACGCTTCGCGCTGGCACATTTCCCATCGGCCACGAGTGCGCCCACCGTTTCGCGAAGTTCCTGCCCCTTGCGGGCCTGCGCGAGATTTTCCTCGTCCTCCCGGCGCTGCTGGTTTTCGTTTCGCTGTCGCTCCAGTTCCTGGAAGGAGGAATAGCGCTGCCAGGCCGGGTTGTCGCTGGCCCCGCCGGATCGGACGCTGCAACTGGAGACATTGCCCAGAAGGTAGCAGGTCGAGGTCTGGGCTGCAGATGGCAGCGACAGGAAGGCGGCAAGAGCGGCCGCGCCGGAAGCCAGCACAAACTTCATGGATAAACCCCCTAAAGCGAAACCGCGAGGAACGGCGCCGCGCAATTTCATGAAGCCTTAAAGTAGCGCTTTGGCCCTCTCGTCAAGGTCTTGATCCTGCCATGATGCCGGGCGCGCGCAGTGGCACGTTACTTGGATGGCGGCCGCAATGTTTATGGACTTTGTCACGGCCAGCGGAACTTCGACTGCGCGTAGTCCTTCCTATGGGGTGGAGAACGTCCCCGAGCGGGCGGCAGAAACGGGAAAGCAACCGGATCGGCTGTTTCCCTTCATGCCCGATCACGGGGAAATTAAGTTTCCATAGATACAGTGGCCTTGCGTGCAAAACAGCGGATGTCTCATGTGATTGACTTTCAAAGCACTATTTTGGAGATGATTGCCAAGGGGCAGCCGCTATCCGAGACGGTGTATCGTCTTTGCCGTGAAGTTAATCGCCTGGCGCCGGATGTAATCTGCTCCGTTGTGACTGCTGATGCCGATGGATGTCTCCGTCCGCTGGCGGGTCCGGGGCTTCCCCCTGCCTTTTGCGATCTGGTCAGCGGCGTTGAAATCGGACCGACCATCGGGGCCTGCGGGGCCGCGCTCTATTTCGGGACCGAGGTGCTTTCCCAGGACATTGCGGAAGATCCGCATTGGGAGGGCTTTCGCGATCTCATCCTGCCGCTGGGAATACGCGCCTGCTGGTCGAGCCCGATCCTGGGGGCGAACCGCGAGCCGATAGCCACTTTCGCCTTCTACTTCGGAGAGAAACGCGGGCCGACCCAGAGCGAGCGGGAGATCGTCGATCAATGCGTCCACTTGTGCGCCATCGCGCTCGACCGGGAACGGCGGGTGGAAGACCATAACCGTCGCGCCCATACCGATGCCCTGACGGACTTGCCGAACCGGGCGGCTTTCAATGCCGCGCTTTCCGGTCTGAGCTGCGAGATCCCCGGCGCCTGGGCGCTGGCGGTGATCGATCTCGACAATCTGAAGGTCACCAATGACGCCTTCGGCCACCAGGCGGGGGACAGCCTGCTGCAACTCGTGGCCGAATGTCTCTCCCGTGCAGCGGCGCCGGAGCCGCTGTTCCGGATTGGCGGGGACGAGTTCGCCGTGATCGTCCAGGACCCGGCCGCCCTGCGCGCGCTGGACGAGACCATGGCCGGCTACCTCGCGGCGCTGGCCCGCGCCGGCGGGCAGGTGGACAACCCCATCGTGCCGCGTGCCACCATCGGCTATGCCGAACTGGCCCCGGGCGACCTGCTGCCGGAGCGCGTGCGGCAGAAGGCCGACTTTGCGCTCTATCACGCCAAGGATACCGCCCGCGGTTCCCACGTTCCCTACTCCGACGAAATCGGATCGCGCATCACCCGCAGGCTCGCTGCCGTTCGCGAGGTCGACGTCGCCTTGCGCGAACACCGCATCGAGACGTTCTATCAGCCGATCGTCCTGATCGAGACCGGCGAGATCGTCGGTGTGGAAGCGCTTTGCCGCATGCGCAGCGGCGACCAGCTGGTGTCGGCCTCCGCCTTCCATGAGGCGACGTCCGACGCCGGCGTGGCGACAGCGCTGACCAGACAGGTGATCTCACAAGTGGCCAGGGACGTCCGTGGCTGGCTCGATCTGGGGATCGCATTCCAGCATGTCGGCATCAATGTCTCGTCGGCCGATTTTCACAGCGGCACGATCTACGCGGTGCTCGCCGAAAGCTTCGACCGGGAGAATGTCCCGCTGAAGCATGTGATCGTGGAAGTGACCGAAGTGGTCTGCATGGATGACGACGCGGGGATCGTTCGCAAGTCGATGCAGGCGCTGCGTTCGCGGGGCATCCGGCTGGCGCTGGACGATTTCGGCACGGGCTATGCCTCGCTTACCCATCTGATGACGGTGCCGGTGGATATCATCAAGATCGACCGGAGTTTCGTGGAAGACCTCGTTTCGAGAGGCCCGAGCGCCGCCATCGTCGAGGGTGTCATCGGCATTGCCAGGCGGCTGGGCATCAAGGTGGTGGCCGAAGGAATCGAGAATGCCGACCAGGCCCGCGAGCTGCTGGCGCTCGGCTGCCTGCTGGGACAGGGTTTCCACTATTCGCGGGCGGTTCCCGCTGCGGAGGCGGGGGCGATGATGCTCAAGCTGGCGGAGACCGTCTAGCCGCCTCAGGGCAACCGCAGCCCGCCCTGTCAGGCCTTGAGGCTGGCAGGCATCCACACGTCGTTCGCGGGACGGCGGATGGAACAGAGCTTCCGGGCACCTTCCCAGAGTTCCGCCGAACGCTTCGAAGCCTCGCGGTGGGCGATAACGAGCGCGCCGGTCATGTCCGAAGCCTTGAATTCGAGACGCCGAGCCACGCCGATATCATCGTCCGAGAACTTCAAGGTATAGGTCTTCATACGTGGCTCCAGCTAACCGGATGTCGTTGCACGCAACCCGTAAAGCGTGATTCTGGTTAAAATTTCGACGGTTAAGGTTGGCAAAGGGCAAAAAGTTCCTGCACCCCCGGGGCGTAAGCGCCGGGGGCGTCGGAACTTGCATTTTAACCGGCAAGCCGTTGGACCTGTCCAAACCATGCGCTGGCGAGAGCACCGCCGGCTGTGAAAGCCGGGAAGCTACCGCGATAAACAGGCGGCCGGGCAAGCGGGCGACCGGGAAGGCGCCCGAACCACGCGCCCTCTTTCGGCGCCGGGGCCTGGTTCGGAACCTTGCCGGTCTTGCGGCTTTGCCTTTGAACGAGGAGGCGAGATGCGACGGAACATTTTCGGTGCAGGTCCGAGACCGGAAACGGTTCGGCGCTTGAAGGTGCCCCCTTGTCTCTAGACGTCGGCGCCGCGCCCAAGTGCGAGCCGCGCACGCCGCTCCACGATCTTGCCGCAGCGGTGGGCGTCATGCGCGCCTGGCGAAGCGCCGAGGGATGCGAGTGCCTGGTTGCCGACGAGGTGCTCGTCTCGGTGCTCGGTGCGCTGGGCTATGCGGCCGGGTCGGACGACGAGATCAGGCAGAGCTTCGCCCGGTGGCGGGAAGAGGCTCTGGCGCTTCCCGGTCTGATAACGGCGGAGCAAGGATCGCCCGTCCGCTTGCCCAAGGCGCTTGCCCACTTGCACCGGGTGGATCTCGTTTCGGAGGACAGCGGCATTTCGCGCGCCTTGCCTGCGCACGATGGGCTGGTCATGGCGATCGAGGAGCCCGGCTATTATCGACTCCATGCCGGCGGCCAGTCGGTTCGGTTGGCGGTCGCTCCGCACCGTGCCTTCTCGCTCGGCCATGACCTTCATGGATTGAGGACATGGGGTGCGGCCATCCAGATCCCTTCGCTGAGGAAGCATGGCCCCGCGCCATTCGGCGACCTGGGGGCGTTGGCGGATGCCGCGGTCCGCTTTGCAGGGCTTGGCGCCGATGCGCTCGCGATCAGTCCGGTACATGCGGTCTTCGCCGGTCAGTCGAGCGGGTTCAGCCCCTATGCCCCATCGAGCCGCCTGTTCCTGAACGCCGCGCTGGCAGCGCCCGAACTCGCGGGCCTGGAGCCTTACGCGGAGCCGGAGGGTGCTGCCCTGATCGACTGGGACGAAGCCCTGCCGCGCCGCCTGGAATCGATGCGAAAGCTCCATGCCGCTTGCGGCAGCGAGGTGCGGGAACAAGTCGATGCCTGGGCTGCAAAGGTAGCGGGTGCCCATGGGCATGCGCTGTTCGATGCGCTCTCGCTGCATTTTGCGGCGCATGGCCGGGGCTGGAAGAACTGGCCCTCCGGCTATCACGATCCCTCCGGCAGGGAGGCGAAACGGTTCGCCGGGGACCATGCGGAGGAGATCCGGTTCCACCTCTTCGCGCAGTGGCTTGCCGCGCGGTCGATGAAGTGCGTGCAGCAGTCCGCGCTGGAGGCCGGGATGAAGATCGGCATCGTCAAGGATCTCGCGGTCGGGATCGATCCGCTAGGCAGCGATGCCTGGGCGATGCAGGAGAGCGTCCTTTCCGGGCTGACCATCGGTGCCCCGCCGGACCCGCTTGGCCCGGATGGGCAGAACTGGGGGCTGACCAGCTTCTCGCCGCGCGGGCTGGTGGCCAGCGGGTTCGAACCGTGGCTGGCCATGCTGCGCGCGGGGCTGCGCGATGCGGGCGGCTTGCGGATCGACCATGCCTTCGGGCTGGCGCGGCTATGGGTGATCCCGGAGGGTGAGCCGGCCAGCAAGGGCGCCTACCTCAACTATCCCATTCACGACCTGACGCGTCTGGTCGCGCTGGAATCGCACCGCGCCCAGGCCTTGATCGTGGCGGAAGACCTGGGCACGCGGCCTCCGGGTTTCGACCATCTGCTGAGCGACCGGGAATTTCTGGGCATGCGGGTGCTCTGGTTCGAACGCGACGACGACGGAGGCTTCCAGGCCGCGTCCCGCTACGACCGTTCGAGTGCGGCGATGACCGGAACGCACGACACGGCGACCGTGGCAGGCTGGTGGTCCGGCCGTGACCTCGAATGGAACCGTGCCCTCGGGCGCGGCGCGGCAGGCGAGGCTGCGGACGACCGGCGATCCGCCGACCGGGCGGCGCTGTGGCGCACGATCGGCGAAGGAAAGCCTCAGCCTCTGCCGAGCGAACCGGCCGACGCCGTCGATGCGGCGATCCGCGAGATTGCGCGGGCGGGGTCCGACCTCGCTATCGTGCCGCTGGAAGATATCCTCGGCCTGGAGGAACAGCCGAACCTTCCGGGCACCGTGGACGAACATCCCAACTGGCGCCGCCGCATGACCGCGCCGCTCGATGCGATCCTGGATGGTGAGCGCGTCGCGGCGCGGATCGCGATGCTCGATGGGCGGCGCAGCATGGCATTTCCCGAGGAGGACGCCGCGAGCCGGTCTGCACCGCCCGCCGTTTGAAGGGGCGCGCCTGCCGTCAGCGGCCCTGCAGCAGGCTGCTCTTGAGCGTCAGCTGCAACGTGACCGAGCGCGGGGGGCTGGCCGTGCCCAGCACGTCGCCCTGAACCGTCGCGGCGGTGCCCGTCCCGCTGGCGGTGGCGCCCACGACCGAGCCGGCGACGACATAGAGCCTGTTCGTGAGATTGCGGCCGATCAGCGCCAGTTCCCACGGTTTGTCCTCCCCGCCGTTCAGGGTTACCGCACCGTTGAGCAGCCAGTAGGAGCCCTGGCGGTTCAGCGGATTGGCTTCCGTCTGGGTGATGTAGCTGCTCGAATAGCTGGTATCGACGGCCAGGGTGCCGCCCAGGCGTTCGGAGAAACTGTGGTCGTAGGCGGCGCCCGCGGTCAGTGTGAACAGCGGTGCGCGGAACAGCCGCTGTCCGGTCTGGTCCTGATCCTGATAGGGGTTTGCTGCCGTGCCGTATGTGGAGGCGGCGAGGCTCGGATTGCGCGGGTTGAGATTACAGCCGGCGGCCACGGACTGGCCGGCGTAGCATCCGCCGATAAAGTCGGTGTAGCGCGAGTGGTTGTAGGCCGCCGCCGCATTGAGCGAGAGCCCCGCAAGCGCGTCCGGCCGCAGGGTCACGCTGGCCTCCACGCCCTCGATCTCCGCGCCCCCGGCGTTCTGCGTCAGCTGCGTGAAGGAGGCATTGTCGTAGCGCGAAAGCTGGAGGCCGGAATACTTGTAGTAGTAGCCGACGAGGTCGAACAGGATTTGTCGTCCGGCGAGGTATCCCTTGATCCCGGCTTCGCCGCCTTTCGCGGTCATCTGGCCATAGGACAAATCCACGCGGGGAAGCGAAGGGTTCGCCTGCGAGCGCAGTGTGGTGGGCACCGTGTTGAAGCCGCCGGAAGTGAAGCCCTCGCGATAGGCGGCATAGAGCGTGAGGTCGTTGCTCGGTCGCCAGGTGAGGGTGACTTCCGGCGAGAAGTCCTCGTAAGTCCGCCGCGGGTTCAGCACGTCGATCGGGCTGGCGAAGGAAGTGCCCTGGAGGGACTTGTCCTCCCACGAATAGCGACCACCCGCCGCCAGTTCGAGGTCGTCGGCCAGCTTGTAGCGGCCTTGTCCGAAGACCGAATAGGCGCTGGTATGCACGTCATAGAAAGTGGAGCCGACGAGGAAAGGCCGTGTCGTCCCGCCGAAGTCGACGGCGAAGGCCTGCCGGATCTTGAAGTGCGCGTCCTGGAAGAATCCGCCGAAGAGCAGGTTGAACGGCCCGTCGAAATCGGTCGCGACGCGGATTTCCTGGCTCACTCCGTCCGCGACGATGTCGTTCGATGCCCCGAAATAGGGGACATTGGAGAAGGTGAAGGGATCGACCGACTTTTCCCCGAGCCGGTAATAGCCGGTTACCGACGATAGCGTGAGTTCGTCGGTAAGGTCCTGGTCGATCGACAGGGAGGCGAGGAACTGGGTCGACTTCACGAAGGGAACGCCGTCACCCAGCGTCGGGTCCAGCGCCGTCATCCGGGCGGGCAGGATCACGCTGTAGAACTTGCGGTTCAGCTTGCAGTCGATGGCGCCGGACAGCCGGCTGACGCCGCCCGGGCAGAAGACGATCTGCGACCCGCCGGTCGGCCCCACACCGTCGCGGATGCGGCGGCCATAAGCGACTTTGGCGGTGGCCCTGGTGGTGCCGCTCGGCGAATGGAAGGACAGCGTGCCGCGCACGAACACGTCTTCGGCATTGTAGCTGTCTGCCGCCGGGCCGGGCGTGACGCCGGCGATCGGCACCGCGACATTACGGAACCAGCCATCCTCCTTCGAGTAGTAGCCCACCACGCGGGCGCCGACAGTCTCGGTCAGCGGCGCCGAGACGGAGCCTTCCACGAAGCGCTGGTCGGCTGCGAATTCGTAGCCGGTGCGCAGCTTCGCCTCGAAAGTGGAGCCCGGATCCTGGGATACCAGCGAGATGATGCCGCCGGGGCTGTTCTTGCCGTAGAACAGGGCTTGCGGCCCCTTGAGCACTTCGACGCGGGAGAGGTCGATCTGGCCAAGGCGGATCGCGTTGCCGTAGCTGATCGGGATGCCGTCTATGTTGAGGGTGACTGCCGTTTCGGTCGAAGGATTGGAAATGCCGGATCCGATACCGCGCAAGTTGATCGAGCCCCCGACCTGGTTCTGCGATTCCGCGATGACGAGCTGGGGCACCTGCTGGCTGATCGAGGTAAGCGTGACCGTGGCATAGCGCTGGAGCTGCTCCTGGGACAGCGCCGAGACCGCGACCGGGACGTCCAGCAGGCGTTCGCTGCGCTTGCGGGCCGTGACGATGATCTCGCCCGATCCGGCGGCGGTGGCACTGGAAGGCGCTTCCTGGGCGCGGACTTCAGGCGAGGTGAGAGATATGCCGAGAATTGCCGCGGCAAAGCCCACCGCCAGTTGTTGCCTGTCCATCGTCTTCTCTCCGCCGCACGTGAACGGCGAGGGTTGGTGGACAGGCATTTTGTGTCAATCGACCGAAAGCCAATGATCGGCGGGGCGACGTTTGCTTCCTCTCCAGTCAAGTCATCATGGGATCAGGCGCAAGCAGCGCGCTTTATTCGTTCCAATGCGCTTGAATGAAGCGCCGAATTTCCGCTTCCAGTTCCGTGTCTTCCGGGGTGCCGCCCATGAAGCCGCCATGCGGCATCGCCTCGAAGACGTGAAGTTCGGCCGCCACGCCCGCCTGCCGCAGCGCGCGGTGCATCCTGACGGTGTTCGACAGGAAAAGGTCGCGCGTGCCGGATTGCAGGAATGTCGGCGGGAAGCCCTGCAGGTTCGCGAACAGCGGGGAGAGGCAGGGATCGGCGAGATCGATGCTGCCTGCATAGAGACGGTTGTTCGAGGGCAGCGGGCGTGGCAGCACCACGTCGAGCATGCGGTTGGTCTCGAAGCTGTCCCCGGATTCGGTCAGGTCCACTTGCGGCGAGAGCAGAACGAGGCTGGCCGGCATCGGCAGGCCTTCCTCCCGCGCCCTGAGCAGCATGGCCGCGGCCAGGTTGCCTCCGGCCGAGCGGCCGCAGATGGCGATGCTGCCCGGAGCATGGCGTTGCAGAACGACGCGATAGGCCGCCAGGGAATCGTCCAGCGCGGCCGGATAGGGATGCTCGGGCGGCATCCGGTAATCGACGCCGTAGCAGGCGATGCCATGCTGATCGGCCTGGCGGCACGCGCCGATGCGGCAGGCCTCTCCGCCGCCGACGACGAGGGCGCCGCCGTGGAAGTCGATCAGGGCCCTGCCGTCTTCGGCCGGAGCCTCCGGCATCGCGACGTGGATCGTGGCACCGCCCTGTTCCATGGTCGTTGCGGCGGCGCGCAGGCTGCCGGCGAGACCTTGCACGACGGCGGCGTATTGCGCGTCCGCTGCGGCCTTCATGCGCATCCAGCCCGCGAAATCGTCCGGTTGCGGCATCTCGTAGTGGGCATGGAGGGGGATGCCGTCCTCGCCGACGAGACGAGCCAGCGCCGCCTGCGCCTCTTCGCTGATCGACCGGGGGATCGGGATCGCCCTGGGGCCGAGCTTCACGGCGCCTTTGTCGCCGATCTTGCTGCGATCCGTGCCGCCGTTGCCCGCTTTGCTATTGTTCATTGTCTCGCCGCATGCTTGTTCGTCCATGACCAAGTGTTCGATATCGCGTCGAAAGGCGGCCGGATAACGTTCACTATGTCTTGCCGCCAGCGCCCGTGCAAGCCGTGCCGCCTGGCCCCAACGATCGGAAAGACCATCATGACGCTGCCGGATATCCTAGTGCCTACCTACCTCCAGATGCTCGGCGCCTTGTCGGCATGGCTCGGCAAGGCCGAAGCCGGCAATCAGGCCGATGCGCTGATGGCGGCGCGTCTGGCTCCCGACATGTTTCCTCTGTCCACCCAGGTCCGCTTCGCCTGCGTCCAGGCACAGGAAGGCATGTTCAGGCTGCGCGGAGAGCCTCTTCCGCCCTCGATCGCGGAACTGCTCGACGAAGGACGCAAAGGGGCCGAGCAGCCCGGCTCGATTGCCGAGGCGCGCACCAGGATCGCCGAGACCGTGGCGATCGTGGAGCAGGCGGCGGCCGGCATGCCCGAGGTCGATCCGGCAGCCGCCATCGCTCACGCCCTGCCGCAAGGCATGGTCTTCGATCTGGACGCGGCCCAATATGTCCGCGACTGGGCGCTGCCGCAGTTCTACTTCCACGTCATGACCGCCTACGCCATTCTTCGCGCCCAAGGCGTGGACCTGGGCAAGGCGGACTATGTCGCGCACATGTTCCCTTACCTCCGGCCGGGCACCATGCCCGGGCAATAGGCGCGGACCGGACCTGTCACCGGTTCACGCTTCGGCGGCCGCGCGCTGACGGGCGCGGCTCGCCTCCGCCATGTGCCGTTTCCAGCGCTGGCGCAGGGTGCTGGCCCGGACTCCGTGCCGATCGTCCAGGAACTCCGCCTGGAGCACGCGGTCGGCGCGGAAGTGGCGGAAGTCCTCGCGCATTTCGCACCAGGCGGCCAGCATGCGGGCGTTCTCCATGAAGCCCACGATCACCGGCCAGATGGTGCGCCGGGACGTGCGGCCCTGCTCGTCGCGATAGTCGAGGACGATCTTGCGCCCCTCGTGGATCCAGGTGCGGGTGCGGGCCAGGTCTATGCCGTCAGGCGCCATGGACCGGCCCGGCCACTGCCCGCTGGACGGCGTGCCGATGGAGGGCGTGGCGATGACCGAGCGCAAGCGTTCGGGCGCGACGCAGGTGATCTTGGCGATGAGGTCCCGCGCGGCGCGGGCCAGCACCGGATCGCCGCGGCCCATCACCCATTGCGCGCCCAGCACGGCAGCCTCGATCTCGTCCGTCGTCAGCATCAGCGGCGGCATGTCGAACGCGTCGTCGAGGATATAACCGAAGCCGGTCTCGCCGCGGATCGGCACGCGCTGCCCGACGAGGTCGGCGATGTCGCGATAGACGGTGCGCTGCGAGACTTCGAGTTCGCCGGCGATCTCTCCCGCCGTCACCGCCCGCGACGACCGCCTGAGGATCTGGATGATCTGGAAAAGTCGGTCCGCCCGTCGCATCGCATGCCCCCTACTGACAATATGCTGTCAGTAGGGCTTCTCTATCGGGAACTTCGCGGCGTGACCATGCACCGCGAGAATTCCAGGAGACCTACCGATGCTCACTTTGTTCCATGCGCCGAATTCGCGTTCCTCCCGCATCGTCTGGATGCTGGAGGAATTGGGCGCGTCCTACGAAATCCGGCCAGTGACCATCTTTCGCCCGATGACGGGAGAGGGTACTCCGGACGCATCCAACCCCCATCCCGAGAAGCGCGTGCCGGCGCTGGACCACGACGGTGTCTTTCTGGCAGAATCGCAGGCCATCGCCCTCTACCTCGCGGATGCCTTTCCCGAGCAGGGCCTGGCGCCGAAGCCCGGCGATCCGCGCCGCGGTGAATACCTGACCTGGATGGCCTGGTATGTGGCGGAAATGGAGCCGGCTCTCTTTGCCGGATTTACGGGAGATCTCGAAGGATCGCCAGAGAAGCGGCGCGGCTACGATGCGGTGCTGCGAAAGCTGGCCAGTGCCTTTGCGGCGGGTCCCTACGTCATGGGCGAGCAGTTTACGGCTGCCGACATTCTCATCGGCAGCGCGCTGAACTTCGCCCGCCGGGCGTTCCCCGAAGATGCCGCGATGGACGCCTATGTCGCGCGGTGCCGCCAGCGCCCCGCCGCCCAGCAGGCATTGGCGCGGGACGGTGCCGCCGGTCTGCAGAACGCGGCCTGACCCTACTGACGGCACCATCGCCCCGATGGCGCCTTCGGCAAAACCGGACTTCACGATGGACCGGGAGCTTGCGAAAAGGCCGGCGCAGGCTCGGGAGCCTGGCCGGCCAGGGCAGCCTGGTCCATTGTGGAATTCGGACAGGCCTTCGGGTCGCATGGGGAAACTGGCGCGGGGCAAGTGCCGGGTCGATCCGGGAAATTCCCGGTGTTCCGAAATTGGGGGCCGGAGACCTAGACTGCTTCCCCGCGGCTGTGAGCGATGAGCTGGGCCAGGCCGTTGGTCCTTGTCTTGGTGACGATGGCTGCGCGGTGATCTTCCACCGTCCGCGCGGAGATCGCCAGGCGCTCGGCGATCTCCTTGTTGGAGTGGCCGCGCACCAGCAGGTCGAACACGTCGCGCTCGCGCCGGGTGAAGGCGGCGGTCATGGCGGCGATGCGCCGCTCCCGCGCGGACCAGCACAGGCCTTCGGCCACGGCGGCGATCAGGCGCGGTTCGTCGATCGGCTTTTCGAGATAGTCGATCCCGCCGTGGCGGCGCACCGCATCGACGGCATGGGCCGTCGTCGGCCAGGCGGTCATGAACACCAGCGACACGGCCGGATCGCGGGCGCGCAAGGCGTCGGCGAAGGCAAATCCGTCCATTTCGCCCATCTGGATGTCGCTGATGACGCATCCGAACGCGCAATCCGGTAGGATGGCCAGAAGCGCCCGCGGGTCCGTGAAGGCCCGCGCATCCATCCGGTTGCGCGCCAGCAATCGCGCCACGCTGGCGCCGAGATCGGCATCGTCGTCCAGCACGGCCACGAAAGGGGCGACGGGAGAGGCGGCGGGAGAGGTGGCGGGGTCGGTCATGGCAGGGGTCCGGCGACGAGGGGCAGGGACAGAACGAAGCGCGCGGTATCGACGTCGTCCTGCCCGACGAGCGTGCCGCCATGCGCCTCCACGATGGTGCGGGCAATGACGAGACCGATCCCCATGCCCGCCCCCAGGGGCTGAGCGTCGGTTTTCCGTGCGGCCACGAGCGGATTGGTCACTTCGATGCGGACTTCGTCGGCGACGGCCCCGGCGCGCAGCGCGATCGCTTCGCCGGGGCTGGCCGCGACGGCGTTGCGCAGCAGGTTCACAAGGGCCTGCGTCAGTTCGATCTCCTGCGCCTGAACGGCAAGGTCCGGGGCGATGCCGAGACAATCGATCCGGCCGCCGGACGCGCGTAATTCGGCCGCGACGATCTGGCAGGCGGTCTGGAGCAACATGGAAACGGGCAGCAGCGAGGGCTCGTCCACGTCGCGGCCGCCGAAGCGGCGCAGGCGGCGCACGAGGTCGGATAAGTCGCGCGCCTTGCGATCGACCAGCGCGGCGCTCTCGGCGATGTCGGCGTCAAGATGTTCGGTCGCCCGGGCGAGGTGGCCGGCCTCGATGGCCAGGGTGGAGAGCGGCTGGCTGATCTCGTGGATCACCGCCACCGACATCGCTCTCAGGGTCTTGAGTCGCTCGGCCTGGAACAGCAGGCGATTGCGTCTCTCCAGCATGATCCGCGCGGTCTTCTGCGCGTCGGAGAAGCTCCCCGCGAGCCAGGTGACCAGCACGACCGCGGCAATGCCCAGGTGCAGCTCCAGCCGCGTCGCATCGTCCAACTGGCCGGACGAATAGGGAAGGAAGGCCAGGACTTGCGCCACGATCGCCAGCCAGGCGGCAATGCGGCCGTGGCGCAGGCCGATCCAGGCGCCCGCCAGCAGTCCCGGCGCCGGCTGCGCGCCCAGCCCGGCGCGCCACAGGGCAATCGTCAGCAACAGGCAGCCCGACAGGACGAGCGCATCCTCCAGTACCGCACGCCGCGCGGGCGGCCGGGGCAGAGCCTGCCGCGGGCCGCCCGTCAACGCCGCGATCCACAGCAGGGGCGGCGCCAGCACGAGGATGCCAAGCAGGTCTCCCACGGCTGGCCCGGTAAGCGAGATCGCGATGTCCACACCGATGCGGTATCGCCCGGCATCGGCCGGCAGCAGGGCGTCGATGGGCGCCACGAGCAGGGCATTGAGCGCCGGTGCCGCAACCGCGGCCAGCCCCATCATCATCGGCGGCAGTGAAAAGGTGTCGTCCTTGCCTCGCGCAATCCCGCGCGTGACGGCCAGCGCCAGGCCATACGTCAGCCCCGGCCGCATCGCGCCGATCACCGCCTGAAGCAGGCCCGGAGCCCCGATGTCGATGACGCCGGCGCTGAAGTCTGCGGCCAGTTCGGCAAGGACCAGCCAGGGTGCGAAGCGGGCGCCCCGGCTCCACAGCACGGCGAAACGCAGACCCGCGGGCGGGTACCATAGCGAGAAGAAGCCCGCACCGCTCCAGGGGCTGGCCGTCCAGTGCAGCAGCGCGAACGCGAGCGCGTAGAGGACCAGCAGGGGCAGATCGCTCGCCCGCAAATCTATCATTCGCCCTTTTATCCGGCGGTCATGATGGTGTGGGAGCGCGGTCATCGGCGCAAGCTGTGGCAGATCGCAAGGCGCGGATAAACCCGGAGGTTTTACGGTAGCGGGACGATCGCGCCCCGGAGCGGACGAACCGCGGGTTCCTGTTGCCCGGCGCACTTATCGACAAGGCGAGGCAGGGCAAGGCAGCCTTCGGCCGCCTCATCGTTTTCTGAGTCATGACAAATGACACCATCAGCCGCGGTACCCTTCGCGAACTGCTGGATGCTCTGGAAGCGAGCATTCCCGGTTACTGGATCGACGGGCCCTATCCGCCGACATCCCGGGGCGGGGTGAGCAACTGGCAGGCCATGGCCTATCCGAAGGGCGCATCCGAAATGGCCGGCATGCTGGCGGCCAAGCGGCGGATCGACGAGCTGAAGGCGCGCAACCCCATCGTCGTCTGGTAAGCGGGCGCTCCGATCGAACCGTAAGGGGGCCGCGCCGGAACGAACGCAGCCCTCTCTTCAAGGCCCCTACATCCGCATCCCGATCGTGGCGAGCAGCGTCCGCGCCTGCCCGGGAACGACGCGCAGGGCATTGCCGGCGGACTGGTCGTAATTGCGGTTGGTCAGGTTTCGCAGCGTCATGCGGGCATAAGCGCTGTGTCCGGAGGCGACTTCGAAGGCGTAGCCGGCGTTGAGGTCGAACGTCGTGTAGCCGTCCAGGAAGAAGGGCACGCTCGTCGATCCGTTCGGGGCCTGGGAAAGCCCGCCATAGCGTCGGGCGACGCGATAGGCGCCGCCGCCGAGCGAAAGCCCGTCCAGCGCGCCGCCGGGCCGGTAGGACAGCGCCAGGCTGCCGGTATGCCGCGCCACGTTCACGACATTGTCCTGGAACGTGCTCTGCGGGTCCTGGGCGTCCGTATAGGCATAGGACAGGATCACGCTCAGGCGGCGCGTGATCTCACCGGCGAGATCGAATTCCACCCCGCGCGAGGTGACCTTGTCGCGGGCTTCGGTGATCGTATTGCCGTCGCCGATATCCACCGTTTCCAGGACGTTGTTCTTCCGGATGTCGTAGACGGCCAGAGTGGTGGTGACGCCGGAAAACAGCTCGGCCTTCAGCCCCACTTCGTAGCTGCGGCTGCGCTCGGGCGGGAAGGGCCCGGAGGCCGGCTGGCTGCCCTCGGCGGGAACCGAGGGGTTCGGCGCGAAGGCGCGCGAATAGCTGGCATAGACCGACATGTTCGGGCGAGGTTGAAAGACCAGTCCCAGCCGCGGCAGGAAAGTATCGGTCTTCGACCGGTCGCTGACTTTCGAGCCGCTTTGCGTGAAGTCCCGGAAGGTCTCGTAGCGGCCCCCCAGCACCAGTGTCCAGGCATCGTCCAGCATCACCAGGTCCTGAACGTAGAGACCGGCCGTCCTGTAACGATCGACTGTTGCCGAATTGGGGGTGACAGTCAGCTCCGCGAGGTTCTGGTCCAGCAGGCCGTAGACCGGATCGTATATGTTGAAACCGCCCCGTCGCGGCGAATCCACCTGGAAGCCGCGCAGGCTTTCGTAAGTCTCGTAATCCGCGCCGAACAGCAGCTTGTGGCGCATGCCCAGCATCTGCACATCGCCGTGCAGGTTGAGCGAGAGATAGTCACGGTTGTCGTGAAGGTCGCGGTTGCCGTCGAGACTGCGGACGAGTTCGCCGGTCGCTTCGCCGTCGGCGCCGACCACCAGGCTGCGCGGGCGCACCTGAAGGTCGGAACCCGAAGTGCGCTGGATGGCGTACTTCGCCTCCATTCGCCAGCCCGGCGCGAAAGCGTAGCCAAGCAGGACGTTCCCCGAATGAAGCCTCTGCTTCAGCGTGGTGAACGCTTCTCCGAAGTACCGCGTGGCGGGCGTGTCGAGCCGCTTGCCGTTGTAGTATACGCGGCCGCGGTCGAAGGGCTGGGTGCTGTCGGTATATTCGTAAGTGGCCAGAAGGCTGAAGCCGTGGCCGTTCCACGAAAGGTTGGGGGCCACGAACGTGCGTTCGATGTCATGTCCGTGCGGGCGCCAGTAGTCGCTGTCCTCGCGCTCGCCGATCAGGCGGAATGCGAAGCCGCCGCCGAGCGGGCCGGTAACGTCGGCCATCTGCCGGCTCTGTCCGCGCGTGCTGGCATTGGCACTGATGTTGTAATGGAAACTGTCGAGCGGTTTCTTGGTCACCACGTTCACCAGGCCGCCGGGCTCGAAGCGGCCGTAAAGCAGCGAAGCCGGGCCCTTGAGCACTTCCACCCGCTCGGTCGAGGCATTGAGCGCACGCACCTGGACGCTCAGGTAGCCGTCTCGCAGGACGGAGCCCTGGCCGCTCTCGAAGCCGCGGATCATGAAATTGTCGCCGGTGTTGCCGAACGAATTCGCCTCGGTGATGCCGCTGACGTTGCGCAGCACGTCGGTCAGCGTTTCGGCCGATTGCTCCAGGATCACGGCGTTGGAGATCGCCGTGATCGATTGCGGTGTCTTCAGCACGGGCACGTCGATTTTCATGCCGGTGCTTGCGGTGGAAATGCCGTAGATTCCTTCGGACCGTCCATTCACGACGATCGGGTCGTTTTCTTCGGCAGCCCATGCCGCAGTGGAAAGGACCGGCGCCGCCAGCGCCAGTGACTTCAGAATTGCTAACCTGGAAATGTCGCGCCCCTGTCAAAATGCTGCAGCGCAATAGGCTATTTTGCATATGCGAATCAATCGCATTATCAGCATTTTCGTTCGGGGACGGATCGCGCGGACGCGGATGCAGCGCGTCCGGCCGGTTCAGTCGGTCACAACGTGGCGGCGGCGCGGGCGGCCTGGCTGTAGTCTCCCGAGAGCATGCGCAGCGCTTCGGCCATTTGCGAGAGAGTCTCCTCGCTGAGCGAGGACTTCACGTCGCCGACCAGCACTTTCTCGCGGATTGCGCGATAGGCGTCGCAGAATGCGATGCCGGCAGGGGTCACTTCGATGACCTTTTCCTTGCCGACCTTGCGCGTCTCCACCAGTCCGGCGCGGGAGAGCTTGCGCACGGCGTAGTTCACCAGATGCGCATCCTCGACATGAAGCACCAGCATGAGGTCCATGAACCGCTTCGGGCGGTCGCGGTGGCGGACCGAGTGGAGCACCAGCACTTCCAGCGGCGCGAGCTGCTGGCCGGCGGCGGCGGCGCAGCGCACGATCCATTTCTGGTAGGCATTGGCCGCCAGCGTCAGGCTGAATTCCAGCTCGGAAAGGGCGGGAGACGCGCCATCTGCCAGATGGGCGGAGGAAATGATCGGACCCGGTTCGATGGCGCTCATGCGGTTTTATGAAATCCCGGCGGAGCGCTTGTCAATGATGCCGGGCCTGCCTGCACCCAGCTTGACAGGCGGGGCCAAGACCCCTCATTGATAATTTATCGATAAAATATCGGAGTGTGCGATGTCGTCGGGTTGGCAGTTCTGGATAGACCGTGGCGGCACGTTCACGGACATTGTCGGCCGCAGGCCGGACGGCACTTTCGTTTCCACCAAGTTGCTCAGCGAAAACCCGCAGCGTTACCGCGATGCCGCCACTGCCGGCATTCGCAGCCTGCTGGGGCTGGAGGCGGACGAGCCTCTGCCCCACGGGCTGGTGGCCGAGGTGAAGATGGGCACCACCGTCGCCACCAATGCCCTGCTGGAGCGGCAGGGGGCATCGCTGCTCCTGGTCCTCGACGAAGGGTTCGGCGACTTGCTGGAGATCGGCGACCAGAGCCGTCCCGACCTGTTCGCGCTGGATATTCGGCGACCTTCGCAGCTCTATACGGCTGTCGAGGAAGTGGGTGGGCGCTGCGACGTACATGGCCAGACGATCTCGGAACTGGACGAGGACGCGGCTGCGCGGATGTTCGCCCGCCACCGGGCAGAGGGGATATCGGCCTGCGCCATCGCGCTGGCGCATGGCTGGAAATACCCCGCGGCCGAGCAGCGGCTGGCGGAACTGGCCAGGGGGGCCGGCTTCACGCAAGTCTCCACCAGCCACGGCACCAGCGCGCTGCTGGGCCTGGTGCCGCGCGCGTCGACGGCCGTGGTCGATGCCTATCTCTCGCCCGTATTGAGCGACTACGTGGGCCGCGTGGTGGACCGGCTGGGCGATGTGCCGCTCTATTTCATGCAGTCCAACGGCGGCCTCACCGAGCATGACAAGTTCCACGGCAAGGACGCGATCCTGTCCGGCCCGGCAGGAGGCGTGATCGGCGCGGCCCGGACCGCGCAGGCGGCAGGCTTCGATCGCATCATCGGCTTCGACATGGGCGGCACGTCCACCGACGTGGCGCTTTATGCCGGGGCGCTGGAGCGGGTGGTCGACGCCGAAGTGGCGGGTGCCAAAGTCCGCGTGCCGATGATTGCGATCAATACGGTGGCGGCGGGGGGCGGATCGATCCTGCACTTCGACGGCGCGCGCTACCGCGTCGGGCCGGACAGCGCCGGGGCCGATCCGGGGCCGGCCTGCTATCGCCGCGGCGGCCCGCTGACGGTAACCGATGCCAATGTCATGCTGGGCCGGATCGCGCCCGCGTTCTTCCCGGCGATCTTCGGGCCGGAAGGAACCCTGCCGCTGGACCGCGAGGTGGTGGCACAGGGCTTTGCCGCGCTCGCACAGGAGGTCGCGGCGGCGACGGGACGGTCTTCCGATCCCCGCGAAGTGGCAGAGAGCTTCGTGCGCGTGGCCGTGGCCGCCATGGCGCGCGCCATCAAGGAAGTCTCCACCGAGCGCGGGCACGACCTTGCCGATTTCACCTTGCAGTGCTTCGGCGGCGCTGGCGGCCAGCATGCCTGCATGGTCGCGCAGGAACTGGGCATCTCCACGGTCTTCATCCATCCCTTCGCGGGCGTCCTGTCGGCCTATGGCATGGGCCTGGCCGACCGCAGCGAAGTGCGCCGCGTGGCCGTGGAGCGTCCGCTCGATGGCGCTGCGGCCGCCGCGGCAAGCGCGGATGCGCGGCAGATCGCGGCGGAGCTGGCCCGCTCGATCGTGCAGTCCGGCGACGAAGCACTGCTGCGGACCGAGGCCCGCGTGCACTTGCGCTACGAAGGCACGGATACCGGCATTGCCGTTGCGCTGGACGATGACGCCGCCATGACCCTGGCCTTCGATGCGGCGCATGTCGCGCGTTTCGGGTTCTCCACGCCGGGTCGCGGGCTGGTGATCGACAGTATCGAGGTGGAAGTGATCCTGCCGGGCGAACCGGCGGCGATGCCGCAACTGGCGCGGCGGCCGGAAGGCGCGCTGCCGCCGGTGCTCACGCGCATGCCGCTCTGGGCGAACGGCGCGGAGGCGCTGGCCGACGTTCATGACCGCGCGGCTTTGCTGGCGGGGGACCGCATCGTCGGCCCGGCGCTCGTTCGCGAGCCGCTGGCCACCACGGTGGTCGAACCCGGCTGGACAGCAACGACCGACGACTGGGGCAACCTCGTCCTGCGGCAGGAAGGCGCATCGGCAGACCGCAAGCGCCGCGACGATGGCGGCGTGGCCGACCCGATGATGCTCGAACTGTTCAACAACATGTTCATGGCGGTTGCCGAGCAGATGGGCGCGGTGTTGCGGCACACTTCCACCAGCGTCAATATCAAGGAGCGGCTCGATTTCTCCTGCGCGCTCTTCGACGCGGGCGGCCAGCTGATCGCCAATGCCCCGCATGTGCCGGTCCATCTCGGCGCGATGGGTGAGAGCGTGCGTGCGGTGCTGGCCGCGCGGGGCGACAGTCTCCAGCCCGGGGACATGGTCGCGCTCAACGATCCCTACCGCGGCGGCACTCACTTGCCCGATGTCACCCTGGTGGCGCCGGTCTTCGACGAGGCGGGCGAGCACATCCGCTTCTTCGTGGCCAACCGCGGCCATCATGCCGACATCGGGGGCATCGCGCCGGGCTCCACGCCTGCGGATTCGACCAGCCTGGAGGAGGAAGGCGTCGTCATCGACGATTTCCTCCTGCTCGAAGGCGGCGCATTCCGCGAGGCGGCCTTGCGCGAACTGCTGTCCTCTGCCCGCTATCCGGCGCGCAATCCCGACATGAACGTCGCCGATCTCAAGGCCCAGGTGGCGGCCAACGAGACCGGCATCCGCGAGATCCTGGGCCTGATGCGCCGCTATGGCTGGCCGACGGTCTCGACATATGTCGGCCACATGATGGCCAATGCCGAAGAGAGCCTGCGCCGGGTGATCGACCGCATCGGCGACGGTGCATTCGATTACCGCATGGACGACGGCGCCCGCCTGCGGGTGAGCGTGACGGTGGACCGCGCGCGCCGCAGCGCCACGATCGACTTTACCGGCACCGATGCACAGCGGCCGGGCAACTTCAACGCCCCGCCTGCCGTCACGCGCGCTTCGGTGCTCTATGCCTTCCGCTGCCTCGTCGATGCCGACCTGCCGCTCAACGAAGGGTGCCTCGTGCCGCTCGACATCGTCGTGCCGGAGGGAACCTTCCTTTCGCCCCATCCCGGCGCGGCGGTGGTGGCCGGCAATACCGAGGTAAGCCAGGCGGTCTGCAATGCCCTGCTCGGCGCGCTCGGCGCCACGGCCAGCGCGCAGGCGACGATGAACAACTTCCTGTTCGGCAACGAGCGGGTGCAGTACTACGAGACGATATGCGGAGGCGCCGGGGCCAGTCCGCGCTCGCACGGGGCTTCTGCCGTTCACACCCACATGACCAACACGCGCATCACCGATCCCGAAGTGCTGGAAATGCGCTACCCGGTGCGGCTCGAAACGTTCGCGATCCGCAAGGGATCGGGCGGAGAGGGGCGGCATCGCGGCGGTGACGGCGTGGTGCGCAGGATCATGGCGCTGGAGCCGCTGACCGCCACCATCGTTTCGTCGCGGCGCAGCGAAGGGCCGTTCGGTCTCGACGGCGGCGCGGCGGGGCAGCCCGGCCGGCAATGGGTGGAGCGCCGGGACGGATCCCGGAGCGATCTGGCCGGCACGGCGGAAACGCCGCTGGCACCCGGCGACGCCATCGTCATAGAAACGCCGGGCGGCGGCGGCTTCGGGGCGCCGGCCGATTCCGACGCCGCGGTCTGAACCGCTTCGAGGGGAAAGCATGACATGCTGGTTCTGTTAGCCGTCGTCGTACTGGTCGCCGGGCTCGTCGTCCGGGTCAATCCGCTGGCCGTGGTGCTGGCTTCGGCCGCTACGGCGGGGCTGGCGGCGGGCCTGCCGTTCCTCGACCTGCTCGCCCGGTTCGGCGCCGCCTTCAATGCCAACAAGTTCGTCACGGCGGTCTTCCTGGTGATCCCCACCATCGGGTTGCTGGAACGCCATGGGCTGCAGGAGCGCGCGAAACAGCTCATGCGCGGTTTGCGCGGCATCACGCTGGGCCGCCTGCTGCTGGCTTACCTGCTCGCCCGCCAGCTGACTTCCGCCGTGGGCCTGACGCAACTTGGCGGACAAGTGACGATGGTGCGTCCCATGCTGGCGCCGATGGCGGAAGCGGCGGCCGAGAAGGACGGATCCGGGCACGACAGCGACCGCGCGAAAGCGCTCGCGGCGGCGACGGACAATATCGGCCTGTTCTTCGGGGAGGACATCTTCCTCGCGATCGGCTCCATCCTGCTGATGAAAGGCGTGATGGAAGGCTACGGCATGAAAGCCGAGCCCTTCGCGCTTTCGATGTGGGCCGTGCCGACGGCGATCGCGGCCTTGCTGATCCATGGGACGCGGGTAATGCTGCTGGATCGCCGGAAGCGCCCAGGTACGAATGCTGCTGCAGATTCATCGACGGATTCGGCAGCGTGATCGGCCTCGAACTCGTCTATGCGCTGGCGGGCGCCATGTTCCTTGGCTTCGCGCTGGTCACGGCGTGGCACCGCCGGGACCGCAAGGGCCGCGCCACGGCGCTCCTCTGGGGGCTGATCGCGCTGAGCTTCCTGCTGGGCGACTATATCGGCGACATGGCCAACGGTCTGCTCGCCATCGTCATCGTCGTCGTCGCGGCTTCGGGACGTACCGGAGCCGCGCCGCCCGAGAGTGACGGGACCGCGAGCGCAACCGCGCTGGAAGCCTCTGCCCGGCGTTACGGCAACCGCCTGTTCCTGCCCGCCCTGGCCATCCCGGCCATAGCGCTGGGAGGAACGGTGCTGTTCAAGTCGGTGCCCGGGATCGTCAAGGCTTCCGACGCCACGCTGGTCTCGCTGGCGCTGGGGGCGGTGGTCTCGACCGTGATCTGCATGGTCTGGTTCCGGACGAAGGCGCAGGCGCCGCTGCGCGAAGGCGTGCGGCTGGCCGATGGCCTGGGCTGGGCGATCCTGATGCCTCAGCTCCTCGCCAGCCTTGGCATCATCTACGCCGCGGCGGGAATGGGTTCGGCGGTGGGGCACCTGCTGGACTACGTCGACACCGGCGGCAGCCTGCTGGCGCAAGTGGCGCTCTATTGCACGGGCATGGCGCTGCTCACCGTGCTGATGGGCAATGCCCTGGCCGCGTTTCCGGTCATGTTCGCCGCTATGGGCGCGCCTCTGCTGGTCAACGTGCAGCACGGCGACCCGGCAGCCGTGGCCGCGATCGGCATGCTGGCCGGGTTCTGCGGCACGCTGCTCACGCCCATGGCGGCGAATTTCAACCTGGTGCCGGCGGCCCTGCTGAACTTGCGCGACACTTACGGCGTCATTCGCGCGCAGGCGCCCACCGCGCTGGCCATGCTGGTGGCCAATATATTCCTTCTCTACTTCCTGGGGTTCTCGCGATGACCACGATCCTGACGGCGGAACACGCCTCGCGCTTTGCGCAGCTCACCCTTGGCCACCTTGGCCGCGAATATCCCAACAAGCTCGACCATGTGCTCGCCGGGCCGGAGGACGCGCAGACGCCTTCCGCGATGCATCCCGTGTTCTACGGCAGTTTCGACTGGCACAGCTGCGTCCATGGCTGGTGGCAGGTGATGCGCCTGCTGCGCCAGTTCCCCCGGATCCCGGAAGCGCCGGCCATTCGCGCGCATGCGGATGCGATGCTGGTGCCCGGGAAGATCGCCGGCGAGATCGCCTATCTGGCCCGCCCCCTGTCGCAGGGCTTCGAACGGCCTTACGGTTGGGGATGGCTGCTGGCGCTCCATCACGAACTCTCGCTGCATGAGGATGGCGCCTGGGCGGAGGCACTGGCGCCGCTGGCGGATATCTTCGCGCAGCGTTTCGCGGGCTACCTGCCGAAGCTCACTTACCCGATCCGCCACGGCATCCACAGCAATTCGGCCTTCGCGCTTGTCCTGGCCCACGAATGGGCGGCATCGCGGCGCGCCGACCTTGCCGGTCTGATCGAGAGCCGGCTGCAGGACTGGTTCGCCGAGGACCGTGCGGCCCAGGCCTGGGAGCCGTCGGGCGACGAATTCCTCTCGCCGACGCTGACCGAGGCCCTGGCCATGAGCCGCGTCCTGCCCCCGGCCGCCTTCGCGCTCTGGTTCGATGCTTTCCTCCCGGACATTGCCGAGGGGCAGCCCCGGACTCTCACGGTTCCGGCTTTCGTTTCGGACCGCACTGACGGCAAGATCGCGCATCTCGACGGACTCAACCTCAGCCGGGCCTGGTGCTGGCGCCAGATCGCGGCCCAGCTGCCCGAGGGCCATTTCGTCCGCCGCGAGGGCGCCGCGATTGCCGAACGGCATCTGCAGGCCGCGCTGCCTCATGTCGCGGGCGACTATATGGGCGAGCACTGGCTGGCGACGTTTGCCCTTCTGGCAATCGGCAGCCCGGGGCTCTAGCGCCGCGCGATCGGCAAGCGGGCCCGCGCCGGCTCTGGTGCGCGGGCTCGACGGCCACTGCCGGGACCGCTAGTCTGCCGGGTGATGCTGCATGTCGTCCACCATCCCGCATATGTGGTCCCGACAAGGGCGGCCGGAACATTTCTTCACGACAAATATGCGCTGGTGATGCACGCGCTTCGCGCCAGCCATGCGCCCATGACCGAGCACCTGCCGGAAGAGATGCCCCGCCGCTGGCTCGAAGCCGTCCATGACCCGGACTATGTCGAGGAAGTTCTCAGCTGCACCGTTCCGGCCGCCAAGGTGCGCAGGATCGGGTTTGCGGTGGACGCGGGCATTTCCCGGAGATCGCAGCTTTCCGTCGGCGGCACCTGGCTCGCGGCGAAGCTCGCCTTGCGGCACGGCTATGCGGCCAACAGCGCGGGCGGCAGTCATCACGCGCTGGCGGATACAGGGGCGGGCTACTGCGTGTTCAACGATCTGGCCGTGGCCGCGAACCGGCTGATCGAGGAGGGCGATGCCGCCCGTATCCTGGTCCTGGACCTCGACGTTCACCAGGGAGACGGCACCGCGGCGCTGACTGCCGGCCGCGGCGACATATTCACCTTGTCCCTCCATGCGGAGAAGAACTTCCCCACCCGTAAGGCGCGCTCCTCCCTGGATATCGCGCTGCCCGACGGGATGGGCGATGCCGCCTACATGGACATCCTCGGCCGCACGCTGCCGGGTGTGCTCGATGAATTCATGCCGGACCTGATCCTCATGCAGGCCGGTGTCGACGCCCATGGCGACGACCGACTGGGCCGACTGGCGCTGTCCGATGACGGCCTGCTCGCGCGGGACCGGATGGTCGCGCGCGAAGCGCGGCGGCGGGGCCTCCCCCTGGCGAGCACTCTGGGCGGCGGCTACGGCGCGGACCGCGCCGCCGTGGCGGGCAGGCACGCCCGCACCGTTCTCGCCCTGGGCGCGGGCCTGCACAATGCGGCAGGCGAGGCGGCCGGTCATGGTGCCTGAGATATCGCGGCTTCGGGAACAGGCCGATTTTTCGAAGCGGGGCCTGCGGGAGGTTGCACGGGCGATCCCGCCATGCAACCTAGCGTCTCTGTCACTTTTGAAGGACTTGCATGATGCCGACGATGCAGGACAAGCGCCACGATTTTCTCTGGCTGGTCCAGCTCTGGATGCAGCGGGAAAGAGACGTCGCCGGCTGGACCGCGGCTTGCGGTGACGCGGTGGCGGCGAGCTACCGCATCCCCGCCGACATGACGGCGCGGGACGCCGCTCACGATTTCATGGCCTTCAACAGCGAAGCCTTTCGCGGCGAGGCGGAGAACAAGTGTCCCGACTGGATGAACGCACTCCAGGATCCGCATTACGAATGATCCCCTCCCACCGGACGGACTGCGGCGCACCGGCCATTCGGAAACGGGGCGGGCGTGTCATCGAAAATGGTATCGCGGCCTGACGATGCGGCCGCATTTTCCCGAAAGACGCTGGATGAAGTATTCTTTGGCCGCCCTGCCGCTCGCCTCGCTCCTGGCCGCGTCTGCCGCGTTTGCCGCACCTGCGGCCAGCGCGCCGGACGTGCCTGCGGGCGATGCCGAAAACCCCGCGCTGTTCCAGCCCGAAGCGGTGCAGTCCACGGGCGCGGTTTCGATCGCGGGTTCGCGCCTGGCCTACCACGCCGTGGCGGGCACGCTGGTCGTTCATGCCAAGGGATGGGAGGACACCGACGCCCTCGATGCCCGTTCGTCCGAGGACGACGACGACAAGAAGGTCGGCAAGGCCGAAGCCTCGATGTTCTACACCGCCTATTTCAAGGACGGCGTGCGGGCGCCTGGACGCCCGATCACCTTCCTTTTCAACGGCGGTCCCGGATCGTCCAGCGTCTGGCTCCACATGGGCGCCTTCGGTCCGGTGCGGGTGGAAACCGCCGACAGCGCCCATACCGGGCCGGCGCCGTACAATACCGTCAATAACGACGCGAGCCTGCTCGACGCCAGCGACCTCGTGTTCATCGATGCACCCGGCACCGGCTTCAGCCGCATCGCGGGGAAGGACAAGGCCAAGGCCTTCTACGGCGTGGACCAGGACATCGACGCCTTTTCGCAATTCGTGGAGCAATTCCTCTCGAAATACGGTCGCTGGAATTCGCCCAAGTACCTGTTCGGCGAAAGCTACGGCACGATGCGCGCGGCCGGCATGCCCCTGGCGCTGCAGGCGCGTTCGATCGACCTGAACGGCGTGATCCTGCTGTCGGACATCCTGAATTGGGATCTGATGCCCGACGATCCGCAGTCCAATCCCTCGGTCGACCTGCCCTATATCGTCGCCTTGCCGACTTACGCGGCGACGGCATGGTATCATCGCAAGCTGGCTGACCGGCCGGACGATCTCAAGGCGCTTCTGGCGCAAGTGGAGGCCTTCGCCACCGGGGAATATGCCCAGGCGCTGATGAAGGGCAATGCGCTGACCGACGCCGAGCGGCGGCAAATCGCGGAACGACTGGCGGCCTATACGGGCCTATCGGCCGACTATCTCCTGAAGACCAATCTCAGGATCGAATATGGCGCTTTCCAGAAGGAACTGCTGTCGGACCAGGGACTGACAACCGGCACTCTGGACACGCGCTTCGCCGGGGCGACGCTCGATCCGCTCAGCAAAGTGGCGGACTACGACCCGCAGAGCGCGGCGCTGGAGGGCGCTTACGTTGCCGCCTTCAACCAATATGCGCGCGGCACCCTGCATTACGCGGCGGGCGAGGGCGGCGAGAAGCAGTTCAAGCCCGGCATCGGCATCTATGGCAGCTGGGACTATCGGCACAAGCCGCCCGCCGCCGGGAAGCCGTTGATCGCGCTGCCCAATGTGCTGCCAGACCTGGCCATCGCGATGAAGCAGAATCCGACGATGAAGGTCATGGTCAACGGCGGCTATTACGACGTTTCGACGCCTTATTTCGAAGGCGTGTTCGAGATGCGGCACTTGCCGGTGCCACCCGCCCTGCAGGCGAATGTCGAGTATCAGTATTACGAGTCGGGCCACATGGTCTACGCGCACCTGCCGTCACTACACGCCCTTCACGACAACGTGGCCGCGTTCATCCGCAAGACGTCGGGGGGAAGTGGAACGGGTCGCTGACGGAACTGTCGCAAGCGCCGAATCTCGTATGAAAAATAGAAGAGGTCCTGGCTTCTAAGCGCCCGACATTCCCGCATCGCGCGAGGCATTGCCGATGAGGGCGAGCATCTTGAGTCGCGCCTCTTCGGGGTCTCCGCGCAGGATGGCGTCGAACACGGCATCGTGATCCGGCATGGGATCGCGCGATTCCTTGCGTTCGTCGCGGGCGAAGCGAGTGGTCCAGGCGACCACGGCGGTCACCGAAGTGGCCAGATTGATGAGCGCCTCGTTGCGGGTGGCCATCAGGATCAGGTTGTGAAAGCTCTGGTCAGCTGCACGGCCTTCCGAGGTCTGTAGCCCGAAACGGCGCATTTCCTCCAGGGCATGACCCATGCGCGAGATGTCCTGTCCGTCGCGGCGCATGGCCGCGAACTGGGCTGCGGCGGGTTCGACCACGGTGCGCAGTTCGAAGATGTCCCGCAGAAATTCCGGCGTCGGCCCGGCCTCGAACATCCAGGCCAGAACATCGAGGTCGAGGATGTTCCAGCGCAGACGCTCGTTGATGCGGGTGCCGCTCTTGGTCCGGCTATAGACCAGGCCCTTGGCGGAAAGAACACGCACGGCTTCCCGGTAGGCGGTGCGCGAAACGCCCTGTTCCGCGCTGTAGCGCTCTTCTCCCGGAAGCATTTCGCCGGGCTGGTAGCGGCCTCCGACGATCGCGATCGCCAGGTCGTGTGCGATCCGATCATGGATCGCCCGTGTCGGCTGCGTCGCGTGCCGCGACAGGGGATGGTCGTCTTCAACGCTCATCCACCCCTCGTCTGCGGTCCTCGCGCTGACGTCAAGCCCGGAGCGACGTTGTCGTGGACATCTAGTATGAGAAAAAAATACCAAATTTGGCTTTGGAGCGGCGATATGCCGGAATCAGGCTTGTCATGCCGAGAATGATCGGCAATCTAGTATGAGAAATAAAAGACAGACTCGGAGGGGATATCATGAAAACTGGATTTGGTCTGGGCAGCGCATCCGCGATCGCCATCCTTTTCACGCTATCAGGCACCGCCCACGCCGCTCAGGACGCCGCACAGGTTTCCGGGCCAGACTCTGCGCAGGATGCCGCTCAGGCCGTGGCAGCCGGGCGCGGGGGCGAAGCGCCGGACCTGGGCGTTTCCAGCCAGGACATCATCGTCACCGGCATGCGGGCCAGCCTCTCTTCCGCGCAGAACATCAAGCGCAACGCCCAGCAACTGGTGGACTCGGTCGTGGCCGAGGACATCGGCAAGCTGCCGGACAACAATGTCGTGGAGGCGCTCCAGCGTGTGCCCGGCGTCCAGGTCGCTCCGCGCGCGCGCGGGGAATCCGCCACCGTGCTGATCCGCGGGCTGCCCGACGTGGTGACGCTCATCAACGGGCGCAACATCTTCACCACCACCGGCCGCTCGCTCTCGCTTGCAGACGTTCCGGCGGATCTGGTGGCCGGCGTCGACGTCTACAAGTCCCGTTCCGCGGAGCAGCTCGAAGGCGGCATCGCCGGTCTTATCGACGTGCGGACGAGGCGGCCGTTCGACTTCAAGGGTTTCCAGCTCGCGCTGGCCGGCCGTGAGGTTTACAGCGAGCAGGCCGACAAGATCGACCCCTATGCCAGCGCATTGCTGACCGATCGCTGGTCCACCGGCATCGGCGAGATCGGCGCGCTGGTGAGCGTTTCATTCCACCAGACCCGCTACCGCGACGAGACCATCTTCGGCGGCGGCTACTTCGGATACAATCTCGACAACAGCCGCGCGCCTTACACGCCCGGCGTACCGCTCGACCCGCGCGGAACCAGCGCTGCCGACCCCCGGGTGTTCCGCACCGATGTCATCGGCGCCTTCGACCGGATCGGCACGCGCAAGCGGCCCGCCGTGAACGTCGCGCTGCAATGGGCGCCGGACGACCGGCTGACCGTCCATGCCGACGGCCTGTTCTACGGCTACCGCGAAAAGGGCAACGGCAACCAGAACTTCACCTCGATGAACGGCACGCTGCTCTCGCCGCTCCAGTTCGTGGACGACACCAAGCTGGTGCAGTCGCTGAGCATCGCCGGCGGGCGCGTGGCGCAGTTCGGGCAGGCCTACCAGAACACCGCGGACCGCTACCAGGGTGCGCTCGGGGCGGATTGGAAGAGCGGCGACTGGGAGGCATCGAGCGAGTTTTCCTATACGCGCTCCAAGGCCACCGACATCGCCAACAACCTCGATGTCGATTTCATCGCCGCGCGCACGGATGCGGTGTTCAACAATGGTTCGGGAACGCCGACTTTCGTGCTCCCCGCCGACGATATCGCCGATCCGTCACGCTATTATCTCTCGCGCCTCTCGACGACGCGCACCGTGGGTGACGGCAAGGAGCTGGCGTGGCGTGCGGACGTCTCCTACCGCTCGCCATTCCTGATCTTTTCCGGGATCGACGCCGGCGCCCGCATCAGCAAACGGGATGCGAGGTCGGACTCCTTCGTGCAGACCGTCAATTGCTCCGCCACCGGCGCGGTCAAGTGCTACTCCATCAAGGCGGACGATCTGCCCGGCCTGATGACGCTGACTCCCGGCGGGTTCTACAAGGGCACGCGGCCTTATGCGCGGCAATGGGCGACGCCTTCCACCAGCTACCTGCTCGATCGGATCGGCGATTTGCGCCAGACCTTCGGCTTGGCCGCCGCCGATCCGGCTTTCCAGGATACGCAGCACTTCGACATCACCGAGAAGAACTACGCCGGCTATCTGCAGGCCAATATCGAGGCGGGGCGGCTGGATGGGCAGATCGGCTTGCGGGTTATCCGCACCGACATCACGTCGAACGCCTTCCTGGTCCTGCGCGGGGCGACCTCGCCCGTCACGATCCGCAATGAGAGCACCGACGTCCTGCCCAGCCTGGCGCTGCGCTACAAGCTGAAGGACAATCTGTTCCTGCGCTTCGCCGCCAGCAAGACGATCACCCGGCCCAGCTTCGCCCAGCTCAACCCGGCAGTGACGCTGACGCCGCCCGTCCCGGGACAGCAGCCTTTCGGACGCGGCAGCAGCGGCAATGCCGACCTGAAGCCGATCCGTTCGGACAATTACGACCTGTCGCTGGAATGGTACATCGATCGGTCCAGCTCGATCACCGCCACCCTGTTCCGCCGCGACGTGACGGGCTTCATCCAGTCCGTCACCAGCAATTTCGATATCGACTACCTCGGGGCCGACAACGGGGTCTACCAGATCACCCGGCCGGAAAACTCGGGCTCGGGCAAGATCCAGGGGATCGAGGGCGGTGTGACCCTGTTCCCCAAGGGGCTGCCCACCTGGCTCGACGGCATCGGCGTGAGCGCGAACGGCACCTATATCGACGGCAAGAACAAGGCGCTCTCTCCCCTGCCGGGCGTCACCGGATACATGGACATCCCGTTCCAGAACGTCTCCAAGTATTCCGCCAGCGCGACGTTGATCTATGAGAAGGGCGGTTTCTCGGGCCGGGCATCCTATGTCTGGCGCGACAAGTACAACGCCGGGCTGCACTTCACCGGCATCAATCCGAATTTCATCACCAATGGACAGATCAGCAACCTTGACCTGTCATTCTCCTATGAGATCAATCCGGACTTCACGGTCGTGCTGGACGCGACCAATGTGTTGAAGAACCTTTACAAGACCTCTTTCAACGACCCGGCGCTCTTCCCGCGCGATACGGTCCTTTACACCCGCACCATCGCGCTCGGTTTCCGGGCCAAGATGTGAGGACTTTGGCAATGCTCCCATTCAAGAGGATGACCCGATGACGATACCCAGGGCGATCGCTGCAATGGCCGCGTTCATGACGCTTCCCCTGCCGGTCCATGCGCAGACGGCGGCCGGCAAGGCCGGGACGGCGCTGGCCGATACCGCTAGGGACGTGACCGTCACCGTCGATACCGCCCGGGCCGAGGGCAAGCTGCCCCCCGTGTGGCGGTTCTTCGGTGCCGACGAGCCGAACTACGCGACGATGAAGGACGGCCGCAAGCTGCTGGTCGAACTGGGCAAACTGAAGTCCGGCCAGGTCTACTTCCGCGCTCATAATCTCCTGAGTTCGGGCGATGGCACGCCGGCCTTCAAGTGGGGCAGCACCAATGCCTACAGCGAAGGCAAGGATGGCAAGCCGGTCTACGACTGGACGGTGGTGGACGGGATCATCGACGCCTATCTGGCGCGCGGCGTGCGGCCCTATCTCCAGATCGGCTTCATGCCGGAGGCCCTGTCCAGCGCGCCCAAGGGTACGCCTTACCAGCATAGCTGGCGCCCAGGCTTCGACTACAAACTGATCGCCACCGGCTGGACCTATCCGCCGAAGGATTACGAGAAGTGGGCGGAACTGGTGCGCCAGTGGACGCTCCACAATATCGAGCGCTACGGCAAGGCGGAGGTGGAAAGCTGGTACTTCGAAGTCTGGAACGAGCCCAATTCCAACTTCTACTGGTCGGCAAGTCCCGAGGAATTCTACAAGCTGCACGACTACGCCGTTGCAGCGATCCGCAAGGCCCTGCCGAGCGCGCGCGTGGGTGGGCCGGATGTGGCGGGGCCCGGCGGCACGTTCATGGACGGTTTCCTCAAGCACGTATCCTCGGGGAAGAACTATGCGACCGGCGAGACCGGCACGCCCACCGATTTTCTCTCGTTCCATGCCAAGGGCAAGCCCTCCTTCGTGGACGGACATGTCCGCATGGGCATAGCCACGCATCTGCGCGAGACCGATGGCGGTTTCACCAAAGTGCTGTCGATCCCTGCGCTGGCGGGCAAGCCGGTGGTGATCGGCGAAAGCGATCCGGAGGGCTGCGCGGCCTGCCCCGGCCCGCAGAACGACTATCGCAACGGCACGATGTATTCCAGCTACACGGCGGCCAGCTTCGCGCGGATCTGGGAACTGGCGCAGAAGCGCAAGGTCAACCTGGAAGGCGTGTTGTCCTGGTCCTTCGAGTTCGAAGACCAGCCCTGGTTCGCCGGCTATCGCCAGCTTTCCACGAATGGCGTCGACCTGCCGGTGCTCAACGTATTCCGCATGTTCGCCCAGCTTGGCGAGACGAAGCTGGCGACGCTCAACGCCGCGCAGATCCCGCTCGAAGCGGTGATGGCGCAAGGCGTGCAAGGCAATGCCGACATCGGCTCCATCGCCACGCGAACCGCCGAGGGCAAAGTGGCGCTGCTGCTCTGGCACTATCACGACGATGACGTCGCCGGGCCCGCCGCGCAGGTGACCGTCAACCTCAAGGGCCTCAAGGTCGCGCCTGCCGGGGCGAGCCTGTGGCGGGTGGACCGCGATCACGCCAATGCCTTCGCGGCCTGGCAGAAGATGGGATCGCCCCAGTCTCCCGACCAGAACCAATATGCCCAGCTGGAAGCCGCGTCGCGCATGCAGGCGGAGCGGATCGCCGTGAGCGCAAGCGGAAAGGATGCCCGTGTTTCGCTGCGCCTGCCGCGTCAGGGTGTCGCCCTGGTCATGCTCGACGCCCAGTGAGGATGGCAGACGTGGAAGCCGTGACCGGGACAGGGACAGGGACAGGGACAGGGACAGGGACAGGGGCAAGGCCTGAGACAGCATCAGGTCCGATGCGGGGACGCTGGGCGATTGCGGCCATGATCGCCGTCGCCATCGCCATCAGCTATCTCGACCGCCAGACCCTGCCCTGGGCGATCAAGTATATCGAAGCCGATATCCCGATCGGCAACCAGACCAAGGCCTTCCTCGATTCCGCCTTCCTGGCCACGTATGGCCTGATGTACCTGGGTGGTGGCTGGCTGCTCGACCGCGTGGGAACGCGCGCCGGCTTTCTGGCGATCATGGTGTTCTGGTCCCTGGCCTGCGCCAGCCACGGGTTTGCGGGCGGGATCGCGGCGCTGGTCGTCAGCCGCCTGCTGCTGGGCATGGGGGAGGGCGGGGGCTTCCCCGCCGCCACCCGCGCCGTCGCCGAATGGTTCGCGCCCCGCCACCGCGCGGCGGCCATGGGACTGGTCAATGCCGGCACGGCGGTCGGCGCGGTCATCGCACCGCCGCTGATCGCAGGCGTGCTGGCCTATGGCCACTGGTTCGGCCTGGCGAGCTGGCGCTGGGTGTTCTTTCTTACCGGCGGCCTCGGCCTGGCCTGGGCGGTCTGGTGGTTCCTGACCTATCGCACGCCGTCCGAGAGCGCGGACGCGGAAGTGACGAGCGGCCCCGCGCCGACGCTGGCCGGGCTGGTCGCCCGCCGCGAGGTGCGCGGCGTCGTCTGCGCCAAGTTCCTCAGCGACGGCGCGTGGTACTTCTACTTGTTCTGGCTGCCCAAGTACCTGTTCGAGGCGCATGGCTTCGACCTCAGGCAGGCCGCCACCATCGGTTGGATTCCCTATGCCGCCTCGGGCGTGGGCAGCCTCTGCGGCGGCTGGCTGTCGAGCCGCCTGCTTTCGTCGGGTCATTCGGTCAACGCCGCCCGCAAGATCGCGCTCGGCGCCAGCGCCGCCTGCATGCCCTGGGTCATGTTTGTGCCGGCTACCGCTTCGGTCGCGGCCGTGATCGCGATCTTCAGCCTCGCCTTCTTCGGCCAGCAGAGTTGGTCCACCCTGGTCATGACCCTGCCGACCGACCTGGTTCCGCGCCGCGCGCTGGGGCGGCTGGCCGGGCTGGTCGGCCTGGGGGGCGCTTTCGGCGGCATCGTCATGGGGCAGGCGGCAGGCTTGGCGCTCGACATGGGGCTGGGCTACCCGCCCGTGCTGACCGTGGCCGCCATGCTCCACCTGATCGCCTTCGCGCTGATCTGCCTCACCATTCCCCGCATCTCGCAACTTGATTTTTCAGGAAAGGTCCTGCCTTGAAGATCACCGAAGTCCGCACCCGCGTCGTCCAGTGGCAGGGCGATACCGTGCCGCTGCCGCCGCATTTCTGCACCAATCCCATGGACCTCGTGTCCCCCATGCTGTCGCCCGAGACCATGGGCACCTTCACGTTCCATGGCTGGCTGATCGTGGAGATATTCACCGACCAGGGGCTTGTCGGGATCGGCAATGCCGCGCTGGCGCCGCTCGTCACCAAGCAGATGATCGACCAGTACCTCGCGCCCCTGCTGATCGGGCAGGATCCGTGGGACAGCGAGTTTCTCTGGCAGCACATGTACCGCAAGACGATGGCCTTCGGGCGCAAGGGCGTGGCGCTGGTGGCCATTTCCGCGCTCGATATCGCGATCTGGGATCTCATGGGCAAGTCTGCGAAGCAGCCGGTATTCCGGTTGCTGGGCGGGCGCACCAAGGCGAAGATCCCGGTCTACGCCAGCCGTCTCTATTCGGTCCCGCTGAACGAACTCGCCCAAGAAGCCGCCCGCTACAAGGCGCAAGGCTACAAGGCGATGAAGCTGCGCTTCGGCTGGGGGCCCATCGACGGCGCAGAGGGCATGGCCCGCAACGTCGAACTGCTTCGCACCGTGCGCGAGACCGTGGGGGACGAGATCGACATCATGGCCGATGCCTACATGGGCTGGAGCCTCGATTATGCGAAGCGCATGATGCGGCTGATAGAGCCGTTCAACTTACGCTGGCTGGAAGAGGCGATCATCCCCGACGACATCAACGGCTATCACGAGCTGCGTCGCTTCGGCACTACCCCCATCGCGGCGGGCGAGCACGAATTCACCAGCTTCGGCTTCCGCCAGATGATCGAGGCCAGGGCGCTCGACTACTTCCAGTTCGACACCAACCGGGTGGGCGGCATCACTGCCGCGCGCAAGATCCAGGCGCTGGCGGAAGCCTATTCCATCCCGGTCGTCCCCCATGCCGGGCAGATGCACAATTACCATGTGGTGATGGCCAGCCTCAATTCTCCGATTGCGGAGTACTTCCCGATGGTGGACGTAGAAGTCGGCAACGAGCTTTTCTGGTACATCTTCAAGGGTGAGCCGCAGGCGGTGGACGGGTACATCGACCTGGACGACAATCTTCCGGGGCTCGGCCTCGAAATCGACGAGGATGCCCTCTCGCGCTTCAAGGTGATCGGATGACGAGGATGAAAGTGGCCGTGCTCGGCCTGGGTATCATGGGCTCCGGCATGGCGCGGCAGTTGCTGGCAGCGGGCTTCGAGGTCGCCGTGTGGAACCGCAGCGCGGACAAGGCGCGGCCGCTGGCGGATGAGGGCGCGCGGATTGCGGCCTCACCGGCGGATGCCGGAAACGGGGCTGCGGTCGTCATCGCCATGCTGGCCGACGATGCGGTGTCCCGCGCGGTCTGGACCGGCGAAGACGGCGCTCTGGCGGCCATGCACGAAGGGGCGATCGCCCTGGATTCCAGCACGCTCACCGGCGGTTGGGTGACCGAACTGGCGGCGCTGGCCGAGTCGCGCGGCGTGCGGTTCCTAGAAGCACCGGTGACCGGCAGCCGCGATCAGGCGGCGCAAGGCGCGCTGCGCTTTCTTGTCGGCGGGGCAGCGGACGTCCTCGAAGCCGCGCGTCCCGTGCTGGACGCGATGGGAGGCACGACGGTCCATCTCGGCCCGGTCGGCAGCGGTGCCACGGTGAAGCTCGCCAACAACTTCCTCTGCGGCGTTCAGGCGGCCAGCCTGGCCGAAGCCCTGGCGCTGTTCGAAAAGCGCGGACTCAACGTGGAGCAGGCCGTCTCGGTCCTCACCGAAGGCGCCCCGGCCAGTCCGCTGCTCAAGGCGGTCTCGCGCCGCATGCTCGACCGGGCCTACGATCCGCACTTCTTCGTGCCGCTGATGGCCAAGGACCTGAGCTACGCCGGTCAGGCTCTTGCCGAGGCCGGAATTCCGTCCACCATTGCGGAGGCGGCGCGGAAGCGGTTCCTCGATGCGGCGGCGGCCGGACATGGGGAGCAGGACATCGCCTCGATCATCGAACCGCTGCGGTAATCCCGCGGGCCCTTGCGGGGGGCGGCGATTGCGGTGCCGGAAGCATGACGCCGTCCAATCCCGGTTGCAGCATCCTGTTCGGCGAGGTAGAACAAGACGAGAACTTTCAAACGGGAATAGTCATGCTCAACACCGAGGAAAAACGCGCCCGCTTTCGCGCACTGCACCAGGATGGCTTCTTCATTCTCCCCAATGCCTGGGATGCCGGCAGCGCGAAACGGCTTGAAGCCCAGAGTTTCCAGGCCATCGCCTCCACCAGTGCCGGTGCGGCCTGGGCGCTGGGCAAGGATGACGGCCAACTGAGCTGCGACGAAGCGGTCGCGCATCTCGAAATGCTGGTCGCGGCAACCGGCCTGCCGGTGAATGCGGATTTCGAGAACGGGTTCGCGGACGCGCCAGAGGCGGTCGCCGCCAATGCCATGCGCGCGGCGGCCACCGGCATTGCCGCCCTGTCGATCGAGGATTGGTCGGGTAGCGCGATCTACGACCGAAGCCTCGGGGCCGAACGTATCGCGGCCGTGCGCGAAGCGCTCGATCCCGATGTCCTGCTGGTGGGGCGAAGCGAATTCTTCCGCGCGCCGGAAACGCCGGCCGCCGAATGGATCGCGCGTGCGGTCGCCTATAGCGAGGCCGGCGCGGATGTCCTGTTCGTGCCTTTCATGCTCGATCATGGCGCCGTTGCCGAACTGATCGCCGCCGTCGCGCCCAAGCCGGTCAACGTGCTGGTCGCCAGTTTCGACACGATCCCGGATTACGCGCGACTGGGCGCCCGCCGCTGCAGCGTGGGCGCGGCGCTTGCCGGCACGGTCTGGAAGGCCTTCGACGAGGCTGCGGCCGCGTTGAAGGGCTTCGAAGCCTGATCCGCACCTCGCGGCGATCTGCCGCGAGGGCGCGATTCTCTCTGCCGGCCGGTGAGAGCCTTTCCGGTTCGACCGGCCGCAGAACCATGCAATGCCATTCGCGCCAGGCCGACGCGGCGTCTATTTTCGGTCCATGTAGCAAAACTTACATTATAGTCGCTTAGTCGCGGGCCGTCCTCTTCTCGCTGCCGAGCCATTCGCCGTGACCGCGCCTCAAGTTCGCCCGATTGATCGTTGGTTCGTCGACGAAGTCCTGCCGCATGAGCGGGCCTATCTCGCTTATGCGCGCCGCACCGTTCGCAACGACGAGGAGGCGGGCGATATCGTGCAGGACGTCTACGCCAAGCTGTTCACGCTCGATGGGTGGAGCGCCATTGCCAATCCGCCGGGCTATGTGATGCGCATGATCCACAACCAGGCGATCGAGCGTATCCGCCAGGCCCGGGTCGTGACCATGCAGCCGCTGCCCGAACTGTCGCTGCACGAAGTTGCGGACGATACGCCCGACAGTTTCCGCACCGTCGCCGCGCGGATGCAGATGGCGCATGTCCAGAAAGCTATCGCAACCCTGCCGGAGCGTTGCCGGATCGCGCTGGTGCGCCGCCGCTTTGCAGAGGAAACCCCGCGAGAGATCGCCAGCGATCTCGGCATCAGCGTCTCCACTTTCGAGAAACGACTGGCGCGCGCGGTCGAACTTCTGACCCATGCCTTGACCCCGCAGGACCGAACTTGCGAGGCGCCATCGGAAGGCGTGCGGGAGAAGATGCTTCTCTGATTTGCGCCAGCTTGATAGACAAGGGTCTCAGGACCGACACTTAGCCGATCGCAACCCACTGCAGACGCCGCGATACATGACGAATTCGAAAGATCCTCTGGGTCAGGATGCCCTTCTTGCGGAAGCCTCGCGCTGGTTCGCGGCGCTGGACGCGGGAACCGCGCGTCCGGATGAGTTCGAGGCGTGGCGCACCGCCAATCCTGCCCACGCCGTGGCCTATGCGCGGATCGTCGCGAAATGGGAGGGCATCGCCGGGGCTCCGGTCGCCCCGGCCGTGCCTTCGCGCGCCAGTCGGCGGCAGTGGCTCAAGGTTGCCGCCGTGGGCGTGCCGATGGCCGTGCTCGGCTCCGGCTTCCTGGCCGAGCGCGCCTATGCCTGGGATTCGGCGAAGACCGGGATTGGCGAGACGAAGCGCGTGGCCTTGCCCGACGGCAATGTCGCCTACCTCAATACTGACAGTGCACTGTCCTGGCGGTTCGGCCGCCACGAGCGGACACTCCGGCTGGACCGCGGCGAGATGGCGCTGGACTTGCGGCACGGCGGCGCGGCGACCTTGCGCGCCAACGACGCTTCACTGCCGCTGGCGCCGGGCCTGTTCGACGTCAGGATCGAGGACGGCCATGCGGAACTGACGCTGGTGGACGGCGCGGCGCTGCATCTGCCGCAGACCGCGAGCGGCCTGACCTTGCGCCGCAACGATTCGGTCATTCTGGTCGAGGACGGCTCGCCGCGCCTGGAAACGCGCAGCACGGAGCAGGTGGCCTCGCTGATGGCATGGCGGATGGGCGAGATCGTTTTCCTCGACGAATCCGTGGCGGAGGCGGCGAGCGAGTTCAACCGGCATCTCACGCGCAAGATCACGGTGGGCGATTCCGAACTGGCGCGTGAAAAGATCGGCGGTCGCTTCGATCTCGACCGGCCGGACCAGTTTCTTCAGGCCGTGTCCCTGAGCCTGAACGCGCGTGTCGTGACCAATGCGACGGGTTACGAACTGATCCGCTGAATTTTTTTGCTTCGACTTGGAGGCAAACCTTTTCAATCCCGTCATCCCCGCGAATGGCGCAGACGTTGCGCCATATCGGGGGTAAGATTTTCATGTCCGTCCGTAGGTTCAATTCGCTTGTCGCCGCCATGGTCGCCTCGACCGCGATGCTTGCCGTTCCGGCGCAGGCTGCCACGATCTATTTCGACGTTCCGTCGCAGTCGCTGGGCCAGGCGCTGATCGCATTCTCGAAGCAGGCCAAAGTCAAGATCGTCTATCCGGCGGCCAAGATCCGCGGGCTGACGGCGGCTTCGGTGCGCGGCACGATGACCCGGCAGGAAGCGCTGAGCCAGCTGATCGCCGGTTCGGGCCTGCGCGTGGTGGGCGATGACGGTCAGGTGGTGGCGCTGGCGCAGGCCACGGAGGGAAACGGTCCCGTTGCTGCGGCGAGTGAACCGGCCCCGGAACCCGACATCGTCGTGACCGGCTATCGCCAGTCGATCGAGGAAAGCCTGGAGCAGAAGCGCCAGGCCAATGCCTTCGTCGAAGTCATCAATGCAGAAGACATCGGCAAGTTTCCCGACAAGAACGTCGCCGATGCCCTGCAGCGCATGCCCGGCGTGGTCATCACCCGCGACGGCGGCGAAGGTTCCCGCGTCAGCATTCGCGGGTTGCAGCCCGGTCTTACGCAGACTTTGCTGAACGGCAACTTCCTGGCCGGCGCAGACAGCGGCGATCCCCAGCGCTCGTTCAACTATGTGATGCTGCCCGCCAACTTCATCGCCAGCACCGAAGTCTACAAGTCTTCCGAGGCACGACTGGAGGAAGGCGGCATCGGCGGCACGATCATCCTGAACACTCGCCGCCCGTTCGACGTGCCTGCCGGATCGGGCTTCATCTCCGCCGAAGGCACGTATTCGGACAATAGCGACAAGTTCGAGCCGCAGATCGGCGCGCAGTTCTCGTGGAAGAACGAGGACGAGACGATCGGTTTCCTGGTCGGCGGCGTCTACCAGAAGCGCACCAACCGCGAGATGCGCTCCACCGCGGGCACCTGGCGCTGGTGGAGCGATCGCGGCGCCGATGGCCAGGTCCTCGAACGCGCGATCGACGTGAACGGCAATCCGATCGCCAACGATGCGGCGGTCTCCTACTGGACCGGCGGCGGCCAGAGCACGATCGACGGCGATCACTACACCGGATACTGGGCGCCGCAGTCCGTGCGCGCCGAAGTCTTCGACCAGGATCGTGAACGCTTCGGCATCCAGGCGACCGCGCAGTTCCGTCCGACCGAAAACCTGACGATTACTGCGAACTACTTCCGTTTCGAATATAGCAGCGACTATGTGATGAACCAGCTGACCATTCCCGAGTGGGGATATGGCAAGTTCTTCAGCGACGCCGTGTTCGACCAGAGCGGCACGGTGATGAAGTCCGCCGCCTTCTCGGTCGACGGCGCGCCCTGCCTTGCCGCGACGCCGATGTGCACGATGGAGACGCCGCGCCTCACGGGGTATTATTCCAAGGAGAAGCAGCACTCGCAGACGTTCGAAGGCGAGGCGCATTACAAGCGCGACCGTTTCGACGCGGTGCTGAAGGTGGGCAAGACCGCGTCCCGCGGCGGCCCGACGATGCGGTTCCAGGTCGCGGCCAAGCCGCGCATCACCGTGACGGGCCAGGAGCAGAACGGCAACTTCCTCAGCGCCTGGGATCTCAGCAGCAAGGGCGTGGCGATGGAGTTCTCGCCCGAACTGCAGCAGAACCTGATGAACGGCGTGGCCCAGATCGACATCGGCGGCACCAATTCCAGCTTCACCAACAGCGCGATCGACCAGCCCTACGTCCAGCTGGACCTCACCCGCTCGTTCGATGGCAGCTTCCTGCGCTCGATCCAGCTCGGCGGAAAATGGCGCCGCCTGAAGGTCCACCGCGAGACCGGGCGCAACGAATGGTACGCCGATGCGGAGAACAAGATCCGCTACCAGAACACGCCGGCCGGCGCCGTCGCGCAGCCGGAATACTTCTACGATACGCCGATGGGCAACATCAACGGCGGGTTCAGCGCCAACCTCTATCCCGGCGTCGATTTCAAGCGCTATCTCGACATCATCAATGAGCGCTACGGCCCCTCGGTGCGCGAGCCGGAGCCGAACAACGTCTACAATCTCAGCGAGGAAGCGCTGGGCGGCTATGCCCAGGCGAACTTCGGCAGCGGTGGCCTTCGCGGCAACCTGGGCCTGCGCGTCGTCAAGACCATCCAGCGCGACGAGACCTCGGACCGCCTCCAGTACCTCGTCGACTACTGCGTCGACGGACCGGGCGGCCCGTTCGATCCCAATCGCCCTCTGGGCGCGGACGGCAATTGCCAGGTCCTGCCGCTCGCCAGTCGCGAGATCATCGAGAACATTCGCCTGCACGAACGCAAGAGCTACACCGATGTCCTGCCCAGCCTGAACCTGTCCTATGACATCACCCCCACGCTGCTGCTGCGCGGCGCGGTGGCCAAGGTGGTGTCTCGGCCCTCGATCTCGGACCTCGCCGGGGCGCGTTCGCTGACCTACAAGTCGGAAGCCTATGCCTTCGACCGCGACCAGTTCGGCGAATTCGCCGGCTGGTCAGGCAGCGGCGGCAATTCCCAGCTCAAGGCGTTCAAGGCCTGGCAGTACGACATCGGCCTGGAATGGTACTTCCGCCCCGGATCGGTCGTCGGCGCCACGGCTTTCCGCAAGGACGTGTCGAACTTCATCGTTCCGCTGGTGATGGACGTGACCCGCGACGTGGCCGGCGAGCAAGTGCTGATCGAATCCTATTCCACGGTCGCCAACGGATCGAGCGCCGTCTCGCAGGGCGTCGAAGTCTATGCGCAGCACACGCTGCCCTTCGGCCTCGGCGCGCAAGTGAACTTCACCTACAACGACACCTCGACCGCCGACGTGACGCTCGACGGAGAGAAAGTCGGCACCTCGCCGCTGGTGGGCAGCGCCAAGACGCAGTTCAACGCCTCGGTCTTCTACGAGACCCGCCGCATGTTGCTGCGCGCCTCGTACAACCGCCGCGGAACCGTGGTGGGCGGCCTGTCCTCGGGCCTCAACACTTATACCGCGCCTTACGAGCAGGTGGACCTCAACGCCTCCTACGAGATCCGGGACGGCCTGATGCTCACTGCCTCGATCATCAACCTCACCAAGTCGCACGAGTGGCAGTACCTGGGCAGCGACACCAAGGACCGCCTGACCAGCTCGGTCTACTCGGGTCGCCGCGCTTACGTCGGTATCTCGTACAACTTCTGACGTTCCGGCCGGCCCTGCGCTGCAGGCGCCGGGCCGGCCCTTTGCCTTTCTTGCGGAAACCTTCTCCCATGCGCAAACTTGCCTTTGCCGCCCTTTCGTTGCTTGCGACCGTGCATGCTCCCGCCGCTCTCGCCTGGGGCGGGCGGGGCCACGCAGTGATCGACCAGGCCGCGCTCGATACGCTGCCGGACGACGGCCCGGTGTTCCTGCGCCGATATGCCGAATATATCGGCGAAGAGGCGGGGGCGCCGGATACCTGGCGGTCTTCCTCGGAGCCGTTCTCCAAGATCGACGAGGATCCCAACCATACCTGGTTCGTCGAGCGGCTCCGCTTCCTCGATCCGGTGCCGCGCTCCCGCTATGCTTTCGTGCTGGCGCTCCACCGCGAGCATGAGCGGGTGGTCAAAACCGACCCCAAGGCCGCCGAGCGCCTCAACGTGCGCTGGACGGGCACGATGCCTTATGCCGTGATGGAAGGCTACGGCCGCATCGTGGCCGGGATGCGGAGCCTGCGGTCCAAGCGTTCGAAGGGGGAACCGACCGCGCATATCGAGCAGACGCTGGCATTCTACACCGCCTGGATGTCCCACTATATCGCCGATGGCACCAACCCGCATCACGTCAGCATCCATTGCGAGGGCTGGTTCGGCGACAATCCCAGGAACTACAATCGCAGCGGCGGCATCCACGGCCATTTCGAGATCGGCTATGCGGATTCCATCGATCTGCAACCGGCCGATTTCGAAAAGCGCATCGGCGTGCCGCAGCGGCAGGAAGGCGACCTCTTCACCCACGTCCTCACGTTCCTGAACGAGAGCAACCGGGACGTGGAGACGATTTTCGCGCTCGACAAGCGCGGGGTGCTGGCAGACCCGGCGAGCCGCGAGGGCCGCGAATTCGTCTACCGCCGCAGCGCGGCAGGCGCCGCCATGCTGCGTGACCTGCTGACCCGCGCCTGGAAGGAAAGCGCCCGGCCGGGAGAGGGCGATCCGCGCCCGCAGGATCCCGCAGGTCCGCACTACGACCCGGAAACAGGATCGGCCCCAGCGCCGCTCACCGCCCCTTGACCAGGAGAACCTCCATGCTTTCGGTCTCCCCTTTCATGAGCCTGGATCGCCGCACCCTGATGAAGGCCGGCGGCGGCCTGGCGCTTCTGGCGGGTGTGCCTGCCTCCGCCGCGGTACTGACCCGCCCGCTCGGCGCCGATCCTTTCACGCTGGGCGTGGCTTCGGGCGATCCCTGGCCGGACGGCTTCGTGATCTGGACCCGGCTGGCCCCGCGCCCGCTCGATGAGCATGGAGGGATGCCGCAGGCTGCCGTGCCGGTGGGCTGGGAAGTGGCCGAAGACGCGGGCTTCCGCCGGGTCGTGAAGACGGGGCAGGCACTGGCGCGGCCCGAACTGGGGCATTCGGTTCACGTCGAACTGTTCGGCCTGCAGCCCCATCGCCACTACTGGTACCGCTTCACGGCACCCGGCAGCGATACCAGCCCTGTCGGCATGGCCCGCACGGCGCCCGCCGCGCAAGCCGCCGTCGATCGCCTGCGCATCGGCGTGGCGGGGTGCCAGCACTGGGAGGCGGGCTTCTTCGACGCCTGGGGCGCCCTGGCGCAGGAGCCGGACCTCGACCTCGTATTCCACTATGGCGACTACATCTACGAAGGCCGCGGCAACCCGAAGGCCGTTCGGCACCATGCGGGCGACGAGATCTACAGCCTTGACGACTATCGTCGCCGCTACGCGCAGTACAAGGCCGACCCGCACCTCAAGGCGGCGCACCAGGCCTGCGCTTTCGCGGCCTCGTTCGACGATCACGAAGTGGACAACAACTGGGCGGGCGACTTCGATCAGGACGGCACGCCGCCCGAAGTGTTCCTGCTGCGGCGCATGGCGGCCATGCAGGCCTGGTACGAGAACATGCCGGTGCGCCGCGCGATGGTCCCCGGGACGCAGGGCATCACGGCCTATCGCCGGCTCGACTACGGGCAATTGCTGCGCACCCATGTGCTGGATACGCGGACCTTTCGCACCGACCAGTCCTGCGGCGATGTCGCGCGTTCGGATGCCTGCACGCCGGAGGCCCATGCCAGCCCGCAGATGCTGGGCCATGCGCAGGAAGCGTGGCTGGACGAGGGGCTTTCGCGGCCCTCGACATGGAACCTGCTGGCCCAGCAGGTCATCGTCATGCCGCTTGACGTGCGCGCGGCGGGTGCCGGCAAGCCCACGTTCGAGACGGATCTCTGGGATGGCTATCGTCCGGCCAGGGCGCGTCTCGTGGAAAGCATCCGCAAAAACGGGCTGACCAATGTCGTGATCGCCACGGGCGATCATCACAAGCATGCGGCCGGTATCGTGCCGGAGCGCGACGAGGCGCCGGACGGCAAGGCCGTCGCCGTCGAGTTCCTGGCGACCTCGATCTCGTCCGGGGGCAACGGCCATGGCGAGGCCGGGCTGGCGCACGTTCTCGACAACAATCCCAACCTCGATCTCTACACCGATCGCAGGGGCTATCAGGTGTTCGATGTGACGCCGCGGCTTTGGACCACGCATGTGAAGGTGATGGACGACGTGGAAAAGCCGGACGGCACCGTGCGGACGCTGATGCGCTACGAAGTGGCGCCCGATGCTGCGGCGCTGCACCGGGCCTGACGGGCAACCTGTCTCCGGTCAGGCATGCAAGGGGTCAGGCCATGTGAAGGGTCAGGACCAGTGCCAGGCTCATCGCGCCCAGCACCAGCAGCGAAAGGACCACGGCGGCCGTGACCCGGCCGCCGGCGGACGCCACCGTGCGGACATCGACGCCCAGGCCGAGCGCTGCCATCGACACGACGGTCAGGAAGGTCGCCGTAGTCTCGGCGGGCGCGATCAGGCGCTCCGGCACGAGGCCGAACGAGCGCAGCGCGATGAGGGCCAGGAACCCGACGATGAACCAGGGCACAAGGTGATGAAGCGCCGGTCTCGCGCGGGCGGGGCGATCTCCGGCGGGGTCGCGAGGCCAGGTTCCTCCCGTTTCGTTGCAGAGACGCGGTGCGGCGAAGGAGAGCAGCAGGCACACCGGCCCGAGCATCAGCACCCGCACGAGCTTCACCAGCGTGCCCATCTGCACGGCCACCGAGCCCAGCGGCGCCGCAGCGGCGAGGACTTGCGGCACGGCATAGACGGTGAGCCCTGCGAGCGCGCCGTACTGCAAGCCGCCAAGGTGCAGGGCCGCTCCGAACAGCGGCAGCACGAGAACGACGACGACGCCCAGCACGGCGGTAAAGCCGATAGAGGCCGCCACGTCGTCACTTTCGGCGCCGATCACGGGGGCAACTGCGGCAATGGCCGAGTTTCCGCAGATCGAATTTCCGCAAGCGACGAGCAAGGCCATGCGCGCGGGCAGGTGAAGCAGGCGTCCGACCACGAAGCTTGCGGCAATGGCCAGCACCACTACCGCCGCGATGCCGAGCAGCAGGGCCGGTCCTGCCGCCAGGATCGTCGCGGCACTCACGGAAACGCCGAGCAGGACCACTGCCGCCTCCAGCAGGAACCGCGCGCTGAAGGCGATCCCCGCCTGCCAGCGCGGATCCGGCGTCCAGATGGAGCGCATGGCCGTGCCGATCACGATCGCCAGCACGAGCGCCTCCAGCCAGGCTTCGCCCAGTAGCGCCTGCTCGGCGCGCTGGCAGAGGTAAGCCGCGCCGGTGACGGCCAGGCAAAGCGCAAGGCCGGGGATCAGGCGGATCGCTCGGGTGCGCAGGGTCGGTGTCACGGCTGTCTCCTTGGGTCAGGAAACAGATGCTCTGCGAAGACCGATCATACTAATGGCGAGTTATTGTCATTCCAATCTGCCGGAGAGATCGATCGCGCGCCCTGGATTGGCGGTCCTGGCGGCCTAAGGCTTGCGCGCGACGTTTAAGCGCGCCGGCGTCTCCATCGGTATGATCGCTTCCATCGATCAATCAGGGCTGCTCGCCGATCAGATGATCCAGTCGGGCTGCGCTTCGTGGTCGCGGATGATGTCGAGCAAGGCATCGGCCGCCTTGCTGCGATAGCGCTCCTTCTGCCGCAGCCCGAAGAAAGGCCGCCGTGGCAGGTGAAACGGCAGGGCATGAAGGGAGCGGGCACCCAGCGCGGTATCGACGACCAGCTTGGAGAGGACGCCGTAACCCGCGCCGGTCAGAACGGCGGCGAGGACCGCTTCGTTGGACGGCAGCGTCAGCACCACGTCGAGCGCGCCGGGATCGAGACCGCGATCGCGGACCGCCGCTTCGAACGTCGAGCGGGTGCCCGAGCCTTCCTCGCGCATGACCCAGGGCGCTTTCGCAAGCCAGTCGTTAGTGACCGCCTCTACCGGCTCCCGGCCGACCATGACCATCTGGTCGGCGCCGACGGGCCAGCGTGCCAGCGCCGGATCGTCGACGGCGCCTTCGATGAAGCCCAGTTCTGCGTCGCCCAGATGGACGGCGTGGGCGCTCGCTTCGGTATTGGCGATGGCGACCGACAGCGCGATCCCCGGATAGCGGCGCTTGAATGCGGCAAGGCGCGCGGGCAGCCAGTAGCCGGCGATGGTCTGGCTGGCGACGAGGCGCAATGTCCCGCGCTTGAGGCCGCCATATTCCGCCAGGGCCAGTTCGGCGCTTGCGGCGCGGGCGACGACGGCGCGGGCTTCGTCCAGGAACATCCGGCCGGCGTCGGTAAGCTCGATCCCGCGACCGACGCGGTTGAACAGCTTCACGTCGTGGCGGATTTCCAGCGCTGCAATCGCGCCGCTCGCGGCCGACTGGGTGACGTTGAGCGCCCTGGCCGCCCGAGTGACATGCTCCCGTTCGGCGACCGCGATGAAGATGCGCAGCTGTTCAAGCGTCATCCCGGCGATGTGCCCCGCGCCTTGGCCGTTGGCAAGGCGCGGGTGCAGGAAGGTGTTCGATATTCGGCGCGGCGGGGGATCGCTCCCCCGCCCGGTGTTCGCCAAAAGTGATATTTAGTGATTAGGCGCTCAGTGATTGTGTCGGGGCGTCTTTTCGGCGATGCGCCGGTACTTGACGGCCATCTCCATCACCGCGCCGTCGGCCATTTGTCCGGTCTTTTCGCGGAACAGTTCCTCCCACGGCGTATGGCTCTCGGGGATCGGCGGCGGCCCCTCGGCCTTGCGGGCGGCGATCTCGGCCTCGTCCACCAGGGCGTTGCAGGTGCCGGCGCGAATGTCGATGCGGATAGTGTCGCCGGTGCGCAGCCACGACAGCCCGCCCCCGGCGGCGCTCTCGGGCGAGCAGTTGAGGATCGAGGGGCTGTCCGAAGTGCCCGACTGGCGGCCGTCGCCCAGGGTCGGCAGCCACTGCACGCCCAGCTTGATCAGGGCATCCGGCGGCTGCATGTTGACGACTTCTGCCGAGCCGGGCCAGCCTTGCGGACCGGCGCCGCGCATGACGAGAATGCAGTCCGCATCGATCTGCAGCGCGGGATCGTTGATGCGGTGGTGGTAGTCCTCGCCCCCTTCGAATACGATCGCCCGCGCCTCGAATGCGCCTTCCGAGCCGGGGCGGGAAAGGTAGCGGTCGTGGAATTCGGCGCTGATCACCGAAGTCTTCATGATGCCGAAGTCGAACAGGTTGCCCGAAAGCGCCAGGAAGCCGGCCTTTTCGCGCAAAGGCGAGGCGAAGGGCCGGATGACCTCGCGGTCTCGCGCCTCGCGGCCCTGGAGATTGTCGGCCAGGGTTTCGCCAGTCACGGTCAGGCACTGGTCGGCGAGGACGCCGGCCTGCTGCAGTTCCCACATGATCGCGGGGACGCCGCCGGCGCGGTGGAACCGTTCACCCAGGAAACGTCCGGCGGGCTGCATGTCGAGGATCAGCGGCAGGTCGTAGCCATGTTCGGTCCAGTCGGCCGCGGTCAATTCGACGTCGGCATGGCGGGCCATCGCCATGATGTGCGGCTGCGCATTGCTCGATCCGCCGATGGCGCTGACCACGCGGATGGCGTTGAGGAAGCTGTCGCGCGTCAGGATCCGCGAGGGGCGCAAGTCCTCGTGCGCCATTTCGACGATGCGGCGTCCGGTTTCATAGGCGTATTGGCCGCGTTCGCGATAGGGCGCCGGGATGGCGGCGCAGCCCGGCAGCGAGAGGCCGAGCGCCTCGGCGACGGCGTTCATCGTCGAAGCCGTGCCCATGGTGTTGCAGTGCCCGGCCGAAGGTGCGCTGTCGCAGGCACGCTGGAGGAATTCCTCCTCGTCGATATCGCCCGCCGCCAGCTTGCGGCGGCTGCGCCAGATGACGGTGCCGGAACCGACGAGATCGCCTTCGTGCCACCCGTCCAGCATCGGCCCGCCGGACAGGACGATGGCGGGAATGTCCACCGTGGAAGCGGCCATGACTTGCGAAGGCGTGGTCTTGTCGCAGCCGGTGGTCAGGACCACGGCGTCGATCGGATAACCGTAGAGGATCTCCACCAGCCCCATGTAGGCCAGGTTGCGGTCAAGCGCGGCGGTCGGGCGGCGGCAGTTCTCGAATATGGGATGAACGGGGAACTCCATCGCGATCCCCCCCGCATCGCGAATGCCGTCGCGCACTCGCTTCGCGAGGTCCAGGTGGATGCGGTTGCAGGGCGACAGGTCGCTGCCCGATTGCGCAATGCCGATGATCGGGCGGCCGGAGCGCAGCTCGGCGGGGGTGATGCCGTAGTTCATGAAGCGCTCGAGATAGAGAGCCACCATGTCCGACCGCGCAGGATCGGCGAACCAGTCCTGCGAGCGGAAACGGCGTTCGGGAATAGCGGTCATGGTCTTCATCCTCTCTCGGCACTGCCGCTGGACACCTAGCACATCCTGGCGGCCCCAATGCAAGGGCCCCGGCGACCGCGGGGGAAGAATGGACGATGACTTGCGGATGGCGGGCCTGCCGGGCCCGGTCGTTACGCGGCGGCCGAAGGCGGGGCCGCGCCGACGATGAGGCCGTCGCCGATCCATTTGCCCAGAAGGGCGGCGGCGCGGGCCATGCCGGGTTCCTGGCCCAGCGCCTCGGCCAGTGACGCGCAGAGCGCCGTGAAATCCTGCCCTGCGGCGCAGAGGGCGATGGCCTGCTCTTCTACGGCATCGATGGTGCGAAAGGTGGGGGCGAAGTCCTGCCGCCACACCAGCAACGCGGCGGCTTCTGGCAAGCGCGCGGCTGCGGACGGCGTTTCGCCGGCAGCCAGAGCCGACCAGATCGCGGCCGCATTCGTCGTGGCGGGAAGGATCTGCAGGCTGGGCGCGAAGCGGAGGACGGCGGTGTCCCAGTCGACCGCCGCGAGATCGGTCAGCGACATCGGCGCGGCATCGGGCGCCGTGAACGCGCGGGACAGCGCCCATTCCAGCGCCGCCAGTTCGGAGACTTCCGCATCACCGGGATAGAGGCGGGCCAGCGTCTCGGCAAAGCCGGCGGGATAGACGTCCAGCGTCCAGGCATGCGGAGGCACCGCGTCGATATGAGCGATGGAAGCGGCGAGAAACGCTTCGTCGCCCAGCCAGGCATGGGTGTGCCCCAGCGTTTCGGCCAGGCAGGTGACCAACTGCGTGCGATAGTTGTTCTGATAGACCGACAGGCCGGGCCGGGCGGCCGGGCCGATGCGGCGCGCCGCATGCTCGGAAGCTTCGACCAGCCATCCGCGAAAATCGCCCTGAAGTGCCGCGAGGTTCATGCCGCCGCCTTTCGCCGGGCCGCCGTGCCGATGCGGCGCGCCGTCTTCAGTTCGGCCAGCAGTTCGTCCAGCGGGGGAATGGCGTCGTCCCGCTCGATCATCGTCGCCACCGGGCCGAGGCGGCTCATGGCATGTTCGTAAAGGGTCCAGACCGGGGTCGGGACGGAGCGGTCATGCGTGTCGATCAGCATGTCCTCGCCCTGGCTGTGCCCCGCGAGATGGACCTGGCGCACCCGTGCGGCAGGGATGCCGTCCAGATAGGCGATCGGATCGAAGCCGTGGTTCACGGCGCTGACGTGGATATTGTTGACGTCCAGCAGCAGGTGGCAGCCGGTGCGCTGGCACATGGCATCGATGAAGGCCCATTCGCTCATCGTCGATCCATCGAAGGCGACGTAGCTGGAGGGGTTCTCCACCAGCATCGCGCGGCCCAGCACATCCTGCGCCAGGTCGATGTTCGCGCAGACCACGTCGAGCGCTTCGGCGGTATAAGGCAGGGGGAGCAGGTCGTGGGAATTGAAGCCTTCGAAACGCGACCAGCTGAGGTGGTCGGACACGAACAGCGGCTCGATCTCGTCGACGAGTGCCTTCAACCTTTCGAGATAGGCGCGGTCGAGGCCGTCGGCCGAGCCGATCGACATCGAGACGCCGTGCAGCGCCACCGGGTGGCGTTCCCGCACGCGCCGCAGGATGTCGCGCGGGCGGCCGCCATCGACCATGAAGTTTTCCGAGATGACTTCCACGAAGTCGACGTCGATCTCGGTTTCGAGAAAGTCGCGGTAATGCTCCCTGCGAAGGCCGAGGCCATAGCCGGAGAAAGTCGGGACGGGTGCGTTCATGGTCATGCTCGCGGCAGGTTGGCGGGGGGAAGGCGGGCCCGGGCGGAAGCGAAACCGCCCGGGCCGTCCTGCATTTTACTTGGCCTCGGTGGTGCGGCCGCCGGCAGCGGCGCAGGCCTTGGCGGTCATTTCCTTGAAGCCGTGGCCCTTGCACGCGTTCATGCCCTTGCAGTCGTTCTGGGCGGTCTTGCAGTCCGAAGTGCCCTTGCAGCTGTTGACGCCGTAGCAGTGGATGGCTTCGGCCTTCGCGTCCTGGGCGCTCGCGGGCACGGCATTGGCAGCGGCGCCGAGAGCGAGCAGGGCGGCCGTGGCGGCGAAAGTGATGCTGGTGGACTTGGCGTTCATGGATCGATCTCCCGATGGGTAGTGCCGGTTTGGCCCTTCCAGTTCGGCGCGGAGCGGGCCGGGGTTACAGCGCCGACAATTTCTTTTTACCAGCGCAGCACGCGAGGCCCCAGCAGGGCCCCGGCGCCCGCCGCCAGCGCGATGCCCAGCGTATACCACGTCAGCACGAAGATCGCCGAGACTTCCGGGCAGTGCAGGCAGTAGAGGGTCGCCGCGCAGGACCCTGCGGCAAGCCCCGCTGCTGCCCCCGCCGCGCGCAGCCGCGTGGGCGCCAGTCGGCGGAACGACCAGAGCAGGCCGACGAAGATCGGCGCGGCCAGCATCAGCACCAGCGAAGAACAGACCTTCCAGCTATGCCCCAGCCACATCGCCAGCCATTCCGCCTGCGGGACATGGCCCATCTCTACCACGCCGATAACGGCGAGCAGGCAGACCGGTACGGGCAGCAGCCATAGCCAGCGCGACGCGGACCTGCCCGGCCGCGCCAGTCGGGCGACCAGGATCAGCGCGCAGACCGCCAGCGAGAGCGTGTAGAGCCACTTCACCCAGAACGAATAGCCGCGCATCGCCAGGCCCAGATCGGGCCGGATGCCCAGGCCGATGGCGATCAGGATGGCGGTGGCCGCGCCGCCCATAAGCAGGCCCAGCGCGATCCGCCGGGCTACCGCGTGGCGGCGCACCGGCTTCACGTCGGCCGAGAGCGTGTCGATGAGAAGTCTCGACGTTCATCGCCGCTCTCCCGCGATACGGGCGGCCAGCGCCTTGAGACCCCGATGGACCGAGACTTTCACGTCCGACGCGCCAAGGCCCGCGCGGTCGGCGGTTTCGGTGATGCTGAGACCGTCGATCCGGGTGGCGCGGATGGACTCCGCCTGCTTGGGCGGCAGCTCCGCAAGCAGGCGGTCAAGGTCCATGCGGGCATTGCTGGCATCCTCGAAACCTTCGGCAACCAGGATTTCCTCCAATCCCTCGATCGGGCAATTGCGGCGGCGGAGCCGGAAGTGGTCGATCATCTTGTAGCGCGCGACCGCAAAGAGCCATGGGGTGAACAGGCGGTCACGGTCGTAAGTGGCGCGCCGGGTATGCACGGCGATCAGCGTTTCCTGCACGAGGTCCTCGATATCGTCTTCGCCGCCCTGCATGCGGCGGCGATAGAAAGCGCGGAGCAGGGGGACAAGCGCACGCAGCAACGCGGCATGAGACGGCGCGTGGCCATTCAGCCCGCCGATCATCATCGCCCTCAGTTCGTCTTCGCTTGCCTGCATCGATGCTCCTCACCCCCATTCGGGAAAGCGGCCGCAAAGGTTACAGGTCTGTCTAGAATAAATTTCGGCGCCGCGCACTGTAACCTTCGTCGGCATCGGTCCGAACTGGCTTTCATGAAGCGGCCGAATGACCGGCCTGCACGAGAGGAGACTTCCGCCATGAACAAGACCCCCGCCGCGCTCGCCGCCGCCCTTGCCCTGTCCGTCGCCGGCCATGCCGCAGCGGCGCCCGCCGCCCCCATGGAAAAGTGCTACGGCGTCTCGCTCGCCGGAAAGAACGATTGCAAGGCCGGTGCGGGCACCAGCTGCGCCGGCACTTCGAAGACCGACTACCAGGGCAATGCCTGGAAGCTGGTGAAGGCCGGTTCGTGCGAGAAGATCAAGACGCCCAAGGGCCACGGCTCGCTGACGCCCAAGGCCTGAGCCCTTCAGCGAACCCGTTCAGCCCGCATCCGGCCAGTGCTGTGATCCGCCCTGGCCGGATGCGGGCGCTCTTTCACGGAACACCGCGCCATGCCCAAGCTCCAAGCCTTTTCCGATCGCGCCGCCGCGCTGGCGGCCCGCCTCCTGCCCGAGGATCTGCTCCTGCTGATCGCCCGGCTGGGCATAGCGGCGGTCTTCTTCCAGTCCGGCCGCACCAAGGTGGAGGGTATCCTTACCATCACCCCCGGCACCTTCGAGCTGTTCCGCAGCGAATATGCGCTGCCGCTCGTATCGCCCGAATTCGCGGCCAGGGCGGCGGCCTATTCCGAACATGTCTTCCCGATCCTGCTGTTGCTGGGGCTGTGCACCCGGCCGGCCGCAGCCGCCCTGCTGGGCATGACCGCCGTCATCGAGATATTCGTCTATCCCGATGCTTGGCCGACGCACCTCAGTTGGGCTGCGATCCTGCTGCCGCTCATCGCGCGCGGCGGCGGCGCATGGTCGTTCGATGCGCTGATAGGAAACATGCCGGGGGCGGGGCGGACGGTCAGTGCGCCGACATCGAGAAGGGCCTGACTCCGCGACCTGAGCCCCATGCCTTGTCGGGCCGGGCCTGCATCACGAAGCGAAGCGTGCCGCCGCCGCGTATTTCGGCATCGGAGATCCATGCGCGGTCGAGCGGGCGTCCGTTCAGTTCCACTTTGCCGACATAGGGATTGGCGTCGGAGAAGGCGTCGGTCTCGATGGTGAAGGTCTTGCCGCCGGGCAGCGTGATGGCGGCATGGCTCACAAAGGGGCGGCCGATCACATACTGGTTGGATCCGGGCGTCACCGGATAGAAGCCAAGACCCGTGAAGACCAGCCAGGCCGACATCTGGCCCAGGTCGTCATTGCCGGACAGGCCGTCCGGCGTGGGCTTGTACTGGCTGTCGACGATCTGCTTCAACCGCTCCTGCGTGCGCCACGGCGCGCCGGCATGGGCGTAGAGGTAGGCGACGTGATGGCTCGGCTCGTTGCCGTGGATATATTGACCGATCAGGCCGGAAATGTCCTCGGCATGGCTATAGTCGAGTTTGGAATTGTCGAAGTCGAACATGGCGTCCAGCCGGGCGATGACCTTGCCGTCGCCGCCGAGCATGCGGAACAGCCCGGCCTGGTCCTGCGGCACGAACCAGCTATATTGCCAGGCGTTGCCTTCGGTATAGTCCGAACCGTAGTTGATCGCGGTGGGATCGAACGGCGTGCGGAAAGTGCCGTCGCTCTTGCGAGCGCGCAGCCAGCCGCTCTTCGCGTCGAAGGAATTGCGCCAGTATCCGGCGCGCTTTGCGAACCGCGCGGCCTGATCCTTGCGGCCCATGGCCTGCGCCATGCGGGCGATCGTCCAGTCGTCGTAAGCGTACTCGACCGTCTTCGATGCCGCCTCGGGTTCCTTGTCGATCGGCACGTAGCCGCGCTGGATATATTCGGCCAGGCCGCCGTAGGGCGCATAGTCGGCGCTGGCGACCATCGCGTCGAGCGCCCTCGCCGCATCGAACCCGCCGAGGCCCTTGAGATAGGCATCGGCGATCACCGGCGCGGCATGATAGCCGATCATTGTCCAGGTTTCGCGCCCGGCGAATTGCCACACCGGCAGGATGCCCCAGGGACTGTACTCGCGGCTGGCGACCAGCGAATTGACGATGTCGGACGTGGTCCTTTCCGGCTGTACCAGGGTCAGCAGCGGGTGCTCGGCGCGGAACGTGTCCCAAAGCGAAAAAGTCGAGCGGAACGTGAAATCGCGTGCGATGTGGACCTGATCGTCAGGACCGCGATAGCGCCCGTCGGTGTCGCTCCATACGCTGGGTGCGAGCAGGCTGTGATAGAGCGCGGTATAGAGACTGGTCCGCATCTTCGGCGGTGCGTCCATGCTGAGCCGGGCCAGGGCGTCACGCCACTGCCCCTCGGTGCGGCGGCGCACGGTATCGAAATCGGCGCCCTCGGCATCGAGATTGGCGATGGCGCCTTGCTCGTCCACCCCGGACAGCGCGACGCGCACTTCCAGCGGCCGGTCCAGCGAGCCGAAGTCCAGCCGGGCCTCCAGCGCCTTGCCCAGCTTCTCGGCCACGCCGTCCGCGCTCCGGCCCGGCAGCGCCTGCGGCGCGCGGAAGCCCTTGTAGGGAACGTGCTCGTCACGGTCGATGAAGGCGTGGTCTTTCAACGGCGCGGAAAAGCGCATCGCGAAGAACAGCTTGCGGCCCGGCGCCCAGCCGCGCGTCTCGCGAAAACCGGTGATCGTGCCGTCCTCGTGCACGTGCAGGCCCGACCACAGGATCTTGCCGGGATAATCGTAGAGGCTGCTGCGCAAGTCGATCACCAGGTGCGCGTCCGTGTCCTTGGGGAAAGCATAGCGATGGATGCCGACGCGGGTTCCGGCGGTCAGTTCCGCACGCACGCCGCTGTCGGCCAGGGTCACGGCATAGTAGCCCGCGCTGGCCACTTCGGTCCCGTGCGAGAAGCGCTGGCGATAGCCGGAACCGGGCCGGTCGGCGCTGCCGGGATCGAGCTTCACGGCGCTGGCCGGGCCGACGGCGGGCATCACCAGCAGGTCGCCGAGGTCCGAGTGCCCGGCTCCTGAAAAGTGCGTGTGGCTGAATCCCTGGATCGTGCTGTCGTGATAGCTGTAGCCGGCGGCATGGGCGTAGCAATCGCGTATCTGGCAAGTCGCGTCGGTATCGGGCGAGAGCTGCACCATGCCGAACGGCGCGCTGGCGCCCGGGAAGGTATGTCCTTCGGGGCCGGTGCCGATCATCGGGTCCACCCAGCGCAGCACGTCGTCGTCCGGCACCGCGGCCAGCGGTTGCACGAAAAGGGCGCTGGTCAGCAGGGCGACCGAAAGGAGAAGTCTCATCGCCGCATGATAAGCCGAGCCATGACGGCTGTTCAACCGCGCGGCGAACCTTCCTGGAAGGCTCGCGAGGCGGTTCTGCTCATCGGCGGCGGTTCAGCAGGCAGGCGACCGCGCTGGTGGCCGCGATCGGCCCCATCCAGTCCACCCACTGATCGAGCTTCGGCCATACCCGCAGGTCCATCGGCGCCCACCACGGCATATTCGCCCTCAGCCCATGTCCGTAGACTTCGATCCAGCGATACTCCGCCTGCGCCACCTCACGCCCCAGGAAATAGGCCGAGGCCGCCACGGCCCCGCTCCACCAGTTTCCGGTGAGAAGCCGAAACAGGCCCTGGATCGCCAGGGCCGCGAGAGTGTGTTCGAGAAGGCTCATCCGTGCCGTCTAGACCGATCGGACGGCCTGCGCATACCGTTCTTGAGCGAAACAGCCGAGGCCGCAGGATGCACATGGCGCCAGTCTGGATCTATCCATGATCTCCCGGCCTTGGCCTTTGGTGGAATGCCGGTATAGCTTTCGAACCGGCAGCGGCCCAAGCGATGTGCCGTCTTCTCCTGCCATGCCGCCGGCCAGAGTGATCCGCAGACGCGTTAACGAAAAGCGAAACAACTCATAAGGAGTTCGACTTATGCTCGTGCTGGCCTTTCTGATCGGGATCGTTGCGGGCCTGCGGTCGATGACCGCTCCGGCCGCAGCGGCTTTCGCGGCGCGTTTCGGCGGCCTGCATGTGGCCGATACGCCGCTCGCGTTCATGGGCTATGCCTTCACGCCCTGGATCCTCGGCGTCCTGGCCCTCGGCGAACTCGTCACTGACAAGCTTCCCTCAACCCCCAGCCGCAAGGTGCCGGTGCAGTTCGGGGGCCGTATCCTGACCGGCGGGCTCTCCGGGGCGACCATCGGCGCTGGCAGCGGCAGTCTGATCGCCGGGCTGCTGCTGGGCGCGCTCGGTGCCCTCGTCGGCACGCTTGGCGGCGCGGCGGCGCGCGGGGCGCTGGCAAGGGCCTTCGGAAGCGACCGCCCGGCGGCCCTTCTGGAAGATGTCGTGGCAATCGCGGCGGCCGTCATGATCGTGAGCCAGGTATGACCGAGCATTTCGACGCCATCATCGTCGGCGCCGGTCAGGCCGGTCCCGCGCTGGCGGGGCGCTTGACGGCTGCCGGAATGACCGTCGCGCTCATCGAACGCCGCCATGTCGGGGGAACCTGCGTCAACACCGGCTGCAGACCCACCAAGACGATGGTGGCCAGTGCCTATGCCGCTCACCTCGCCCGCCGCGGTGCCGATTTCGGCGTGAGCAGCGGTGCGGTCTCGGTCGATATGGCCAAAGTGGCGGAGCGGGCACGCCGGATCATCCTCGATGCCCGTCACGGCAACGAGGATTGGCTTCAGGGCATGCCGGGACTTGAGCTGGTTCGCGGCCATGCGGCCTTCCTCGGCCCGGGGCTCATGGCGGTGGGTGAGCGCCGTCTGTCGGCGCCCCGGATTTTCCTCAATGTCGGCGGCCGTCCGGCTATCCCCGATCTGCCGGGCGTCAAGGATGTCGCCTTCCTGACCAATGCCGATCTGATCGCGATCGACAGTCTGCCCCAGCATCTCGTGGTCATCGGCGGCAGCTACATCGGTCTGGAATTCGCGCAGATGTTCCGCCGCTTCGGCAGCCGGGTCAGCGTGGTGGAAATGGGACCCCGCCTGATCGCCCGGGAGGACGAGGACGTTTCCGAGGAAATTCGCAGTATCCTTGAAGCCGAAGGCATCGAGGTGCGCACTTCGGCCACTTGCATCAGCCTGGCGCCGCACGAAACGGGCGTCTCCGTTGGGGTGGACTGCCAGACCGGCGCGCCGTCGATCCATGGCAGCCATGTCCTGCTGGCCACCGGGCGGCGACCCAACACCGACGACCTCGGCCTCGACAAGGCGGGGATCGCCACCGACGCCCGCGGTTACATCACGGTCGACGATCAGCTCGCCACTACATGCGAAGGCGTCTGGGCCCTCGGCGACTGTAACGGCAAGGGGGCTTTCACTCACACGGCGTGGAACGATTACGAGATCGTCGCTGCCAATCTGCTCGACGGCGAGGCGCGCCGCGTCAGTGCGCGGATCCCTGGCTATGCGCTTTACATCGATCCGCCACTCGGCCGTGTCGGCATGACCGAGAGCCAGGCCCGCGCCAGCGGCCGATCGTTGCTCGTGGCCAAGCGTCCGATGTCCCGGGTCGGCCGCGCGGTGGAGAAGGCGGAAGCGCTGGGCTTCATGAAGCTCGTCGCCGATGCCGAAACGCGTGAAATCCTCGGCGCCGCCATTCTCGGCACGTCGGGCGACGAGGCGATCAGCGGCGTGCTCGACCTGATGAACGCAGGCGCTTCGATCGATACGCTGCGCTGGGCCGTGCCCATTCATCCCACGGTAGCCGAACTGCTCCCCACCCTTGCCCTGGACGCGAAGCCGGACGGCGGCGCGTTATGACCGCCAGCGGGCGGGCATTTGGTAAGGCCGTGGGTCGGGCAGGGGCGCGGAAGGACGGCTCCTGACGGAACCGTCCTTCCCATTCGATCAGGCAGGAGACCTGGGGCGGCCCCCGATCACAGGCTTGCGCGCAGCGATGCGGTGAAGGCCCGCGGCGAACCGTAGCGCGCGCTGCCGATGAACAGGCCCGAATAGTAGGTCTTGTCGAACAGGTTATCGAGATGCACCGCCAGCGACAGCCGCTGCGAGAAGCGATAGCTTGCCAGAAGATCGACAATCGCGAAGCTGCCTTGCGTATAGATCTCGCCGTTGGGGCCTTCGCCGTCTGCCGTCGTCTTGCCCTGCCACGTCAGGTTGCCGCCCAGCGTCAAGCCGTCGAGGTCGCCGGGCAGGCGATATGTCGTGAACATCTTGAAGCTGTTCTTCGCGACTTGCGGCAGCTGGCGCACGCCGTCGCGATCCTTCGCGCGGGCGTTGGCGAAACCGCCAGCCACGCGCCAGCCGGGCAGCACCTCGCCAGTGACTTCCAGTTCGAAGCCCTTCGACTTCATGCCCGACACCGCGTGATAGGCCGTGCTGCCGTCCGGCGCGAAAATGCCGGCGCCGTCGGCCAGGGCATAATTGTCCTGCTTCATGCGGAAGACCGCCGCACTGGCGCTCAGCTTGCCGTCGAGGAAATCGGCCTTGAGACCGGCCTCGTAAGTATTGCCTTCAAGCGGCGCGATGATGTCTCCGTCCACCGTGCGCTTGGTCTGCGGTTCGAACACGCTGGCGTAGCTGACATAGGCGGAGATGGTCTTCGTGAAGTCCAGCACGATACCCGCATAAGGCGTGAAGACGGCTTTTTCGTGCGTGCCCGGCGTCCAGATCCGGGCCGCGCCTTCGTCCTGCGAATAGCTGTCCTGCTTCCACCATGTCAGGCGTCCGCCGGCGATGATGGAGAGCGGCGCAATCGGCTTCAGCCGCGCCACGCCTGCCGCGCTGGTGGTCCGAACGCGATTGCCGCCAAGGGCGCCCGTCGCCGTCAGGTCGGGCTTGGGGTAGCTTCCGGTCTCGAAGAACTCGTAGGCGTTGATGGAGGAGTTCATGTATTCCGGGCCGTCCCACCAGCCGGGGTAGAGCGTCTGGTCGTCGTCAAACTCGGCGTGGCTCAGGTTCAGGGCGATATGCTGTTCCTGGCCGAGCGCCTCGAAGCTGCCGCGCAAATTGGCATAGACGGCGTCCAGCGTCAGGTCCGATGCCCAGCGCGTGGAATAGAGCGTGCCGCCAAGGCCGGTATCCTTGTCGATCGACGAGCCGAAGAAGTACCCGATCGTCTCGTCGTAAGAGCCGGACTTGTGCTCGGCGCTGACCTCCAGATGCCAGTCGCTGCTGAAATCATGGGCCAAGGACGCGAAGAGATTGACGCTCTTGCGGTGGAAGTCCGACCAGTCCGTGCCGCCATTGGTCGACCGCGCGAAATGCGTCTTGGTGCCGTCGGTGAAGTAGAGCGGGACCCCGCCGCGCGAGGCGGCTTCGTTGCGGAAGTTCTGATATTCCACGCCGGCGGTAAGGAGCGTGTTGGGGGTGAGGTCCGCTTCCACCACGCCGTAGAGCGCCTGGCGCTTGACGTGTTCGCGGTCGATGAAAGTGTCGTTTTCCTGCAGGGCCCCGGCCACGCGGGCCCGCACTTTTCCGTCGGACGTCAGCGCTCCGCCAACGTCGCCCTCGACCCGGTACATGTCCCAGGAGCCCACCGTTGCGGCGGCGGTGGCGCGGGTGGTCGTGCCGGGGCGCTTGCGGACCATGTTGATCGCCGCGGAGGGCTGGCCGGTGCCGGTCATCATGCCTGCCGAACCGCGGATGACCTCTATCCGGTCATAGGCGATCATGTCGGCCGTGTCTTCGGTGAAGCCATAGATATTGATGGGCCGGGCCACCCCGTCGACGAGGTAGTTCTGCACCGCGAAGCCGCGCGCGGTGTAGTTGGTGCCGTCCGTTCCCAAGGCGCTGGAGCGGTTGGACTGGATGCCGACGATCTGCTCCATCACTTCGGAGATGTCGTAAAGGCCCTGTTCTTCCATGCGGGCGCTGTCGAGAACCGTCACCGACTGCGGCGTCTCGCGAGAGGAGAGGCTGAGACCGGTCGTTTCCGTGGCCCCGGTGACGACGATGGCGTCAGGTTCGGGATCTTCCGCGGTGTCTTCCGCGCGGGCGGCGGTGGCGGTCAGCAGACCTATCACCAGCATGGACGGAACGGAATAGCGGGCGCGGATCGTGCTTCGAACGGACATCTTTTAGCCTCCCCTGGCTATGGCTCAGGCGGGAAGCTCCCTGCCTCCCCATCTGCGGGCGGCGGACTAATGCGAATGAGTTGCAGATGCAATATCAGCTAAGCATTTATTTTGTAAGGGACAGGAAACCGTTGCGAAACGAAGAGGGTCGGCTTGTCGCAGGCTTTGCCGGGGACTGACGGGCGTGCTGCTTGACTGGGACCGGTGTGACGAGGTCAGCCTTCCGCGCCGGACTCGATCGTCAGGTAATCGACCAGCGCCGGAACCTCGCGCGTTGCCGGACCTTCGAAAAAGCGCCGGAAGTCCGGGCTGTCCGAGCGCCGCAGATTGACCTCGATCGTGATCGCGCGGTTGTTACGGGCGTGCTTCACGAGCCCGGCGGCCGGGTGCACCGTTGCCGAAGTCCCGATGGCGATGAACAGGTTTGCGCGAGCCGACAGCTCTTCGCTGCGCTGTCGGTGATAAGGGGCTTCTCCGAAGAGGACGACGTCCGGTCGCAGCGCCGGTTCTTCGCAGGCCGGGCAATCCTCGCGAACGGCGAGACTGCCGGTCCAGGAGAAGCTGCGTTGGCAGCTTTCGCACCGCGCCGCGTCCAATTCGCCGTGCATGTGCAGGACCTGCCGGCTTCCCGCACGCTCGTGGAGATTGTCGATGTTCTGCGTGATGAGCGTGAATTCACCCCGGTTCTCGCGCTGCCAGTGGCGTTCGAGGCGGGCGAGGGCGAGGTGGGCGGCGTTGGGCTCCACTTGCGCCAGCTGGGCCCTTCTGGCGTCGTAGAGATCATGCGCTTTGTATCGGTCCCCCGCGAAGCCCTCGGCCGAACAAAGCGCTTCAAGTGCGCGATCGTCCCAGCGCGGGGTGGAGCTTCGGAACGTGGCAATGCCGCTCTCGGCGGAAATCCCGGCTCCCGTGAGGATGACGATGTTGGTCAAGCTGTCCCGCGCTGGTTTCGAGGTTCAGTTCGCTATCCGATCTGCCGCACGTCAGACGTGTGCGACTTCGACCGTCAGGTGTTGCAGCTCGTGAACCGGCACCAGCCGGCGACGGATTTCGGCGGCGTCGATGCCCGGCCTGGCCGCCACGCTGACGATAGCCGAGTGGGCTTCGGGGCCGACCTTCCAGACGTGGAGGTCGGTGATCTGCGCGTCGCCCGGCGTCTCGATCAGTTCCCGTGCTTCCTCTGCGACGTGATCGTCGGTCCGGTCGAGCAGGATCGTCGCCGTGTCGCGCATCAACGACCACGACCACCGTGCGATCACGACCGCGCCGACGATGCCCATGACAGGGTCCATCCACATCCACCCCAGGTAGCGGCCAGCGAGAAGCGCTGCGATCGCCAGCACCGATGTCAGGGCGTCGGCGAGCACATGGACATAAGCCGAGCGCAAGTTGTTGTCGCCGCCGTGGCCATGATGATCCCCGTGCTCATGGTGGTGGCCATGCCCGTGCCCATGGTGGTGGCCATGCCCGTGATGGTGACCATGATCATGACCGCCGGAAAGAAGGAAGGCGGAGGCGATGTTGACCGCGAGGCCGAGGACCGCGATCCACGTCGCTTCGGCGAATGCCACCGTGATCGGCTCGAACAGACGCAGGAGCGATTCCGCGCCGATCGCAAAGGCGACAATGCCCAGCACGAGCGCCGAGGCGAAGCCAGCCAGGTCGCCCACTTTGCCGGTGCCGAAGCTGAAGGCACTGCTGCGCGCGTGGCGCTTCGCATAAGCATAGGCGGCGGCCGCCACGCCGAGCGCCCCGGCATGCGTGGCCATGTGGAAGCCGTCTGCCAGGAGCGCCATCGATCCGGTTGCGTAGCCGGCGATGATCTCGCCCACCATCATCGCCGCCGTGAGTGCCACCACCCAGCGCGTCCGCCGCGCATTCTCGTCATGCGCAGCGCCCAGGAAGACGTGCTCATGGGTGAGGTGCGTGAAATTGCCCAAGGGGGCGGCCATGGCGGGTGCTTGTCCGCTCACTTCGTATACCTCCGGATCACGGTCGCCAGATCCTCCGCGCCCTTGTGACGCTCCTCCTCGGACAGGCCCGGCGCCGCGACATGCGCTTCGAGATGATCGACGATGACTTCGTCCAGCAGGCCGTTCACGGCCCCGCGCACCGCAGCAACGACGTGGAGGACTTCGCTGCAGTCGGCGTCCCCGGCGATCGCCCGTTCCACCGCCGCAATCTGCCCGGCGATTCGCTTGACCCGTGCCAGCAGTGCGTCGCGGTTTTCGCTGATGTGAGCCATTTCTTCCCCTGGTTTCGACTTTGGCCACCGGAATCGTCGATCCGGTCATGGCGAGCCAAATAGCCTAGGGGGGTATGGTATGCAAGCCCTCGGGCCCGCTCCTGCGCTCGGCACGTCCGGGCTCGTTATCGGGCAAGAGGCCGAACCGGCTGCATTTCCCCGTCGCACCGGGCCGGACACTATGTTAGCTGTGCGGACTGAAAGGCGTTCATGACCTACAGCCACGCTCCCTCGCCGCAGTCCACGAATTCGCAGTCTTTTCTGATCGAGGCCAGCGAGCGCCTGGCGACGGCCCGGTCCATGGCCACGGTTGTCGACATCCTGCGCGATACGGCGCGGAGTGCCGTGGGGGCCAAAGGGATCGCGGTCGTGCTGAAGGACGGTGATCTATGCCACTATGTGGCGGAGGACGCCGCTGCGCCTTTGTGGAGCGGCAACAGGTTCGATGCGAAGCTTTGTATCTCCGGCTGGGCGATGCAGCACGTCGAGACGGTGTCGATTGCCGATGTCCGCAACGATCCGCGCATTCCGCAGGCAGCCTATGCGCCGACGTTCGTTCGCAGCCTTGCGATAGCACCGATCGGCCGGCCCGAAGCCATCGCGGCGCTGGGCGCCTATTGGTCGAAACCGGAGCCGCCGGACGCGGCCAGCGTGGCGCGCCTGGAAAGCCTTGCCGCGCTGGCCGGGATTGCGGTCGAGAACGCGCGGCTGCTCGATCGCAACCGGGAAGACGCCCGCCTCAAGGCCATCATGCTGGCGGCGGGGCGAATGGGAACCTGGTCGTTCGACGTCGTTTCGGGCACGCTCGATGCTTCCGAAACCTGCCGCAAGAATTTCGGCCGCGATCCCGCCCTGCCATTCACGTACGAGGACCTCCATGCCTCGATCCACCCTGACGACAGTGCCTGGGTCAATGCCGCCATCGGCACGAGCCTGAAGACGGGCTGCGATTACGATGTCGAATACCGGGTCCTGACGCAGTCCGGCGAGACCCGCTGGATCGGCGTCCGGGGGCAGCCTGCGTTCCGGCCGGACGGCTCTCCCATCGGCCTGTCCGGCGTGTCGATCGACATCACCGAGCGCAAGCGCATGGAAGAGGCGCTGAAGACTTCGGCCGCCACGCTGGAGCACCTTGTCGAGGAGCGCACGCGGGAACTCGTCCGGACGCAGGAAGCCCTTCGCCAGTCGCAGAAACTGGAAGCGATGGGGCAGCTGACCGGCGGCGTCGCGCATGACTTCAACAATCTGCTGACGCCGATCATCGGCAGCCTCGACATGCTGCATCGCCGGAAAGTCGGCGGCGAGCGCGAGCAGCGCCTGATCAATGGCGCCTTGCAGTCGGCGGACAAGGCCCGAACCCTCGTCCAACGCCTGCTGGCCTTCGCCCGGCGCCAGCCGTTGAAGCCCGAGCCGGTGGACATGACCGCGCTGATCATCGGGATGTCCGAGCTGATCGGCACGACGATGGGCCCGCAGATCCAGCTAAGGCTCGATCTGGCTGCGGATCTGCCGATGGCGAACGCCGATCCCCATCAGGTCGAGATGGCCTTGCTGAACCTGTCGGTCAACGCGCGCGATGCGATGCCGCAGGGGGGCGGGCTGGTCATCACTGCGCAGCTTTGCGATTCCGCGCAATCCGTGGCCGCGGGCATGGACGGCGCTGCCTATGTGGTGATCCGCGTCTCGGATTCGGGCCATGGCATGGACGAAGAGACCCAGCAGCGCGCGATCGAACCGTTCTTCTCCACCAAGGGCGTAGGACAGGGAACCGGGCTGGGCCTGTCCATGGCGCATGGATTGGCGCGGCAATTGGGAGGCGCCCTCAAGATCGACAGCGCGCTCGGCACCGGCACGACGATCGCGCTCTGGTTTCCGGCGACCTCGGCGCCGCAAGTGCCTCTCGATGCGGTGCCGGTGCGGCAGGTCCGCGCTGCGGGCGTCGCGCTACTCGTCGACGATGAGGACCTGGTCCGGGCGAGTACGGCCGATATGCTCGTCGATCTCGGTTTCGAGGTCGTCGAGGCCGGTTCCGGGGCCGAAGCCCTGGCGCTCGTGCAAACGGACGCGCGGATATGCGTCATGGTGACCGATCACCTGATGCCGGCGATGACCGGCGTCGAACTGGCAAGAGCATGCCTGGCACTCAGGCCGCTGATGCCGGTGCTGATCACCTCCGGCTACTCCGATGCGGTGGGCCTTGCATCGGATCTGCCGCGGCTGGAAAAGCCTTTCCGGCAGGCCGAACTCTCCGAAGCGCTGGAAAAGATCATGCCGGCCATCGAAGCCGAACCGATCGCCTTCACCCTGATCGAGCCTCCCCCGGCCGAGTGATGGTTCGGTTCCTCGGGCGGCTCGGCAGGTCGCTTCGGTCCGCGCACCATGCTGCACCTACCCGCTTTCATCGATGGCGGCGCGAAGGGTGTCTTCGACACGCTGACTGTCGGATTGCGCGACGTTGAAGCGGAGATAGGGCGCGGCCGACTGGGATACGCTGAAGACGTTCCCCGGCGCCAGCACCACGCCCTTGCTCAGGCATCGGTTTGCAATGTCCGCCGAATCCAGCCCGTCTGGAAGCCGGCACCAGAGATAGAAGCCGCCTCGCGGCATGGTCCAGGGCGTGATCCCAAGCCTGTCCAGCCGCGTCGCCGTCCTGTCCATGGACACGGCCAGCCGCTGGCGAAGCTCGCTCATGTGCTTGCGATAGCTGCCGCCGGCCAGCACGCTGGCAATCAGTTCCGTCGCCACGGGGCTGGGGCCGCCGAAACTCGTCGCGACCTGAAGGTCGATCAACCCCTCGATCCAGTCCGCCCGCGCCGCAATGTAGCCGCAGCGGACCGACCCTGACAGCGTCTTGGAGAAGCTGCCAATTCGAATGACGCGGTCGAAACCGTCCAGCACGGCCAGCCTCGCCGAGGCAGAGGGCTGGAAATCGGTGAAGATGTCATCCTCGACCACGATCAGATCGTGCGCGGCCGCCGCGCTCAGAAGTCGGTGTGCCGTCTGCGGCGACATGGTCGCCCCGGTCGGGTTATGGAGGGTTGAATTGGTGATGTAGAGGCGGGGCTTGTACGCCTTCAGCGCGGCCTCGAACGCGGCCGTATCGGGGCCTGTATGGGTGTAGGGAACCCCCACCAGCTCGACCCGATGTGCGCGCAGCAAAGCCTGGAAATTGAAGTAGCCGGGGTCGTCCACCAGCACGGTGTCGCCCGGCCGCAGCAGAAAGCGGCAGATCAGATCGATGGCCTGCGTTCCCGAGCCGGTAAGCAGCAGTTGATCGGCGCCGGCTTCGATCCCCTCATCGGCGAAGCGGCCGAGAAGCAGCCGCCGAAGCGCCAGCGATCCTCGCGTGCCGCCATAGTCCGTCAGAATGGAGGCCTGCCCGCGGGCGAGGCTGCGCAGCCCCTTGCGCAAGGCCTCGTTCGGCATCCAGTCGGCGGGGAGCCATCCGCAACCGGGCTTTGCCATGGTGTCATCGGCGTCCAGCGATTGCCGCGATACCCAGAAAGGATCGACGGCGCGATCGCGGCGCGGCCCGAGTTCGCCGATGGCGAGCGGCGGCATGTTCGATCCGGTGACGTAGAAGCCGGACCCCCGCTTGGCCCGGATCACGCCTTCGGCGGCGAGACGGTCGTATGCCTCCACGACCGTCGAAGGCGAAACGCCCATGGTGTCGGCAAAGCTGCGCACCGAGGGCAGGCGGTCGCCCGGGCCGAGCACCCGGCTCGCTATCCGCGTTCGAATGGCGTCCATCAGCCCTCGGGTCCGTGATCCTGCAAGCTGTCGTTCGATCGTATCGGACATTTGTATGGGCACCTTCAGGCATACAATTATGCCATTTTGTAAGGTTCTGTTCCTGTTTGAGCCAGCGAATTCGTTCTACCCGGATCGCGAAAGCGAGGGATCTATGGAACGCAGTACCGCCGGTTGGGGCAGTGGCCTTCTGGGCGTTATCATCTTCAGCGGTTCGCTGCCGGCCACGCGCGTGGCCGTATCGGATATGAGTCCCCTGTTCGTGACATCGGCGCGCGCGGTCATCGCCGCGCTGCTGGGCGCGTTCTTCCTGGTCGTCCTTCGTCAAAGCAGGCCCGCGCGGGAGGACGTGCCATCTCTCGCCATCGTCGCGACCGGGGTGGTCGCCGGCTTTCCGCTGCTGACGGGCCTGGCTCTCCAGCACATAACCGCCGCGCATTCCGTCGTCTTCGTCGGCATGTTGCCGCTTTCGACGGCGATCTTCGGCGTCCTTCGCGGCGGCGAACGGCCCAAGCCCGCCTTCTGGCTATTCTCCACGATGGGCGGGGCGGCGATAGCCGGTTTCGCGCTTCGCAGCGGTGGAGGCGGGTCCGGAACCGGTGACTTGCTGATGGTGGCCGCGATCGTGCTGTGCGGCCTGGGGTATGCGGAAGGGGCAAGGCTGGCGCGGCGGCTGGGCGGCTGGCAGGTCATCAGTTGGGCGCTGCTGATCCCGCTGCCGATCATGGCTCTCGTCGCTGTCGCGGCAAGGCCGGCCAGTTGGTCCGGGATCGGCTTCAGCGCCTGGCTCGGCTTCGGTTATGTCGCTGTCTTCTCCATGATGCTGGGCTTCGTATTCTGGTATCGCGGGCTGGCGCTGGGTGGAATTGCAGGCGTCGGCCAACTTCAACTGCTCCAACCGTTCCTGGGTCTGGTCCTTGCAGGCGTGGTTCTGGGAGAGACGGTGGGCTGGCCAATGATTGCCTCCGCCGCGTTCGTCCTTCTCTGCGTAGCCGGCGCAAAGCGGTTCGCCTGATTTCGATCGGGCTTTGGCCGGAGGGCCGTGACCTTGGCGATGCGAGCAGCGTCCCGGCTTGAACCGAACCCGGATTGCTACACGACCGGCGCTGCTTCAGCCGGTCATTGCCCTCCGAAGGGCGCCTCTCACCTGGCCGGGGGGCACTCCACCCGCGTCAAGGTGTAGTCCGCGAAAGGCTGCTCCGCCTTCCTGGGTTCAAGCGCGACGATGCGCCAGTGGATGCGATCCGCCTGAACCTCCCAATGGTTCACGAATTGCGCATCCGCATAGGCATAAGTGATGTCGAAGCCGCCGACCTTGCTGGTGCCGGTTCCGGTCGACGTCATGGCGCCCCCGAAGCTGTCGGCCCAATAGCCCGTGATGTCGTCCCTGCTGCCGGACAGCACCATCGTGCCGCCAAAAACGAGATGTGCGGCGTAGCGGTCGGCGGTATCGTCCCTGGCCGTGCTTTCCGTGTCGACGGAGAACATGGCGCCAAGGAGGATCGAGCGTCCTTCCAGCGTGGTCTTGACGGGTTTTCCCATGACTTCGCCGGTGCCAGCCCAGCAGCCGGAAAGCGCCGTGACAGAGGGCGGCGCAGCGGGATCTCCAGGTTCGCCCGCCTGGGCAGGGCCTGTGGCGAGCGCCAGAGACGTGCCGATTGCGATCCAAAGTTGATGCACGATTTCCCCCCGAAATGCCGATCCGCTGCCTGACCGAGCGCGGCCCATCCTGCAACCGGAAAGACGAATCGTGAGCCGATTCAAGGCGCCTGGAAAAGTCGCCACCGGCCGGTCGGCATGACTTCAGGATATCTACACAAGGTAGAGCGCGTCCTTCCGCTGCATCAGTTTCAGGCCGAACAGGGCGCCGATCAGTTCGAGCGACTGGCGCGGGTTGTCCAGGCGGAAGCGGCCGCTGAACGTGAGGCTGGCGAATTTCGGATCGGCGATCCGCACGGGCGCGGGGCTGTAGCGGGCCAGGCGCTGGACGGCGAAGCCCAGCGGCATGGCGTCGGCGTCCAGCCAGTCGCTCTGCCAGTCGGGATGCGTGGCGGGATCGAACGAGCCGGTCGAGAAGGAGGCGCCGTGCACAAGGGCCCAGCGGTCGGCGGGCACCACGCGGGCGGCCTGGCCCGCCACGTCAAGGCGCACGCGGCCGGAAAAGACGCGCAGTTCGCTGGCTTCGGCCAGATGATCGACGCTGAAGCTGGTGCCCAGCGCGACCATGCCGACATGCGGCGTGCGGACTTCGAAGGGCCGCAAGGGATCGTGGCGAACGTCGAAGCGCGCGGCGCCCTGTTCCAGGCGGACTTGGCGGCGCCCTTCCGAGAAATCGACCGCCACCCGCGATGCCGCGTCCAGCAGCAGGCCGGACCCGTCGGGCAGCTGGAAGCGCCGCCGCTCGCCTGTGCGGGTGGCAAAGCGCAGGCTGGGGGACGTTTCCGCTGCCTGCTCTCTCGCGAACCAGAGACCAGCGAAGGGCAGGGCAAGGGCACCGGCAAGTCCGGCCGCAAGGGCCTGACGTCGGCCGACCAGCGGTCCGCGCCGATCGGAGCGGCCGTATTGGCGCGTTCCCGCGCCCGAACGCAGTTGCTGCAGCGGCGGCAAGTCCTGGATGGGGCTATCTTCGCCATCAAGCGCATCGATCAATGCGGGATCGCCCAGCAGCCGGCGCATCCGGGCAAAGGCGGCGGCATTCTTCGGCGTTTCTCCCAGCCAGCGCGCCAGTTCACGGCGCTCGTCGGCGGTCAATTCATCGAAGCGGTCGGCCCAGTCGGCGGCGAGTTCGAGCGTAGTCAGCTGGTCATCCATTGTTTTTGTGCCCCTCTCCGGCCGTGTCCAGATCGCCCTCCAAGGCTTGCGTCAGGTCCGCCATGGCGCGTACGAGGTGCTTCTTCACGGCCTCCAGGTTCAGCCCGAGTTCCGAGGCGATCTCCTGCCGGGATTTTCCATCGACATGGCGCAGGCGGAAGACCCTGCGCCGCATCGGGGTCAGCCGCGCAAGCGCGGCTTCGAAGCGGGCGAAACGCTCCCGGTAGTCCAGCACCTCGTCCGCCAGCGGCATGTCGCAAACGAGTTCCAGCAGGTCGAGTTCGCTGCCCGGCCGGTTTGCCTGGCCGCTCTTGCGCACATCGGCGAGGATTACCGAATCCGCCACGCGAAAGGCATAGGCCAGCGGATGTTCGATGGCCTGCCGCTGTTCCTGTTCCATCACCCTGGCAAGGGTTTCCTGCACAACGTCCTCCACACCGTCGGGATCGCGCATGCGCTTGCGCACATAGCTTTTCAACCGGCCTACCCCGGCCAGCAGCGGGCTGGTGGCATTGCTCATGAACATGCGCGGCATCCCGGTCGAAAGAAGCGCGGCCGAGAAAAACCGCCGCGCTCGGAGTGTAGAGGCATGAGGGTGCCCGGCGGGGACAGGAGCGATTTTTCCGTCATCAGAACGTGCAGCGCATGCCAAGCGAGAAGACCCGGCCGGAGCGGGTCCGCGCCAGCAGGCGTTTGGCCTCCCGGTCGGTATATTGCGTGATCGGCGCGTCAGTGAGGTTGCGGGCCTCGAACATGGCCTGCAGGTTCCCCGTGAGCTTGCCGTGAGCCGCGAAATCCAGCGTCATCGCGCCCTCGATCCATTCGCCGATGTTGCCGTTGTTGCCGATGTCGATGCGATAGGTGCCGCGCCATGCCGCTGCCACGCGGGCGTCCCAGGTCCGGCCGGTGTAGTAGAGCGTGGCATTGCCCGACCAGCGCGAGAGGTCGATCAACGGCAGCTCCATCGCGGTTCCGTCGTAGATCACCTCGCTGTGGCCCGCGGCATATGTCAGGTTGGCCTGGATACCCAGCCGGTCGAAGGGCGCGGGCAGGAAGCGCAAATCGCGCTGGACCGCCGCTTCGGCGCCGACGATGGAGGCGCCCTGGCCGTTCAGGGGCCGCACCACGTTGTACAGTGCCGATCCGTCCAGCCCGTCATAGAGGAAGGACAGCGGCAGCCCGGTCTCGGCATAAGCCATGACCGTGGTTTCGGAAGTGATGAAGGACGCCATGCGCTTGTAGAACAGGCCGAGCGAGGCATAGCCATCGTGCCCCATGTAGCGTTCCAGCGAGAGATCCAGCGCGGTCGCTGCGAAAGGCTTGAGCGCAGGGTTGCCCGTCTCGACCGTGCCGCCGAACGGGGTCGAGTTGACCGACGCAGCGGCGCGCACGTCGGCGACGTCGGGCTGGTTCAGGTTGCGGCTGGCGGAAAGGCGCAGGCGCACGTCGGGCGCCAGGTCAAGCCTTGCCTGGAGCGAGGGCAGCCACGCCGAATGGCGGCTGCGCTGCCCTACGGCGATCAGCGTCGTATCGTCGCTCGCTTCGCCCGAGGACAGGGTGTCCATCCGCAGGTACTGAAGGCCGAGTTCTGCCTCCACCGGGACCGTGCCCAGCGCGAAGTCGAACTGACCGAGGGCGAAGACGGCGTAGCCATTCTCGCGCACGCGGTAGGCCGTGCCGGGAAGGTTGGAGGTGGCGGTGAGGTCACGGGCCTGGCCGAGCGCCGCGAAAGTGGCGTCAAGATCGGCGACGACGTAGCGCGCGAGAGAGCGCGCGTGGATCAGAGCGGTGGCGGCCTGTTCGGCCCCGCCGCGATAATCGGCGGTAACGCGGCGTTCGTAGCCGCTATTGCCGAAAAACCGGTAGCTGCCGCCCATACGCAGTTCGACATGCGCGCCGAGCCGCCGAACGAGTTCGACCCGGGCCGTTGCATTCTGGTTGAGGATGGCATCCTCGCGCACATCGGCGCGCATGAGGTTCCAGTTCGCCGCCTCGGCAATGTCGAAGCCATAAGCATTTCGCGGATGCGCGCCAGTGGCGGCATAGGCGAAATCCTGGCCCGGGGCTTCCAGGAACACTTTGTCGAACACCGGTTCCTCGAAGTCCGATCGGGCATAGCCGGCGCGAACCTCGACGCGGGTCGAAGCGCCGAGCGGGCGCTGCAGGGAAAGCACGGCCTGGTTGAAATCGGTGTGATCCTCGGTGATCTTGCGCTCGGTCCGCATGTCGATGCCGCTGAAATCCGCTGCGACCATCGTCTTGCCGACGATCTTCACCGAATCGAGCACTTGCGTTCCGTCCACGGTGCCGCTTGTGAGACCATTGGTGCCGGCCGCCGCCAGCGAATATTCGCCGCGGTGGTTGGACAGGCGCGCGTGGATCAGGTCGAGCGTGACATGCAGGCCATCGTCGCTCTCATGCTCCAGCGATCCGACCAGGTTCAGGCGGTCGAAACGGTTGGTCCATGTCGAATAGGTCTGGCCACGCGACATGTAGACGGGATCGCCGTCGCCGGTCAGTCGCGCCCGGTCTGCGGCGCCGACGCCGGGGCCGATGTTCGCCGTTCCGAACGTCACGGGCACCCAGTCCCAGTTGCGATAGCCGTATTCGGTCACTGCGTTGCGGCTGTAGGAGGCGGCGAACAGCGCGCCCCAATTGTCGCCCCGGCGCGAGACTTCGGCCGTGATCTGCGGGGTGACGGCGCTGTCGTTCCCCGATGTGCGGCCCTGGACCGAAAGCAGGGTTACATCGCCCGGCCGGTCGAACGGCCGCAACGTGTGGAGCGCGACGGTACCGCCGATGCCTCCGGCGTCGAGATCGGCGGACCAGGTCTTGCGCACTTCCACCCCGGAAAACAGCCCGGCGTCGAAAACCGAATAGTCGAAGCGCCGCTGGCGGCTGGCGGACCCGCGATTGTCCATGCCGGAAGCGGTCGTCGCCAGCGCTTCGATCCCGTTCAGCGTGGTGCGGGTGAACAGCGGGCCCAGCCCGCGCAGCGAGATCTGCCGCCCTTCGCCGTTGTCCCGGCTGATGGCGATGCCCGGCAGGCGCTGCAGGGCATCGGCGGCGTTGTGATCGGGAAAGGCGGCAATGTCCTCCGCGCGCGTCACTTCCAGGGTGGAGCGGGCGGCGCGTTTCACGGCGACGGCCTGGCGCAGGCTTTCGCGGTAGCCGGTGACAACGATCGGTTCTGCGGGAGGTTCCTGCACGACCGGCTCGCCTGGCCCCGGCAGGGGCACGGTGACCGGCAAGGGCGCGGGAGCGGGGGTCACCAGATAGCCGCCCGGCACTTGCCTGACCGTGACGGGCAGCCTGTCGGTCACTTGCCGGATCGCCTCTTCCACCCCGAAGCGCCCCCGCACCGGGTGCGTGGTGCGCAGGTCGGCGGGTATCGAGGTGACGATCTGCACGCCGGAGCGGCGCGAAATCTCCGCCAGGGCGTCGGCAAGGCGCAGCACCGGAACGTGGAGCGAAACTTGTGCTTCGCGCGCCTCGGCGGCCACCGGGACGATGGCAAGCACGAGGCATGAGGCAGCAAGACGGCGCGACCGGGCACCGGGGAGGAGCGAAGACACGGGGAGCGCCCTTTCGAGGGCGCGCCTAGCGCGGCCAGATGACAGTCATGTGAAATGGATGTGACTGAAAACCGGGAAGCGAGGCCCGATGAAAGCCGGCCCGGACGCGGCGGCGTCCGGGCCGGAAACGACAGGCAGTTCCGGGTGAGCGGCCTGCCTGCCGGGTGGGCTGTTACAAGGGCATAGGCGATCAGAATTCGAAGCGCACGCCGCCCATGATCGTGGTGCCCGAACGGGTGTTGACGTAGAGGCGCTTGGTGCTGTCCGAGTATTGCCTCTCGTGCTGGTTGGTGAGGTTGATCGCGTCGAGCGTGAGCTGGACGCCCTCCATTACCTTGTAGTGGGCCGAGGCATCGACATAGATCGTCGCGGCATAGCCCGAGAGATCCTGGTCCAAGCCCAGCGTGCTGGTGATCGGCGCCGCGCTGTAGACGTAGCTGCTGCGATAGTTGGCCGATCCGCGAATGTCGAACTTGGCATCCTGGTAGTAGAGCGTGATATTGCCGTTGTACTTGCTCAGGCCCTCCAGCGTGGTGCTGGCGCCGCCGGTGTACATCGTCGAATAGTCGTACTTCGAATTGACGTAGGTGAAGTTCACCGCCGTACCGAAGTGGTCGAAGGGCGCGGGCAGGAACGTGAAGTCGGTCTGCGCGGCCAGTTCCAGGCCCCAGAGGTCGGTCTTGCCCAGGTTCACCGGGCGCGAGAACGAGGTGACGACGGTGCTGCCCGTCACGCCCGAGACGAGGTCGGTCGAAAGTCCGGTCTCGCTGTAGGGCACGTCGTTGACGGTTTGGGTGGTGATGAAACCGTCCAGCGTCTTGTAGAACAGCGCCGCGCTGACCGATCCGACTTTGCCGAAGTAATATTCGAGCGAAAGGTCGAGGTCGGTGGACTTGTAGGGCCCCAGCGCCGGGTTGCCGACCGAGACTGACAGTTCGCCGTTGTCACCCACGGAAACGGTGCCATTGACCGCCAGCGAGCCGAGCGAAGGCCGGTTGATGTTGCGCGCGGCGGAGGCACGGACCACGAGGTTCTTCGTCGCGTCGAAGATCAGGTTCATGGCGGGCAGGAAGCCCTGGTAGCTCGATGAGACGGCGATCGGGGTATCGGTTCCGCCCACCGTGCCGATGCCCGCGGAAAGGATGTCGGTGTGGTAGTAACGGCCGCCGACATTGCCGCGGAACGGCAGGTTTCCGAGCATGTGGTTCCAGTCATACTGGACATAGCCGGCAGCAGTACGCTCTTCCACCGCGAAGACGCTGTTCTTGGTGGTCAGATAGTCGCTACGGTCGATGCCGAGCACGTCGAGCGCCTTGTCGTAATCGACGATCACCCAGTCCTGGCCCTTGTAACCGGTATAGACCTTCGAATAATCGCTGATATCGGCGCTGACGGTGCCGTTCTTGAATGCGGTCAGCAGCGCGTCGTTGTAGGTGCGCTTGTAGCCCGAGTTCTTGAAGCGCCGCCATTCCCCGCCAATCGAGATCTTGTCGTCCGGGGTGATCTCATAGGCCAGCGCGCCCTTGACGTTGTCGAAGGCGGTGTCCTGGAAGCTCTGGTTCATGTCGATTTCGTGCGCGTGGTAATTCGCCGCGTCGCCCGTGTCCCAGCCATAAGTGTTGACCAGCGAGTAGTTGCCGCCGCGATAGTCGGAGATCACGTCGCCATAGGCTTCGGTATAGAAGTGGTCGTCCACCGGCATGTCGTAGCTGGAGCGCTCGATGCCGCCCAGGAACGTGGCTTTCAGGCCGGGCACGATCTCGGCATCGCCGCTGAGGACAAGCTGCTTGAAGGTGTTGGTGGTCTTCTGGATGCGCGTTTCCGTGGCCGTCTGGGCGCCGGACACATCGAGGTAGGTCACCTCGTTCTGCTCGTTCCATTCGATGTCGTTGATGGTGGAGTTGGGGTAGGTCACGCCGGCGAAAGTCTGACTACCGCCGAGCCAGGTCGAACCGCCGCCGCCGCGCGAGGCGAGGTGGGTTTCGAAACGGTCGGCCTTGTACTTGCCGTAGAGGCCGTCCAGCGTCAGGTGGACGGTGTCGGCCGGGTTCCACTGCGCCGACGCGGTCACGCCAAGGCGGTCCTGCGTGCTGTCCCAGACCGACTGGCGGTTGCCGCGCGCGAAGTGCAGTTCGCCGGAATTGATCTTGTCCTGCTCCTCCTGCGTCAGGGCCGAAATGTCCGAGCCGTTGGCCTTGTTCAGGCGCCAGCGATACGTGTCGACGCCGGTTTCGCGGGTCTGGCGATGGCTATAGGCGGCCGAGACGAGGATGCCGAAATCGCCCCAGTTCTTGGAGACGAGGCCGGTGAGGCGCGGCTGGAAGTCCTTGGTCAGCGTATTGGTGCCGCCCGAAGCGGAGAAGGCGACCTTGGTGCCCGAATAGTCGAACGGACGCGCGGTATAGAGACCTACGGTGCCGGCCAGCCCGCCTTCGGTCTGCTCGGCCGAGAACGACTTGCGCACATCCACGCGGTTGAAGAGTTCGGCGGCGAAGATGTTGAAGTCGAACGCGCGGTCACGGGTGCCCTGGCCGCGGCTGTCCTGCGGGGAGTCGACGTTGCCCAGCACTTCCATGCCGTTCAGCTGGACGCGGGTGAAGTCCGGTCCCAGGCCGCGCAGGCTGACGCGGCGGCCTTCGCCGGCTTCGCGGTTGATGGCGACGCCCGGAAGGCGCTGGAGCGCTTCGGCGAGGTTGAGGTCCGGGAAAGCGGCGATGTCGTCGGCGACGATCGAGTCCTGGATGATCGTGGCATTGCGCTTCACGTCGCGGGCACCCTGGAGGCTGGCGCGGAAGCCGGTGACGACGATGCTGCCATCGTCCTGCGTGGGAGCGGCCGCCCCCGTTTCAGCCTCCGCCAGCGCGGGCTGCGCCGCGAAGGCGAGAGCTGTCGATACCAGCCAGAGACTGCGCCTGTTCCACATTGTCGTTTCCCTCATCTTCCATTGGTCGAAACCGCGGCCCGGATCGGGTCCGCAATCGAGGGTGAAGAGAGGGATGGGGAGGAGACGGGGACAAAAGAATTTTGTGAAAGTTCAAAGACTATTTATGACATTTCTATGAAATGAATAACGGTTTGGGGTTGGTCGGGTGTGACATTTGAAAAACTGACTAGATGTTTCGCGGTGCGTAGATGAGTTAGTGGTCCTTGCTGGGAACTATTTTGTAACGAGCTGAGTCTCGGCGGAAACGATCTTGCCAAGAGATGCTTGAGCACTTTCCACTTCGCCTGATCAGCTGACGCCAATAAATGCCGAACGAACTGGCTCTGGGGTGATCGAGGAGCGTCCCGTGCCATCGGCAGATTCTGTCCGCCGAGCATCACACTCCATTGCCCGCTTCCGCGATTGTGTCCGATAGGGCGCCCAGCCTACATAGCGCCGGCGTTGCCGGTCCATGCGGTGCCGGGGCTGCAGGAAAACGGAGATCGCTCGAATGCTCGCGAAAAGGCTCGCGCTGATGTTCGTCATGTTTGCGCTGTTGATGCCCGCCGCGGCCACGCCTGTTCTTGCGCAATCGGAGCCTTTGGCTGCGCTTTCGCAGGACCTTGCAGCGGCAGAGAGCGACATCCGGTCGGTCGACAGGTCGATGGATGCGCGCATGAGCGACAGCGATCAGAAGCTGGCCTGGGCCAAGGTTCTGGCCGCCAAGTCTTCGGCCACCGATACGAGCGCCAAGCTCCAGGAACAGATCACGCTGCTCGATGCCAAGCTCGAAGGGCTGGGGCCGCAGCCGAGCAGCGGAGAGGCCCCTGACATCCAGCGGCAGCGAGCGAGCCTGGCAAAGCAGCGCTCTGCCATCGACTCCGCGATCAAGCGCGGGAACCTGCTCGCCGTCGAGGCGCAGCAGCTTGCCGATGAGATTTCGGAAAGCCAGGCCCAGGAACTGGGCGAAAAGCTGTCTACACGTTCGCCTTCTCCGCTGGCGCCCGGTTTCTGGAGTGCGCTCGCGCACGCCTGGCCGCGCGACAGCAGGCGCGCCGCGATGTTCGTCCAGCAGGGACGGTCCCAGATTGCCTACAGTTTCGATCACGGCACGCCCTGGCTCGCGCTGCTGGGCCTGATCGTGGGATTCGTCATCCTGGTTCCGCTGCGTTCTTTCGTGCGAAGCACCGGGCGAAAGATGCTCACCGAAGGTTTCCCGGCACGCTCGGTCCGCCGCTCGGCCAATGCCTTGTGGCGGGTGCTGGTCGGCACGCTGGCGCCGCTGCTGGCGGGGCTCGCCTTCGTTCAGGGGCTGCGCTGGGCATCCATGGTTCCGCCGAGCTGGAATGCGCTGCTGGGCACCTTCGTTGCCGCAGCGGCGTTCTCTGGCTTCACCATGTCGGTCCTGGGCGCGCTGCTCATGCGCAGTCAGCCCTCATGGAGAATAGCCCGGCTGAGCGACCAGGCCGCTTCTCGCCTGCGGCCCTATACCATCGTGCTCGGGTGTCTTGCCTTCTGCGCGATCATGTCGAACGCGCTCAATCTGACGCTGGGTACGAGCGCGACGGCCACGGCCTGTACCCAGGCCATTCTCGCGCTCTGCCATATCCTCCTGATCGGGGCGAGCCTGGTCACGCTCGGCCGGCTTCGCTCCGCGCAGGCCAGCGAGGGGAGCGGGCAGGTCGCTGCCGGGCTGGGCCTTGTCAATCTGCTGGCCTGGGTGGCGGTTGGGGGCGCTTTCCTGGCCCTGCTCACAGGCTATTTCGGGTTCAGTCTGTTCGTGCTGCAGATGATCGCCTGGGCGGTCGTGCTGGGCGCCGGCGTCTACCTGCTGATGGCGGCGATCGACGATGTCGCCTCGACGGTGTTCGACCGTTCGAGTCCCTTCGGGGATGCACTGGTTCGCAGCCTCGGTCTGCGCGGCAGTGCGATCGACCAGTTCGGCGTTCTGCTTTCAGGAATCCTGCGCGTCACGGTGGTGATTCTGGCACTCGGGATGCTGCTCTCGCCGTTCGGTGCGGGCAATGTCGACAGCCTGTTCGGGCGCCTTGGCCTTCTTGCGCAAGGTTTCGAAGTCGGCGGCGTCAGCGTTTCGCCCGGTGCGCTGGTGCGCGGGGGGCTGGTCCTGTTCGTCGGGCTGGCGCTTGTCAGGGCCTTCATGCGCTGGCTCGATCACCGATACCTGCCCGCCACGGATCTGGACGGAAGCGGGCGCAATTCGGTCAGCCTCGTCGCGCGCTATGTCGGCGTGGCCCTCGCGGTAATCTGGGGGCTGGCTTCGCTCGGGATTGGTGTCGAGCGTATTGCGATATTGCTTTCGGCGCTCTCGGTCGGGATCGGTTTCGGCCTTCAGGCGATCACGCAGAATTTCGTATCGGGCCTCATCCTGCTTGCCGAACGGCCCATAAAGATCGGCGATCTCGTCCGCGTCGGCACCGACGAGGGCGACGTCAAGCGGATCAGCGTCCGGTCGACGGAAATCGAACTGGCCGATCATTCCACCCTGATCGTGCCGAATTCCGAGCTGATCACGAAGACGGTCCTCAACAAGACACTGGCCAGCCCACTGGGCCGTTTGCAGATCCAGTTCTCCGTACCGATCGATGTCGACGCAGACGCAGTTCGCAAGATCGTGCTGGAAACTTACGCGGCCGAGGAAAGCGTGCTCAGCGAGCCCGCGCCTTCCGTGTTCATCGATTCCATTGCCGATGGGCGGATATTCTTCAACAGTTTCGCCCACGTAGCCACGCCCCGCGCGGCCTACGGAGCGCGCAGCAATTCGTTCGCCACTCTCCTCCGCCGGTTCCGTCAGGACGGAATCGCGATCGGCACGGTCCCGCAGCGGCTCGAACTGGTAGGGGCCTTGCCCGGCGACAGAGATAGCTGACCGGCGGCGGGAGAGGCGGCGGACTTTTCGGATGCCGCGCGAGATCCCAAGGGTGCGGGTTATGCGCTTAGGCCATGATCGATCGCGGCGGGCAGGCTGAGGACCACGAGCAGTCCGCCGCCGTCCTGGCGATCTTCGAGCCGGACCGTCCCGCCTGCCAGCTTCATCGCTTTCACCGCGATGGACAGGCCGAGGCCGCTGCCCGCTTCGTTCGCGGTGCCGCGCTCGAAGCGGCGCAGCAGGCGGTCGCGATCGGCCGGGGGCACGCCGCAGCCCCGGTCGCCCACGGTAATGGCAAGGCGATCGGAACTGCGGACGATGGCGATGTCCACTTGTCCGCCGTCCCGCGCATGGACCGTCGCGTTGCCGATCACGGCCGAGAGTGCGATCTGCAGCGAGGAGGGGTCGCAGCGCCAGCGCACGATGTGATCGGGCGTGACGGAGAACTCCATCGTTTCCGGGGGCAGATGGATCAGCGTTTCGGCCACGACGTCCGCCACCAGTGCATGGACATCCACCGAGCGGGTGGACACCGCCGTCGCGTTCAGACGGGCAAGGGTGAGCATCCCGTCGATCAGGTCGCCGGCCCGGTCCACTACCGCGAGCAGGCGGTTCGTTTCCTCCTGCTGCGGGGCGGGCACGCTCTTGCGCAGGAGCTGCGCCTGCGCGCGGATCGCCGCCAGCGGCGTACGCAGTTCGTGCGCGACATCGTCGGTAAAGGCCTGTTCCAGCTCGTAGGCCTGGTCGAGGCGAACGAACAGCTTGTTCAGCGCGACGATCAGCGGGCCAAGGTCGCGCGACCAGTCGCCGCGCGCCAGCGGTGTCAGGTCCGCCAGCGAGCGGGCGTTCAGCGTGCTTGCCAGCCGCTCGACTTCGGACAGGCTCTTGCGCAGGGTCCACCAGAGCACGAGCATGCTGGCCGCGATCAGCAGCAGGAGCGGCAGGGCCAGCTTGCGCAGTACCGGAACCATCGAGAATTCGCGCATGGTGTCGCGTTCCGCCACCACCACCAGCAGGCGGGGATCGCGGCCAGGCAATCCGTAACTGCGCCAATGATCGCCCACGGCGATGAAATCGTGCAGTCCGGGTTGGCGCGGCACGAGGCTGACCGGCGCGCCCCAGCCGGACTGGGCGACCGGCTGGCCCTCCCAGAAGACCGCGAACATGCACCAGTCGTAGGAGGCGTGAAAGGCCTTGCGCTCCTCGTCCGAAAGCAGAGGGTCATCGTCGAGTTTCTGCGGCTCTCGTGCCTGATCCTGCGCCTGATCCTGATTTTGCCCGCGGGCGGCGAGCACGCCTGCGGTCAGCTCGTCCTGCATCATCATGTAGAGCAGGCGCGAGGCGTTCACGAGCTGCGCATCGGAAGCGCGGCCGATCTCTCGGTTGGTGACGGAATAGAGGATCGCGCCCATGCCCAGGCCCGTCAGCGCCAGCAGGATCAGCACGCGGCGATAGAGCCGGCTGGAAAGCGACGAGCGCTTCATGCGTGCGGCCCGCCCACCATGTAGCCGAGCCCGCGCGCGGTGCGGATGAAGTCGCGCCCGAACTTGCGGCGCAGCGCGGATATGGCGACTTCGACGGTGTTCGATTCCACCCAGTGCTCCTGGTCGTAGAGTTCCCCTTCGAGGTCGGCCTTGGAGACGAAGCGCCGGGCACGCCGCATCAGCAGGGCGAGCACGCGAAATTCCTTGGCGGTCAGCGCCACCACCTCGCCCTCCAGCGAGGCGACGTGGCCGGAGAAATCCAGCGTCACTTCGCCCACGCTCACGCTGTCGGCCGAGCGGCCGTCCTTGCGCCGAAGCTGCGAGCGGATGCGCGCGGCCAGTTCCTCTAGGTCCACGGGCTTGACCACATAGTCGTCGGCGCCGGCGTCCAGCCCGGCCACGCGCTGGCGAGTACGGTCGAAGGCGGTCACGACGATCACCGGCGTTGCATTGCCCTCTGCGCGGAGCTGGCGCAGCACCTCCAGCCCGCCCATGCGCGGCATGCCGAGGTCCAGCAGGATCACATCGTAAGCGTTCACGCTGGCCGCTTCGAGGACGTCGTCGCCCCGCGCGAAGAGATCGACCACATAGCCGTCCAGCTCCAGCGCGCGCTTCATCGCCGGGCCGAGGTCGGCATCGTCTTCGGCAACCAGCAGACGGGGCAAGGGCCAGGCTCCCAGAGCAAGTGAGCGGCACGGATCCGCCGCGGCAAGCCTTTCGCCTATGCCAGCTTTCGGGGGCCGTCAAACGGGCGAAATATCTTTTTCGCGCCATCAGCCTCGCATCAGCTTCGGGGTCTAGGGCCTGTGGATCGACCTGAATTCAGGCGGCGCTTTTGCAGGAACCCCCCTCCGCCACACCCGGCAAAGACCGGCAGGCGGAGCCATCACGGCCCATTCGAATATGACCATCCACCTGTCTCCGCGCGATCTCGCATCCTGGATCGTAACCCGTCCCTCCCATGGCCCGGCCTTTCCGGTCTCGCGACGGAAGGCCCGAAACCCCCTCGCACCCTGTGTGGCGCTGATAGGCCTGGACGGGTCGGGAAAGTCCACCCTGGCCAGCGATCTCGTTTCGCTGCTCGACCGCCGCTCGCCCACCCGCTCGATCTACCTCGGGCTCGGCACCGGCGATCTCGGCCGCCGGATCGGCGGGATTCCCGTGATCGGCCGACTGGCGGAGCGCTTCCTGACCGGCAAGGCGAAAAAGGCGCATGACGGCAAGGCGCATGACAGCAAGGCGCATGACAGCAAGGCGGGGCCGGAGCGGGAGAAGCGCCTGCCCGGCCTGGCGACGGCGCTGGCGATGTTCGGCTTTTCGCTGGCGCGCAGGCGGCGCTTCCGCAAGGTGCTCGATTTCCGCCGGCACGGTGTGCAGGTCATAACCGACCGCTATCCGCAGGCCGAAGTGCCCGGCAGCTTCGATGGCCCCGGCCTGTCCTGGATGCGCAAGGGTTCGGCGCTGGTCCAGCGCCTGGCCTCGCGCGAGCGCGCGCTTTACGCCGAGATGGCCGCCTATCGCCCGACACTGGTGATCCGGCTCAACGTCGATGTCGACACGGCACTGGCCCGCAAATCCGATCACCAGCGCGACATGCTGGAGAAGAAGCTCGCAGTGGTGCCCACCTTGCGCTTCGGCGGGGCGCAGATCGTCGACGTCGATGCCACCCGCCCTTACCGCGAAGTGCTCGAAAGCGTGCTGGCGGTGCTGCGCCGCCATGGCCTCGAGGCCTGAAGCTTCGCGTTCCGGTCTTCCCCTGCGGCAACACGATCGAGCCGCTGCCCCATCGATTTTCAGGTTTCCAGATGATCCGTAATTCCCTTCCTCCCCTCATCGCCGTCGTCGGTTGCGACGGTTCCGGCAAGTCGACCGTCACCGAGGCGCTGCGCCTCTGGATGAGCGCGCGCCAGCCCACGCGGATCTGCCATCTCGGCAAGCAGTCCGGCAATATCGGCCGCCGCATCGCGCGCCTGCCGCTGCTGGGCGGAAAGCTCGACAAGTCGATCCACGCCAAGGCGCAGAAGGCCCAGACCGACAAGGGGCCAGGCGTCCTGGCGGCTATGGTGATCTACATGTTCTCTATGCGGCGCGTGCGCCGGTTCGGGCGCATGATGAAGCTGTGGGAAGGGGGCCATGCGATCATCGCCGACCGCTTCCCCCAACTGGGCGTGCCGGGGCCGATGGATGGTCTCGGCCTGGCCGGTGCGGGCGGGGGCGGTCTCGTCGGCTGGCTGGCACGCTCGGAGCGCCGCCGTTACGCGGCGATGGTGGTCAATGCGCCCGATCTGGTGCTGCGGCTTAACGTCTCGCTGGAGGTGGCCCTGGCGCGCAAGCCCGATCACCGCGCTTCCTCGCTGGCGCGCAAGGTGGCCGACGTGCCGCGACTCACTTTCGAGGGCGCGCCCATCGTCGAGATCGATGCGGATCTGCCGCTTGAACAGGTGCTGGCGCAGGCCAGGGCCGCGATCGAGCGCCGTCTGGCGGAGATCGAAGCGCGGGACCTTGCCTCCGACAGGAAGGCGGCGTGATGAAGTCTCTCTCCATGAAGCACTGGTTTGCCGATGGGGTGTTCCGCACGATCGTGCGCAATGCCTCCTACCTCGGATCGAGCAAGCTGGTCGGTGCGCTGCTGGGCCTGATCGCGCTGGCCTGCGCCGGGCGCGGACTGACGCCGGCCCTGTTCGGCACGCTGGTCATCATCCACTCCTATGCCAATGGCGTCGGCGCGCTGGTCAAGTTCCAGACCTGGCAGTTCATCGTGCGCTATGGCACCCCGGCACTCGGACGCGGTGACCTTGGCGAATTTCGCGACGTCACCGGCTTCGCTTTCGGGTTGGACTTTGCCAGCGGACTGGTGGGCCTGGCGGGGGGACTCGTCCTGCTGCCGTTCCTGGCTGCCTGGTTCGGTATTCCCGCCGAAGATGTGCAGCTCGCGATGCTCTACTGCACGCTGATCCCGACAATGACGGCGGCAACCCCGACCGGCATCCTGCGCGTGCTGGACCGGTTCGACCAGATCGCCGTGCAGCAGATGGTCACCCCGGCACTGCGCGCGCTGGGCGGCGTGATCTCCTATTTCGGCGGCTTCGGTTTCGCCGGCTTCGTCGTCACCTGGTATCTGGCCGACCTGCTGGGCGACTTGTGCCTCTGGGCGATGTCGGTGCAGGAACTGCGCCGCAAGGGCATTCGCGGCGCGCTGCGTCCCGGCCTGGCGGGACCGGGACGGCGGCTGTCGGGCGCGTGGGACTTCGTGTGGACCACCAATTTCGCCCATTCGATCTGGGCGGCCTGGGGCCCGGTGAGCAACCTGATCGTCGGCGCCTTGCTCGGGCCGACCAGCGCGGGCCTGTTCAAGATCGCGGCGACCTTCTTCGATTCCGCCAGCAAGCCCGCGGATCTCATGTCGCGCAGCTTCTATCCGGAGATCATGCGCCTCGACCCTGCGACGCGCCATCCCTGGCAGCTTGCCATCCGCAGCGCGATGATTTCCGGCGGCATCGGCTTCGTGATCCTGCTGGCGGTGATCCTGGGCGGCGAACCCGTGATCGGGCTGGTGTTCGGCAAGCGCTATGTCGAAGCCTATGACCTGCTTCAGCTCATGACCGCCTCGCTGATCGTGACGATGGCCAGCTTCCCGCTGGAATCGCTGCTCTACATGGCAGGACGCCAGCGTTCGGCGCTGGTGGCGGAAGGCGCGGCGGCGGCGGGCTATGCGGTGCTGCTTTTCGTACTGATCCATATGTTCGGCATCACGGGCGCGGGGCTGGCCTATGTCGCGGGGGTGTGCCTCAAGGCACTGTTCATGTTCATGCCCACGCTCTGGGCCTATCGGGCACGCGGGACGCTTCCGCATATCATGGCGTAGGAGGCGCACGCATGAGCAGGCATTTCCCGCAGGAAACGCTTGGCGCGCTGTTCGACGCCATCGAGATAGACGACGTGGTGGACCCGGTGGTCAGGCTGCCCGATCCGATCACGGTCGAATGCTCGCAGGAGGAGATGGCCCGCTGCCTGGACCTGTGCCGCCAGTTTTGGCGGGAACGGGCAAGTCAGGCGGAGATGCGCGCGCTTGTCGGCACGCTCCTGCTGACCGGCGACCTGCCGCAGGACGCCCGCGCGCGCTACAAGCATATCCGTGCGGCCTACAAGCAGCTGCGCTTCGCCCTGGTGCTCTATGGCCGCCCGCACAAGGCGCCGCTGCTGTTCCGCACGACGGTGGCGATCATGGGGCATCTGCAGGACGCGTTCCGCAACCGCCGGCGCGCGGCGATCCTGGGTTTCGCGCTCATGCTCCGCGTGCTGCTGGCCCGGCCGGCCTGGGCGGCGGTGCGGCGTGAGGTGGGCAAGGTGCGACTGGACGATGCGCAGGGCTTCCTGGCCTTTCGCAAGGCCGAGTTTCGCAAGCTGAGGGGCTGGCTCAGGGACGGGGCGCTGACCGGGCACCGCTTCCACATGATCCGCAAGGTCGTCAGCCGCCAGGTCTCGTTCTACGACACCTTGCGGACGCTGGAACCCGACGAGCACGCCTATCGCATGTCGCGCTTCCTCAGCGCCATCAACGGGCTGATGGGCAGCATGCACGACGATCTCGTGGAACAGGCCGGCAAAGGGCACCGCGACTACCACCGCGACGATGTCCCCATGCCGGAAGACATTCTGGTCCGCCTGCAGGCCCTGACATCGGCCTATCCGGCATGATGGGCCGTCAGGATCGGCACCGGCATCGGCATTGGAGTCGGGGGCGGAGCGGCCCCGCCGTCACCCCGACAGCCTAACGCCATCCCTTCTCGATCACCGCCCGTTCCTGGGCGGCATCGAGAGGATCGCCGCGCATCATGTCCTGTGCGGCGGCGAGCATGTCGCCCTGCACCGAACCGGCCTGCCGGTAATCGCTCGATGGCCCGCCGCCGCCCGCCATGGTGCGTTCGAGCAGCCAGGTGCCGTCTCGCCGGCAGGCGATGCCCGAAGTGGCCGTGCCTGCGAACACGCGGCAATAGTCGCCGCCCTGCCGCCTGAAACTGGCGAGCATGCGAAGGCCGTCGACATCGCCTGCGGATGCCAGCTGACGATCCAGCGTTCGCGCCAGCGAACCCGAAGCGGCCAGCCCTGCGCGCGTCTGGGTGACCGGGCCTTCGCGGTGCAACTGGCTGCCGAGCATCAGCCCGAGCACCAGTGAGGCGGCGATGGCGAAGGCCATGCGGCGATCCGCGAAAATCGGCACGTTCGGGCGCCTGGCTGCGCGATCGCGCGCCTTTTCGGCTTCCTTGCGCCGGGTACGGGCCGCAGCAAGGTCGACGACTTCGGCGGGTGAGGGGGCGGCTGCGGGGGCGGGAGCGGGGGCGACCTTGTCGGTCGTGGCCTGTCCGGCATCCGCGGCGGCGGCGCGGGCGATGAGGTCGGTCAGCGCAAGGGGTACCGGCTCCTGCGCAACCGGATCGAGGCGGCCGCGCAGCGCGGCGCGCAGGCCGCGCTCCGCCTCCAGCCGCCGGGCGAGGACGGGATCCGCAGCGATTGCGGCTTCCACGCGCGCGGCCTCTTCGCCGGACAATTCACCATCGGCCAGGGCCATGAGCTCTTCGGGGGTCACGCTCATGCGGTTTCTCCAAGTTCCTTCAAAAGCGCCTCGCGGCCGCGGCCGAGGCGGGAGGTCAGGGTGCCCTGCGGAATGCCGATGATCTCGGCCGCTTCCTTGTAGGCAAAGCCCTCGACCAGGACGAGCACCACGGCTTCGCGCTGGTCGGCGGGGAGGCGCGCCAGCGCCCGATCGACATTGCCAAGCTCGACGCGGTTTTCCGCATCGCGGTCTCCTGCCATGCCCACGTTCGTGCCCTCGTCCTCGTGCACGAACGTTCGTGCGCGGCGGCTGCGCGATCTCGTCTCGTCAATCCACTGGTTGCGCATGATCCGGTACACCCAGGCATCGAGCCGCGTGCCTTCCTGCCACTGGCCGCGGGCCACCAGAGCGCGTTCGACGGTGGTCTGGCACAAGTCGTCGGCATCCGCCGCGTTCTGTGTCAGGCCACGCGCGAAGCGGCGCAGGCGGGGCAGCAATGCCGTCAGTTGGTCGCAGAAGTCGTGCGTTCTCATCGAAATATCGTTTCCGTGAGGATGAAACGTTCCGATGGCACCGTTTCATCCTTGAGCGCCACCGATTTTTGCTGTGGGAACGAGGAATGGGTCGAAGGTCTGAAATGCGTGCGGTGCTGGCCGCGCTGATACTGGCCGCGCTGGCGGCCCCCGCCGCCGCGCAACTGGGATTGCCGGGCGGGTTGGATCCCCTCGGCACGATCGATCGCACGCGGTCGGCCGTTTCGGGTGCTGCCGAGAATGTCGTCGACCGCTCGGTTTCGGGGCTCTCCACGATTGCCGGCAATGCCGGCCAACTGGCGCAGGACCGGCTCGGGCGGCTGCGCGATTTCGTTGCGGCCCGGCGCGGCAGCGTCGACTGGGACGAACGCCACGAACCGGCCCGCGCCGGCGAACTGCTGCTGCTCGATCCCGATGCGGACAGCCTCGCACGGGCGGCGGAGAAGGGCTTCGCGCTGATCGAACAGGCCGGGATCGCGGACCTCGGCATCGCCTATGCCCGCCTTTCCACCCCGAAAGGCGAGCCGCTGGCCCGGGCCATTGCCGACTTGCGCCGCATCCTGCCGGGCCGGGAGATCACGGCAGACCATTTGCACTTTCCCTCAGGCGCTGCCTCGGGAAAGAGCGGTGCAAGCGCGGCGGCAACCGCGCTGCCCAAGGGCGGCACGGTGGGCGTGATCGATGGCGGGATCGCCGGATCGGACCGACTGGCCGCGCAAGGCGCCTTTGCGGCCGGGGCACCGAAAGCGAGCGACCATGCCTCGGCCATCGCCTCCTTGCTCAAGGGGGCGGGCACGACACGGATCTACGGCGCCGATGTCTACGGCACCGATCCTGCGGGCGGCAATGCCCTGGCGATCGCGCGCGCCCTCGGCTGGATGGCGGCGCAGCGGGTGCCGGTGGTCTCGATCAGCCTGGTCGGGCCTGCCAATCCGCTGCTGGCCCGCGCGGTGGCAGCGGCGCGGGCCAGGGGCATCGTTGTGGTGGCGGCCGTGGGCAATGACGGCGCGGCGGCGCCCCCGGCCTTTCCCGCGTCCTATCCCGGCGTCGTCGCGGTCACGGGGGTCGATGGGCGCGGGCGCGTGCTGATCGAGGCGGGTAGGGCCGCGCATCTCGACTATGCGGCGCCCGGCGCCGACATGACGGCGCTGGTGCCGGGCAAAGGGCGCATCGGTCTGCGCGGCACCTCATTTGCAGCGCCGCTTGCCGCCGCCCGGATGGCCGCGCGGATGGGACCGGGCCGCGACGTCGGCGCGGTGTTGCGGGCGACCAACACCGAAGCCCTGGCCCCTTCACGGCGGACCGGCCGCGGCGTGCTCTGCATGGTCTGCCGGACCGGCGGCTGATCGCGCTTTCGGTTTTTTCGGCGCGCCGAGGGATGAAACCGGCAAGGCCATCCGTTTCTCTCCCAGACCCTTCGCAAAGCGTTTCGGCGCGGCGGTGGACAGGACGAGAAGAGGAAAGGAACCGGAACGATGAAGATCATCCCTGTGAACAAGACGCGCGGCGTGAAGACTCTCTCCAAGGCCAATCTCGGCGCGGCGCTGGCGGCTGTCGCCATCGCCATGGCTCCCGGTGCAGCGCAGGCCCAGCTTCTCGGCGGTGGCGGCGGCCTCGGCGGCAGTCTGGGCGGGGCGCTGGGCGGTTCCTTCGGGGGCAGCATCGGGTCTGTCGGCAATTCGATCGAAGGCATGGGCAGCGGCGCCGGCGACATGAGCGTCACGCGCAGTGCCCGTTCGGCGACCGGATCGGCTTCGGGAAGCGGCCGTGGCAGCGCCAGCAAGAAGGTCACGGCGCCCGCTGTGTCCGCGCCCGACACCTCCGGCGCCAGCGAGGCCGTTTCCAACGCACGCGGCTCGACCAGCGGACTTGCCGGATCGGCCGTTTCGGGCGTGACATCGCGGGCCGGATCGGCCCCGGATACGCTCGGTTCGCTCGCCGGCAACACGGCGGCTTCGGGCAGCGGTGCCGTCTCCGGTGCGGCGAGCCATTCCGCGTCTGGAACCGGCGCGAGCGGCTCCGCGACGGGTAATGGCGCATCGAGCGGCAACCTGACCGCCCCGGCACTGCCCGATGCCACCGGTACAGCCGGCGGTGCCGCCTCCCGCCTTGCAGGGACCGTGGGATCCGCCCGCGACATGACAGCCAGCCGCGCATCGGACGCAGCCTCTTCGGCGCAGAACACGGCTTCGACTGCGAATGCGCAAGGCTCCGGCACTGGCGAGGGCACGGTTTCGGCCGGAAAGCACAATGCCTCGGCCGCGGGCGCAGCTTCGGGCTCGGGTTCGGCCAGCGGCGGCTCCGTCAGCCTGAGTGCCTCGGCAAACGGGAACTGAACCGAAAGCCCCAGAAGCGAAAGCAGGAAACCGTACTGTCAGGACAGGACGGAGGAAACGAAACCCGCGAAAGCTCACCACGGCTTCCGCGGGTTTCGATGTCGCTGCGCAAGCCTCGCCCGATGCTGACCGATGAGGCTGCCAAGGCTACAGACTTTTCGCGCAGGGTGCGCTGGCAGGCGGATTTAACGATATGGAAATCTGCCACCAGCAAGTAATGGTGTGACGCGATTCCGCGCCGATGCTTTTGAAACGATTTATGGGGCCAGACCTTCGATGACTCCCACCATGGCTGTTAACGACCTGGCGAGCGCTGCGGCGCCGGGGATGGAAGTCGATCCGGCGGTCTACAAGACCCTGCTGGAATCGACATTGGCCATTCCATGGAAGATCGACTGGGCGACGATGCGCTTCGCATACATCGGCCCGCAGATCGAACCGCTGCTTGGCTGGTCGCAGGAAAGCTGGATCTCGGTAGAGGACTGGGCCTCCCGTATTCATCCGGACGATCGCGAACATGTGGTCAATTTCTGCGTCTCGCAGTCGGTCGCAGGCAAGGACCACGAAGCGGACTACCGGGCGTTGACCAAGGATGACGGCTATGTCTGGATCCGCGACGTCGTGCATGTGGTGCGCGGCGAAGGCGGGGAGGTCGATAGCCTGGTCGGCTTCATGTTCGATATCAGCGAGCGGAAACGCATCGAGCACGAACTCATCAAGATGCAGAAGAAGCTCGAGGCGCTCTCGTTCGAGGATGGCCTGACCGGAACGTCCAACCGGCGCCATTATGACGAGCGGCTCAAGGCGGAGTGGAAAGGCGCCCAGACCGGCCAGCATCCGCTTTCGCTGATCCTGCTCGATATCGACCACTTCAAGGATTACAATGACTTCTACGGCCACATTCAGGGCGATGAATGCCTGGTCAGAATAGCGAACGCGCTGAAGGAGATCGGAATCCGTCCTCGCGACGTGGTCGCTCGATGCGGCGGGGAGGAGTTCGTCCTCCTGCTCCCGGAAACGAACGAAGCTGCCGCGTCCGTACTGGCAGAGCGTTGCCGCGCGGCGATCGAAGGCCTGCATATCCGGCACGAACGGTCCAGTTGCAGCGCATTCGTGACCGCGAGCGTCGGCGTCGGGACGGTCATTCCGCCTTTCGACAGTGATGCGCTCCATTTCTGTGATGCCGTGGACAAGTTGCTCTATGCGGCCAAGCAGGAAGGTCGCAATCGGGTCCGATCGACAGTCTCGGCATAATTGCGGCTGCCGTCGGATGTGATGATCCGGGGGGCGGGCCCACTGCGGGCATCGGCTCGGGGACGGTCATCCGGCATCGTCGTTGAGGACGCGTTCGAACACGCCCAGATTGAAGGCGAGGTAAATGGCATGCCTTCGGTTGATCGCCTTGAGCTTCAGGCAGGCATTTCTTAAGTGAAACCGCACCGTCGTGTGGCTTATCCCCAATGACCTGGCGATCACGGCATCGGTTTCACCTTCCGCGCTGAGCAACAGGGTCTCGAATTCTCTGGAAGAGAGGAGCGGTTTCTCATCATGGGAATTCGCATCCATCTGGAGTGCTCCGGCGCGCATGGCCTAATGTTGCGCGAAACCATTCGGTGCTGATCGGGTAGCCGAATGGCCAGGCGGGGGATTTTCAGGACGCCGCATATCCCGCGTCGACGTGAAGGGCATCGCCGTGTCCATGCCGATCTCCATATTCAATCCGTTCGTTGGCTCAGGAAGGCATAGACGGGATCGTCTTTGCCCCGACAGCCGTGGAGATCGAGCGCGGCGTACATTCCGCCCGTCATGTCGCGCGTGCTGGGTTCGCTGCGCGCCCAATCGAGTACGAACGTACGATCGGCTATGGCCCAGCGCCCGTCGCGGCGTTCGAAACGGTCTACATAGCGCCCGCCCGTGAGCGTATCCGTCTTCTCGTTGCCGCGGCTGGTGGACACGGCGATCACGTAGGTTTCCCCGACCGCCCCGTCGCCTTCCACCTCGATCCACTGATTGGCGATCGAATGGAAGGTCTGCTCGTAAGCACTCTCCACCAGCCTGCAGATCTCGGAGGCGAAGTCGCGGCCGTTGCCGTTGAACACACCGCTGACGATGGAGGCGTCCTCATGGAACACTTCCGACAGCAAATGCGGGTCCGCGCGGTCCACGCCGCGGCAGTAGGCCATGGTCACATCCGCGATCTGCTGTCGAGAGATCACTGCATCGATCGCCTGTTCGCTGTGTGTCATCGGCTTTGATCCTTTTGTCCTGTTCCTTGCATAAGCCTGGGCAAGCAGCGCGATCCCGGCGTCGGCGGCCCCATGCCCGCCTGTCGGCAACTGGCTGCCGAGCGAGCCCACGCCCGGCAGAGGCAATCCCCCGTCCCAGTTGAGGCTGGTGTCCAGCACGTAATTGCGCTGCGTCAGGCGCCAATGGCCGGAGCGTTTGTCGTGCCGGTCGAGGTAACGACCGCAGATCAGGTGCTGCGTGGCCGGTCCCTGCGCGCCGGCGCTCGATGCATAGGCCATGACATAGCTTTCGGAGATTGCCCGGTCGCCGTCCGTCTCGGTCCACATCTGGCCGGTTCGGTGCAGGGTGACCGGGCCGGCTTTCTGGGCCTCTGAAAGAATGGCCACGAATTCGGATGCCGCGCCGGTGAAGAAGCGGTAGTCCACGAGTGCATCGTCATGATAGCAACTTGCCAGCAGGCCCGCGTCCGCACGGTCCACGCCCCGGCTGTGACGGGCGAGCACGTTTGCGATGTCCTGGCGATCGGCCAGCCAGCCAATGTCCCGGGTGCCGGTCATCGCAGGGTCTCCCCATTGTCGATGACGATATGAGTGCCCGTGATCTGGCGCGATTCCTCTGAAGCCAGGAACAGCACGAGGTTGGCAACGTCATCGGGACGCCCTTGGCCATGCGCATGGACCTGATCGAGCCCGGCGTCGTCCTGCGGCAATTGATCGAGCGCCTGCCGGGTCATCGGCGTATCGTGGGCGCCGGGCGCGACGGCGTTGACGCGGATGCCGTAGCCCATGTCCTGGCAGTGTACCGCGACGCTGCGGGTCAGGGCGATGATACCTGCCTTGGCCGCGCTATAGGCCGGGATCGCGGCAATGCCCTTGAGCGCCGCGACTGACGCGACATTCACGATCGAACCGCCCCAGGGTCCGTCGGCCCTCTTGGTCATGTGCGGCAACGCGGACTTGCAGCCCAGGAAGCAGCCCTCGACCATGACCTGCATCTGAAGCCGGAAGGTCTCCAGCTCGCATTCCTCGACATTGCCGAAACGGACCAGCCCGGCATTGTTGACCAGTATGTCGAGCCGGCCGAAACGGGCCATCGTCTTCGCCACGACGTTGCGCCATTGGTCCTCCTCGCGGACGTCGTGCTGAAGGAACATGGCGCCCGGTATCGAGGCGGCGACCGTGCGGCCGCGATCGACCTGGACGTCCGTGATGACGACACTGGCGCCCTCCGCCACCAGGAGCCGTGCATCGGCCTCGCCAAGGCCGGAAGCGCCTCCGGTAATGAGCGCGACTTTGCCTGCTACGCGGTTCATCCTGCTCTCCTTCCCATGCGCATGTCAGAAATCGAAGCTGAACGAGCCGCCCCACTGGCGCGGCGGGGCATAGCCGGCCAGCCCGGCATAGCCCGGACTGTCGTAGACGGTCGAAAGATAGCGCGAATCCAGCAGGTTGGTCGCCCATAGCCCGATGGACCAGACGCCGCCGCGCGGCTTGTAGGTCAAGGAGGCGTCGACAAGGTGGGTGGGCTGGATTTTCGAGCGCGGGGTGTCGAGGATCGCCGTGTAATACTTGGAACTGGTGTAGGTATAGCTCACGTCGCTGACCAGATCGGCATCGTCGCCCAGCGGGATCACGAAGTTCGCGCCGAAGCTGCCGTTCCACTTGGGCGCGTTCTGAAGCCGGTAGCCTTCCAGGTCGAGCGTCTCCCCGCTGAGGGGATCGCCATAGAGGAAGGTCTTGTACTTCGCGTCGAGATAGGCGAGCGAGGCGCGCAGGGTCATGCCGTCTACCGGGGCCGCGGTGGTTTCCAGCTCGAATCCCTTGATTTCGGACTTGCCGGCATTGAGGATGCGGTTGCCCTGGGTATTGGTGTCGGTGTCGAAGTAGATCTGCGCCACCTGCATGTCGCGATAATTGGTGTAGAACGCCGCAAGGTTGACGCGCAGGCGGTGATCCAGGAAGTCGGCCTTCACGCCGGCTTCGAAAGTATCGACTTTCTCGGGATCGTATGGATTCTCGCCGTCGGCGGGCACCCCGACGCGTGCCGTGAAGCCGCCCGACTTGAAGCCGCGCGCCCAACTGGCATAGAGCAGGGTGTCGTCGGCGATTTCATAGTCGGCGCCCAGCTTCCAGCCGACATTGTCCCAGCCTTTGCTGCCGCCCACGGTGAAGCTGTCGATGACGGTATTGCCCTCGCCGGTGTAGTTCGATCCTGCGGCCGCGCCGATGCTGGTGATGAGGCTGGGGGCCGATTCCGTCCGCTCGTGCGTGTAGCGGATGCCTGCCTGAAGCTTGAGCCGGTCGGTCACTTCCCAATAGGCCTGCGCGAAGCCGGAAATGGAGTAGTTGTCCTGATCCTGCAAGTTGGTCTGGAGCAAGCCCGGCGCCGCGAATTGCAGGCGGTAGGCCTGGATGTGATCGTAATGGTCCTTGAGGTAGAAGCCGCCCACCAGCACGTTCAGCCTGTCCGAGAGTTCCAGATTGGTGCGCAGCTCCTGGCTGAACTGCCAGCCCACGGTTCGGCGGTACGTATCGTTGAGGAACAGGGGGGTACCGTCCTGATCGGTATATTCGCGGAGCTTGAAGCGCTTGTATCCGGTTATCGCGGTCCAATCGCCCAGGCCGGTATTGCGCCAGTTCATCGTCAGCGTGCCCGAATAAGTGTCCATGTTGGACTGATCGGGAACGGAATTGTTGGCGCCGTAATATTTGTCTGGCGCTATGCACATGCCGTTCGTGGCGCAGGGGCTGACGTACATTCCCTCGGTGCCGGGGGCGACGTAGAGCACTTCGCCGGGCCGCGCCCCGTTGATGACGATGGGCGATCCATTGCGGGCATTGACGTATTCGCCCTGAAGCGTCGCATCGAAATTGGCGCTGGGCGTGAAGCGCAAGTAGGCCCGCACCGCGTCGAGGTTCTTGCGCCCGAGGTCCGATCCGTCGACCACGTTCGTCACCCAGCCCTTGCGCTGGGTATGAATGCCCGCGACCTTGAGCGAGAGCACGTCATCGACCAGCGGCGCTTCGATGGAGCCGGTGAGGTCCATGCGGTTGTAATTGCCGTAGACCGCCTTGACGTGACCGCCGAACTTGCCTGTGGGCTGGGCGGTGACCACGTTGATGACGCCGCCGGTGGTATTGGCGCCGAACAGCGTGCCCTGGGGGCCGCGCAGCACTTCGATGCGGTCCACGTCGTAAAGGTCGAGCAGCGCGCCCATCGAGAAGAACTGCGGGACGCCGTCGACCACGATCGACACCGTATTGCCGGCGTAGGGGTCGGGTTCGATAACGCCGATGCCGCGCACGGTGAAAACGGCGCTCTGCGGGGTATTGGCGAAGTTGTCGATCTGGACGTTGGGAATCTGGCCCTGAAGCGCCTGAAGCGAAATGCCCTGGGTGCTGGCCAGTGCTTCGCCGCCCACCGCCGTGATCGAGATCGGCACGTCCTGCAGGTTCTCGGCCTTCTTCTGCGCCGTGACGACGATCTCCTGGATGCCCACCGGCATCCTGCTTTCGGGCTGGCTGGTCTCGGTCGCGGCGAGTTGCCGATCATCCTGGGCGCTGTTCTGGGCGCTATTCTGGGCGGGGGCCGCCTGCGGCAGGATCATCGCCCCGACAGCAAGAGCGAGGGGTGAGCTTGCATTGAGCCAGTTCTTCATCTTCCTACTCCCAACTGTTCTGTTTTTTATGGTTAGAGGTCGTTTCCCCGAACATGGCGGGCCAGCCGCCGGAAGTGGCGGGGGAACGCCGGGATCGGCTTGGCGCAAGATGCGTCGCTCATGGTTGGCGGTCCCGGTGCCGGGACCGGCGCGCCTTCAGCGGCGGCCTTCGAGGTAGTCGTTCAGCACTTCGTGGAAGAAGCGCACCCGGGTTTCCTGCGCGGCCAGATAGGCGTCCTGGTACCCGCGGGAGTGCATTCCCCGTTGCTGGCCTTCCGCCAGAAGCATGTCCTGATAGACGATCTGGTCCCTGATCTCGGGTACGCCGCGGCCATTGTCGAAGGCGCGGCGCTGCATCTCCGCCTCGCGCAGGGGCTGGGGACCGGCCATGACCGATTCCACCACGCTCTGCCCCGCAACGGGGAAGGCCATGCACCACAAGTCGAACGTGCATTTGTTCGGATCGGTCGGATGCGGTTCGGTCCGGAAGAACACCAGATTGTCCGGCAGGAAGCTGATCGTGACATTGGGGAAGATCACCGTGTGCGGACTGTCGGTGATCTCCTCGTCGTCCATGTTCTCGTAGTGGACGTAGCCGCGCTCCTTCCAGAGCCGCTTTTTCGCGGCCTTGAGGTCGAGCCAGCCCTGCATCGCCTTGGTTTCGAAATCGGGATAGGACTGCGGATCGATGTCCCAGGCCTGCAGGATCGCATCGAAGGGATGGTCCACGCCCTCGGGCAGACGGTCCGAGAGGGAAGGGCGCATGGGCTGGACGGTGCGGCCATGGCCCCCCGGCCACATCTCGTGCCGAGCGGTATCGACGTCCTGGTCGATCCATGGCGGCACTTGCGGATGGGCGGTGCGGGTGTGGTAGCTTTCCGAGAAGTTGTCGGTGGCGAACTTCCAGTTGGTGTCGAGGTCGATCTTCATCCAGAACACGCGGACGGCGGTATCCATCGGATAATGGCGATAGAGTTCCGGCATCGGTGCCAGGAAATCCAGAAGTTCCGGGGCCTCTTCGTCCATCGTGTACCACACGAAGCCGCCCCAGGTGGCGCAGCGCAGTTCCTTCAGCTTGAGCTTGCCGCAGGGATTGCCCTGGGGAAAATCCTCCGGATCCTGCGCCTTTGCCAGCACGCCGTCCTTGCCCCAGACCCACCCGTGATAGGGGCACTGGAAGGATTCCTGGGAGCTTGAATTCCAGACGAGGCGTTGCCCGCGGTGACCGCAGGTGTTGTAGAACGCCTTGATCGCGCCGTCCTCCTGGAGAACGCAGAACACGGATTCGTTCATGAAGTCATGGACGATGTAGTCGCCGGGTTCCTCCAGTTCGGCAGTGCGGCCGGCGACATGCCAGATGCGGGTCCACATGTGGTCCCATTCGCGCTGCATGAAGGCGGGGGAGGTGTAGCGATCGCCCGTGATCGGATCGCCCCTGAGGTTCGCAGCGTCGCGCCCATCCAGCGCGGACGCAAGGGTGCCTTGCCTTCCCATCTCGTTTTCCTTCCGGCATGTGCCCGATCCGGCCCGTCCCTTGTCAGGACCCTGGCCGGCGCCTCTCTCCTGGCGCACCGCTTTGCCCGAAAGCCTGCAGCCGCCTGTCGAGAAGAAGAATAACGAATTTGGTCGGTCGACCTACCTGTTAAAACAATCAGGCCTGCAGGCTGACGAGGCCCGCCGTGAAGAACCGCAGGGCCGGCTGGGCGATGTCCTCAAGCTTACGGGCGGAAAAGTGGCCATCGGTAAGATCGTCCAGGAACCCGGGATCCTGCACCATGAAGATCAGGGCCGCCTCGATCAGATAGACGGCGGCAAGAAGGTCGCTCTCGGCCATGGCCGGCAGGTGGATCCGCAACCGTTCCGTGAGCATGCCGGAAATAACCGACAGCTTGGCCAGGATCGGTCGCAATTCCGGCATGCGATACGCGCTCATCAGGTGCGAGGTCATGACGATGTAATTGCGCAGAGGGCTGGCCTCGCATGAGGCGGCGGTGAGGAACGGCAGAATGAAGGCGGTCACGATTTCGCGAGGCCCGAATTCGCCTTCAGCCGCTTCCGCAAGCTCGAAGCTTGCCGCGATCCTGCCCTGCAACAACGGCAGCTTGCGTTCCAATGCCGCATCGAGAATGAGGTGTTTGTTGCCGAAGTGATAGTGGACCACGCCCATTCGGACACCCGCTTGCGCCGCGATATCGCGAAGGGAGGTTCCCAGATAGCCGTTTTGCGCAAAAAGCACTTCGCAGGCATCTAGAATCGCATGGCGCGTTGCCTCTCCCTTGGTGGAGGGCCGTGCGGAATGCTGAATGGCTGGCGTCGACATGTGACAGGTCATCGCTTCTAAACGGCCGTACAGCAACCCGATCTCGTATTAAATCCGCCGGCTTCCCTCTTCCAGGCCCGGTGCCAACCGGGCACCGGGCCTGGAAGGCCATGTTACGGGACACATCCTCGTGGCTCGGAGTTAGGAACGTGCGCAGCAAAGCCAAGGGCGGCGAGATCGTCGGATTCCGGCTTTTCAGTTCGACGGCGGCCCGCGCATCAGGCAGCCAGGTCTTGCAAGGCAAAGCGCAACGGCAGGGATGGGCGGCTTGCGGCGTCAGACCTCGATGTAATAGTCCTTGGGAAAGTCCGCTCCGCCATAAGCCTTGCGCATGGTCCACGGCTGCGCATCCGCTTGCCAATAGCTGTCGCTGGCTGGCAGCCCGAGCGCCAGTAGGCTTTCTGCGGCGATATACATGCTGCCGGCATTTGAATAGACATCGCCCAGGCTGGGCTGGTGCCGGGCGAAGCCGATCGTCAGAAAGCCCTTGGCGTCGAAATTGCTGGGATCGGTGAAGATACGGCGCTGCGTTGCCAGCGTGGCAGCCCGCACCTGACCTTCGGGCAGCTTGGCGTGAAGCAGCCTCCTCCACGCGAGATAGGCCAGCGGCTGGTGGACTGCCGTACGGTAAGTGAGCGACCGGCCGACCGGCGGAAATGCGCCATCCGGGCCGATCATGCGCTCCAACACCTCACCGAAGCGCTGCATCCGCTTCACTTGCGTTGCCAGGCGCTCTGCGGGGTCCAGCTTGTTGAACTTGACACCGGTGCGGACCAGCACATCCAGGATCTGCGTGAGCATCGGATGGATGACGTAGCTGTTGTACATGTCGAAGTGGAAGTGCTCGCCGTCGCCGTACCAGCCGTCTCCGACATACCATTCGCCGAACTTGCGGAGGGCAAGGTCGATGCGGATCGGGTCCCACTGGGCGCCGACAGACAGCAGGAAGGCTTCGTTCATGGCGGCGAACAGCAGCCAGTTCGTGTAGGGCGGCGTTACGTGCCGCAAGCCCTGGATCTCGGCGATGATCCGGGTCTTGGTGGCCGCGTCCAGCGGGTCCCACAGGGTTTTCGGCGCGCGCAGGAGGGCGCTCGTGAAATAGGCCGAATCCACCAGCGGCTGGCCTTCTGCGCTCCACAGCAGGTAGTCCGGGCTCTTGGGATCGACGCTGTGAACGTAGCTTGCCAGCGCCTGCTCCCGCAATTGGGCGCGCAGGCGCGATTCCGCGCTGTTGTCATCGGGCAGGGCGAGCCAGGGCGTAATGCCGTCGATCAACCGGCCGAATGCCTCCAGATAGGCGACCTTGGGATTCCGGCCATCCCAGCTTGGGCTGAGTTCCGGAGACCAGTCCTGCTGAAGACGCCCCTGCGCCATGCGGGAGAGCACCGGCGTCGCCATGCGTTCCAGCAGGCCCAGCATATAGGCGCGGTCATCCGTTCCCGCATGGAGGCCGGCCTGGCCGAGTGGCTTTTGCCCGGCAACGCGGGCAGCGGCGGCGCCGGTCGAAAGCGCTGCGGTGCCCGCCACGGCGCCAGCCAGCAGCGCGCGGCGATCCAGATTCATGGTCATGTTCAGTCCTTTGGAATCGAGAAGTCGAGCGTTTGGGAAGCAGCGTAGGCGTCCCACGCCTGCCGCGTCGCGAACATGTCCTGTCCCTTGCTCCACGCGCTGCCCGAATAGTAGACAAAGGGCTTGCCGGGCAGAACCTTGAGCAGGACGAGGTAATTGTCCGCATCCTGTTTCACTTCGGCAATCATGCCGGGGTCGACGCGGACGGCGATCGCCATGTGGCCATGCGCGCCGTCTTCGGGTCCCCACCAGGAGATCAGGCCCTTGGCGCGATCGATCGTCGCTTCGCCATCGCGCGCGCCGGTCGTGCGCTTGCCGATGCCGATCCCGACCACCAGCGGCGCCGGGGAATCCGATTGCAGGGTCGAGACCATCCGCGTGAAATGCGTGCCGAGCGGCAGCGTGAAGCGGCGTGTCTCCCAGACCTTGCGATCCACATCCACCGGCCATGGCGCGTAATCCACGCTGAAATCCGCCTCCTTTCCGCCGGACTTCAGGATACGCGCGCGCAGGTAATTGCGGGAGGTCCACAGCTTGTTGTCCTGCCAGATGCCCAGCCCACCCGCGCCGCGCCCGGTACCCACGTTGTAGAAGTCCAGGCCTTCGCCGTGATAGCCGTGCTGGTCGCCGCTGCTTAGCTGCCGGTCGGCGAAGGGCCAGGCGACGTTCTTGCCCCAGCTGTCGATGCCCGACCCCGATGGCGGTTCGGCCGCTTCCAGCGCGCGGCCATAGATGCGGTGCGCGGTCTTGTCGTTTTCCCAGAGAAGGTCGTCATAGCGATAGGGGGCGAACTGGGCGACGGCGGCCGGCGTCTTGCTTTTGGGCGGAGGAAGCGGCTTTTCCACCTTGAGCTGCGCGTCGTCCTGCCGCTGGGCGTACAGGCTGGCCGGCGCGCAAGCGATCGCTATTGCCAATCCCGCTGCGATCCTGCTGCGCGCGGATCTGTGAAACTGCCCCATGTCCTCTCCAAGACTATGTGTCGAAGTTGTATGCCAACCTGATAAATTGCTATCTGTCGTTTGCCAAGCGCTTCGTGTAGGAATGGAACCGTTCGGGAGGTTTTCTCCCGTCAACGACGAAAGACTGCCCATGGTGAAAGCCGCCTCCCTGGCCGATATCCTCTACGCGAAGCTGGAGGAGGAGATCATCTCCGGGGTCATTCCCGCCGGCTCCAAGCTGCCCGCCCAGAAGGACATTGCCGAGCGCGAAGAAGTGAGTCGGACCGTGGTGCGGGAGGCTGTGGCCCGGCTGGAGGCGCAGGGCTTTGCGGTCGCCCGTCAGGGGTCGGGTGTCTATGTCTCCGAAACGGCGCAGTACCGGGCCTTTCAGGTCACGAAAGAAGAGCTTTCCGAGCTTTCCGACGTCATCAAGCTACTGGAAATGCGGCAGGCGATCGAGGCTGAAATGGCCGGTCTTGCGGCGGCCCGGCGCACGCAGGCGGATATTGCCGAAATGCGTGCGGCGCTGCGGCGCATGCGCGAGGTGGGTGACGATCCCGCCGCTTCGGCACAGGTCGATAGCGAGTTCCATCTCGCCATCGCCCGGGCGACGCAGAACGATTATTTCGTGCGATTCATCCAGTTCCTGGGCGTGAGGCTGGTTCCGCCGCGCAGTCTCTATCTGCGCAATCAGTCCGAAGACGTGCATCAGGCCTATGTCGGCAAGGTCAGTGACGAGCACGAAGCCTTGCTGGAGGCCATCATTCGCATGGACATCGAGGGCGCCCGCCTGGCAGCACGGCTGCACATGCAGGAGAGTCTGATCAGGCATTCCGAACTGAGCGACGCTATCGCCAGCGGCAATGACGGATCGAGGCCCAAGTAGTCCGACAATTGACAAGCGTCCAAAGTTATATGACAACTCCCTCATCGCGCGACGAATCGCGGATGAGGGAGGATGATCATGAGGGTGGTTACAGCCGCAGTCTCCACGGTGAGCGCTTTGGCAATTCTGGCAGCCTGCAACGCAGCCTCCGCGCAGGAGGCTGCCGCATCTCGTACCTCGGGTGAGGAGCCGAAAGCGGCGCCGGCAACCGAGGAAATTGTCGTCACCGGATTTCGCAAGAGTCTTCAGCAAGGGATCGAGCTGAAGCGTGAGGCCATCGGCGTGCGGGATTCCATCGTCGCGGAGGATATCGGCAAGTTTCCCGAGGCCAATGTCGCGGATTCGCTGCAGCGCATTCCCGGCGTGTTCCTGTCGAGGGACGGCGCCTCGAACGAAGGCCAGCGCATCAGCATCCGCGGTCTGGGCTCGGAATTCACCGTCACCACCATCAACAGCGCGCCCGTTCACACCACGTCATCGCAGAACGTCGGATCCTCGACGCGTGACTTCAACTACGACGTCTTTCCATCCGAACTGTTCGGCCGGGTGGACGTCTACAAGTCGCCGCTGGCCAACCTTGAGGAAGGCGGCATCGGCGGCAATGTCGACCTGCAGACGCCGCGTCCGTTCGACAGCGCGGGCCGGGTGATCCGCTATACCGCGCAGGCCAACTACAATACCCAGTCGAAGAAGTGGCAGCCGCGCGGATCGCTGCTGTTCAGCGATACTTGGGGCGATTTCGGCGTCCTGGTGGGCGCGGCCTATGCCAAGAACGTCAACGAGCGTTCGGGCTTCCAGTCGACCGGCGGCTACAATTCCTCCGCGATCGGTTCGCTGGCCTATCGAGGGCCGACGACCGTGGGCGGGCCGTTCCAGTTCCAGATGGATCTCGACAATCCGCTGGCGAACTATGGCGATCTGACCCGGGACCAGATCAACAACGCTTATTTGCCGCGCTTCTATCGGGTGTTCACATCCAACAATACACGCGAACGCATCGGCATGGTGGGGTCTATCCAGTACAAGACCGATCGCCTGGACGTCAGCGTGGACGGCATATACTCCGAACTGAAGGATGAGGCGGACGAATTCACCTTCGGCGCAGCGGTCCGCAATTCGCGCACGGTGCCCGGCACCACGAGTGCCCCCGGGGTCGGCACGAATTCGGGCATCATCCCGCTCGATGTGCATATCGACGAGTTCAACAATCTTTACGGCACCTTCGGCAACACCAGCTTCATCCAGGAAAGCTTCTTCCGAAACGCCCGCACCCGCTTCAAATACGGCATCGTACGCGCGGTCTACGACCTGACCGACACCATGAAACTGTCGGCGCAGGGCAATCTCAGCGACAGCAATGCGCGCTACACCGCCAATCGTATCACCAGCAATCTCTACGGGATCACCAGCACGTTCGACCCGACGGGCAACGTCACTTATCCCACGATCAGTTCGCCGGTCGATTTCACCGATCCCGCCAACTTCACCGCGCCGGGCCTCGGCTTCTCGCTCAATCGGGAGATCGACAAGGAAAAGACCGCCCGCGCGGTCCTGGACTGGGATCTGGTCGACGATGGTGACCGCACGTTCGCCGTCAAGCTGGGCGGCAGCTATGTGGACACCGGCAAGGAAATCTCGCAGCAGGACGGCAGCAGCATCGCTTCTGCCCAACTTGCCGGGATGGACGTGTTCTCCAACATGGACCCGTACATCCAGTTCGGCCAGATCCGCGACGGTGGTAACCCGGGCTATCCTTCGCAGTTTGCCACGTTCCCGCGCTCTTTCGTGATGGATGATCTGGATGCCAATGCCGCCAACGCGGCGGCGCCGGTCAATCTCAATGGCGCGTTCAAGGCCAATGAGATCGTCAAGACCGCGTTCTTCGAAGCGAACTTCACGCTGCCGGTCTTCGGCAAGGAACTGCGCGGCAACGTGGGCATGCGCTATTCCGACACCTCGACGATCATTCACAACTACCAGAGCGCCGGCGCCGGCGTGTTCCTGCCGCAGCGGCGCGAGGGGGGCTATGACAACTGGCTGCCATCGGCGAGCCTTGCCTATGACGTCACTGACAAGGTCGTCGTGCGTGCCTCGGCCGGCAAGACGATCACCCGCGCGGCACTGACGGCGATTGCCGGCGGCACCGTCGTGCCCAACGTGTTCAATGCCGACGTCACGGTGGGCAATCCGAACCTGCGCCCGCAGATGGCGACGCAATTCGACGCGGGCGTGGAATGGTACTTCGCGCCGGGCGGGTTGCTCAGCATCGGGGCCTTCAAGAAGGACATCGTCGACCGTGCGATGGCGGTGCAGGACTTCGTGACCTTCGGCTCGCTCGGCCTGCCGGACAGCGCCTTCAATGCCGTATCGCTAGGCTTCCCGGGCGGCGACATTCCCGACGATTTCCTGATCCGCCGGACCCAGTACGTCAATCAGGGGGAACTGAAGCTGAAGGGGCTGGAATTCGCCTATCAGCAGAACTTCACGTTCCTGCCCAAGCCGTTCGACGGGCTGGGCTTTACCGGAAGCCTGACCCTGATCGACCAGAAGGGCGACGACTTCGTCACGACGGAAGGTACCCGCGTGCCGATCCAGTTCGTGCCCAAGTATTCCTACAGCGCCACGGCGTTCTATGAAAAGGGACCCTTTGCGGTACGCGCATCCTACAACTACCGCGCGAAGACGGGCATCACTTCGCAGAACACGGGGAACGACCAGATCCCCTATACGGCACCGCAGGGCTTCCTGGACGGCACGATCAGCTACAAGCTGAACGACATGATCGAACTGCGGATCGATGCGCTGAACATCACCAACGAGAACGTCTATATCTATTACTCCGACCCCGACGGTCCGAAGGGCAATGGCCAGTCGCGGCGCGACAACTCGTTCTTCAATGGCACGACCGTCTCGTTCGGCGTTCGCGGCAAATTCTGAGCCACTCCCGGCCGGGCGCCCGGGCGGATGTCCCGGGCGCTCTCTCTTTCGCGAGAGGATGACCATGCAGCAGGTGCCGCAAACCGTCGTGGAGGAGGGTGCAAGGGCAGGCGTGTCCGAAAGGCGGATACCCTTGCCGGGCCATCGGCGGAATGCCGATCGCCACGTTCGTCGGCACCGTTCTGCAATTGACCGGCAGCCATTCCTTGATCTTCATGGCGCCGGATGCGCCATTCTCATCGCCCTTGCGGCGCTTCACCTCATCAGCCCCCGCCTGACCCCGACAGGAGAACTCGCCTCGTGAATATCCGAAACCTGTTCCCCGCTGCACTGATCTGCGCGGCCTTCGCTACGCCCGCCCTTGCGGCGCCGACGGCACAGTCGCCCGTTGCGGCGGCGGTCAAGCTGGCCGACTGGCAGCTGGCCCATCTCGATGACCTGTCGCACATTCCCCGCGCCACGGAGGAGACCCGCAAGACCCGCGGGTGGGAGCAGGCCGTGTTCTGGGTGGGCATGACCGCGCTGGCCGATGCGGGCGCGCCGCCGCGCATTACCGAGGCGGTGCTGGCGATGGGCCGGCGCAACGCCTGGCGTCCGGGCGACAACCTCTATTTCGCCGACGATCAGGCCATCGCCCAGGCCTATGTCTGGGCGGCCGGCCACGGTGCGGGCGCGGCGGCGCTGGCCCCGACGAAGGCGGCGTTCGACACGGTGGTGGACAAGCCGGCCGTCACCACGCTGGCCTTCGCCATCCCGCCCGAAGGCTATGGCGCGACCGAGTGCCTGAAGCGCTGGTGCTGGTGCGACGCGCTGTTCATGGCGCCGCCCGCCTTCGCCGAACTCTCCCGCCAGACCGGCGACGAGCGCTACCTGAGGTTCGCGATGAAGGAGTTCTGGGCGACGACGGACTTCCTCTACGACCCGGCCGAGCACCTCTACTATCGCGACAGCCGTTTCTTCGAGCGGCGCGACAACGGCCGCAAGGTGTTCTGGGCGCGGGGCAACGGCTGGGTGTTCGGCGGCATGGCGCGGGTGATCCCGCTGCTTGGCGCCGGCAGCGCCGACCGCACCCGGATGGAGGCGCTGTTCAAGGACATGGCGGCGAAGGTGAAGAGCCTGCAGAAGCCGGACGGCTACTGGGCACCCTCGCTCCTCGCACCGGAAAATTCGCCGCCGGAGACCAGCGGCACGGCGTTCTATACTTACGGCCTTGCCTGGGGAATCCATCAGGGCCTCTTGCCAAGGGCCGAGTATGAACCCGCGGTGCGGAAGGGCTGGGCGGCGCTGGAACGGGCGATCCAGCCGGACGGCCGCCTCGGCTGGGTGCAGCAGGTGGGCGATCGGCCCGACCAGGTTCTGCCCAGCGATACCCAGTACTTCGGCGTCGGCGCCTTCCTGCTCGCCGCGACGGCAGTGGCGGAACTCGACCGCAAGCCGCGCTGACGGAGACGATCCTTGTTTGAAAAGACCTATTACGAAGTCCACCCCGACATGATGCAGGGGGCAAGCAACGAAGACCTGCGCGAGCGCCATCTCGTCTCCGGCCTGTTCCGGCCGGGCGAGATCGTGCTGACTTACTCGCATGGTGAGCGTTTTATCATCGGCGGCGCGGTGCCGGGGCGCGAGCCGCTGGTGTTGCCGTGCCAGAGCGAACCCGAAAGCGCCGCCGGGCACTCCCTGCTGGAACGCCGCGAGCTGGCGGTGGTCAACATCGGGGCGGGCGTGGGGGTGGTCACGGCCGGGGGGCAGCCGTTCTCGCTGGCGAAGCATGAGGCGCTTTACGTGCCGATGGGCACCGATGCGGTCAGTTTCGCGGGCGAGGGCGCGCGCTTCTATCTGCTGAGCGTGCCCGCGCACGCTCCGTTTCCCTTGCGCAAGGTGGGCATGGCCGATGCCAACGTAATGCGGCGCGGCAGCCTGGAGAATTCCAACGAGCGCACGATCTACCAGCTGATCCTGCCGCATACCTGCCAGAGCGCATCGATCTGCCTGGGTCTTACCCGGCTGGAGCCGGGAAGCGTGTGGAACACGATGCCGCCTCACGTCCATGAGCGCCGCTCTGAAATTTATCTCTATTTCGATCTGGATCAGGACGATCGGGTGTTCCACTACATGGGGCGGCCCGAAGACTTGCGCCATATCGTGATGGAGAACGAAGACGTGGTGATCTCTCCGCCGTGGTCGGTCCACATGGGTGCCGGGACGCAAAACTACAGCTTCATCTGGGCGATGGCGGGCGAGAACCTGGATTACGAGGACATGGACGTCCTCGACATCTGCCAGCTGCGATAACGGGAGGGAACTAGGTGTCTCGCATGGGGAAATGGCGCGCGGCGGCGGCCGGGATCGGATTTTTGACGGCTACCATGGCGCAGGCGCAGGCGCCGCAAGTGCAGCCGGTGCAGGTCGACCCGTCCCGCCCGGACTGGGAAAATCCGGCGGTCAACGCCATCGGCAAGCTGCCTGCCCGGGCGACCGGATTCCCCTTCGAGAGCCGCGAACGCGCCATTGCCGGTCATCGCACCCATTCGTCCCGGTTCCTGTTGCTGAGCGGGGAGTGGAAATTCGCGCTCTCCCCCAGCGCCGATGCGCTGCCTGCGGGTTTCGAACAGCCCGGCTATGACGTGTCCGGCTGGAAATCGATCAAGGTTCCTGCCGACTGGCAGGCCGAAGGGTTCGACCAGCCGCGCTACAACAACATCACTTATCCCTTTCCCGCCGATCGGCCGCTGATCCCTCACGCGACCAATCCGGTCGGATCGTATCGCCGCGACGTGGAGGTTCCCGCGGGATGGAGCGGAGAGGATGTGATCCTGCACATCGGGGCGGCGGGATCGGCCTACTCTGTCTGGGTGAACGGCCGGAAAGTCGGCTACTCGGAAGACAGCAAGCTGCCGTCCGAATTCGATGTGACGGGCTTCGTCCATCCGGGCCGCAATACGGTGGCCATCCAGGTGTTCCGCTGGTCGGACGGATCCTATCTTGAGGATCAGGATTTCTGGCGCGTATCGGGCATCGAGCGCGAAGTGTTCCTGATGGCGGCGCCGAAGACGCGCATCCGCGACTTCTTCGTCCACGCCGGGCTGGACGACAGCTTTGCAACCGGCACGCTGGCGATCGACCTCGCGGTCACCCCCGGCGCCGCCACGAGCGCGCGCTACGTGCTGATGGACGGCGACCGAACGGTTCTGGAAGGGCGGCAGGCGGTCAGCGCCGGGCAGGCCGAGCGCAACGTCACGCTCACTGGCCGCTTGCCCGGCGTGAAGCCGTGGACGGCGGAAACGCCTCATCTCTATTTCCTGCTGGTCGAACTCTACGACGGCAAGGGGCGCATCCTCCAGTCCACTTATGCGCGCGTCGGTTTCCGCGATGTGGCGATCCGGGACGGTCTCGTCACCGTGAACGGCAAGCCGATCACCATCCGCGGCGTCAATCGGCACGAGCACGATCCGGAAACTTTCCACGTCGTGTCGCTGGAGTCGATGGAGCGTGACATTCAATTGATGAAGCGCAACAATATCAATGCGATCCGCACGTCGCACTATCCCAACGATCCGCGCCTCTACGAACTTGCCGACCGCTATGGCCTCTATGTCATGGACGAGGCGAACCTCGAGAGCCATGCCTACATGGACTATGCCAACAAGCATCCGGAACGGCGGGCGGAATTCCAGCTGGGCTTCGATCCGGCGTGGAAGGACGCGCATGTCAGCCGCGCGGTGAACATGGTGGAGCGGGACAAGAACCACCCTTCGGTGATCTTCTGGTCGCTGGGGAACGAGGCGGGCATCGGTCCGAACTTCGCGGCGGCAGCGGCAGCGGTAAAGGCGCGAGATCCGGACCGGCTCATAAGTTACCTGGGCTGGGGCACCTGGGACGGGATCAGCGACCATCGCCCCAACTGGTACGCGGACATCTACGCGCCGATGTACGATCCGGTGGAGAAGCTGGTCGACTATGCCAAAAACTGGAACTTCAAGCAGCCGATGATCCAGTGCGAATATGGCCACATGATGGGCAATTCGGGCGGCAACCTGAAGGAATACTGGGACACGATCTACGCCTACCCGGAAAAGCTGCAAGGCGGCTTCCTGTGGGACTGGGTGGACCAGTCGATGTACCGCTATACCAAGGACGGGCGCCGATACTGGGGTGGCGGCGGAGAATATGGTCCCAATCCTGGCGGTGATATCGAATTCGGCGATGGCTTGCTGCAATCCGATCGGACCCCCAACCCGGCATTGTTCGAAGTGCGCAAGGTCTACGCGCCGATCCAGTTCGACGGGTTCGATCCGGCGACTGGCCGGGTTACCGTGCGCAACCGGCACGATTTCACCGACCTTTCCGGCTACACCTTCGATTGGGAACTGCTGGAGAACGGCGTTGCCACGGCGCATGGCACATTGCCGGCACCCAGCGTGGCGGCCCATCACGCCGGTATTCTCACCCTTCCGGTGGAGACGTTTCCGCGCCGCGCCGGGGCGGAGTATTTCGTGACCGTCCGGGCCCATGCCAAAGCGGGCAGCGTGCCGGCGGTCGGGGAGGGACAGGTGATCGGCTGGGAGCAGTTCGCGCTCGATCCGGGCGCGCGCGTCATGGCCTCAGCCGTGGCGGGGCCGGTGGCGACCTCGGAAAGAGGCGGGGTCATCGAACTCTCGGCGAGCGGCGCCAGCCTGACGGTCGATCGGGCCACTGGCCTGGTCAGATCCTATGCCCGCAACGGGCAAATGCTGGCCTCGGGCGGCACGCCCAATTTCTGGCGCGCGGTGACCGACAACGACATCGGCATCGGCACTGACCACCAACTCGCCGTGTGGAAGGCGATGAGCCACGAACGCAAGCTGGTCGGCGTCACCTTGCGCGCGCTTGACGAAGGGGCGCGCGAAATTGCCGTGACCTACGAACTGGGCAAGGCAGATGCTCGTTTCGCGCTTCATTACCGCATGGCGGGGGATGGCTCTCTGGCGGTTTCGGGCGAGTTCACGCCGCTCAATACCGATCTGCCGCCGCCCTTCCGCGTGGGCCTGGAATTCAGCCTGCCGACCGATCTGGATACGGTGGAATGGTACGGACGCGGGCCGCACGAGAGCTATGTGGACCGCAAGACCTCAGCCCCCATCGGTCTCTGGCGCGGCCCTTTGGCGGCGCAGAACCACGATTACATCCGCCCGCAGGAGACCGGAAACAAGGTCGACGTGCGCTGGATCGAAGTATCGGGCGCGGGCAGGGGGCTGAGGGTGGAGGGAGAGACGCCGATCATGGCGAATGCCCTGGCGTTCCCATACGAGGATCTCGACCGGCATGCCCCCGGAACGTGGAAATCCACCGATATCCACCCGCACGATCATGGCACCCTACTGATCGATGCGGCACAATGGGGCGTGGGCGGCGATACGCAGTGGAGCGAATTCGGCAAGCCCATGCTCCCCTATCGCACCCGTCTGGAACCCATGCGCTTCACGTTCCGGATCAGCACGTTCGACGGCGCCGGAACCGCGCCGGACAGCGCAAGGCCGGCGAACAATGCCGAACATGAATGATGCGAGCGGCAGCAGGCGCGTTGGTTGCAGGGAGGATGGCCCGACAGGGCCGTTCGTCTAGGCGGCCGGTGGCGCTGAGGCTCTGGCCGGGGGCGGGACATCGTCAGATCGGCACGTCTTCGCGATCGGGCGTGACGAAGCCGTAAGTGCGATACCTGCTGGTGAGGCTCTGCCCGTCGATCGTGATCTCGGTATAGCCTTCCGGCGTGCCGAGGAAGGCGCCGCGCCAGTCCGCGCCTGCCACGGCGCCGGTCGACAGGAAGCGCAGCCCGTTCAGGTCGATCTGCTCGTAGACATGGCTATGCCCCTGCAGCACGGCGAGAACGTTGTAGCCGCGCAAGATGCGCAGGACTTCGCGGCCGTTGACGACGAATGTCCAGTTGTGCGGGGTATCGAGCCAGGACTCGGGTTCATAGCACTGCATGGCCGTGACGAGGGGGATGTGCGTCACCACGACAATGCGCTGGCCATGGGGCAGGGCGGCAAGGTCGGTGCGGAGCCATTCAAGCTGTTCCTGATCGACGCGTCCTTCGTAGTTGCGGTCGGCGGTCAGCCCGATGGAATCCAGCACGACGAAGTGAACGCCCTTGTGGTCGAAGGTGTAGTACCGCGGCCCGAAGCGATCGATGTAGAACTGCTTCCCGTAGTCGCGCTCGTCCGGCGCCACACCGCTCTTGGGAAAGACGCCAAGGCAATCGTGGTTGCCCAGGACGTGGCGGACCGGCTTGCGCAGATGGGCTTTTTCCGTGCGCTGGTAGAGGTCCATCAGCATCGTCGCGCGTGCGCGGCCGGTTTCCAGGGCGTCTTCGACGTGATCGCCGCCGTGGATGACGAAGTCGCTATCGCTGGCGGAAATCTGCTCGAAACACATCGCGCAGGCCCGGTCTGCTTCCAGTTCCGGGCGGATGTGCGTGTCGCTGAGGAAGGCGAAGCTGAAGCGCTGGCCACTGGAACGGGGCGCGGCAGAAGTCGGGGCGGCGACCAGGTTGATCGGCATCAGGGACGTGCCCAGAGCGACTTTCAGGAGATTGCGGCGGTCCATGCTGGTCCTTTCCGGGATGTGTTCGGGACGTGCTTCGCGCCGGGCGAGCGCACGTCCCGTTCAGGGCTTTTCGGCAGGGGTCAGAAATGCAGGCCGATGGTGGCGAAGACCTGCCGCGGTGCCGCCGGTTGGAGCGTGGTGTAAGTGCCAGCCGCATCCGAGGTCACGAAACCGGCCGTCCCGGTAGAGGCGATGTAGCGCTTGTCGAACAGGTTGGTGACATTGACCTGGAAATCGATGGCGCTGCTGAGGCGATAGCCGGCGGAAAGGTTGACGTTGACCGCACCCGGCAGCACCGCGTCGTTGAGGTAGCTGTAATAGCGGCGGCTGCGGTAATGGGCGGAAAGCTGGCCCCAGAGCTTGCCGTCGTCGTAGTTCAGCTCCGCGCTGGCGACGTTCTTGGGCGAGGCGACGACCTGCTTGCCTTTCGTTGCGATCACCGCGCCGCCCTCGGGCTGCACGTTATCGTCATAGGTCGCATCGTTGTAGGCGTAGCTGCCGTAGAGCGACCAGTGCGGGGCGAACTTCCAGTTTGCCGCTGCCTCGACACCGCGCGAAGAAACGCTGCCGACGTTCTGGAGCACGTTCTGGTTGCCCACGATCGTTGCGCTGATCGAGGAGGCGAGCAGGCGATTGGTGAACTTCACATAGTAACCGGTCAGCGAGAGCTGCAGGGCACGATTGTGGAAGCGGTAGCCCGCCTCGAAAGTGTTGGTCATCTCCGGCTTCAGGTTGGCGCGGATATAGTCGAACCCGGCCTGCGAACTGCTGGAGAACGGTCCGCTGGAGGCGGAGGCGACGAAGGCGGCCATGTTGCGCGTGTAGTCGGCGAAGAATTCGCTGGTGTCGTCCAGTTGGTAAAGCAGTCCGGCCGTGGGCAGGAACCAGTTCTCGGCCTTGATCGAACCGTCGATCGGCTTGCTGCTGGTGATCGTGTTCGCGGTGCTCCTGGAGACGACGCCTTTCACTCCGGCGTTCACGCGCAGCCGGTCGGTGGCCTGCCAGGTGTCGCCGATATCGAGCTGAACCGTGTCGGTGGCGAACTGGTAGTGCCAGTTGGTGGTGAAGGGATTGGTGTAGAACTTCTGGAAGTTCTTCGGTGTCACACCTTCTTCCAGGCCGTAGAGGTAGGAGCCCTGCTCGAAGGCATTGTGCTCATACCAGATGCCGCCCTCGATCTTGTGGTCCCCGGCCTGGAACATCAGGCGCGAGATGCCGCCCTTGCGGTTGACGTTGTAGCGCAGCGCCGAGACGGAGATCGGCGAGCCGCCATAGGCCTCGGGCGTGGGGTCGTAGGGGTCGGCCCAGGTGCCGATGCCCTTGTCGAGATGGATGTAGGCGGTGGTGAAGCCGGAAAGACGCGGGCCCAACTGGTATTCGAGCTTCTCGTAAGCCAGCAGGTCGCGCCGCACGCCGCCGCCGTTGTAGACGGCATCGTCGGCATTCACGTAAGGCGCCGGAACCGTACCGCCGTTCTGGACGATGCGGGCGAGATCCTCGGCCGTCTGGAAGCTCTCGATATTGTCGAAGTTCCAGCCGTACTGCTTGATCTTGGCCAGTGAGAGGTCGTTATAATCGTCCTCGCGGCGGTCGATCAGGTTGAGAAAGGTGGTCGAGGTTACGGCATCGCCCAGCGGCTGCACGTATTTGGCGTTGAGCTGGTCCTGTTCCTGCTTGCCCCATCCGCGCCATTTGCCCTGCCGGTCATGCGCGTAGGAAATGGCGAGCCGTCCGCCCCATGCAAGGTCGCCGCTGTTCATCCGCACGAAGGAACGCCAGGAGTCCTCGCTGCCGTAGCTCTGCTGCAGGTCGAGCCCGAACTTCGCCGTGGGTTCGATGGAGGTGAAGTCGACCGTGCCGCCGATGTTGCTGGTGGACGCCGTTCCCAGCGCGCCGCTGCCCTGAGACAGCGTGGCGCCGCCGTTGTTCTCGCTGAGAAGCGCGCGGTTGATCGATAGGCCGTTGTTGTTGCGGTACTGCATGTTGCCCAGCGGCACGCCGTCCAGGGTATAGCCCATCTGGTCGGTAATGAAGCCGCGGATCGAAAGCTGCGTGGCCGCCTCGTAAGTTCCGTGCGCGTCCGAGGAATCGAAGTTCACGCCGGGCAGGCGGCCGAGCGAACGCAGCGGGGAGGTGCCGGCCGTCGTCTTCTCCATCGCTGCCACGGACACGGTCTGGACCTGGCGCGATTGCCCCTGTCCCAGAACGACGATGTCCTGGCCGGTGGCGCCCGCGTCCGCCACGGCCACAGGCGCGGCATCGCGGGTCTCGGTGGGCGAGACCTTGAGGGAGATCATGCTCGGGGTCTCGCTGGCCACGACCAGCCCCTGCCCGGCGATCAGGCGGCGCAGGGCCTCGGCGCGGGTGAAGCGGCCGCGCAGCGCGGCGACCCGGCGATTGGCTACGGCGTCATAGGGAAACACCAGGTGCACGCCCGCCTGGTTGGCGAAGCGGTTGAGTGCGGTGGCCGTATCCGAGGCCTGGATGTCGAACTGGATCGGTGCCTGCTGCGCCAAGGCGGCAGCCGGCATCGCGGCCGCCACGATGGCGGTCGTCGTCAGATACTTGAACATGGAATTTCCCCGCTGGATGCGATTGTCGGGGCAAGGATGGATGGGGGCGAAAAAACCGCTATCCGGCGGCAGAAATTTTTTCAGCGACCTGGGTCAGGGGGTGAGTCAGGCATGAGTGAGCACGATGTTTCCATCGGCCCCGGCAGTGGCCTTCACGCCGAAAGACGTGCGCAGTGCCTCCAGGAATTCGGTGGGATTGGTGGTGGCGAACGTGCCGCCGATGCGCAGGCGCGAGAGGTCGGGATCGCCGATGACGATCTTGCCGCGCAAGTACCGGTTCATTTCCGCCAGTGCGTAATCGAGGCTTTCGCCGTTCAGCACCAGCGTATCGCGGCGCCAGGCGGTGATGCGGGTGAGGTCTGTCTCGCGCTGCCGTACATTCGCCTGCCCGGCCGTGGCCAGAGCGACGTCGCCGGGCTGGAAGGGGCGGGCCGCATCGTCCAGCGTTCCGCTTCCCGAAAGCACCGCAAGTTCGCAGCTGGAGCCGCGAAGGCGGGCGTTGTAGTCGCCCGGCGCCAGATGGAACGTACCGCCCGGCGTCATCAGGCTAAGCCGCCGGCCCGGATCGAGCTGGATGCCGATCTCTCCGCGCTCCAGCCAGAGCCGGGGTGACTTGCCGTCTTTCCAGTAGATGCTGCTGTCGGTGTTGAGGTTCACCGAGAGGCCCGGCACCTCGGATATCGCGCGGCGCTCTCCGATCCGGGTCTCGGCGCTGTTGCGGGCGGCCGCACGCATGGCGAACCCGCCGCCTGCGAGGGCCATCGCGCCCGCCGCCGCGGCGATGCGCAACATGCGCCGGCGGGTCGGTTGCTCGTCCGGGGCAGGCGCAGGCGCGGGCGCATCGTCCGGCACCGCTGGCTTGGGATTGCCCGAAATCCGCGCCAGTTCGCTCATGTCCCGCCAGGTGCTCGCCACTTCGGCGAACGCGACGGCATGACGCACGTCTGCCGCCCGCCACGCCTCGAACGCGCGCCGGTCGGCCGTTCCGGCGTCGAGCGAAGCCAGCCACCCGGCCGCGATGTCGGTCAGGTCAGCGGCTGGTTCAGGGATTTCGGAACGGTCGGACACAGTTCCTCCGCTTGGGCGACACGCTCGCGGCGTGCCTTCGTGATGAGGGAAAGCCCCTTAGCGATATGCTTTTCAACGGTCGATAGCGATATGCAAAGTTCTTCGGCGATGCGCGGCGGCGACATCTGCTGGATCTTGCGCATGTGCAGTACCCGCCCGCACTGGGGCGGCAGTTCCTCGATCAGGCGTAAGAGAAGCTGCAGTTCGGACCGTCCGGAGCTGACGGCGAAAGCGTCGGGCGACGGGTCGGCCACGTCCAGCATGTCGAGCGAGGCGAGAAAGTCGATCCGCACCACGTTGGCCCGGCGAAGCCGCTCCAGGGCGAGATTGCGGACCACGGTGAGCACGAAGCCGCGCGGCGAGGCGATGTCCCGGTAGTCGGGCGCGGCGAGCACGCGTGCATAGGCTTCCTGAACCAGGTCGTCCGCCTCGTCCCGGCCGCAGAAGTGTGCGGCTCTGGCGCGATAGGCCGCTGCGTGAGGCAGCACTTCGACCATGAACCACCGGTCGATTTCACGTAGCCAGCTCAAGGCGCACTCCGGATTGCTGGAGGCGCCCTAGGCGGCGGGTCTTACAGTTATGCGTCACCTCAGGCGATTTTCGTCGGCTCTCGCTCAACGCACCTGGATTGCGGCCGGTGATGACCGTGCATGGCGACAGCCCTAAGCAATGCCGAGGCCAGAGCTGTTTGCCTTTATCCCGTCGTCATTCGGTTGCGGACAGATCGACGGTGCCGCCTTTCAGGCCCTCTGCCGTGGCGGTCACGGTGAAGCGGCCTTGGCCAGCGCCTCGCACCAGAGCGACGGCCAGGCCGTCCTGCGCCGTGCGGTCGGGTGAAGGGAAGGGCGTATGATCGACCGAGGAGCCGTTGTCGGTTGCGATCAGCTGCCCTTTGCCTTTGACCGCGAAATGCAGGCGCTGGGCGGCGGAAGGCACTGTGACGCCGTTCGCATCGACAACCCGCGCGCGAACGTAGACCATGTCGTCAAACGTGGAGCCGACGGTCGGTGTATCCGGCGTCAATGCGATGCGAACCGGCTTGCCTGCTGTCCGCAAACTGTCGGACACGGCCTCGCTGCCGGCATCGCGGCAGGTGGCCCGCACTTCGCCCGGCGCATAGCGCACGGCCCAGCGCCGCGGAGAAGCATCGGCATTGATCGGCAGAGTGCCGAGCGAGTGGCCGTTGAGGAAGGCCTCGACCTGCCGGCAATTGCTGTAGACCTCGATCGTTTCGTCATGCGGTGTGCGATCCTGCGGCGTCCAGTCGTCGAACAGCGCGACTTTGGGCTTGGGCGTCGCGACGGCGATCATGGTGGGCAGGACAGGCTGGTTCGGACCGCCCGCACCATCGGTAGACGGGCCTGCCGCTGCCGGATCGGCATTGCGCACGACATGCACCACCGGCCGGTCGGACCACCAGCTTTCGCGCTCCATGCCGCTGATCTTCTGCCGCCCGGTGCGATCGAGCAGCCCGGCCGGGTTCTGGATATTGGGCCAGCCGGATCGGTTCGCCTCGCCCAGATAGTCCACGCCGGTCCAGAGGAACATGCCGGAGAAGGGCGCGTAGTCCCGCACGGGCACCCAGTTGCTGCGGTTATGGGCGTTTTCGGTGCCGACGATGCTGCGCTTCGGATTCTGCTTGTTGGCTGCGATCAGCTCGTTTTCGCGGTAGTTCTGGCCCACCACATCCAGCATGTCGGCCAGGCCGTTGTCATAGTCCTTCGTCACGTTCGGGCGGAACAGCGCCATCGTTACCGGGCGCGAGGGATCGGCGGCATGGACGATGTCGAGGATACTGCGCAGCGCTGCCTTGGCTTGCACCGGATAGGCGGTGTCATGGATCTCGTTGCCGGCGCTCCAGAGCACGATGCTGGGGTGGTTGCGGTCTCTGCGCACCATGTCCAGCGTATCGCGCTTGTGCCAGTCTCCGAAGAAGAGGTGATAGTCCTCCGGCGTCTTGGCGACGTTCCACTGGTCGAACAGCTCGTCCATCACGATCAGCCCCAGCTCGTCGGCCAGGTCGAGGAATTCGGGGCTGGGCACGTTATGGGCAGTGCGGATCGCGTTGACACCCTCGGCCTTGAGCGTGGTGAGCCGCTGGCGCCACACGGCAAGCGGCACGGCGGCCCCCACCGCGCCGCCGTCATGATGCAGCGCCACGCCTTTCAGCTTGAAGTTGCGGCCGTTCAGCCAGAAGCCGGTTGCGGGATCGAACCGGGCTTCGCGTATGCCGAAGCGGACATCCTCATTGTCCAGCAGCGTGCCGTCGGCGGAGAGCACGCGGACGGCGGCGCGATAGAGCGCGGGATCGTTCGTGTCCCAGCGGTGCGGACGGGACAGGACGATCCGGACCGGCAGGATACTGGTCCGCCCGGCGGCGATGCTGGTGGCCGGAGTGACACTCCGCGCCACTTCGCGCCCCTCGGGGTCGGTCAGCAGCAGTTCGACCTTCACCCCGGCCGCGGCCGGGCTGTCGTTCTGCACTTCGGCGGTGGCTTCGATCGTTGCCTGGTCATCGCCGATGGCTGCCGCGCGCACATAGAGGCCGCCCTGCGGGATATGCACGTCATCCGTCTCGATCAGGCGGACGTGGCGGTAGATGCCAGACCCGGTGTACCAGCGCGATGAGGGGGCGGCGGACGTGTCGGACCGCGCGGCGATCACGTTGGGTCCATCCGTGCGCAGATGGCGCGTTATGTCGTAGCGCTGGCTGACATAGCCCATCGGGCGATAGCCGACGTGGTGGCCGTTCACCCAGACGCCGCTGCGCTCCATGATGCCGTCGAATTCCATGAAATAGCGTCGTCCGGGCCGCGGCTGCAGATCCAGCGTCCTGCGATACCAGGCGACGCCGCTCGGCAGGAAACCGTTCTCGCCTGCGGCCTTGGCATTGGGATCGAACGGACCGGCAATGGCCCAGTCATGCGGAACGCTGACGACCCGCCAGGAAGAATCGTCCAGCGTGGTCGTTTCCGCGCCTTCCGGATCGGCCTGGATGAAGCGCCAGCCATCGGGGAGTGGGGTGACCGCACGCGGCGCGGCCTGAGCTGCGCCGATCGACGCCAAGGCTGTCGTCAGCGCATAGAATATCGCCCTGCTGCCCGTCTTGCGCACCCGCATGTCCTCTCCTGCCGTGGCTTATTCCCCTTGGCCTAAATGAAATCCCGCTATTTGCAATAAGGTTTCATCATGCGGCAATGGAGGGCTTGGCCAAGCCATTGGAGGAGGGCAGTCGAGGCAGGGTCACGATCAAGGCCATGACAGGCTGCGGGCTGATCGAGATGCCCACTCCATCCCGATATCGGCCGCTCAGGCGGCAGGCTTTGCCGTGGCTTTTCCCAGCAGGTGCAGCAGGGGCATGGAGAGCACGGCGCTCAGGATGAAGAACAGCAGGATAGCGGCAGGTGCGAGCTTCTCGTCTGGGAAATTCACTGCCGCGATGCCCATGGCGATGCCTGGATGGCGCGCTGCGGCGGCGAGCGAGTGGGCTGCCCTGTCTTCCGGCGTGGGTCCGGCCAGGAGGTAGCCCGCCGCCAGTCCGGCCAGGATCATGGCAACGATCGCCACGATCGTCCCGTCGCCCATCACGGCCCACAGCGCCGGGGCAATGACGAAGAGCAGCACGAGCGCGCAGGCGGCCAGCAGCAGCAAGGCGAAATGGCCGAGTGCGGAGGCGAAAGTGCGGGCACTCTCCCCGAACAGGCGCTGGGCGAGAAGCCCCAGGGCCAGCGGTACGGCGATGAGCATTCCGAGCGTCTTGACGATGCCCGGCACCGACACATGAGTCTCGATCCCGAAGACGTGGCCCGCCAGCGCTATGCCTATCGGCGCGGCGACAAGCGAGGCGAGCGAGGCGCCCACCATCAGGCCCGTGGTGTAGGACGCGGCCCCTCCGGCCTTGATCTGCTTTTTCGGAAGCAGTGGGGGCACCGGCGAGAACGCGAGTGCGATGAGGGCGATCTCCACCGCCGGTTTCAGCTCGAAGGCATAGGCGATGAAGATGGCCACCGCGGGCACCACCACGAACATCGCGATGAACGCCCGCAGGCCCAGCCGCCATTCGCGGAAGAGATAGAACACGTCGGCCGCCCGCGCGCGCAGCGCCAGGGCCAGAACGCTCAGGAAGATGCTGGCCACCAGCGCCAGCTTCAGGGCACTGAGCAGGGTCATTGCTTGCGCAGGAGGATTTTCATCTCTGCCTCATGATCGATCGCGGCCGCGCCGCTGACATCCACGGGATCCGTGCTGGGTGCCGAGAAGAGTGCGCAGCGGCCGCGGCGACCGGGTATCGGGAGAACACTCCAGATCGGCGGGATATTTTCCCAAGACATGTGCCGCGCCCGGCGTCACGACGCGGTGATGTCCGGCAGCTTCCAGCTGGCGTCGAAATAGGGCTGCAGCGGTGCATAGAGCCGGAAATAGGCGAACCAGGCGCGGCCGGGGGCGGTGGGGATCCAGTTGCTTTCGGGAGACCCGGTTGGCGGCTCGGGCGCGAAGATCAGGGTGACCGAACCGTCCGGATCGGCGGCCAGATGGCTGCGCGATCCGATTTCGGCCTTGTCGTATTTCGTGTCGATGAAGCAGCGCGTCTCGATATCGTAGAGCGCGACCGACCACCAGGGGCCGGCGGGCACTTCCGGGGGAACGCGCAGCGAATAAGCCTTGCCGCCATCGAACCACTGGCCCTGGGCGTCGCGATAGGCGGAAAGATAGGCCTGGCCCTCGCCCGGCGTGTGAGTGGTCATCCCCTCCGACAGGCCCACCGCCTCGTAGAACCACGAGGCGCGCTCATCAAGCTGCGAATAGAACTCGGCCTGCTGGCTCATGCCGACGTTCACCGCGCGGTCCCAATGCCCGGCATAGCGGGCGGTTTCGAAGCGCTTGTCGAACGAATTGGCCATCGCCATCAGCTGGCCGATCTGCGCTCCGTCCGTGAGGGCGCGGACCTGATCGGCCGCCGGATGGAAGGGCTTGTCCTTCTCGATGCCCAGCGGCTTGAGCATCGCCATGAACAGCCGGTCCTCCTCCTTCACCGGCTCCACCTGCAGGGTTTCGTGCAGACGCTGCCAATAGGCCATGCCGGTAGGCTGGGTGCCGCTCCATGGCCGGCCTTCGGGCGTGACGATGCGGGTTTTGCGCGGGTTTGCGGCCTCGCTCGCCGGATAGACCTGATAGGCGTGCAGGATGCGGTCCGCCTCGGCGGGGTCGGTGGTGAGGATGCGGAAGGCATGGAAAACGTTGAACGTCTGGCTCCGGACGACGAAATCGGCTTCCACGCCGGCAGGCACTTCCTGCCCCGGACCGAGCAGGAGGTAGCGGCCGCCCTTGCCCTTGTCGGGGCCGGTCAGGCCGAAATCGCTGCTGGAATGCTCCCAGAAATCGCCGGCGCCGCCCGCCGTTTCCCCGGCCGGAAAGTCCACGATCAAGGGACCGGTCTTCGCGGTATCGGCAAAGCCCAGGACATAAGGCGTGGTGGCGTTGGCCGTGATGAGCCCGAGCTTGTCGCGCACCGAGACATATTGGACGACATCGCCGTCCTTCGCGCCGAACACGGTCTCATGCTGGTTCTGCCACTGGGCATAGCTGACGATCGGCAGCGCCCAGAGATAGCATTGGCAGGCGCGCTGGAAATCGCGCTGGGCATAGAGCGTGTCGATCGCCGCCTGGTCCGGCAATCCCTGGCGGTCGAGCGAGAGCGCGCCGATGCGGGTTTCCGTGGCGGTGTAGCCGTCCGGGATCTTGCTCATCGTCCGGATACCTTTTCGATGTCGGGCGGCACCCACGTCTTTTCGAAGAACCGCTTTTGCGGGCCATAGAGACGGAACAGCACTTCGAAGCCGCGGCCGGGCCGGGTGGGGACCCAGTTGGCCTCCTTGCCTGCGGGCGCCTCGGGGCCGAAGAACAAGGTGACCGATCCATCGGCATTGCTGCCGATGCCGTGGCTGCTCGATGCGCGGCTGGCGCGCGGCACGCCCTGGATGAGTGCATGGGTCTCACGGTCGTAGGCGGTGGCCGACCAGTAGAGATCGACCGGGGCGTCTTCCGGTACTCGCAGTGTGTAATGCGCCTCGCCGTCCAGCGGCTCGCCATCCCGGTCGCGGATCGCCATGAGATAGAACTGCCCGGCGCCGAGATGCTTGGCGCTGAAATAGGCCATCGAATACGTCACGCCCCGGCCGTCGACCGGATAGGAATCGGGGTCGGCGAAAAAGCTGGGCATCCCCTCCACGACTTCCTTCAGCGCAGGCAGGGACCATCGCCCGCCGGTATAGAAGGGCGGATCGAACGCGGCCTCGTAAAGCCCGTCCAGGCAGGCCAACGCCTCGTCGGCGTCTTTGTCGAGCAGGTCGGCGGTGTCGGCGTCCGGCGCGAAGACGGCGCCCTTGGCAATGCCCAGCGAGCGGAGCGGATCGATCATCGCCTTGTCGCGCGTGAGCCAGGGTTCCCGATCCACTATGCGGGCAAGCGAATGGAAGAACCGGGCATCATAGGGGATCGTGGCGTCGAAGGGGATGCCCGCCAGGTCGACGAACCGGGTCTCCGGCGGGTTTCCGGCGTCTGCCAGCGGATGGAAGCGGATGCGCCGCCCATAGGCAACGGCCCTGGCGACATCCGCCTCGCCGCTGCTCTTGACGTTGGAGCGAAGTATGGCGAAGCCCTGATAGGTATCCGAGCGGAGCGCGATATAGCCTTCGGGCACGGTGCCTTCATGATCCGGCGGCAGGATCAGGTATTTGCCGCCCTTGCCCTTGTCGAACCCCGCCGGGCCGACATCCTCGATCGCATTCTGCCAGCAATCGTCCACGCTGCCGGTGATCGAACCGCCTTCGGCCGGCGGGATTTCCAGCACCATCGGCCCATCCCGCGTGTCGTAGAAGGGGTTGAGGTAGATCGTGTCGGGGTTCGGTGTCAGGGTCTGGTTTTTGTCATCGAGCAGTCTGGACCAATAGGCCACCTGGTTCGCCGCGCCGCCTGCCGCGATGAAGGCCTGGAGCATCAGGTCGAAATTCACCGCGGGCATGCCCCAGATCACCGCCTCGACCGCGCGGCGATAGACGGTTCGCCGGGCGATCTCCTTCGGCGAGTAAGCCGCGGCCGTCTCGCCGAGAGCCTTGCGCGACGCGACATTGTTTTCTGGCATGCCTGCGCTCCATTGGAAAACGCCAGCCTATTGGGAACGGTTCGGCATTGTATCCGGGAAGACCCTTGCAAATTCCGGCGGTATCCGGGGCCTGGCCCTGATCTTCGTGGAACTTCGCGGTCACGCAGTGGGGCGAGGACAGGGAGGCGGCTCATCGGTTTCGATGCCGATAGCCATTTTCTCTAAATCCGTCCTTTGCCTGCAATCTTTACCTTGTACATCAAAGACAACCAGCTATCGGGGTTTTTCCGGATAGAGAAACCTTACTCCACTCTCCTAGGTAATATCCCTAGAGAATCGGGGTCGCCAATAATCATCCCTAGTTTTGCAACTCGCGATATGACGAGGTGGATTATGGCGACGAAGCTATCGAGCGTGATGGTCGTCGATCAGCAGGAAGTTTTTCGTTTAGGCGTGAAGACTCTGCTTGAACGCAAGGAGCAATGGAAGGTTGTCGCCGATGCAGCGGACGGCCGGGAAGCCCTGAATTTGGCGGCAACGGTTCAGCCCGATCTGGTGATCCTTGATCACACCCTGCCCTCGCTCAACGGCATCGATCTCTCGCGATGCCTGCGGGAGAGATTGCCGGCGCTGAACATCATATTGTTTACATCGTTCATCACGGACGATCTGGTGATGGACTATATCAGCGCCGGCGTCCGCGCGATCGTGCTCAAGACCGACAGCTTCGATCAACTCGTCGCCGCGGCCCGCAACGTTCAGCTCGGGAAGGCCTATATTTCCTCATCCATGTCCGAATTCGTGGCGGAAAAGCTCTTCCAGCATGTAAATCTCCGGCAGCAGACACTGACCTGCCGCGAGCGGCAGGTGGTCCAGCTCGTCGCCGAAGGGCAGATGAACAAGCAAGTCGCCCATATCCTGGGTGTGAGCGCCAAGACCGTCGAAACCCACCGCGCAGCTGCGATGAACAAGCTGAATTTCGTTTCGGTATCCCAGCTGGTTCGATACGCGGTCAGGAACAACCTGGTTTCGATATAGAAATACGAAAATCGATGGCTTGATCGGCGTCGCGATTTGGGCGCTGCGGGGAGGTGTCCGGATTGTCCTGGACGCCCCCCGTTACAGCATCGGCGACATTCCCGAGGCATCATCCCGGTCCGTGCAGAGGGGGCGAGGGTGACGGCTACTCCGGCAGGCCGGCCAGTCTTGGAACATCGGCCATCCGGTCCTCCCAGCTTGCCCGGCTGGAGAGGCAGATATGGGCATCCGGGGAGATGACGACTTCGTCATCGAGGCACCCCGCGGGCACTACGAGCAAGGCGCCGTCCATCTGGACGTTCGGCAGGCCGGATCCGCAGATCGCGCAGAAGCTCCTGGCATGGCGCGTCCCGGGAATGCGATAGTGCACGATCCGATCGCTTCCGCCATGCCACACTATTGTTGCCTTTGACGAAAACAGGTTCGATGCATGCGCTGACCCCGTGTCCTTTCGGCAGCGACTGCAGTGGCAGAGATAGAAGTTCTCGAAAGGCCCGTGGATGGCGAACCGGACCGCGCCGCATTGACAGGAACCGGATGTCACTGACGTCATCGCTGTCTCTCCATTCGGTCGGGGGGTCGAAAGGCACGGCATAATGTGTCAGAGCATGCCGGAGAAGGCGATCCCCGAGGATCCTCCCGCCAGTCTGCCAGCTCCCGCTCATTTGCGGGGTTGGGAAAGTGCCGCCACCATGTCCAGAAGCATCTCGGCGAGCGTGGCGGGGCTGAGGCGCTCGGCTTCGGGCTGGTGAAGCCACCACGAAATCGTCTCCACGATCAATGTCACCGTGCAGACCGCCGCCAGATCGGCAGGCAGCCGGGTTTCGCCCAGCCCGCCCTTGCTGACCAGCGCGCGGGACACGGCGAGCAGTTCCTCGCGCATCGCGCCCGCCGCGCCCCCGTTCAGCAGAGCTGTCCACAATGCGCTGCGTTCTTCGACGTAGAGACAAAGCGCTGTAAAACCGGCTAAATTATGACCGACCGGCAATGTCATGGCGACAAGCCGGTCGATTTGCTCCCGCGCGATCTGATCCAGAAGTGCTTCTTTGCTTTCGTATCGGCGAAAGAATGTTGCCTTGTGAATTCCGGCTGTCCGACAGATTTCGACGATCGTGATCTGGTCGAACGGACTTTGAATCAAGAGAGTGAGCAGCGCCTGTTCCAGCGCCTCGTCCGTGCGGGCCAGGCGTGGGTCTTTCCGGGTTGACGACGTCATTCGCACCTCGTTATGCGACCAGTAGTCGCAAAGCGACAATGAGTCGCATAGACGACTCATGTGGGGAGAGAAAGGGAACTTCGGGAATTTCCGATGGGACGTTTCCATTGACGTCGCAGCGGCACGATCCGCGGCGCATGGCCGCCCGGGAAAATGCAGATTCCAGAAGGGACGAGACCGGCCGAGACTGGTGAGCACACCGATAAAAAACAAAACGGGATGGGATCACTGATGACAAAGAAGCGCTATTTCGCATTGATAGCTTCCACTTCGCTCGCCTCGGTGCTGGCACCCAAGGCCGGCGCTCAGGAGGCCGCGGGCCGGAACGTCTCCACCGCGAATGCAGACATCATCGTCACTGCCCGCCGGGTGGAGGAGCGTTTGCAGGACGTTCCCATCTCGATCACCGTTTTCAATCAGCAGGAGATCTCCCGGGCCAATATCGTCAATGCGGAGGACCTGGCCAAACTGACGCCCTCCCTTTCGGCGAACACCAGTTTCGGCAGCGAGAATTCCACCTTCGCCATTCGCGGCTTCGTTCAGGATATCGGCACCGCGCCGTCCGTGGGCAACTATTTCGCGGATGTGGTGGCGCCGCGCGGCGGCAGTCCCAGCATTCCATCGGGGGACGGCGCGGGGCCGGGCAGCTTCTTCGATCTGCAGAACGTGCAGGTGCTGAAAGGGCCGCAGGGAACGCTCTTCGGCCGCAACACCACCGGCGGTGCGGTGCTGCTCGTGCCGCAAAAGCCCACTTCCGCTTTCGAGGGCTATGTCGAGGGCACTCTGGGCAATTACGACCAGCGGCGTTTGCAGGCCGTGATCAACATCCCCGTGGCGGAAACCTTCCGGGTGAGGCTGGGCGTGGACCGGCAGAAGCGGGACGGTTGGCTACGCAACACCAGCGGCATCGGGCCATCCCGCTTCAACGACATCGACTATCTGGCGGCCCGCGCCAGCATCGTGGCGGACCTCACGCCGAACCTCGAAAACTACATGATCGCCTCCTACACCAAGTCGGACACGAGCGGCCCGCTCCAGAAACTGATCGCCTGCAACCCCGGCGTTGCGCTTGGCGATTTCGCCTGCGCCCAGCTCGCGGATGCCGAGGCCAAGGCCGAGGGCTTCTATACGGCGCGAAGCGATGTGGAGGGTGCCAAGTCCAAGACCGAGACCTGGCAGGTCATCAATACGACCACATGGCAGGCATCGGACCACCTGACGGTCAAGAACATCGCCAGCTATGCCCAGTTGAAGCAGACGCTGCGCTCCGCGCTGTTCGGCACCCAGTTCTCCACCCCGGCAATCCCCGGCTTCCTGCCCAGCGTGCCGTTCAACTTCGCAACCGTGATCCCGGCGCCCAATGCAAAGGGGCTCAGCAATCAATCGACCTTCACCGAAGAATTCCAGTTGCAGGGCAATTCGGGCGACGGGCGGCTCACTTGGCAGGCCGGGGTCTACTACGAGCGATCGGCGCCGCTGAGCCTGACCGGATCGCAGTCTCCCAACACGATCAACTGCACGGATATCGCGCAGTTGCAGTGCACGGACATTCTCGGTTTCCTGGCGAACCTCAATCCGAACGTGACGCCGCTGGTGGTGGCGGGGATCATTCCGCCGATCCAGGCCGGCAGCGTCAACTACACCGTAGGCCGCCTTACCACGCGCAGCATCGGCACATATGCGCAGGCCAATTATGCGCTGACCGATCAGCTCAAGCTGACCGCAGGCATCCGTTACACCTGGGACCGGCAGCAGAGCGACACCGCGCAGATCAGCTACCTGTTCCCCACTTTCCCGGTGCCGGTCGGACCGCCGACCGCCAGTTGCACGCGGGGCAACACCAGCCTTCCCGATTGCGCGCTGCAGCTCTCGCAGAAATCCTCGGCGCCGACCTGGCTGGTCGGGCTGGACTTCAAGCCGGTGGAAGACCTGCTGCTCTACGCCAAGTACGCGCGCGGCTACCGCACGGGCGGCATCAAGTCGGACGCGCCGGTCGCCTTCTCGGTATTCCGTCCCGAGAAAGTCGATGCTTACGAGATCGGCCTGAAGTCCAGCTTCCGCGGCCCGGTGAGAGGCAACTTCAACGTCGCTGCGTTCTACAACGATTTCTCCGATCAGCAGCTTCAGGTCGGCTTCGCGGACAATCCCGCCGTCAACGGCGGCGTCTCCGCCACGGCAGGCCCGGTGAACGCGGGCCGCTCGCGCATCTATGGCGTGGAAGTGGAAGCGGGTCTCAATCCATTCGACGGCCTGTCGCTCAACGCGAGCTACGCCTACCTCAATACCAGGATCAAGTCGGTCGATCTTCCGCAGCTGCCCCCGACAGACCCCTACATCGTCTCCTCCACCGTGCTGCCCGGAGACCAGCTGGCCCTGGCGCCCAAGCACAAGGTGGTCCTGGCGGCGAACTACATGCTGCCACTGGGCGAGGGCGTGGGTGCTGTTTCGGTGGGCGCGACGTACAGCCACACCGGCAAGCAGCGGGTCAATTACGCCGCGCGCGATGCCGCCAGCATCGCCGCCAACGGCGGGCGGGACATCGGCGTGCTTGCGCCCATCGACCTGCTCAACCTGAATTTCGATTGGCGCCGGATCGCCGGGTCGCCGGTCGACTTGTCGCTCTTCATGACCAACGTGACGAAGGAGCGTTACTACACCTTCACCCCGGGCCTGTTCGCAGTGGCCGGGTTCGAGGTGGCGAACCTGGGCGAGCCGCAAACGTACGGCGCGCGTCTCCGGTACAGCTTCTAGTCCGGTGGAGGGCGGCGCGTTTTCATGACTCTACCTCCAGACTGCGCCGCCCTTCTTTTTCCTTTCGAACCACCCTCCGGCTGCATCGCAGGGGCCGGTTCACCTGACCGGGATGCCAGGATCCGCCTGAACAACGGGAGAGTTTTCCATGACTCAGCTCGCCGAACGTGATTACTTCACCGACCACGATATTCTCCTCGATCCCTACGCCTACTTCAAAGCGGCGCGCGAGCGGGGCCCCGTCTACCGCCTTCCCGGCCGCGACATCGTGCTGGTCACGGGGTTCGAGGAGGCGCTGGAAGTTTTAAAAAACACGGATGACTATTCGTCGGTCATTGCGCCGCAGGGGCCTGCCGCGCCCTTGCCGTTCGAGGCCGGGGGCGACGACCTCTCGCCCCTGATCGAGGCCCATCGCGGCGGCTTCGTGGGCGGCGACCTGCTGGTGGCCTACGACGGCGAGCAGCACACGTTCTCTCGCTCGATCCTCAGCCGCCTGTTCACGCCATCGAAGCTGCGGGCCAACGAAGCGTTCATTTCCGAGCTGGCGGGCCAGCTGGTCGGGGACGCGGTCGCGGCCGGGCGCTGCGAACTCATCAAGGACATCGCGACGCCTTTCGTGACCCTCGTGATCGCGGATCTGCTGGGCGTTCCGGCCGACGACCGGCAGGTGTTCATGGACGCCATCGACGCCGGGCCGCCTCCGGGCAGTCTCGATCCCGACGATCTCGCGGCCCAGAACCAGCCGCTGGTCCTCATGGGCATGTATTTCGCGCAGTACGTGGCCGACCGGCGCCAGTCTCCGCGCGGGGACGTTCTCAGCGAACTCTCCTCCGCCGCCTATCCGGACGGATCGCAGCCCGACCTGATGGAGATCGTGCGGCTTGCGACGTTCCTGTTCGGCGCCGGGCAGGACACCAGCGCCAAGCTGCTTGGAAATGCCATGCGCCATCTGGTCGACATGCCGGCGCTGCAGCAACGGCTCCGCGCCGATCCGGCGCTCATTCCCGATTTCCTTGAGGAAGTGCTGCGCCTCGAAGGTTCCACGAAGATGACCGCGCGGCTGGTGAAGAAGCCCGCGCAGATCGCCGGCTTCGATGTGCGTCCGGGAGAAAAGGTCTTCATCGCCCTTGCCGCCGCCAACCGCGATCCCCGGCGCTGGGAGGATCCCGGGAAACTCATCCTCGGCCGCCCGCGCATCAAGGAACACCTCGCTTTCGGGCGCGGCGCGCACGTCTGCGCCGGGGCGCCGCTGGCGCGGGTGGAAGTCCGCGCGATTTTCGAGGAATTCCTGTCCCGCACCAGCGACATCGGCCTCGACGAAACGATCCACGGGCCAAGAGGCGCGCGCAAGCTGGAATACGAACCCAGCTTCATCATTCGCGGTCTGGCCTCGCTGAACCTCAAGCTCACTCCGGCCTGAACGGGATAGGATCATGACCAGGGAAACGAACAAGGATCGCGTCGTCGTCGTCACCGGCGGCGCATCGGGAATGGGGCTCGGCATCTGCCGGCTCTTCGCAAAGAATGGCCATCCCGTGGCGATGCTCGACCGGCAGGAAGAGGCGTTGGAGCGCGAAGCGGGCGCGCTTCGGGCCGAGGGGGCGAACGTGCTTCCACTTCGCGCCGACGTGGGCAACCGGGACGATATGGCCGCCGCTTACGATGCGGTGAGACGCAGCCTCGGCCCGATCAGCATCGTCATCGCCAATGCGGGCATTTCCGCCTCGGCAGACTTCCTCACGATGTCGGTCGAGACCTGGCAGCGGATGATCGATGTGAACCTCAACGGCGTGTTCCACACGGTCCAGCTTGCCGCGCCGGACATGGTGGCGCGCAAGTGGGGCAGGATCGTGACGATCTCCTCGCAGGCGGCGCAGTCGGGCGCGCAGGACCGTGCGCATTACGCGGCCTCGAAAGGCGGGGTGATCGGGCTCACCCGTTCGCTGGCGCGCGAACTCGCCGTTCACGGCATCACGGTCAACACGATCCCCCCGTCGCTGGTCGATACGCCGCTGGCCCGCGCCGGGGTGAACTCGGGAGAAGTGCCCCCGCTGGAGGTGATCGCCCAGGCCATCCCGATTGCCCGCCCAGGCACGCCCGAGGATATCGCGAACGCCTGCGAATTCCTGTGCTCCGACAAGGCAAGCTACATCACGGGCCAGGAAATCAACGTGAACGGCGGGACGTGGATGTAGCCCTTGGCAGGCCGGCAGGCGACCTTGCCGCGACCCGCACGACCATAACTCCGCCGAAAGCCGCCGCGCGCTTTGGCCCGGATCGATCCATCTCAGGAAAGAGCGCAATGACCGACGAACTGAAGGGCTGCACGGCTGTAGTGACAGGGGCGGGTTCCGGGTTCGGCGCGGCGCTGGTAGACCGGTTTCGCGAAGCGGGCATGAAGATCGCGGCTCTCGATATCGACGGCAGCGCCGCGCAGCAGGTGGCGGACCGCGTTGGCGCCCAAGGCGGGGAGGCGATGGGCCTGCGTGTCGATGTCGCCGATGCGGGCGCCGTGCAGGCTGCGGCCGAAGCCGTGGCGGATCGCTTCGGGGACTGCTCGATCCTGTGCGCGAACGTGGGCGTGCAGCAGTTCGGCCCCCTGGAGCGGCTGACGGAACAGGAATGGCGCTGGGTGCTCGACGTCAACGTCATGGGCACCATTCATACGGTCCAGTCCTTCCTGCCCCTCATCCGCCGCTCGAAGGGGCCGAAGCGTATTCTCGTCACGTCTTCGTCGGCGGCTTTGACGCCGGGCATACGCATGGGAGCCTACACCGCCTCCAAATACGCCGTGACCGGCTATGCCGAGACCTTGCGGATGGAACTGGCCGGGGAGGGCATCGGCGTTTCGATAGCGTTCCCCGCGGGCATGGCGACCCGGCATCTGGAAAGCAGCGCCCTGGCGCGGCCACGAGAAATGGGCGAGATGGAGATAAGACGAGACGATATCGACGCGATGATGAAGAGCAGGGGCATGACCTCGGCGGACCATGTGGCAACGGCCGAACATGCCGCGCGCAATATCCTCCCCGATCTGCTGGCGAACGAGCGCTACATCGTGACTCATGGCGCTTATCGTGCCCAGCTGGAAGAGACGTTCGACGCCCTGCTCAAGGCGCATGACCGAGGGCAGGACGGTCCATCGCCCGGCACCTGAACCGCACGGCACTGCCGGCTTGACGGCGATCGATCCTGTGCCATGATTTCGCATGAGCACTTCTCTTCGATCCGATCGCCGCGGCCTGATCCTTGGTGGAGGCGCGCTGGCGATCTCCATGCTGCTGCCCGGCCCGCTGCTGGCCGACATCGACACCAGCGATCTGCGCAAGATCACTTCCGATGCGGTTCCCATCTCGCGCTCCGAACGCGAAGGGCGCCTCGAACGCGCCCGAAGGCTGATGCGGGAGCATGAGATCGATGCCATCCTGATCGAACCTGGCGCGAGCCTGGCCTATTTCACCGGCATCGAATGGTGGCGCAGCGAACGCCTGACGGCAGCGCTGCTTTTCCAGAAGGGCGATCCGGTGATCGTCACTCCGTTCTTCGAGGAACCCTCGGTGCGCGAGACCCTGGCGATCCCGGCGGACGTGCGCGTCTGGCAGGAAAACGAGGATCCGATTGCGCTCATCGCCGCTACGCTGAAGGAGCGCGGTCTTTCCAGCGGCACGGTGGCCGTCGAGGAAACGGTCCGCTTCTTTGCCAGCGACGGTCTCTCCAAACGCGCGCCGGGAACCAGGATCGTTTCCGCGAACCCCGTCGTGCGCGGCTGCCGCATGATCAAGACGCCCGCCGAGATCGCGCTGATGACGAAGGCGACCGAAGTGACGATCGCGGCCTATCGCTGGGTCTGGCCGCGCATAAGGGCGGGCATGACCCCGCACGAGATCGGCGCACTGATGGACGCGGCGACGGTGAAGCTGGGCGGCACGCCGGAATTTTCGCTGGTCCTGCTGGGCGAGGCTTCGGCCTATCCGCACGGGTCGCATAAACCCCAGACCGTGCGGGAGGGCGAGGTGATCCTCATGGACTGCGGTTGTACCGTCGAAGGGTATCAGTCGGATGTCTCGCGCACTTTCGTTCTCGGGAAGGCGCCTTCCGAGGTCCGTGCGATATGGGATACCGTTCACGAAGGTCAGCAGATTGCTTTCGATGCCGCGCAAGCGGGACTGCCTGCGGGCCGTGTCGACGATGCTGTTCGCGCTTTCTACGAGAAGCGCGGCTTCGGTCCCCGCTATCGGTTGCCCGGCCTCTCGCATCGCACCGGCCACGGCATCGGCCTCGATGGCCATGAGCCGGTCAACCTGGTTCACAACGAAACGACGGCGCTGGCCCCGGGCATGTGTTTCTCGAACGAGCCGGGGCTCTATTTGCCCGGCAAGTTCGGCGTGAGGCTCGAAGACTGCTTCCACATGACGACCAACGGCCCCGCCTGGTTTTCCAACCCGCCCATGTCGTTGGAGCAACCAATCGGAACTGTGGCGCCATAATGGACGACCGGCCATCGACTGCCTGAAAGACCGGGCCACCTCACGCGACTGAACGGCGCCACGCCACGCTTCGTCTCATCTGCTTCTTGCCAAAAACCCTGGACCTGTCCTGACGCGGGAGTATCGCGCTCAGCGTCGAATTCCAGCAACTGGCCCCGCTGCGAGTGTGCAGGGTTTTTTCTCATGAATAGGGAGTTTTACCGTGACTAGACCTTTCGGCCTCGGGCGATATTCCGTTTTGGCGTGCGCCGCGGCGACCCTCGCGCTTCTGGGCACGGCCCAGGCCTCTTTCGCCGAGACCCAGACGGACATGGCCGAGGCGATGGCCCAGGCGAAAAGCGGTTGCTCGCAAAAGGAATTCGTTCAGTTCCTCGACGCTTTCATCGCCTCGCCGGCGGTGCGCGCGAAATACACCGCGCCGTCCGTCGAACAGCGCGCGTTTCGCCAGCCCGCCAAGGCGTCCGGCACCAACCTTCCCGCCAGCAATTACCGGATCTTCAACGTTTCGCATGTCGACTGGCAATTCGCCGACACGGCATCCGTCAAGCGCTGGGAAGCCGATCCGAGCCAGCCCTACACCGCGCTGGATGTGAAATTCGAGGACCTGCCCGATGGCAGTTACAGGTTCACGTATCAGCCGGCGATCCTGCGGGACGATGAAGAGGGTGACGGTTGGACGGTCGAGCGGCACATTGGCAAGCCGGCCGGCTATCTGTTCGCATGGCAGAACGGCTGCTGGCAGCTCACGCAGGATCTTCGCTGAACGAAAGCGCGGCGAGCGAGCAGGCAACCGTTCGGAGAGCGGCCGGGCCTGCTGTCACGCCGAGGCTAAAAATCAGGTCAGATCGAACCGCTCGGAGGTCGCCTCGCGCATCCGGGCGGCGTCCCGCGTCGGCGGCGATCCGAACTGGCGCGCATATTCGCGGCTGAACTGCGAGGCGCTCTCGTAGCCGACGGCGAATGCCGCGCGCGCGGCGTCCGGGCTGGCCGTGAGCAGGCGCCGGGCGGTCTGGAGGCGCAAGCTCTTCTGGTATTGCAACGGGCTCATGCCCGTAGCGGCCTTGAAGTGCCGGTGAAACGAAGGAACGCTCATCCCGGCAATTTCGGCGAGCGCTTCGGTGCGCAGCGGCTGGTCGAAATTGCGACGAATGCATTCGATTGCGCGGCGCGTGCGCGAAAGGCGGCTGTCCTCGCGCCCGATCTGGCGCAGCATTCCGCCATGGCCGCTCTGGAGCAGGCGGTAGAGCACCTCGCGTTCGCGGGCCGGACCAAGGATCGGGATGTCGGCCGGACTGTCGAGAAGGGCCAGAAGTTGCTCCCAGGCATCCAGGATTTCGCGGGTCACGGGTGCCACGCCGAAGCCCGCCAGCGGGCCTGCCGGTTCCGATGGCCCGGACGAGCGCGGCAGTTCGGCAAGCAGCTCGGCCAGGACTTCGCGGTTGAGCGCCAGGGTCGTGACGATATAGGGCCGCTCGCGCGATGCCTCGGTCACGCAACCGACGGCGGCGACCTCAACCGACGTCACGAAGCAGGTTGCGGCATCGTAGCGCAGCACGCGATTGCCGATGGTCACTTGCTTGGCGCCGCGCAGGACCAGGCAGATCATCGGTTCATACCGGCTGCTGATCGTTCCCCCGGCTTCGCATGCCATGTGAACCCGAAGGCGCGGCACCGGCATGTCTGCGGGCATATCGCGGGCGGGCCCGGGAATATGGCGCTCCACGCGCCGGCACATGCGATTGAGCGTGTCCTGCATGAACGTCATTATCGGGCTGCCTGCGGGGTGATGCAACCGCGCTGATAGGATTGGGCAAGGCGTTGAGACGATCGGGCACCCTGGGGAAGGGGCCGCGCCCTATATCCGCCTCCTGGCCTCACCGTCTCAAGGGGTGAGCGCCACGAACCGGAGACAATCATGACCCATCCTTTCGGAGAGACTTCGACCGCCGACGAGGTGCTTGGCGGGATCGACCTTCGCGGCAAGCGCGTGCTCGTGACGGGCGCTTCTGCCGGCATCGGCATAGAGACCTGCCGCGCGCTGGTGGCCCACGGTGCCGAAGTGGTCGGCGCGGTGCGCGATCTGGCCAAGGCCGAGCGGGCGACCCAGCAGGTGCGTGCGGCAGCCGAGACCGGCGGCGGCAGCTTCAACCTGGTCGAACTGGACCTGGCATCCCTTGCGAGCGTGCGCGCCTGCGCGGACGGCCTGAATGAGGCGGGACAGCCGTTCGACATCGTCATCGCCAACGCGGGCGTGATGGCGCCGCCTTTCGGGCAGACCGCGGATGGGTTCGAAACCCAGTTCGGCACCAATCACCTGGGCCATTTCGTGCTGGTGAACCGCATCGCTTCCTTGCTGCGCGAGGGGGGCAGGCTGGTGAACCTGTCCTCGGCCGGGCACCGCTATGGCAACGTCGACCTGGAGGACCCGAACTTCGAGCGCGGCGACTACGATCCCTGGCTCGGCTACGGACGTTCGAAGACGGCAAACATCCTCTTCGCCGTGGAGTTCGACAGGCGGCATCGCGACAGGGGCATACGCGCCGCGGCCGTCCATCCGGGTGTGATCTGGGATACGGAGCTGTCCCGCCACATGACGCAGGACGAAAAGGAGGCGCTCGTCGCCTCGATCGGCGCGAGCCTGGAAGCGGCGGGCGCCTCTGCGCTGGTCTACAAGTCGATACCGCAAGGCGCGGCCACCACGCTCTGGTCGACGGTGGTGGCCGAACCATCGCAGATCGGCGGGCGGTACTGCGAGGACTGCCAGGTCGCGGAAGTCCAGGAGAGCGATGGCCTGCGCGGCGGCGTGCAGCCTTATGCGCTCGATCCGGACAACGCGAAGGCGCTCTGGGCGAATAGCGAAGAGATGGTCGGCGAGCGTTTCTGACGCCGGGCCCGAACAGAGGAGACGACAACATGAAGTACCGCACTCTTGGCCAAGGCCTGAAGGTATCCGCGATCGGTGTCGGCTGCATGCCGATGATCCGCGAAGGCAACATCAACTATGGCCTCGCCGATGACGCGGTTTCGACCCGCACCATCCACGAGGCGATCGACCTTGGCATCACGTTTTTCGACACGGCCGAGATGTATGGGCCGTTCCGCAACGAGGAACTGGTCGGCGCTGCCATCAAGGGCAGGCGCGAAGGGCTGGTCATCGCCACCAAGTTCGCCATGCGCTGGGATGGCGATACGCCGACCCACGTCGATGGCAGCCCCGAAAACGCGCGGCGCGCCTGCGAGGGATCGCTGAAGCGCCTGGGCATCGACACCATCGACTTGTTCTACCAGCACCGCGTCGATCCGAACGTCCCCATCGAGGAGACCATCGGCGGCATGGCCGAACTGGTGAAGGAGGGGAAGGTGCGCCACATCGGCCTGTCCGAAGCGGCCGCCGATACGGTGCGCCGGGCCGCCAGGGTGCATCCGATTGCAGCGCTGCAGAGCGAATATTCGATATGGGAGCGCGACGTGGAAGGGGAGATCCTCGATGCCTGCCGTGAGAACGGCGTCGGCTTCGTGCCTTACAGCCCGCTGGGGCGGGGTTTCCTGGCCGGCGGCATTCGCAGCCTGGACGATCTTCCGGCGGGCGATTGGCGGCGCAACGATCCGCGCTACTCGCCCGAGAACATGCCGAAGAATCTTGCGATCGTCGATGCGGTCCGCTCGGTGGCCCAGCGGCACGGTGTCTCCAATGCCCAGGTCGCGCTGGCGTGGTTGCTGGCGCAAGGGGACGATATCGTCCCGATCCCGGGGTTCAAGCGAAGCGAAACGCTGCGCGACAGCGCGGGAGCCCCCGACGTGACGCTCACTGCCGAGGATCTGGCCGTGATCGAGGCTGCGGCACCCAGCGGCCGAACGGCCGGCCCGCGCTACAACGAAGCAGGGATGGCACGCGTCAAGCTCTGACCGATCGCGCGAACCGGAAAGCAGGGCAGGCCGGCAACGATCGCCGGCCTGCCTTCGCGCGAAAAGCGGGCTGAAAGCGGTGCAACCCTGCCCGGCAATCAGCGCAGCACGTAGTTCGCCGGAGAGACCGGATCGGGCAGGTCGGTCATTCCCAGGGCCGACAGCATCTCGCGCTCGACAGTGCGCACCATGGCGTCGAGCGGGAGGTCGTTGGGTTCGAGGCCGAAGGGATCCTCGAGCTGATCGCCCAGTGCATCCAGTCCGAAGAAGGTGTAGCTGACCAGCAGGACCGGAAGGAGTGTCCACCAACCCAGCGAACCGGCCAGCGCGAAGGGCAGCGCCAGGCAGAATATATATGCGGTGCGGTGCAGCAGCAGCGAATAGCTGAAGGGAACAGGGGTGAGGGCAATGCGCTCGCAGCCGGCCTGGACTTGCGCGAGTAGGTGAAGCTGTTCCTCGATGAGGGAATGGTGGATCGCGCCAACCCGCCCGTCCCTCGCCAGTTCCAGGCCGTGGCGGCCCAGTTCGCGAAGCAGGCTGTCACTGGGATTGACGGCATCGTCCCATGGCCCGCTGCCGCAGCGCCTGGCGATTTCTTCCGTTTCCCCGCTTCCGCGCAGCCGGGCGGCAAGGCCCGCCGTAAAGCCGCACATGCCGATCAGGAACCTGCGCTGATCGGCATGTTCGAGAGTGACGACGCGGCGCGCAAGTGAGCGGCCGGCGATCACGAGCGAGCCCCAGAGCTTGCGCCCCTCCCACCAGCGATCGTAGCAGGCATTGTTGCGAAAGCTCATGAAGATCGAAAGCGCGATGCCGATCAGCGTGAAAGGCGTCGTGCCGATCCGGGAAAACAGGTCCGGCCGCTGTCCGGCGGCGATGACGGCCAGACAGCTGACGGCAGCGATCGTCACCAACCTGCCGACGATACGGGGAAGGATCGATCCCCTGATAGCGAAAGCGACATCCCAAAGGCCCGGTTTGGGGCGGACGATCATAGGGAAATCTCGGCAGCATTCGCGGCGGGACCATGCGCGGCCACGACATGCGGGGGCTTGCCGTCACGCTGGTAGCGGGTTGCGCAAGCCTGGGTTTCGATCAGCATGGCATGGCTCTAATCCAAGCCGCCGACCAGCCGCAAGAGCCACTTTCGCAGGGATCCTTGCAGCGGTTGCAAGGCATTCGCATGGCGGGTGCGCCTTGCCGGCCTAGTCCGTGACGAAAGTATCGCCGCCGATGAAGACCATGTCCTTCGAAGGGTGTGCAGGCCGCCCGGTCGCGCCGTAAGCGAAGCTCGTCCGCTTTACCCGCCCGTCGACATATGTGAGTTCCAGGGTGGTGCCGGACAGCCGGTAACGCCCGCTGCCACCAGTCTTGCGCCCGGCGAAAACGCCGCTGCCCATCGCGCCCATGTTGGATCCCTCCACGAACTGCCCGTCCGGCGTGAAGCGGATCTTGTCCACGAACAGTGCCACGGTCGTTCCGCCGCCTTGCAGCCCGCTGGAGCTGGTGCGTGAATAGGCGCCGGAGAGGGTCGCGCCGCCCTGTGCGCTGGAGAAGGCCGGAAAGAAGTTGCCGGAGGGAAGCGTGTAGTCGTTCGAATGGCCGTCGCTGCCGGTCAGACGAAAGCCTCCGCCTGCCTGCTGCCAACGCCCCCAGCGGTGCGGCTCGCGCGCCTTGGACTCTGCGACGTTCAACTCGTCGAGCGGCGTGGCGCCGATCTCCCAGTACTCGCCGTTGCCGAAGAATGCGAGCGGCTCCCAGTCGACCCCGCCGCCGCCCGAAATCGCGCGAAAATACAGGCCGGCAGCTTTGCTCGGGGCAGCCATCCCTGACGCCCGCACGGGTGTCGGGGCAGGGGGCGGCGGGGCGGTTCCCGCTGCCGATGGTGCCCCTTGTCCGGCGAAGCCCTTCGCCGTCAGCGTCATGCGGCGCATGTCCACCTTGAGCAGAGCGGCGGCCTGCGCCTGGACGGCGTCACTCACCTGCCGTTTCATCGCGGCGCCCTGCGTGGCTGCGGCCTGCATCTGGATTTCGGCAAGCAGCGCCTGGAGCAGCATGGTGTCTCCGATATCCTGCCGCCCGCGGTCGTCCAGGGCGGCGAAACCGGGATTGGCGAGCATCACCTTGCGCATCTGCGCCCGCACCGCCTGCGCTGTCTCGCGATCGGGGCGGCTGTCATCGACAATGCCGTTTGCGGCCAGCCAGGCGGTCATCCAGTAAGCGGAGACGAGATCCACCACGTCTTCGATATCGAAGCCGAGTTTCCCATAGGCGGGCCGGACCTTGGCGATGATGTCTTCCCGGAACAGCTTCTCCAGTTCCGCCCCGGCCTGCGGCGATTTCTGCCCGAACAGGGCGACGATCTTCGCCTCCTTCTCGGCAAGGAGCGCGGGGTCCCGGTGAAAGCGGGTGGCCGGTTCGGACTGCGCGGCGGCCGCCGGGCCAGAAGCCAGCAGCAGGAGGGCAGACTGTATCAGGACGCGGGGGAGCATCGAACCTCCTTCGGGACATACCGAACCGCGCTGGCCGCTGAGACATAACGCGGTCATGACAGGGGCGATAGGCCGTTCGAATGATGGGGCGAACGGTCCCCGCCACACCACCTGACCATGCCATCAAGCTGCAATGGATTGCCATCACGGGTCCTCCTGCTATCCGGAGCACCAGAACCGCGTTCGGACCTCACGAAGCAAGACCAGCGCTTTGCGCCGCGTGCTTTCCAAAAAGGAATTCCCATGACCAGCCGTTCCGTTGCCGGCATCCATCCCGCCCGCCGCGACGATATCGCTGACCTCGTCACCCGGCGGCCGGTGCCGGGACCGGGCCTCGATCAGGTCGATCCGTTCCTTTTCCTCAATCATCACGGCCCGCAGGTCTATCAGCCCGGAAACAACGGCCTGCCTTTCGGTCCGCATCCGCACCGCGGCTTCGAGACGGTGACCTTCATTCTCGAAGGCAATCTCGCCCACCACGACACGGGCGGCCATGAAAGCATCATCGAAGCGGGCGGCGTGCAATGGATGACGGCAGGCTCCGGCCTGATCCACGCGGAAGTGTCACCGCCCAGTTTCAAGCAAGCGGGCGGTGCCCTGGAAATCCTCCAGCTCTGGGTCAATCTCCCGTCGCAGCTGAAGATGTCACCTCCGCGCTACACCGGCGTTCAGGCCGACGGCATTCCCGCGATCCCGATCGCCGGAGGGCAGGGTACCCTGAACCTGATAGCGGGCACGTATGGGGACCTCACCGGGCCTATCCCGTCGCTCACCGGCGTGTTCATGTCGACCGTGCGTCTGACCGCCGGCGCGCGGATCGACCTGCCGGCTCCCAAAGAGCGGAGCGTGTTTCTTTACGTCGTATCTGGAAGCGTCTCGGTCAGCGGCGAGGCCGTGAACGCCTGGCATCTCGTCACCGTGAGAGATGATGGCGACACCCTCGCGATCGAGGCGCAAAGCGACGCGGTACTCCTGTTCGGCCACGCCGACCCGATCCGCGAACCGGTGGTGGCCCATGGTCCCTTCGTCATGAACACGCAGGCGGAAATCGGCGAGGCCATCCGCGACTATCAGGCCGGCAAGTTCAACGGCACCGGCCCCTTGCGCGGCGTCGGGCAGTAACGGCGCCGTTCTTGCGGGGAGGGGTACTCTCCGCAAGGCTTGCCTTGAGGGGAGGTGCGCTGAAGAAGGGTGATGGCGGAGGGGCGCTCGGATTTACCCTGGGACCCGCCGCCTTTCCCTGCCTAATTGACCGCCAGCGCCTTCCCCAAAGCGGAAGGTGTTCGCGGAGGAATCGACGCCAGATTTCCGGCCGATGAGGGAGCGCGCGAAGGCGCTCCGAACAAATCGGCGCCAATGGCGGTCTTGTGGCGAAAAAGCTGACCGGGCGTGAGTGATGACGGGGATCATCCTTGGGACCGCAGCGGTCACCGTGAGCGCTCAACAGGCAATGGGCCGCAACACAGGCCAGAGCCGGAGTATGCGTCCGTGCTCAATTTCGCCATTCGCTGGCCCCGGCGCGTTTTCTATAAGGATGACTGCACATCAAGCGGTTCGCCGAAGTGCCCGAGGCTTGTTCCCTGGCTTGCCAGGGCGCTCAGGATCGTTTCGCTGCCAGTGCGTTGCAGCCAATCGGGGCTCGCTTCGAAGAACAGGACCTTCGCGTCCTTGCCCAGCACCAGGACGGCAGGCTGGTCGATTTCGTAACTGAACGTGCCGAGTGTCGAGCCTATCCATTCCTGGCCGGGCTCGACTTCAGGCTGTTCTTCGGGCAGAAACGTGATGCCGAGGTCTCTCGCCAGTGCATAGCCGGGGTCGCTGGCGACAATGAAGCCAAGCTGGTGGCGCTCGATCAGCGCCCGATCGACGGGGATCTGCGCGCTGACGGCAACGAGTGGAATGCCTTGCTCGCGAAGCGTGGGCCATAGGGTTTCGTTGTAATAGGGCAGGGCGATGTTGCAGGCCGGGCAGCCGCCGAAGCGGAAGAACACGAGCGCCGCCGGTCCCTTTGCGAGAAGCTGGTCGCGGGTGAGTTCCCCTCCATCCTGGTCGATGAGCCTGAAAGGTGCGATCACGTCACCCGCGCGCGGCAATGTCGCGGGGTCGTGACGTCTGGTCAGTTCGCGGCGCTGCGCAGCGTTTCGCTCGAGCTGCTCGGCGCTCCATGTCCGTGCGCGCTCGGCCTGAAGCTCGGTGAAACGATCCTTGAGGCTCTTCGTCATTGTTTCCCTCCGGATGGATGTCCGGGGGCAAGGCTAGGCGGGGCGCCGCGGCGGCGATAACAAGAAGCGCTGTCGCACCCTTGATAATTTTCAATAAGGGCTTGGCGGTCTACAGCGCGGCCACGACTTCGCGCGCCAGGCTGGCCAGCTGGCTTGTCGGGCCGTCCAGGTTCGGTGCGGTCTGGAGAATGCATGAGACGTTGGGAAGGGCGGGCAAGTCTCCATCCTCCAGCGGCGCGTCACGCAGGAACAGATGCGTGCGGCAGGTCACTCCCAGCCCGGCATCGACAGCCGCCCGCAAGGCAGTGAGGTTGGGCGTCTCCACAGATATCCGGTAGGGCCGCCCGGCTTCCTCCAGAGCATGGATCGCCGCTTCGCGAAAGCGGCAGGGCGGCTCCAGCACGGCGAGCTGCACCACGGTTTTCCGGGCAAGATCGGGATTGCCGTACCAGGCCATGGGCGCACTGGCGATGGCGCCCGGATCGCTCGCCGCGGCAAAGCCCAGCACGATATCCAACTGACGACGTTCAAGCTGGCCCAGCAATTCCGCGGTTCCGGCGATCCGCGAATAGAGCTGCGCCTCGGGATGCAGTTCGGCGAAGCGGGCGAGAAGCCCGGACAGCAGCATCTCGGCGAAATCCTGGACCATGCCGATTCTCGCAGGCCCGGTGAAATGGCCCGCGGTTACGGCGGCGACGGCCTCGTCATGAATGTTCAGCACCTTGCGGGCATATTCCAGCATCAGTTCACCCGAGGGGGTCAGCGTGAGCCGGCGGCCGTCGCGGTGGAACAGGGCCTGCTGGAGCAGCTCCTCCAGACGCTTGATCTGCAGGCTCAGTGCGGACTGGCTCACGAAGACCCGTTCCGCTGCGTTGAGCATGGAGCCCGTATCGACGATCGTCACGAAGCTGCGCAGCAGGTTGGTCGGCAGATTTACAGGCATGTGAGAATCACTCGCTCAGAGAGGGCATCGGCGCGAACCTAGCGGCCCGCACTATCTCAACCAAATTAGTAGAGTTTGTCTCGCTGATGGCAATCCTTGTGTGGCTGCACAGGAAGAGGCGGGCGGCATTCACCCCGCTTGCTGCACGATTCAGCTACGAAAATCCGTGGTTTCCCTGCGTTATGAGCGCGGCTGATAGGCCTTTCGTCAAAACTCAATTGAATTAGTAGACAATGCGATGTCTCTTCCGCGGATGCCATATCCGAGAAGACACCAATGAGCGCCCGCCCGTCCTCCCGCATCCTCTCGTTCGGAGCGCTGGCCCAAACGCTGCGCAGCGCACGCTGGCTGTCGCCCTTGCTGTTCCTGCTGCTGTGGGAGCTGGGATCGCGGTGCGGCCTCATTCCCGAACGCACTCTGGCGGCGCCGTCGACGGTGCTGTCGACGATGCTGGACATGGCGCTCTCCGGGGAGCTTTCGAACAACCTCTGGGTCTCGTTCCTGCGTGTGGCGATCGGACTCGCGATCGGGATCAGCATTGGCGTTGTGCTGGCGCTGGTCGCCGGGCTGTCGCGGCAAGGAGAGGTCGCGGTCGATCCGATCATGCAGATCAAGCGCACGATCCCGACGCTGGCGCTGACACCCCTGTTCATCGTCTGGTTCGGGATAGGCGAAACGCCCAAGATCGCCCTGATCGCCTTCGCCTCGATCTTTCCGGTCTATCTCAATCTGTATAGCGGCATCCGCAGCGTGGACGTGCGGCTTCTGGAGGGTGCGCGCAGCTTCGGCTTGAGCCGTGCCGAGCAGATCTGGCATGTCATTCTGCCCGGCGCGCTTCCCTCGCTGCTGGTCGGGCTGCGCTATTCCCTGTCGGTCGCCATCCTCGTGCTGGTCGTTGCCGAACAGATCAACGCTTCGGCCGGTCTCGGCTATCTCATCAACAATGCACGCGACTTCATGCGGACCGACATCATCGTGGTCTGCCTGATGGTCTACGCGGTGCTTGGTCTTGCCGCCGACGCCCTGGTGCGCGCCGTGGAAAACCGCGCCCTGGTGTGGCGCCCCAGCATCGTCTCGCAATGACGCCCAGATCCGCACCTTATCCGGAGAACCCAGCCATGGACGCCCGTAAGATCGGTCCGCACCGCGCAACAGCGCCCGAATTCTACATGACGCCGCCGGTCGTCCGCCTGCGGGACTTCAGTCGCAGCTTCGGCGATGACACTGTCATTGCGGGGTTGAACCTCGACATCGCACCGGGGGAGTTCGTGACCCTGCTTGGCCGGTCCGGCTCGGGCAAGACCACGTTGCTGCGCACTCTGGCGGGGCTCGATCCGACGACCGGACAGGATGTCACGGTTCCAGACTCGCGCGCGGTGGTGTTCCAGGATGCGCGGCTGCTGCCGTGGAAGAAAGTCTGGCGCAATGTCGCGTTGGGGCTTCGGCAGGGCGATGTGCGCCGGCGGGCTGAGGATGCCTTGCGCGAGGTGGGCCTAGAGCACCGGCTCGATGCTTGGCCGCTGACGCTTTCCGGCGGCGAGGCGCAGCGGGTTGCGCTGGCCCGCGCCCTGGTTCGCGAACCCAGCCTGCTGCTGCTGGACGAGCCTTTCGCGGCGCTGGACGCTCTGACCCGGCTGCGGATGCACGAACTCGTGCTCGCGCTCTGGACGCGGCACCGGCCGGCGGTGATGATGGTCACGCACGATGTGGACGAGGCGATCGCGCTGGCCGACCGGATCGTCCTCCTGGACCAGGGCCGCATCGTCACGCAGGAGCGGATCGAAGCGCCCCGCGGAGAGCGCGCCCATGTCGCGCGAGGGCTGCGCAGCCGTCTACTGAGCGCGCTTGGCGGGCACGTAGCCGAAGGTCCCTCGCCGGCCGAGATCATCGCGCTTCACGCCGGAGGCGTGGCATGAACGCGCCGGTTTCTCTCGTCATCCCTGCGAACGATATGGCGCCGCTGCGCCGCTTCGTGAGGGGCTTCGCGGCCTTGATCGACAGCGGCGCCGGACAGGCGGAAATCCTCGCAGACGGCGGCGACCTGCTCGCCCGCCTGGTCTCGCGCGACGATTGGCTGCCCGATGCCTTCGCCCGCCCGCATCCCGCGCGCTATCAGCAATACCTCCTGCACTGCGACAGTGCCGAGCGTTTCAGCGTGGTGTCCTTCGTCTGGGGGCCGGGCCAGGCAACCCCGATCCACGATCACCGCGTCTGGGGCCTAGTCGGCGTGCTGCGCGGAGCGGAGCGCGTGCAGAACTACCGGCGCCGCGGGGATGGCTCGCTCGTCCAGCAAGGCGGGACCGGAGACCTTCGCGAAGGCGAAGTGGAGGGGATCGATCCCCACGTTGGTGACATTCACCGCGTGGCCAATGCCTTTGCCGACCGAACCTCGATTTCGATCCACGTCTACGGGGGCAATATTGGCGCCGTCGAGCGCGCGACGTACCGCGACAGCGGCGAGGAACGCCCTTTCATCTCGGGCTATGCGAACGACGTTCTGCCCAACCTCTGGAATGGAGCGATCCGGGCATGAGTGTTTCTCCCGCCCAAGTCCGAAGCGCCTTGCTGGGCCGCCGTGAGATAGCGCTCATCGATGTACGGCAGGAGGCTCAGTTCGCGCTCGGCCACCCGCTTTTCGCAGCGCAGATTCCGTTGCAACGCATCGCTCTGGAAGCGCCCTGGCGCATCCCGCGCAAGGATACCCCAATCGTGGTCTATGACGACGGGGAGGGGCTTGCCGAACCGGCGCTGCACCAGTTCCGCGCGCTCGGTTATACGCGGGTCGACCTGCTGGCAGGCGGACTGCCAGGTTGGCGTGCAGCGGGCTATGAACTGTTCGAGGACGTCAACAGCTACTCGAAGGCCTTCGGGGAACTGGTGGAGCATCGCCGCCAGACACCGTCGCTTCCAGCGCCGGACGTGCTCGCGCTGATCGAGGAAAAGGCCGATATCGCCATTCTCGATGCCCGCCGGTTCGAGGAATATGCGACCATGAGCATTCCGGGCGGCCGCAGCGTGCCGGGCGCGGAACTCGTACTGCGAGCGCCCGTTGCCGCGCCGGATCCGGATACGACGATCATCGTCAACTGCGCCGGGCGCACGCGCAGCATCATCGGCACCCAGTCGCTTATCAACGCGGGCCTGCCGAACCGCATCTTCGCTCTGCGCAACGGTACGATCGGCTGGACATTGGCCGGGCAGACGTTGGAAACCGGGCGGCAGGAAAACGTCGACAAGGGCGAAGAGGGCGGACAGGATCTTGCCCGCACGCGGGCCCGTGACGTGGCCTACCGCGCCGGGGTGCGCCGGATCGACGGCGCGGACCTCAGGGCTTTGCTCGCCCACGACGATCGCACTCTCTATCGCTTCGACGTGCGCCAGCCTGCCGAATTTACGGCCGGTCATCCCGCGGGGTTCCGCAATGCGCCGGGCGGGCAGCTGGTGCAGGAAACCGATCATTTCGCACCCGTGCGCGGCGCGCGCATCGTGCTGGCCGACGACCTCGGTTCGCGGGCCGACATGACCGCTTCGTGGCTTGCCCAGCTCGGCTGGGAGGTGCTGGTGCTGGCTGACGCCTTCGACGGTCCGCTGGAAACCGGAGGTGACGGCGCCCCGGCGCCGCGCGGGGCGCATGGCCGCTACAAGCGCCCTTACGAAGGCACGGACAACCGCGAGACCGCCATGCAGGCCTATCTCGACTGGGAATACGGCCTTGCCGCCCAGCTGGAGCGCGACGGCACTCACGGCTTCTTCGTCATCTGATCCCACACCTCAGGGAGAATTGCATCATGACCGTCAAGTTCATCGGCTATATCGGCTTCAACGACAGTTCGGAGATCCACGGCGGCGCGCGCTCGCGGGCGCTCGACCGGGACTATGTGGAGGCGGCCGCCCGCGCGCAGGAAGCGGGCGGGTTCGACCGGGTGCTGATCCCGTTCGGCTCCAGTTCGCCGGAAAGCCAGATCGTTGCGGCCCATGCCGCCGCGATCACCACGCGTCTCGGTTTCCTGGTCGCGCATCGGCCGGGCTTCACTCAGCCGACGCTCGCCGCGCGCCAGTTGGCGACGCTGGACCAGCTCTCGGGCGGCCGCGTTGCCGTGCACATCATCACCGGCGGCGCCGACGAGGAGATGGCGCGCGATGGCGACGGGCACACCCTCAAGGCCGAGCGCTACTTGCGCAGCGACGAATATCTGGACGTGCTCAAGCGCGAATGGAGCGAGCCGGCGCCGTTCGACCATTCGGGCCGTTTCTACGACGTGCGCGGCGGCTTCAGCGCCGTGAAGCCCGACAATCTGCCGGTGTTCTTCGGCGGCTCCTCGCCCGAAGCGATCGAAGTCGCGGGGCGCCATGCCGATGTCTACGCTCTCTGGGGCGAAACGCTGGAGCAAGTGGGCGAAGCCGTGCGCGCCGTCCGCCATGCCGCCGCGCAGCACGGCCGCAACCCCGGGTTCTCGCTCTCCTTGCGTCCGGTCATCGCCGATACCGAGGAAGCAGCGTGGAAGAAGGCCGACGAGATCACCGAGAAAGTCCGCGCCCAGCGCGAGGCGGCGGGCTTGCCGACCAGCGGCCATCGACCGCCCAATGCCGGATCGCTGCGCCTGCTCGAAACCGCCCAGACCCAGCGCCGAGACACTCGCCTCTGGACCGGCGTGGCTGCGCTCACCGGCGCGGCGGGCAATAGCACCGGCCTTGTCGGCACGCCCGAGCAGGTGGCGGATGCGCTGCTCGAATATTACGACATCGGCATCGACCACTTCCTGATCCGGGGCTTTGAACCGCTGGCAGACGCCATCGACTATGGCCGCGACCTGATCCCGCTGGTCCGCGCCAAACTCGCCGCGCGCGAGGGAGCGGACAAGGTCGCGCTGGCAAGCTGAATCCGGCCTCCCGCGCTTTGGAAATACTCACCTTCCTATCAGCCATCCGCGTTGGTTCGTCCCGGCCCACCCGCATAGCCTGACACCACGCAGAAGGAGGAAAGACATGACCACCCGACAACTCAAGCTCGGCTTCATCCTGCACGGCGTCGGTCCCGGTTGGGACGACTGGCGCCACCCGGACGCCCAGGTCGATGCCAGCACCAGCCTCTCGTTCTATACCCGGCAAGCGCAACTCGCCGAGCGCGGAAAGTTCGACTACCTCTTCGTGGCCGATAGCGTCTCGATCAACGCGCGTTCTTCTCCGCACTATCTCAACCGGTTCGAACCACTGACGATCCTCTCGGCGGTGGCGGCGGTGACCGAACGCATCGGCCTCGTGGGCACGGCCACGGTCAGCTACACCGAGGCCTACAACCTCGCCCGCCAATTCGCTTCGCTCGACCATATCAGCGGCGGCCGGGCCGGTTGGAACGTGGTCACCTCGTGGCTGGAAGGGAGCGCGGCCAACTTCGGACGCGACAAGCACCTCGACCATGACGTGCGCTATCGCCTCGCCGAGGAATATCTCGACGTCGTCAAGGGCCTCTGGGACAGCTGGGAAGACGATGCGCTCGTCCGTGACAAAGCCAGCGGACAGTTCCTCGATCCCGCCAAGCTCCACGAACTGAACCACAAGGGCGAATTTCTCTCCGTAAAGGGCCCGCTCAACATCTCGCGCTCGCCGCAGGGGCAGCCGGTGATCTTCCAGGCGGGCTCCTCGGAAGACGGCCGCAACTTCGCCGCCCGCCATGCCGAGGCGATCTTCACTCACCAGGAGGACCTTGCCGAGGCACAGGCTTTCTACGCCGATGTCAAGGCGCGGGCGCGGGGCTTCGGCCGTGATCCCGAGCAGCTTCTGGTGCTTCCCGGCAGCCGGCCCGTGGTGGGTTCGACCGAGGAAGAGGCCGAGCGGCTCTACGGCGAACTGGCGGGCCTCGTCAGTCTGGAGAACGCGCTTCGGGCGCTCGGCCGTTCGTTCAACGACCACAATTTCAGCGTCTACGATCCTGAAGGCCCGTTCCCGCAGCAAGTCGCGGAAGAAGGGCGCAGGAGCAACCAGAGCGCGTCCGAGCGCGTGCTGGCCGATGCCGCCCGCGGGCTGACGCTGGGCGAAATTGCCCTGCGCGTCGCCACCCCGCGCAGCCACTTTACCGGCACTCCCGAGCAGATCGCGGACCGCTTCCAGCTCTGGCTCGAACAGCGCGGATCGGATGGCTTCAACCTGTTCGAATCCCTGCCCGGCCAGCTTGAGGTCTTCGTCGATCAAGTGGTGCCGATCCTGCAGGCGCGCGGGATCTACAAGCGCGACTACCCCGGCAGCACCTTGCGCAAAACGCTGGGGCTGGACGTTCCCGCCAACCGCAACACCGCCGCGCGCCTGCGCCGCGACGCCGCCTGACACGAAAGCAAAGGAGAAGATTCATGGCCAGCACCGCTTCCACTTTCGACGTTTCGAGCACTGACCTCGTCATCCGCCCCGTGCAGCCGACCATCGGCGCTGAAGTGGAGGGCGTAGACCTTTCCAAACCCCTGACGGAAGAGCTGCGCTCCTCCATCCGCGCCGCGCTTCTCAAGTGGAAAGTCCTGTTCTTCCGAGACCAATCCATCGACGACGCCCAGCAGGCGGCCTTCGCGGCGAACTTCGGCCCGCTCTACACTCATCCCACCACGCGCCACGATGCGGCGAACAAGGAAGTCCACGCCATCGCTGCGCGGGAGGACCGGGAATACGAGAAGAAGCTCGGCTACAAGCTCAGGGCCGGGGAGGCTTATCACACCGATACGAGTTGGCGGCTCGTGCCGACCTGGGGCGCGGTGCTGCGCGATGTGAACCTGCCTGAAGTAGGCGGCGACACGATCTGGGTGGACGCGAACCTGGCATACGAGACCCTCGCACCGGAACTGAAGGAGCGCCTGGAGGGCAGGCACGTCACGCACAACTTCGTGCCCGCGCTGGAGCTTTCGGGCCACGAATACCCCATCGTCGCGCACAAGATCGTACGCACGCATCGCGAGACCGGAGAGAAGATCCTCTGGGTCAACTTCTCGCAGCAACCGCAGATACTCGGCCTGGAACTGTCGGAGAGCCGCGAACTGCTGGAAGAGGTGCTTCGCCAGTACAAGCGCCCGGACCTTCAGGCGCGGTTCTCCTGGCGGCCGGGCACGGTCGCGTTCTGGGACAATCGTGCCACGGTGCACTTCGCCGTGCGCAATTACGGCGATTTCCCGCGCGAGCTGCATCGCATCCTGATCGCGGACGAGCCGCTCTGGACGGATCTCTGAACTATGATCGATAGACGCGGCCTGCTTGCAGGACTTGCCACGACTGCCGCCCTAGCCGCTTGCGGCCGGGGCGGCAGCGCGAATACGGACGTGCTGCGGGTAGGCAGCCAGAAGGGCGGCACGAAATCGCTCATGCTGGCTTCCGGTGCGCTCGATGGCGTCTCCTACGAAGTCGAATGGTCCGAATTCCCGGCGGCGCAGAATCTTCTTGAAGCGCTTGGCAGCAGTGCGGTCGATCTCGGATTGGTCGGCGATGCCCCGTTCCAGTTCGCTTATCAGGCGGGGAGCCCGATCAAGGCCGTGAGCGCGCAGCGTACACAAAGCCGTATCGACGGTGCGCTTTCCATCCTGGTGCCGGCGCGTTCGCCAGTCCGCGACGGCAAGGGCCTGAAAGGAAAGCGGATCGCCACGACGCGCGGCAGCGTCGGGCACTACCTGGTGCTGCGATCGCTGATGGCTTCGGGCTACGGTCCGGGCGACGTCGAGCTGGCGTTCCTGTCCCCCAGCGATTCCCGCGCCGCGCTCCAGACCGGTGCGGTGGATGCCTGGTCCACCTGGATGCCCTATGTCGCGGCGGCGCAGGCCGAGGGCGATCGCATCGTCGTCGACGGCAGGGACTTCGTCCAGGGCTACGGCTTCGACGTTGCGCCTGAAAGCGCCATCGAGCGCAAGCGCGCGCAGCTGAGCGATTTCCTCGCGCGAGAGGCAAAGGCCCTGCAGTGGGCCCGGAACCATGTCGATCAATATGGCGCGGTCCTTGCCAGGGAAACCGGGCTGCCGCCGGACATCGCGCGCGCGACGGCGGAAAAGAATGTGCGTCTGCGTGTACCGATCGACGCCGGCGTGATCTCCGATCAGCAAGTCGTGCTCGATACTTTCCGCCGCTTCGGAGAGGTCAAGACTGTGCGGCCGATCGACAAGGCGTTCGCGGATCACATCTGAGATAAGCAGAAATGAAATTGAATTGAGGGAATTCAATTTAAATATTCATGACGGGAATGGGAATAAGCTCTCGTGCTTATTAATTTGGGGGCTTAAGTGAAAAATACTGTAATTGCCGGTTTCCTTGCGAGTGTTTCAATAATCGCCGTTTCTCCTGCCAGAGCAGAAGAGGTTGCCGATGCCGCCAGCACTGCGGCGGAGGCAGATGCCGGCGCGATCGTCGTCACCGGCGCGCGCGGCCGGATCCAGCGTTCGGTGGCGGACAGCCCCGTGCCGATCGACGTGATCAGCCCGCAGGAACTGAAGAATACCGGGCGCACCGGTCTCAAGGAGATACTCGGCAACATCATCCCCTCCCTGAGCATGCCTGCGCTGGGCGGCGGCGGGACCTCGGCCAGTGTCCGGCCGATCTCGATCCGGGGGCTTTCGGGTGACTATGTGCTCGTGCTCGTCAATGGCAAGCGGCGGCATACGACATCGCTGATCAACAATCTCTCGCGCATCTCGGGCGGATCGACGCCTGTCGACATCGACCTGATCCCGACCAGCTCGGTCGGCAGGATCGAAGTCCTGCGGGACGGTGCCGCCGCGCAATATGGATCCGACGCGATTTCCGGCGTCATCAACATCATCCTCGACAATTCTCCGCATGGCGGCGAACTCTCGGTGACCGGCGGGCAGCTTTACGAGAAAGGCGGCGCCTTGGCGCAAGTCGCGGGCTCCTACGGCACGCCGCTGGGCGACGGCGGCTTCGCACGGTTCTCCATAGAGGCGAAATATCACGACCGCGCCGATTCCTCGGCCGAGCCCATCCCTTATGTCTATCCCCTGGTGAACGGCCAGCCCGATCCGAGGGAGGCCGATGCGGACCATCTCATCGCCGGCGGCTACGGCCGCTCCAATCGCGACAAGATCGTCGACACCAGTTACAATGCGGAATTGCCGGTCGGCGAGGATACCACGCTCTACTCGTTCTCCACGCTTAGTTACCGCAACATCAAGGATGCCCGCGGCGCATACTTCGCGGCAGCGACCGGGTATAACGGTCTCGCCAACAGTTCCGGCGCATCGGTCTTGCCCCAGCTCTATCCTGCTGGCTTCCAGGCCTACCGCCGCATCTGGGAATGGGACTGGCAGACGGCGGTGGGACTGCGCACCCAGTTTGCGGAATGGTCGCTGGACCTGTCGACCAGCTATGGGCGCGACAACGTGAAGCTGGGCGCCGAGAACACGCTCAATCCCTCGCTGGGGCCGGACAGCAAGAGCAGCTTTTTCATGGGCCGCCAGAAGCAGGACCTGTGGGTGAGCAATCTTGACCTCAGCCGCGAGCTGGATCTCGGTCTTGCCGGGCCGTTAAACCTCTCCCTGGGCGCGGAGCAGCGCTGGGAGCGTTTTCAGAACATTGCAGGAGAGCCCGATTCCTACAGGGACGGCGGCTACGTGATCCCCTTGGATAACACGCCTTTCGGCCAGCTCTATGGTGGCCGTTCGCCCTCGCCGGGGCTCGTTTCCTTCACCGGCACATCGCCGGCCGACGCGACAAGCATCAGCCGCAATAACCTGGCGGCCTATGCGGACGTTTCCGCCGATGTGATGCCGGGCTGGTTTGTCGGCGTCGCCGGCCGGTTCGAACATTATTCCGACAGCGCGGGCAACACCTTCAGCGCCAAGGCGTCCACCCGCATCGAACTGGCGAAGGGACTTGCGCTGCGCGGCGGTGTCAACACCGGCTTCCGCGCGCCGTCGCTGGCGCAGACGGCGTTCTCGACCACGCAGAACACCGTCACGGTTATCGGTGACGAGCGCGTGTCGACCGTGTCGAAATTCCTGCCGGTGAACAGCGCAGCAGCGATTGCACTGGGGGCAAAGCCGCTCAAGCCGGAGAAGTCTCTCAATTTCACGGCGGGCGTGACCTATGAGACCGGCCCGTTCCGCCTGACGATCGATGCCTATCAGATCCGTATCGACGACCGTATCGTGAAAACCGAATTCCTGGGTACGGCATCCAACGGCGGGGCGGCGATCAAGGACATCCTCGTCGAAAACGGCATCGATGACGTGGATAGCGCCCAGTTCTTCACCAACGCGATCGATACCCGCACGCGCGGGGTCGATGTCGTCGGCGAATATACGCTCGATACCGCCTCGCTCGGCACATTTCGCCTGAACGCCGCCTACAGCTACAACAAGACGAAAATCCTCCATGTCATCGACAATCCCGAGGAACTCAGTGACCTGAACGTCACCTTGTTCGGCCGGCAGGCCCAGCGCGATCTCGTTGCGGCCCTGCCCCGCAGCAAGGTGGTGTTGTCCAGCACCTGGTCCCTGGCCAAGTTCCGGGCGCTGGCCCGCGTGACGCGCTATGGCAAGTACACCGAGTCCAGCAATGTGGCGGCTTCTGACCGCACTTATGGTGCCAAATGGGTGGCCGACGCTGAAGTGGGCTATCAACTCACCGACAATCTCGACATCGCTGTCGGTGCCAACAACCTCTTCGACGCATATCCCGACAGGAACGGCACCGTCGCTGCAGACGGATCGGGGCTGTACGGGAACTTTGCGCCCTTCGGCCTCAGCGGCGGCTTCTATTATGCCAGACTTGGCGCGAAGTTCTGATGCGGCGCGAAGGACTGGCACGCCCAAATCCTCGCACCGCGCGGAGCGATTCGTCTGAAATTCAAGAACGAACTCGTGGCGGAACCCGGCAGGCGCTTTCGTTTCTGTCGTTTCTCTATCCACAGGCTGTGGACAAACTGTGCGTGAGTGTGGGTAGGGGGCACTGATCGGCTTTGCAGGCGCCCTGCAATGATCCATGCTTGGTTTTGCCGCTGTGACCCGCATTTCGAGGAGCGCGGCAGACCCGAAGATTTCGACAGGACGAACCAATCATGAATAACAGCGATCTCGCCGACACCATTGCCGCCGCTCACGACCTCACCAAGGCCGATGCCCGCAAGATCGTCGACGCCGTGTTCGAAGCGATCGGCGATGCGGCCGCCAAGGGCGACGAAGTCTCGCTGAATGGCTTTGGCAAGTTCAAGGTCAAGGACAGCCCCGAGCGCGAAGGCCGCAATCCTGCGACCGGCGAAGCGATGACGATCAAGGCCTCGAAGAAGCTGTCCTTCACGGTCGCCAAGGCGGTCAAGGACAAGCTGAACGGCTGATCCGGCTCATGAGAGCGGCGCTGACGGCTGGGTCGGCGCCGCTCTTGCTTTGCCAGCTGTCCAATCCGACCGTGAGACCGCGAATGATGATCGTGCGGATTGAGATTGGCGATGAAAGCGATCTCGACGAGTGGGCTCCGCTCCGGGCCGGGCTCTGGCCTGACGGGACTGCGGCCGAGCACCGCGAAGAACTTGCAGATATGCTGTCAGGCCCGCAATTGTTTGCCGGGTTTCTCGCGCGGGGTGCGCGCGGCGAACTGATAGGGTTTGCCGAAGCCGCTTTGCGCATCGACTACGTCAATGGCTGCGAAACCTCGCCGGTCGCGTTCCTCGAAGGACTGTACGTCGCCGAGGACAGCCGCCGTCTCGGCATCGCTCGCGGCTTGGTTAGCGCTGTCGAGCAGTGGGCCCGGCAGCGAGGCTGCGCCGAGCTTGCCTCCGACGCCCTGCTTGAGAACAGCGCGTCCCACGCGGTGCATGCTGCGCTGGATTTCGAGGAGACCGAGCGGGTCGTGTATTTCCGCAAGGTTCTGGACGATCCGCATTCGCTCAGTTGACGGCAGCTTGGGCTGCCGCTTCAGCAAAACGGCTTATGCAAACATGCCCGCGTCTGAGCCTCGGCTGATGCAGGCGATCGCGGCGAGCGTATCACCTAAGCGGGAGGCGTCGCTGCCAGCGGGCTCTCTTTCATGGGGCGCGCAGCATGCCATCCGCCTGGGGCAGATCGTTCGAGCGGTACCCCGCAAGAGTCGCATAGAGCAAGATAGCCGTCACCTTTGCCGCGAGAGACCGAGACAAGTGATGGCTTATGCCGTCCAATGAAGCAAAAGATGGCCATGAAGCCCTGATACGCGAGATTGTGGGCGGCGTCAGCTAATGGAGCACTCGCTTTCCACAGGATCGATGGCCGGCCTCGCTCCCCGACGTGCCTCAACCCGGCTGTCAGGCGTCATCGAGATACGGCAGCGGTCAGGTGCAAGGCTTGCGCTGGCCTGCTGGAGCGAGGGAAGGGTGTCCAACTTCTTAGCCAGGGCAAGCGACGCGCAGCGCCGAAATGGCAGCCCGTAGAGGTGGCAATCACTCCATGGTTGGCTCGATAGGCCATCTTGCCGCCGGGTTCATCGTCGCTGCGCTCAAGGCGGATTCCGGTTGACGACAAGGCTGTTGATAACCTGAGCGCATTTGCGGAATTGCGTGCCGTGCCGGACTGGAATCCGGGACTCTGGCCCGCTACGGCGCGCAGCCCGACCCTTTTCGGTTTCGACCAGAACCGCCGGGTTCGCTTCTCGTTGCGATCAAACCAGGGAGTTTTTCATGACCGGAGCCGAACTGGCTGCAGCTCGCAAGAACCGAGGTCTTTCGGAAATCGAACTTGGCAAGGCTATCGGCTATCGGGATCCTGCGCGCGCGGTTCGCCGGCTGGAAGCCTCGGAAAAAATCAATTCGCGGGCACTCACCATGATCAAGGTCGTGTTCGGCGCGGTCGATCAGGACAATGTTCGCGAGCGCGGAACCCGTCGGCGGATGCCGCATCCCGACTAGCTGGCATTCGCTTTCTAGATTGGAAGGGATGATCGCCGTCAGCTTGTTGCGGCGTTGAGAGGCTTGGCCCGCCGCTGAGAGGTGCCGGTGGCTTGAGCTGTTATGAGTGACGCCTGCTAAAGGCTGCTCGAAGCGGCCCGGCAAAAATTGAAAACCGATTCACCTTGCAACAATCCCGTTCGTCACCATTTGATGTTGCAGTGCAGCAAAATGGTGGAGCGCTCCTATCCTGTGCCTGCCCCATTTCAGCAAGGATATGCCATGCCAACGATATCGGAGACCATCGCTCACTTGGCCGCCTTGCGGAAAGGGGCGGCACCTGGCGCATTTCAGGGCCATAGCCGCCTGCGGGAACTGAGCCAGTTCGGGGAGAACCCTGGAGCCCTGCGCGCGCACCTCTATCTCCCTCCCACCATGTCCAAGCATCCGGCGCTGGTGGTGGTACTCCACGGCTGCACCCAGAACGCGGCGGGCTACGACATGGGTGCCGGATGGTCCGAGATGGCCGACAGGCATGGGTTTGCTCTGCTTTTTCCCGAGCAGCAGGCTTCGAACAATCCGAACTTGTGCTTCAACTGGTTTTCGAAAGAAGACAGCCGTCGCGGTGCGGGCGAGGCGCAGTCCATCAGAAACATGATCGCGGCCGTCGTGGCCCGGCATAATATCGACGCCGCCCGCATATATGTGACCGGCCTCTCTGCCGGCGGCGCCATGACGGCGGTCATGCTGGCGACCTATCCCGAAGTGTTTGCGGGAGGCGCTGTTGTTGCCGGTCTGCCTTACGGGAGCGCCTATGGTGTGCCGCAGGCCCTCGAACGCATGCGCGGCCAGAATATGCCCGAGCGGAGCGAGTTGGAGATGCTGGTCCGCGAGGCGACCTCTCATACTGGGCCGTGGCCGACGCTCTCGGTCTGGCATGGCAGCGGGGATGCAACGGTAGCCGACCTCAATGCCACTGCCTTGCTGAGGCAATGGGGCGCCTTGCACGATATCGGCGAGACGCCGGATCTCAGCGAATCCACGGGCAGCCATACCCGCCGTGTCTGGCTGGACCATCACGGACGCCCGGTCATGGAGGATCATCGCATTGCCGGCATGGGGCACGGTACCCCGTTGAAGACGTCCGGCAAGGATGCGTGCGGACGGGCGGGGGCCTTCATGCTGGAAGTGGGGGTTTCCTCAAGCTACCAGATCTGCAGTTTTTGGGGACTCCTCGATGACCACCAAGAAGCGAGGGCGGCCGAACATTCTCCGGATACGGCGCGAATTCCGGAACCCGCCGAGATGAACGGACTGATGGTTTATGAAGGCCGGCGCCTGCATCCGATCCCGCCCTCGGAATCCGGGCAGAGCGGCCGGACCCGAGAGGCAGGCGTGCGCAAAGTGATCGAGGATGCGCTTCGTGCCGCGGGTCTCATGCCTTAGCACCAGGACAGGCGAGCAGCGACATCATACCTCCGCCTGCGCCAGGAGAGTGCGGATTTTTTCCGCTACGGCCGTGACTGTCGGGGAACGGGTGCGGCTGCGTTTCGTAATCAGGCAGACCTCGCTATGGGAGGGCGGGAATCCGCTGACTTCCAACTGGACCATGCGCCCTTCGCGCAGATCATCGGCCAGGAACGCAGGCGAGGAAATCCAGACGCAATCGCTGCGCAGCACCGTTTCGCGCAGGACGTGAAAATTGTCGCAGATGAAACTTCCGGCCGGGTCGCCCTGGCCATCTGGCAGTTCGACGGCACTGGCGGCCGGATAATCCTCCAGATCGGCGTTGGTGACCAGGCCTTGCCGAGACAGGGGATGGCCGCCGCGCACCATGAAGGCAACGCCGATCCGGCCCAGTCGCTCGATCCCTGTGCTCGGGATGCGGCCGAGATTCCAGTTGCTGCCGAGGATCATCTCGATCCGGTCGTTGACCAGTTCGGTGACGAGTTGATCGGGCGCGCGCACCAGGGTGCGAATGCGGATTCCAGGCCAGGCATGCAGGAGAGAGCCGGCCAGGTGCGGCAGGAACAGTCCGGCCATCAGCGGCCCAAGCCCGATGGCGACTTGTCCCGGCTTGCCTTCGGGATAGCGCCGAAGGCTGCGCTCCAGGTCTCCCGCGGCGTGAAGCAGCTTTTGCGCGTGTTCGATCACATGCAGTCCGGCAGCCGTGGGATGGACCCCGCCGCGCCCCCGATCGAACAACATGACACCGTGCCTTTTCTCGAAGGCGGCGATGCTGCGGCTCAGCGCGGGCTGAGTGATGCCCACTTCCTCCGCCGCGCGCGAGAAGCTCTGGTTACGGGCGACCGCAACGATATGGCGCAGGCGCGGCAGGTCCATCGGTATTCCCATGATGCATGCAATGTTGCCTTGATATGCATTGGACAGCCTGATCGCGCGAGCCCTAACTTGCCTGCGAACGAAGCGAGGGAGGGACGCGATGGGCAAGATCGGATGGCGGACAGGCGCGGCGGCATTGGCGATGGCAGGGGCGGCGTCCGCACACCCTGCGGCGGCGGATAGCCAGCCCGCTCGCACGATCCTGCCCGTGCCGGCCGCGCCGTTCACGGGAACGGTGGCGGAGAATGTCCTGGATGCCAAAGGCTTTGCCCAAGCCGCGATCCAGGCGCCCGCCGGAGCGCCCAATGTCTTCCTGATGATGAGCGACGACGTCGGTTTCGCGATGTCCAGCGCTTTCGGCGGCCCCGTTCCGACACCCAATTTCGAACGGCTGGCAGCCCGGGGCCAGCGCTACAATCGCTTTCACACCACCGGGATCTGCTCGCCCAGCCGCGCGGCGCTGCTGACCGGTCGCAACCATCACAACGCCGGGGTCGGCTGGTTGAGCGATGTGCCTTCGCCATTTCCGGGCTACGGCGGGAAAATCTTGCCGGAAACCGCCACGATCGCCCAGGTCCTGCGGCTGAATGGCTACAGCACGGCGATGTTCGGCAAGCATCACAACCTGCCGTCCAACGAACGCAGTGAGGCGGGGCCGTTCGACAGCTGGCCGACCGGTCTGGGGTTCGATTACTTCTACGGGTTCGTCAGCGGGGATAGCGACCAATATTCGCCAATCCTCTATCGCGGCGTCCAGCGCGCTGAGCAGGACGATGGAGAGGCACGCCTGCTCGACAGCCGCCTGGCCGAGGATGCGATCCGCTGGATCCACAACCAGAAGGCGGCAGCGCCGGAAAAGCCGTTTCTCGTCTACATGGCGCCCGGCTCCACCCATGCGCCGCATCAGGCTCCAGCGGACTATATCGCGCGTTTCAGGGGCAAGTTCGATGCCGGCTGGGATCTTCAGCGCGAACAGACCTGGCGGCGGCAACTTGCCATGGGCATCATACCCAAAGGTACGCCGCTGACCCCGCGCCCCGCGGAAATTCCGGCCTGGAAAAGCCTGACTTCGGGCCAGAAGGCTTTCGCTGCACGCACGATGGAAGTCGCCGCGGCGCAGCTTGTCTATCAGGACGAGCAGATCGGCCGCGTGATCGACGAACTGCAGCGAATGGGCCAGTTGGACAATACCTTGGTTGCGCTGGTGATCGGGGACAATGGCGCCAGCGCGGAGGCAGGGCCGAAAGGCACGATCAACGAACTGCGCTCGATGGGCTCGCATGATGAAAGCGAGGCATGGATGCAGGCCAACATCGATCGGCTCGGCGGCTCGATGACCTATGAAAGCTACCCGGCCGGATGGGCCTGGGCGATGAACACGCCGCTGCGCTGGACCAAGCAGTACGCCTCGTTCCTGGGCGGCATCCGAAACGGCATGATCCTTTCCTGGAAGGGACACATGGCGCATCCCGGTGCGGTCTGCGGTCAGTTCTCGCATCTGGTGGACATTGCGCCGACGGTACTGGAGGCGGCGCGCTTGCCAGCGCCGCAAAGCGTCTATGGCGTCCGCCAGAAGCCGATGGACGGCGAAAGCCTGCTGGCCAGCCTCGCCTCCTGCGATGCGGCAAAACCGCGCACCCAATACTTCGAGATCGGCGGGAAGGCCGGCCTCTATCACGATGGCTGGTTCCTCTCGGGTGATGATGGGCGCCTGGCGTGGCAGAACCTTCCTGCCGCCGGTGAACGGCCCCCGGTGCAATGGTCCCTCTACAATCTCGATCGGGATTTTTCGCAGTCGAACGATCTTGCCGCGAAGGAGCCTGCCCGGCTTCAGACCATGCTCGATCTGTGGAAGCGGGAGGCGGCGCGCAACAACGTGCTTCCGCTCGATCACCGCTTCGGCATGGCGCGCGGAGCGGCGATGATGCGCGGCAGCGGTCGCAAACATTTCGACTTCTGGGGCAAGGATGTGAGCCTGCCCGCCAATACGGAGCCGGTGCCGTTCGCGCGCAGCTTCACGCTCGCTGCCGATCTGCGACTGGATAGCGACACCGCTTCGGGGGCGGTCATGGCGTTCGGCAGCCGCTTCGGAGGGTGGAGCCTCTATCTGGACAAGGGCCGTCCCGCGTTCATTGCGGCGCGTTCCACCGATCCCGATGAGATCACCCGTGTCGCCGCCGATCGGGCGCTGCCTGAAGGTACGGTCACGCTGACCATGCGCTTCGCCGTCGACAGGCCGGGCGGCCCGGCCACCGTCACGCTCAGTGCGAATGGCGCAGCTCTCGCGTCGGGGCGTCTGCCCACGTCCATGCTGATGGCGGCTGGAAACGGCGAAACCCTGGACGTGGGACGCGATCTGGGCGTGCCGGTAACGGCCTATCGCAGTCCGCAAGGCCGCATCGAGGGCGACATCGCTCATCTCAGCCTGGATTTCGATTGACTGCGCCGGGCGCCCGGATTGCTGGGCGCCGTCAGAAAGGATCAGCCCGAGATGGACCTCGTAAAGTCGATGAACGCCCGCAAGGGCGGCGGGATTTGGCGGCGACCGGAATAATAGAGCATCGGTCCGGAAAAGGGAGGTGTCCAGTCCTCGAGCACGGTTTCGAGTGCGCCGCTCCGCAAGTGAGGCGCCAGCCAATCCTCGAACAGGCACACGATACCGAGCCCCGAAACGGCCGCTTCAACCAACAGGTCGCATGCCGATCCCGGCTGGATCAGCAGCGATCCCGGGGGATCGAAACGAAGCACTTCGCCGTCCTTCTCGAACTCCCAGGTCGCTATGGCGCCGCTGGCAAAGCGCAGGCGCATGCAATTGTGATGAACGAGGTCGCGCGGATGGGCAGGGCGCCCTCGCGCTGCGAAATAGGACGGCGCGGCGGCGGTGAGAAGGCGCTGTTCACGCGGCCCGATAGGGACCGCAATCATGTCCTGCTCCAGGCGCTCCTCATAGCGGATACCGGCGTCCGCTCCGGAGGCGAGGATGTCCACGAAACTGTCCTCCACGGTGACTTCCACCCGGATATGCGGATGAGCGCCAAGGAAGCCGGGGAGAATTCCCGGCAGCACCGTGCGTGCCACGTTGGCGGGCACGTTCAGTTTCAGCGCGCCTGCCGGCTCATCGGTAAGAGCCTGAACGCTGTCCAGTGCGGCGCCGATCTCGGCGAGAGACGGTCCGATCCTTTCGTAGAGCCGGGCGCCGGCTTCGGTCAGGGATATGCTGCGGGTGCTGCGATGAAGCAATCGGGTGTTCAACCGGGTTTCGAGGCGCCTCAGCGCTTCGCTGAGCCCGGATGCCGACACGCCGGAGATGCGGGCTGCCTCCCGAAAGCCCTTGGCGCTGGCCACGGCGACAAAGGCGGAAAGATCATCAAGTTCCATCGGCATTGTGCGATTTTCCGTACAACCTGTTCTCAATAGACCGTCTTATCGATCAGCGAGTTGGAGTCCATATTCGGGCAGCATTATGCCAGGAGACATGCAATGATCGATCTTGCCAAGGCGGGAACCTTCCAACTGGGCGACCGCCCCGTGAACCGCATGGGCTACGGCGCCATGCAACTGGCGGGACCGGGCGTCTTCGGTCCCCCGCGGGACCGCGCCGGAGCCGTGGCGGTGCTGCGCGCGGCTGTGGAGGCGGGCGTCAACCATATCGACACCAGTGATTTCTACGGCCCGCATGTGACGAACGAGATCATTCGCGAAGCCCTGCACCCCTACGGTGAGGATCTGGTCATCGTGACAAAGGTCGGCGCGGTGCGGGGAGCCGACGCATCCTGGCTGCCGGCCCAGAGCGCGGACGAACTGACCCGCGCCGTCCACGACAACTTGCGCAACCTTGGTCTGGAGCGGATCGAAGTGGTGAACCTGCGGCTGATGGGGGATGTCCATGCGCCGAGCGAAGGCTCTCTGGAGGAACAGTTCTCGGCTCTCGCGCGGCTGCGTCAGCAGGGTCTGATCCGGCACCTCGGCCTCAGCAACGTCACTATGGCACAAGTGGCCGAGGCCCAGGCCATCGCGCCGGTCGCGTGCGTGCAGAACCAGTACAATCTTGTCCATCGGGGCGACGATCTGCTCGTGGACGCTCTGGCAGCGCAGGGCATCGCTTATGTGCCGTTCTTCCCGCTGGGCGGGTTCAGCCCCATCCAGTCGGACGCCTTGGCCGGGCTTGCCGCCGAGATCGGGGCAACGCCCATGCAGACGGCCTTGGCCTGGCTGCTTGCGCGCTCGCCGAACCTTCTGCTGATCCCCGGGACGTCGAGCCTGGAACATCTGGCGGAAAATCTGGCTGCCGCGGCGCTGGAACTGCCCGCTGATGTCAAGGTACGGCTCGACGCCATTTAATGGTCCAGGTGCTGGTGATGGCGGATGGGTGCCCTCTTGCCGGCGGACGCGAACGGGGCGTGATTTGGGGGTCGGCGCTATTTATCCGAGCGCTTTGAAATGGCCGTAGCGAGCAGGCCTATCCCGGCTGCTGCCCCCGCGGCAAGGATACCGGCGCCGACCAGCGACAGACCGCCATCCTGGCGCTTGAAATGAGGGCGGTGCTTCAGACGCGCGAGCAGCGGCGTGCGTTTGGAGATCGCCTCGAACATCTCGCCCGGCCCTTCGGGATCTAGCACTTTGTGATCGGCGAGCCATTCGCGAACGGAATCGAGGTCCGGCACTTCGTAGGGCCGCAGCGAGCGGCCGTCGCCGCGCAGTTTTTCGATTGTCGAAATGATCGAGCCGGTCTGTTCCAGCAGGTCTTCGATCGTCTGACAGTCCGTATCGAGATGCTCGGCCAGAAGGGCGTTGCGGATGCCGGCAATCGTCCCGCGCTGGCCGGCATTGGCTTCCCGGCCGGCGTCGATGACGACGTCGCATTCGGTGTCCAGGCGGAGCGAACGATTGTTGAAATTCGAAGACCCTACGCGCAGCACTTCATCGTCGACGACCGTCACTTTGGCATGCACATAGATGGGGTGGCCCTTCGCGGTATAGGGGTGATAGAGCCGCAGGCGACCATGGACGTCCCGCTGCTGCAGCGCCTCTACCAACCTGGCGCGTGCGGAATCCATCGCGATCGGCTCAAGCCAGCCTTGCGCGGATGTGGGATGGACGATCACGAATTCGGGGCCGTCAGGCTCTGCCAGCCGCTGCGCGATGGCTTCTGCAACCTTTCTTGAGGCGAAATACTGGCTTTCGGCATAGAACCAGCGCTTCGCCCGCATGATGAGGTCGACATAGAGAGCCTCGATCTCGTGGCGAGGCTCCTGTTCGGCCATTTCCGGAACGGTGAGCGCGATGCCCACTTCCACATCGGTGAAGTCGCTTTCGACGTCCTCTGGCCAGCAATCCGCATCGCACGAAGCCAGAGCGAGCGCGCTTCCGCCCGAAACTTCCCAGCGTTTCCGGCACATGTCGCCCAGCGTGCGTGCGACCGGCCCCTGGAGCATCGTGGTGGCATCGTGCCAGGGACCGTAAGGCGTGCCATCGGGCTCCAGACGGCGGGGTTCGTCATCATCGTGTTGGCGCGTGTCCCAGCGATCGACAGTCATGTCGATCCCGCCGCAGAAGGCGACGTCGTCATCGATGACGACGACTTTCTGGTGATGCGATCCGGTAGGGGGATGATGACCGTCGAGACGCATGTGAATTTGCGGATCTTTGATCCACTGCGCTATTCTCAGTAACGTCTGACCGTGAAACAGCGTCTTGATGGCACCCGTATCCCAGCGCAGGATGTGGACCTGCAGGCCCGGAGTCCGCCGGACGAGCCAACTGAGAAACGCACCGACCTGGTCCGGCCCGCCGTCGTCCTTATCGCCGCCGAACCGGATGCGGGCATCGAAGTCCCAACCGACCAGCAGGATCTGCTTTTTCGCGCGTAGCATCGCGGCGCGTGCAGCTTTGAAATAATCATCTGCGTCAACGATGACGGCGGCACGGGTCGCGCGCTCGATCCGCCAGCAATTGCGTCCGGGTTCGAGCAGGGTATCAGGTGTGTCCATGACTTCGCCATCGCAGGCCTGGCGTGATCTGCCAAGGGCGCGGTGTCTCGCGGCGGGCTCTGGCGAGACTTGTGCAGCCTGAAAAGCGCGATCTTCAAAGCATGGTCGGGAACGCTGAAGGCGCGAGGAACAAGCGGGGGTGGCAGGTCGTGCCCGCGCAACGAACGCAAAATCCGCCGTAATTGGGTGTGAAGACAAGAGGCTTGAGGGTTTCGCCGGTCCTTAACGGCCAGTCCCTCATCCAGCATTCATGTCCTGTCGACCTACAAGGCGGGATACCGGCATGCCTGGTTGCCAAGCGATTGGAATGCTGAACAACTTCCCCAACCTTGCCGTTGGCACACATATTCCGGTTCTGTCCTCACGCCTCGATGGAGCAGCGTATGAAACCGTCCCCTGGAATGCCGCGCAAGACCGCGACGCTGTGGTTCGCAATCGCCTCTTGCCTGGCGTTTGCAGTGCCTTCTCTGGCAGCCGGAGAGGCGGACGGGGATGCCGGGCTTGTACGGCACGATGTACCCGTTTCCGCCGCCGATCCTGCGGCGACGCAGGCGCCGAACCCGGTGACAAGACTGCAGGACAGACATCTCGTGCTGCTTCCGTCCGCCGGCACGGCGCGCAAAGCAAAGCTGTTTCTGTTCGTCGACGGCACGCGCACTTCCACCTCGATGACTCAGGATATCGTGCGGACGGCGGCAAGACGCGGCTACCATGCAATTTCCATCGCCTATCCCAATGCGGAAGCGGTCGCAGCGCTTTGCAAAGGGTCCGCCGACGACGACTCGCGGGGTCGAAGACACCCCGGCCAAACGTGACCCGCATGAAAAGCGCGATCGGCCATTCGGTCTTTGGCTTTGGCATGTACGCGGCAGCCAGAGCGATCGCCGAAGTCTGGCCAGCCCCCTGATGTCGCCAAACAAAATTGAGGAATAGCTGTGAAGACGGACAAGGTTGCGATCATCGGTGGTGGATTGGCGGGACTGACGGTCGCCCGCCTGTTTGCAGGCCGCAGACGTGGACTTCGTCTTGCTCGACGCCCAGGACCGCTTGGGGGGACGCATCCTGTCGGCCGGCGCGGATGGCCTGCCGAGCGAGGATGGGTTCGACTTGGGGCCGTCCTGGTACTGGCCGCATATGCAGCCAGCCATCGACGAACTGGTGGAGGAGCTGGGCCTTGCCGCTTTCTGCCAGAATAGCGACGGCGATGTGATATTTGAGCGCATGTCACGCGAAGCCGCCCAGCGCTATCGGGCGTCGTGCAGGATCAGCAGAGCATGCGGCTGGTCGGGGGAACGTCATCCCTTGTCCGCGCGCTGGCCCGCGATCTGCGGGCCGAGCGGATCAGGCTCAAAGCCCGCAGGACGGCGATGGCTCTCTTGCCGAAGGGCGTAGAGCTGACCATCGGCGACGCAGAACCGCTTCTTGTTCGCCATGTGATCGCCGCTCTGCCTCCGCGCCTCCTCGAAGCGACGACGCGCTTTTCGCCGAGCGTCCCCCCGGAGACGGTACAGCGCTGGCGAGGCACGCCGACATGGATGGCGCCGCACGCCAAGTTCTTCGCGCTCTACGATCAGCCTTTCTGGCGTGAGGCCGGCCTGTCCGGCAGGGCGCAAAGCATGGTGGGTCCGATGATGGAGATCCACGATGCGACCACGTCGTCGGGCAGCGCCGCGCTCTTCGGTTTCCTCGGCGTCGGCGCCGAGCAGCGCGCGGCTCTGGGCGAGGCGGCGCTGACGCGGGCCTGCCTCGATCAGCTGATGCGCATCTTCGGCAGCGAGGCCCGGCAACCGACCGCTACGATCCTGAAGGATTGGGCAGCCCATCCCCTGACCGCGACAGCGGCGGACCGCAGCGCGGCAGCCATATCCTTCCCGACAGCGCGCCATGGGTAACGGGCGAATGGCAACAGCACCTGACGCTTGCAGGGAGCGAAACCAGTCCCACCGAAGCAGGCTATCTTTCCGGGGCCGTCACGGCGGCGCAGCTGGCGGTTGCGGCCACGATGGACCGCATCAATGAAGGCGGAAGTAAGGAGCGGTAGCGCAAGGGTCGGGGCAAAGCGAAATAGGGGGGCAGGATCATCGATCTGCTCCGGTATTGAAGGCAGGCCCGGATCCGGCGAGACGGAGCCGGGCCTGCCCGATGGTCAGCGGTGGAAGCGCAGGCTGAGGAAGAACGTACGCCCGATCACGTCGTAGACGCCCGACTGGTAGCTCAGTTCGAAGTTGGCGCCGCCGGCTTCGGCACCCGGTATGCGCGGGGGCTTGCGGTCGAAGGCATTGTTGAGACCGCCCGACAGCTCGATGTTATCGGTCAATGCCACGAAGGCCGAGAAGTCGTTGTAGAACACGTTCGGTGTCCAGACTTTGCTGTACTTGTCCGGCGTGATCGTGGTGGCCGCCTTCATCGGCGAGAAGTGGCGCAGGCTCCAGGTAAAGCCCATGCCCTCGCGCGAGTAGGTCGTGCGGACCACGCCTTTCCACTTGGGCGATCCGAAGATGCCCGCGTACTCGGTGATCGAGCCCGGATCGGTTGGGTCGAGCGTATAGCGGCGATTGAGGAGGCGGGTGTAGTTGGCGTCGATCGACAGCTTGCCCGTATCGTCGGCGAGGCCAAGCCGCGAGAGCGGCAGGCTGTAGCTCAGTCCGAAGTCGATCCCCCGGGTGAGGTACTGGGACAGGTTCAGCTTCTGGGTCATCACGGATTCGAGATTGCCGTTGGCGTCACGCTGGATGAGTGGGCAGAAGATGTTGTCCAGCGAGGACTGGTCCACGCACTTGTCGATTAGCATCTGGGCGCCGAAGGCGTCGATCGCGTTGCGCAGGTCGATGTTGTAGTAATCGACCGTGAGCGACAGCCCCGGCACGAAGCGCGGTTGCAACACGGCGCCGAGCGTCAGGGTCTTGGCGGTCTCCGGCTTCAGGTCGAGATTACCGCTCGAAATGATGTCGCGGTAGAGCCAGTAACTTACGGTATCGGCCGGGTTGATCGCCGCGCAGTTGGCTGCCGTGTACTGCGTGCGGGTCGCGCGGTTGGCGAGATTATAGGCATTGCACGGATCGGTGATCCAGAGGCCCGAAACGCTGTCCGCCGTGTAGAGTTCGCCGATGTTCGGCGCGCGTACCGCCTGGCCGTAAGTGGCGCGGAAGCGGATATCGGGGATGGGCGCCCATTCGCCGCCGAATTTCCACGTCGTGGTCGAGCCAGCGGTGCTGTAGTCCGACAGGCGCACGGCACCGTCGAGCGACAGGGTGTCGAAGAACGGTGTGTCCTTCAGGATCGGAACATGGACTTCGCCGTAGACTTCCTTGACCGAGTATTTGCCGACGAGAGTGCCCTGCATGGTGCCGATCGTCGGATCGTAGAGCGGACTGTCCGGATTGTACTCGGGGATGGCGCCGATATCGTTGCGCTCCTTGCGGTACTCGCCGCCGAGCACGACCTGTACCGCACCGCCCGGCAGGTTGAACAGGCCGCCCGAGACATAGCCTGAGAGCACCTGCTGCGTCAGTGTCGATTTCGACCAGTGCGAGGTATAGGTGATGTAGTCGATCATCTCCGGGGTCAGCGTGCGCAGCGGGTTGATCGCCACGCATCCGTTGCCAGGATCGTCGAGCGTACTGCGGCAGACGGCTTCGCCATTGGCAACTGTCGTGCTGTCGATGCCCATGTACCAGCGATCGTAGGCGGTCGAGTTGACATCGCGCACCCGCTGGGTGGTCTTGCCGTAACTGTAGTAAGTCGAATAGTTCCAGGGCTGGGCGAAAAGCGTGAAATCGCCTTCCGCGCCGGCCACGGCCTGGAACAGCTTGCGATCGTATTCCGTAACCGGAGCCGGCAGTTCCATGAAGCGCCGCGCGAACTGGACGCCGCCGGCGGGCACCGCGCCGCCGTTGGCTGCGCGCATCTCGTCAGTGATATAGGGGCTGTCGGCGGGAACCACATCGGTGCCGAATGCGGTCATCTGAAGGAACCCCGCCTTCGAGGTATTGTGCGCGAACGTGGCGTTGGCGAAGAGCTTCAGCGCGTCGCTCACCTCGAAGTTGGCCGAGGCGCGGGTGTTGAAGCGCTCGGACGGAACTGAGAGATACCAGCCGTCGTAGCGGCCGTTGTATTCGCCGCCATCGGTCAGCAAGGTGCCCAGCGGGTCGGTGGAAGTGCCGAGGTTGACCGGCACGACGTTGACCAGGCCGCCGGGTCCGAGGATGGGATCGCGCAAGGTGCCGCTGTCGCGGTTGACCGAATAGAGCTTGCCGCCCAGCACCACTTGCGCGGCATCGGCCGTGTTGATGTTGCGGACGTGATCCTGGATGAAATAGGGACTGGAGCTGCTGGTGCGGGCGTAGATCGGATAACCGTCGGCCGTCCAGGGGCGATCGGAGCCGCTCACGGTGCCGGGCGTATTCTCGTAGAAGCCGTAGATCGTCACATTGCCGCGATGGTCTGCAAAGTTCGTGCCCGCGAGCAGGTCGAACCCGTACGTGTCCATGTCGCCGCGTGTCGAGGCGTTGTAGCGGGTATTGGCCTCGATCCCCTGGAAGTCCTTCTTGAGGATGAAGTTGGCAACGCCCGCGACCGCATCGGCCCCGTAAAGCGCGGAGGCGCCGCCGGTAATCACTTCCACCCGCTGCACGAGGCTGGAAGGGATATTGCTCAGGTCCACCGCCGAAGTGCCGGGAATGGCAGCGACCTGGCGGCGCCCGTCGACCAGCACCAGCGTGCGCTGCGTGCCCATGCCGCGCAAGTCGAGCGCATTGACGCCCGCGTTACCGGCGAGATTGCTCGTCTGGTTCGTTTGGGTGACTGCAAGGGCCGGGAGTTGGTTGACGACGTCGGCAATGTTCTGCGTGCCGGTCGCCTTGATCTGGTCGGCGTCGACTACCGCCAGCGGCGAAGGACTGTCGGCAGCGGCGCGCCGGATGCGCGATCCCGTGACGACGATGTCCTGGGCAGGTCGGTCGGTCGCGGTTTGATCAGCAGAAACCGGGGCCGTCTGCGCATAGGCATTTGCCGAAGGCGCAAGACAGCTGAGCATGAGCAGCGTCCGTAGCCATGCTACGGAGATCCGACGATTTATCATTTGGTTATCGCTCCCTGATCCGCAACAATTTGTCACGAACGATTCGTATACGATATTTTTCATACAAATTTGTCAAGTTGCATCACGCTCGGCCAAGGCCATCATCGCCGTTGCCTGGCTCATAATATACGATATACGTACCCCCACTTTGATGGAGGTGAGCCTTGGACAGCGCTGACGATGATGCATTCAACCGATCGCCTGGCAGCCGTTCCATCCCTCGCCGCCAGCTTCGCTTCACGCCGTATGGCCCGCTTGACCGCCGGGGGCTGATCCGCACCGGACTGGCGGGCGTATTCCTGCCCGCGCTTCAGGCGCCGCTGCAGGCCGCATCCTCGTCGCCTCCGCTCGTGCCGCGAAAGGTGAGTGCCTTACTCGCGTCCCCCGGAAGGCCCTTCAGGCTGGGCTTCGACGGAGGGCGCATCACCAGTCTCTCTGCCGCTTCGAAGGCTATACCGGGAGATTTCATCCATGCGGGCGCCGCGATGGGAAATGCCGCCGGGACTTACCGCATCGCCGATGGCCAATGGCAACGCTTCGAAACGCGCACGCAAGAACCTGAGGATGTCAAACAGACCGCGAATGGGTTGGAGGCGCGATATCGCCTGGCTCCGGGCATTTTCGTCACGTGCAGTTTCGCGCTTGAAGCCGATGGGCTGCGCCTCAACCTGACGCTTTCCAACGAAACGGCCCTGCCGATGGAATTCGGCGATCTTGCCCTTCCGCTGCCGATCAACATGATCCACGCGGCAAAGGACGATCCTGACGCCGTTCTCAAGCACAGCTTCATTTCCGGACGCAGTTCGCACATTTTCTGGCAGCGCAAAGACAGTCTTACGCCTTGGCTTGCCATGCTTCCGGAAAAGGGCGCTGCGCTTGAATACTGGGATGCGCCCAAGGGGTCACCAGACCTCTATCGGGTCTTTTTCCACGCCGCCGCCGAAGTCGCCGCCGTTCAGGCGGCAGGCTCGCGCTGGCGTCTGCCTGCGACCAGCCTCACACTCGCACCGGGGGAGACAGCCCGGAGAGGCGTTCGTTTCCTGCTCGTGGACGGCTACGCCGCGATGCGCCGGACCATCGCCGAGCACGGGCTGATCGACGTCGAAGTCGTACCGGGCATGACCGTACCCATCGATCTGGACGTAACCCTTTCACTGGGTTCGAGTGTGTCGGTCGTCCGGCTGGAGCCCGAACATCCTGCGCAGACCGAATGGACGCCGCTTGGCGAACGGGCCGGACGGAAGCTCTTTCGCCTGCGCTTCGCCCGGCTCGGCGAAAACCACGTCACGCTGCATCAGGCGGACGGGGGGCGGACCACGCTGGAATTCTTCGTGACCGAACCGGTCGAGACGATGATCGCCAAGCGCGGGGCCTTCATTGCCGCGCACCGTCATCGCGATCCGGCGAAATGGTACGATGGCCTGCTGGCCGAATGGAACATGGAGAGCGAAACCCTGCTCGGGCCGGACAATTACGACCGGATCAAGGGCTGGCGCATCTACGAGGTGACCTGCGATGACCCGGGCCTCTCCAAGCCCGCCTTCCTTGCCGCCAAGAACGCGGAATATCCGGTGCAGGCCGAAATCGACGCCCTGGACGATTACGTCGAGCACTTCGTCTGGGGCGGCCTCCAGCGCACGACCGAGGAGCAATGGCCTTACGCGCTTTACGGCATCCCTGACTGGAAGCGGAACCGCGACAGTGCCGATCCGGGCGACAAGGGCCGCAAGCACTTCTGGCGGCCCTACGACTACCCCCACATCGCGCTCCTGTATTTCGCGCTCTATCGCATCTCCCGTGACCGGCATGGCTTCCACACGCGCCTTACCGCAACCGACTATCTCGAACGTGCCTTCGGCACTGCGCGGGCCATGTTCGTGATCCCCAAGGAGATCATCGGTTGGGAAGCGGATTCGACCGGTTTCTACAATGAACTGGTCATTCCCGAGGTGATCGAGGCCTTGCGCCTAGAAGGCCGTATGGCGCAGGCAGACGAACTGGCCGGGCACTGGGAGCGCAAAGTCACTCACTTCGTGAACGAAGTCGAAGATCTCTTTGCCTCGGAATATGCATTCGATTCCACCGGCTTTGAATCCACGCAGGCGATTGCCCGCTATGCGCTCGACCGACCGGAGCGCTTCCCGCCCGAACAGGCGCGCGCTTTCGCGAAACGCCAGATGGATGCCAACCTGTTCTGCCGGGGATGGCTGCAGCCCTCGTACTACACTCTCGGCAGCGATTATCGCGGACAGGCGGGCGATGCCTATACGCTCAGCTACATGGCGCAAATGGGCGGCTGGGCCATCCTCGATCATGCCTTGAACGACACCCCCGATTACTGTCCGCTGCTGCGGCTCGGCCATGCCTCGGCGTTGAGCAGTTGGGCGCTGCTGAACAGCGGGACGCCGGAAAGCGGCTATGGCTACTGGTATCCCGGAAAGGCCAACGACGGCGGCGCGGGAGGCGGTTTTGAGCCCGCCGCCCGCGGCGAAACGTGGCTGGACCAGCCCCATCGGCATGGCTCGTGGTATTATTCCTGCGAGATCGACCTCGGCTTCTGCGGCGCTCTGCGCGCCGCCGCCACCTCGCTGGTCGATGACGATCTGTTCGGCCGTATCGCTCTTTCCGGCGTGCTGGAAGAGCGCGATGACCAACTTCTGATCCATTCTCGCGACGGTGTGCGACGGCGCTTCCATGCACGTCTCGGAGAGCTTGGCCTTGATATCCAGTTGCTGGATGACGGCCGGTTCGCATCTGACACGCCGATCCGGGTGAGCACTCGGCTCGAACGATGCGCGTTCGAGATCGACCACTCCGCAGGTCCAGCCCGCACCCTCAGGATACACATCGCGGACAGGAACGGGCGGCGCTGGAAGCTGGCAGAATCGAACCGGCCTCCGGTTGCGGGCGTACACACCATCGTCGTGAAGGAAGGCACTCAGCGCACCAGTCTAAGGGCCCGAGCCGAGTGAGCTGAGGTTCTCGCAGCGTCGACAGCCCGTCAACCCTTGCCATGGTAGCGACCCCTGCAAGACGGTCCGTTGATCCGGCGCGGCGGCTGGTTTATCCGCTGCCGCCGGAACCGGTCACTGGGCATTGATCGCCCATGCCCTGGAGGCGGTCGATCATTACCATTGCTTTAAAAGCAGATCGCCGGAATCCGTGCACGCATAAAGGCCCGCTGTTGGACCATAAGCGTGCGTCGTTGCCAGGGCGACCGCGGGACGAGCGCCCTCGTCGGGCGAATGGCCGGGACCATTGCCCGTCATGTCCGTGGAGGTAAGGCCGGGATCGACCGCATTCACCTTGATCCCCTCACTCGCCAGTTCCTTGGCCAACTTGACGGTCAGCATGTTGAGCGCCGTTTTCGACGCGCAATATCCGGCAAAGCCCACCGGCCAGGTCTCACTGCGCATGTCCAGTGCCTCGCCAAGGGAACTCAACCCACTGCTCATCATCACAATCCGGGCAGAACCGGACTTGCGCAGCAAGGGCAGAAAGGCCTGCGTTACCCGCATGACGCCGAAAACATTTGTCTCGAACATCTGCGCCATCTCATCGATCGATTCCGTGGCTACGGATGGCGGCGGGGCGAACATGAGGCCCGCATTGTTCACCAGCGCATGCAGCCAGCCAGCCTCGCGCTCGACCGTCGCTGCTGCGCCGGCGACACTGATGGCATCGGTGACATCGAGCTGGACGGCATGGGCATCGATGCCTGCCTTTCGCAAGGTATCGGCGGCAGCTTCACCGCGCTTCAGGTCCCGGCATCCCAGCCAGACACTGTAACCGAGCGCGCCCAACTGGCGCGCAATGGCAAGGCCGATGCCCTTGTTGGCGCCCGTCACGAGGGCAATGCGGTTCGTGCTCGACATACTATCTCATCCTGACCATCAATCAGGCCAGGATAATACGATCTTCGTATTATTCAAGTTTCGTGTTGTGCGATCTTCAGGGTGAGGCGAACGAAATCGGCGCGCTCTGCCGGGTCGAGCGGCTCCAGCATGGCGTTACAGGCGTCCTGATAGCCCTCCATGTAGCCTGCCACGGTATCCTTGCCCCCTTGGGTCAGGTTCAGAGCCACCGATCTGCGGTTCGTCTCGGGCCGGTGGCGCTCGATCATGCCGCGACGCACGAGGCGGTCGATCGAGGACGACATCGTGGTGAGCGCAACCTGGAGGTGCCTCGCGACATCACCCAGTTTGCAGTCCGGATTGTCGTCGATGAAGAGCAGCGCCTGCACATCAAGGGCATTGAGCGAATTGGCGATCGCCGCAGTCGCTTCCGCCACCTTTAAACGACGGGTGAACCGCTCAAAGGCGAGGGTGAGTTGTCTCAGTTGTTCGGCAGGAGGAGCGATCATGCACCCTTGAAGCATCTTTGGGGCTGGCGGGTAAGCCCCGGTGCGTCAGGCTTATCACATTAAGCGGCAGCTTCCCGAAAGTGCCTGGGTCCTCTGACGCGGCTCGCCTCAAACTTCAATCAGGTCATGGCCATAAGGGTGAACGCGGGGACCGATGGTCACAAAAGTGTGCGCTGTCGCACCAGGTAATCGGGACCGCGGTGGCGCAGGGTGCGCTGGGTATGGGGCTGGATCTTCGGACGATGGCTTTGACGGAGGGGGGGTGCCCAGAGCGGCCGCGCTCCGTGGCGATTGCGAGCGGTAGCTGCACTCTGTCGGCGAAGTCCGCGCCGGGAGTGCACGCCAGCGCGCGCGTTTCGCTGCAATGCCTTGGCCGCGCCGCCGGACCAGCATGGCCCCGCGGCGCGACGGTCGGGTTACTCCGGCTTGTGTTCCAGCGTGAAGCTGAGCGTCGCGGTGTGCTCGATATTACGATACCTGGCGGGATTGTCGCTGGGGCCGTCGTAGACGGCATGGATGACGTTGAGCCCCTGATTGCGAACGGCAAAGGTGACGGTGCCGTCGGAGCCGGTGACGGTTTCCTTGGCGTCCGGATCGTTGACGAAGTCGTTGATGAGGCGCGCGCCCGCCACCGGCCGGCCTTTATACAGCACCTTGTACGTCAGCTTCTGGCCCAGCATCGCCGGGATCGCGCCGGCGGGGACGATCTGCAGGGTCTGGCCGGGAAGCGCAGGGACGGTGCCGGCGAACGGGCCCTGAATCCGGACGGCATACTTGATGTTCTTGGTGGAGATGTCGGCGCCGGGCATCTCGTCCAGGCCCTTCTTCTCGTACTCGCCGCCCTTCATCCGCGACCATACGCCGTTCTGCAGGATCGCAGTCACGAACCTGGGCCTGGTTTCGGTTTCGACGAGCATCGCGAGCCCCGAGATCCGGTGCTGCGCCTTGATCGGCTTGACCTCGGCATCGTAGGCGGCAACCGTATCGATCAACGGCTCCCGCTTCACCATGTCGAGATCGTCGGCGCCTTCGCCATAGATCAGCACGATCTGCTTCGAGCGTTCGGTAATGTAGATGCCGTGCGCCTGGGCGGGCAGTGCGGGTGCGAGCAGCAGAGCGGTGAGGATCGCGGCTTTCATGGCAGTCTTCATCATGCACATCCTTGCTCGAGTTCGGCGGACGAGACGGGTCTTGCCGGCCATCACAGGCCGACCGTGATGCTGGCGATCGCGCTGAGCGGCGCGCCGGGATAAAGATTGCTGCCGAAGCCGCGCTCGGCGTATTCCTTGTCGAACAGGTTGTTGACGTTGACCTGCAGCTTCACGTTCTCCGCCAGCGGATAGTAGGCCAGCAGGTTCACCGTTGCGTAAGAGCGGATGTAAGGCGCGGTCGCCGCAGTGCCGGCGATGCGCCCACCGACGTAAGTGACGCCAGCACCCGCGCCGAGCCCCTTGAGGGCGCCTTCCTGCACTTCGTAGACATTGAGCAGGCTGGCCGAATGGCGCGGCGTGTTGGGCAGGCGCTGACCCAGCCGCAGGCGATTGTCCCTGGTCACTTCGGCATCGGCGAAGACATAGCCGCCCACGATCCGCCATGCTCTGGTCAGGTTGCCCGTGATCGAGAAGTCGATGCCCCGGCTGCGCACTTCGCCGGCGGCGATACTGTAATCCAGATTGTCCGGGTCAGTGGTCGCGACGTTCTGCTTGGTGGTGTGGAACAGCGCCGCCGTTGCGCTCAGCCTGCCGTCCAGCAGTTCCAGCTTCACACCGGCCTCGTAGCTGGTGCCGCGTTCCGGCGCGATGACATTGCCGTTCACGTCTGCTGCGGTGTTCGGCTTGTTGGAGCGGGCATAGCTGCCGTAGACCGAAACTTGCGGGGCCAGCACGAAGACCGTCCCAAGGCGCGGCGTAAATACCGTCTGCTCGAACGCAGAAGTGACCCCGTTGCGCAAGTTCAGGTTGTCGCTCTCGTATCGCTCCAGTCGTCCGCCGACCAGCAGCTTCAGCCAGGGTAGCAATGACACCTGGTCCTGGGCGTAGCCCGCGAATGTGCGCGTCTGGGTGCGGATGCTGGTGAAGGTACCGTTCAGCGGCGGGATTGCGGAGCCATAGACCGGCGCCAAGATGTCCAGCGTGAAGGGCGACAGCGTCGGGCTCGAATTGCGGATGACCTCGGTATAGTGGAAGGCCTCGAACTCGGCGCCCAGCAGCACTTCGTGCTCGACGCTGCCGGTGGCGAACTGGCCTGTCAGGTTCACCTGTGCATCCAGATCGCGCCACCGTAAGGTACGCTCGCTATAAGTGCGCACCAAGGTGCGGCCATCTGCGCGCAGACTGGAGGCCTGGATGCCGGGGCCGCCCAACTCGCCATTGTAATACTGGGCGCCCGCCCGCAGCTTCCAGTCGGGCGCCAGCTTGTATTCCGCGACGAGGCTGCCAAGGCCATTGCGCACGCGCCACCGGCCGACGGACGGCTCGCCGAAGAACCGCGAAGCGGGAATGGCGATGTCGAGCTGGTTGCTGAAAGCGGGATTGCCGCGGTCCAGCGGGGTCTTCACCTGCACGAACTCGCTGCTGAGAATGAAGGTCAGGCCCGGCGAGGCATCCCAGGCGAAGACCGGCGCGACCACGATGCGGTCGGACTGGACATGATCGCGGAAGCTGTCGCCACCTTCCACGGCCGCGCCGAGGCGGTAGCGCACGGTCTTTGCCCTATCGATGGGACCGGTGGCATCGACCGTTCCGCGCCAACCGCCGAAGCTGTCGATCCGGCCGCTGACGGTCTGGGCCATCCTGTCGGCAGGTACGCGCGAAACGATGTTGAACGTGCCGCCCGGATCTCCGCGACCATACAGCAGGGCGGCGGGGCCACGCAGCACCTCCACGCGCTCGACGGCGATGGAGTCCGGTGCCGGCGGATAGCCGCGGTTCATCGGAAAACCGTTGCGGAAGTATTCCGAGGTTGTGAAGCCACGCAAGTTGTAGTCGGTGAGACCAGTGCCCCCGAAGTTGTTGCCGCGCGTGATGCCGCCGGCATAGGCTAGCACGTCCTCGACACGGTTCGCTTGCAGATCGTCGACCACCTGCCGCGTCAGCACGGTCACGGACTGCGGCACTTCGAGTAAGGGCGTGTCCGTGCGCGTAGCGCTGCTGGAGCGGGTGACGTTGTAGGCGCCGGTCTTGCCCGTGACGACGATCGTATTGTCGGCGGGCTCGGTCTCGGCAGCACTCGCCATCGCCGGAACCGCCGATAGTGCGAGGCTTCCTGAAAGCAGCGCGGTCTTGGTACTCTGTCTCAATGCAATCCCCCGAGGCGTCGAGCAACACCGGGCAGGAGGCGTCCGCGCGAACGGTCGGCACGCGCGGTGGCCGGACACCCCAAAGGCGGCTGACGCACGACACCGATGCGGCCTCCGCCGCATTCTCGTCGCTCAGACGGAGAAAACTGACCGTGCCAAGACCATCCCCTGGGTCAGGCAAGAGCGACCGGTGCGACGGCAGGTCTCCTGGCTTGCGGGTCACAGCTTGATGCACGGCCTTCCCAGGCCTCGCAGGATTTAGCGTCCGGCCCAGTGGCTGGCGGCTCGGGCATTTCCCGTCCGCACATGTGCATCGCGCTCGCCGCTCACAGTTGCAGGGACAGCCTCGGATTCAAAGGCGCGGAGCCCTCTCACCGTGTTCCCTTTTAAGCCTTTTTCAAGGCACCGACGCGATCAGCCCGGGAGCTGAAGCTCTCAGGCCCGGTCGGCGATATCTGTGATGATCTCAATTCGCAATAGCATAAACGCTGCCTGGAATATCGGTATCTGCCGGCAGTGATGCTTTCGGGAATGATCGTCTGGGCGAACGACGGGTTTCCAACTCACTGCTCGCGATAGCGCAGCGCTTCAGCCATGGTCTCGCGTTGCATTATTGAATTTCACTCAGTGCTGCATGTTCATCTTTCAGGCTAATGCATGATGGCGCCCGCGCCTAGATGGTGGCCATGACGTTTTCGTTGCCATGCCCACCGGCCTTACGCCGCCTCGATGCGCAAATTGGCGCGCTGCCTGCCAGACGCATGGCGCCTGAAGCCAATAGCCTTCTCAAAGACAAAGCTCGCGGTCGAAGGGCCTCGCTTCCCAATGGAGACATCCCATGCCCAGACATGAGCCGTTCGGACATCAGGCCTGGCACCAGGCCTGGGCGTCTTCAGGAACCACCCGGCGTTCCATTCTGCAACTCTCTGCCGGCGCAGCTGCACTTGGCTTCCTTCCCTTCACCATCCCATTCGCGGAGGCACAAGACATCTCCAACGGCGCAGACAATCTCTACGTGAGTGACCGCGTCACGATCGAGAAAGTCACTTTCAGAAACCAATACGGCATGACCGTCGTAGGCAATCTCTTCATGGCCGACGATCTGGACCGAGGCCGCCGCCACGGCACGCTTGTCGTCGGCCATCCAATGGGCGCGGTGAAGGAGCAGAGCGCGAACTTCTATGCCACCAGGATGGCGGAGCAGGGCTTCGTCACCAATTGATCAGGCGCCCCAGCGAGCGGTGCCTCTGCCGTGCTGCCGAGCATCGACATGGCACGCAGCAGCAGATCCGCGCATTCAAGGTAAAAGCATGCATGTTTCGATAACCACGACCGCGGATGACGCGGGGCCCGGCGCTGCACCATGGAGTGCAGTTCTGGCAATGACACTGTGTGCTTTCGTGCTGGTGTCGTCGGAGTTTCTTCCGGTGAGCCTCCTTACTCCGATGGCGCGCGACATGATCATCAGCGAAGGGCAGGCCGGACAGGCCATTGCCGCGTCCGGTCTGTTCGCTGTTCTGACCAGCCTTTCGATATCGTCGCTCACGCACAAGCTCGATCGCAAACTTGTGATCCTGTGGTTGACGGGGCTTATGATCGTATCCGGCGCCATCGTCGCCTTCGCCCCGAGCTATCCGGTGCTGCTGGCTGGGCGGGCCGTTCTCGGAATCGCAATCGGCGGTTGCTGGTCTATGTCGACGGCAGTGCTCATGCGCATCTCGAATGGAGCGTTTTTTCCACGGGCCATCGCGACGCTTCAGGGCGGCAGTGCATTGGCGACGGCCGTGGCGGCGCCGATGGGCAGTTTGCTCGGCTCTGTCGTGGGCTGGCGCGGCGCATTTTTCTGTCTTGTTCCGCTCGCGGCGCTGGCGCTGATATGGCAGGCAGTCGGCCTTCCCAGGCTTCCTGCGCAGCACGGATCGCGGCAAGCGAGCGTCATCACCCTTTTGAGCAAGCCCGGCATTTTCATCGGACTGATCGCCGTAGCTGTCCTGTTCATGGGGCAGTTCGCCCTCTTCACCTACCTGCGCCCGTTTCTCGAAACCGTCACCCATGTCGACATATCCTGGCTATCGATCATCCTGCTGTTGATCGGCCTGTCGGGCCTTGCCGGAACGGCCGCTATAGGGCCGCTCGTCGCAATGAACCTGCGCAGGGTGCTCGTGGTCATACCGGGCTTGATGGCTGGCGTGGCCCTTGCATTGGCAAGCTTCGGTGGCTCGTTCTGGCCGACCGTCCTGCTGCTTGCGGCATGGGGCCTGATTGCCACACCGGCGCCGGTAGGATGGTTTACCTGGCTCTCTCAGGTGCTTCCCGATGATGCCGAGGCCGGCGGCGGATTGATGGTCGCTGTCATTCAACTGGCCATCACGCTCGGCGCGACCATGGGCGGCGCCATCTTCGATGCCACCGGCGTGCGCGCCACTTTCGAAGTCAGCGCGGCTCTGCTGGTCCTTGCCGCATTCCTTGCCGCAATGGCTGCGCGTCGAGCCGGGCAACGATGCGAACTCTCGCCAGTCTCCTGACCGATCAACAAGGACATTCACATGCGCGATATCACTGCCGAGGTTTCGTGGAACATCGGGACAGCTTGAAAGTTCTAAAGAACGAGCTGCTCCGAACATGTCGGCGCAGCGTTGGTGTAGTTAGTCTAAGGGAGAGCACTCATGTTTCGCTGGGCAATAATTTTTGCTGTCGTCGCATTGATCGCTGCGCTTCTGGGTTTTGGCGGCGTTGCGGGCCTCTCGGCCAGTCTCGCAAAGGTCTTCCTGCTGGTGGCGGCCGTGATCCTGGTTCTCGGCTTCTTCTTTGGTCGCGGCACAAGGGTACCCTGAAGCTTTTCGGCTCGATGAAACGCTCTGTGTCGAGACGTTTGGTCGGGTCCTGGTAAAGACCGTGCGGCAGAAGCGCTTATACTAGCGCTTCTGCCGCACGGCTATCCGGTATCACTTTTAGGCAAGCTGTTTTGCTGGAATCCAGCATTCAGAGGAACAAGAGTTGACTATGCTTGCAATCACGGCTGCAGACCGGGAAGCGGCGAAAACGCTGCGGGAGGCGCTGGCCGACGTATCCGACTTCTGGCAGTGCCCTGGTGACAAGGGAATACTCTGCCAGGTTCTTGCCGCGCATCGTATCAGGCTGAGCGCCGGCTTTTCGAACAGCTCGCCGGTTCCCTGGTTGTTCCGACGTCAGAACCGAACTTGAAACTGAGCAATCCCGCCCCGGCCCTTTCAGATCACCATCGCCATCTGCGGCTTCGCCCTTAGCCGTCCCATGTCGCGGACGGGCGGGGCGCCGAAGAGGCGACGATATTCGCGGCTGAACTGAGAAGGACTGTCATAGCCGACGCGGAAGCCCGCCTCTGCCGCGTCGAGCCGGTCGGCCAGCATCAGCGCCCGCGCTTCCTGCAACCGCAGCTGCTTTTGATATTGCAGCGGGGTCATGGCGGTGGCGCGGCGGAAATGGTCATGAAAGCTCGACAGGCTCATGCCGGCAAGGGCGGCAAGGTGCGCACCGCTGAAAGGCTCGCGGAAATGGGTCTTGAGCCATGCGATCGCCTGCGCAATCTGGCCGGTGCGGCTCTCGCCGCTGGCGATGGCTCGCAGCACGCTTCCGCCCGGTCCGGTCATCAGCCGCACTAGCAATTCCCGCTCGATCAGCGGTGCGAGCAGCGGCGCATTCGCCGAATCACTGAGCAGTGCCGTCAGCCGCGTCGCCGCGTCGATCAGTTCAGGCGTCATCGGGTGTAACGTCATCCCGCTGCTCTCATCCGCGCCCGCCGGCAGGGGCGGCAGGGTCAGCGCGATCTCCGACAGCAGGGCGGGGTCGAGATAGAGGCAAAAGCAGAGATAAGGCGCGTCCGCGCTCGCCTGCGTCACCGCGCCTGTAATCGGCAGGTCGAGCGAGGCGACGAGATAGTTGGCGGGGCCATAGTCGATCACCGCATCGCCCAGCAGCACGCGCTTGCCCCCCTGCGCGATGATGCACAGCGCCGGGCGCTGCACCATATGCACCGGCTCGCCGCGCTGGGCCGAGCGGACCAGCGCCAGTCGGGCGATGGGCGTATCCATGATGCCGTCGCGCTCGGCGTATCGGGCAATCTGCTCAGCCAGTTCCTGATGCGCCATCAACGCTACTTCCTCAGAGGTCGGTAAGATCAGCCTACACGGCTGGCCACGGCCGATCCACCCCGATGAGGGCAATCTGGAATATCGTGCAATCATCCCGGATGACCGTTCTACCGCCTCCCGACCAGATAGCGCCATGTAGAGGGCATCGGATCGATGGTTCGGTCCGCCCCAACAGGAGTGACTATCATGGCTATCGAGGACAAGGTCATCGCGATTACCGGCGCCAGCAGTGGCATCGGCGAAGGCACGGCGCGGCTGCTGGCGGCGCGCGGGGCGAAGCTGATGCTGGGAGCGCGCCGCACCGACCGGCTCGCCGCGCTGGCGGAGGAACTGAACGCAGCGGGAGGCGCGGTTGCCTTCCGGTCGCTCGACGTCACCGACCGCGCCGATTTCGAGGCGTTCATCGCCGCGACGGAGGCCGAATATGGCCGCGTCGACGTGCTGGTCAACAATGCGGGCCTGATGCCGCTGTCGCGCTTCGACAGCCTGAAGGTAGACGAATGGGACCGGATGATCGACGTCAACATCCGCGGCGTCCTGCACGGCATAGCCGCCGCCCTCCCTCGCTTCAAAGGCCAGGGCAGCGGTCAGTTCGTCAACATTTCCTCGATTGGCGGCTATGCCGTGTGGCCGACCTGCGGCGTCTACAGCGCAACCAAATATGCGGTGCGCGCAATCTCCGAAGCGCTGCGCATGGAGCATGACGACATTCGGGTCACCACCATCGCGCCGGGCGTGGTGGAATCGGAACTGGCCCACACGATCACCGATCCGGTCGCGGCGCAGGCGATGGTCGATTTCCGCTCCATCGCGCTCACCCCGGACGCGATCGCGCGCGCCATCGCCTATGCGGTGGAGCAGCCTGCGGATGTGGACGTCAATACGTTGATCGTGCGGCCGGTTCGCTCAACGATCTGACCGGGATGGGGGCATTCGCATATTGCCCCCCGTAACTCGCTGCAGCCAAAGTCCTGCCCAGGCGGCCAGTTCGGCAGCTTGCGGGATCCGCCGGGGCCGCAGCGAGCCATCTCTCGCCTTAGATCGTTGGACGCCGCTCATCGAAGCCGCGTTTTGCGGTGATTTGGATTTCAACCGTCACTCTGTCGGCGAGATTGATCGAGCCGGCCTTCCTCACCGCCGCCTTGACTGGCAAAAGATAGCTGTCTCCCTTTGGAAAAAGAGAGGTCGTGAACGGGATTTCATTTACGACTGCATGCACGGGCACCACGCCCCAGCCATAGCTGGCTATCCGGGCGGCATAGCGCACCTCATCCACGCAATCGGTGGGCACGGCAACGAAGAAGAAGGGCGCGGGCCCGCGCCATTCGAAGACTTCGCCCACGAAGGTGAAGCGCGCGAGAGGGGAAGTGTCGAACGGCATGGCGAACCAGTCTATGGCAACTACGGTACGCGCGATAGCCTCGCCGGCACGAACGATAGTCGGCACCGCAGCGTCGTTTATCGGAAAGGGTGGCTTCCACGGGAACGGCGAGGCATCGACGTGCCGGTTGTGCGTCGTCCCAAATCGGTTACCACATGGGCAATCGATATTCCAAAGCGCGGATCACGGCAAAAGTGCAGGACAAGGTGCGGCAATCAGTGGCGGCGAAGGCAGATCAGAAACCGGTCAGAAGAAGAGGGCGTCCGGTAGCCGCCGATTCCGCCAAGATCACACAGGACATCCTGACCGAAGCCACGCGAATGTTCCTGGAGCTGGGGTATGAAGGCACCTCAATGGATGCCGTTGCCACCAACCTGCGCATTCCGCGCACTACCCTCTACAAGCGCTTTTCGGACAAGGCGGACCTTCTCCAATCCGTGATCGATGCAAAGATTGCATCGTGGTCCGAACTCAACACCAAACGCGATCCGGCGCTGTCGCACGATCTTGTCGAGCAGCTGATCAGCTATGTCGAAGCGATGCTGCTTTGGGGGACGAAACCCGAAGTTCGCGCCATTACCAGGCTCGCGGGCAATCTGACGGGAACGGCCGGATCGGGGTTCAGCGGCCACAACCAGAAGGGCTACCGGAGCCTCCATACGCTCATAGCGACCTCCATTCGCGAGTATGGCCCTGCCAGAGGGTTCAAAATGCGCGATCCGGAGGGCGCGGCAGACCTGGTGATGGCCGTGACGGGGGGAACGATCGCTGTACGTCCCGAAGCGGAACCTTTCAAAGACGATGAGGCGAAAGTTGTCGCGAGATCCCTCGTCGAGCGCATTGTGGGCGGGGCGGGGTCCTGGTGATCTGTGATCGAATTCATGATCGCCATGACGAAATAATACAATGTGTAGCTATATTGACTTGATCGTGGCTCCATCCAATAGTGTGTCTGAACAGCGGATAGATGCATCGAGATGACGGCGCTGGAGCCGCCACGCGCATCGATCCCAGCCCCTGTTCGGGAAAGGATTATCAATGCGCGCACTTCTCTCGGTGGTATTTTTGGCTCTGGCCATGACGGGATCCGTGACGGCCTATGCCGAAACCCCGCCTGCAGCTGCCAAAACCAAAGCTGCCTACAAGGTCCAGGAAACCGACCTCGGCACGATGCTGGATGATCCGGCGTCCAAGGCCATTCTGCTCAAGCATATTCCCGAGATCGTCAATAGCCCGCAGATCGAGATGGGCCGCGGGATGACGCTTGCCCAGCTCCAGCAGTTTGCAGGCGATCAGCTCACCGATGAGAAGCTGGCGACCATCCAGACCGAACTCGACGCGGTAAAGCCCCACTGAGGCCGCCGGTTTCAGATCAGTAGCGGCCAGCCAGCCGGCCCCTCAAACAAGGGAGGGCCTCGTGCAATTTGGTGGTCGCCCCGCTTGATCCGTGCCCGATCGAGCGGGGTAGGGGACCTCTTTCTCGCCAGTGGGCAGAAAGAGGTCCTTGTGCTACTTGCCCGGTTCCCCGGCGCTCTCGGTCAGAATACGCACTGGCCCCAGAAGCCCAAAAGCCCAGAAGCCCAGAAGCCCGGAAGGGCGAACCTTCGACGTCTTGCTGTAGGCCGGAAACGCAGTCCAGGCGACTTATGTGGTGCCAGGCTGCCAGTCACCGATGCGGCGGTTCACCTACTCCGGGATCCGCGTTTTCGCTCAGCGATGAAAGGGTGTCACCGGGGCTGGCGGCGTCTGCGATCACTACTGAGGCAAACCAGATCGCTCCAAGCGCGCCAGCGGCGAGGAGCGCGCATCGTGGAAAACTGCGGTGCATGTCCAAGGCCGCTTATCCTTCACCCACCTCGAACGATCCACCGAGCGATGCCGTGGAATCGCCGCCAACCCAGACCTTGAAGTCCGAGCTGTCCTCGATCCAGCTCCGCGTCGCGTCGCTCCAGTAGCGCAGGTCTTCCGGACTGAGCGTAAAGGTGAGCGTCCGCTTCTCGCCCGGCTTCAGGGTCACGCGCTCGAAGCCCTTGAGTTGGCGGACCGGCCGGGATGAGGTGCCGTGCTTTTGATGGATGTAGAGCTGCGCCACTTCATCGCCGCTTCGCGGGCCGCTATTGGCGACATCGACAGTGATGTTCACCGGACTGCCGGGCGCGACCTTGGGCGTAATCACCTTCAGATTGGAGTAGGCGAAGCTGGTGTAGCTGAGCCCGAAGCCGAAGGGCCAGGCAGGTTCGTTGCTCCCTTCCTGATAGCGCTTGGCGGCATCGGTCGGATCGTGGGAGGGCAGGCGCGCGTAAGTCATAGGGGCCTGGGCGGCGCTGCGGACCCAGCTGATCGGCAATTTGCCGCCGGGCACGGCATCGCCGAACAGCAGGTTCGCGGCGGCAGCTGCTCCCTGGCTGCCGGGATACCAGATGTCTAGGATCGCCGCGGCCTTGCTGTCCTGCACTGTGAGCGGACGGGCGCTCATCAGGACGACGATCACCGGCTTGCCGGTGGCCACCACCGCGTCGAGCAGTTCCTTCTGGCGTCCGGGCAAGTCGAATCTCGCCCGCGAGGCCTTCTCGCCGCTCATGTTCTGGGCCTCGCCGAGCACCAGAATGGCGGCGTCCGACTGGCGAGCCAAGGCGACCGACTTTGCAATCTCGGCGTCTTCGTCGATGGGTTCGGGCTTGGTCCGCTTGCCGTCCATCATGTCGAAGGGTGAGGGGTTCACGCGTGCGGGAAAGCGGACACCTTCGGAATAAGACACGGTGACGCCTTGCCCGACTTTCGCGCGGATACCGGCCAGCAGGCTTTCGGCGCTGGGGTTGTTCATCGAGAAAATCCACGGGCCGAGCATGTCACGCTGGGAATCCGCAAGCGGCCCGATCACGGCGAGCGACCGGACTTTCCTGCGGTCGAGCGGCAGCGTGCCGCCTTCGTTGCGCAGCAGTACGGCCGACCGCTCGGCAGCCGCGCGGGCGGCGACGGCATGGGCCGGATCGGCGAGGACTTTGGCAGCGCGTGCTTCATCGACATAGGGGTTTTCGAACAAGCCCATGCGGAACTTCGCGGCCAGGACCGGTCGTACCATGGCATCGAGTTCAGCGGTGGTCAGCTTGCCCTCGGTGATGGCGGCCGCGAGCGAAGGCATGTGCGCCTTCTGTCCCGGCGGCACCATTTCCATGTTCGTGCCGACCGAGATCGCCTTGACGGCCGCCTCGGTTCCATCCTTTGCAATGCCATGTGTCCTGAGGGCATCGACCCCGCCGGCATCGCTGACCACCCAGCCCCTGAAGCCCCACTCGGTGCGCAGTGTGTCGGTCAGCAGCCGGTGGTTCCCGGCTGCGGGCACGCCGTTGAGCGCCATGTAGGCGGCCATGATGTTGCCCGCGCCCGCGTCGATCGCGGCCTTGAATGGAGGCAGGTAGAGGTTGTGAAGCTGGTTTTCCGAGATTTCCGACTGATCGTAGTCACGCCCACCCATGGCAGCACCATAGCCTGCAAAATGCTTCGGCCCGGCAATGATGTGACGGGGCGCTCCGATGTACGATCCCTGGAATCCCCGGACTTGCGCGGCGGCCATGGCCGATCCCAGATACGGATCCTCGCCCGCGCCCTCGACGATGCGGCCCCAGCGGGCATCGAGTGCAACATCGACATTGGGCGCGAAAGTCCAATGAATGCCTACCGCCCGCGCCTCCTGCGCCGCTACCGCCTGCGATCGTTCGACCAGCTTCGGATCCCACGATGCCGCCATTGCGAGGGGCACGGGAAAGATCGTGTGAAGGCCATGAATGACATCGAAACCCACCAGCAGGGGGATCTTCAGGCGGGTCTGCTCGACGGCCATCTTCTGCGCGCGATTGAGCAGTTTGGGATCGGTCGTGAAAAGGATCGAGCCAGCCTTGCCGGCGGCAATCTGATCGTCCACGCCTTTGGCCATTGCCGGAATCTGGGCAAAATAGAAGAACTGACTGAGCTGGCCGGCCTTCTCCTCGGCGGTCATCTTTGCCAGGAGCGCCTCGACGCGGGTGTCGATGGCGGCGTCGTTTGCCGGAAGCTGGGAGGATGAGGGCTTGGGCGCCGCTTGCGCGTCAGCCGGGTGAATAAGCGCGCTGCCCAGCAGCAGGCTGGCCGCGAACTTTGCTGCAATACGGCGCATTTCGAGATCCTCCTGATAGGGCGTTGAAGCGCGCCCGTGATTTTTTGCGTCTGGCTGTGAACGACAAGAGGGCGGGTGATCTTGGATCACCCGCCCAGGTCGGAGGTTCGGTTCGCGCCAATCAGCGCGAACCGAACGAGAACCTTACATTGAGGCCGAACTCGCGCGGCGGCGTCATGGTGATGCCGGTGTAAGTGCTGGTCGTCGTCGCGGCGGTTGGCCCGGTGAGGATCGGGCCGTTCGGTCCGAACCCGCCGAAGCCGAGCTGCTGGTAGCTGGTCGAAAGCGGGCTGGTGCGGGAAAGCGCCTTTTCCACTTCGAACAGGTTCTTGGCGTAGAGCGAAACCTCCCACATTCCCTTGGGATCGCGAATGCCCGCGTAGAGATTGACCAGGGCATAGTCGCCGACGTTGTCGTAGATGTTGGTGGGATCGCTCTGGGATTTGCCGTTGTAGGTCACCAAACCGCGAAGGTAGCCATCAAACCTGTTGGAAATCGGAAGGCTGTATTCGCTCTGGAGCGTGGCCGAGAAGGGGGGCTGGAAAGCGGAACGCTGCGTCACCTGGCAGGTGGCCAGGTTCTCGGAACCGACTGCGGCCTGAAGCTGCGCAAGTGATGGTGCCGACAGGACGTTGTCGGGCACACCGTCGCCATTGAGGTCGTTGCAGGGAACCGTGCCGTTCTTGATCTTGCCGAGCGAATAGCTGGCGAGCAGGCCCATTGTCCAACGATCGGAGATGTCGAAGGAGAGATCGCCTTCCACGCCGTTCACTTCGACAGGGACAGCGCCCACAAAGTTGAACTGGCCGACTTCCTGATGGATGCCGGTAACCTGTCCGGCGCTGTTCCTGTCCGCCACGGTATTGACGTAGTAGACGCCGTTGGACACGCGGTAGGGGTAGTTCTTGAACTTCTGATGGTAACCGGTGACGTTGAAACGCATCCGGCCGCCCATGAGCGTGCTCTTGAAACCGACTTCATAGGACTTCGAGGTTTCGGCAGGAAGGTTGGTGAAGCTCTTTTCGGTAGCCGAGGGCAGGATGTTGAAATCGCCGACCACGTTGATGCCCGGCCGCCAGGAACTGCCGGTGCTGGCGTAGACCATGAGATTGGGCGTGATGTTTTGCTTGATGGAGCCAGTATAGATCCACTTCTTGGCATCCTGCCCATCGGTGGAGACGGTATTGCCGCCCACAACCAGCGTATTTTCCGAGTTGTAGTCGATATGCCTGAGGCCGCCGGATACTTCGGTGGAATCGGTTACGTGAAGCGTCAGGTTACCGAAAATCGATTGCTCGTGATTGCCGCCGAAGCGGCCGATCGGTGTCGTTACCGCAGTCGCAAGGCCGCCGCCGAACAGGAGCGGCAGGCGAACCGCCGTGCTGCGCAGGAGATCCGTCGGCGCGTCGTTCTTCTGGTCGAAGAAGCCGACAACGTAGTCGACCATGCCGAACAGGCGTTCCTGGTTCTGCAGGCGGACTTCATGGGACGTCGACTTGGTGCGGGTGTGGGTCGCCTGAAATATCGTATCGCCGGGGAACACCACTGCGGAGTCGAGCGAAGTGCTGGCATGGACGTTCTGGGTATAGTGCTGGCCCTGATAGATCAGGGTCTGGCCGGCCAGGTTCGCTTCGGCACGCCAGTTGTAGATGTTGTAGACCTGCTTGATCCGGCGCGGCTCGACCTGATCGGTGCGCCGGTCGCTCGTATCGATGTAGACCGGGCTTGGTGCGGCATCGGGATTGACCTCGCTGAAGGAGGCGACCTGATCGTATCCCACCGCATTGCGCTGCATATGCTGGTAGACGCCTTCGAACCTCAGCCAGTCGGTGGGCTGGATCAGGCCGCTGACGCGTCCGGCGCGGGTACGGGCGAAGGGATCGCGGCCGCCATAGCTGGTGTCGAGCGGCTTGACGCGGTTGTCCTCGTTCTCGTCCCAGACGCCGGCGACACGAATGGCGGCGATGCCCTCGATGACGGGCAGGTTGAGCGCGGCCTTGATATTCTGCGTGCCGATGTCGTTGGCCGTCATGTCGACCGTGCCGCCAACGGTATAGAGATCGGGCTTGCGACTGGCGACCGTGATTGATCCTGAAGGCGAGGCGCGTCCGCGCAGCGTGCCCTGGGGACCGCGCTGGACTTCGATCTGGCCGATATCGAACATCTGCTGGAGAACGATGCCCGCCACGATCGGCGCGTCGTTCATGTAGAATTCGACGGTGGAGTTGAAGCCGCTTGCATTCACGTCGAAATTGACGCCGCGCATCTTGGCGCTGCCGCCGACGCCGTTGGATTCCGTTGTCAGTTCCAGGCCGGGAACGAGTGTCTGAACTTCCTTGAAGTCGCGGATATTGAGCTTCGCGATCTCTTCGGACGTCACGGTATCGATGACTGCGGGGACATCCTGAACGTCTTCGTCGCGGCGGCGCGCCTGGACGATGATGACGTCCGCGGCGTTTTCGGCGGCCGGCGCCGATTGCGCCCATGCAGGCGTCGCCACGGCGAACAAGCTGGTGGACGCCAGCAGCAGGTTGCATCCTGTCTTGATCATATTCCCTCCCGTTTTTTGTTTTCTTGCTCGCAGCAAGCGCTCACGCAGGACCGCGGTCAAAGGCGAAGGTCCTCGCTCCGGATGCCCGCCTCGGCTTCGGACCGGGCGCGATCGATCTTCGCAATGGCTGCGGCAAATCCGATGGTTCCATCGTCCTCTTCCCGTCCCGGAGCTGGCTTGACATGCCGTCCTTGCCACTTAAAACAACACACCGTTGCTATTTAGACAAGGCACAAAATAAGCCCGAGCCCATCGGGGGGGCGATGATCGCGGCGACCGAGAAAGCAGGAGAGCACCAATGGATCAGCGCACATGGCGCGCAGGCCTGGTTGAGCAGCGCCATGCGCTGCGGCCACCGCTCGTCGAACCGGCGCTCGCACTGCCGTCTCAAGCCAATTCCATGAGAGGATGACCAATTTGGACGCGCCACTTTATCCGCCTGCGAAGGCCTACGATCCGCCGCGCAGGCTTCCCCGGATACTCAGTTCGCGAGAGACGCCGATCGCTATCCTGCAGTCGAACCCGGCCGCCTGGGCGATCGTCAACAAGCAGATTCCGGGAATGGATCGGCGCATCGGCAATGAGATGATCAAGCCGCACCTTGGCAACTTCTCGCTCGAATCGCTGCTCGTCTTCGGGGTTGTGCAGCGGGAGCCTCTGGCACGGATCGATGCCGAACTGGCCAGGCTGGGAGAGGTCATGTGAGCTTCGAATTTGACACCAATCGGCGCCAGGCGCTCATGGTCGCAGGAGCCGGTGCAATCTTTCCCATGGTCGGCGCGGCTGCGGCAAAACCACCAGTCTTGCCGCAGCGAGCAAGCTGGCCGCTGCGGGATATACCGTTCGACGATGGCTGGAAATTCCTTCGCGGTGGCGGGGATGGTTTCGAACAGGCCGGCCTCGATGACAGTACATGGCGCGTCGTCGACCTCCCGCATGACTGGAGTGTCGAGGATGTGCCGGGCGGCGCCGAGCCGGCCCAGATCGGCCCGTTCGACAAGACCGCCGTTGGCAAGGGCGCGACCGGCTTCACCGTTGGCGGTGAGGGTTGGTATCGCAAGCGTTTCAGCGTTGCCGGCTATGCTCCCGATGCGCGCATCGAACTGACGTTCGATGGGATATATCTCGAAAGCGATGTGTTCCTGAACGGCCATCCGGTCTCCAGCAACGTGAATGGCTATATCCCGTTCGCCATCGATCTCACGCCCTATCTCGACCGCAAGGGCGACAATGTCGTGGCGGTTCGGGTTCGCAACGAAGGGCGCAATACCCGCTGGTACGCGGGGTCGGGCATCTATCGGCAGGTGACGCTTGATGTATTGCCTAACCTGTGCCGGATCGCGCGATGGGGCGTTGCGGCCTGGACTCGCCGGTTCGCAGACGGACGGGCCGAGGTCGATCTGACGACATCGCTCGAAGGGGATGCGACGGGGTACGAAATCGTCACCCGCCTCATCGATGCCGAAGGTCGTACTGCTGCGCAAGGTCGTGTGGCTGCGGGAAGCGAAGTACGCCAGACTTTCACGGTGCAGGGCCCCCGGCTTTGGTCGCCCGATCATCCGAACCTCTATCGGCTCGAAACCGAGCTGCGCCGCGGTGACAAGGTCGTCGACAGGCTGGAGCAGCCCTTCGGTGTCCGTATCGTGACCTTCGATCCCGCACGCGGGATGGCGATCAACGGCGAGGTCATCAAGCTGCGGGGCGGCTGCGTCCATCATGACAACGGGCTGCTGGGCGCCTGCGCGTTTCGCGATGCCGACGAGCGGCGGATCCGCCTGCTGAAGCAGCGGGGTTTCAACGCCATCCGCAGTTCGCACAATCCTGCCTCGCGCAGCCTCCGGGAAACCTGCGATCGTCTGGGCATGCTGATGATCGAGGAGGCCTTCGACGCCTGGCACGAGCACAAGGAGCCCCAGGATTTCTCGGTTCATTTCCGGAAGCACTGGGAAGAGGTGATCCGGGGCATGGTTCTGCCCGCCCGGAACAGCGCCTCGGTCATCATGTGGAGCATCGGTAACGAAATCCCTTTCCGTGCCAGCGACGAAGGCGTCGAATGGGAATGGAAGCTTGCCAATGCGGTGAAAAAACTTGATCCGACCCGGCCGGTGACTGCAGGACTCAATGGCGTCCTGGGGCAGGAGATGATTGCCGGAGCCGATACAGCGCGTCCGGGATTTGCCGGAAAGGTCGATAACGCCTCCACGATGTTCCTCGACGTGCCGGGGTACAACTACCGGCTCGATGACATTGAACGCGAGCATTCCAGCCACCCCGAGCGGGCCGTCTACGGATCCGAGACCTTCGCGCGTGAGGTCTTCGACTACGCTGCGCTGATGGACCGCGCCCCGTATTTCCTCGGCGAGTTCCTGTGGACGGCGATGGACTACATCGGCGAGGCGGGGATCGGCGCGACCGCATTCCTGAAGAATGGCAGCCTGCCTTATTACTTTGCGGCGTGGCCCTGGGTGAACGCCTGGTGCGGCGATCTCGATCTGATCGGATGCCAGAAAGCCTCTTCGCTGGCGCGCGACGTTGCATGGGGCCTGGCTCCTGTCACCATGACGGTGCAGCGGCCTGCGCCTGATGGAACCTTCCCCTGGACCGCCAACTGGGGCTGGCCGGACGAGCTGGCGAGCTGGAACTGGGACGACCACAAAGGCAAACCCCTCAAGGTGCGCGTCTATACGGACGGTGACAAAGTCCAGGTGATCCTCAACGGTCAGGTGGTCGGTGAGAAAGCGCTGGCAGCCGGCGACAAGATGACGGCGGAACTGCCCGTGCCCTACGCGGCCGGCACACTCGAGGCCGTCGCCTGGAAAAACGGCAAGGTCATTGGCCGCACGCACCTGGAAACCGTAGGCGAGGCAGTATCCTTGCGGGTTTTGGCCGAGCCGCTGTCCCAGCGCCGCGGCCGCGATGCGCTCGCCTATCTCAAGATCGAGGTGGTGGATACCAAGGGACGGGTTCTGCCTGACGACATGCGGCCGGTGACCCTTGCGCTGGAAGGCTCCGGCGAACTGGCCGCCTTTGGCAGCGCCAATCCGCAGGCCGTGGGCTCGCTGAAAGCCAGCCACACCAAGACCTTCAGGGGGAGGGCTATCGCGATCCTGCGAGGCCGAGGAAAGGGAACGCTCCGGATCACAGCCCATTCGCCGGGGCTTCGCGCGGCCAATGCAAGGGTCGCCTTCGAATAGGCCCGGCAAACGCCGGACACGTCGGAACGCCGTGAGGGAGAGGGAACCACGCCATGAATGCCATCGCAGGAAGTGCTGACGCGGCAATGTCCGGCGGCGCGAACATCAGAAGTTCCGGGCGCCGGCTCAATGGATCGGTCGTACAGAAGATCGGCCGGGACATCGTGTCCGGCCACTATCCACCCGGCTCCATACTCTACGGGGAGGTCGTTTTCGCGCAGGAACTCGACGTGTCGCGCAGCGCCTATCGCGAGTCCTTGCGGGTATTGTCGGCCAAGGGTCTCATCGAAAGCAGGCCCAAGGCGGGTACGCGCGTTCTTCCGCGAGAATGCTGGAATGTTCTCGATCCCGATGTTCTGGAATGGGCCTTTACCGGCAAGCCCGATTTCGGGTTCATCCGCGACATCTTCGAACTCCGCGGGCTGATCGAACCCGCGGCCGCCGGTCTTGCCGCCCAGCGGCGTTCGCGCGAAGATGTACAGGCTCTGCGTCGATCGATCGACGCGATGCGCGGCCATACTCTGGCGAGCGAACCAGGCCGCCACGCGGACCGCGATTTTCACCAGACGATCCTGAAGGCCACTGGTAACGGCGCGCTGATGGTCCTGACCGCCAGCGTTGGAGCAGCCGTCAGGTGGACGACCCAGTTCAAGCAGCAGGCGCGAACATTGCCGCGAAATGCCATCCCCGAGCACGTCGAAGTGTGCGAGGCCATCGCTGCCCGGGACTCCAGGCGCGCCTCGGAAAGCATGGACCGTTTGATCGAGCAGGCCCTCGAAGACACCAGAAACGCGGTGGAAGCATTGTGACTAAGCGCTCCTTTCTCCGCGTTTCGGTCCGTGCTTTCCTGCCGGCCGTGGCTGCCGGCTTGCTGATGGGCTTCGGAACGGCCGGAGCGAAGGTTGGCGCCGAAAATTTACCCGTCACTTACCAGAACCCGGTCCTTTACGCCGACTACTCCGACCCCGCCGTGATCCGCAGCGGGGACGCCTATTATCTGGTGGCGTCCAGCTTCCACATGTCGCCAGGTCTGCCGGTGCTTCGCTCCCACGATCTCGTGCACTGGACCCTCGTCTCGCACGTTCTTGCTCGGCTTCCTGACACGCCGGCCTACAATCTGGTGGGGGCGTTCAAGATCACGGACGCCAATCCGCGGGACACGGCCGGCACGAAGTACGGTGGCGGCCCCTGGGCACCGTCGATCCGGGAGCACGGCGGCCGCTTCTTCGTCTATTGGGCTACCCCGGATGACGGCATCTTCATGGCCACCGCACGCCGGCCGGAAGGTCCCTGGAGCACCCCGACCACGGTAATTTCCGGTCCCGGCTTTGAGGATCCATGCCCGTTCTGGGATGAGGACGGGACCGCTTGGCTCATTCACAGCAAGGTCGGTGCAGGGCCGCTCATTCTTCACCGCATGCGTGCCGACGGCACCGGCGTTCTCGATGAGGGCCAGCTCATTGCCGAGGACAAGAAGAGACTTCCGGTCCTTGAAGGCCCCAAGCTCTACAAGCGCAATGGCTGGTATTACATCTTCGCTCCCATCGGCGGGGTCGGGACCGGGCCGCAGGCTGTCGGTCGGTCCCGCCGCCTCGAGGGGCCTTATGAATGGCGCGACGTGCTGCTTCCCGGCGGCGACCTGAAGCTCAAGGGACCGCATCAGGGTGGCTGGGTGGAGACACCGGACGGGAACGGCTGGTTCCTCCACTTCAACCTTACGGGAGCCTTCGGCCGCATCGTGCATTTGCAGCCGCTCACCTGGCAGCAGGATTGGCCGATCGTGGGAGCGCCGATTTCCGGACAGGATGCCGGTCTGCCCGTCGCGCGTTGGCCCATGCCGAATACCCGGAAATCGGGAGGTTCGGATCGTCTGCAAGGTTCCGATCAATTCGGGGCGCGGCGGCTCTCCATCCAGTGGCAGTGGAATCACAACCCCGACGATAGCGCATGGAGCCTGCGTGCCCGGCCCGGTTTCCTTAGCCTCACGGCGCTTCCGGCGTCCCAGATCGTCACCTCGCGAAACACCCTTACGCAGGTCATGCAAGGACCGGCGCCAGGCTATGTGACCCGGCTGGAGATCGGGCGAATGGCCAATGGCCAAAGGGCTGGCCTGACGCTGTTCAACGCGCAGCCGTCCTGGCTTGGCGTGGTGCGCGATGAAGGTGCCAATAGGATCGTGCTTTCCCTAGCAGGCCAGGAAACGGCGATCGCCGACGTCCCTGGCTCGGTTCGCAGCGTGGTGCTCGCGGCGAATGTGACCGAAAACGGCATAGCCACTTATCGTTACAGTTTCGACGATGGACGAAGCTTTGCCGTCGCTGGCGAACCTCTTAAACTCGCGTGGTATGGCTGGTGGAAGGGCACTCGCCCGGGACTGTTCTCGTTCAACACTCTGGCGCAAGGCGGTGTCGCCGATTTCGACTGGTTCCGAGCGGGGCAAGACATGCACGGACAGTGATGTCGCTTGCTTCGTCGCGGTCAAGCTGCTGCTTTCACGACTGCCAGCACCGATTTGGGTGCCTCGGAGGAATCTCCGACGCTTCGTCCTTTCCGCGAGAGACCTCTCGATCACATATTCGGATAGTTCGGACCGCCGCCGCCTTCCGGCGTCACCCATTCGATGTTCTGGGTGGGGTCCTTGATGTCGCAGGTCTTGCAGTGGACGCAGTTCTGCGCGTTGATCTGGAGCTTGGCGCCCGCACCGTCCGGATCGACGAACTCGTAGACGCCGGCCGGGCAATAGCGCGCTTCCGGCCCCGCATAGAGCGGTAGGTTGATCGCGGTCGGGATGCTTGCATCCTTGAGCTTCAGGTGGACCGGCTGGTCTTCCTCGTGATTTGTGAACGAGTAGGACACGCTGGTCAGGCGGTCGAAGCTGATGACGCCGTCGGGCTTGGGATAGGCGATCGGCTGGTAGAGATCGGCGCGCTGGAGCGTGGAAGCATCGGTGTGATGCTTCATCGGCTTGGCAAGGCCGAAGCCGAACAGCGTGCGCAGCCACATGTCCGCGCCGGCCAGCACCGTGCCGATCTCCCCGCCCCACTTGGCGACCATCGGCTCGGCATTCTGGACGAGCTTCAGTTCCTTGGCGATCCAGCTTTCGCGCACCGCCGTGTCATATTCGCCCAGCGTGTCCTGCGCGCGGCCCGCGTTGATCGCCGCGGCCATCGCCTCGGCCGCCAGCATGCCGCTCTTCATCGCGGTGTGCGTGCCCTTGATGCGCGGCACGTTGACGAAACCGGCCGAGCAACCTGCCAGCACGCCGCCCGGGAAGGCCAGCATCGGCACCGACTGCCAGCCGCCCTCGTTGATCGCGCGCGCACCGTAGGCGACGCGCTTGCCGCCTTCCAGGATCGCGCGGATATCCGGGTGCTGCTTCCAGCGCTGGAATTCCTCGAACGGGTAGACGTAGGGATTCTTGTAATCGAGCGCGGTCACGAAGCCGAGCGCCACCTGGTTGTTCGCCTGGTGGTAGAGGAAGCCGCCGCCCCAGCTGTCGGTCTCGCTCATCGGCCAGCCCTGGGTGTGGATCACCCGGCCGGGGAGGTGCTTGTCGGCCGGAATGTCCCAGAGTTCCTTGATGCCGATGCCGTAGATCTGCGGCTGGCAATCCGCTTCGAGGTCGTACCTGGCCTTGAGCCGTTTGGTCAGGTGGCCGCGCGCGCCTTCGCAGAACACGGTATATTTGCCCAGCAGGTTCATGCCCGGCTGGAAGTCGGCTTTGGGATTGCCCTCGCGGTCGACGCCCATGTCGCCGGTCTGCACGCCGATCACGGCACCGCTCTCGTCATAGAGGATCTCGGCCGCCGGGAAGCCCGGGAAGATCTCGATCTCCAGCGCCTCGGCCTGTTCGGCCAGCCAGCGGCAGAGATTGCCCAGCGAGCCGGTGTAATTGCCCTCGTTCGACATGAACGGCGGCATGATCAGGTGCGGCAGACCGAACTTCTTCTTCTTCGTGAGATGCCAGTGCCAGTTGTCGGTCACCGGCGTTTCCGCCAGCGGGCAGCCGTCCTCGCGCCAGGTGGGCAGCAGTTCGTCGAGCGCCCGGGGATCGATCGTCGCGCCCGACAGAATGTGCGCGCCGATCTCCGAGCCCTTCTCCAGCACGCAGACGGACAGCGCCGGATCGACCTGCTTCAGCCGGATCGCCGTGGCAAGGCCGGTAGGCCCACCGCCGACGATGACGACGTCATACGGCATCTCTTCGCGTTCAATCATGGTCTTTGCATCTCGAAGAAGGGTCGGAAAAGAGGGCTCAGAGCTTGCCGGTGAGTTCCGGCACGGCGGTGAACAGGTCCGCGACGAGGCCGACGTCGGCGACCTGGAAGATCGGGGCGTCTTCGTCCTTGTTGATGGCGATGATGGTCTTGGAGTCCTTCATGCCCGCAAGGTGCTGGATCGCGCCCGAGATGCCGACCGCGATGTAGACTTCGGGCGCCACGATCTTGCCGGTTTGGCCGACCTGGTAGTCGTTGGGCACATAGCCCGCGTCGACCGCAGCGCGCGATGCGCCAACGGCGGCGCCGAGCTTGTCGGCCAGCGGCATGATCACCTGCTCGAAGGTTTCCGAATCCTTCAGCGCGCGGCCGCCCGAGACGATCACCTTGGCGCTAGTCAGTTCCGGACGCTCGGACTTGGCGAGTTCGGCACCCACGAAGCTGGAGAGGCCCGCGTCACCGGCTCCGGCGACGTCTTCGATGGCAGCCGAACCACCCTCGGCAGCGGCCTTCTCGAAGGCGGTGCCGCGTACGGTGATGACCAGCTTGGCATCGCTCGATTCGACGGTGGCGATGGCGTTGCCGGCGTAGATCGGACGCGTGAAGGTCTTCTCGCCTTCGACCGAGAGGATGTCCGACAGCTGCATCACGTCGAGCAGCGCGGCGACGCGCGGGGCGACGTTCTTGCCGGTGGTGGTGGCGGGCGCCAGGAACGCGTCGTGGTGGCCCATGAGGTCCACGATCAGCGGCGCGACGTTTTCGGCCAGCGCATGTTCGTAGGCGGCGTTGTCGGCCACGTGCACCTTGTCGACGCCGGCGATCTTGGCAGCGGCCTCCGCAGCGGCGCGGCAGTTCGCACCGGCAACCAGCAGGTGCACTTCACCCAGCTTGGCAGCAGCGGTGACGGTGTGGAGCGTCGCGTCCTTGACCGACGCGTTGTCGTGTTCGACCCAAACGAGCGTCTTCATCTTAGGCGACTCCCAGTTCCTTGAGCTTCGTGACCAGCGCGTCGACATCGGCAACCTTGACGCCGGCAACACGCACCGGCGGCTCCGAGACCTTCAGGGTCTTGAGGCGCGGGGCGATGTCGACGCCGTAGTCGGCGGCGGTCTTCACATCGAGCTGCTTCTTCTTCGCCTTCATGATGTTGGGCAGCGAAGCGTAGCGCGGCTCGTTGAGGCGCAAGTCGGTGGTGACGATCGCGGGCAGCGACAGCTTCACGGTCTCCAGACCGCCATCGACTTCGCGGGTCACGGCAACGTGGTCGCCCCCCAAATCACCGCCAATCTCGACCTTGCTGGCGAACGTGCCCTGCGGGCGGCCCAGCAGCGCGGCGAGCATCTGGCCGGTCTGGTTCGAATCATCGTCGATCGCCTGCTTGCCCAGGATCACGAGGCCCGGATTCTCTTCGGCGACGATCGCCTTGAGGATCTTGGCGACGGCCAGCGGTTCCACTTCCGTATCGGTCTCGATCAGGATCGCGCGGTCGGCGCCCATCGCAAGCGCGGTGCGCAGCGTGTCCTGCGCCTTGGCCGGGCCGACCGAGACGGCGACGATCTCTTCCGCGTTGCCCGCTTCCTTGATGCGGATGGCTTCTTCCACCGCGATCTCGTCGAACGGATTCATGCTCATCTTCACGTTGGCCAGGTCAACACCCGTGCCATCCGCCTTCACGCGGGGCTTCACGTTATAGTCGATCACCCGCTTTACGGGCACGAGGATCTTCATCTCTCCACTCCATCTTGAATGGTCCGACCATTATAGTTTTGTATCTGTCTGTCAACTCAGTGGTCGGGGCATTGCTCAAGCGGGTGGGATCGGGATACCTTGGGGCATCGTCGAAGAGAGAACAGCCGTGGCCACAGCAAATACCGAAAAACCCGCGTTCGCGCCGATCAAGACGCAGCGCGCGTTCGAAGTCATCTGCGAGCAGATCCGCGCCCAGCTTGCGGCCGGTACGCTGAAGGCAGGCGACAAGCTCCCCGCCGAGCGCGAACTCGCCGCGCAGTTCCAGGTCAGCCGCAGCGCTCTGCGTGAGGCGCTGCGCAGTCTGGAAGTGGCGGGAATCATCCGCAACCTGAAGGGGGTGAAGGGCGGGGCGGTGATCCAGTCGGCGGAACCGGACCGCATCGTCCAGGCCATGCAGGACTATGTCCACCTCGGCGACGTCACTCTCGACGAACTGACCGAAGCGCGCATCGCGATCCAGGACATCGTCGTGCGCCTCGCCTGCGAGCGGGGGACCGAGGCGCATTTCGCCGAACTCGAACAGATCGCCGAACGTACGCGCGCGGAGACTTCGGTGGAAGCGCGCTACGAATGCGCGGCCGCCTATTACGACGTGCTTGCGCGCGCGACCGGGAACCGCATGTTCGGGATCTTCGTCGATTCCCTGTCCGGCGTCCTGCACGAATTCGTGCAGGGGCCGGGTTACGAGACCTTGCAGGAAACGCTGATCGACTCCCGCTTCAAGCTGATCCGCTTCCTGCGTGCCCGCGATGCCGAGGCTGCCGCGGAGGAAATGCGCAAGCATCTGGAGCGTGTCTATCGCCACGTCCGCAAGAACATCAAGGCGCAGGCCGGATCGAGAGGCGCGCGCAAGGCCTGATCCCGGGCGGTCATTGACCGCAACTCCCATTGGTGCAATAGGTAGGACCATTATATATATGGACCTATGGGAGCGGTGAGGGTGGACGAACAGGCGGAACGCGGGCCCGGAGACGCTCTGGCAGGCGTGCGAGTGCTGGACTTCACATCGGTCATGGCCGGGCCCTTCGCCACGCGAATGCTGGCGGACCTTGGCGCGGACGTGCTCAAGATCGAGTCGCTGGAAGGCGATCAGGTCCGCGCGCGTCCGCCGGTTCGTGAGGGGCGTTCGGCCTATTTCGGCCATCTCAACGCCGGCAAGCGAAGCCTTGCCTGCAACCTCAAGTCACCCGAGATGCGCGATCTCATCCAGCAGCTGGCGGAAAGCTATGACGTGGTGGTCGAGAATTTCCGCCCCGGCGTGATGAAGCGCTTCGGTCTCGATTACGAGACGCTTGCCGCCATCAATCCGCGCCTGATCTATTGCTCAATCTCCGGTTATGGCCAGCAAGGCCCCAAGGCGCACTTCCCCGCCTATGCCCCGGTGATCCATGCCGCCAGCGGCTTCGACATGGTCAACCTGCATTACCAGGACGATGCCAGCCGGCCCGCAACTTCGGGCATTTTCGTGGCCGATGTGCTGGGCGGGACCCACGCCTTTGGCGCCATCCAGACCGCCCTTTACCAGCGCGAGCGCACCGGCAAGGGACAGTACATCGATCTGTCCATGCTGGAAGCGATGGTGGGGATGCTGGTGTTCGAAACGCAGGAGGCGCAGTTCCCCGGCGGCCCGCGGCGGCCGCTCTATACGCCGCTCAGGACGCAGGACGGCTTCGTCATGGTCGCGCCCACCAGCCCGAAGAACTTCGAGCAGCTTACCGAAGCGGTGGGCCATCCGGAATGGCGGGAAGACCCCCGTTTCCTCACCAATGCCGACCGCAATGCGAACTGGGCGACCATGCTCTGCCTGGTGGAGGAGTGGACCAGCCAGCGTTCGTCCGCGGAGGCGGAGGAGATCCTGTCCCGGCACGGCGTGCCTTGCGGACGCTACCGCGAGATGGACGAGGTGCTGGCCGATCCGCAACTTGCCGTGCGCGGGGCGATGTCGCACGTCAATGACGCGGCCGGGAGCTATCTGGTGCCTAACCCTCCGTTCACCATGAGCGGAAGCCGGGTGCAGGTGCGCCCGTTCGTATCCGAACTTGGAGAACACGGCGCGGCCGTCTTGCAGGAGGAACTCGGCCTGAGCGAGGAAACGGTGGCCGCCCTGCGCGGATCGAACCAGTTGCTCTGAGCGGGCTGGAAGGGCGCTGGGTATTTCTCTCGTTCTGAAGCCCCAGGGTGAGGAGCTAGTGCGACAGCAGCGTCGGGGCGTCGATCGTGAACTTGAAGCCGAGGATCAGCGCGTCCTTGATGTCGCGGGTGCGGAACGGGGCGCCGGTCTGGTCGGGATGGAGGATGTACTGAATGTTCGGCGAAATCCGGATCGCCGGGCCAAGCTGGGCGCCGTAAGCCAGTTCCATCATGTATTGGTGCCGGTGGATGTTCCCGTTCCCGCCGGCTGAGAGCCGTGCTGCGCGCATGCGCTCCATGGCGAGGTCGCTGAATCGCTGGTCGCTGATCATGAAGCCGATGGTATCGGCATCGCGGCCGGCGAAAGTGCCGGTCTGCACTGCGCCCATATCGAAGAAGCGGCTTTCTTCCACCCGGCCCGACAGGTTTGTCATCGCCACGCCGAACACGCTGAGGCCGCGCTCGGAATGGGGATCGGGGCGCGTCAGGCGTTGGTCGAAGCGGAAGTAAAGGCCCGACCGGCCCTTGTGTACCGCTGGATCGCGCCCGGAGAGAATGGCGATGCCGCCCTGATCGTCGCGCAGGGGATCGGCATAGTCGCCGCGGTCGAACCAACCGCCGACAATGTAGTGGCCGGGAAGACGCACGCCACCGCCCCCGCGTTCGCCCTCGCGGGCATAGCCCAGTTCCCACGGCACGATCACGCCGGTGGCGTTCTTCGTGCTGAAGTTGAAGCCATGGTCATCGGCTCGCTTGCGGTCGGGATTGACCTCATAGGCGCCGACGTGGACGGTCACATGCGGCGCGACTTCGGCCTTGGCGCGGATCATCCAGCTCGATGCCGGAAAATAGGTGAAATTGCTGTTCTTGAAGACGAACGTCGGATTTCCGCAGCCTGAATTACCCTGGAAATTGCAGTAGATCGGTGAGTTCAGGAAGTGGATGTTCGCCTGGCTGCGGCCGGCCTCGATCATGAGGCGGTCGTTCAGCAGCTTCTGCTCCCAGGTCAGGATAGCGAGGTGCGTGTTCTGGGTGCCCCAGATCTCCTGAACCGAGGTGTTGTTGCCCAGCGCCAGGGCGGAAAGACTCTCTCCGTGGCGGTTGGTGATCGCGGCGTGGAGCGTGCCGCCGCCGATGCCGGCGATACGATCCATGTCGAGATCCGCGCCGACATAGACCTGCCCCGCGAAAGCGGCATCGCGGCGCAGGCCGCCGCGGGCGTTCGTGGCCGCCTCTCCGGTATAGCTGAGCGCGAGGGTGATCCCGTCATCCGCGAGCGGCTGCCAGGGCTTCGCGGTTTCGGCGGGCCGGTCTTCGGCGGGCGGGTCTTCGGAGGTGACCTCCTGCGCCGTGGCAGCGGACAAGGAAAGGGCGGCGACGCCTGCGCAGCAGGCGCCCTTGAGCAGTGCGAACCGCATCGAATGAAATCCTCTCTTGAGGCGGCCCGATCTTGTGCCGGGCCGCTGTCGTTCAGGCGGCAGCGTCTGCCGGTACGGGGCGCGGCTTGAGCAGGCCGACGAGGACGCCGCTCACCAGTACCCCCGCCACGATGGCCAGGCCGTAGACTGCCAGATGCGTGACCGCGCCGGGGATCGGCAGGACGAACACGCCGCCATGCGGCACCTTGAGTTCGACGCCCGCCGCCATCGAGATCGCTCCGGTGATCGCGGAACCCGCCATCAGCGCCGGGATCACCCGGAACGGATCGCGCGCCGCGAAGGGGATCGCGCCTTCGGTGATGAAGGCGAGGCCCAGGACAGCGGCGGCGCCTCCGGCTTCCCGCTCTTCGGTGGTGAAGCGGTCGCGGAACAGGCGGGTGGCAAGGGCCACGGCCAGCGGCGGCACCATGCCCGCCGCCATCGTCGCGGCCATCGGCGTATAGACCTGGCTGGCGATCAGGCCGACCGAGAAGGCATAGCCCGCCTTGTTGACCGGCCCGCCCATGTCGAAGGCCGACATCGCGCCCAGGATCACCCCCAGCAGGATCGCGCTCGATCCCTGCATGGAGCGCAGCCACTCGGTGAGGAAGGCGAGGGCGGCGGCAACCGGCGTGCCCACCGCGTAGATCATCAGCAAGCCGGTCAGCAGCGTGCCCAGCAGCGGCAGGAACAGCACCGGCTTCAGGCCCGCGAGGTTCTTCGGGAGCTTGATCAGCCGATTGAGCCACTCGACGCCGTAACCGGCGATGAAACCGGCGACGATTCCGCCCAGGAAGCCCGCGCCGAGATTGGCGGCCAGCATGCCGCCGATCATGCCCGGCGCGATACCCGGACGGTCGGCGATGGAATAGGCGATATAGCCCGCGAGCGCCGGCACGATCAGCGCGAAGCCGCCTTGCGCGCCGATGCGGAACAGCGCATTCGCCAGCGTGCCCTCGGCCGCCGCGCTGTTGGCATCGATGCCACCCAGGGCGAAAGCCATGGCAATCAACAGGCCCCCCGCGACCACGAAGGGCAGCATGAAGGAAACGCCGGTCATCAGGTGCTTGTAGGGACCGGCGCGTTCGGTGCTGGCCGCGCCTGCCTCGGCCGAGAGGCTGCCGCCTTGCGTTTTCGCCTCGGTCAGCGCCCGTTCGATCAGCGCCCTGCCGCCGGAGATGGCAGGCTTGGTGCTGGAGGCAAAGACCCGCTTGCCGGCGAAGCGCGCGCGGTCCACCTCACGGTCCGCGGCGATGATCACCACGTCGGCTGCCGCGATTTCTTCGGGCGTCAGCGGCGAACCGGCACCGACCGAACCCTGCGTCTCCACGCGGATCGGGTAGCCGAGCTGTTTCGCGCCTTCCTGAAGTCCCTCGGCGGCCATGAACGTATGGGCGATGCCGGTGGGGCATGAGGTGATCGCCACCACGCGCGGCGTATCCGCTGCCGCTTGCGGGGCCTGCCCAAGTGCGGCTTCCGGATCGGCCAGCACGGCTTCCAGCGTCACCCGGCGATGTGGGGGGAGGGGAAGCGAGGCCGCCGCATCGTCATTGGCGGCGACCAGCAGCAGCGTGTCGCCCGGCTGCAAATCCTCGGGCAAGGGATTGAGCACGCCTTGCCCGGTGCGGACTTCGATCTCGATATCGCGGCCGCCGGCGCGCGCGGCCTTGCGCAGCGCTTCACCGGCAAGCACGCCCTGGACGGCGGAATCGGCCGCTTCGATAACTGCGTAGAGCTTGCCCATCATTCCTCTCCGGCCTCGATCTTGTTTTCTATCGCCCCGCTTCGCGAGATCACGGGCGTAATGCTGACATCTTCGGCCAGCGCGTGGACTGTCGGCAGGTCCGGAAGGTTCGGCCCCGCCATGCCCAGCTTGGCGACCGCGAAAGCGGTGGCGAGGCGGGCGGTGCGTTCGAGGTCGGCGTTCTCGCCCAGGGCGGCGACGATGCCGGCAACCATGGCGTCTCCGGCGCCGACGGTGCTGGCGATCTGCCCGACGGCGAGGCGGGCGGTTACCGCGCCCGTTTCGGACAGGAACAGCGCGCCATCCTCTCCCATCGAGACGGCGACCAGCGAGACCCCGCGCGCGTGAAGCGCGGCGGCGGCTTCGGCAAGCGTAGCCAGATCGGGCAGGGGACGGTCCAGGAGTTGCGCCAGTTCTTCACGGTTGGGCTTGACGACATCGGGAAGCACGTCGGCTGCAAGCGCGCACTTGAGCGGCAGGCCGCTGGTGTCCAGCACGACGCGGCATCCGGCGGCGCGCAGGCGGGCGATCAACGCGGCGTAAGTGTCGGGCGCGCATCCCGGCGGCAGGCTCCCGGCCAGGACGACCAGATCGCCTTCGCGCACGGCCTGGCAGAGGTTTGCCACGGCCATCTCGGCCTGGCCCGCGTCCACCGCGATCCCGTCGAGATTGATGTCGGTGGTGCCCGCGACGTCGACCAGCTTGAGGTTGACCCGGGTGGCGCCGGCGATGCGGGTGAAGCAGTCCTCGATCGGCTTGGCGGCGAACAGCGCGTCGAATGGAGCGGCGTTGTCGCGGCCCAGCAAGCCAAAGGCGGCGACCGGCATGCCCCAGTCGGCCAGGCAACTGGCGACGTTCACGCCTTTGCCGCCCGCGTTCTGGCGCACGCTACGGGCGCGATGGACGTCGCCCGGGACCAGACGATCAAGCGTGACGGTCTGGTCTATGGCCGGGTTGAAGGTGACCGTGAACGTGCGCATCAGTCTTCCCTTCCGCTGAAATCGCACCCGTCCAGAGCGCGGATCTCGGCGGCGCTTTCCATGTCCAGCGCCTTGGCGGCCAGCGCGCGCAGGCCATCGAAGCTCGCGCTGCGAATACGGGCTTTCACCCCTGGAATGTCGCGCGGGGTCATCGACAATTCGCTGACGCCCAGGCCCACAAGCAGAGCCGCGCCGAACGGATCGCCGGCAATGCCGCCGCAAACACCGACCCAGCGACCGTGCGCCTGCGCGCCTTCCACAGTTGCCGCTATCATGCGCAGAACGGCCGGGTGCAGGCTCTCCGCATCGCCCGCCAGTTCAGGGTTCTGCCTGTCGATGGCGAGGACATACTGCGTGAGATCGTTCGTGCCGATCGAGAAGAAGTCGGCATGGGCGGCCAAAGAGCGAGCCTGGATCGCGGCGGCGGGCACCTCGATCATGATGCCGACGGGAACCGTCGGTGCATCGAGTTCCAGCCGGATGTCCTCGCACCGTGCGCGCAAGGCGATCAGTTCGTGGACCGAGGTTATCATCGGGAACATGATGGAAAGATCCGCGCCTGCCTTCGCGGCGCGGTAGAGCGCGCGAAGCTGCGGTTCGAGCAAGTCGGGGCGGCGCAGCAGCAGCCGCGCGCCGCGCACGCCGAGGAACGGGTTTTCCTCAAGCGGCAGGTCCAGATGCGGCACTTGCTTATCCCCGCCGATATCGAGTGCGCGCACGATCAGCGGACGATTATCCAGTGCCTCGGCCATGGCGCGGTAGATGGCGGCCTGCTCTTCCTCGCCCGGGCTGTCCCTGCGTTCGAGGAACAGGAACTCGGTGCGCATCAGGCCCACGCCTTCGCCGCCCTGCGAGAGCGCGTAAGCGACCTGATCGGGACGGTTGACGTTGGCGGCGATTTCCACTCGGTGACCGTCGCGCGTTTGGGCGGGCTTGCTGCGTTCCGCCTCTTCGGCGGCGCGTTTTTCGGCCAGCGCCGCGATCCAGTCTCGCGCGGAGGCCAGGTCGGCCGCGGACGGGTTGAGCCAGACACGGCCGCTGTCGCCATCGACGATGGCCGTCGCTCCGGCGGCGAGGCTCAGCAGATCCGCGCCGCCCGCGACCACGGAGGGCAGGCCCAGCGTGCGGGCCAGGATGGCGCTATGCGACGTCGGACCGCCCAGCGCGGTCGCGATCCCGGCCACGCGCGCGGTATCGAGCGTGGCCGTGTCGGAAGGAGAAAGGTCCGCCGCGACCAGGACGCAGGGCTCCTCGGGCAGATCGGTCAGCGATCCGGCCGCCAGCGCCGGGTCGATCTCGGCCAATACGCGGCGGCCGATGTCGTGGAGGTCGGCGGCGCGGGCGGCGAGCACCGGATTGCCCAGCGCGGAAAGTTGCCCGGCGATACGGTCGACCGCCTGATGCCAGGCCCATGCTACGCCGTGCCCCTCCACCATCAGCTGGCAGGTGAGCGTGATGAGGTCGGTATCGTCGAGCAGTTCGGCTTGCGCCTTGAAGATTGCCGCATCCCCCGCGCCCAGCCGGCGGGTGGTATCGTCGATCAGCACCTTCATTTGCGCGCGGGTACGGGTGAGCGCATCGTTGAGCAGGGTGCCGCCGCCGGCAAGGTCGGTCGGCCGGTCGGGCACCTCCAGCGCCTGCGCGGCGAGGACATGGACCCTGCCGATGGCGAGGCCCGGACTGGCGGCCACGCCCGCGATCATCTGGGCTTCGCCTTCCGGCTTCCAGCCCCGGATCGGCGCGGCGGCCTTTTCCGCGGCGCGCGCGGCGTCTTCCTTCTCGCGCGCGGTCAGGCGGCGGACGGCAGCGGCGAAACTGTCCAGCGCCGCACGCGCGCCTGCCCCTTCGGCGGAGAGAGTCACCCGATCACCAGCACGCAGCCCCATTTGGAGGAGGGAAACGAGGCTGCGAGGATCGGCGCTCTCCCCTCCGTGGCGCACGCGCAAGCGCACGCCAGAGGCACGCGCCGCTTCGACCCAGGCCGAGGCGGGGCGGGCATGGAGGCCGGTTGGGTAATCGACCGTCCATTCGGTGGTTTCGGCATAGTCGGCGACCGGCTCGGTGGAGGCGGCAGCCTCGCCGTCTTCCCAGAGAGCGCGGGAAAACGCAGCCGGATCGTCGGTGGTGACAAGCGCGGCAAGGCGCGGCTCGTCCTGAATGAGGCGGGTCAGCCGGCGCAGGATGGCGATGTGGCTGTCCGAATTGGCGGCGATGCCGACCACCAGATGAGCGCGCTGGCCGGGGTTCCATTCCACCGCGTCGCGCAGCTGGAGGATCGCCACGCCGTCCTTGCGCACGAGGCCCTTGTCCTCGCCGAGGCCGTGCGGGATCGCAACACCGGCGCCCAGGAACGTGTTCGCCAGGCCCTCACGGCGGACCATGCTGTCCTCGTATCCCGGAGCGACGCAGCCGGCAGCGACCAGAAGCTGGCCGACCTGGCGAATCGCATCGACCTTGTCGGCCGCGCTGGCATCGATTCGAACGAGATCCTCGATCCTCGAGGCGGGCGCATTTGCGAGCATTTCAGGCCTCTCCTGACCGTTTTGACGACGGGTCTGTACCTCCTATAGAAAACGTTTTCTCAGGTCGTTTGTCAAGAGAAGGCTTGCGAGACTTGGATCGAGTGATGCATAGTCCGTCACCGGAGAGGGCAAGACGCCCTGAAATGTGAGAACGATTTCTCAAATGGCGATGCGCTGATGACTATCGGAATCAAGGACGTGGCCAGGGTTGCCGAAGTCTCGCCCGCAACCGTCTCGCGGGTGCTGTCGGGCCGCAGCGTCGATCCCGCCATGCACGAACGGGTGCTGGCGGCGGTCAAATCCACCGGATACCGGCCCAACCTTGCCGCACGGCGCCTGCGCTCGCAGCATACGAACACGATCGGCCTGATCGTGGCCGATATCCGCAATCCGTTCTTCACGGCCGTTTCCCGCGCGGTGGAAGGCCTTGCCACGGCCCGCGGCATGCGCGTGATCCTGTGCAACACGGACGAGGACCCGGCCAGGGAAGCCGCCTACCTCGAACTCATGCACGAAGAACGCGTCACCGGCGTGATATTCGCCCCGTGCCGCCAGTGGATCGAAAAAGGCGAGCGGCTGGAGCCCGGCTATCCGGTCGTCCTGATCGACCGCAACCTGCCCAGCGCCGGGCTCGACAGCGTCCTGCTCGACAATGGCAGCATGGCCGCCGAACTTGTCGCGCACCTCCACGCGCAGGGCCATCGCCGGGTCGCCGGGCTGTTCGGCGCCAGCAGCACCGGAACCGAGCGGCGTGCCGGTTTCGAACAGGCGGCGCGCGCACTCGGGATGGACGCCTCCACCCTCGAGATGCCGCACGACGCCGGTGCCGCGGAGCGCGCCGTGAAGGAGCTGCTCGCGGGTCCCATCCGCCCCGATGCGCTCGTTGCCAGCAACGGCGTCATGCTGCTCAGCGTGCTGCGTGCCTTGCGCGGCCTGCAACTCGACGTTCCGGGTGACATTGCCCTTGCCGGTTTCGACAACAACGACTGGATGGAGTTCGTCGGCGGCGGCCTCAGCGTCATCGAGCAGCCGGTCGAGGAAATCGGCCGCACGGCGATGACGATGTTGCTCGACCGGCTGGAACATCCCGACACCCCGGCACGCAGGGTCGTGCTGGCCGGACGCCTGATAACGCGCGGATCGAGCGGCCCTCGCGCTTCCGCCGACCAGACCATCGGAGCCTGATCCCAATGACTGCCTTCCGCGAAAAACAATCGATCGGCCGCGACACGCAGCTGTGCATGTCGCTGTCCGGTCGCCCCGGCAACGCCGGCTCGCGCCTGCACAATACGCTCTACGGGCTGCTGGGGCTGGACTATATCTACAAGTCTTTCACCACGACCGACCTTCCCGCCGCGATCGGCGGTATCCGGGCTTTGGGTATTCGCGGCTGCGCGATCTCGATGCCGTTCAAGGAAGCTGTCATTCCCTTGCTTGACGGCCTTGAGGGGTCCGCTCGCGCCATCGACAGCGTGAACACCATCGTCAACGACGGCGGGGTGCTGACCGGCTACAACACCGACTATACCGCAGTGCGCGACCTCGTGTCCCGGCGCGGCATCGATCCGGCGACGCCGTTCCTGCTGCGCGGCAGCGGCGGCATGGCGAAGGCAGTGGCCGCGGCGCTGCGCGATCTCGGCTTCCGGGACGGCACGATCGTCGCGCGCAATGGCGAGGCAGGACAGGCGCTTGCCCGGCAATACGGGTTTGGCTGGCTTCCCGAACTGCCTGAACAGGGCGCGGCGATGTTGATCAACGTGACCCCGCTCGGCATGGAAGGCGCTCAGGAAAGCGAACTGGCCTTCACCGCCGGGCAGATCGCGGCTTGCGAGGTGGCATTCGATGTCGTGGCGCAGCCGGCGGAGACACCGTTTATCAAGGCGGCGCTCGCGGCAGGGAAAATCGTCATCTCGGGGGCCGAAGTGATCGTGCTTCAGGCCGTCGAGCAATTCGTGCTCTACACCGGCATCCGTCCGTACGCCGATGCGGTGATCGAAGCAGCCACTTTCTCTCACGGCTCAAACGTCGCCGCGCGGCTGCGCGACGCCGTTTGATGCGGCGACCAGGTCACCGGTTCCGAAGTTCCATCCCGATCGTCAGCGAAGCAGTTCCTTCGCGATCGTGTTGCGCTGGATTTCCGAGGAGCCCTCGTAGATCCGGGTGATGCGGATGTCGCGATAGAGGCGCTCCACCGCGAAGCCGCGGCAGTAGCCGGTGCCGCCGAAGATCTGGACGGCGGTATCGACCGTGCGGCTGCCCGCCTCCGTCGCGAAGAGCTTCGCCATCGAGGCAAGTTCGCGGCGCTTGTCGCCCTGGTCATAGCGCCAGGCAGCGTCGAGCAGGATCAGCCGCGCCGCGCGCATGTCGGTCGCCATGGTGGCGATGTAGTGGCGGATCGCCTGGAAGTCCGAGATCACGCCGCCGAAAGCGGGGCGCTGCTTCGATTCCTCGATGGCAAGCTGGAGCGCGAATTCGCCCATGCCCACCGCCGTCGCGCCGACGTTCATGCGGCCCTCGTTAAGCCCTTCCAGCGCGTAGCGGAAACCCTGTCCCTCTTCGCCGAGCAGGGCGTCGGCGGAGACCTGGCAATTGTCGAAGTTCAGTTCGAACACGCCCGGCGTGGCCGTGCCCATCAGCTCGATGGTGCCGGTCACCGAGAAGCCGGGGGTGTCCGCCGGCATGAGGAAGGCGGAGATACCGCCGCGCGTGCCGGCCGACTTGTCGGTATAGGCATAAACGATCACGTACTTGGCCTTCTTCCCGTTGGAAATGAAGGTCTTGCTGCCGTTGATGGCCCAGCCGTCGGCATTGCGAACGGCGGTCGTGCGCATGGAACCGGGATCGGAACCGGAGTTGGGTTCGGTCAGCGCGAAGGCGATGCCGATTTCGCCGCTGGCCATGCCGGGCAGGAGCTGTTCGCGCTGGGCCTGGCTGGCGTGGTAGATGATGTTCTTGGCGCCCGGGCCCATCAGCGGACGCAGCTCGGTCCAGAACTGGGGCGGCAGGTGGGCCAGTTCGATCTGCACCGCCGCCTGCGCCAGCGCGCCGAGGCCGAGGCCGCCGTATTCTTCCGGCAGGGCCATGCCGAAGTAGCCGTTCTCCACCAGCGTCTGGCGCACGATCGGCGGAACTTCGCCGGTCTCCACGAACTGCTGTTCCAGCGGCAGCAGGTCGCGGACAATATCGCGGGTGACGTCACAGATGTTCCGGACGTCTTCGGGAAGTTCGAAATCCACGGAAAGCCTCTCCTTTTCGCCTGGACGGGCCATCGCCCGTCACGAGTCATTGACGTAATGGTCGTACCATTCAATATATAGGCCGTCCACGCGATTTTTTACGGGCTTGGTGGGCAAGTCCCCATGGCGTAGAGCATTGGAGTCCATGACGACCGATCCGTTCGACCTGAACCTGCGGCATTTGCGCGCGCTTCTCGCGATCCGCGAGCATGGCAGCATCACGGCCGCGGCCGATGTGGTCAGCCTTTCGCAACCGGCGCTGACGCAGGGCCTTGCCAAGCTGGAGCAGCAGTTCGGTTACACGCTGTTCGAACGGCGTTCGGGCGGGATGGTGATGACCCCGATGGGGGAGATCGTCATCGAACGCGCGACCCTGGCGCTCGAACATCTCTCCACGGCGGCGAAGGGGCTTTCGGCGGTCTTCGCCCATCCCGAACGGCTGATGACGATGACGCAGCTTCGCGCTTTCATGGCGCTGGCCGAGGCGGGAAGTTTCTCTGCCGCCGCCCAGTCCACCGGCCTGTCGCAGACGGCCGTGCACCGCGCGGTCGGCGATCTGGAGCACATGATCGGCGGCAAGCTGCTCGAACGGCGGGGCCGGGTGGTCTGGCTCAATCCGGCGGGCAAGAAACTGGCGCGCGGGGCGCGCCTCGCCAGTGCCGAGATCGCCGCCGCCATTGCCGATCTGGGCCTCGACAGCCGCAGCGGCAGCGAGTTGATCGCGTTCGGCGCGCTGCCTCTGGCGCGGCCCTATCTTGCGCCTGCTGCCATGGCGGGGCTTGCGCGAGAAGAACCGCGTGCCGCGTTCAAGGTGCTGGAAGGCAGTTGGCGCGAATTGGTGGAGCCGCTGCGCGACGGCGTGATCGACATGGTGGTTGGCGCGCTGCGGCCTTACGAGATCGCTGACCTTTACCAGATGCCGCTGGTGGAGGACCGTCTCGTGATCGCGGCCGGAAGCCAGCATCCGCTTTCGGGCGTGGAGCGGCCGACGATGGAGCAGCTTTCGGCATTTCCCTGGATCGTCGCGCCGGCCAACTCACCCTTGCGCGAGCAGTGGCAGGAGTTGTTCGAAGGCCGCGCTCTGCCGCCCACTCCCATCGAATGCGGGTCGGTGATGATCATCGGCCGCCTGCTGACTGACGGCGATTTCCTGACGCTGCTCTCGCCCGACCAGGTTGCGTTGCAGATACGCAGCGGGCTTCTCACCCAGATCGGCGCCCCGCTCGAACACAGTCGCCGTGTCGTCGGCATCACCACGCGGCGGAGTTGGCGGCCCACCGCGATCCAGCGCCGTTTCCTCGACCTGCTGAAGGAAAGCGCGGGGCAGATCCGTTCGGACTTCACCCAGCCCGACTTGCGCGCGTCGGGCTGGGTCTGACCGAAGTCAGTCGAGGTTGATCCACACGGCCTTGGTTTCGAGATATTCCTCGATGTGATGCGGGCCGGACTCGCGGCCGAAACCGCTGACGCCGAAGCCGCCGAAGGGCACGCCGGGATCGAGCATCTGGTAGCAGTTCACCCAGACCGAACCGGCGCGGATGCCCCGCGCCATGCGGTGGGCGGTCGAAAGATCGCGGGTCCACACCCCGCTGCCAAGGCCGAACGGCGTGGCATTGGCGCGTTCCAGAACTTCCTCGGCGGTGTCGAAGGAGAATGCCGAGAGTACCGGGCCGAAGATCTCCTCCTGTGCGATGGTCATGCCGTCCTGCACGTCGGTGAAGATCGTCGGTGCGACGAAGAAGCCATCGTCGTAGCCGGGCCCTGCAAGACGAGCGCCGCCGACCAAGGCTTGCGCGCCTTCGCCGCGGGCACCTTCGATATAACCCAGGATCTTGTCCATCTGCGGGGCCGAGACGACCGGGCCGATCTGCGTCTGGGGATCGAGCGGATCGCCGACCCGGATCGTGCGGGTGAAGGCGGCAAGGCGCTCCATGAATTCCTCGCGGATCGAGGACTGGACGAAAAGGCGCGTGCCGGCGCTGCAGATCTGGCCGGAATTTGCAAAGACGGCCATGGCGGCGGCCGGTACCGCCTTGTCGAGATCGGCATCGGCGAAGACGATGTTGGGCGACTTGCCGCCCAGTTCGACCGTCACGCGCTTCATCGTCGGCGCGGCGGCCTTGATGATCTTCTCGCCCACGCCGGTCGATCCGGTGAAGGCGATCTTGTCGACGCCGGGATGGGCCGAGAGCGCCGCTCCGGCATCGCCGAGGCCGGTGACGACGTTGATGACGCCTTCCGGTACGCCCGCTTCCAGGCAGAGTTCGGCAAAGCGCAGCGCCGAAAGCGGGGTCTGCTCGGCGGGCTTCATCACCAGCGTGCAGCCGCTCGCCAGGACCGGGCCGGTCTTCCACACGGCCATGCCGACCGGGCCGTTCCACGGGTTGATCGCGGCGACAACGCCAACCGGCTCCTTCAGGGTGTGCGACAGCACGTCGCCGGGCGCGGAATTGTTCAGCGTGTCGCCTGCGATCAGCGTCGCCTGCCCGGCATAGTAGCGCAGCAGCGCGGCGGCTCGCGTCTTGCCGAGCACGGTACGGGACAGCGGCGCGCCGAGGTCGAGCGTGTCGAGCATCGCCAGTTCGTCGTAATGCGCCTCGACGAGATCGGCGAGGCGCAGCATGATCCGCTGGCGCTCGGCAGGCTTCATGCGGCGCCATGGCCCCTCCAGCGCCGCGCGCGCGGCTTTGACCGCGCGGTCGACATCCTCGGCATCGCCCTGCGCGACCATCGCGAGCAGTTCGCCGGTCGCAGGGTTGCGGGTCTCGAACCGCTTGCCCGAGGCGGCGGCCACGCGGCGGCCGCCGATCAGCATGTCCTGCTCCATCGTTTCGAGCAGGGCAGGGCGGGCGATAGAGGTCAGTTCCATGTCGGATTCCTTGGAATGGGGCGCCGGTCAGGCGGCGATGTTGGAGCGGGCGGCGTCTTCGAGAATGAAGCGCGCGGCGCGTTCGGCGATCATCATGGTGGGGGCGCTGGTGTTGCCGCTGATGATCTCGGGCATGACCGAGGCATCGACCACACGCAGGCCCGAGACGCCGCGTACCCGCAGGCGCCCGTCGACTACGGCCAACGGATCGGAATCCGGTCCCATCTTGCAGGTGCCGGTGGGGTGGTAGGCGGTGTTGACGATCTTGCGGAGCGCCGCGTCGATCTCGGCGTCGCTCCGGTGCTGCGCGCCGGGCTCTATCTCCGCGCCGGTGAGGGACGCCAGTGCGGGTTGGGCAAAGATGCGCCGCGCTTCGCGGAAGCCGGCGATCAGCGTCTTCATGTCGTAGGGATCGGCGAAGAAGTTGGGATCGATCACCGGCTTGTCCTCGGGCCGGTTGCTGGCAAGGCGCACCGATCCGGCGCTGCGCGGGCGCAGCAACTGGACCAGCCCCATGTAGCCGTGACGGCGCGGAATGGCGCGCGCGTCCAGCTTCAGGCCGACGAGGAAGGTGATCTGGATATCCGGCCTTCCGCTGCCGTCGGTGCAGAGGAAGCCCCCGCATTCCGCGACGTTCGAGGCGAGCATGCCGGTGCGGTTCACAAGGTATTGCAGCGGGCTGGCGAGAATGCGCGGCAGCGACTTGGCTGAGACGGCGTAGGATTCCCCGCTCGGGTTTTCCATCGCGACATGGACGGTGGGGTGGTCCTGGAGATGTGCGCCGACGCCGGGAAGGTCGTGGAGCGTCTCGATGCCCACGTCCCGCAGATGGTCTGCCGGGCCGATGCCGGAAAGCATCAGCAATTGCGGGGAGTTGGTCGCGCCCGCGCAGAGCACGACCTCTCGGCGGGCTCCCACGATGCTGCGTGCGCCTTGCCTTTCGATCTCGATCCCGATCGCGCGGCCACGATCGAAGACGATCCGGCACACCAGAGTCTCGTCGAGCACGGTCAGGTTGGGGCGCTTCAGCACAGGATGCAGGAACGCGCGGGCGCTCGACAGGCGGGTGCCCTTGCGCTGGTTGAGGTCGTAGCGGCCGAACCCGTCCTTGCGCTCTGCGGCGAAGTCATCGTTGCGGTGATGCCCGGCCTGCTCGGCGGCATCGAGAATAGCGCCGGTCACCGGGTTGAAGGAGCGAGGCTTCTGCACATCGAGTTCACCGCCCTTGCCGTGCCACGGCTTGTCCGGCCCGGCATAGTTTTCGACCGCCTTGAACGCGGGCAGCACGTCATCGTAGGACCAGCCTGCGTTGCCGGCGGCTTCCCAGGCCTCGTAGTCCTCCTTCTGGCCGCGAATGTAGACGCCGCCGTTGATCGCGCTGCATCCGCCCAGCAGCTTGCCGCGCGGGAAGTTGATCGTGCGGTTTCCGACGGCGGCGTTGCCTTTCAGCGCCTGCTTCCAGTTGGTCTGGTCGCTCGGGAGCAGGAAGATGTTGCCCACCGGCATGACGGTCTTGAGATTTACCGGCCACTTCCGGTCGGACGGTCCCGCTTCGATCAGCGCAACGCGGTTGGCGGGATCGGCGGAGAGGCGGTTGGCCATCAGGCTGCCCGCGGAGCCGGAGCCGATCACGATATAGTCGAAGCTGTCGTTCACGCGGTCATTTCCTTGCGAGCGAATGAGGAGCGGCCGAGCGGGGGTATATGTCCGCGCACGGCGATGAAACCCAGGGCATTGACGAGCATGAGCGCGGCCAGGACCCCGAAGAACAGGAAATTGCCGCCACCGATCAGGCCCGCGCCCGCCACCGAGCTGACGATGGCCCCGGCGCGTCCGGCGGCACCCATCAGGCCCAGACCGCGTGCGCGCACCGCTGTCGGGAAGGCATGGGCGCCCACGGCGAACATCGCCGACTGGGCGGCGCTGGCGAAGAGACCCAGCGCGCCCAGGCCTGCCAGCACGGCCATCTCGTTGCTGCCTCCGCCCGTCTTCAGGAAGGCGAGGAACAGGCATGCCGCAGCGCCGACCAGCGCCATCAGGATGAGCGTGGGGCGTGAGCCGAAGCGCATGATCGACAGCGAAGCGCCGATGGCGCCCAGCGTGCCGCCGATGTTGAAGCTGGTAAGCCCGAGGCTCGCCGAGGCGAGGCTGAAGCCGGAGGAGAACAGCAGCGTCGGCGACCAGTTGAACATGAGGTAGATCATGAACATGCCGGAGAACATCGCCAGCGAAAGCGCGAGGCTGTCCCGCAGCAGCTTTCCTTGCAGAAGCGCGCCGAACCCCGCGGCTTCGCCCGCTTCCGCGGTGCCGGGGCCGCTGCGCAGAGGTGCATGGCCGATCCGGCGCATCAGCCGTTCGTACTGCGCGCGGCGCTCGGGACGGCTTTCGAGGAAGCGCGGGGATTCCGGCAGTATGAAGTGGAGCAGCACGGTGAAGGCGATAGTCGCGGCGCCCGCCAGATAGAACAGCCAGCGCCAGCCGAGTACCGGCAGCACCGCCGCTGCCGCGATCCCGCCGAGGATGCCGCCGATCGAGACGCAGACGACCCCGAACGTCACCGCCACGCTGCGCCAGCGGGTCGGCGTGAATTCCGCGATCATGGCGCTGGCCGTTCCCGGCACGCCGCCGAGGCCGACCCCGGCCAGGGTCTTGAGCGCGGCAATGTGCCAGAGGCTGGTGCTCGCGCCGGTCAGCAGTGTCGCTAGCCCGAAGAGAGCAACCCCAGCCAGCAGTGCGCCGCGCCGTCCGAAACGGTCGCCGATATAGCCCGCTGCCAGCGTGCCCACCGCCATGCCCACGAAGCCGAGCGCAAAGACGCCGCCGAGCGCCTCGCGCCCGATCGCCCACTCTTTCAGCAGCGACGGGGCGGCGAGGCCCAGCATCTGGTTGTCGAGACCGTCAAGGACGACGGTCGCCGCTATCATCAGAACCGTCCATACCTGGAAGGACGACATCGGTGCGTCGTCCAGCAAGCCCTTCGCGTCCCGGTCTGTCGCGATGATCGCCACAGCTTCTCCTCTTCATGGGGTCTCTGCCCCTTTTTGTTATCGCCGGGATGGCCGATCCCGCTGTTGGTGGCCGGCGTATCAGATGTCGAGCATGTCAGATGTCGAGTACGTCAGATGTCGAGTACTAGGCTGGCTGTCTTCGCGCCCGAACAGCAGACCATGATGGAGCGATTGCCCGCCTTTTCGTCTTCGCTCAGAAAGTGATCGCGGTGGTCGGGAATGCCGCCCAGAACCTTGACCTCGCAAGTGCCGCAGACGCCTTCGGAGCAGGCGAAGCCGACATCGACCCCGGCGCCGAGCAGGGCATCCAGCATCGTCTCGCCCTCGCTGACCGTCAGCGTCTTGCCGCTGCGCGCGAGTTCGAGGGTATAGCCGCCCTCGGTCGCCAGTTCTGTCTCGGCCGAGAAGTATTCGATATGGGCATGGCCCTTGGGCCGCGCGGCATTGGTCGCGACAAATGCGTCGAGCATGCCGTTCGGGCCGCAGCAGTAGAGATGCGCATCGGCGGGGGCAGCGGCACAGATCGCGGCAAGGTCGAGCCGCTGCGCGCCGGGCATTCCGTCGTAGACGACGTTGACGCGGTCATGGTCCTCGATCCGGTCGACGTAGGCGGCGCGCTCGGGCGTGGCGGCGACATAGTGCAGTTCCCAGGAGCGACCCAGCTTTTCGAGGCGGGCGATCATGGGCAGCATCGGCGTGATGCCGATACCGCCGGCGACCAGCACGGTATGCGCCGCATCCTCCACCATCGGGAAGTTGTTCTTGGGCTCGGAAATCTCCACGCGCTCGCCCACCCGCCATTCCTGGTGGATGTGCTTCGAGCCGCCGCGACTGTCGATCGCGTGGTGAACGGCAATCTCGTAATAGCCGCGAATGGCGGGATCGTTGACCAGCGAATAGCTGCGAGCAAGGCCGGGCTTGAGCTGGACGTCGATATGCGCGCCGGGTTCGAAGGCGGGCAAGAGGCCGCCGCCGACGGGTTCGAGCACGTAGGAATTGATGCCTTCCGCTTCCCAGCGAATGGTCCGAATGAATGCCTGCATCACACTCTCCTTGAGGCACGATGCGTCCGGTGGCCACCCCGGTGCGCGATGGATCGGCGCCCGATGGAGACCCTCATGCGTCTCGTCACCCTCTGTCCTTTTCTATCGGGCGGGACGGTGCATGGATCGCACCTTCCCGCCGGTTTTCATTACTCTGCCGCTTCTGCCGTTTCAGGCCAGCGGACGGCCTTGGCAAGCGCGGACTCGTAGGCGTTCTGCAGGCTGTCCTGCGGATCGTGCAGGAACGATCCGGCGCGGGCGCGGTAGAAGATCGAGGGATCCTCGACGCCCGGCGGCACCACGCCCTTGTTGGCGAAGGCGCGCGCGGCGATCAGCGCGCGCCGACGGACGCGGGCGATCATCTGGTCGGTAGGGGCCAGGTTCTCGAAGCTGTGGTCGGTGATCGGACCCATGCTCTCCGTCACCGCTTGGTCCTGCATCGTGATATTGGCGATGCCGGTGAACTGGGTGCCGTTGCGCTGGGATTCGCGGTCGATAGCCCAGTCGTTGGCCTCGCTGTCGGGCGAGCGCCAGCGGCCGAACCAGTCGGTGGTCTGGGGCGCATATTCCAGCGGGCCGAACAACGGCGTGCCGTCCTTGAGCGTGGACGTATAGGCCGGGTTGCCGGCATCGACGCCGCAAGTGATGTCGAAGAGCATCGAATGCTCGTCGTCCATCGGCACCCAGGCGCGGGCGATGGCGCGGGTGGCGAAACGGTTGTTGGGGGTCTGCGTCCAGAACGGGAACATGTAGTGCGCCACGCGCCACGACATCTGCCCATCGTCGTTAGGGCGGTAGCCACCGTACATTACGCCCCAGTCCGACTGGAGCACTTCGTATTCGGGTGCGCGGTTGAGCACGGTCGGGCGCATCGGGTGATCTTCGTCGAGATCCTCGGCTTCGATCGAGCCGACGTGGAGGAAGCCGACGTGGCTGGTGTCGATGTCGCCTTCCAGCGCCTGGAGCCAGTTGCAGTCGCGCTGGAGGCACCAGATCTCGGCATCGGCGTGCATGGTCGCCTCGATCTCGGGAAGCGGCGGCGGGCTCGCCTGGTTCTCGCCCATGTAGACCCAGATCAGGCCGTTCGCCTCATGCGTCTTGTAGGCCTTGGCGTGGACTTTTTCCTTGAAGTCCATGCGGGCGGGCACCGAGGGCATGTCCACGCACTTGCCGTCCACGTCGAACTTCCAGCCGTGATAGACGCAGCGGATGCCGTTCTGCTCGTTGCGGCCGACGAACAGCGAGGCGCAGCGGTGCGGGCAGCGGTGGTCCATGATGCCCACCCGGCCGGAGCTGTCGCGGAAGGCGATCAGCTTTTCGCACAGGATCATCAGGCGCACCGGATCGCCGTCGGCCTTCACCTCGGAGGAGAGGCAGGCAGGCATCCAGTACTGCCGCATGAAGGAACCCATGACGGTTCCGGGGCCAACGCGGGTGAGGTCGGTGCTGTCTTGTGGCTGCATGGTTCAGGCTCTTCCTTGGTCGTCTTCGATCGCCTCGACCGTCCTCCTGAAGCTTGTCCTTCAGGTGAGGAGGCGGCGGTTCTCGTTTGCCCATTCGAGCTAGCCGCAGATTTCCGTCAACCCCAATCGGAATATGGTCTTACCATTCGAAAACCGGGATGAAACTATTGCAAGGCTTGGCGTTTGCCGCTTCTCAGCGTCTCAAGGCGGCAGGGAAGCCGCGATAAAGCCCTTGGGGAGATGCCATCCATGACATTCAAGTATATGACTTCCGCGGCCGTTTGCGCCCTGTCTACTATAACGATTGCACCGGCTTTCGCGCAATCGGAGGCCCCCGCGGGCGCCGCGCCGGCCGAACCCATGGCCGACAATGCCGGTGCCGCTCAGCGCCCTAGCGTCGATTCGCAGGATATCATTGTCACCGCCCAGCGCCGCGCCTCCACCGTGCGCGAGGTTCCCTTCTCCATTGCTGCGTTCGGCGGCGAGCAGCTCCGCACCGATCAGGTGTTCAGCCCCACCGCTCTCACGCAGCAGATGCCGGGCATCACCATCAACACCTCGGACAAGTCGCTTTCGATCGTGGCGATTCGCGGCAACGTCTCCACGTTCCGCACGGCGACGCTGGACACCCCGGTCGCCTATTTCATGGATGACATCTACTATGTGTTCAACAACGACCTGAACGCCAACTTCTACGATATCGAGCGTGTCGAAGTGCTGCGCGGGCCGCAGGGCACTCTGTTCGGCCGCAACGTGGTCGGCGGTGCCATCGCGGTCATCAGCAAGAACCCGGAATTCAAGGACGACTACTTCCTCCAGGGCACCGGCGGCAACGCCGGCTACTTCCGCAGCGAAGGCATGGTGAACACCACGCTCGTAGAGGACAAGATTGCCGCGCGCTTCTCGTTCAGCACCGAGACTTCGGACGGCCAGATCGATACGCCCAACCAGTCGGGCAGCTACGGAAAGACCGACGGCTATGCCATGCGCGGCAAGCTGCTGTTCCAGCCCACCGATACGCTGAAAGTCGTGCTTTCGGGCGATTACAGCTACACCAAGGGCAATGGCGGCGCCATCGGCCTGGGGATCGGCGGCAACCAGGTCGTGCCGGCGACCTTCGGTAACTTCACCAATGACGAGTGGGTGAACAACGACTATGCGGCCTCGCCCTATCGCCAGCGCCTGCGCGGCGGCTATCTGCGCGGCGATCTCGACCTGCTGGGCGGCACGCTGACTTCGATCACGGGCTACCGCATGAACGACAGCCGGGCGACCAACGACGACGTGCCGGTCGGCACCGAAGTGCCCGTTTTCGACCGCCGCCAGGTGGTGCGCAACCGCAGCTTCACGCAGGAAGTGCGCTTCGCTTCGGCGCCGGGCGTGCTGTCCTACGTGGTGGGGGCCTATTACCTCTCGGCCGACGTCTCGACCGAGAATATCTTCAATTACAGCCCGCTGCCCGGCTCGGCCGTGCCCGCCAGCATCCGCCGCAATCCCGGTGTGACCAACATCACCCGCGTACAGGACGGCGACGTGCGCAGCCTGGCGGTGTTCGGGGAGGCGACGCTGAAGGTCACCGACCAGATCTCGGTCGTGGCGGGCGGGCGTTACACTTCAGACCGCAAGAAGATCGACTACCATGCCTTCTCGACCACTGATGCGGGCGCCATCCCGGGCTTCGGATTCCCGGGCGAAGTGATCGCCTCGGGCGGGAAGACCTGGAACGCCTTCACCCCGCGCTTCACGGTCAAGTACGAGCCTTTCGACAAGGTCAATCTCTACGCGACTTACGCCAAGGGCTTCAAATCGGGCGGCTTCGTGGACAACGCCTATCGCGATCCCACCATCCCGCTCGCACCCGAACATGCCGAAAACTACGAAGTCGGCGCCAAGACCCGCCTGTTTGGCGACATGCTGGACTTCAACGTCGCCCTGTTCCACCAGAAGACCAAGGATCTCCAGAACTTCTCCGGCGCAGGCGGCATCGCCCATACCTACAACGGCACGCTCAAGATGAAGGGCTGGGAAATCGAATCCGTGCTGCGGCCGATGGACGGACTGCGCCTGACGGGGAACTATACCCACCTCATCGGCAAATATACTTCGCTGGAAGACCCGCTGGTCGGCCTCGACTACTCCGGCAATCCCGCGAAGTTCGCGCCGCGTGACGCCTTCACCATCGGTGCGAGCTATCAGGCACTTCTCGGCAATGGCGCCAGCCTGACACCGCAGGTGGACTTCAACTATTCCGCGCGCATCTCGACCGACGATGCGAACACGCTGCGCCTGTACCAGAACCTCTACGACGATACCCGCGGCCGCACGCTTAACGCGCGCCTGAACTACGAGTCTTCCGATGGCCGTCTGACCCTGGGCATCTGGGGCAAGAACCTCACCAACAACTACCAGATCGTCAATGCCGACGACATCACCGCCTTCCTCGCGGTGCCGGGCAACGGCACGACCTACTGGAAGATCTTCACCAACACGCCGCGCACTTACGGCATCACTCTCAGCATTCGGCGCTGACGGCCTGGCGGGGAGCGGTGCGCCGTTCCCCGCCTTTTTCAATGAAATTCAGGTATCAAGGAAATCGTGATGACCGTGCCGACCCAGCTTCCTTCCAACGGCAGCTTCTCCTTCTCGGGGCGTACCGCGCTCGTCACCGGCGGGGGGCGCGGGGTGGGCGAGGCCGTTGCGCGCGAGATCCATGCGGGCGGGGGCAGGGTGGCCGTAAGCGACCTCGACCTGGACGCTGCCAAAGCGGTGGCGCGCTCGCTCGATCCTTCGGGCGAGACGGCCATGGCTTTCGCCCTCGACGTTCGCAGCAAGGACGATTTCCTCTCCGCGCGTGACCGGATCGCGGACGCGTGGGCGCGGGTCGATATCGTCGTCAACAACGCCGGTCTCGCGCGCCGCACGCCGACGCAGGATATCAGCCCGGAGGAATTCGACGAGATCGTCGCCATCAACATGCGCAGCGTGTTCCTCAGCTGCCAGATCTTTTCCGAGCACATGAAGGCGAACGGTTATGGCCGCATCGTCAACGTCACTTCGCTGGCGGGCCAGAACGGCGGCACCGTCGCCTCGCCGCATTATGCGGCCTCGAAGGCGGGCGCGATCATGCTCTCGAAGTACTTCGCGCGTTACCTGGCGGGAACCGGCGTGACCGTGAACGCCATCGCGCCCGGCCCGATCGACACCGCCAAGGGGCGCCTTTCGGAAGAACAGATCGCCCGCGTGGAGGCGGAAGTGCCGGTCGGCCGCTTCATGGAAGTGGGCGAGATCGCCGCTGCCGTCGCGCTGGTCGCCTCGGATCGCGGCGGGTTCTTCGTGGGGGCCACGCTCGACATGAACGGCGGCCTCTACCTCCGGTAAGCGCATGGCATGCCGGCGCTCGTCCCGCTTTTCCAATGGCTTTATTCAATTGCGATTGGAGGCGGGATTTCCGCCGGGATAGCTTCTATCCGTAAAGCAATCCGGACGGCGGCAAGACCGATCCGGACAAGGAGAGTCTCATGTTCATTCGCAACACCTGGTACGTCGCCGCCTTTGCTGCCGAGATCGAGCCCGGCAAGACCCTGGCGCGGCGGTTTCTGAATGAACCGGTCGTGCTCTTCCGCACCTCGGACGGCCAGATCGCCGCGCTGGAGGACCGGTGCAGTCACCGCGCCATGCCGCTGAGCGCGGGCCATGTCGAAGGCGATGTCATCCGCTGCTGCTACCACGGCGTCGAATTCAACCGCCTCGGTGCCTGCACGCGCATCCCCAACCAGACCCGCATTCCGCCCTCGGCCAATGTCCGCCACTATCCGGTGCTGGAAAAGGATCACCTGATCTGGATCTGGATGGGAGACGAGGCGCTGGCCGATCCCTCCACCGTGATCGACAGCCCCGAGCACAACGATCCGGCCTGGACCTGGCGCCCCTACAACTTCCATGTGAAGGCCGACTGGCAGCTCATCATCGACAACATCATGGACCTGACGCACGTCCCCTACATCCACGTGCGTACCATCGGCGGCAACCCGGAACAGCATTACGGTGCCGACACCAAGGTGGAGTTCGACGGCAACAAGGTCACGCTGCTGCGCAAGATGCCCAACTCGGTTCCGCCGCGCTCCTACATCGATGCAGGCGGCTTCAAGGGCCGGGTCGATCGCTGGCAGGAAGTGCGCTTCGAACCGCGCGTGGGCATGACCTGCCGCGTCAATGCGGGCGGCTGCGATGTCGGGACCGGAGCCTACGAAGGCAAGCGCGATAACGGCTTCATGCTTGCCAACAATCATTTCATCACGCCTGAGACCGACCGGTCCAGCCACTACCTCTGGACCATCTGCACCACCGCCTCGAAGGAAAGCGGCGTGCCCGAGGTGCTGTTCGACCAGTTCTTCGACACCATTACCGAGGACGAGGAAACGCTGCAGGCCCAGCAGCTGCGCATCGATGATGCACCGCATCGCGGCTTCGTGGGTATCGCCAGCGATGGTGCGGTCAATCAGGCCCGCCGCGTCCTGAGCAATCTGTTCGAGGCGGAGCAGGGCGAACTCGTCGCCGCCGAGTAATGCCTGCCGGTCTGGGTGAGGCCAGTTTGAGCGAGGCCGGAATCGGTGCCCGCGCGAGGGTGCCGATCTGGCTGCTTGGATCGATGACACTGAGCGGAACGCTCGGCATCCATATTTTCGCCCCTGCGCTGGTAGTCGCCGCGCAGGCCTTCGGTGCTCGCAACGCCGAACTGCAACTCGGTATCAGCCTCTACATCTGGGGTCTCGCCTTCGGGCAGCTCGTGCATGGCCCGCTGTCCGACCGCTTCGGCCGGCGGCCTGTCCTGATCGGCGGCAGCGCCGTCTTCACATTGGCAAGCCTCATCGCGGCAACGGCGTTTTCGGCGAGCTTCTTCAACGTGTGTCGGTTCGCGCAGGCGCTGGGCGGCAGCGCGGGAATGGTGATCGCCCGGACCATCGTGCGTGACGTAAGCACGCAGGAAGGCTCGACCGGCAACCTCGCCAAGCTCAACCTGATGATTCTGGTCGGGCCGGGGCTGGGCCCGGTGATCGGTGGGTTCCTGGTCACTCACGCGGGCTGGCAATCCATCCTGATCCTGCTGGGACTGTCGGGCGCGCTCAACACTGCTGCAATTGTCTCGCTCCTGCCGGAGACCGGTACGCCGCGTTCGGCAACGACACGGGGCGTGCTGGGAAACTATGCGCGGCTGGTCACCTCGGGTCATTTCGCGGCCTACGCGATCGGCGGCGGCTGCGTCACTACCGGCTGGTATGCCTTCCTCAGCGCTGCGCCGCTCATCTACCAGCAGCGCTTCGGACTGACGCCCGATGCGAGCGGCATGCACCTTGGGGTGGTGGTGGCCGGGGCCTGGATCGGCAGTTTTACCGCCTCGCGGCAGAGCCAGCGCTGGTCGGCGCCCCGGATGCTGGCACTGGGATGCCGGCTGTCGCTGGGCGCGGCCTTTGGGCTGCTGGCGGCATTCCTTTCCGGCCTTGCCAGTCCGGTCCTCGTGACGGGGCTGATGTTCCTCTTCACCTGCGGCGTCGGTCTTGCCGGACCGGCGGCACTGGCGCTGGCCACGTCCGTCGATCCCGCCGCCTTCGGATCGGCTTCGGGGCTTTATGGAGCGATCCAGATGGCCGTTGGCGCGCTGGCGGCGGCAGGGGCAAGTTTCGGGCGAGACGGCGCGATGACGGCCATCGCGATCCTGATCGGCTGCGAGATCGCCGCGCTGTGCCTGTTCGCAGGCCGGGCGCGCCGCATTGCGAAGGCCCCCGTGCCATGCTCTAAACGTGCCCATGAAGATGCGTGAGCTTGAACAACGCACCGGCGTGCATCGGGAGGTGATCCGCCTCTATTTGCGCAGCGGTGTCATCCCGGAGCCGGACCGGCCCAAGCGCACGGTCGCGATCTACCGCGAGGATCATGTCCAGGCGATCGCCACGGTCCGCAAGCTCCAGCATGAAAGTCGCCTCAGCCTGTCGCAGATCAAGGCGCTGATGGAGGGCGGCGGCCAGCAGCCCCGTGTCGATACGACGGCGCTGGACCAGCTGGAACAACTCGTGGCGCACCGCGCGGGCGAGGACCAGGGGCCGGTCACGGTCGCCTCGCTGCTGGAAACCTATCCTTCCGCCGCCGAGGATACCCGCATCCTCGCGGCCATCGGCGTCCTTGCGGTGATTGAGACGCCCGACGGCGATGCACTATCCATTTCCGATGCTCAGATGGTCCGCATCTGGGGGGACATGCGCAAGGCCGGCTTCGACGCGCATCTGGACTACACCCCCGAGGTGCTGGGTTTCTATGTCGAAGCGGCGGACTTCGTCGGCAAGTGGGAAGCCACGACCTTCCTCGAACGCGTGACCGGGCGGGTGGAAGTGGGCGAGGCGGCCGATCTGGTAGAGCAGGCACTGCCGCTGATGCTCGATTTCTTCGGTGTCCTGCGCCAGCGCGCGTTCTTCCGTCACTTCGACGCGATCAGGGGGCAGGCGGAAGCCTGAGACCGGACAGCCTTCGAGGCCGCCCGGTCCATCGGGTCACATCGTCAGCACGGCCTTGACGCAGCGGCCCGCGTGCTGGTCTGCAACGGCCTCGTTGATCCGGTCGAGCGGATAAGTGCGGATCATCCGGTCGAACGGGAAGTGCCCGGCGGCATGGAGTTCGATCAGTCTGGGCAAGAATTCCTGCGGGTCGGCGTTCCCTTCGGTCACCCCGCAGACCTTCAGGCCGAGCGAGAGCATGTGCAGGAGATTGAGCGAGATTGCGGCGTCCGCGCTGCGCGGTACGCCGACCATGGCGAGGCGCCCCAGCACGGCCATAGCGCCCATTCCGTCCTCGATCACCCCCGGCACGCCCGAGGTGTCGAGCATGGCTTTGGCGCCTGACGGCAGGATGGCACGGACCTGCTCGGCCAGCGGTCCCTCAGCGGGATCGAGGGCATGGGTTGCGCCAAGATCGAGCGCCATCTCACGCCGCGATGCAAGCGGGTCGGAGACGATGATCGCGTGCGCTCCGGCATAGGCAGCGGCCATCACCCCGCTCAGGCCCACCGGCCCGGCGCCCGTCACCAGCAGGCTCTCACCCGGCTTGACATCAAGGGCGTTGAGCACGGCACCCGCCCCGGTCATGATCCCGCAGCCGAGCGGCCCGAGCAGCGCCAGCGGCGCTTCCCTGGGCACTTTCACCAGATTGCGCGCGGCGGCGATGGCGTGAGTGGCGAAAGACGATTGCCCGAAGAAATGGCTGCTGACGTCGTGGTCGCCGTCGTGGATGCAGGTGCTGCCGTCCATCCGGCGCCCACCGAAATTCAGCGCGGCGAAGTCCTGGCAATAGGCGGGTTCGCCGGCGTCGCACTGCGGACATGCCCGGCATGCGGCGAAGCCCAGGATGACGCTGTCACCCACTTTCAGCGTCGTCACTTCTGCTCCCACCTCCTCAACGATTCCCGCACCCTCATGACCCAGAACGGCGGGTAGCGGCACCGGCAGGATCTGGTCGCGCACGACGAGGTCGGTATGGCACAGGCCCGTTGCGACGACTTTCACGAGCACTTCGTCGGGTCGCAGCCCTGAAAGCGTGAGCGTCTCGACGGCGAAGTCCTCGCCCGGGCGGTGAACCACTGCTGCACGAATTTCCATGGCGCATCTCTCTCCTATTCGATCTTCGCCTCGCCATTCGATTAGCGGGATGGTCCTATGGCTGATCGGTGCTTTGGGCACCGGGAAACAGCCATTCTTGGCATTTCATCCCTCGAATGGTCGGACCTATATCTACGATTGACCTCGGGCCCTGTCTACAGTTACGTGTATGTAACACGCAATTGACGGCGGAACCAACCGCCCGAGGGAGAGCCCATGACCGTTTCGCTCGATACCGAGAGCTGCCCCGTCATACCGGAGGAGATCGCGCGCATCGTGATCTCGCCCAAATCCTACACCGACGACGTGCTGATCTACGGCACCTTCCGCTGGCTGCGCGAGAACATGCCGCTGGCCAAGGCGCACGTCCCGGGTTTCGATCCGATCTGGATCGTCACCAAGCACGCGGACATTCGCGAGGCCGAGCGCAATTCGAAGCTGTTCCGCAACGCCGATTTCAACCCGGTGCTGAACGACCGGGCCTCGGATGAATTCACCCGCTCGATCAACGGCGGATCGACGAAAATCATTTCCTCGCTGACCTACATGGATGGCAAGGAACACGCTTCCTATCGCAACCTCACGTCGAACTGGTTCCTGCCGGGCCGGGTCAGCCAGCTTGAGGAACAGGTGCGCCGTCTTGCGCGCCAGTCGGTCGAGAACCTGCTCAGCTTCGATGGCGAGTGCGATTTCGTGCGTGACTTCGCGCTGCACTATCCGCTCCGGGTGATCATGACGCTGTTCGGTGTTCCGCCCGAAGACGAGCCGCGCATGCTCAAGCTGACGCAGGAATTCTTCGGCGTCCACGACCCCGAGGAGCAACGGCCCGAGATGGTCGCCGACCCGGTGGCCGGGGCAAAAATGTGGGCTGCTGCGCTGGAAGACTTCTACGCCTATTTCGACGATCTCAGCGCCAAACGCCGTGCGGAACCGACCGACGACCTGCTTTCGCTGATCGCCAATTCCCGCATCAACGGCGAGCCGATCCCGCGCGCGGAGGCCAATGGATACTACGTCGCCATCGCGACGGCCGGACACGATACGACTTCGTCCTCGACCGCCGGCGGCCTGCACGGCATGATCGTGAACCCGGAGAATTTCGCCAAGGTGAAGGAGGACCCCGGCTTGATCCCGAGCCTGGTGGACGAGGCGATCCGCTGGACCAGTCCGGTCAAGCACTTCATGCGCAATGCGGCGGAGGATACAGTCCTGCGCGGGCAGTCGATCAAGGCGATGGACCGCCTGATGATGTGCTACCCCTCCGGCAACCGTGACACCGATGTGTTCGTCGATCCCGACCGTTTCGACATCACCCGCTCACCCAATCAGCACGTCGCCTTCGGGTTCGGACCGCATATGTGCCTCGGCCAGCACCTCGCCAAGCTGGAGATGCGGGTGCTGTTCCAGGAGCTGCTGCCGCACCTGAAATCCGTGGAACTCGCGGGCGATCCGCGCCTGGTCGAGACCAATTTCGTCGGGGGCTACAAGTCTCTGCCGATCCGCTTCGTCAAAAATTGAGGAGTACCGGCCCGGCATGGGACCGGGCCGAGACAAGAACAGTCCGGCGCAAAAGCGCGGACATACGGGAGAGGTAAGAACCATGAATCGCAACGTCTTGTTGATGGCAGGCGCGTCGTCGCTGGCAATCTCGGCACAAGCTCATGCTCAGGAATCGGCCCCCACCGGGGGCATCCAGGAGATCGTCGTCACGGCGCAGAAGCGCTCCGAGGCGATCAACGACGTGCCGCTTTCCATCACCGCGGCTTCCGGCGAAAAGCTGCGCGATCAGGGCATCACCAATGTCGGCGATCTGGTGAAGATCGTGCCGGGCTTCAACTATACCGAGAGCGCCTACGCCACGCCGGTCTACACGCTGCGCGGCGTGGGCTTTTACGATACCAGCCTGGCCGCGAAGCCCACCGTCAGCATATATCAGGATCAGGTGCCGCTGCCGTTCTCGATCATGACGCGCGGCGCGACGCTGGACCTCGAACGCGTGGAGGTGCTGAAAGGCCCGCAGGGCACGCTGTTCGGATCGAACGCGACGGGCGGCGCGATCAACTACATCGCCGCCAAGCCGACCTCCACATTCAAGGCCGGTGTCGATGCCGGCATCCAGAACTTCGGGGAAATCACCGCAGGCGGTTATGTCAGCGGCCCGATCTCCGACACGCTGAGCGCCCGCGTCGCCGTGCGCACCGAGCAGGGCGGGGCATGGCAGCGCAGCTATACGCGCGACGACAAGCTGGGCGACCGCAACTTCACCACCGGGCGCCTGCTGCTCGATTTCCAGCCCGCCGACAGCGTGCGTTTCGAACTCAACCTCAACGGCTTCATCGACAAGAGCGATGGACAGGCCGCGCAGCTTATCGGCGTGGTGCCGCTCGGCAATCCGGCGCGGCTCGGTGATCTTGCGACTTATCCGATCGCGCCTGCCAACAACCGCGATGCCGACTGGACGCCGGAGCAGGCCCCCAAGCGCGACGACTGGTTCTATCAGGCTTCGCTGCGCGGCGACGTGGACCTCAGCGACGATATCACACTGACCTCGATCACCAGTTTTTCGAAGTATCACAACGACGCCGATATCGACCCTGACGGCGTGGCGCTGCGGGACTACTTCTACAACACCACCGGCAAGATCACCGCGCTGTCTGAGGAACTTCGCCTTCAGGGCAAGACGGGCGGCCTCACCTGGATCATCGGTGCCAATTACGCGCGCGAAAAGACCTATCAGCAAGATGACGCCGGACCTTACGATCAGTCCACATCGGCCTATAACTTCGTGGATGCCGGACTGGGCGTGCCATTCTTCGTCTACAGCCAGTATGCGCGGCAGAAGTTCGTCAACAAGGCCGTCTTCGCCAATCTCGACTACGACATCGGGGACATGGTCACGCTACACGGCGGCATTCGCTACACCGATACCAAGATAGACTTTGCCGGATGCACCGCCGACCGTGGCTTCGCGCTGGGCCAGGGCATCCAGAACCTGCTCAACGCGATACGCGGCGGGGCTGGACTGGACCCGATTTCGATCGCGCCCGGTGCCTGCGTCACCATCGACGCTTCCACACTGACGGCAGTCGAAGTGCAGGATAGCCTGGACGAAGACAACGTGTCCTGGCGCGCGGGCGTGGATTTCAAGCCTTCGAAGGACGCGTTGCTCTACGCCTCGGTCAGCAAGGGCTACAAGTCGGGCAGCTTCCCGTTGCTCTCGGCCAGTGACGCCAACCAGTTCGCGCCGGTCAAGCAGGAATCCGTCACCGCCTATGAAATCGGCGCCAAGCTGACGCTGCTGAACAGGACCGCGCAAGTCAACGGCGCGGTATTCTACTACGATTACAGCAACAAGCAGTTCAAGGGCCGGGTCGTAGCCGATCCGAACATCTTCGGTCCGCTGGAAGCGCTGGTGAACGTGCCTAAGTCCCGCGTCCAGGGCGCCGAGATCCAGCTCGACCTTGCCCCCACGGACGGACTGCGCGTCTCGATCGGGGCGACCTACCTCGATACGAAGATCAAGGGCAGCTTCGTCAACTACGATTCCTATGGCAATCAGGTCGACTTCGGCGGATCGTCGTTCCCCTATACACCGAAGTATCAGATCGTGATCGACGGGCAGTACGATTGGGCATTGGGCGATACCATCGGTGCGTTCGTCGGCAGCAACCTCAGCTTCCAGAGCGATACCAAGGCGGTTCTCGGCGATGCGCGTGAGACGCCTTCGGCAGAACTGACCAGCAGGGGTGGGCTGACCATCGCAGACTATACCCTGATCGACCTGCGCGCCGGCCTCAGTTTCGACGACAAGCGCTACAAAGTGACCGCTTTCGTGCGCAACCTGACCGACAAGTATTACTGGTCCAACGCCACCCGCATCACTGACACGACCGTGCGCTTCGCCGGTCGGCCCCGCACGTATGGCCTGACCGTGTCGGCCAGTTTCTAAAGCTCCTCCCCATGAGCCGCGCCGGGGTCGATCTCGGTGCGGCTCCTTTTTGCGCCTTCACTGGAGACACAAGATGAATGCACCCTCGACTTTCGCAGTGACCCGCCATGGCGAGCCCGGTCACGAAGTGGACCTGCCGGTCACGCAGATGCTGATCGGCGGTTTGCGCTGCGAGGCGGAAAGCGGCGCGCGTATCGAGGTAGAGGACCCCGCCACCGGCACGGTCTTCGCCAGTGTGCCGGCGGGCAGCGCGGCAGATGTCGACCGTGCCGTCACGCGTGCGCGCAAGGCGTTCGAGAGCGCGGAATGGTCGCGCATGCGCCCGCTCGACCGGGGCCGGATCATCGAGGCGATCGCTCGAACGATCGAGGAGAACGCCCACGAACTGGCGCTGCTGGAAAGCTACGACAACGGCAAGACCTACCATCATGCGCTTGCGGTGGACGTGCCCTCGGCAGTCGACGTGTTCCGCTACATGGCGGGCTGGGCATCCAAGATCAGCGGGCAGGTCAACCCGTTCTCGGGCGACGGCCGCCAGTATCATTCCTATACCGTTCGGGAGCCGATCGGGGTCGTGGGTCAGATCGTGCCCTGGAATTATCCCCTGGCGATGGCCGCCTGGAAGATTGCGCCCGCCCTCGCTGCCGGTTGCACGATCGTGCTGAAGCCGTCCGAAGTGACCCCGCTCACTGCCCTGCGCCTGGCCGAACTGGCGCTGGAGGCGGGTCTGCCCGAAGGCGTGCTCAACGTCGTCACGGGCTACGGCCATGAAGCGGGACAGGCGCTGGTCGAGCATCCCGGGATCGACAAGATCGCTTTCACGGGATCGACCCGCGTGGGCAAGCAGATCGTCCAGACCGCCGCGCAGGACCTGAAGCGGGTCACTCTGGAACTCGGCGGCAAGTCGCCCTCGCTGGTCTTTGCCGATGCCGACCTGGACGCGGCAGCCATGGGGGCGGCGCTGGCGGTGTTCTTCAATTCCGGGCAGGTCTGCCTGGCGGCGTCGCGCCTTTATGTGGAGCGTTCGGTGTTCGACCGGGTGGTCGAAGGGGTGGCCGAGGCGGCGGCGGGCTTCAAGTTGGGGAATGGGCGAGATCCCGAGGTCATGCTGGGTCCACTCGTGTCCCGTGCCCAGCAGAGCCGGGTGCTGGACTACATCGCGCAGGGCAAGGAGGCCGGTGCGGAACTGGTCTGCGGCGGCGGTACGGGCGATCGCGAGGGCTACTTTGTCGAGCCGACCATCTTCGCCAACCCCGATCCCGATGCCGCCATCGTGCGCGAGGAAATCTTCGGGCCGGTGCTGGTGGCGACGCCGTTCGACGATGCCGACGAGGTGGTGCGCGCAGCGAATGACACGCGCTACGGCCTTGCCGCCAATATCTGGACGCGGGATATCTCGCGCGCACATCTGACGGCGCGGCGTCTTCAGGCCGGCGTGGTCTGGGTGAACACGCATGGCATGAACGATCCTTCTGCACCGTTCGGCGGCGTCAAGGAGTCCGGATGGGGCCGTGAAGTCGGCGAGGAGGGTGTGATCAATTACACTGAAACGAAAACCGTGACGGTGCTCTTGTAAAAATGGTTGGACGCTGAGATCGGCTGCGAAAAAGCTTTATGGTCAGAAGGTTGGCCGCATCTGGCAATGGCTTTATCTTGTAGGGCTGCCCGACTGGCAAAAGGCGACGAACTGGTTGGCCGCTGGTGACGGCGACCGACCTAGAATTGACCGCGCTGAGCAGTCGGTAGGTACAATTCTGCATCCCGGCTGGGCGACTCCAACTACAGGAGCGCTGGTTGAACTTCGGCGCGAACTGCCGAACGCTACAATGAAATGCTCTACTGTTTGGCCTGACGCGATCAGAACCATCTGGGGATCGGGATATATTCTGAACTGCGATGCCGACTGACCCGCCGGGCGGAAGGTTGCCGCGACGCCTGCCGCATCCTCGAACCGTCCAGACGCTCGCGCTGGTCGTGGCGCTGGTATCGTGCCTGATCACCGCAGCCTTGGGGGGACTGACTTATTGGTACGTTCACGAGGAGGTCGAGCGTCAGATCGATGAACGGATTGCCGTCGATGCTCGAACACTCCTCCAATTCGAGCGTACGCACGGGTTCGAGGCGTTGGTGCAGCTGGTGCGTGCCAAGGATGCCTACACGCCGCCCGTGCCGACCGGGCACCTGGCGGTGGTCGACATCGCTCTGGATCGGACGATGGGCTATATCGTCGCAGATGGCCAAGGGGTGCGCCGGGCGGGAGGGCTAGACGCGGACATGCCGCCGTCTGGATGGAGCGAATTCATCCATTTCAGACATCCGGACGGGCGAGATGCGATTGCCCAGGGCCTGAATTCCCGGCTCGGCGGTGGCGGATATCTGCTCGTTGCAGCGGATAGAACGGCGGTCGACCAGATCGATGCGGTCCTCCTGCGGCTGTTCCTTGCCGCCTTCGGAATCCTGTTCCTCGTCAATCTTGCCCTCATTCTCGGGTTCGGCCGCGCGGTGCGCCGGCGCCTGGACGCCATGGCACGTGGGGCAGAGGCGATCATGGCCGGTGACATGTCTCGCCGAATGCCGGTGGAAGGAACTTCGGACGAGTTCGACGAGCTTGCGACAGTTCTCAACGGCATGCTCGACCGGATCGTCGCGCTGGTGACGCGGTTACGCGAATTGTCGAGCGGCCTGGCCCACGACTTGCGCACACCGCTCAGCCGCATGCAGACCAAGCTGGAGCGGTCGGCCGGCATGGCCAGGGACGTGGAGCAGCAGGAACTGCTGGAGGCAGCGATCGAAGACGGCAACCGACTGGCCGACCTTTTCGCCGGCTTGCTCTCCATCGCGGAAATAGATGGTAGACGGGCCCAGCGACGCTTCGTTCGCCTTGACCTTGGCGAGGCAGTTGAACAGATCGCCGAGGCCCACCGGCCGGCCTTTGAGGATAGCGGACATCGGCTCCTGATCGAAACCGAACAAGCCTTCGTGCTGGGGGATCAGGCGCTGCTTCAGCGAATAGCCGCAAACCTGCTCGACAATGCGCTGGTCCATACGCCGCGCGGTACCACCGTGACTCTCCTTGTCCGCAACCTGGCGGAGGAGATCGCGTTGAGCGTGCGCGACGATGGGCCGGGCGTTGCCGTGGAGGATCGTCAACGCATCTTCGAGCGGATGGTTCGGTTGGAACTCGGCAGGTCCGGGCCGGGGTACGGGCTGGGTCTCAGCATGGTCCAGGCCATTGCTGCCGCTCATGGCGGCACGGCCGCCGCGCTTGCCCCCGATTCCTGCGGGAATGACGGGCTTGCAATCGAGGTCTTGCTTCCTTCTTTCAAAGATCAGAACGCCGGTCTGAAGGCAAAGGCCTTCGCCCGTCATTGAGGGAGCACTGGCTTCGAGTAGGCGGCGCGCGCTACTTGACCGGGCCGGTGCAAACGCCCTGTCCGCCGGGTGTCCCGGTGGATTTAGCGCAAAGAAGGATCGGGTCGATGTCGACCAGCCGCAGCGACCTCACCATCTTTTCCGTCGAAATCTTGTATTTCAGGAACTGCGGCGAGCGAATGTGGCTCTCATAGGCAGCTTTGCTGGCGTAGACTTCAAGCAGCCTGATCTTGGCCGGCGCCTCGGCGATGGCGAAGGAATGGAGCATCAGGACGCCCGGCTCCAGGCGGACCGAGGCTTCCTGCTCCTCCGCCAGGATCGCCTTATAGGCATCGAGCTGTGCGGGATCTATTTCGAGTTCGGCCATGCGAACCATGGCCGTGCCAAGATCCGGCTTCCCTTGGTCCCGGGCAGACGCGGGGGCAATGTTGGTAGCGAGGGACAGGGCACAGAGCGTTGTCAGAATGAGCTTCATGGTTGCCTTCCAGCATGCAGTCGTCGGTTTCAATCGCCGATCGGATTCAATTCGCGGATCAGGTCGATCAGCAGCCGCAGCGGGACGGGCAACTGCCTGCGGCCGGGATAGTAGATGTGCAGCCCATCATCGAGCGAAGCCCATTCGGTAAGGACCAGCTGCAGTTCCCCGCGCGCAACCTCTTCCGCCACGCTTTCTTCCGTGGCGTAAATCAGGGCTGCACCATGCCGGGCGAGAGCCACGGCCGTCTCGCTGTCATTCATCGATATGCGGCCGGGAACTGAGATCGAGAGCGTTTCCTCACCCCGGTCGAATTCCCAGCTGTAAGTTCGGTCGTCGCCTAGCTTGATCTGCACGCAGCGGTGGTCCTGCAGGTCCTCGGGGTGCTGCGGAATGCCGAAGCGCTCCAGATAGGCAGGCGACCCGGCCACTACCCACCGCAAGTCGCGCGTCAGTCGCTGGGCGATCATGTCCGCAGGCACGGTTCCGCCGAAACGGATGCCGGCATCGAACCCGGGTTGACGATGTCGACGATGCTGTTGTTGACGCAGAGATCGATCTCGACGTCAGGATAGCGATCGAGGAACGCCGGCATCACTGGCGCGAGCAGGTGGATCGCAGCCTGGTCTGGCACGTTCAGCCGGATACGGCCGGCTGGCGACCCGCGAAACCGGTTCAGTGTGTCGACGGCCGCATCGATGCGCTCGAAAGGATCGGCGATTTCGGCCAGCAGTGCTTCGCCCGCAGCTGTCAGTGTGACGCTGCGATTTGTCCGGTTGAGCAACCGCACGTCCAGACGTTCCTCAAGACCGCGCAGTGAGTGGCTGAGCGCCGAGGCACTTACGCCGAGTTCGACACCGGCGCGCCGGAAGTTTCTGTGCCTTGCGATGGCCAGGAAGTAGCTGAGATTGGCTATGTCTGATCGGCTGAAGCTCATCGAGGGATAAGATACTCCTGTGGCTGTTCTGCTCATAGGAGTGCTTTCGCGCGATCCCAAGCCGGTTTGTGCTTTCTATCGGAAACCTACCGCCGGTACTGGGCGGCCGTCACCGGTTCGAGCCATTCGACGTTCGCGCCGCCCACCGTTTCCTGGATCGCGATATGCGTGACGCCCTCTTGGGGAGATGCGCCATGCCAGTGCTTCACACCGGGCGGACACCAGACGGCATCGCCGGGCCGCATCTCCACAACTGGCCCGCCTTCGATCTGGGTCCAGCCCAGGCCGGCGGTGACGATGAGGTGCTGGCCCATCGGGTGGCGATGCCAGTTAGATCGGGCGCCCGGCTGAAAGGTTACTTCGCCGGCGGATACCGCGCTGGGCGGCGATGCGGGAAAGACCGGACCCACCGTGACGGAGCCAGTGAAGTTCGAGGCCGGTCCTGGTGTGGCAGTGCGTTCTTCTGCGCGGCTGACCCCGGCCTCCGCCGTCTGCGCCGCGACCGGAGACGCCACGCAAACGGCGACCACCGCCAATATATTCGCCGAACGCCGGATCGTGGCGCCGCTCATTTCGCGGCGCGTTGGGCGAACACGTCTTTGGCGACGGCCAGCGCGGACATGGCATTGGGCCAGCCGGTGTAGAAGGCGAGGTGGGTGATCACCTCGGCTGCCTGTTCCTGGGTGAGGCCCGCATCCATCGCGCGGCCGAGATGGTAGCTGACCTGCTCCGTCTGTCCCGCGGCGATCAGCGCGGCTACCGTCACCAGGCTGCGGTCGCGCGGGGCGAGGTCCGGGCGGAGCCAGAGGTCGCGGAACAGATAGTCGGTGGTGTAGCCCACCAGACCGGGGGCAACGCTGTCATAGAGTTCGCCAACTCGCTGCTTGCGCACGGCCTCCGCTGCCTCATCGAGAGGAAGCGGCGGCGGCGTCTCGGCGGGAAGCTGATCGCTGCCGATGCCGCGCCGGGCAAAGACTTCGCCAACGGGGCCTACCGCCGCCATCGCGTTGCCCCAGCCCGAATAGTAGGCGAGGTGCGTGATCGTCTCGGAAATCTCGCGCGGCTTCACGCCGTTCTCGATCGCCTGATCGGCGTAGTAGGTGAGCGCCGGCGCCTGCCCGCGCGCAATCAAGGCGGCCACGGTGATGAGGCTGCGATCGCGCCGGTCAAGGCCGGGGCGTTTCCAGACGTCGCCGTAGAGACGGTCCTGCGTGTATTTTTCGAGGGCCGGGGCCACCTTGCGCACTTGCTCGGGCGAAAGGCGGCGGCCTTCGACATTGGGCTGCTGGGCCTGTGCTGTGCTGGTCATGAGGATCAGTCCTGTCATGGCTGTAAAGAGAAGGCGCATGGGAACGGCGCCGATCAATGGGCGACGAAGCCGCCGTCGACCGGCAGCGCGACGCCGAGGACGAAGCTGGAACCGGGGCTGCACAGCCAGAGCACGGCCTGCGCGACCTCGTCGGCGTGCCCAAGGCGGCCGATCGGTTGCATCTTCAGGATTTCGGTCATGGCGTCCGATTGGCCGTCGAGCATCTCTGCGACCATCGGCGTGTCGATCGTGCCGGGGCACACGGCGTTGATCCGGATACCGCGCGGCGCATATTCGACCGCAGCGCTCTTGGTAAGACCAATCACGCCGTGCTTCGATGCGTGATAGGCTGCGCGACCGGGCAGGCCGACAAGTCCGCCGAGCGAGGAGCAATTGACGATCGCGCCGCAGCCCTGCGCGCGCATGTGGCGCAGCTCATGTTTCATGGAGGCCCATACGCCGCGCAAGTTGACGGCATTGACCCGATCGAAGTTTTCCGCAGGCTCGTCGGCAGCATCGCTGGGCGGCACCTGGATGCCCGCGTTGTTGAATGCCATGTCGAGACGGCCGTACTCCGCCACCGCGCGGTCGACAGCGTCGGATACTTGCGCCTCGTCGGCCACGTCGCAGGCGATGCCGACGGCGCGATGTCCCGCGTCGCGGAGCTTGGCGGCCTCAATTTCGGCAAGATCGCCGTCGATATCCGCCAACACGATAGCAGCGCCCGCACGGGCGAAGGCCTGCGCGGCGGCGAGGCCCATGCCCTTGCCCGCGCCGGTGACGAAGGCGACCTGGCCGGAGAAGTCATAATGTACGGCCATGTCAGCGCCCCACCATCGCAGCTTGCGCGGCCGAGTAACGGTCCCCGGCGATGCGGACCTGACTGGATGCAGCCTCCAATGTCTCGACGTCATCCGTAGAGAGGGCAAGCGTGTCCGCGCCCAAGTTCTCGATGAGCCTGTCCACTTTCGTGGTGCCAGGAATGGGGATGATCGAAGGATGCTTGGCCAGCAGCCAGGCCAGCGCCACTTGTGCGGGGGTTACGCCCCGATCGGCGGCGAAGCGGCGGATGATGTCCACCAGCGCCTGGTTGGCCTTGATGTTCTCTGCCTGGAAGCGCGGGACCGTGCTGCGGAAATCATCGCCGCCGAAGGCCGCATCGGCACCCAGAGCGCCGGTCAGGAAGCCCTTGCCCAGCGGGCTGAACGGGACAAGCGAGATGCCCAGTTCCAGCAGCGCCGGAATGACCTCATCCTCCGGTTCGCGCCACCACAGCGAATATTCGCTTTGCAATGCGGCCACCGGCTGCACGGCGTGCGCGCGGCGTATCGTGCCGACGCCAGCTTCGGACAGGCCGAAATGCTTGACTTTGCCTTCCTCGATCAGCGTCCTCACCGCACCCGCGACATCCTCGATCGGCACATCGGGATCGACGCGGTGCTGATAATAGAGGTCGATCGCCTCGACCCGCAGGCGGGCGAGCGATTCCTCCACCACTCTACGGATGTGCTCAGGCCGACTGTTGAGCTTGCTCCAGCGATCCGTGTCGCCGGGGGCTGCTTCGAAGCCGAACTTGGTGGCGATGAAGACCTGCCCCTTGAAGGGTGCGAGGGCCTCACCGACCAATTCCTCGTTGAGGCGCGGCCCGTAGACTTCGGCAGTGTCGAAGAAGGTCACGCCGCGTTCCACGGCCTCGCGAATGAGGGCGATCATCTCCTGTCGATCCTTGGGCGGGCCGTAGGACCAGCTCATGCCCATGCAGCCCAGACCGATGGCGGACACGTTTGGACCGTTAGCGCCCAGTTCACGCTGTTGCATGTTGAATTCCTCTGCTTACGGGTCAGGCGCCGGGCGGGAGCGGTGCCTCCTTGTCGGTAATAACAACACGATCGGACCCGTGGCGTGTCATGAGATCGCCGCCATGCAACGTTGAGATAATCTCATGTCTCGTTGTGGATTCGGTGGCACTATGCTCGGGAGCGCGTGATGGGAGGGAGTTGACAGGCCAAGCCGCCGCTACAGCCTGATCCCTGAAGTAAATCGGGCCGTTCAAGTCCTCCCGGAGCTTCCGGCAATCATTCGGCAGGGGGACCTGACGATGGACCAGTGCGCATGAACCATCTTCGTTCCAGTATCCGTGCGGACTTCGCAATTACATTTATTCAAAATTGCCTTGACCGCCCGTGTCACCATTATACTTCTTGCAGTATAGATTGGGAGAGGGGCGAATGAAGACGTTGGGGCGTTGTATAGCCACATGCGCCATTTTTATGACGGCCGCGGCTCAGGCGCCTTGGCAGCCACCCTCTACCAGCCTGTCTTCATCAGTTGCCGTGGAGAGCAAAACCGCGACGAGTGCTACGTTTCGGCGTAGCGGAACCTCTTTCACCATTACCTTCTGGAACGACCGAACCGTGCACATCACGAGCGGTACGTCTGCTTCAAAATCAGCAGGGCGCGAACTTGCGATCGTAGGTGTTCCGAAGTTGATCCGCTGGTCCATGTCGGAAAATGATTCCCGGTTTCTGCTGACGACATCGGCGATGCAAATAGCCGTCGACAAGAAGGCAGGCGCAGTCGCGATGCTAGGCGAAGATGGCGCGCCGATCATCGCCGAGAGCGATCCACTGACCCAGAAAATGGGCTCTACGCCAGTTCTCGACGGTGCCGTGCAACAGCGCTTCCGGCTGGAAGGCTCGCAAGGCATTTACGGTCTCGGCCAGCATCAGACCGGGGTTCTGGACCTTATCGGCACGACCACGCGGCTCCAGCAGGCCAATACCGATGTCGGCGTTCCCGTGCTGGTATCGACGCGCGGCTATGGTCTCTTCTGGAACAATCCGGCCGTCACCGATGTCGACGTCGATGTCCCGCAGGCCCGCGAGCAAATCGTGTTCCGCTCCCAAGCGGGGAAAGGGATCGATTACTTCCTCTTCGCCGGTCCTGACGTGGACGATATCATCGGGGCCTATCGCGATCTGACCGGGCAGGCTCCGCTCATGGCGCGCTGGACCTGGGGGCTTTGGCAGTCGAAGGAACGTTACAAGTCGCAGGCCGAATTGCTCGGTGTGGCGGCGGAGTATCGGCGGCTTGGCATACCGCTGGATGCCGTGGTTCAGGACTGGCAATATTGGAAGCCTGGCGCGTGGGGCAGCCAATTGATGGACCCCGCCCGCTATCCTGATCCCAAGAATATGCTGGCTTCGCTACACGACCAGCATGTGCACAGCATCGTCTCGGTATGGCCCCGGTTCGATCTCGACCTCGACACCACGAAAGAACTGGATAGGGCCGGCGCGCTCTATCCGGAGACCTACAACAACGTCTATCCCGCCGGACGGGGACGCTGGTACGACGCCTTCTCGAAGAACGGACGCAGCCTCTACTGGAAGCAGATCTCCGCCCGGTTGGGCGTCAACGGCTTCGATGGCTACTGGCTGGACGGAAGCGAGGCCGAACTGGGCGGCGCCTGGGGGCAGATGCGCGATGTCACCACGGCGGCCGGCCCCGGCGCCGAGGTATACAATGCCTATCCGCTCATGCACACGGCTGCCGTCCATGACGGGATGCGCGCAGACTATCCGGCGAAGAGGCCGATCATCCTCACGCGGTCGGCATGGGCCGGACAGCAACGCAATGCCGCGATCACCTGGTCGGGCGATGTGGCAGGCAGTTGGCCCGTGTTCAGGAAGCAGATCCCCGCCGGCGTGAATTTCTCGATGAGCGGCATTCCTTATTGGTCGGTCGACATCGGTGGCTTCTTCGGCGGCAACCCGGCGGACATCGGTTACCAGGAACTGTTCACGCGTTGGCTTCAGTCGGCGGTGTTCAATCCGATGTTTCGCATCCACGGCACGGGTGCCGGCAAGGAAGTATACAGCTTCCCGGAGGCAGCGCGCGCGCCCCTGCTTTCTGCAATCGCCTTGCGTTACCGACTGCTGCCCTATCTCTACGCACAGTCATGGCAGGTCACCGATCGGGGCGCCTCCTTCCTTTATCCGGTCGGGATGCGTTTCCGGGATGACATGGAGGCGCGCGACCTCCCGGACGAATATATGTTTGGCCGGTCCATCCTGATCAGTCCCGTGGTGCGGAAAGCCGCGACGTCACGCGAAGTCTACCTGCCGACCGGCACCGACTGGTATGATTTCTGGACGGGCGAGCGCATCCGGGGCGGCAAGCGCATTTCCGTCGCGGCGCCGATCGACCGTCTGCCGGTCCATGTTGCTGCCGGGACTATTCTGCCCTTGGGGTCACCGGTCCAATATGCGGATGCTTCGCCGAACCTCCCGGTCGAACTGCGCATCTATCGCGGGGCAGACGGACGGTTCACCCTTTACGATGATGCGGGAGATGGTCAGGGCTGGCGGCGCGGCGAGCGGGCAACGATCGATTTGAGCCTGGACGACAAGGCCGGCACATTGACCATCGGACCGCGACGAGGGCGATACCCAGGGATGGCCCAGAGCCGCATCTTCAGAGTTGTGGTCGTAGCTCTGAAGTCCGGCACTGGGTTGAACGAGGCGGAAGGACAGGAAGTGCGCTATCACGGAAGGTCGCTGCGGGTAGAACTCGATCGGAAACTTTAGCTGACGCCGTTTCCGCCGGCGCCAACTTTCACGCGCGCGAGACGTTTTCGACAAAGGATAGCAGCCGGGCAACTTTCCGGAAAATTGCCCGGTGTCGGCCACGCTCATGTTCGGCCGCCGGGATCAGATGCGCCTGTTGGGTGGGTTTGGCAGACATTCCCGCCCGCCATGCCGATCAGTTTGTGCTGATCGGGTAACGGTCCAGGATTGCGCTTGCCACGCCGTTGGTCCAGCCAAAGCCGTCCTGGAGCGGATACTCACCGCCGCCGCCGGGCAGACGCTCCTCGACATCGTACTTTTCGAGCATTTTGCCGGTTTCATGGTACGTGACTTCGACAGTCTTGATCCAGCGGGTCGCGATGTTCTGCGCCAAGTCTTTGTGGCCGTAGCGCTCCAGACCCTCTATGGCGACCCATTGAAGAGGAGCCCAGCCGTTTGGAGCGTCCCACTGTTGGCCCGTGCGGAGGTTTGTCGTGCGCAGGCCGCCTGGCGCGATCAGCTTGTCCCCGGTCGTATTCGCAACCGCTCTGGCTTGTCCGGTGGAGGCCATGCCGACGAACAGAGGATAGAGAGTTGCGCTCGAAAGGACGGGCGTTGCCTTGCGATCATACCAGACCCAATCGGAGTAGCGGGCTTCCTTGCCCAGCCACAGATACCGATCGACGGAGGCTTTGCGTAGATCGGCCCGCTTGACGAATTCTTTAGCGCAGGGCCTGTCGCCCGCTTGTGCACATTGCTTGGCAATGTGCCGCTCTATCGCCCAGAGCAAGGCATTGAGGTCGATGGGCACGATCGATGTCGTCTCGATCGTGGAGAGATCCTTTGGATCGGTAAGCCAGCGTGAGCTGAAGTCCCATCCGCTTTCCGCGCCGGCGCGCAGGTTTCGGTACATCTGCTCGGGTGGACGGCCGGATGCTTTTGCCGCGGTTGCGCGATCTTCGGCGAAGGACTCGTCGCGCGGCGTGTCGCGATCGTCCCAGTAGCGATTGAGCAGGCTACCATCCGGCATCGGCATCACGCGGTCACAGGGTTTCTTGGATTTCTGCGCGCAACCTTCGCCGGCCATCCAATAGGCGTATTCCTTGCGCAGTGCCGCAAGGCGGCGGGCGCGCACTGCGGTATCAGTTTGCTTCGACAGGTCGAGCATGAGCGCAAAGAACGGCGGCTGTGAACGGCTCAGATAGTAAGTGCGCGTTCCGTTGGGAATATGGCCGAAGCGTTCGATCAGACTGGTGAAGTTGTCGATCATGCTTTCGACAAGATCGTCACGTTTGTCTGCAACGAGGCCGAGCATGGTAAAATAAGAGTCCCAGTAGTACATCTCGCGGAAACGGCCGCCTGGAACGACGTAGGGCTGTTCGAGATGGATCGCGGAATCTCCCGCGTGCGGGGCTTGTGCGTCTCGGCGGACGAGTTGCGGCCAGAGTGCCTTGATGTGGGCGCGCATCGCGGTCGGCGCGGTGTCGTTTATGCCGGGGACGATGAACTCGGCCAGGACGAAGGCGCGCAGTTCCTGAGGCGTCGTGGGCTTCGCTGCCTCGAACTTGCGCATGATCGTTGCGGGATCAGTGCGGGGCACGGCATCGACGAACGTCTTGCCGTCCTCGAAGATCTTGTTCTCCTGTACGTCCGAGAACAGGGCGCCATACTGGTCCGCAGGCGAAGGCACCGGCGCCGTGTTGGCGCAGAGAGCGACGCAGATACTGGTCACGACAAGCGCGGAAGCCAATCGAAGGCGCAGCACGGTGCCGCGAGGTGTTGTCTTGTTGCTCATGCCCGGTCCCATCCAGCCTTGCCTGCATTCAGCAGGCTCAACCGATATACCGAGCCAAAGTGCCCGGTATGTGGCGGAAAAACCGGTTTTTCCCGCACTGGATTTCTATTCGAGGAGGGTCCGGAGCAAGCTCAGGCGGCGACGTCAGTGTCGATATCGGGCGCCGCGACGATAGGGGAGCGGCGCAAGGGGGCGTCCTTCGACCGGCGGATAGCACAGAGCCGGGTCTCGCCGTCCCATAGCTCGGCGTCGCGGGTGGCGGCCTCTCGGTGGGCTAGCATGAGGGCCTCGGGCAAATCGAACGCTTCAAAATGGATGGTTTCGCCAGCCCCGTGTGGCTGTGCGAACTTCAGGGTGTAGATCTTCATTTGCATCCTCCGGGCGCCGGGAACCGTTGCGGTCCTCACTGGCGCCGCGCCTTGTCTGCCCTGTCATTGCCGGCTTGAGAATGCGGGACAATCCGGAAAAGTTCCCAGGGCCAGGAAGTTAACGCCAATTGTCATCCGGGCGAGGGACGGGAAGCTGCGCCCCAGGCAAAGCGCGCCACTGCGGCGAAGCAGAACAGCGGCAGCGCCATCGCCACCTGAAGATCCGCGCGCTCGCTGAGGAGGCCCATCAGCGGCGGGAACACGGCGCCGCCGATCACGGCCATGACGATCAGCGAAGACCCCATCGTGGTGCCCGCACCCAGATCGCGAATGCCCAGCGCAAAGATCGTGGGAAACATGATCGACATGAAGAAGCTGGTAAGCGCCAGGCAGGCAATGGCGGCCACGCCGCTCAGCGACATGGCCATTGCGACCATGACGATGTTGGCGAGCGCGAAACCCAGCAGCAACTTTGCCGCCGGCACGCGGTGCATCAGGGCGGCGCCCACGAAGCGGCCCGCCATGAACAGCACGAGGCTGCCGGAGAGCAGGAATGCAGCGGTCCGCTCGGGCGTCTGCGGGGCGAGGTGCTTGGTGAAGTCCACGAAGAAACTCCAGATCCCGACTTGCGCGCCGACGTAGAAGAACTGGGCGATCACGGCGCCGAGCAGGAGGCGATTGGCCAGCACGGTGCGCAAGCTGCCGGTGGAGGCACCGGTCAGGGCGTCGTTCGGCGCGCTCTCGATTCGCGGCAAACGAACCCGCGCGAGCCCGGCGGCGAGGATCACGACGAAGCCGGCAAGGCACAAGTAAGGGATCTTGACCATGTCCGCCTCGGTGCCGCGCCAGGCTTCGAGTTGGGCATGAGTCATGGCCGAGAGGTCGGCCGCGCTGTGCTCTACGCCCGAGAAGATGAAGAGCCCGCCCAGGATCGGGGCGACCACGGCGCCAAGCCCGTTGAAGCCCTGTGCCAGGGTAAGCCGCTGCGAGGCGCGCGAGGGGTCGCCGAAGCGAGCGACATAGGGGTTTGCCGAAGTCTCTAGAAATGCTGCGCCCGAGGCGATTACGAACAAGGCGAGCAGGAAGGCCCAGTAGCGATGCACTTCTGCCGCGGGAAAGAACAGTAGCGCACCCAGCGCGTAGAGGCCAAGCCCTGTCAGCAGTCCCGCCCGGTAGCCGAAGCGCTTGAGAAGGAAGCCGGCAGGGAGCGCCCAGACGAAATAGGCGAGGTAGAACACGAACTGGATGAAACCGGCCTCTCCGCGCGAGAGGGCGAGGGCCTTCTGGAACTGGCGGATGAGGATGTCGTTCAGGTTGTTTGCCAGCGCCCAGGCGAAGAACACGCTCGTTACCAGCACGAAGCCGGGCCAGAACCCCGGAAATACGAAGCGCGAAGGGGTGCCGGGTTCTTCCGGTGCAAGTTGCCCCGTCGGTGGAACCGCCGGCAAGTCTGCCGCCAGGATCGTCTCCATTTCCATCCTCTCCGTCCCGTCCTCAGGACTTGTGCTTCGCCGGTCTTTCGCGCGCAACCGTCTTCCCAAAAAGATTGACGCTTGCGCTATGCCCGATCGCTCGCTAAATTTTCACATATAGAAGATGCTGTCAAATACGGCAGTGAGAGAGAGGAGCGCCGATCGATGATGTCGGGCCATATCGATGCGCACCAGCATTTCTGGGCCTATGATCCGGGGGAATACCCGTGGATCGAGGCGGGCTCCGGCATCGATCGGGATTTCACTCCCGACCTTATTGCAAACGATCTCACCGCTTGCGGAATCGCGGGCTCCATTGCCGTCCAGGCGCGCCAGAGCGAAGGCGAGACTCGCTGGTTGCTGGACCTGGCCGCGAACCATGCCGCTATCGTGGGCGTGGTGGGCTGGGTTGACCTGACCGCTCCCGATCTGTCCGAACGTCTTGCCGTGCTGGCAGACGAGCCACGCCTGATCGGTTTTCGCCACCATGTGCAGGACGAGCCCGATCCGGACTTCCTGGAGCGCCCGGATTTCCGGCGCGGCGTGCGGCAGGTTCTGGAAGCCGGTTACGCCTACGACCTTCTCATTCACGCGCCGCAGCTTGAGGGCGTTCCTGCCTTTCTCGATGCCGTGGGGCCGGGCCGCATCGTCATCGATCACGGTGCCAAGCCGGGAATTGCGACGGGCGAATGGGAGCCCTGGGCAAGCCGGATCGCCCATGTCGCGCAGGCCTATCCGATGTTCTGCAAGCTGTCCGGCCTCGTGACCCAGGCGCGCGGACGGGACTGGAGCGAGCTGCAGATGCTGCGCTACATGGAGCATCTGCTGGACTGCTTCGGACCCGGTCGGCTCATCTATGGCTCCGACTGGCCGGTCTGCGAACTGGCCGCCAGTTACCGCGAGGTTCACGCGCTCGCGCTGAAACTCCTGGCGCCGCTCGGCGCTGGGGACCGCGACGCCATCATGGGCGGCAATGCCCGCCGTGCCTATTTCCAGCTTGCCGGCGACGGCGATCTGGCTGCCTGCCGTGAAACGGCCATGGGAACCGGCGGTTGACGTCACGCTCAGCCGGATCGCCCGACACTCCATTCGAACGAGGTACTTGATGAGACTTGCCGGTAAGAGCGCGGTCGTGACCGCTGCGGCAGCAGGGATTGGCCGCGCGATCGCGGAAAGGTTCGTGGCGGAAGGCGCGGCGGTTCATGCCGTCGACCGGGACCGCGAAGGGCTGGCGGACCTGGCGGGCGTGGAGACCCATGTGCTCGACCTCACCGATGCCGGGGCCATCCGGGAACTGGCGCGCGCGACGGGCAGCTGCGACATTCTGGTGAACTGCGCCGGGATCGTCCATCCCGGTACGTTGCTGGACTGCACCGACGAACAATGGACGCAGGCGCTCGATCTCAACGTCACGGCCGCTTTCCGCGTGATCCGCGAGTATCTCCCGGCCATGGTGGACAAGCGAACGGGATCCATCGTCAACATCTCCTCGGTCGCCTCTTCGATCATCGGGGTGCGCAATCGCTTCGCCTACGGCGCCAGCAAGGCGGCGGTGATCGGGCTGACCAAGTCCATCGCGGCCGATTACGTGGAGATGGGAATCCGCTGCAACGCGATCTGTCCCGGCACGGTGGAAAGCCCGTCGCTGGTAGGGCGCATGAAGGCGCAGGCCGAGGCGACCGGCAACTCCTTCGAGGAGACGCGCAGCGCCTTCGCCGCGCGTCAGCCGGTGGGCCGGCTTGGCCGGCCGGAAGAGATTGCCGCGCTGGCGACCTACCTCGCTTCGGACGAAAGCGCGTTCACGACCGGCACCACGGCAGTGATCGACGGCGGATGGACCGTCGAATGAGCCGCATTACCGCCCTGCGCACCGCCGACATTCGCTTCCCGACCAGCCTGGCGCTGGACGGATCGGACGCCATGAACCCCGACCCCGATTATTCGGCGGCCTATGTCATCCTGGAAACCGACGATCTCGATATCGAGGGGCACGGTCTCACGTTCACTATCGGCCGCGGAAACGAGATCTGCGTCGCCGCGATCGAAGCCCTGCGGCCGCTGGTGGTGGGGCTGGAGCTGGACTGGATCAGGGACGATCCGGGCCGGTTCTGGCGTCATGTCACCGGCGACAGCCAGTTGCGCTGGATCGGCCCCGACAAGGGCGCCATGCACATGGCCGCCGGGGCTGTCGTCAATGCGGTGTGGGACTGGTGGGCGAAGGTCGAGGGCAAACCGCTCTGGCGGCTGATCGGCGAGATGAGCCCCGAGCAGATCGTGCGCGCCATCGACTTCCGCTACATGACCGATTGCATCGGCCCGGAGGAAGCGCTCGAACTGCTGACGCGCAAGGCGCAAGGCAAGGCCAAGCGGGTGGAGCGGCTGCTGGAGAGCGGCTTCCCGTGCTACACCACTTCGGCAGGCTGGCTCGGCTATCCCGACGACAAGCTGCGCCGCCTGGCGCAGGAGGCCGTCGATGCAGGCTTCCGGCAGATCAAGCTGAAAGTCGGTCGCGATCTCGAGGACGATATCCGCCGCGTGCGCATCGCGCGTGAGGTGATCGGGCCGGATTGCCGCCTGCTGATCGATGCCAACCAGATATGGGAACGGCAGCAGGCCATCGACTGGGTCAATGCGCTGGCCTTCGCGAAGCCCTGGTTCATCGAGGAGCCGACCAGTCCTGACGATGTCGAGGCGCACCGGGCCATCCGCGAGGCGATCCACCCGGTTCGTGTCGCGACGGGCGAGATGTGCCAGAACCGCATGCTGTTCAAGCAGTTCATGATGCGCGAGGCCATCGACGTCGTGCAGATCGACAGCTGCCGCATCGGCGGGGTGAACGAGATCCTGGGCGTGCTGCTCATGGCCGCGAAGTACGACCTGCCGGTCTGGCCCCATGCCGGCGGGGTGGGCCTCTGCGAGTATGTCCAGCATCTGTCGATGATCGATTACCTCTGCTTCTCGGGCACGATGGAGGACCGCGTGATCGAATATGTCGACCATCTGCACGAGCACTTCGTGGACCCCTGCGTGATCCGGGATGCTGCCTATATGCCGCCGGAGCGTCCGGGCTTCTCCATCGAGATGAAGGCGGAATCGATCGCCCAGTACCGGGTGGACTGATGGACCTGGAACTGAAGGACAAGGTCGTCGTGGTCAGCGGCGGCGGGGCGGGTATCGGCGGCGCGGTGTCGCTGGCCCTCGCGCGCGAAGGTGCCATTCCGGCGATCCTGGGGCGCAGTCCCCTGGCCGCCGACTTCGAAGCCGAGCTGCGCGAACTGCAAGGCGATGCGCTGTTCCTGCAAGTCGATGTCACTGACGACGATGCCTGCCGGGACGCGATCGCCGAGATCGCCGCCGCCGGCCACGGGATCCACGGTCTGGTCAACAATGCCGGGGCGAACGACGGGGTGGGGTTGGAGGCCGGAACGCAGGCCTTCATGGCCTCCGTCCACGCCAACCTTGCGCATTACTATGGGCTCGCCCATCACTGCCTGCCGCACTTGCGCGAAAGCCGGGGTGCCATCGTCAACATCTCGTCCAAGACGGCGGTGACCGGGCAGGGCCAGACCAGTGGCTACGTCGCGGCCAAGGCGGCGCAGCTCGGCCTCACGCGCGAATGGGCGGCGGCGTTGCTGGCGGACGGCATTCGCGTGAACGCGGTGCTGCCCGCCGAAGTGATGACGCCGCTCTATGCCCGGTGGATCGAGAGTTTCGAGGATCCCGGCGCCAAGCTGGCGGAGATTTCGGAGCGGGTACCTCTGGGGCGGCGCATGACCATGGCCGGCGAAGTGGCGGACACCGTGGTCTTTCTGCTCTCCGCGCGGGCCAGCCACACGACGGGACAATGGATATTTCCGGACGGCGGCTATACGCACCTCGACCGGCTGTTGACGTGATTATCTTTCGAAGGAGTATGCTGTGAAGCTAGTGCGGTTCGGTGAGAAGGGGCAGGAACGCCCGGGAATCCTCGATGGTGAAGGCCGCATCAGGGACATATCGCAGATCGTCCCGGATATCGCCGGTGACGTGCTGACGCCGGAGGGGCTGGCTGCACTGCGCGGGCTGGACCTGGCAAGCCTGCCGCTCGCGCCCGAGGGCGCGCGGATCGGGCCTTGTGTGGGCGGTGTCGGCAAGTTCGTGTGCATCGGCCTCAACTACCGCGACCACGCCCGCGAAAGCGGCATGGCGATCCCGTCGGAACCGGTGGTGTTCAACAAGTGGACCAGCGCGATCTGCGGGCCGGACGACGATATCGTCAAGCCGCGCGGCTCGGACCGGATGGACTGGGAAGTCGAACTCGGCGTGGTGATCGGCAAGGGCGGGGTCTACATTTCCGAAGCCGAAGCCCTGGACCACGTTGCCGGCTACTGCGTGGTTCACGACGTGTCGGAACGCAGCTTCCAGTTCGATCGCGGCGGCACCTGGGACAAGGGCAAGGGCTGCGATACGTTCGGCCCGATCGGCCCCTGGCTGGTCACTCCCGACGAGGCTCCGGCGCTGGACGACATGCGCCTCTGGCTGGAAGTGGACGGCGAGCGCGTGCAGGACGGCACCACGGCCGAAATGATCTTCCCCGTCGCGGCGATCATTTCGCATCTCAGCCAGTTCATGAGCCTTCAGCCCGGCGACGTGATATCGACGGGTACGCCCGCCGGCGTCGGACTGGGCTTCGATCCGCCTCGCTTCCTCTCGGCAGGCCAGGCCGTGCGCCTGGGCATCGAGGGTCTGGGTGAGCAGAACCAGCGCGTGGTCGCAGCCGGCTGATAGCGAACGGCCATCAAGGATGATCGCGGCGGGGACGGTCCCCGCCGCGTGGCTCGCGGGGGGCGGGCAGGAGCAAGGAAGGGCAAAGACTTTGGGCAACGTCCGCTCCGCAGGAGCATCAGGGGCAAAGCGCGGATCCGACACCGAAAGCGGTGAGACGGACGGCAAGCGTGCCTATTCCGCGCCCGCGCTGGAAAAAGGGATCGAGATCCTCGAACTTTTCGCGCGCGATCCCAGCGGCCTTACGATCAGCGAGATCGCTCAGCGGCTGGAGCGTTCGATCAGCGAAGTGTTCCGCATCATCATCGTGATGGAGCGGCGCGGCTGGCTGCGCAAGGATCCCGCCAACGACCGCTACAGCGTGTCCTACCGCGTGCTGGACGTCGCCTTTCGGGCCACGCCCGCGCATACCTTGAGCAATGTCGCGGCGCCGGTCATGCACCAGTTGTCGATCGATACCAATCAGTCGTGCCATCTGGTGGTCCGCACAGGCGCTGCCGCCACGGTGATCCATCGCCAGGAGAACGCCGGGCCGGTAGGCTTCGGCATTCGGCTGGGCACGGTGGTGGACATGATGACGAGCTGTTCGGGGCACGTCCTCCTGGCCTTCACCTCGCCGGAGCGCCGGGCGGCCGCGATCGCCGATTTGCCGGACGCCAGCCAGGCAGCGCTGCGGCGGCTTGAAAAGCGCCTCGATACGGTCCGCGAGCAGGGCTATGAAATGCAGCCGAGTGCGCGGGCGTCCGGCGTGACCGACATCAGCTTCCCGGTCTTCGGCTTCGATGGGCAGGTCAGCGCCGCGCTCACCTTGCCGTTTCTCCTGACCATCGACGGCTCCCAGCGAACCGATCTCAACGAAACGCGCCGGATGCTGGGCGAAGCGGCGCGGCATATCTCCGCCGGGCTCGGCTGGCTGCCGCCGCGGGAAGAAGACTGAGCCCATCGCCGCGGTATCCCCGGCCGGACAGGACCGGCCGGGGGCGCGATAGTCAGACCAGCTTGTTGCTGCGGATCAGTTCGCGGTACCAGTCGGCGCTGAGCTTCGGGGTGCGCTTCTGGGTCTTGAAGTCGACGTGGTGGATCCCGAACAGCTTGGTATAGCCGTCCTCCCACTCGAAGTTGTCCATCAGGCTCCAGAGGAAGTAGCCGTCCACGGGATAGCCTTCCCTCACTGCCCGCTGGAGGTGGGTCAGGTAATTGCGCAAGTACATCACGCGGTCGGCATCGTAGACTTTGCCGTCCTGGGCCACGGGATCGTCGGCCGAGCAGCCGTTCTCCGAAATATAGAGCTTCTTCGGCTTCCACAGTTCGCTGACGGTGCGGATCGACCAGTAGAGCGCTTCCGGGGTCACATAGAGCCAGGGTGAGGCCATACGCGGTGAATTGGCGAGATGCGGCAGGATCTCGTAGCCGCTCGCCGTAGCGGCAGCCCGCACGGTGTTCGCGGTGTAGACGTTGAGCGAGAGGAAATCGAGCGGGCTGCCGATCGCCTTCATGTCGCCTGCCTGCACCTTCGGCGCGTCCTTGCCCTGCGCGGCAAGGTAGCTGTCGATATAGCGCCCTTCCATGATCGCGGTGAGGAACATGGCGTTCTCCTCGCGCATGGCCTTCTTGGTCGCTTCGATGTGTTCAGGCGTTTCGATGGCGGGGACGAAGATGGTGGCGTTGTCGGCCAGGCCGACCTGGGTTCCGGCCCTGGCATGGGCGCGGATCGCCTGGACGCCGAGCCCGTGCGCGAGCACGCCGTGGTGCCGCACCTGGTTGACCTGATCCATCGGCAGCCGCAGCGCGGGGGCCTTGTTGCCGTTCCAGTAGGCAAGGTCGGTGAAGCAGCGCAGTTCGTTCACCGTCATGAAGTGCTTCACGCGGTCGGACGTCTTGCTGGCCATGAAGCCGGCATAGTCCGCGAAGGCAAGGGCGGTATCGCGCGATTGCCAGCCGCCCTGGAGGCCGGTGGGCAGGTCCCAGTGGAACAGCGTCATGTGCGGCTCGATGCCCGCGGCGAGCAGGCCATCGACAAGGCGGTTGTAGTAGTCGAGCCCCTTCTGGTTGGGCTTGCCCTTGCCGCTCGGGAAAATGCGCGACCAGGCCACCGAGAAACGGTAGGCCTTCACGCCCAGCGCCTTCAGCAGCGCGATATCCTCGGCATAGCGGTGATAGCTGTCGCAGGCGACATCGCCCGTGCCGCCGTCCGTCGTCTTGCCGGGGGTGTGCGCATACGTGTCCCAGACGGTCTCGCCGCGCCCGTCTTCCTTGACGCCGCCTTCGATCTGGTAGGCCGCGGTGGCGCAGCCCCAGGTGAAGTCGGCAGGAAAGCCCAGCGGGTCCTGAGCCCCGCGATCCGTGCGCGGCCCCGTGCCGGGGGCGGAAGGTTGCGCGGAGGCGGGCCAGGCGCCCAGTGCCGTGCCGAGGCCTGCTGCTGCCAGCCCCAGCCCGAGTTCCCTGCGATTGATACCCGTCATTGTCCTGCTTCCTGTCCTGCCGTACCCGCCCCGATCACGCGCACCAGGCCGGAAACGGACTGGCCGGTGGGGAGCTTGCTTTTGCTCGTGAGCGTTCCGGCCGCCTGGTTCCACACCAGTTCGGCCTTGCGCCCGTCGCTCTTGCGATAGGCGTTCGTGGTACCGTCATCGTCGTAGAGCGTGAAGTGGCTGTCTGCGCCCGGATAGACCCGGATGCTTTCGACCGCCTGCTGCTCCGCCGTGCTCTTCACGGCCGCGCCCATCGGCACGATCGAGCCCGCTTTCACGAACAGCGGAATGCGGGAGATCGAGGCATCGACGTCCACGCTCTGTCCGCCTTCGAAGCGCTGGTTGGTCCAGTAATCGTACCAGGCGGTGCCGGCGGGAAGGTAGACCGACTTGCGGGTCTGCCCCTGCTCGGTGACCGGCGCCACCAGGAAGGCCGGGCCGAACATATATTCGTCGCCCAGCGTCGCGGCCTTGGGATCGTTCGGGAAGTCCATGAACAGCGCGCGCATGAAGGGCGCGCCGGTCTCGTAAGTGTGCCGTCCCAGGGAATAGATATAGGGCATGAGTGTGTAGCGTAGGCGCAGGTAGTCCGCGAGGATCGGCTCGGCGGCGGTGCCGTATTCCCAGATCGCCGTGGCTGGGCGCTGGCCGTGGATGCGCAAGGTGGGGGTGAAGACGCTGTACTGGAACCAGCGCACGAAGAGTTCCGGATAGTCCGGATAGTCGGGCGCCATGGCGGTCGCTCCGGCGGGATCGACCAGAACGGGATGTTCGGCTTTCGGACCGCTCGGCCACTGCCAGCCGCCGATGTCACTGCCCCAATAGGCCAGGCCCGAGGCGGTGAAGTTCAGACCGGTGGGGATCTGCCGGTGCAGGGCTTCCCAGGTGGACTTCACGTCCGAGGACCAGAACAGGCTGCCGGTGCGCTGCGAGCCGAGGTAGGCGGCGCGCGACAGGATCATGTTGCGCATGCCGGGCCGGTCGCGCGCAGAGCCTTCCGCCGCGCCCGAGGTGTGCACCAGCGGGAACAGGTTGTGGTAGCGATCGCCCGATCCGATGGAGTAGGAATAGCCGTCCGGAATGAGATCGGGCTCGGTTTCATCCAGCCAGAGCCAGTCGAAGCCCTGGCTGAGGATATTGTCGCGCACTTTGCCCCAGAACCACGCGCGGGCCTCGGGATTGGTGCTGTCGATCAGCGCACCGGCCCGGTCGAAGCGCATGGGCAATCCGTCCACGGGCTTGCCGTCCTTGTCCTTCAGGAACCAGCCCTTGCCCGCCAGCATGTCGAAGTAACGCGATTCCCGCTCGAAACGGGGCCAGACGCTGATGATGGAGCGCATGCCCATCGATTTCAGGGTGTCGTTCATGCCCTTCGGATCGGGGTAGTACGTCCGGTCGATGTCGAGCTGGCCCATGCGGGTCCAGTAGAACCAGTCCAGCACCATGACGTCGAGCGGATAGCCGCGCTGGCGATAGCCATTGGCGATGCCGAGCAGTTCCTGCTGGCTTTCGTAGCGCGCCTTGCTCTGGATCAGGCCGAAGCCGGCCTTGGGCGGCAGCGGCGTGGCTCCGGTCAGCTTGGCGTAACCGGCATAAAGCTCGTCGCTGGTCTTGCCGGTGATGACGAAGAACGAGACGCGCTCACCCACTTGCGACTGGAAGCGGGTGGTCGAATGAAGGCCCGGCCAGACCAGGGTGCGCGCCGGGTTGTCCCAGACGATGCCCCAGAGCTTGCCGTTGGCTTTGGTGGTGACGAGGAACGGCACGCAGACGGTTTCGCCCGCCGGCGCGTCATAGCTGTGCGAGCAGTCGATCTGGCGGCCCTTGAGATCGAGCGCGCCTTCCTGGTTCTGGCCGAGGCCGTAATAATGCTCGCCCGATACCGCCTCGAACGTCGCGCCGACCTTGAAGGTCTTCTCGCCGTTGACGGTGACGGGGGCCATGTCCCAACCCGTCATCTTCGTCAGCAACTCCCCTTGGCCGTCGCGGATCGACAGGCTGACCGGCGGCAGCGAAGGCGCAAAATAGCGCTCCATCTGGCTCGGCGCCTTGGGCCAGGGCTTGGCATCGACCGTGAGGCTGAGCGCGGAGGATGCGAAGATGTCGCCGTCGGTGCCGGCGCTATGGTTCCACCCTGCGGCGTCCGGCGCGGCATTGGGGCCTTCGCCCGGCGCAGCTTCGGCCAGTTCGGGATCGAGAGCGATGGTCACGCGCACGATGTTGGGCGCATAGGGCTCCACGGCGACGCGCGTGCCGTTGCGGTCCAGCAATGCCATCGGCGCTGCCAGCGCGGGCATGGCCAGGCCGAGGCAGGCCGCGCCCGCAACGCTCGCCAGCGCGCCGGCTTTCATCGATCTGGCTTTCATCGATCTGGCCATTGTCGTTTGAGCCTTCATTCGGGCTTTTAGGCTTCCTGCGATCATTCCTCTTGTCCCCTGTTCGCCTGCAATGTCGTTTTGCAATTCAGATCAATCCACGCCCGTCGATACGGACGACCGGTACGAAGCCGCGGTGGCCGCGCGGCATTTCAAGATGGAGCCCTTGCCCGTCGCGGCGGTGAACCAGCGGTCCGCCGCCAAGCAGGGTCACCTTTTCGACCACCCCCGGTTCGCGGCCGGCAGCGAGCGTCGCGATCGTGACGTCGCCCTCCGGCTTGCCGAGCACCAGCGCGTAAAGCGCGCCCTTGTTGGTGGTGAAGCGAATATCGCGCGCAGTGAAGGGTTTCGCTTTGTCCTCGCTCTGCATGCCCAGCACCGGACGGTTCGGGCCTTCGCCGTAATGGCGCCAGGGACGGGAGCCGAAGATCGCCTCTCCCCCCGTTTCCATCCACTCCGACATCTGGTCGAGTATCCGGTCTTCCTCGCTGTCGATGGAGCCGTCACCCGGCTGCGGAATCGACAGCAGCAGGTTGCCGTTTTTCGAGACTACATCCGCCAGCCGCTGGATCACTTCCTCGGCGGTCTTGTAGCTTTTGTCGTTGAGGCGGGCGACGTTGTAGAACCAGTCGCCGATGCAGGTGTCGGTCTGCCAGGGTTCGTCCCAGATATGGTCGGTATAGCCGCGTTCGACGTCCTGGACCACACCGAAGCGGGCCTCGGGCGAGAGCTGCTTGGCGGTCAGGACGACGTCGATCTTGCCGTGCCACTGGATCGAGCGGTTGTAGTAGTCCGCTGCCGCTTCCAGCCCGACGGGGCCGAACGGCAGTCCGTAATCGTCGAAATAGACCAGGTCGGGCCGGTACTTGTCGATGAGGTCGGTCTGGCGCAGCAGCCAGCGGGTGACGTAGGCCGGGTCGTCCTTGGGCCCGGTCTCGATCCATTGGCCGTCGTTCGCCTCGTGCCAGGCGTTCATCGCGGCGATGCTGTCGATCCCGTCGGGCATGACGGCGTGACCGCCGGTATAGAGTTCCTGCGGGTCGAGCCCGTCCCACCACTGGCCCTTGCCATCGGCCTTGCGCAGGCTGAAGGCATCGTAGCGGCGGCCCTTATCCGGTCCGGTCGGGTCGTAGCCATAGGCGGTCTGGTACCAGTGCCAGGCGTGGGCGGCGTGGTTGGAGACGCCGAAGCGCAGCCCGGCCCGGCGCGCGGCCTTCTCCCAGATGCCCACCACGTCCTTGCGCGGGCCGACGCGCAGGCTGTTCCAGGCGTGGTAGCGGCTGTCGTAGCAATCCAGGTTGTCATGGTGGCAGGCGAGGGCGACGAAATACTTGGCGCCGGCCTTCTTGTAGCGCTCCACCAGCGCTTCCGGCTGCCAGCGTTCTGCCGTCCAGCGGTTCTGGATGTCCTTCATCCCCTCGACCGAGGGATGGCCGTAAGTCTTGAGGTGATGTTCGTACATCGGGTGGCCCTGCATGTACATGAAGCGCCCGTACCAGTCGCCCTGCTGCGGAACCGACTGCGGCCCCCAGTGCGCCCAGAGGCCCAGCTTCGCGTCCCGGAACCAGTCCGGATAGCGGTAGTTCGCCACCAGCGAGGGCCAGTTGGCCTGCACCGGCCCGGGCGTCGTGCCCATGGCGCTGGCGGCACGCGCGGTGCGGGCGAGGCCCAGCGCCGCGGCGCCGGCCAGGAAGGAGCGTCGCTTGAGGTCCATCATTTGGGGGCTCCCGAAGTTCCGGTAATGGCGGCGGCAATGGCGGCAAGGGCCAGCGGGCGCATGACGGCATAGCCTTCCGGCGTGGGGTGAACGCCGTCGCTGGCAAGGCCCGGCTTCATGGCGCCGTCCGGCTGGGCCATGGCCCGGTGGTAGTCGACATAGCCGAAGTGGTTGATGCGGGCATAGGCGGAGAGCCGCCTGTTCATCTCGTCCACCTGAGGCGCAGGCAGCTTGCCCGGGCTCCAGGGGAAGGCGGCGGCGGGGGGAACGGAGGCGATGATCACCTTGATCCCGTGCGCGCGGGCCAGTTCCGCCATGCTCTGGATATTGCCCATGACCGTGTCGATCGTCGCCGCGCCGGTATTGCCTGCGATGTCGTTGGTGCCGGCCATGATGTGCACGGTCTCGGGCTTCAGGTCGACGACGTCCTGGCGGAAGCGCACCAGCATCTGCGCGGTGGTCTGGCCGCTGATCCCGCGATCGACGATGCCGCCGGTGAAGAATTGCGGATCGGCGTTGATCCAGTTGTCAGTGATGGAATCGCCCATGAAGACGACCCGGACCTTCTGCCCCGCCAGCGCCCGGTTCGCCTCTGCATAGCGGCAGAGCTGTCCGAAATCGCGGGTCAGCATGTGGAGGTTCCAGAGTTGCCAGCCGGCGGCATCCGCAGGTGCGGGATGGACCGGGCAGGGATCGGCGACGATGCCGACCGGATCCTCGGCGTGGGGATCTCCCGGCACGCGCGTTTCCGCGGCGGCAGGGTGGGCAAGGCAGAAGCCCAGTGCCAGCGCGGCGATCGGGAGCAGGCGGCTCGTTTTCATTTCTTGCCTTTCAGGGCCTGTTCGATGGCGCGCTGGGCGACCGGCGCCATCACTGCATAGCCGTTGTCGAGCGGATGGACGCCGTCTTCGGTGAAGCGCGCCGCCATCAGGCCGTCACGGTCGGCCATCGGGGTGTGGTAGTCTGCGAAGCCGTATCCCCGCCTGGCGCAGAAGGCGCGAAGCCAGGCATTGAGCGCCAGAATTTCCTTCGGATCGCGCTCCTTGACGACGTCTTTCGCTGCCGGGGTATAGTTGTTCACCGGGAGCAGGGCGCCGAACACGACCTTGATCCCGTGGCGATCCGCCAGGTCGGCCAGGGCCTCCCAATTCGTCTCGATCTGTTCGGGCGTCTCGTGCTGGAGGAAGCCCTGGATGTCGTTGATCCCCGCCAGAATGACGACCGCAGAAGGCTTCAGCGCGACCACGTCCTGATGGAAGCGCAGGACCATCTGCGCGGTCACCTGGCTGCCGATGCCGCGATTGACGTAAGGCTTGCCGGGGAAGCTGGCCGTCAGGTTCCAGCGATCGGTGATGGAATCGCCCAGGAAAACCACGCGCCTTTCGCCGGGGCGCGGTGCGGGAAGGGCTGCGTTGGCGGGGGCATAGAGATAGCGCTCGCCGAAGTCCTGCATCAGGCTGGGCACGAGCTTCGCGCGGAACGGCCCGAGCCACTGGCCCCAGTCCTTTTCCTCCACGGTCCTGCGCTCGGGAGAGCTTTGGTATTGCTGCGCCGCCGCCTGGACAGAAGCGAGGCCCGCAACCAGCGCCAGGGCGGCCATGCCTGCCCTCACGACGCGGTCACTCCGTGCGTGGCGGCGAAACTGGCGAAAAGCGAAGGCCAGGCGGCTGCCTGCATGGTTGCGGGCAGGCGAACGCCGAAGCCATGGCCGCCGTTCTCGAAGATGTGCAGGGCGCTCGCCCGTTTGGCTTCCTGCAGGGCCTGGAACAGGGCGATGCTGTTGGCGGGCGGCACCAGGCCGTCGTCGGCCGCATGGACCAGGAACGTCGGGCAGGTCGCGCCGTCGACGCGCTCTTCCACCGAACGGGCTTTCTGCATGGCGGGGGTGGAACCCGGTCCGAGCAGGTTGTCCCGCGAACCGACATGCGTGAAGGGCGCGAGCAGGCTGACGACGGGATAGACCAGACCGGCCACTTGCGGCGCGGCGCTCTGGCTGTCGGCCTGATCGACCGGCTGGTAGACGCGCTCGGAATGGCGGGTGGCGAGCGATCCGGCCAGGTGGCCGCCCGCGGAAAAGCCGAGCACGCCCACTTTGCCGGCATCGATGCCGAACCGGCTCGCGCCGGCGCGGATCAGGCGCATGGCGCGCTGGGCATCCTGCAAGGGAACGTCCTCGCGTTTGCTCCAGCCTTCGCCGGGGAGCCTGTAGAGCAGGATGAAGGCCGTCACGCCCCTGGCATTGAGCCAGGCCGCCTGGCTCGTGCCTTCGTTGTCGTAGGACAGAAAGCCATAGCCGCCGCCCGGCACGATCAGCATGGCGCTGCCGTTGGGCCGGGCCGGACGCTTCACCACCAGAACGGGCCGGTCGATCCCCGTCACCCAGCGATCGGGCTTTGCGGAGTCCCTGGACTGGTCCGCCACCTTGCGGTGGATCGGCGTGGCAGGCGCACCGGGCGCTGCGCCGGGCCACAGCGGCACGACTTCGTCCTGGGCGCTGGTCTGCGCACGCGCCAGGCGCGGCAGGATGGTCAGCGCGGCCGCGGCGGCCAGCGTGGTGCGGCGGGTGAACTGGGTCACGGGGTCTGCTCCTGAAGCTCCGGGGATGTCCATTGGCGGATCGGGGACATGGCATTGCCGATCGCGGCCGCTGCCTGGCGCACGCTGGCGCTGCATTCCTCGATCGTGGTCTTGCTGGCAGGCCCGGCGACGAACGGCACGGTGAGCGCGGCGCGCGCGATCCCGCCGAACAGGATGGGGGCCGAAAGGTCGGTGATCCCGGTCAGCATCGGGCTGGGCTCGCTGGCGCCGCCGGCAGCGGCCACCTTTTCGAGCCTGGCGATCAGCTCGCCTTCATCGAAGGCCGGGTTTGCGCTGCGGATGTCGCCCAGCATGGCGGCGCGCGACTCGGCCGACTGGAAGGCGAGCAGGATGCGGCCGGAGTTCGAGAGGTGCAGCGGACGGCGATAGCCGACCCTGACGGCGAACCCCGAAAGTCCCGGCGCTTCGATCGCGATGATGACGATCATCTCGGCACCCGATGCGACGGCGAGGTGGCAGCTCTGGCCCACGCCGCGGGCCAGCTCCTGCATGACCGGAAGCGCGGTGGAGGCCAGGTCGCGGATCGGCGGTTGGCTCATGCCCAGCGCGAACAGCCGGTTGGTCAGCCGGTAGCCGTCCTCGGCCCGCGCGATGTAGCCGTGCTCTTCCAGCACCTGCAACATTCGAAATATTTCACTGACCGACCGGCCGAGCGCCGCCGATATGTCCGACATGATCAGTGGCTCGCTCGAACCTGCCAGAAGTTCGAGGATTTCCAGCCCCTTTTTCAGCGCGGGCGCCTGGTAGCGCGTCTTGCCGTCCATCGATCCTCTCCGATCCCTTGCCCGCCCCTTATTCGCCGAGGGAGCGCGGAATTTCCATGTGCCATCGACCACAATCCACATATGAAATCAATTTTTATATTTCACAATGTGTCAATTGCGAGTAATGAGTCGCTCGTCGTCACCGCGCTCGTGCGGACAAGGCGAAGCAGGATCGGGAACGGGCAAGGTCGGTAACGGGCCAAGGCCGCCCGGCGATGCGACTTTTGAGGATGTGCTCCGCCGAGGAGCCAGGGAGAGGGAAGTCCATGAGGACGATTGATCAGGCATCGCGCCGTGCGCGTCTGCTTACGGGTATTTCGGTTGCAACCGTCGCTCTGGGCGTGATGTCGCCTGCCAGCGCTCAGGACGCTTCGGGCGTGGAAGCCGCCGCGCCGCAGGATGCGGAAGGCCAGGCCGGAGACATCGTCGTGACCGGCGTGCGCGCAAGCCTCAGCAACGCGCAGTCGATCAAGCGCAACTCGGACGTGATCGTCGATTCCATCGTGGCGGAAGACATCGGCAAGCTGCCTGATCGCAACGTGGCCGAAGCGCTCCAGCGCATCACCGGCATCCAGATCCAGCGCAGCTTCGGCGAAGGCAGCTCGGTTTCCATCCGCGGCCTCAGCCAGGTCCGCACCGAAGTGAACGGCCGCGACGTGTTCACGGCCAACGGCGGCCGCAACCTCAGCCTCGAAGACGTGCCTTCCGAGCTTCTGGCCGGCGTGGACGTCTACAAGAACCCCTCGGCCGACCAGATCGAAGGCGGCATCGGCGGCCTGATCAACTTGCGCACGCGCAAGCCCTTCGACTTCGACGGGTTCAAGGCCTCGGCCAGCGCCAGCATCAACTATTACGATCTCTACGGAAAATCGACGCCGCAGGCCAACCTGCTGCTCTCCGACCGCTGGAATACCGGCATCGGCGAAATCGGCGTCATGGTGGACTTCGCCTACCAGAAGACCGCGTTCCGCCAGGACCAGATCTCCAGCCAGCCGTTCTACGAACTGGACCAGTCACTGGATGCGAACGGCAATCCGAACAACGCCACCGACTATGCCGTGGCATCTGGTCTCGGCCGCCTGGGCAAGGACACCTACCTGCCGCACGGCGTGGGCATCGGCCAGTACCTGGGCGACCGCCGCCGCCTGGGCGTGGACGCGGCGATCCAGTGGAAGCCGACCGACACCCTGCTCGTCACGGGCGAATATGTGCGCTCGGACTACAAGTTCCAGTACGGCGACTACAGCTTCTTCGCCTATACCGGCAACAATCCGATCACGCCGGACTATACCCAGCCGTTCACCTTTGATGACGACGGCAATTTCCGCAGCGGCACTTTCGCCAGCGTTCCCATCGATTCCAACACCAGCCTCGAGCGCCGCAAGTCGGTCACCAACGACTTCTCGCTCAACCTGAAGTGGACGCCGACCAACAACCTGTCGGTCAACGGCGACTTCCAGTACATTCGCGGCACCACGGACGGCCAGCGCTCGATCGTCATCCTGCACTCCAATGCGGAGCGGCTCTATCAGGTGGTCGGCAGCGGCGTGCCGACGATGGACATCCTGCCCGACAACGATCCCAGCAATGGCAACGGCTCCGTCACCGACGTGGCGAACTACGCCCCGCTGGGCGGCGGGTACCTGGACCACATCGATCACTCGGTGGGCAAGGAATACGCCGGGCGCCTCGATGCGGAATACCGCTTCGACAACAGCATCCTGCGCTCGTTTTCGGCAGGCCTGCGCTATACCGACCGTTCCGCCGTCACCGATTCCAGCACTTACGCCTATTACGGCACGAGCGCGCTGGCCGATAACCTCTATGAGGTCCACCCGTTCCGCGGCGATCTCTATCGCGGCTATCAGGGCGTGCCGGACGGCGGCGTGTTCTTCAGCCGCGGGATCGTGCTCGACTACGACGCCACCCGCCAGGCGCTGGCGCCTTATGTCAGCGATTCCCAGCGCCAGTCGCTGCTCGATGGCGTGAGCTACGTCCCCAGCGACCGCAACACCCAGGGCGAGAAGACCTATACCGCCTATGGCCTGGCCAAGTTCGACTTCGCCGACGCCGGCTTCCCGCTGGACGGCAATATCGGCGTCCGCGTGATCAAGACCAAGGTCTCGACCGACGGCTTCATCGTCCAGACCCCCCAGGTCATCATCGACGGCCAGCCGGGCAACGGCCCGATCTCCTACGTGGCGCTGGGGGTGAATTCCAACTACACCAAGGCGCTGCCGAGCCTGAACCTGCGCTATCACTTCAATGACAAGTTGCAGCTCCGCCTGGCCGCGTCGAAGGGCCTGACGCGCCCTGACTTCTCGCAGCTGAACCCCAACATCAATATCGTCGAGTTCAATTCCGGCAGCGGCCTGCGCACCGCCTCCAGCGGCAATCCTTTCCTGAAGCCGCTGGAAGCCAAGCAGTTCGACGCCTCGCTCGAATGGTACTTCTCGCAGACCGGCTCGCTCTACGGCGCGGCGTTCTACAAGAAGGTGGACGGCTTCATCGCCAACATCACCAGCACCGAGACGTATGACTTCGGCAATGGTCCCTTCACCGTCGACGTCACGCGCCCGCTCAATGGCGACAACGGCAAGATCAAGGGCTTCGAGATCGGTGGCAACACCTTCTTCGACTTCCTGCCCGGCATATGGTCCGGCTTCGGTGTCCAGGCGAACTTCACTTACGTGGACAGCAAGGCGCCGAGCCCCGACGCGGCCGACAACGAAGGCAACAAGCTGTCAGTGCCGCTCGAACTGCTCTCGAAGTACAGCTACAACCTGATCGGCTTCTACGATCGGGGGCCGCTCTCGGCCCGCGTGGCCTACAACTGGCGCAGCAAGTACGTGGTGACCACGCGTGGCAACGGCAGCGGCAATCTGCCGATCTTCAACGACGCGCGCGGTCAGCTTGACGCCTCGATCACCTACACCGTGACGCCGAACTTCGCGTTGACGGTGGACGGCGTGAACCTGACCAATACGGAGAACCGCACTTACTACGGTATCGCCAGCAGGCCGCAGTCGAACGTTCTGAACGATCGCCGCGTCAGCCTGACGGCACGCCTGACCTACTGATCCGGCTTGCTGCGGCCGCCTCGCTTGCTATCCCGCAGGTGAGGCGGCCGCTCATGACGCCGGACGCCGGCGATGCCACGGAAAAGGGGAAGGCGATGCGACAGGTCCTGCTGATAGATCTTGCGGACGAAGCCGAAGCCATCGCGCGCTACGAGGCCTGGCATGCGGCGGGCGCGGTGCCGGAGGCGGTCGTGCAGAGCATTCGCACCGCGCGGATCCGCGACATGGAGATCTACCGCACCGGGAACCGGCTGGTCATGGTCATGGAGACCGAGCCCGGCTTCGATCCGGCCGAGAAGGCGGCCGCCGATGCTGCGGACCCGGCCGTGCAGGCCTGGGAGCAATTGATGGACCAGTTCCAGCGTCCGCTTGCCTGGGCCGCCGCCGACAGCAAATGGACAGCGGCCAGCCGCATCTTTTCCCTTCAAGAACAGCCCTGAGGACGACCCGCACGATGCGATCTTCTGCAATCCTGCTGGCCAGCGCCATGCTCTCTGTCGTGGCTGCCCCGGCACTGGCCCAGGGCGAGGTCCCGCATATCGAGACGCGCCAGGGGCGCCATGCCCTGATCGTCGACGGGGCGCCGTTCCTGATGCTGGCGGGGCAGGTCAACAACAGCTCCAATTATCCCAAGCCGCTGCAGACCGCCTGGCCGGTGCTGGACCGGATCGGCGCGAACACGGTGGAAGTTCCCGTCGCCTGGCAGCAACTGGAGCCGCGCGAGGGGCAGTTCGATTTCAGCTTCGTCCAGGCCCTGCTCGACCAGGCGCGCAGCCATGACAAGCGCGTGGTCCTGCTGTGGTTCGGTGCCTGGAAGAACACGGGCCTCGCCTATACGCCCGACTGGGTAAAGGTGGACAATCGGCGCTTCCCGCGGATGAAGAAGCCGGATGGCAGCGACCACGATGTCCTGACGCCGCACAGCGCGGAAACGCTGCGCGCGGACAAGCGGGCCTTCCTGGCGCTCATGACTTATGTGCGGGACCACGATCCGCAGAACACCATCGTCATGGTCCAGCCCGAGAACGAGGTCGGAAGCTACCGCAATCCCCGCGATTACGGGGCAGCGGCGCAGAAGCTGTTTGCAGGCGCCGTGCCGCAGGCACTGACGCGGCGGCTCAGCGGCCGCTCGGGCACCTGGAGCCAGGTCTTCGGCGACAAGGCGGACCGGGCCTTCAACACCTGGTTCACGGCGCGCTATATCGAGGAACTGGCGGCGGCGGGCAAGGCGATCAAGCCGCTGCCGATGTACGTCAACGCCGCACTGGCCGATCCGTTCAAGGAGCCGGACCCGCAAAGCGTCGCCAGCGGCGGGCCGCAGGGCGATGTTCTCGACATCTGGAAAGCGGCGGCGCCTTCGCTCGATTTCGCGGCGCCGGACATCTATGACCGCAAGAGCCGCAATGTCCTGAAGCACCTCGATCTCTACACCCGGCCGGACAACGCGCTGATGGTGCCGGAAATCGGCAATGCGCGCGAATATGCCCGGTACTTCTGGCCGGCGCTGGGGCGCGGTGCGATCGGGTTCTCGCCGTTCGGCATGGACGGCAGCGACTATTTCAACTTCCCGCTCGGCGCCAAGAGCTTCGACGAGGCCACGCTGGACGCCTATGCCGCGAAGTACCGCGTGCTGTCGGAGGCGATGCGGCCCTGGGCGAAGATCGCCTTCGAGCATCCGACCTGGGGTGCCGCCAAGCCCGATGACGGCGCGGCGCAGGAGACGACCATGGGCAACTGGCAGATCACGGCCAGCTTCGGCCAGTGGCAGTTCGGCCAGCGCGAATGGTTCCCCGATGCCGACCTTCCGGCCTGGGCCTCGGAGCCGGTTGGCGGCATCGCCGTCGCGCAGCTTTCGGCCGATACGTTCCTGCTGACGGGCGATCACGCCCGAGTGTCGTTTGCACCGGCAACGGGCAGCCCGCCGAACGGCATGGTCCTCAGGATCGAGGAAGGGCACTTCGCCAAGGACGAATGGGTCACGGACCGGGTGTGGAACGGGGACCAGACCGATTACGGCATCAATCTCACTGCGCGGCCCGTGTGGCTGAAGGTCACGATGGGGCGCTACAGGTAAGAAGGCGCCTGCGCTAAACCCTGGGTAAGAGCGGGGACTTCGCGTCCCCGCGGAAGCGCGTTCTCAGCGTTGCTGGCCCAGCCCGGTGGCGGCCCAGTAGATCCCGCCCATCAGGTGCGCGAGGTATTGCGGCTCGCGGTAGGCCTCCCCGTTATGGCCCAGCGTGGTGACGAAGACGCGGCCCTTTTCGTAACGGTGATACCAGGCGACAGGGTGGTCCCCCATCGGTTTCGCGACTTGTCCCGGCCAGATGCGGGTGGGGTCGTAGCTCGTTTCGTCGACACGCAGCACCGGCTCGATCCTGATCCCGTGCGGATTGGTCAGCACATAGTATTCATCGCTCCATATCCAGCGCGAAGGCAGGCCGAAGGTTGCCGGGAATCCGGGATCGGCGGCGGTGACAACGCCCGTCTGCAGCATCGGATGATTGACGAAGCTGCGGCCGACCAGTTTCTCATACCAGGGCCAGTTCCCCGGCGGCATGATGAGCGCGCGGTGGACGATGATGGCGTTGCCGCCGCCGCGCATGTAGCTTTCGAAGTTCAGGCGCTGGGCCGGGTTCAGTTCCTCGCCCGGGGTGTTGAGGAACATGACCGCGGCATAGCGCTGCAGGTCGCCTTCGAAGACTTTGGGATCGTTGGTGTACGTCAGGTCGAAATCGTGAAGCCGGGCAAGATGCTCCAGGCTATCACGCGCGATCGGGATATACTCGTAATGGTACTTGTTCGGGATCGCGAGGACGAGCAGCCGGTACTGCGCTTCTGCCCATGCGCTCGCCGGGCAGGCGAGCGCGAGCAGGAGCAGCAGCGCCCGGATCAGGCGCGTCACCGGCCGGTCCGCGCGGCATAGAGGGCGTGGTGCGTCAGGATGTAGAGCGTCTTGCCGTCCTCGCCGCCGAACACCAGTTGCAGCGGCCGCTCGGGCACGTCGATCCGTCCAACCTCCTGCCCCTCTGGCGAGTAGACGAAGACTTGCCCATTGGCCACGTAGACCCGGCCCTGCGCATCGCTGGCAACGCCTTCTCCGCCGCGCTCGGCAAAGGGCTTGAGGCCGGTGACGGCGCCTTCCGCGCCGACCACGCCGCTATACGTGCGGTTTTCCGAGGCGTTGGTCAGGAACACGCGCGCGCCGGGCTTGCCCTGGATGAAGCCGTAGCTGTCCAGCGAGTCCGAGAAGCGCAGGCCGCGGTGATCGGCCGGCCCCTGGGCGAACACGCGCGAGGCGGGAAGGACCACGCTGCCATCGGGCGAGGCATATTCCTCGGCCTTGGGCAGCGCCATGTTGCGCGTGAACATCTCGGCAAGCGTGGTGAAAGCGTAAGTCTTCGGGTTGATCTGATCCTTGAACTCGCCGTTGATCCACCAGTTGACCGGCAGCACCGTTGCAGCATTGCCCGACTTGCCCGCCGGTCGGGGCGCGATCACTGTCAGCTCGGTGTCGGGCGAACCCGGCTTGAGGCTGTAGACGGTGCCGTTGCGCCCGAACGAGGACAGCACAAGCAGGTTGCCCGAACGGTCAACCGTCAGGTTCACCGGATCGAGCGCGGCATCGCGCACGATTTCCAGCTTGCCGCTGTCCGACCAGCTCCAGATCCGCTGGAACTGGCGGTCGATGAAGTAGAGCTTGCCTTGCGCGTCCACGGCGCCTCCGCCGACGGAGTGGAATCCGTCTGCCAGTTTCTCGATGCGGGCGCCTTCGAACGTGACGGGTGCGACGGGCTGGGGGGCGGCCTTGACGTCCAGCACCGCGAATTCTCGTTCGCGCACGTCCAGCCCATGCGTCACGTCGCGCAAGGCATTCTCGAAGGGGAACTTGGTGAGGCGAAGGAACGTGGCGCAGCCGTTCTCGTCGCAAGTCCCGACGCCGCTCTCGGCATTGACGTGGACGTTGCGGAAACGGATGTCCTGCGAATTGTAGAGCGTGATGGCGGCCGGCGCCGCCTTGCGCGTGCGGGTGACGCGGTAGGCATGGAGATTGGCGACCAGGATATTGCTGGAGTTGCGGATTTCCAGCGCCACTGCATCGCCGCTTTCGCCGGCCTCGCCTTCGGTCTGCGGAGCCAGCAGTTCCCAGTTCGAGACGCGGTTGAGGCCGATCTCGGTGCGGACGTGGTGCTCCACCGAGGCCTGGATCAGGCGGCCGGGCGTGGTCGTGTCGGAAATCAGGATGCCGGGGTGCGCGAAAGTGCTGGGGCTCCAGATATTGGCGAAAGTACCGCCTCCGCCCTGGGTCACCCAGAGGCTGGCGTACTGGCCGTCCCAGCGGCGCGCGGCATCGGGATCGGCCGTCGCGTTGTTGTTGTAGGGATCCATTCGCGTGCCGTCGAAGCGGTTGGTGCCGTGGCCGCCCTGGAACTTCACGTCGTTCACCATCGAGCGTGCCCCCGCCTTCCACAGCAGGGCGGCGGCGCGCGGGTTGTTGCCATTGGCATTGAGGCCGATGCCGGCGACGATGGCGTCTCCGCCCGAGGCGCTCTCCACCAGCGCCTTCGGCGCGCCGACGCCCGCGTAGCCGGGAGATCCGTCCGGCAGGACGATCTGCGTCAGGCTGGGATGAAGGCCCAGCAGCACGGTATCGGGCCGCAGCCGCAGGGTGTCGCTAACCTTGTAGAAGCCGGAAGGCAGGTAGACCACGCGGTGCGTGTCGATGGCCTTCTGAAGCGCGGCGGTGTCGTCGCTCTGATTGTCTCCCTTCGCACCGAGACTGCGGGCGTTCACCCAGTCGGAGACCGGCGGCAGGGCGCGGATGGCGGGGGCGGACGGCGCGGGCAGGGCGGAGAGCGGCTCGGCATCGACTTGGGTGCGATAGGCGCCCATCTGCCCGAACGCCGGCAGCGTCAGCCCGTGAGTGAATGAGGAAACCTTGTAGGTCTCTCCCTTGCCCGCGACCGTCTTTCCGCTTTCGCGGAAGCGCGCGAAGACCGGGGTATGCGTGGCCACCGCGTTCTGGAAGCCGATCTGGGTATAGACGTTGTTCTCGTTGGAAATGAGCACGCCGGCCTTGGAGACATTCTCGAAGCGGACATCCTGGCCCCAGAGCCAGTCGCCGTAGCCGCGGTCGATCTCGATGCCCACCGGCGTGTCGCGGATGGAGACGTTGAGCAGGGTCAGCCCTGCTTCGTGCTCGCGGATCGCCGCATCGCGCTGGCCTTCGAAGGTGGCGTCCACCAGGGCGAAGGGCCAGGCGGGGGAGGGCTTCTCCGCCAGGATGCCGTAGCGGCCGCCGCGGAAGTGCAGGTCTTCGGCCTCGTTGGCGACGTGATAGAGCCCCGCGAGGCCGGAGCCGATGTCGAAATCGACATGGCTGACGAAGCTGTGCTGGGCGGAGTGGAAGCGGATGGCGGTGGCGGCCGGATTGCCGTCCATGATGCGGAAGTCGATATTGCCGAGCGCGGAGTAGAACGTGCCGGGGTTGGCGTCCGGGATGTCCTTGTTGAAGGGCACGCTGCCGGGCGGCGCGAAGGCGACGGGGCGAGCATCCTTGGGGTCCCGCTCGCGGCGTCCTCCAGCAAACATCACCATGTGGCCGACGCCCTTCTGGAAGCCGGGCGTGCGCGGACCGAGCACGATCGTCGGCCGCTTTTCGCCGATGCCGAAGATGCGCACGCCGGGCCAGAGGAAGATGGTGCGGCTGATGCGGTAGGTGCCGGCGGGCAAGAACACGATGCCGCCGCCGCCCTTCTCGGCGGCGGCGTCGATGGCCTGCTGGATTGCGGCCGTATCATCGGCGCGGCCATCGGCCTTGCCGGATACGGTGAAGGCACCGGGTTCATCGGGAGCAGCGGTGTAGACCGAGGGCGAGGCGTAGGCGGGCTGGATCGCTACAAGGGAGGACAGCAGGGCCGTCGAGGCGCCGATCGGTCCACGTTTCATGTCAATTCTCTCCGGGTTTCAAGGCACGTGTATCCTGTCGTCGTCCCGGGGGCGACCCGGGACGACGAAAGCTTCAGAAATTGAAGCGGATGCCGGCGCGGTAGATCCGCCCCAGGGTGTCGTAGAGGGCCGGGTTCACGTCGAGCCCGGTGTTGGTCTGCGGCGAGGCGACGGGGTCCTTGTCGAACAGGTTGTCGATCTTGCCGTAGAGTTGCAGGTTGTCGCCGAACTTGATCGTCGCGCCGACGTCCACGTAGAAGGCGCCCTTCATGGTGTTGTAGTCGATGGTCGGATGGTTGCCGGTCGAAACCGGGCAGGACGACTGGCACACGACGTACTGGTTGCCGAACGTGCCGTCGCTGATCCAGCGTTCCTGCAGGGTCAGGCTGAAGCGGTCGCTGTCGTAGGTCTGCACCGCCAGCCACTTCCAGTCGGGCGTGGCACCTGCGTTGTTGCCCGCCTGGTCGACCGGATCGACCCCGGCGATGCCGGCGCTGACGATGAACTTCTGGATATGCGTGGCCAGCGCGCGGACGGTGAAGCTGCCGGGCAGGCCCAGCGGCTGCTGCCACTGGTAGCTGGCCTCGATATCGAAACCGCTGGTCTTCCAGGAGGCGAGGTTGAACGGCTGGACGTTGACGAAGTTGGTGCCCTGCGGCCCATCCAGCTGGAAGCCGCCGCAGAAGGCCTGATTACCCTCGAAGCAGAAGCGCACGATCTGGTCGGCCGACAGGGTGGAGACCACGCCGTCGAGCTTGATGCGGTAGTAGTCGAACGAGAGGCTGAGGCCCGGCAGCCACGAGGGGCGCGACAGCACGATGCCCAGTTCGGTGTTGCGCGCCACTTCCGGCTTCAGGTTGGGATTGCCGATGGTGTTCTGGAAGATCTGTACCGCCTGGTTGCGGAACGGGTCGTTGAAGTTCGGTACCGTGGTGACCGTCGGCGCGGCGAAAAGTTCGGAGAGGTTCGGCGCGCGCACGTCGCGCGAGGTGACCGCGCGCAGGCGGATGCCGTCGAGCGGGGTGTCCCAGGTGCCGCCGACTTTCCAGGTCCAGACGGTGCCGGAAGTGCTGTAATGCGTGGCACGCGCTGCGCCGTTGAGGTTGGCGCGGCCGATCGATTCGCTGTTGAGCAGGGGCAGGTCGACTTCGACGTAGCCTTCGTAGACGTCGTACTTGCCGCTGCCGTTCTTGTAGTTGCCTGCCGCCCAGTTGCTGCCGAGCGTGGAGTTGAGCAGCGGATCGGCCGGATAGTCGGCGCTGTTGGGGCTGATGTCGGAGACGCCCGCGCCATAGGGGTCGGCATTCACGCGGTAGAACTCGCGTCGGTATTCGCCGCCGAAGGCCACCGAGACCGGGCCTGCCCAGGAATCGAAGGGATTGCCGGAAAAGTTCGCGCTGAGGACGTCCTGGGTCAGCTTGGTGTGCTGGAACGGCCCGTTCTCGTGCGGGGCGACATAGGCGAGCGCGGCGTCGGAAGGCGCGAAGTTGCCGAAGATGTTGATCGGCTGGCACCCGTTGGCGCGCGCCACCGGATCGGCGCAGACGATGGCGCCGTTCAGCGTGGTCGCATTGGTCGCCGCCACGTAGCGGTTCTGCAGCACGATGTCGCGAACCCTGATGTCCGAGATGGTGATGCCGTGCTCATAGTAGGCGTCATAGTTCCACGAGGTTCCCACCGCGTCGAACGCGCCCTTGAGACCGCCGACGAAGCGGTACTGCTTGCGGTTGGTATCGACGCGCGGATCGGGGAACGAGCCGTTGCTGGTGCCAAATCCGAAGCTCGTGATACCCGCGGCGGTGCAGCGATCGCGCACCAGCTGCGGCAGGAACGGATTGGCGCATTGCACCGTCAGCGAAGGACGGTTGTAGCCGGGGCTGGGCTGATTGTGGGTCTTCACCTGGGCGATGTTGACGGTGACGTAGGCCTCGTTGTTCTCGGCGAAGTCATAGCCGATGCGGCCATAGCCGTTGATGCGCTCCAGCGCGGACTTGAGCGAGGCGCCCGAGCCCGGTGCCCCGGAAAGATCGCCGCCTTCGCAGAAGCTGTTGCCGCGATAGCAGTTGCTGACCTGGCCATTGCCGAGCGGCTGGCCGTTCGATCCGTAGTTGAAGTTGTAGGGCGTGCCGTTGGCATCGAAGGCGATGCCCTGGAGAGGGCCGTTGTTGATGAGGCCGTAGCGGGCATATTGGTAGGGCTGCGCAAAGTCGCGATAGTTGAACTGCGGCAGGCCGTTGTTGGTCTGGCCGGTGTTCATCAGCGTGGTCGCGCGATACCAGTCGCGGCTGCCCGCAAGGTCGGTGCCGAAGTCTCCGGCGCCGACGCCGCCTTCGTGGTCGTACTCGCCGCTGACCACCACATGGAGGCGGTCGTCGAGGAACGACTTGCCCCATGCCGCCTGGACGAGCGCGGTCTCATCGTCGCCGTACTTGGTGATGCTGCCAAGGATGTTGCCCTTGAAGCCTTCGAACCGGGTGTCGGTGATGAAGTTGACGACGCCGCCGACCGCGTCGGAGCCATAGGAAGCGGAGGCGCCGCCTGTCACCACGTCCACGCGCTTGACGAGAAGCTGAGGGAACATGCTGATATCGGGCACGCCGGTCACGTTCGCGCCGACGACGCGCTGCCCGTCAAGCAGGGTCAGCGTGCGGATCGGCTGCAGGCCGCGCAGCGAGAACGAGCTGAGGCCCTGCTGGCCGCTCGACGTGCTGAAGGTGCCCGTAGACGCGCCGGTTGAACCCTGGAGCGAGGGCAACTGCGCGATCGTGGTAAAGATGTTCGGCTGGGCGTTGGCGGTGATCTGTTCTTCGCCGATGACGGTCGTGGGCGTCGGCGCGTTGAACCCGCTGGTGGTGATGCGCGAGCCGGTGACGACGATCTCCGCGGCCTGACGGTCCGGCGTTGCGGCGCCTGTGGGCGTGGTCTGAGCAGGAGCCTGTGCGGCCGTTTCCGGCGCGTCCTGCGTCTGTTCCTGGGCCTGCGCCGTGCCGGCGAGGGCTACGGCGACGAGCGCAACGAGGCTGGCCCCGGCGCGCTGTCGATGGATTGCTGTCCTCATTTTCATCGTCCTTCCCCTTTTACTTCCGGGCCGTCTCTCCCAAGACGACCCTCCCTTTTTCTGATGACGCATTTTGCAGACCATGTTCGGGCCGATCGGCTTTCATGCCTGTTCCGTTCATGCCTGTTCCGTTCATGGCCGCCTCGTTCATGGCCGTGCGGCGTAAAGTGCGTGGTGTGTCAGGATGAACAGCGTGCCGCCGTCCGCTCCGCCGAACAGGATCTGGAGCGGCCGGTCCGGCACGTCGATGCGCGCCTGTTCCTTGCCATCCGGCGTATAGATGTAGACTTGCCCGTTCGCGACGAAGACGCGGCCCTGCCGGTCTACCGCCACGCTCTCGCCGCCGCGACCGGCGAAGGGCTTGAGGCCCTGCAGAGCGCCGCCGCTGCCGATCGTGGCGCTGTAAGTCATGTTCTGCGAACCGTTGGTGACGAAGACGCGCTCGCCCGGCTTACCGCCGATCAGGCCGTTGGCATCGAGGCTGTGCGACCAACGCCAGCCGACGTGGTCTTCCGGCCCCTGCTGCCACACGCGGAAGGCCGGCAGCGCCAGGCTGCCGTCGGGCGAGACATATTCCATGGCCTTGGCGGACCCGGCATCCTGCGCGAACATCTCGGCCAGGGTGGTGAACTGGTAGGTCTTCGGATCGATCTGGTCGCGGAATTCGCCATTGATCCACCAGTTGACGGGGAGCAACGTGCGGGCCGCGGATTTTCCGCGTACCGGCGTAGGCGCGATCACGGTCATCGCGTCTTTCGGGCCATCGGGATCGAAGGCGTAGACGCCCCCCTTCGGGCCGAGCGAGGACAGGACCAGCAACTGGCCCGAGGCATCGACAGCCAGGTTTACGGGGTCGAGCGCGTTGTCGCGCACCACTTCGAGGCCTTTGTTCGCAGTCCAGCGATGGATGCGCTGGAAGCGGCGGTCGATGAAATAGAGCGAACCCCTGGCATCCGCGGCCGCGCCCGAGATCGACCAGAACCCTTCCGCCAGCTTTTCCACGGGGATCGCGGAAGGCTGCGCGGGCGTACCGGCAGCCTTGCCCGGCGCGCCGATGTCGAGGCTGGCGAATTCGCGCTCGCGCACCAGGCTTCCGCTGGACACATCTTCGATCGCATTGTCGAAGGGATACTTGCTGGCGCGCAGGAAGGTGCCGCAGCCTTCGTCGTCGCAGGTCGCGTAGCCGCTTTCGGCATTGACGTGGACGTTGCGGAAACGGATCTCGCCCGAGTTGAACAGCTTGGCGGCGCTGCGGGCCGGGTGGTAGCTGCGCGTCACGCGGTAGGCGTGGTAGTTGGCGAAGAGGAGATTGCGCGAGTTGCGGATTTCCAGCGAGACGGCGTTCGGCCCGTCGCCCACTTCCTGCTCGGTCTGGGGCGCCAGGAACTCCCAGTTCTCCACTTTGTCGAGCACGATCTCGTTGCGGGCGTGATGCTCGACCGACATCTCGTAGACGTGGCCGGGGGTGCTGGTGTTCGTCACCATGAAGCCCGCCTGCGCGAACGTATTCGGGCTCCACACGTCAGCGAAAGTGCCGCCGCCGCCGTCCGTCACCCAGATGCTGGGGTACTGAGCATCCCAGCGTCCATCGGCAACCGGATCGCCGCTGCGTGCGACGAGCGAGCCAAGGGGCTTGCCATCGGCCGTGGGCGTGCCGCCGCCGCCCATGATCTTCACGTCCTCGACAAGGCTGTTCTCGCCTGAGCGCCAGAGCAGGGCGCTCGCGCGCGGGTTGATACGGCCGGTGAACAGGCCGATCCCGGAGAGCACGTTGTCTCCGCCGCGCGGGCTTTCGAGGATCGGGAGGACTGCGCCGAGCCCGGCATGGGCCGGATTGCCGTCCGGAATGTAGAGCTGGGTCAGCGCCGGATGAAGCCCGATGAGCACGCTGTCCGGCCGCAGGGTCAGGCGGTTGGTGACCTTGTAGAACCCGGCCGGAAGGTAGAGCACACGATTGGTGTCGATGGCGCGCTGGAGGGCGGCAGTATCGTCGGTGCGGCCATCGCCCATGACGCCCAGGCTGTGCACGTCGACCCATTCCGACATCGGGGGCAAGTCGCGGATCGCAGGCTTGCGCGCGGCGGGCAGGGCGGGGAGGGCCTCCATATCCGCCTTCGTCGCGTAATCGCCGTCGCTTCCGAGCGAGGGCACGGCGAGGCCATAGGAAAAGTCGGAGACCTTGTAGGCCTTGCCCTTGCCGGCGACCGACCGGCCGCTGTCCCGGAAACGGGCGAAGACCGGCGTGCCGCTGGCAAGGGCATTCTCGAAGCCGATCTGGGTGAAGACGTTGTTCTCGTTTGAGATGACCACGCCCGCGCGGCTGACATTCTCGAACCGGACGTCCTTGCCCCAGAGCGAATCGCCGTAGCCGCGGTCGACCTCGATTCCCACCGGCGTGTTGCGGATCAGAACATTGACCATGGTGAGGCCAACTTCGTGTTCGCGGATGGCGGCATCGCGCTGGCCGTCGAAGCTGGAATCGATCAGCGTGAATTGCCAGGCAGGAGAGGTCTTCTCGGTAACGATGCCGTAGCGGCCGCCGTGGAAGCGCACGTTCTCGATCACGTTGCCGGCTTGGTAGACGCCCGCGAAGGCCGACCCGAGGCGGAAGTCCATGTGGCTGAGGAAGGCGTGCTGCGCCATGCGGAAGCGCACCCCGGCGGCGGCCTGGTTGCCTTCGCCGATCTCGATATCAAGATTGCTCATGGCCGAATAGAACGTGCCGGAATTGGCGTCGCGCACGGTCTTGTCGCGCGGAACCACGGTGGGCACGGGGACGGGCACCTGGCCGACCGCGTATTGATCGTCTCCGGCGAAGACGATCATGGTCGATACGCCTTTCTGGAAGCCGGGGGTGCGCGGGGCCAGGAAGATGGTGGGGCGCTCCTGCCCGACGCCGTAGACCCGCACTCCTGCCGGAACCACCAGCGTGCGGGTGATCCGGTAGCGGCCGGAAGGCAGGAAAACGATGCCGTGTCCGCTGGCGTCGCGCGCCTTGTCGAAGGCCTGCTGGATGGCGGCCGTGTCATCGGTGCGGCCGTCTCCGGCGGCTTTCACGGTCACCGCGCGCGGTTCGGCCGGGGCGACAGGAAATACGGAAGGCCCGCTCTCAGGAACGGCAGCGGCCGCGCCGCCCGCGGGAACGAGCGCGCTGGCCGCCAGCAAGGCTGCCGTTATTCCGCCGCGTCCGATCATTTCCCGCCTCCCTGTCGGTTTATCTTCGCCTGTTGCTAATGCGGAAGGGCGGACTTGGCACTTGCGACAAAGGTCGTAGTTCCCAGGTCGGTCGCCGCGCTTCTATAGGTCGCCCATCATCGCGGTGCGCTTTGCGGCATCGCCCGGGCTGCAAGGACCCCGTTTTGCCAAAATCCTCAGGAAGCGCCTTTCCTCGCGGCGCGATCATCGTCATGGGCGTCAGCGGTTGTGGCAAGTCCACGCTCGGCGCATTGCTGGCCGAGGCGCTCGATTGCGCCTTTCTGGAAGGCGATGCCTATCACTCGCCCGAAGCGGTGGCGAAGATGCGCGCCGGACATGCCCTGACCGACGAAGACCGCTGGCCCTGGCTCGATCGCCTGGGCCGGGCGGCGGACGAGGCGGTTTGCGAGAATGGCCGGGTGATCGTCGCATGCTCGGCCTTGCGTCTGGTCTACCGCGACCGCTTGCGTGCGGCCATCGAGGCGGGCGCCCGCTTCGTGCTGCTGGAAGCGAGCCGCGACGATCTCTTCACGCGGCTGGAGAACCGGCCGGGGCATTACATGCCTGCCAGCCTGCTGGACAGCCAGCTCGCCACGCTCGAAGCGCCGCTGGACCGCGAGCAGGCCGTGGTGCTTCCCAGCGAACAGCCGCCGGAAATCCTGCGCGATTCCGTGCTTCGCATGCTTCGCGGCGGCTGAACCTCCCGGCCTTCGGCGCAAGCCTCCACGCCGCCTGGCGGCACACGGCCCCACGCCGACTGGCAAGGCCTGCGGGGCCTTTCTCAGGTTCAGGGCATCAGGCGGCGGCGCCCCTCCCAGAGGTGCCAGCGCATCGCCAGGGCGGCCCCTTCGGCGTCCTGCGCGCGAATGGCCTCGACGATGACTTCGTGTTCGCGCAGCATGGTGGCGATCACTTCGGGCGGGCGCGAACGGGAGATGTCCACGCCGGCGCGCATGATCTTCTCGACATCGGACCAGAGCGCATCGAAAGCAACCAGAAACGCCGGGTTCCCGGTGGCGGCGGCGATGCGGCGGTGCAGTTCCATGTCTTCGGCATGGGCGGGCGCGTTGGACAGCAGGGCGCTGCGCAGCAATTCCATGCCGTCCTCGACGTGGACCATTTCCACCGATGTACGCCGGGTCGCGGCCAGGCGGGCGGCCTCCGCTTCCAGAACGAACCGTACTTCGTAGCTGCCCAGGGTGGCGGGAAGCTCTGCCATCGGCATGAAGGCGGCGAGGCGCTCGGAAGGGCGGCTCTTGACGAAAGAGCCTGCCCCGCGCCGCGCCTCGGTGATGCCGTCCGAGGCCAGCCGCACCAGCGCCTCGCGCACGATGGCGCGCGATACGCCGAACATCTCTGCCAGGCCCGCCTCGGACGGCAGGCGTGAGCCGACCCCGAGGTTCCTGGACTTGATGATCTCGACGATGCCCGCATAGGCCTGATCGGAAAGCCGCGTCTGGTTCATCGAGTTTCCTGTTTGTCCATCATCGTTTGCAGTCAGCGGCCCGCGAGTGCGGGCCGGTTATCGGGATGGTCCTTTGTTAGATGATGCTGCTGGCCGCAAGCACCAGCAGCAGTCCGACCACGGCGACCACGGTTTCCATGATCGACCATGTGCGGAACGTTCCGGGCATGTCCGTGCCGAGGTAGCTCTTCACCAGCCAGAAGCCCGGATCGTTGACGTGCGAGAAGAACAGCGAGCCCGCGCCGATGGCCAGTACCATCCATTCGGGCTCTACGCCCGAGCTGGCGACCAGTCCTTCCATGACGCCGGCCGTGGTGATCGTCGCCACGGTGGCCGAGCCGGTGGCCAGGCGGATGCAGACCGAGACGCCCCAGGCCAGCAGCAAGGGCGAGATCGCCCCGCCGCCCGCCAGACGCACCAGCATGTCCGAAAGACCGGCGGTGACGAGGACCTGCTTGAGCGCACCGCCGGCGCCGATGGCCAGGAGGATGCCGCCCGCGGGCGCCATGGCCTCCAGCCAGATCGCGTCCTGAATGCGGCGCTCGCCGAGGCGGCCTCCGAACAGCAGGGGCAGGGCAACGAGATTGGCGATGAGCAGGGCGATGACGGGATCGCTCACCCAGCCGAGCCAGGCCAGCTTCGCGGCGACCGCTGGCGGAGCGATGGCGACGGCCTGTCCCGCGGCGATCAGCACCACCGGCAGCAGGACCGCGGTGAGGGTGCGGCCGACCGAGGGCGTCGCCACGTCGATCGTCTCGGGCGCGAGCAGCGGCGGGCTGAGTTTGACGCCGGGCGCGGTAAAGCGGGCGAGCACCGGGCCGGCGATGATCGCAGTGGGAATGCCCACCAGCAGGCCGTAAGCCAGGGTGAGGCCGAGGTTGGCGCCAAGGGCATTCACGGCGAGCAGCGGTCCGGGGTGCGGCGGCACGAGGGCGTGGACGACCGAGAGACCCGCCAGTGCCGGCAGCATCAGCCGCAGCTTGGAAGCGTCATCGTCCTGGCCCTTGGGCAGTGCCGCCGCGGCAGAGGCGACGATCGGCAGCAGCAGCACCAGTCCTGTCTCGAAGAACAGCGGCAGCCCGATCAGCAGTGCGGTGAAGAGGCTGACCCAGGGCGCGCCCTTGACGCCCGACACGCCGAGCGCGGCTCGCGCCAGCCCGGCCGCGCCGTTCGACAGTTGCAGCATGGCGCCAAGCCCGAGACCCAGGGCGACCACCAGGCCGGTGCCACCCAGGATCGAGCCGGCGCCCTTCTCAACGGCCTTTGCCGTTTCATCCAGCGGTATGCCGGCCAGCACGCCGACGGTGAAGGCGCCGCACAGCAGTCCCACGAAAGGATGCAGTCGCCCGCGGACGATGAGCGCAATCGACAGCGCGATGCCGACGATGGCGGACAGGACGAGCCTGATGTCTTCCGGCGTCATGATGCCTGCGATTCCGATGCGGTCGATGCTGCTGCGGGGAACCGGACATTCTTCCATGGGCCACACGCCCGCGCTCGACGAAATGACAGGGTCATCCCTCGCCTCTCCCTAGTCTTTGCTTTGTGATCGGGTTGGCAATACCACCCAAACCTGTTGGACAGGTTATAGCTGGAAGATCGGCATATTCTAGACAATTTAGTGTGAGAGGTAAGATTTCTCTTGAACCTGTCAGACTGATTCCATTATCACTAGGCTCAACGAACTCCGGTGCGGCAGGCTCTCAGCGGGCATGCGCGGTACCTCAAGAACCGAGTCATTTAGGGGAGAGAAAGAGATGCACCTGGTTGCAGATCTGTGCACGGTTCCCGTCAGTCAGGATGTTGCCGCGCGGGAGGCTCCGGCCGAACCGCTCCATTTCACGCCGACCCAGCTCAAAGTCCTGCGCTGCGTGCGTTCGGGACTTTTGAACAAACAGATCGCCTATGAACTCGGCATGGCCGAGGCGACGGTGAAGGTCCACATGACGGCGCTCATGCGCAAGCTGAACGTGCGCAACCGAACGCAGGTCGCCATCGCGGCGGGACGTCTGGCGCGCGCGTGATCGCGCATCCGTCGTGGGGCAGGAACGGCAACGTGGGGACAGGACGATGACGACAGGTTCGCGGCGCGAGGTTCTGGGAATGGGCGCGGGACTGGCGGCGGCGGGAGTCGCTCCGGGGTTTTCTGCTCAGGCCTTCGCGGCGCCGCGCAAGATCGGCTATGCCGTCGTCGGCCTGGGCTACTACGCCACCCGGCAGATCCTGCCGAACTTCGCCAATTGCGAACAGTCGCGGCTGGTTGCGCTGGTCAGCGGCACGCCGTCCAAGCTGGAGAAGTACGGCGCGCAATACGGCATCCCCAGGACGCATCGCTACAACTATGCCGAGTTCGACCGCATCCGCGACAACCCGGATATCGACGCGGTCTATGTGGTCCTGCCCAATAGTCTCCATGCCGAATACACCATCCGCGCCGCTCAGGCGGGCAAGCATGTCCTTTGCGAAAAGCCCATGGCCACCTCGGTGGCGGAATGCCAGGCGATGATCGCGGCCTGTCGCAAGGCCGGGAAGAAGCTGATGATCGGCTATCGCTCGCGGTTCGAACCCTACAACCGCCTGGCGATCGAATTGGCGCGGGGCGGTCATGTCGGTCCGACGCGGCTCGTCACGGCGGAGCACGGCTTTCCCATTCAGCCCGATCAATGGCGGCTGGACAAGGCGCTTTCCGGTGGCGGGTCGATGATGGACATCGGCATCTACAGCCTCAACGCCGCCCGCTACCTCACCGGCGAGGAGCCGGTGGAAGTGAGCGCGGTGGAATCGACCGACCGCGCCGATCCGCGTTTCCGCACCGTGGAGGACCGCGTCAGCTTCGTGCTCCGCTTCCCATCGGGCGTGCAGGCGAACTGCATCTCCAGCTACAGTTCTTCGCACAATGCCTACCGCGTGCATGGCACCCAGGGGTGGATCGCGATGGAGCCGGCCACGCCTTACACCGGACAGGCGATGACGATCCGCAAGGACGGTGTCACTGCACCGAGGACGCTGCCGCCGCCCGCGCGCAACCAGTTCGCCGGGCAGCTCGATCACCTCGCCGAATGCGTGCTGACCGGCGGCGCCCCCATCGTCGCGGGCGAAGAAGGACTTGCGGACATGCGTATAATAGAGGCGATCTATCGATCGGCGGCGGAGCGCCGCATCGTCGAGCTGAAGGCATGATCGATCGCCGCATGATGCTGGCCGGCCTCGCCGCCGTGCCGCTGCTCGACGCGGTGAGCGCCGAGGCCAAGGCGCCGGCGATCGGCACCGTGCGCCGTCTCGATCCGGCGCTCGACAGGATCGTCGCGCCCGGCGCTTCGGTGACGCGTCTTGCCGAAGGATTTCGCTGGGCGGAAGGCCCGGTCTGGGTTCCCGGCAGCAACTGCCTGCTCTTCGGCGATCCGCCGAGCAATACCGTCCACCGCTGGACGGCCGCAAAGGGCGTCGAGATATTCCTGCGTCCTTCGGGACTGCAGACGCCGGTGCCTGCCGCGATCCGGGAGCCGGGGCTCAACGGCCTGGCGCTGGATGCGCGCGGGCGGTTGATTGCGGCGGACAGCGGCTCGCGGGCGATCGTGCGGATCGACCTCGCCACGCGCCAGCGGGAAACGCTGGCCGACCGTTTCGACGGCAAGCGTTTCAACAGCCCCAACGATCTTTGCGTCGCCAGGTCCGGCGCGATCTATTTCACCGACCCGACCTATGGCCTGGCGGAAGGCGACGATTCGCCGCTGCGCGAAGTGGCGTGGTGCGGGTTATATCGTCTGTCGCCGGACGGCCGGGTGGACCTGCTGGATCGCAGCCATCGCCGCCCCAATGGCGTCGCGCTCTCGCCGGATGAGCGCACACTCTATCTGTCGCTGTCGGACGAGACCCGTCCCGAAGTGCTGGCCTATCCACTCGGCGCGGACGGAATGACCGGTGAAAGCCGCCAGTTCCTCGACATGCGCGCGCAGCATGATGCCGGCCGGCCGGGCCTGCCCGACGGGATCAAGGTCGGCGCCTCCGGGCACGTCTTCGCGACAGGGCCGGGCGGCGTCCACGTCTGCACGGCTGACGCGCGGCTGCTCGGCGTGATCGAGACGGGCAAGGCGATCGCCAATTGCGCGATAGGGAAGGGCGGCAAGGTCCTGTTCCTTACCTCTTCCGACAGCCTGGCCGTGATTCCGCTGCGCAGTTCCTGAGCGCCGCGCCGTCAGTCTCCCTGATGGGCCGGTTTGCTGAGGTGGATCGCCGTCCCGCCGTCTCTTGCAGCGTCGATGAGCGGCGGCGGGGGCGGCAGGTCCGTCACCAGGTCATGGATCTGGCCGAAGTCCGCGACATGGACGGTGCCCACCCGTGAGAACTTGGCGTGGTCGGCCACGACGACGATGCGCCGCGCGCGGTCCAGAAGGGCCCGCTTGAACGCGGCTTCGTCCGGATCGAAATCGAGAAAGCCATGGTGCGCGTCGATGGCGCCCATGGAGAAGATGGCGATGTCCGGCAGGAAACCGCGGACCATGCGGACCGCGTCGGCATCGAAAGCCGCGCGGTAGTCGGCATTGAGCATGCCGCCCGCCAGGAAGACGCGGTGGTCGGAACGGCCCAGCACGTCCGCCGCCACTTCGACGCTGTTGGTCACCAGGGTGAGCCCTTTCCGATGCCCCAGTTCCTGCGCCACCCAGAAGGAAGTGGTGCCGGAATCGATGAACACCGTCATCCCGTCCTGCACCAGGCCCGCGGCGTGGCGGGCGATCGAGCGCTTGGCCTCAAGCTGCTCGCGAAGGCGTTTGCGATAGGGCGCTTCCAGTCGCGGCGCGGGCAGGGTGACGCCGCCATGCACCTTGATCACCGAGCCGTTCGCCTCAAGCTGCCGCACGTCGCGGCGGATCGTCTCCTCGGAGACCTCGAAGCGCAGGGCCAGCTCGGAGATCGAACAGGACCCTCGCTCGTCCAACGCGGCCAGGATCGCGGAAATGCGGTCGGCCTGTATCATGCAGTTTCCCCCTGACGAACGTGCCTGCCGACCATGCTTGTTTGTGCTTGTGAGGGCAAGTGGGTTCTTGCCCGTATTATGTCGGTCTATGTGGATTTAATCCAGCAAAGCCACAAAATGTCACAGACCTGTAATCGGAGGCGCTTAGCTCGCCGTCAACGGCTGAATGGCCGAGGCCAGGGTGCCGCATCTTCAGGGGAAGCAGAAATGAAGACATGGATGATCGGAACGGCGATCCTCGCGATCGCTGCGGCAACGACGCAGGCGCACGCCGAGGATGCGGCGGCAGCGCCGACCGCGGAAGCGCCCGACAGCGGTGACACGGCGTCGAACGAGGACATCGTCGTCACCGGCGAGGCCGTGCACTTCGCCAATACCCGCGTAACGTCCGAGATGATCGAGCGCCAGTCGGCATTGACCAGCGTGAACGATGTCATCAACGAGCTTCCCGGCGTCTTCGTCTCGGAAGGTGATGCTTTCGGTTCGTCGGACTGGGCGACTTCCATCTCCATCCGCGGCTTCACGCAGATCGGAACCACCATCGACGGCCTGCCCAACGGCGGCTCGGGCTATGGCGGCGGCTCCAAGGCGAACCGCTACATCGACGTTCTGGACTTGCGGACGGTAGAAGTGTCGCAGGGCACCGCCGACATTTCTTCGCGCTCCAACGAAGCGCTCGGCGGTACGCTCAACTACGTGACCTCCGATCCCGAGAACGACTTCCGCGTTCGCCTTTCGGGCGCAGCGGGCGATTATGGCGCGCAGAAGTTCTATGCCCGCGTCGATACCGGTGAGTTCGCACCCGAAACCCGCGCCTATATCAGCGCCTCGCACTCCAAGGCGCACGACTGGATCGGCGGCGCCGGCAAGACCAGCCGCGACCACCTGAGCGCCAAGATCACCAGCACGCTCTCCAACGTCAATCTGACCGGCTTCCTGTCCTACGACGATGCCGACGAATCCGAATTCGGCTCCGTCTCGCTGGCGCAGTTCGAGGCCGATCCCGACCACGACGTCTATACCGACAACTGGACCGGCATTCCCTATATCGACCAGAATTACCGCGCCGGTTCGCGCGCACTGCGCAAGAACCTGTTCGGCTATCTGCGCGGAAAGGTCGACCTGGGCGAAGTGAAGCTCTCGCTGACCGGTTACTACCACCGGATGCGCGGCCGGGGTGACTGGCTTCCGCCCTATCTCGTGGATGTGACCGCAGATGGCGCCGGGGCGACCGAGAGCGAATATGCGGGCGGCTCCACCGTGATCGGCGGCAGCGCGCTGGGCCAGGTCTATTTCCTCACGCCCACCGGCGCTGCGGCGACCATGATCGCGGGTTGCACCGGCACGGCCGGCATCCCGGCCCAGTACTCGCCGAGCTGCTATGCCGCCGATGCCACCGGCGCGATGTCCTACCGCCACACCCATTACGAAAACGACCGCATCGGCTTCACCGCTGACGCCGATTGGACCCATGATTTCGGCGCGGTCACCAACACCCTGCGCGCAGGCGCCTGGTATGAGAACGTCAATGCCAACCAGGTTCGCGACTGGCACCGTGTAAAGAACCCACTGCTCGGCCTGGCCTATGACACGACGCCCTACTGGGTCCAGTTCAGCACCGACTACGACACTAACGAATTCGTCTATTACGCGCAGGACGCCGTGACTTACGGCAACCTCACGGCGGCTTTCGGCATCAAGCAGTACTTCCTGAAGCAGACGCGGGCCGAGCTGTTCGATGATCAGGTCAGCACCGGCATCACCTCGCATTCCGATCCGCTGATCTCGGCGGGCCTGACCTGGAAGGCGCCGATCGACGGGTTGGAATTCTTCGCGGGTTATGCGCAGAACTTCTCGGCCATCAGCAACGGCGTTCTGGGCGAATCGCAGGAAGTGATCGATCGCATCAAGCCGGAAACGGCCGACAGCATCGAAGTGGGCGCCCGCTACAGCACGCCGCGCGTCCAGGCCTCGATCACCGCTTACGACATCAAGTTCGACAACCACATCGTCTCGATCTCTTCCAACCTGGTCACCGGCATCGACTATCTGGAGCAGCAGGAAAGCGTCTATCTCAACGTCGGCGGCGTGCGCAGCCGCGGCGTGGAGGCGGCGCTGGCCTATCGCCTGCCGATGGGCCTGATGCTTTCGGGCAGCTACAGCTACAACCACGCCGTCTACATCGGCACCGGCAATGCCGAGCAGGATGCGGACGTCGGCATCACGCCGGGCGTTCAGGTCGAAAGCTCGCCGCGCAACATGTGGGTGCTCTCGGCCGACTACAAGCGGGACTTCTTCAAGGCCGGTCTCTCGACCAAGTTCGTCGGCGATCGCTTCATCGATACCGTGGGCGGCGAAGTGGCGCAGTCCTACACGCTGCTGGGCGGCTATATCGGGGTGGACCTTGCGAACTTCTCGGACAAGCTGCGCGGCATGGCGGTGACGCTCCAGGCGACCAACATCACGGACAAGCGCTATCTGGGCGGCGGCGGCGGCGGCGCGGCTTTCCTCGGCGCACCGCGCACGGTAACCGCATCGCTGACGTTCGACTTCTGAACTGAAATTGCAGACCGGGAGTGTGGCAGCTGCAAAGCCCCATGCTCCCGGTTCTCCCTGAGGATACTCGATGGCCGATCTCTCCCGCCGATCGCTTCTTGCCGGAGCCGGAACCGCCATGCTGGCAGGCCTTCCGGCGTCCATCGCCCGCGCGGCGGCCATCGCGCCCGACGTGCGCAGCGGAACGATCGCGGATGTGGAGCATGTGGTGATCCTGATGCAGGAGAACCGCAGCTTCGATCATTATTTTGGCACCTTGCGCGGCGTGCGCGGCTTTGCCGACCGCCTGCCGATCCCGCTGGCCGCGCCGGATTCCGGTGCAGGGCCGGGGACGGCGACGGGCACTGCGAGGGGCATGGGCGGCGAACGCAAGGTCTGGCAGCAGCAGGACCGTCATGCCGCCGGCGGCGCAAGGATGGTTGCGCCTTTCCATCTCGACACCCGGCGCGAATTCGATCTCATGCGGGTGGAGAGCACGCCGCACACCTGGCCGGATGCCCAAGCCGCCTGGAACGAGGGCCGCATGGGCAACTGGCCGGAGGCGAAGCACCAGCGCGCCATGGGCCACTATCGCCGCGCCGACATTCCCTTCCAGTTCGCGCTGGCGGAAACCTTCACCATCTGTGACGCCTATCACTGCGCGATCCAGACCGGCACCAATACCAACCGCCTGTTCCTCTGGAGCGGCACCAACGATCCGCAGGGGCGGGCGGGCGGTCCTGCCATCGGCAATTCCCACGATGAATTTCCGGAAAAGGGCGGTGCGGCCGACGACTATCTCTGGACCACCGTGCCCGAGCGCCTCCAGGCGGCGGGGATCGACTGGCGCATCTATCAGGACATGGCGGACAACTTCACCGACAATCCTCTGGTCGGCTTCCGCGCCTATCGCGAGGCGCACCGGGGCAAGGGCGATCCGGCCCTGAAAGAACGGGCCCTCACCACCCAGGCGCTCGACCGGCTGCGGTCCGACGTGGTGGCAGGCCAATTGCCGCAAGTGAGTTGGATCGTTGCGGACGCGCGCAGCAGCGAGCATCCCGGTCCCTCCAGCCCGGCACAGGGCGCGGTCTATACGTCGCGGGTACTCGATGCCCTGACCGCCAATCCACGCGTCTGGGCGCGCACGGTCCTGCTCGTCATGTTCGACGAGAACGACGGGTTCTTCGACCATGCGCCGCCTCCCGCGCCGCCTTCGCGTCTGTCCGACGGGACAGTGCTGGGCGCCTCCAGCGTGGACCTCGCCGGCGAATATCATGAGCGCTCCGCCCCCGGCGAGGCGAAGATCGACCTGCCGGAACTCCGGGGGCGTCCTTATGGCCTCGGCCCGCGCGTGCCGATGTATGTCGTTTCGCCGTGGAGCCGTGGCGGCTGGGTCAACTCGCAAGTGTTCGACCATACTTCGGTGATCCGTTTCCTGGAGACGCGCTTCGGCATTCACGAGGCGAACATTACGCCCTGGCGCCGTGCCGTGTGCGGTGATCTGACTTCCGCTTTCGACTTTACGGCGGCAGATCGGGACCCGTTCGGCCCCCTGCCGAACCCCGGTGCGGACGCCCTGCGCGCCGCGGCCGTGGGACGCCAGCCCGATCCGGTCGCGCCGCCCACGGACGAGATGCTTTGGCAGGAGCCGGGTCTCAGGCCCTCGCGCGCCTTGCCCTACCGGCTGGAAGTGTCCGACCGGCTGGACGAAAGCGGCATCCTCCTGCACTTCTCGGCCGAGGGTGCGGGCGCCGTTTTCCACGTCTACGATCGGCACGCGCTTTCGGCTCCACCTCGCCGCTACACCGTGAGCGCTGGCCAGGCATTGGACGGTCGCTGGGGCTGGAGCGCATCGGGGGGCTACGATCTCTGGGTGTTGGGGCCGAACGGTTTCCACCGCCACTTCGTGGGTCACCGCGACGATCCATTGCCGGACCTGACGTGGCGGCTTGGCGGGGCGAGCCTGTCCTTGCGGTCCGCTGCGCCGAAAGCGGCCGGTCTGCAGGTCCTGTCACTCGGCCTGAAGGGAGAGCGCAAGGAAGCGGTTCTGAAGGGCGGCCATGCCCGCCTGTCCTTGCGCGAAACGCGCGGCTGGTACGATGTCACCGTCACGGCCGCGCAGGGCAGCCTCTGGCAGCGCCGCCTTGCCGGACGGCTCGATGAGGTTGGCCAGGCGACGACCAGCGATCCCTTCACGCCCTTGGAATAAGCCGTTCGAACAGCGCGTCCGCCGCGGCGTCCATCACCTCTCGGCAGCAGAGACCTTGCGGCATGTCACCGTGGTGACGTGCGGCGCAGGCATGGGGGCAGCCGTCGCCATTGGCGAGCGAGTCGCAGGTGCCGCAACCGGTGCTTTCTCGCTAGGAGGTCGCAGGATGCCCGGAATTGTTGCCGAATGTCGGAAAAGGGCGAAGCTTCGGGCACCTTCGGCGCGCCCATGCTGCGGCATCCCGGAACACTTCGGCGCAATATCGAGCTTGATCGGGCACGCCGCATGAACACGCTGGCGGCGGAGCGAATGCCGGCCTGGAGCGGGCCGGACGAAGCCATGAAGACGCGGCCCTCGCTGGGCCAGGCACTGGCCCGGGGCCCTTCGTGGATGCTGGCGCTCTACGGGGGGCTGACCAGTTTCGCGGCCTATTTCTCCATGTATGCCTTCCGCAGGCCCTTTACCGCCGCGACATATGCGGACGTGCCGGGCTGGGAGGGCGTGGTGGACTTCAAGGTCGCGCTCGTAATCGCGCAAGTGGCCGGATATGCGCTCTCCAAGTTCATCGGGGTGAAGGTCGTGTCCGAGATGGCGGCGACCCGCCGTGCCGGCGCCATCGTCGGCCTCGTGGCGTTTTCGTGGGTAGCGCTGGTGCTGTTCGCGGTGCTGCCGCTCTCGTGGAAAGTGCTGGCGCTGTTCCTCAACGGCTTGCCGCTGGGCATGATCTGGGGCCTGGTCTTCGGCTATGTCGAAGGACGGCGCACCAGCGAAGTGCTGGCATCCATCCTTTGCGCCAGCTTCATCGTCTCGTCCGGCGTGGTCAAGTCGGTCGGCCTCTGGCTGATGACAGCCATGGACATCAGCGAGTTCTGGATGCCCGCGGCGACGGGACTGGTGTTCTTTCCGCTGCTGCTCGTCGCGGTCGTCGGCCTGTCCCAAATGCCGCCGCCCAGTCCGCAAGAACAGGCCGAACGCATGGCCCGCCCCCCGATGGCCGCCGCTGCGCGCCGCGAATTTCTGCGCGATTACGGCCCCGGCGTGGCCTTTCTGGTGCTCGCCTACGTCCTTTTCACCGCACTGCGAGACTTGCGCGACAACTTCGCTGCCGAGATCTGGAGCGAACTGGGCTATGCGGGCGTTTCCGAGGTCTTCACCGCCAGCGAGCTGCCGATCGCGGTGGTGACGCTGACGATCCTCGGCAGCCTCGTGATGGTGCGGGACAACCGCCGGGCTCTGATGGCGGTGCATGTCATCGTCATGGCCGGCGCGCTGCTGATCGAACTTTCCACCCTGGCGTTCCAGCTCTCGTGGATCGCGCCCCTGCCGTGGATGATCCTTTCCGGTCTGGGGCTCTACCTGGGTTACGCGCCTTTCAACGCCATGCTGTTCGACCGGCTGGTCGCGGCCAGCCGAAGGGCGGGGACAGCGGGGTTTCTGATCTACGTGGCCGATGCCTCGGGCTATGGGGGCAGCGTCGCGCTCACGCTGCTGCGCAACGTCCCGGGCGTGTCGCTGGACTGGCTGCACTTCTTCATCTGGCTCGCCTATGCCTCGTCCGCCGCTTGCCTGGCGATGATGGCAGCCTCCGCCTGGTATTTCCGCGCGAGGTTGGGGCAGGGCGGGAAAGCCATGCGCGCTGCGCCGAGGGAGCGAACTGCCGCGTTCGTCAGGCCGGAACCGGCTCGCCCGGCGGCCTGTTCGGCATGAACAGCAGCAGGATCGCGCCCGCCAGGACCGCGACGCCGCAGAACGTCAGGAAGGGCCCGAAACTGCCTCCGCCGCGCAAGGTCAGGCTGAGAATGATCGCACCCGTGGAAGCGGCGCCGGCGATGATGGCCGTCATCATGCCCATGACCGTGCTGTAGACCTGCACCCCGAAGGCGCGCGCGACCAGATAGCTGATGAGGTCGCCTTCGGCCCCGATGGTCAGGCCGATCAGCACGACGCCAAGAGCCACGATGGCCGGCGATGAAAGCGGGGATGCCATCACGAACAGGCCCACGGACGAAAGCGCCATGGCTGCAAAGGCCACGAGGTGCGCGGGAAGCCGGTCCAGCGCCAGGCCGCAGGCGAAGCGCCCGGCAAGCGTGCCGCTCGCAAAGGCGGAGATCATGACGGCAATGCCGCCCGCGCCGACACCCTTGTCTAGCAGCATGAGGTTCAATTGCGTGAGCGCGATGATCTGCGGGAGATTGCAGAGCAGCATGGCGCCTGCCAGCACCCAGAACGCCCGGTTGCGGAATATGGCCGGATAGTCCTCACGCGCGGCGCGGCGCGTGACCCCGGCTCCGCCGCCACGCTTTTCCGATGGCATCAACACCAGCGCCAGTCCGCCAAGCAGTGCGGAGACCACGGCGACCAGGACATAGCCGGCCCGCCAGCCCTGCGCTTCCACATACTGGTTGAGCAGCGGCGCGGCCAGCACGCCCATCGCGGCGGGGCCCGACGCCACAATCGCCAGCGCGACGCCCCGGGCATGGACGACATGTTGCACCACCACCCGGCTATAGACGGTGGCCGTGGTCGTGATGCAGATGAGGCCCATCGCCACGAACAGGGCTATATAGACGCGGATGTCGCCGTTCATGCGGCTCAGCAGGCCGTATCCGACCGGACAGGCGATCACGCCGACAAAGGCCATGCGCCTCACGCCCACCACGTCCGTAAGGCGCCCGATGAACGGGAACACCAGCACGCAGACGAGCGTGAGGCTGCCGACCGCAGCGAACTCGGCCTTGGACCAGCCGAACTCGCGCAGCAGGTGCGGGGCCATGATGCTGGTGATATAGCTGGTGATCGAATAGCCCGAACTGAGGCCGATGACGGCCGCCAGCAAGGGGCGCCACTGGGCGCGGAGTTCCTGAAGGTATGCCGGCATCTTCCCTCTCCGAAACCCGTATCAGTTCGCCGGGATGACTGTGCACATGGCTCAGACTACCGGCATTATCGGCAAGGGTTTCGCTCATCGTGCAGGATGCATCAAGCGACCGCGTATCAGCCCGGCGATATGAGGAGCGAACATCTGAAATTGACGCCAAACCAGCGCGAGAATGCACGTTCGATCATATTGGTGCAGCACTTGCCATCAAACCATCGATCATGGAATGGTCTGGGGGTGCCGAAAATCCGCGCGCGAAACGGTGCCATAGCCGTCCACGCGGTACGCTGTGGCGATATCGGCAGTGCCGAGATTTCAAACGCAACGAACGGGCCTGCCTTACCTTGATGTAAAATGCATTATCTATAGACGATTGCCGATGAACACATCTTTCATGCCTCTTGCCGGCAAGCGCGTCCTGGAACTTGGGACCATGATCGCGGCCCCTTTTGCCACGCATATCCTGTCGCAGATGGGCGCCGAAGTCATCAAGATCGAGCCGCCCGCAGGCGATACCACGCGGTCGCTGGTTCGCGGCGGGCCGTCGGGCACGATCATCGCCTACAGCCATTCCAAGCGGGCGATCTGCCTCGACCTGACCACGGAGGAAGGCAAGGGCGTCTTCCGCAGGCTGGCCGCGAGCGCCGATGTCGTGATTCACAATCTGGCGCCTTCGGCCGCCCGCAAACTGGGTGTCACCGCGGACGATTTCCTCGCGGAGAATCCCAGGGGGATCCACGTCCACATCAAGGGCTATGCCCATGGCCCGCAGGCGGACGACCTCATGACGAACCCGATTGCCGAAGCGGCGACGGGGGCGATGGACGATCACCGGGTGGACCAGCGGCCCACGCGTTTCGGGCCGTCCTACCACGACCAGTTCGCGGGAACTTACGCCGTCATCCGCGTGCTGGGCGCGCTGCTCGATCCGGAAGCGCCGGAAGCTGCGCGCCGGATCGAGATCGGACTCTACGAGACGGGCCTTCATCTGGCGGCCCGCGACCTGGCCGGAATGCAGTTGAAAACGCAGCTTCTGGGCCGGCTTGAAAAGGAGGGCGGGGGCGAGTTCTCGATGCCGGGGTATGGCGCCTATCTCACGGCGGACGCGCGCTGGGTCTATCTGTTGATCCTGACCGACGCGCATTGGGCGAAGCTGACCCGCGCATTGGACATGCCGGAAGACGGAAATCCCGACTATGCCAGGCTGCGCGATCGCAAGAAGGCGCGGGATGTGGTGGAGGCTGCCGTACAGGCGGCAGCGGCTGGTTTCGCTTTCGAGGACATATCCGCTCGGCTGCGCAACGCGGGCATCGGTTTCAACGAAGTCATGCCGCTGGAGCGCGTCCTGGATGCGCCGCAGGCGCGGCAGCCGGGCAAGCTTCGATCGCTGGATTTCCGCGGGTTGGACTTCGAGGTCCCTGAATTTCCGGGTCAGCCGCAAGTTGCGTCCAATCTCCCGCCGCCCGAGATCGGCGAACATACCACCACGCTTCTGGAGGAACTCGGGTACGGGGCGGCGGAGGTGGAGAACCTATTGTCATCGGGCGCTGCCAGGGCCTATCAGACCGGCGATTTCGCCTGGGCGCCGGTACGGGACAAGAGATGACGGACAAGATGATGCATTATCGCACGAAAGAGGAGCAAGTCGCCGATTTCTTGCGTGAAGGCATCATCTCCGGCCGTTTTCCGCGCGGGGCCAGGCTCAAGCAGCAGGAAATCGCCACGATGCTGAACACCAGCATCACGCCGGTCCGCGAAGCGCTCAAACTGCTCGCGGCCGAGGGGTACGTCCTGGGCGACAATTATCGCGGCGCGACCGTGGCCCCGTTCGATATCGAGGCTTCCAGTGAAGTGCTGGCGCTGCGCATTCTTCTGGAAACGCAACTGGTTCGCGGCGCGGTGGCATGCGTGACGAGCGAGGATATCGCCGAATTGAAGGTGCTGGCGGACAAGTTCGCCGCGGCGTTCGAAGCCGGCGAGAACGAGGCGGTGCGAGCGGCCAACTATCGTTTTCATCATCGTATGTTCGAAATCGCCCGAATGCCGCAGACCCTGCATTTCGTGCAGATCCTCTGGGCACGCTATCCCTTCGATCTGATCAATCGCCTCAAGGGCCGCGTCAGCCGCGCGGCCGAGGAGCACGACGAATTGCTGGCTGCGCTTATCGCCGGGGACACCGCCACGGCCATGCTGGCTACCCGCCAGCACATCGAGGCCGGCTTCAACGAATTGCGCCGTTCGGTGGCGGGCTGAGGTCCGCGCACTCTATTCCATCATCTTCAGGCAGGAGTTCCACGTCCCATGAAAACGCTTTTCCTCGTCATGGACATGTTGAACGATCTCGTCGCCGAAGACGGTTTCAGCGCCGGGAGCTACGGCGTTCAGGTGGCGGAGCGCAAGGTTCTGCACAACACCGCAGCTGCTCTGGCGGCGGCGCGAAGCGCAGGGGCGCGGGTGGGTTACGTCCGGATCGGGTTCTCGGCAGACTACCGGGAAGCGCCTGAAAACTCGCCGATCTTTTCCGGTGCCCGTCAGAACGGCATCTTCAAGCTTGGCACCTGGGGCACCGAAGTCCACGAGGCTTTGGCGCCGCGCGAGGGCGACTTCGATATCGTGAAGCACCGTGTCAGCCCCTTCTACGCGACCTCGCTCGAGGCGATATTGCGGGCGCATCGGATCGAGCGATTGGTGCTCTGCGGCGTCTCCACCAACGGTGTGGTGCATTCGGGCGCGCGCGAGGCTCATGATCGGGATTACCAGGTGGGGATCCTGGAAGACTGCTGCGCCGGCGCGACAACGGAAGAGCACGCTCACGCCCTGGCCTGCCTTGGTCGTTACGCCCGCATCGTGCCCAGCACCGCCTTCAACTGGGCGGAATGACGGCCGCCGGATCGGCCGAAGATCCATAGAATTGCGGAAATAGGCCTCTAACGCTCCAGCGATCATGCTTGTGGCCTACCTTGGCTGACGTGGACTCATGATGCGTTCCTATATAATGCATTATCCATCAAATGCAGCCGGCAGCGAATGCGCTTGCCGCGATAGGGAGTCCAGCGATGACGGTGGAGTTGAAGGAAAAGGAAGTCGGCGGCGCGCCGGCGGAAGGCAAAATCACCCCCGAGGCGATCAAGGCGGCCGAAAACATGATCGGCATGCAGTTGCGCCCGGAGGGGCCTTATCTGCAGGACGCCACGGAAGACACGATCCGCAACTTCGGCAACGGCATCGGTGACCTCAACCCACTTTACCGCGATCTGGAGAGTGGCCGCCTGACGCGCCACGGTTCGATGCTGGCGCACCCGAACTTTCCGATGGCCTTCGGCTGGGTCGGCCGCACCCGCTGGGGTCTGCCCGGCGTCCACGGCTTCTACGCCGGCAACGACTGGGAACTGTTCCGCCACATTCGCCCCGGCGACCGTATCAGCGCGATCGAGCGCGTGGTCGGCGTCGAAGTGAAGGAGAGCCAGTTCTCCGGGACGCTCGTGCTGCAATATGTCGAGGCGACCTATTTCAACCAGCGCGGCGAACTCGTCGCCAAGGCGCTGGGCACTTGCACCCGGCACGAGCGCAAGGCGGCGCGCGATGCGGGCAAATACGCGGACATCAAGACTCACGAATACACGCCGGAAGAGTTCGACCGGATCGACAACGCGATCCTCGACGAGGAAAAGAACATCCGCGGCGGCAATGTGCGCTACTGGGAGGAAGTGCAGGAAGGCGAGCAGCTTCCCGAGATCGTGCGCGGCCCGCTCAGCCTGATGGACACGATGGGCTTCCTCGTAGGCTGCGGTCGCGGCCACACCCACGGCGTGATCTTCAAGAACGCGGTGAAGCATCCCGGCCACTTCTTCCGCAATCCCGAGGCGGGTGGCGGCATCGAATATACCGGCATCGGCCACCACCGCGAGTCCACCGCCAAGGAAGTGGGCGTCCCCGGCGTCTACGATTACGGCCCGCAGCGTTCGTCCTGGATGGCATCGATGGTCACCAACTGGATGGGCGACGCCGGCTTCCTCAAGCGCATCAAGACGCGCATGAGTCGCTTCAACACCATGGGCGACTGCACCTGGGCGCGCGGCACCGTGACGCGCAAATATATCAAGGACGGTTATGCCCTGGTCGATATCGAGATCAAGGGCGAGAACCAGCGCGGCGAACTGACCACGCCTGGCCTGGCGACGGTGGTGCTGCCATCGCTCGATCCCAATACCAAGGTCTTCGTAGACGGTTCGGGTCTCGATCTCGAACTGCCGGTCGTGCGCTGAGGCAGGGGCAATGGCGGGGCAGGAAGATCAGGCGCCGCTGGCAGGCATAAGGATCGTCGCCATCGCCCAGGGCGTGGCGTCGGCCTATGCCGCACGGCTGCTGGCAACCATGGGCGCGCGCGTCCTGCTGGTGGAACCGGCCGGCGGCTCGCCGCTGCGCCGGGAGCCGCCCTTCCTCCCCGGACCATCCGGCGAAGAGACCGAGGTGAGCGCGCTCTTCGCCTATCTGGCGGCGGGCATGGACAGCGCGGTGATCGATCTTGCGTCTTCATCGGGACGCGAGGCTCTGGACCAGCACCTGGCCGAAGCGGACATCTTCTTCGACGATACGCCGCCGGGCGAGCGCGCGGCGGTGGCTCTCGACGAGGCGGGCATTGCTGCGCGGTTTCCCCGCCTGCTGCATGTCTCGGTGCTGCCCTTCGGCGCGCAAGGCGACAAGGCTGCCTGGAAGGGCGCCGACCTGATCGTCCAGCACGCGGGCGGCGAGGGCAACCTGCTGCCGAACGGGCTTGCGGTCGAAATGTTTCCCGGCCGCGCGCCGCTCAAGATCGGCGGTCACTTCGGGGAGATGCAGGGCGGCATCGCCGCGGCTCTCGGCGCGCTTTCGGCGCTTTGGGCACGGCCGGAGGCGGGCGGGCAGGCCGTCGATATATCCAACCAGGACGCGATGCTGGCGGTGGGCGCTTTCGCCATCCAGCGCCTTGGCGACGGTTCGGTGGAGCACCGGGTGGAGCGCAGCTTTCGCTACGGCGGGGTGATCCCCTGCGCCGATGGTCACCTCGAACTGTTGACCCTTGAGCAGCGGCAGTGGGATGGCCTGGTGCGGCTGCTCGGCAGCCCCGATTGGGCGACGGACCCTGCCCTGGCGAGCAGTATCGAGCGTGGGCGGCGCGGGCCGGAGATCAACCGGCATATCCGCGAATGGGCCAGCATGCGGCGCGTGGACGACATCGTCGCCGAGGGGCAGAAGCTCGGTGTGCCCCTGGCGCGCTACAAGTCGCCCGCGGAAATCCTCTCGGGCGAACAGGAAGCGCATCGCGGCCTGTTCCAGTCGATTGACATGAGAGGCGCGGGCCTGCTCGATGTCCTTGTTTCACCGTTCCATTTTGGCGGCGCGGCGCTTTCGCTGCGAAGCGGGCCGCCTGCATTGGCCGAGATGCTGGAAGTGACGCCATGAAGCCGCTGCAGGGCATCCGCATCGCCGACTTCACCGTGCACAACGCCGGTCCCTTCTGCACGCACCTGCTTTCGCAGCTTGGCGCCGAAGTCATCAAGATCGAGAGCGCCATGCGCCTCGACGCTTTTCGCAAGCCGCACCCGGTCTATGGCCGCGAAGGGCCGGCGACGTTCGACCAGGTGGCTTCGAACAAGCTGTCCGTCCGCATCAACCTCAAGAAGGCCGAGGGCGTCGCCCTGGCCAAGCGCATCGTCGCGGCCAGTGATGTCGCCGCCGAGAGCTTTCGCCCCGGCGTGATGGACCGGCTCGGGCTTGGCTATGCCGACCTTTGCGCGGTGCGCGAGGATATCGTGATGCTGTCGGTCTCGTCCTCGGGGCAGAGCGGCCCGGATTCGCACTTTGCGGGTTATGCGCCGCTGTTCGGCGCCTGGGGCGGCCTTGGCGAGCTGACGGGTTACGCCGACGGACCGCCGGTGGAGATCCGCCACGTTATGGACCATACCGTCGGCATGAATGCGGCAGTTGCGCTGATGGCAGCGCTGCATCGCCGCCGCGCGAGCGGGCAGGGCGTTCACGTCGACGTTGCCGCACGCGAAGTCGCCGCTTCGCTGGTCGGCGATCTGCTCCTGCTGGCGGCGGCAGGCGGCGCAACGGCGCGGATCGGCAATGCCCATCCCCGCATGGCGCCGCACGGCGTCTATCCCGCTGCCGGGGAGGACCGCTGGCTGGCGCTTGCCGTGGAGGACGATGCGGCCTGGACTGCGCTTTGCGGGGTGATGAAACGACCGGACCTTGCTGCGGACCCGCGCTTTGCGGACGGCGCCTCGCGCATTCGGCACCGCGAAACGCTGGACGCATTGGTCTCGCACTGGAGCGCCGGTGTCGAGGCGAACGCGGCGGCCGAGCAGCTTCAGCACGCCGGCGTTGCCGCCCATGCCTCCTGGACCACGCCCGAAATCGCCGCGGACGCGCACTTGCGGCAGCGCGGAGCGATCGTTTCGGTGGCGGAGCCGGACGGTACGCTGCGCGCGGCAGTCGGCGTCCCCTTGCGCCTTTCCAAGGGGGAGGACATCGGTATCCTGCGCGGAACCCCTCGGCTGGGGGAGCACGAAGACTACGTTTACGGCGAGATCCTGGGCATGGGGCGCGCCGAGCGTCTCGCGCTCGAGGCGGCCGAAGTGATCCACTGATCGCGGGATGAGGATGGACATGAGCGAGACAGCAAGCCTGGGCTTCATCGGCCTTGGCGTCATGGGCAGCGGTATGTGCGCGAATGCCGTGAAGAAGCACGGCGCGCCGCTCCATGCCTTCGACATGAATGCCGAGGCGCTGCGGGCGCAAGTCGATGGTGGCGCGCGGGGCGCCGCTTCGGTGGCGGAAGTGGCGCGCGCGGCCTCGGTCGTGTTCCTCTCGCTCCCCGGCGGCAAGCAGGTGCGGGCGGTCTGCGCGGAAATCGCGGCCCATGCCGCGCCCGGGACGGTGGTGATAGACCTTTCCACCACCGCCGTGGCCGAAGCGCGCGACGTTGCAGACTTGCTGGCTGCAAGGGGCATCGCTTTCGCGGACGCGCCGGTGGCGCGCACGCGGCAGGCGGCCATCGACGGTACGCTCTCCATCATGGTCGGCGCCGATCCGGAACTCTTCGCGCGGATCGAGCCGCTGCTGCGCTACATGGGCTCCGACGTCACGCATTGCGGCGCGGTGGGCTGCGGGCAGGTGGTCAAGCTCATCAACAATACCCTGTTGTTCGAGCAAGTGGCCGCGCTGGCGGAAATGTTCGTGGTGGCAGAGCGGGCGGGAGTAGCGCCCGCCAAACTGGTGGAGGCGGTCTCGCTCGGTTCGGGAGACAGCTTCGCGCTGCGGAACCACGGGCTCAAGGCGATGGTCCCGCGGGCCTTTCCGGCAAAGGCCTTTCCGATGGCCTATACGCTCAAGGACCTGGGCTACACGATCGAACTGGCCGAGGAGATGGGCGTCGAGCCCCGGCTGCCGCGCCTGGCCGCCGAATACTACCAGGCGGCAATCGACCAGGGCCTCGGGGAGAGTTACTTCCCCGGCGTGATCGAGGTGGTCGACCGCAGATAGCGGCGGCCGGATGGGAGAGAGCCCGATGCAGGAACGCAAGCTGGACTACCGCGTGGTCACGGAGGGACTGTTGTTCCCCGAAGGCCCCATCGCAATGGACGACGGCTCGGTGCTGGTCGTCGAGATCAAGGGCGGGCGGTTGATCCGGGTCTGGCCGGATGCTCGCAAGCAGGTCGTGGCCGAGCTGGGCGGCGGTCCCAACGGCGCGGCGATCGGCCCGGACGGCGCCTGCTACGTCGCCAACAACGGCGGCTTCCACTGGCTGACCGAGGACATCTTCGACACCCGTGGCTATATGCGGCCCCACGGCCGCGCGCACGATTATGCGGGGGGATCGATCCAGCGGGTCGATCTGGAGACCGGCGAGGTCACGACGCTCTACACCCATTGCGACGGCGTGCCGATCAACGGCCCCAACGACATCGTCTTCGACGCGAATGGCGACATGTGGTTCACCGACCACGGCAAGACTTACGGCCGCGTCATGGATAGCGGCGCCGTCTATCACGCGGCGGCGGACGGCTCGTGGATCCGGCAGGCGATATTCCCGATGGTGACGCCCAACGGCGCCGGGCTCTCGCCCGACGAGCGCACGCTCTATGTTTCGGAGACCGAGACCGGCCGCCTCTGGCGCTGGCCGATCTCCGGGCGCGGCGAAGTGTCGAAACAGGCATGGCCTTCCCCCAACGGCGGGATCCTGCACGGCCAGGCGACCGGCTACCAGCGCTTCGATTCCATGGCGCTGGAAGCCAATGGCAACATCTGCGTCGCGACCCTGGTGACCGGCGGCATCAGCGTATTTTCACCCGAAGGGGAGAAGCTGGAATATTGGCAGGGGCCGGAGCCCTACTGCACCAATATCTGCTTCGGCGGCCCCGCCATGAAGACCGCCTGGATCACCGTTTCCGGCCGCGGCGTGCTGATCGCGGTCGATTGGCCGCGCCCTGGCCTGCCGCTGCTGCACCAACGCATGGGAGTTACCGCTTGAGCGTCTACGAAGACTGGGTCGGCCGCAGCCAGACCGCGACCGATGTGCTCGATCCCGCCCGCAGCAATGCGCTCGACGTGGCGCTGGGCGGCGCGGGCGCACTGACGGCGGGCGATGTGCTGCCCTTGCTCGACCACTGGCTGCACTTCTGGGACGTGAAGCCGCCGGCCGCACTGGGCACGGACGGTCATCCGGCCAAGGGGGGCTTCCTGCCGCCCGTGCCGCTGCCGCGCCGGATGTGGGCGGGGGGACGCCTGACGTTCCTCCAGCCGCTTCACCTGGGCGAAACCGTCATGCGTACTTCGACGATCATGGCCGTCACTGAAAAGGTCGGGAAAAGCGGCACGCTCGTCTTCGTCACCGTCCGCCACGAACTGGATGCCGGAGGCGGCATCGCCGTCAGCGAGGAGCAGGATCTGGTCTACCGCGATCCCGCGCCCGGCGTCCTGCCACTGCCGGTCGCGGTGCCCGTGCCGGATGCGGCCTGGGCGGAAACGGTCGCGCCCGATCCGGTGCTGTTGTTCCGTTATTCCGCGCTCACCATGAACGGCCACCGCATCCACTACGACCGGCCCTATGCAATGGGCGAGGAGAGCTATCCCGCGCTGGTCGTCCACGGTCCGCTGCAGGCGGCGCTCCTGATCCGACTGGCGGGCAAGGGACTTGGCCGGCCTGTCGCCGGCTTCGATTTCCGCGGGCAGCAACCCGCCTTCGACGGCATCCCCCTGCACGTCTGCGGCAACGTGACGGACCAGGGCGGCGAATTCTGGACCCAGCAGGGCAAGGCGAAGAACATGGTCGCCACCGTGCGCACCGCCTGACCGGGAGAAGACGATGACCGAGACGTACCAGCTCCATATCGACGGCCAGTGGCGCGCGGCTGCCGATGGTGGCACGCTACCCGCCATCAATCCCTACGACCAGTCGATCCACGCCCATATCGCCGTCGCCACGGCCGAGGACGTCGAGGCCGCCATTGCCGCGGCGCGGCGGGCTTTCGATAGCGTCTGGAGCAAGACCACCCCGGGTGAACGGGCGAAGCTGCTCAACCGCGTGGCGGACCTGCTCGACGCCGATGCCGACCGGATGGCGTTGCTGGAAACCACCGACAACGGCAAGGTCATTCGCGAGACCCACAACCAGATGGGCTATGCCGCGCGGATCTTCCGGTACTATGCGGGCTGGGCCGACAAGATGCACGGCGATGTCGTTCCGCTGGACCAGAAGGACACGCTCGATTTCGCCATACGCGTACCTTACGGTGTCGTGGCCTGCGTGACGGCGTGGAACTCTCCCGTGGCGATCCTGACGAACACGCTGCCGGCCGCCCTGGCTGCGGGTAACTGCGTGATCCTCAAGCCCAGCGAACATGCCTCCACCACCACGTTGGAAATGATGAAGCTGTGCGAGAAGGCAGGTTTTCCGGCAGGCGTGGTGCAGGTCGTTACCGGCGCGGGCGAAGTGGGCGCGGCGCTGACGGGCAGCAGGCTGGTCAACAAGGTGAGCTTCACGGGCAGTCCGGGCGTCGGCCGCAAGATCGCGGCGGTGGCGGGCGGGAACCTCAAGCCGGTGACGATGGAACTGGGCGGCAAAAGCCCCAACATCGTGTTCGACGATGCCGATTTCGACCGCGCCCTGATCGGCGCGCTCGCGGGCATTTTCGGCGCGACCGGGCAGACCTGCATCGCCGGATCGCGTCTCCTGGTGCAGCGCGGCATTTACGAGCGCATGGTCGAAGGCCTTGCCGCGCGCGCGGCGCAGATCCGCATGGGTGACCCGCGCCTGCCCGAAACGGAGATGGGCACGGCGGCGAACGAGCCGCAGTTCGACAAGATCCTCTCCTTCATCGCAGCGGCCAGGGGCGACGGCGCCCGCCTTGTCGCCGGCGGCGGCCGGGCCGAGGGGCCGGGGCTGGAGAAGGGCTTCTTCATCGAGCCCACCATCTTTGCCGACGTGCGCAACGACATGAAGGTGGCCGCCGAGGAAATCTTCGGCCCGGTGCTGTCGATCATCCCCTTCGACGAGGAGGAGGAAGCCGTCTCCATCGCCAATGATACGCCCTATGGGCTGGCGAGCGGGGTCTGGTCGCAGGACATCAATCGTTGCCTGCGCATGATGCGTGCCGTGCAGTCTGGCGTGCTATGGGTGAACACCTACCGCGTGGCCGCGCCGCAGGCGCCCTTCGGCGGAATGAAGGACTCCGGCTTCGGCCGGGTGAGAGGCGAGGCGGGGATCCAGGAATTCCAGCAGACCAGGAACGTGTTCATCGATTTTTCGGGCGACCGGCGCGATCCCTTTTCCATGAAGTTCTGAAAATCTGCCCGCGCCTGCCGCATCCGCTTCTTGACATTGGATCCAATAAATTCATTATTGGATCCAATAACAATTCACAGGAGCGGATGTATGGGCAGCGCAATGCAAGCAGGGGAGGGCCGGATTTGGCCGAAAGACGCGTGGTACGTCGCCTGCACTCCCGATGAGATCGAAGACCGTCCGCTTGGCCGAACGATCTGCGGAGAGCGCATGGTGTTCTTTCGCGGGCCGGAGGGCGTCCCCACGGCGCTGGAAGATTTCTGCCCTCACCGCGGTGCACCGCTTTCGCTCGGTTTCATGCGCGAGGGACGGCTGGTCTGCGGCTATCACGGGCTGGTGATGGACTGCCTTGGCAAGGCTGCGGAAATGCCCGGCCAGAAGGTCGGCGGTTTCCCGGCCGGCCGCCGTTTCGCCGTGATAGAGCGCTTCGGCTTCATCTGGGTGTGGCCGGGCGATCCCGAGGCGGCCGATCCTGCGCGGCTGCACCATCTGGAATGGGCGGAAAGCGACGATTGGGCCTATGGCGGCGGCTATTATCACATCGCCTGCGACTATCGCCTGATGATCGACAATCTGATGGACCTGACGCATGAGACGTATGTCCATGCCGCCAGCATCGGCCAGAAGGAAATCGACGAGGCGCCGGTCCGAACGCGGGCCGACGAGAACGAAGTGGTCACCAGCCGGTTCATGGAAGGGATCAAGGCCCCGCCGTTCTGGCGCATGGCGCTGCGGGGCGCCGGGCTCAGCGAGGATGCCACGGTCGACCGCTGGCAGGTCTGCCGCTTCTCGCTGCCCAGCCATGTCATGATCGAGGTGGGCGTGGCGCTTGAGGGCCACGGCGGTTACGACGCGCCGGAAGCGGCCAAGGCCTCCAGCATCGTCGTGGATTTCATCACGCCCGAAACCGAGACCAGCCATCACTACTTCTGGGGCATGGCGCGCCGCTTCGCCGTCGAAGATGCGGCGCTTACGGACACCATTCGCGAAGGCCAGGGCAAGATCTTCTCGGAAGACCTCGACATGCTGGAGCAACAGCAGGCAAACCTGCTGCGCTGGCCGGAACGGCGGTTGCTGAAGCTCAACATCGATGCCGGTGGCGTGCGATCGCGCATGATGATCGACCGGGCCATCGCCGCCGAGAACCCAGAGCCGAACGGGGCGGCGAGCGCGGGCGATCTGCCCGCCGAGCCGGCGCGGGAGGAAGCCGGCGGGGTTTGACAGTTCGCCTCGTGCCGACGAAAGCAGGCCATGGACGATGAACGGAATGCCCAAGCGCAAGGCGGTCGCCGGTTGAAGCCCGGCCAGCACGTCATCATCTCGTTGCGGCGGATGATCGCGGAAGGCAGTTTTCGTCCCGGCGAGCGGATCGCCGAGATCGCCACCGCAGAGGCCCTCGGCGTCTCGCGCATGCCGGTGCGCACGGCACTGCGCGCGCTGGAGGCCGAGGGGCTGGTCGAGAAACTCGGGGCGCGCGGCTATGCGGCGCGCTCCATTTCCGCGGCCGACATTCACGGCGCGATCGAGGTTCGCGGCGTGCTGGAGGGCCTGGCGGCGCGGCGGCTCGCGGTGCGCGGACTGACCCCGGCCGAAGATGCACGCTTTGCGGCCTGCCTTGCCGAGGGCGAGGCGATCTTCGCGAAAGGCACTCTGGCCCAGGGCGATGTCGATCGTTTCCACGACTACAATCTGGCATTTCACAACCTGCTGGTAGAGGCCAGCGGCAATCCTTCCATCGGCCAGGCGCTGGAGCGGAACGACCACTTGCCGTTCGCTTCGGCTGTTGCGCTCGCGCTGGAAAACGAGCCGGCCGACGAATTCGCCCACCTCCATTCGGCGCACCGCGATCACCTGGCGGTAATTGCCGCGATCAGACTGGGGGATGCGCCGGCCGCGGAGCGCGGCATGGCCGAACATGCCCGGGCGGCACTGGGCAGCGAGCGCCTGTTCCAGCGCTTTCGCTGAGGGAACCGGCGCTGGAAGAGGTTGCGCCGGTCCATCCGTCCCGCGTCAGTGATTGGGAATATACGTGCCGAGATGGCGCCCGGCGATATAGCCGAAAGTCATCCCCGGTCCCAAAGTGCCGCCCGCGCCGCCATAGGCCTCGCCCAGCACGGCCGCCATGGCATTGCCTGCAGCGTAGAGGCCGGGGATCGGATGGCCGCTCCAGTCCAGCACCTGGGCATCGGCATTGGTCTTGGGGCCGCCGGCAGTCCCGAGCGCACCGGACTCCATCTTGACGGCATAGTAGGGTCCCCGATCGATCACGCCCAGCGTCCGGTAAGGCGGGTCGAATTCGGCATCGCCCCACATATAGAAATTGTCGTAAGTGTTGTCGCCGCGGTTGAAGTCGTCGTCATGCCCCTTGCGCACCATGTCGTTGAAGCGGGCGACGGTGGCAGTCAGCCCCTTGGCGTCGATGCCTGCCTTTTCCGCCAGTTCCTCCAGCGTGTCAGCCTTCATCATGAACGACGGCGTGGGACCGCCCGGCGGCGTGTTGAAGGTCTGGTACTTTTCGCGGTAGCGCTGGTCGACGATCAGCCAGTAAGGCAGGTTGGCATAGGCGTGAGTGCCTGCGTCGAAGGCGTGCAGCGCCTTGCCCATGGCGTTGTAATTGGCGGCCTCGTTGACGAAGCGCTTGCCGGCGCGGTTGACGAGGATGGCGCCGGGACGGGCGCGTTCGTCGGAGCCGAGCAGGTAGTTGGGCTTGGCCGCGCGGTGCTGTGGCTCGAATTCGAGCACGCTCTGCTGCCAGAAGGCATGCTGCATGTTGCCAAGCTGCGCGCCGGCCTCGATCGCCATGAGCAGGCCGTCACCCTCGTTTTCCGGGACGCTTACCGGGCCGGTGAGCGGACCGCGCAGGAAGGTCTTCACCAGTGTCTCGTTCCATTCGAAACCGCCGGTGGCGATCACTACGCCGCGGCGCGCGCGCACGCGAAAATCGCGGCCATTGGCGTCTTCCGCCACGACGCCGACCACGCGGTCGCCGTCCTTCACCAGTTTGCGGGCGCGCTTTTCGAACTGGACGGGAATGTCGCGGTCCAGCACGGCCCGGAACAGCGATCCGGCCAGCGCCTGGCCCAGCCCCCGGTAGTCGCCGGCCTCGCGCTCCGCGAGTGTGGCTTTATCCAGCGTTCCGTTGATCGCCTCCATGAGGCTGCCGCGGACGGGATAGGCCATTTTCGTGGGATTGATCCGCGTTGCCCATTTGCCAAGTCTTTCGAAGGAAAAGGCATCGTTGTCCAGCGAGCGCCCGCCATCGGGTTTCGCGCCCGGCATATAGGGCTGATAGTCGGGAAAATCGGCGTAGGCATGGAAGCGCACCGGCGTCCTGTCGGCCAGATAGCGGATCATTTCCGGCCCGCATTCCATGAAGGCGCCCAGCGTATCGGGATCGAGCGCGCCCGGAGCCAGGGCATCGAGGTAGGCCACCACGTCTTCGTCGGATTCCGCGATGCCGGCCTCGGCCTGATGATGGTTGCCCGGGATCCAGAGCATGCCGCCGGACATGGCGGTGGTGCCGCCGACCATTCCGGTCTTCTCCAGGATGACGACATCCTTCGCGCCAAAGTCGTGTGCGGAGATCGCCGCCGTCATGGCGGCGCCGCCGGATCCGAGCACCACGACGTCAGCTTCCAGGTCCCATTCGGGGTCTTCGCCCATCCTTTGTCTCCCTTTTGCTTCGATTTTCCCGTGTCGATTTTTTGGCGAGCGGCCCTGCCTCAACCCGGTCCTGCCGAGACTCGTTCGATGCGGGCGCTGCTTTGCGCACGAGACTAATGGCTGATTTTCTGAGCGTGACTGTCAGATTGAACAGGTTCCCGCATCGCCGCCGGGAGGAGTCGGCCGCGACCCGGCATTTCCCGCAAGCCACTGGAAAGAGCGGCGAACCCCGCCTATCCTGCCCGGCGATCGACCACCCCCAGCAGCGAAGAAGGCAACCAAGGCGATGAAAGCCACTGCACTGCACATTCTCATGCCGCTCATCCTGCTGGCGGCCAGCGGTCCCGCAGCGCAGGCGGACGAGGCGCCGCCGCGCGCCGTCAGCCAGGGCGAGGCGACCCGCATCCTCAACCAGCGAGGGGCGGCACGGCTTCTGGCGAACAAGGGTTTGACCCTGCAATGGATCGACTGGGATCGACGCGGCAGCGCCGATGTCCGGCGCGAGGGCGATGTGTGGAAGCTGCATGGCATCCAGGCGGAAGCGGGCGGGCCGGGCAGGCTGGTGCTGGACGGCACGATAACCGAGATCGGCGCCGATTACTTCACCTTCCAGGGCCGCATCAGCATTACGAACACGCCGGATCCCGGCCGCTCATGCTCGCAGGACAAGTCCTGGCACTTCGCCATCACTCAGAACCGCAGCTATTACCGGCTGCGGGAATTCGAATGGTGCGACGCGTTGACCGACTACATCGACATCTATTTCTGACCGCCCGGCTCCGTTCCTCGGCCGGAAGGCAATCGAATTGCGCCGATCTGCATAGTAAAAGCAGGTGGGAGGAGGCCCCCAAGCCGCTATTCTCGCGTTGAAAAGCCGAGGAATGGCAGGGAGAAGGCAAGGGTGATCGTCCGGACAACAGCGGGAGCGATACGCGGCATCGTGGACGGAGGCGTCGCGCGGTTCAGGGGCGTGCCTTATGCGGCGGCACCGGTCGGCGCGGCCCGGTTTGCAAGCCCGCGCGATCCGGCGCCATGGGACGGTGTGCGTGACGCTCTCGAACCCGGACCGAACGCCCCGCAGCGCGTCAAGGGGGTGCCCGGCCTCGACGCGGCGGCGCTTGTCGGCGAGGGCTGGCGGCACGGCGATGAATATCTGACGCTGGACGTATTCGCGCCCGGCGATGGCCAGGCCGAAGACGGCCGGAGAAGACCGGTCATGGTGTTTATCCATGGCGGCGGCTTCGTGATCGGCAGCAAGGACGCGCCGGTCCAGGACGGCAGCAGCTTCGCGCGGGACGGTATCGTCTTCATTTCGATAAACTACCGCCTGGGTGTCGATGGTTTCCTGCCCATTCCGGGCGTGCCCACCAATCTCGGTCTGCGCGACATGCTTTTCGCGCTCGAATGGGTGCGGTGCAATGCCGTCTCGTTCGGCGGCGATCCGGGCAATGTCACGGTCTTCGGGGAATCCGCGGGCGCCATGGCGATCGCCGATCTTGTGGCCTCGCCGCTCGCCAAGGGCCTTTTCCGCCGCGCCATCGTTCAGAGCGGGCACGGCCGCATGACCCGCGACATCGCGGTGGCGCAGCGGCTCGTCCGCAAGCTGGCCAAACTCCTGCGCATTTCCCCGGATGCGGAAGGCTATCGCAGTGTCGAGCCCGGCGAGACGTTGCTGGACGCGGTGGAGAAAGTCAGCCTGCCCACCACCCGGCTCGACTTGCGCGACGCCGAAGGGCACGAACCGGTGTTCGGCATCAGCCGCTTCGTTCCGGTCCATGGCGACGATGTCCTGCCGTTGAAACCGCTCGATGCGCTGAAGGCCGGCACCGGCGCGGAAATAGAGCTGCTGATCGGTACCAATGCCGAGGAGATGAACCTCTACTTCGTGCCGAGCGGGCTGCGCGAGAAGATCGGCAGGCTCCTGGCAACGTACGTGTTCCACCGCGTCCATCCGCATGCGCGCAAGCTGCTCAAGGCTTACGGCATGGGCCGCCGCGGGGTGAAGCCGGGCCATGCCTTCACAGATGCGGCGAACGATCTGGTCTTCCGCTGGCCGGCCCGCCGATTTGCCGAGGAACACCAGGGCCGAACGCATATGTACGAGTTCGAATGGCGCTCCCCGCTGTTCGGCGGGCTGGGCGCCGCCCACGCCATGGAACTGCCCTTCGTGTTCGACTCCCTGGCCACGACGACCGGTTCCGACGGTCTTTGCGGGGAAAATCCTCCGCAGGAACTGGCAGACCGCGTCCACCGCATCTGGGTGGATTTCGCCCGCGACGGCAGCCTGCCCTGGCGCGAATTCACCCGTGAGCATCGCGCCGTGTTCCAGCTGGAACGCGGCGAAGCTGTCGAGGAACCGCCGTTCCCGATCGCCCCCTTCCTTCCCTGAGGACCTTCCATGTATCTTGAACGCTTGAAACTGGATGGGCGCCGCGCGCTCGTCACCGGGGGCGCCAGCGGCATCGGGCTCGCCTGCGTCGAGGCGCTGGCCGAGATGGGCGCCGAGGTGGTGATCGCCGACTTGTCCGAAGCCGCCATCGAGAGCGCCCGTGGGACCATGCGGGAAAAGGGCTATGCCTGCGAGGGCCGTGTCATGGACGTGACTCACTCCGCCCGGGTAACCCAGGTCGCCGATGAACTGGGTGCGATCGATATCCTGGTGAACAATGCCGGCATTGCGCGCAGCGAGACGGCGGCCGAAACGGTCGAGGACGAGCACTGGCTCAACGTCATCGATGTCAATCTCAACGGCACGTTCTGGTGCGCCCGGGCTTTCGGGCGGCACATGCTCGCGGCCGGGCGTGGCAGCGTGGTCAATGTCGGGTCGATGAGCGGTTTCATCGTCAACCGGCCGCAGGGTCAGAGCTATTACAACGCCTCGAAGGCGGCCGTCCATCAGCTCACGCGCAGCCTTGCCGCCGAGTGGGCGGACCGGGGCGTCAGGGTGAATGCCGTGGCGCCCACATACATCCGCACGCCGCTCAACGAGTTCGCCGACAAGCAGGGCGAGATGTATCGCCGCTGGATCGACTCCACGCCGATGGCCCGTCTCGGTGAAGTGGAGGAAGTGGCCTCTGTCGTCGCTTTCCTCGCTTCCGATGCGGCCAGCCTGATGACCGGCAGCATCGTGCTGGCCGACGGGGGCTACACCTGCTGGTAACCGTAAGATCACCAGCCATCTTCCACTCACGACGTCATCCTAGATCCGTTTCAGGATGACGTTGTTTTGTTGGCGTTATTAAAGCAGGACAACGGGCCTGCAGGCGCCCACCGTCTCCCCGCCGATGCCGATCGGTCAACACATTGCGCCGATCGGCAAACTCGAAATGACTCCCCAAGGACCTTTCAGATAGGTTAGACCTGTCTTATAGGTTGAATTGGCCGACTTGCCAGGCATGGACCTCGGCAGGCGGTAGCGAGGGAGGATCTATGAATTTCAGGGTTTGCCTGTCTGTCGGCGCATCGTGTCTGGCTCTGGCCGCATCGCCGGCTACCGCGCAGCAGGAGCGCGCACCGGCCGCTTCGGCCGATAGCGCCGCTCCCGAAATCGTCGTCACCGCCCGCAAGCGCACCGAGACCCTGCTCGACGTACCCGTCGCGGTCACGGCCGTCTCGGGAGACACGCTGGCCAAGCGCAACATCAACTCCGTGCGCGAGGCAGCGGTGCTGACGCCCGGTCTCAATATCAGCAGCGACGGCGCCGGCCGCGCCTTCGTTTCGATCCGCGGCGTCGGCGTAACGCTGGTCCAGTCGGTCCAGCCTGGCGTCGGTCTGTTCGTGGACGGCATCTACCGGCCCAATACCGCTTACCTCAACAATCCGCTGCTCGACGTCGAGCGGATCGAAGTGCTGCGCGGCCCGCAAGGCACGCTTTACGGCAAGAACACGCTGGGCGGCGCGATCAACGTCATCACCCGCCAGCCCGGCAACGAGTTCGAGGCGCGAGGACAGGCGAGCTACGCCGGGCCGGACGATTCCTGGCTGGTGTCGGGCTCGGTCTCGGCGCCAATCGTCACGGACAAGCTGGCGGTTCGCGTCGGTGCCTCGCACCGCCAGCAGGACGGCTTCATCAACAATACCACGATCGGCGGCAAGTCGAACAAGTTCAACACGGATTCGGTCAGCGCCACGATCCGCGCGACGCCCACCGAAGACCTGACGCTGGTGGTCAACGGCTACTATGACTGGGTGAAGGGCACCAATGTCCCTTATGCCCGCGTCACCGGCCCCACCGACTATTCGCGCAGCAACCAGTTCAACACCCTGGGCACCACGACCTACAAGTATCGCGGCGTCAATGCCAAGGTCGAGACGCCGATCGAGGCCATCGCCACCACCGTGACGCTCCAGGCGGCCTACGACGCGCGCAACAGCAGCGCGCCCGATACCGACGGTGACTTCGGCCCGCTCAACATCGTGCGCCAGGCCTCCAGCGACAGCCTGCGCACCAAGACGGTGGAGCTGCGCTTCGACACCAAGCTCAGCGACCAGCTCTCCACCCTGTTCGGGCTGTTCTACAGCCGCGAGGATACGCGTTCCAACCAGGCGACGCTGATCGTTCCCTTCAATCTCACCAACAACAACAGCAACCGGACCAAGGCCGACACGTATGCCGCGTTCGGTACGGTGTTCTGGAAGCCTAATCCCGACTGGGAAGTGGCGCTGGGCCTGCGTTACGACCATGAGGACCGCTCGGCGAGCGGCGCGATCAACGCGGGCGCCGCGGGCAGCGTCGGTCTCAAGTCAGACCAGGTCGAACCGCGCCTTTCGGTCACGCGCCACTGGACGCCCGAACTGATGACGTACGCCTCGGTCGCACGCGGTTATCGCGGCGGCGGGTTCAATGCGGTGACCGCGCCCGTCCGCAAGTACAAGGGCGACTCCGCCTGGACTTACGAAGTGGGCACCAAGTACGTTTCGGCCGACCGCAGCTTCACCCTTTCGGGCGATCTCTTCTACAACGATTACAGCGACTACATCGGCCTCAATTCCATCGCCCCGTCCTCGACCGGCGGCCTCGTCACCGTCGACCTCAATTCGGGCGATGTCGAAAGCTACGGCGCGGAACTGGAGTTCAGCTATCGGCCGGTTGAGCAATGGACGCTCTCGGGCGGCGCCACCTACATGCATGCGCGCCTGACCGACTCCTCGCAATATACCGAGGTCACCGGCCGTACGCTGGCGACCGACCGGCTGACCTTCCAGCCGGACTGGATGTTCAACCTCTCCAGCGATTACGTCGTGCCGGTCGGCGCGGACAGCCTGACCTTCAATGCCAGCGTCAACGGCAAGGGCAGCCGCTCCGCCGCCAGCCTGAACCAGACGACGGCGACGATCCTGAAAAGCTACGTCCTGTTCAACGGCTCCATCACTTACCGGATGGAAAACGGGATCGAGCTTTCCGTGTTCGGCAACAACTTGTTCAACAAGAAGTATTTCGACTCCTACATCGAAAAGACCACCCTGGCGCTGGCGGGCCTGCCGGCATCGGATCTGGGCATCATCGGCGACCTGCGACGCTACGGCGTGCGCGCGAGCTTCCGGTTCTGATCCGATGGGCGCGTCTCCCCCCCAACCGCCCCGCAAGCCCCTGCCGGACGGCTTCCTCGATAGCCTGCACGCCGCTTTCGGCGAACGTCTGGCTACAGGGGAAGCCATCCGCAGCCAGCATGGCCAGAGCGAGGCCCATTTCGAGCCCGCGCTGCCGGACGCCGTGGTCTTCGCCCGTTCGACCGAGGACGTGGTCGAACTGGTAAGGCTCTGCGTGGCGGCGGGCGTGCCGATCGTGGCTTATGGCGCGGGCACGTCCATCGAGGGCAATGCGCTGCCGGTAAGGGGCGGCGTCACGGTCGATCTCAGCCAGATGGATGCGATCCTTGCAGTCAATGCTGAGGACTTCGATTGCACCGTCCAGGCCGGTGTGCGGCGCGAGCAACTCAACGAACACTTGCGCGACCAGGGGCTGTTCTTTCCCATCGATCCGGGCGCCAATGCCACCATCGGCGGCATGGCGGCGACCCGGGCATCGGGCACCAACGCCGTGCGATACGGCACCATGCGTGAGGCGATCCTGTCGCTGCGGGTCGTCACGCCGGACGGCCGCGACATCCGCACCTCACGCCGGGCGCGCAAGTCGGCGGCGGGCTACGATCTCACCCGCCTGATGATCGGCAGCGAAGGCACCTTGGGCATCATCACCGAAGTGACCTTGCGCCTTCACGCCATTCCCGAAGCGATTTCCTCGGCCGTATGCAGTTTCGAGACGCTGGAAGGCGCGGTCGATACCGTGGTGCAGTCGATCCAGCTCGGCGTGCCGCTGGCGCGTGTCGAGATCCTGGACGATTTGCAGATGAAGGCGGTCAACCGCTGGTCGAAGCTCGACTACCCGGAACTGACCACGCTGTTCTTCGAATTCCACGGCTCAAGCCGCTATGTCGAGGAGCAGGTGGAAACCGTGCGCGAGATCGCCGACATGAACGGTGGCAGCGCCTTCCGCTGGTCCAACCTTCCAGAAGAGCGCTCGAAGCTCTGGAAGGCAAGGCACGAGGCCTATTACGCTGCCGTCAATTTGCGCCCCGGGGCCGTGGGCTGGGCGACCGACGTCTGCGTGCCGATCAGCCGCCTTGCCGAATGCATAACCGAGACCAAGCGCGACCTGGAAGGATCCAGCGTTCCGGGCACGATCCTGGGGCATGTCGGGGACGGCAACTTCCATGTCGTCTTCTCGATGGACCCCGATGTTCCCGCGGAGATGGAGGAAGTGGAGGCCATCAATGCCCGCCTGGTGGAGCGCGCGCTGGCGATGGACGGCACCTGCACCGGGGAGCACGGCATCGGCCTTGGCAAGCAGGACTGGCTCGTTGCCGAACTGGGCGAGGCGGTGGAGATGATGCGTCTCATCAAGCGGGCGCTCGATCCGCAGGACCTGTTCAATCCGGGCAAGATTTTCGCGTTTTCCGAGTGAAAACGCCTGAGCCACGTTCCGCCGGGTGGGGCGGAACCGCCCGGTCGCCTCTGGTACCCCCCAGGCGGCCGGGTGACCTTTCGGGATCGCAAGACATGACCAGCCTCACTCTCGAAGCGCCCCGTTCGGCGCCCTCCTTCCGCCACCGGCTGATGCCGCTGCTGATCCTGGCGCTCGCCATGGCGGGCGGCTTCACGATGATGGGTTCTTTCAGCATGGTGCAGGAAGGCGCCAAGGCGGAAATGGGGCTGAGCGACTATGCCTTGGGCCTTGTCCAGGGCGTTTCGGCAGCGGTGCCGCTGGTGGTCTTCTCGATCCCGATCGGCATCCTCGTCGACCGCCGCAACCGGGTTCGGCTGCTGCTTCTGCTGGGGCTGGTCTGGACCGCGGGCACGCTCTTGACCGCTTTCGCGCAGAACCTGCCGGTGCTGTTCCTGGCGCGAATGATGGCGGGCATCGGCACGACTGGCGCGCTGACGGCCGCGCTCTCGCTGACCGCCGACCTCTGCGCGCCCGAGCAGCGGGGGCGGGCGATGCTCGTCGTGACCCTGGGCAAGTGCCTGGGCCAGGCAGGCGCTTTCGCGCTGGCGGGATGGCTGCTGGGCGCGATGATCCACGCGCCGCTTCCCTTCATGCACGGCCTCTCCCCATGGCGCGGAACCCATGTCCTGCTGGCCGCGATCAGCGTGTGCCTGATCCTGCCGCTGCTTGCCTTGAGGGAACCCGAGCGCCACGAAGTCGAGGCGAGCATCCATGCGCCATTCGCGGTCGTCGTCCACGAACTCTGGGCCAGGCGGGCGTTCCTGATCCCGCTGTTCATCGGGCAAGTGAGCGTGGTCATGGCCGATGCGGCCGCCAGCATCTGGGCCTCGCCGGTCCTGTCGCGCAGCTATGGCCTGGCACCTGAGGTCTTCGCCGGATGGATGGGCGCGCTGATCTTTTCGGCCGGGCTGGTGGGGTCGATCCTTGGCGGGCTTGCGGCGGATCTTGGCCAGAAGACCGGGCGCCGGGGCGGTTTGCTGATCGGCGCGGTTCTGGCGGCCGCGGCAGGCGTACCGGCGGCACTGTTTCCCATTGCCCCGAGCGTGCCGCTGTTCGCCGCTGCGGTAGGCCTGCTGATGTTCTGCGGTACGGTCACCGGGCTGATAACTTCGGTGGCTCTCACCGTGCTGATCCCCAACGAACTGCGCGGATTGTGCATCGGCGCCTTCATCGCCCTGGCCGGGCTGGTCGGCTTCGGTGTGGCACCTTCGCTGGTGGCCTGGGTCAGCGGCCTGCTCGGCGGCGAGGCGCACCTGGGGCAGGGGCTGGCGATCGTCGGCGCTATCGTAGGAGCTGTCTCGGTCCTGGCGTTCCTCCAGGCCATGCGCCGGGCGCCGCTTTCCGCGACCTTGGAACCTATCTGATAGCTCTTGCAGAAGCTGTCAGATAGGTTATCCTGCCAAGAGGAGAGGAGGGGCGATGGAAAACGAATCCCCAATGGCTGCGATCGAAGTGTCGCCGGAAATGGTCAGTCTGGTTGGAGCAGGCCCCGTGCCGCCGCTCGATACGCTTTCGCCCCCAGCCGCGCCGGTCGCTTTCGTGGTGACGTTTGGCTCTGCGGGCATAGCAGCGACCTTGCGCTACCTGGCCGCCCCCGATTGCCCGTCTCTGGACGCCGAGCGGCAGGAGCGGGTGATCCTGCTGGTGGCACGCGCCGCTTGCGAGCGGATCCTGGGCGCGGCCTCGCTGCCCGCCGACGGTGCGCTCCATCACCTCCCGGCAGACTTGCGGGCCATAGCCCTGGCCATTCGCGATTGCGACCTGCCGGAGATGGCGCGCACGCCTTATCGTCTGGCCAAGAGCATCGAACTGCTTTGCGATATCCTGCGCGCTCAAGGGCAGGGCGATCTCGTGCCCGTCAGCCAGGACCGCGTGATTTCCAGCGCCGATACCCGCCGGCTTCTGGCCGCGCGCCGCATCATCGACGAACGCTGGGCGGAAAAGTTGACGCTCGACATGATCGCCCGCGCAGCCGGTCTCAACCGCGCCAAGCTCACCCGGGGTTTCCGCGAGATGTTCGATTGCAGCGTGGCCGATGCCCTTGCCGATCAACGGCTGCGCCGGGCGGGACAGATGCTGCTTTCCACCGATCTGCCGGTCTCTTCCATCGGCTACCGCTGCGGCTATCTCAACAATGCCAGTTTCACCCGCGCCTTCGCCCGCAAGTTCGGGCAGGCGCCCACTTACTACCGGGCAGGGAGGCTGGCCGCGTGACGACACGGACGCTGGAAGGGCGAATGGCGGAGGGCGGCGGCTCGCTGGTGGAGCAGGCGGTTCAAGCCGTGCGCGGCCATATTCGTTCGAACGACCTCAAGGTGGGCGATACGCTGCCGGGTGAGGGGCAGTTCGCTGCCGATCTCGGTGTCAGTCGCGCCGTCATGCGCGAGGCTTTCGGCGCACTGGCTGCCCTGCGCCTGATCGACGTGGGCAATGGCCGACGTCCCCGCGTCGGTGCGATCGACGGCTCGGTGATCGGCACCTCGCTCGACCATGCCGTGGCCACATCGCAGATCAGCGTGGCCGAAGTATGGGACGTGCGCCGCACCGTCGAAGTCCGCATCGCCGCGCTGGCGGCCGAGAAGCGCAGCGACCTTCAGGCCGAGCAGATCCTCGCTCTCTCGGAATCCATGGCCCGCGCCGATGGCAACATGGCACAGATCACGGCCTTCGATACTGCTTTCCACCAGGTGATCGCGGCCGCCTCGGGCAATTTCCTGTTCAGCCAGATCGTCCGCTCTTTCGAGCCGCAGATGGAGTTCGCCGTGCCGCGCGCCTGGGATACCCGGCGGACCGAGGAAGAGAAGGCGGCGATCCTCAGTCTCCACCGCCGCATCGCCCAGACCATTGCCGACCGTGATCCGGACGCGGCGGCTGCGGCCATGACCGCCCATTTCGACGCATCGATCGGCGATCAGCTGCTGAACGGATAGGGCCGGGCTATCCGCTCCGTTCAGCCGCGCCATTCCGAGGCGAGCAGGCCAAAGATCAGCGAATCGCGAATGCCGATGTGAGTGTGCCATTCGCCGCGCAGATGGCCTTCCAGCCGGAAGCCCAGGCTTTCCAGCAGCGCAATCGAACCGCGATTGTCGGGGTCGGTATCGGCGAAGACGCGCCGCTGGCCCTCCGCGAAAAGCTGTCCGATCACGGCGGCCACGGCCTCGCGGCCGATCCTGCGGCCCTGCGCCTCCCGCGAGAGGAGATAGCCGACCTCGCTGACACCTTGCCGCTTGCTCCCGGCCGAGACGAAGCCGATGGCATGGCGGCTTCCAGTCTCCAGGACCGCCCAGGTTCGCCACGATCCGGCTTTCTCCAACCCGAAATCCTCGCGCAGTTCGCGCGGGTCGGCAAAAGGCGCTCGGGACCACCATGTCATGATCCCCGGATCGGACATCGCCGGGAACAGGGCTTCGGCATCGTCAGGCGTCCGCCCGCGCAAGGTCAGCCGCTCGGTGACGATGACGGGCAGTGCCTGGTTCTCGCTCACCGCTTGATCTCTCGATGTCATCCTGTCGTCCCCTGCCTGGCCGGATGCGTTACCTTATCACCGTTCCGGTCGATCTCGTCATTCGGCGCTCTCCGCCTCCAGCAGGCGTTTGAGCGCCTTTAGATCCTTCGTCACCGTGGCGGCGTCCGCAAAGAAGTCCTCGTCGGACATGCCGGGCTGTCGAAACAGAAGGAAGACAACTTCGGTCCCCTCGCCATTGGCGACGAGGCGCAGGGGTATGTAGATTTCCGGCTTGCCGGGCAAAAATACCCAGTGATCGAGCACGCCGAAAGCATTGGGCGGGCTGAACCGCACGGTGGCTGTGCCCGCGGGCGTTTCGGCCAGCCAGCGCTCGCCGTCCCGGTGGAGCGAGGATGACATGCCGGAGGCCCATTCCGGAAAGTTTTCAGGCAGGGATGCGAAGGCATAGGCCGCATCGAACGGGCAGTCGATCGTGCGTGTAATGGCGCGCGCGTCAAGGATCGTCATGGTCGGCTCCAACAGGGCATCGATGTGCCTGAGATAGCCTCCGAGATATGTATTGCCTGCGCCTTTCGCTTGCCGCCGAAAAGGCAGCCGTGCCGGAAATCCGACGGATCGAACAGTCCGCGCACGTCACGTGTTCACATTTTGTTCGCGCAGTGCTAGGCTCTCGATATGCCGGATGCTGCGGACAGGAAGATCATTCACGTCGACATGGACGCATTTTTTGCGTCGGTCGAGCAGCGGGACGATCCTGCACTGCGGGGAAAGCCCGTGGCGGTCGGCCATGCTGCTGCGCGGGGCGTGGTGGCGGCGGCCAGTTATGAGGCGCGCAAGTTCGGCGTGCGCTCTGCGCTGCCATCGGTCACGGCGCTGCGCCGCTGCCCGGACCTGCTGTTCGTGCCGCCGCGGTTCGACGTCTACAAGGCCGTGTCGCGGCAGATCCACGCGATCTTTTCGGACTATACCGATCTCGTCCAGCCGCTCTCGCTCGATGAGGCTTATCTCGACGTCACCGCCAATCGCCGCGGCCTTCCCACCGCGTGGAAGACCGCAAAGGAGATCCGCGCGCGCATCCTGGAGGAAACCGGGCTGACCGCTTCGGCGGGCATTTCCTACAACAAGTTTCTCGCCAAGCTGGCGTCGGACCAGCGCAAGCCGAACGGGCAGTTCGCGGTGACGCCCGACATGGGGGCGGACTGGGTGGAGACGCTGCCGGTGAAGCGCTTCCACGGCGTGGGGCCGGTCACGGCGGCCAAGATGGAGCGCCTGGGCATCGAAACGGGCGCAGACTTGCGCGGCAAGTCGCTGGAATTCCTGCAGCGGCATTTCGGAAGCTCGGCCGAATGGTACTTCCGCATCGCGCGCGGCATAGACGAGCGGCCGGTCAATCCGGATCGTGAGCGCAAGTCCTCCGGCTCGGAAACCACGTTCGACCGGGATCTCACGCTCGACGCCGAGATCGAGGCCGGTGTGCTCGGTCAGGCTGACGATGTCTGGGCTTGGTGCGAGCGGGCGCAGGCCTTCGGACGCACGGTGACGGTCAAGGTCAAGTACGGTGATTTCCAGCTCATCACGCGCAGCCGTACCCAGCCCGGCGTCGTCCGCCGCCATGAGGACTTGCGCGAGGCGAGCCTCGCGCTGATCCGCTCCGTCCTCCCGACCGACAAGGGCATACGCCTGGTGGGCGTTACCGTGTCGAACTTCGACAAGCCCGAGGAAGAGGAAGCGGCCTTGCCGCTGTTCGGCACCCGCTGACCGCCATGCCGACAGGCTTCACCCGAGGCTCGGATCGATCAGGAACTTCTCGCCCGTCGCCTTGCGCTCGTAGACGCGCAGCACGTCGGGATCGAGCGCCTGGGCCAGGCCGATGACGCGGGAATAATGGCTGGCGAACGTCGTATCGAGTTCCGCCACCACGCGGCTGCGCAGCTTCATCGCCACTTCGGGACCGGCTTTCTGGAGGAAGGGGAAGAGCAGCCAGCCCGAGACGCCCCACTGGAACCCGAAGGCAAGGCGGTTCAGCACCGTGGGGGAGGGGTCCAGGGCGCCGTAGATATAGAGCTGCTTGAACTCCATGGAGCCGTAACGGCTATATTCCGTCATCCGCTTCAACGAAGCCCGTTCCATGGCCTGGAGGATCGTGCCGGGAAGCGTGCCGCCGCCGATGGCATCGAATGCGACGGTGGCGCCGGTCTGCTCGACGGCCTCGGCCAGCCGGGCGCCGAAGTCCTCGTCCTGGCTGTTGACGATGTGCTCGGCGCCGATCTTGCGCAGAATGTCGGCCTGCTGCTCGGAGCGGACGATATTGACCAGGGGGATGCCGTCGTGGAGGCAGATCTTCTGCAACATCTGCCCCAGGTTAGAGGCCGCTGCGGTATGAACGATGGCCTTGTGCCCTTCGCGCCGGGCCGTTTCGACGAAGCCCAGGGCCGTCAGCGGGTTGACGAACATCGAGGCGCCCTGGGCCGAAGTCGCGCCATCGGGCAGGGGGATCACGTCGCTGGCCTTGATGCGGCGATAGTCGGCGAACATGCCGCCGCCGATCATGCCGACCCGCTTGCCCTTCAGCGCCGCCGCGCTGCCGCCCGCTGCCACGACGATGCCGGCCCCTTCGTTGCCGACGGACATCGACTGGCCAAGCCGGCCGGATACGGCGGACATGCGGCTTTCCGGAATGGCAAAACGCAGACGCGGGCGATCGCCTTCGAGCTTTTCCATGGTGGAGACATCCGCCGGGCCGAGGAGCAGGCCGAGATCGCTCGGATTGATCGGTGCGGCCTCCACGCGCACGACGATCTCGTCGTCGGCAGGTTCATCGATGCGAACGTCTTCAAGCGACAGGGTGAGCCTGCCGTCCTCGATCGTTGATCTCAGTTCGCGTCCAGTGAGGTCCATGATCTTCTCCGGTTGGCGGCCGAGGGGGCCGAAGCTGGCAGGGCGCTCTACAGCGCGGCACGTCCGGGCCAACTTAGTCGGCCCCGCCTGCTGTGCAAGGCGTCCGGTCGCCCGAGGCGGTCATGAGAGCCGCGTGGGCGGCGGCCGGCATGGCCAGGGATCGGATCGTCGCCCGAAGGTTGCCAAGGATTGCGGGAAGCCGCATGTCAGGGACTAGCGAGCACGCCCGATCCGTGAAGCTGGAGACACGTCCTGGAAACCATAGGCAGAGATCTTCGCGAGATGCAGCGGGTGCCCCTGGCAGCCTCTCACGTCGCCGCCCTTCGCGATGCCGGATCCGAGGTGGAATATGCCGCGGGCACGCTCATCGTCGATACGGGCGATCCGGTCGACCGGTTCGTCTATGTCGAGGAAGGGGAGATCGAGGTCGTGAACCCGTTCACCCGGGAGCGGCACGTTCCATCGACGCTCGGGCCGACGCAGTTCATGGGGGAGATGTCCTTCCTGGACGGCGGCAGCTGGTCCCTGCCGATGCGGACGGTCAGCGACACGAAGGTCATCGAAGTGCCGAGGCCGGTGATGTTGCGGCTCATGTCGGAAATTCCGGAAATGTCCGACATCATCATCACCGTGCTCGCCGCGCGGCGGCGGCGGCAGCTCGATGCCGGTGACGGGATGCTGGTGCTGATCGGGGAGGACGAAGACGCGTCTATCCGCCGGATCGCCGAATTCGCCAGCCGCAATCGCTTTCCTTACACCAGCTACGCGCTGGGCAGTGAGGATGCCCGGCTCGTCGCCACCAGCTGCTCCGTTTCGGAAGACACCCCTGCCGTCATTTTCGGGCGCAACAATGTCGTGGCGGACCCCACGCCGGACAAAGTGGCGCGCCTGCTGGGCCTCAACCGGGAACTGGTGAACGACGAGGAATTCGATGTCGTCATCGTCGGCGGCGGGCCTGCCGGCGTTGCGGCCGGTGTCTATGCCGGAGCCGAAGGCCTGCGGGCACTGGTGGTGGAAGATACGGCCATCGGCGGTCAGGCCGGAACCTCCAGTCGCATCGAGAACTACATGGGCTTTCCCACCGGCATTTCCGGCGCCGATCTCGTGTGGCGCGGCGAGGTTCAGGCGATGAAGTTCGGGACGCGCTTCGCCATGCCGCGGCGTGTCGTGAAGCTGGACCGGCTGGAGGACAAGCAGTTCTGCGCCACGTTCGACAACGGCCAGCGGGTGCGGGCCGGAGCCGTCGTCGTCGCCACGGGTGTCCAGTACCGCCGCTTGCCCATCGATGGCCTGGCGGAACTGGAGGGCAAGGGCGTCTACTACGCCGCCACCGAGAACGAGGCGCGTTTCTGCCGGAATGCACCGACCGTGGTGATCGGCGGCGGCAACTCGGCGGGGCAGGCGGCGATGTTCCTCAGCCGGTCCTCGGCCCATGTGAACGTGGTGGTGCGAGGCGGAACGCTGGCGGCATCCATGTCCAACTACCTGTCCAGTCGGCTCCAGGCCGACCCCGCGGTCTCGATCGACTACCAGTGCGAAGTCGTGGCGGTTCACGGGGATGGGAAGCTGGAATCCGTGACCATCCGCGACGCGCAGGGCACCCGCGAGCATCCCGCTTGCGCGCTGTTCATCATGGTCGGCGCCGCGCCGAACACGGAGTGGCTGGCGGACCTCATCACTCTCGACAGTTGCGGTTTCGTGCAGACGGGCGAGAGCGTTGGCGGAAGCTCGCCTTACGCCACCTCCTGTCCGGGCATCTTTGCGGTAGGCGACGTTCGGGCGAGATCGGTGAAGCGCGTCGCATCCTCGGTAGGAGAGGGATCCGTGGTCATTTCCAGCGTGTGGAACCACATTCGGACGTGAGCGGGAGCCTGCCTCGGTACCGGCTGTCGAGGCAGGGCCTCAGATCGAAGTCATGCGCTCCATGGCCTCTTCCAGCCCATCGACGCGGTTTGCGCCGGTGAAGGCCTGCAAGGGGAGCGGCGGCTTGCCCGCCGGAAGTCCCAGCACTTCGGCTATCCTGTAGATGAGCCTCAGGCTACCATGCTGCTGGAACAGGGACCACATCGGCGCGAAGGCCGCTTGCAGGCGGGCGGTCTCGGTCTGGTCGCCATTGCGGGCGGCCCGCGCCAGTCGAAGCGCGGGGGCCGGGAGGATGCCGGCAATCACGCTGTGCCAGGCATCCGCACCAGCCAGGAAAGCCGGCGCGGCGCACCAGTCTCCGCTGTAGCCGACCCGAAAATCCTCCGGCGCCGAGGCGCGAAGCCCGGCGATCTCGCCTGCGTAGTCCCCGCTTTCCAGTGGCGGCATTTTCACGGCAGCGATCCCGTCGACGTGAGACAGCGCGGCGATCAGCCCGTGGGAGAAGGTGAAATTGGTCGTGCCCGGATTGTTGTAGATGCAAAGCGGCAGGCCGGTGCTGCCCGCGGCGGCCTTGAAATGATCCGCCACTTCCCGTTCGGTCAGCTTGGCATAGGACATGGGCGCCAGCAGCAGCCCGCTCGCTCCGGCCCGTTCGGCCGCGGCGGCCAGTTCGCAGGCCCAGGAGGTGCGCAAGGCGCCCACGCCGACTACGACGGGCACGCGGCCACCGGCTGCCTCCACCGCTGCGACGGCGGCGCGGTTTCTCTGGTCGCGGTCGAGATAGGCATAAGTGCCTGTGCTGCCCAGCACGCCGATGGAATCGACGCCCGCGTTCGCCAGCCGGTCCACCAGCAAGCCCAGAGCATCGGTATCGACGATACCGTTTTCGTCGGCAGGGGTGAGCGGAAAGGCGGAGAGGCCGGTGAAGATCGTCATGGGCAGCGGTCCATCAGCAAACATCGAAGGGGGGAGTTCTAGGACGGAGCCAGCCGGGGGAGCAACGCCTTGCGCAAGGCCGGATTTCGAAAAGCGGGGGATCATTCTGAGGGCCGCGGCGGTGTCGGCAGACCGCCGCTTGCGCTATCCCCCTATCCGATCTCGAACGGAACATCGAACACATGACCGATCATCTCCACGTCATCACCGGCGGTCCGGGCTCGGGCAAGACCAGCCTGATCCAGGCCCTGGCCGCCGAAGGGTTCCGGCACATGCCGGAGGCGGGCAGAGCCATTATCCAGGACCAGGTCGATATCGGCGGCGAAGCTCTCCCCTGGGCGGATCGTGCGGCTTTCGCGGCTTTGATGCTCAACTGGGAAATGCGCTCCCACCGTGAAGCTGCAGCCACTCCCGGCACCGTGCTCTTCGATCGCGGCATCCCCGATGTGATCGGCTACCTGAGACTTTGCGGCTTGCCCGTCCCGGCGCCCGCAATGCGCGCGGCCGAACTGCGGCGATATGCCCCCAAAGTCTTCGTGGCCCCGCCATGGCCCGCGATTTTCCGGCAGGACGAGGAACGCAAGCAGACGCTGGCCGAGGCCGAGGCGACCTTTCATGTCATGATGGAGACCTACTCGGCGCTGGGCTATGCTCTTGTCACGCTGCCCCTGTCATCGATTGCTGAGCGCGTGAAGTTCGTTCGGGGGCATATTGCCTAGGCCCGTTTTTTCTTAGGCTGTTCAGGCGAGCGGGATGCCCAGTCCTTCCAGTTCACGCTCCGCCCAGAACAGGCGACCAGTATATTCCCATGGATTTTCGCAGGCCGCGAAGTAGACCATCATGCGCGCAGGCACCGTCATGGGCACGGCCACACTGTCATCCAGCCCGCGCTCCTTGACGCGGATGGCGACCAGTTCGGTGGCGACAAGGCCCGGATGAAGGCCGATAATGGCGATGTTGCGGGCGTGCAGCTCGGGCGCCATGGCGTTGCCGAAGCGGTCGAGCGCGCGCTTGCTGGAATAATATCCCGGTACGGCCAGGCTGAAGCCGCCAACGGCGCCGAGCTTGGGCAGCTCTTCCGGCTGACGAAAGACTTCGCCGCTGCCCGTGGACAAGTTGATGATGCGTCCGCCGCCGCGGGCTTCCATGATGGGAACCACCAGCTGCGTCAGCGTGAAGGGGGCATGGACGTTGACCGCGAACTGGTAGAGCCATTCCTCGCGCGTGAGGTCGAGAAAGGGCTTGCCCCAGATGTCGCCGGTGGTGGCAGCGGCATTGTTGACCAATATGTCGACGCCGCCGAAGCGCGCCATGGCCGCATCGATCAGCGCGCGCAGATCGGCCTCTTCGGCAAGGTCCGTCGCGACCGCGATGGCCTCGCCGCCGGCGGTCTCGACGGCCGCGAGCGTCTCGCCGATCGTGCCGGGCAGCGAGGCATCCGTTTCAACGGTCCTTGCGGCGAGCACGACCCTGGCGCCGCGCCGCGCGAAGTCGAGCGCCGCCTGCTTGCCCATCCCCCGGCTGGCACCGGTTATGACCACCACTTTGCCCGCGATGTCGAGTTCGCGCTGACGCACGGCCGGGATCGACGGATATTCCGCCCCGACGGCGCTTTGGGCGAAGGCGACGTTCTCGGAAACCTTGCTCATGGACATCTCCCGTTATTCCAATACTGGAACGACACTGGATAATGCTGGAATGATGTGTCAGGGTGCTACTCAAGTCAACGCCGCCTTGGCGATGGTTGGAGCCGTCTCATTGTCCGATCCGTCGAACCCCACCACGCGCGTCATGGATGTCCTCAAATTCCTGGGTGCCCATCCGACCGAGCGTTTCACCCTGGCAGAGATCGCCCGGCACGTCGGGCTCAGCAATGGATCGGCGCATCGCCTGCTGACGACGATGGCCGCCGGGCAGTTTCTCTCGCGCCATGAGAAGCACCGGACCTATTCGCTTGGTCTATCGCTCGTCGCCATCGGCCAGGCCGCCATTGCCGGCCACCAGGGCATCGAGATCGCGCGGCGAGAGTTGGCGCGGCTCGCGGCTGAGCTGGATATGCAATGCAGCGCGAATTGCCTTGCGGACGAAGAGATCGTGGTGCTGGTCAAGGAAGGCAGGCCGCAATCCCACCTTGGGCTCACGCGCGTGGGAGAACGGCGTCCGCTCATGCCTCCGGTCGGGCTGTGCCACGTCGCCTGGGGCGACCAGACGCTGATCGACGGCTACATTGGCAAGGCTCGGCCTTTCATGGCGGCTTCCGTGCTCGATCATTTGCGCGATGCGTTGCCGCTGATCCGTGCGCGCGGTTATGCCGTCTGCGCGAATGGCCCGGGCGCCGCGGCCAGCCGCCAGGTCTTGGTGACGGCCAGCGATCAGGTCCGCGACGAGGCCTATTGGACGCGAGTGCACGAACTGATCGGGCAGCTCTCGGCGGACGAGATCCAGCTGGTCGACCTCGCGCGGGCGGAGGGGGCAGGCGTCAGCTACATAGCTGCCCCGGTGTTCTCGCCGGCGGCAACGGTGGCATTCCAGCTGGTGGTGACAGGGCTGCCGACCGACCTCGATCCGCGCAAGATCGAAGCCTGCGCGCAGCGGTTATGCGCGGCGGCGGCAGTGGTGACCGCCGAGATGCACGGGCGGCATCCCGCGGGTTGAATTGGGAGCGGCCTGCATTTTGCGGCCAGCGCATCGGGGCTGGCGGTCAGGTCCCGCTGCTGCAATGTCGCTTCGCGGGCAATAGGCGCCGGGCGCCGGTGCATCTGGCACCGGCGCCCGGATCCGTGCTTACATCTTCACCGAAACGCGCAAGTAGCCGAACTGGCCGGGCACGTCATAGGTGGTGGGATCGTAGTTCGGGCCCGTGCAGGTGTTGCACGGCGGCGGATCGGTGTTGAACACGTTGACCACGCCCAGCGTGAAGGTGAAGGCGCTGTCCATGAAGCTGGGCGTATAGCCAAGCTGGACGTCGCCGTAGAACCGGCTGTTCATCTTGTGGCCGTCGCTCTCGGTCACGCTGTCGATGTAGCGGCCGGTGAACGAGGCATCGATGCCGGCGATGGACCACGAGAGGATGCCCGTGCCCTTGAACTTGGGATAGGACTGATCCGGGAAACCGCGCGTGGTACCCTTGTAGCTGATCGTGGCCGAACCGTCCGCCGTGGGGAACGTCTCGGTATACTTGAGCAGTCGGTTGGCGTTGAACGACAGGCCGAACGTGCCCGCGCCGGTATCGGGCGAGGTGTAGTTCAGGCTGACGTCGATACCCTGTGTGCGAATGCTGCCGATGTTCTGCAGCAGGCCGACCACGCGCGAAATGATGCCGCTGGGCGTGCGCACTACATTGGCGCAGGCGCTGGGATCGCCCAGTTCGGCGCAGCGCGACAGGGTGACTTGCGGGTTGATGGCCGAAATCGCGTCGCTCACCTTGATGTCGTAGTAATTGACTTCGAGGCTGAGATTGCGGGCAATGCCGCCGCGCGCCCAGGACGGACTATAGACACCGCCGAAGAGCAGGGTCTTGCTGGTTTCCGGCTTGAGCTGGTCGTTGCCGCCGGTCAGCGTGCCGATCTGGCCGCCCTGCGGCTCCTGATAGCTGCCGCTGGCGGGAACGCCGTTGGCGATGCAGTTCGTGCGCACCGTGGCGGAACTTTGCCACAGCGATCCGGCGACGTTGGTGCAGGGGTCGTCGATCGGGGCGTCGGCGCGGGACTGGGCGCCGAACAGTTCGCCGATCGCCGGAGCGCGGAACCCTTCGGCATAGCTGGCGCGCAGCAGCAGGTCGGAGACCGGCTTCCACAGGCCGGTCGCGGTGAAGGTCGTGCTGGATCCGCTGGTCGAGTAATTGGCGTGGCGTACCGCGCCGTCGGCTTCCAGCAGTTGGAAGAACGGGGTGTCCTTCAGGATCGGCACGCGCAATTCGCCGTAGAACTCATCCGAATTGTAGCTGCCTGCCGCGGCCTGCGCGGGAATGTCTGCGCCGAGCCCCGCCTGGATGATCGGATCGGGCGTGAACGAGCCGAACTGGTAGCGGTGCTCATAGCCGACCGCGATGCCGACCGGGCCCGCAGGCAAGTCGAACAGGTCACCGGTGAGGTTGGCGGTATAGTCCTGCATGCGCTGGCTGGACCGGTCTCGCTCGGTGAACGAGATGTAGTCGAGCATGGCCTGCGTGATCGAGCCTTCGCCGCCGAAGATGTTCAGCGGCACGCAAGCTCCGGTGCAGTCCGCCAGTGGGCCCAGCGCCTGCGCCACCCGCGCGGCGTTGACGTTGCCGGTGAAGATCTGCTTGGCGTCGTTCCAGCCGAAGGCGGCGTTGACATCCCAGTAGAACTTGCGCGAGCCCACATGGAAGCTGCCATCCAGCCCGGCATTGGCGGTCATCGTGTCGACGCGCTGCGTGTAAGTGCGCTGCCCGGCTTCGACCAGGCGGCGGGCGACGAAACCGTAAGTTGCCGGTTCCCCGTTCGCGCCCGAATTCAGCGTGATGCCGAAGGGATTGTATGGGTTGGTCACATCGACCGAGACGGTGTCGAGCAAGTTGCCGTTGCCCGCGTCAGGCCCGATGAACAGCGGCAGGAAGGCGGCCTGGTTCTGCGAATTGCGATGGTTGTAGACCATCTTGGCACGGAAGGTGATGTTGGAGGTGAGTTCCTGCTTGGCGCTGACCCAGAAGCCATAGCGCTCCTGCGGCGTCAGGAAGTAGTTGTAGGGAGAGAAGTTGAAGCGGTCGGCATCGGTGAAGGCGCGGAAATCCCCGCCTGCAAGCGTCGGATCGTAGACCCCCTGGGTGGTGAGCGGAGGATTGCGGGGGGTGATGCTGCCCCCTGCCGGTAGCGATGGATTGCCCTCGTTGAAGACGATGCGCCCGTTCACGGCTGCCGACGAACAGCCGCCGCGCGGATCCAGGCACGAAGTCTGGCCGGGGTTGGGGAACTGCGAGATCGAACGGTCCGCCGTGCTGACCTTGTCCTGCTTCACGTAGCTGGCGCCGAATACGACCGAAGTGGTCGGGCCCTTCACCCCGTAGCTGACGTTATAATCCTGCGTATGCCCGTCACCCTGCCGATAGGTTCCGAACTGGCCCGAGGCGCGCAGCCCTTCCTGCTCGGACTTGGTGATGATGTTGACGACGCCGGCGATCGCGTCCGATCCGTAGAGCGGCGACTGCCCCGATTGCAGCACTTCGATCCGTTCGATCTGGCTGGCGGGAATGGTGTTGAGGTCGACCGTGGAGGGGATGCCGCTGGCCGCCGTGGCGTTCACGTAGCGCATGCCGTCCACCAGCACGAGCGTGCGTTTGGCCAGAAGATAGCGCAAGTCGATTTCGCTGGTGCCGGCACCTACGCCGCCGCCGTCCTGCGGGTTGCCGATATTGCCCGAGTTGTTGGCCTTGGTATTGAGGCCGCCCGCCGCGCTGGGCAGGCGTTGCAGCACATCGGCGACGGAGGAAAGGCCGGTCTTGGCTATGTCCTCGTTACTGACCGTGACGACGGGACTGGGATTGTCGAGCGGGTTCTGTCGAATGCGCGAACCGGTCACGATAATAGCGTCGGTCGAAGCGGGATCATCTTGTGCGAAGGCGGTGGCAGGAAGTACAAAGGCCATTACGGCCATGCTGCAATGCAAATGAAAACGCATGGAATTCATTATTTCACCCTTTCGTAAGTCGCCTGAACTCGGGTGAAATGAAAGCTCTCTTGCCTGCCTCCGCACTGCAACAAGAATTCTTGAAACTGCCACATTTTTGAAACAAAAGCGCAACATCGTGACAAAAACGCAACGTTCGCCAAGAGGATACATGCGGCGTGATGCCTGACGACAGTTCTCTGGGACACCGGGAAATGCGGCAGTCCAACGGTCGATCCGGCTGCGGGTGGGCATCGGCATGACCCAGTGGATCGGCTGGCTGCGGCGCCTTCCCGGGACGCCCTCTGCGCTCATATCGGTACTGGCGACGGAAGGGGCAGCACCATGCGGGGCAGGGACGCGCATGCTTGTGACCACCGGCGACCAGCTGGGCAGCATCGGTGGGGGAGAGCTCGAACGCCTGGTGCTGGAACAGGCGCGCACCTTGCTGACGCTGCCGCCCGGCAACTGGCGCGTGGAGGACTATCCTCTCGGTCGGCGGCTCGATGCGTGCTGCGGCGGGCGGATGCGGATACTCATCGAGCATCTGGATCCGAGCGATCTCGACTGGCTGCATGATGCTGAGCCCTGGCACATGCTGGTGACGACACTGGAGAAAACTCGGGTCGAACGCGCGGTATTCCGGCGTGAAACGGCCACGCGCCAGTCGGCGCGCGGCGAGCTGCCTGGCGCCGGGACGCGCATGGTGGAGCCGCTGGGAAGGCGGCCGAGGCCGTTCTACCTGTTCGGTGCGGGGCACATCGGCAGGGCGATCGCCCGGCACACGATCGGCCTGCCGCTGCAACTCGCCTGGTTCGACACGAGACCGGAATCGGCCGAAATTGACGGGGTCACGGTGATCTCTGAAGAGCAGATCGCAAAATGTCTCGAAGAGGCGCCGGACGATGCGGCCGTCGCCATCCTCACCCATGACCACTCGCTCGACTACGGTCTGGCCCTTGCCGCCCTGACGCGAGCGCCCCTGGCCTTCGTCGGGCTGATCGGATCGTCGACCAAGATCGCACGCGTCAGGGCGCGTCTTCTGGCGGAGGGGGTGAGCGAAGATGCCTTGGCACGCCTCACCGCACCGATCGGGCTTCCCGGTGTGACCGGTAGCGAACCGGATGTCATCGCCATTGCCGTACTGGCCCAGGTGCTTCAACTGAACACTTAGCAGTTCTTCTTTCGGCTATGCCTAAGCTTGATTGAAGCGTCCTTCGTCGAAGATCGATGTTGACTGGACCTGAGCGCCCAGCCGCCGGTGCCATGCCATCGCCGCCTCGCCCGCAGTATTTCGCAGGTCCTGCAACGGTTCGCCGCCATGCCCGGACTGGAACAGCCGGCGCAGCATGCCGCCGACATCGTGCAGGGCGATTTCGGCCTCGACGCTGGCAAGCCCCGCCCCGCGGCGCGCCTGTTCGATTTCGGCAACCGGCTCGTTCCGGCGCACGGCCTCGAAATAGCGGCGATTGGCGTCGATGCCTTCGTCAATGCGGTTCTTCAGAGAAGCGCCGAAATCGGGCCACAAGGTGAATACGGCGATCAGCGCCGTCACGCTGCCGATCACATTGTCGAGCATGCGGGATGAGGCGATGCCCGCGCCGGGCTGGAGCATTTCGGCGACGATCACGAAAAGCATGGTGAGGAAGATGACGAAGATGGTGTAGTTCACCGAACGCATGGCGATCGCCGCGCCCGCCAGGATGACCGCCAGCATGACGAGGACTGGTGAAGCGTTGCTTACCGTCACCAACAGCCATGCGAGCATCCCGCCCAGCACGCTGCCCAGGATGCGCTCAAGGCAGCGCGCCCATGTCACCCGGGCGCCGCCCTGCAATACCACGACAAGCGCCATGGCCGCCCAATAGGGGTAACCCAGCTGGAAGACGATGGCCGACAGATAGACGACGACCAATCCTACCGATTGCCGCACGGCCTGGCGCAGGGCGACCGGGGAAGTTTCCGGGAGGGGACGTGCCTGCCCAGCCTTGCCCTGTAGATGGGTTCCGGATTGGCGAAAGGCCGATCCTTCCAGTGCGCTCTCGAATGCCCGCAGACAGCCGATGAACAGGTCTTCGGTGAGTTGGCCCTGAAGACGCCGCAGCCGGCCCGCGGCCCAATCGAGCGGGTCGCGCCGACGTCCGCCGGAGCGGGAAGAGAGGGCCCAGGCCAGCAGTGTCGTCTTGCAGGCATGGGCGACGGCGGCGCGCTCCTCGATCCGTCCGGCCCTGATGATGTAGGCCTGGTCCAGCGCGATCAAGGCGCCGAACAGCGTCTCGCAGGCTTCGCAGTCCTGCTCGAACCGGGCGGTGGCGGAAGGGTCTTCGCCATAGCGTTCCAGCATGCTGCGGAAACGCTCGATGGCGAGCCGTACCGCGCGTCGGTGTTCGGCATGTTCGCGGTGCCAGCGATCGTCGCGGTGCTGCGCGTCTCGGAGCTGCACGAGGCTTTCGGCCATGTCGAGCAGGCGCACGACGACGGCGTCCGATGCCCGGGAAAGCGGCAGGGCGGCGTCGATCCGCCATATCGCATTGATCAGCAGATAGGCCCAGACCGCGCCACCGAGAAAGGCGCCGGCTTGTACCGCGGCCTGCGCCGGAGGATGCGGGAAACCGACGGCCACCACGCCGACGACCGCGAGCAGCGTACCGAGCAGTCCACCGAACCGGATACGTGCCGACCACAGGACCGCACAGAAAACGATGGTCGGCCCCGCGATCATGCCTGCCATGGGCGCGAACGAGGCGAACCATGAACCGGCGAAGGAAATGACGGTGCCGCAGCCCACGAAGATAGCCAGCAGGCGGCGGCGCTGGGTGTCCGGTCCGGGACCGTCGCAAAGGCACGTCCAGAACGCCGCGAAGACGGCCCACCCCAACCCGGAGCGTCCGGTCGCCACGGCAAGAACGAGGGGGAGCGCGACGGCGACGGCAGCACGCAGGCCCTCGACATGGTTGAAGAGCTCTGGGAGCAGCCCGAAGGATCGCAGCTCGAGACGTCGCGCGGCTCTTCGGACGATCGTCCTGGTATGGGGCCGAGGCCGGCGAGGATCAGGCTTGTCGGTCATCACGCTCCGCCCAGCCTGCCCACTTCGGTCACCCGCATCAATTGCGATTTAAGCACGCTCCATCGAAGGCCGCGCAATGCGGATGTCTTCCGGCAGGACAGGGGCCAGGAAGGCCGGTTCGCCCTTCCACTGCGTGATCACCGTGGCGATGGGTGGAAGCTCGGCTTATCTTTTGGAACTGGGGCGCACCACGCTGGTCGGTACGCTTGGTTATAGTCATCTCGAAGCGGACGAGCGCCTGTTTCTCTATCCTGAACGGCGCATCGAGAATCGCAACAGCGCGAGCATTGCCGCGACCTTGCGCGCGCTTCACCTGGGCAGTTTCGCGCCGCTGGTCCGTCTCAAGTGGGAGCGCAATCGCTCCACCATCGAAATCTACGATTATCGCCGTGTTGTCGCCGAGTTCGGCGTCACGTCAGCTTTCTGAAAAGGGCGCTCACCACCTGAAGCATTCCCGCATGAGCGATCAGTCTTTGAGCAAAGCCATTCTAAGATAAACACCCAAACCCCCCATCCCAAGGCTCGATTTTCACCGTACTGGGATCAGAAACCTGGTGATCCAGAGAAATAGAACGATGTATCGGGCGCGTTATCCGGCTTTAAGCAGGATATCTATCACGCTCTGCGGCGCCGTCAGCATGACATCATGACCCGTGTCGAGCGACAATACAGTTTCGGCTTGCAACCAGCGGTGGCGTAGCGCTTCCGGCCGATTGGCCAATGATGTTGGGCAGTTTACGATCGTCCGGGGAATTTGAGCGAGGCGGGCCGGATCGTTCAGGATCAGCTTGTCGGTGACAGTTTTCCAAGGATGCGGCGTAAGGCGTTCCAAGGCCCAATCCTTAAGCGGACAAGCGCCGAGCCCGTATATCTCCCCCGCTGCCGCGTCGGGCCAAAGTCCCAGTTCAACGCCATCGACCATGCGTGTGGTCCCGGCCAGTAACAACAGGCCCGGCGACACATCGATCAGCGCTTCACCATCTTGAGGGATTGCTGCGTCAAGGTAGACGAGCCGCTCTATCCGATGCGCTTCGCGATCTGCGGCGCCGGTGACGACCATGCCGCCGTAGCTGTGGCCGACCAGAACAACGTCATGCAGGTCTTCGAACCTGAGCAAAGCGGCAATGTCAGTGATATGAGTCCCGAGACCCAGCTCCGGGGACAGCAGATGGCTCCGGTCCGCCAATCCGGTGAGTGTCGGCGCAACAACCTCGTGGCCGGCGTTCTGCAGCGCTTGCCTGACCGGAGCCCAGCACCATCCGCCGTGGCCGCCGCCGTGCACGAGGACGAAGGTCGTCATGTGCTGGCTGCGCCATTCGCGAGGATATGTGCGCCTGATACCCAGCTTGCCTCCGGTGAGGCGAGAAACGCCACCACCGCTGCGACTTCGCCCGCTGTGCCGATACGTCCGAACGGGGAGGCTTGCTCAAAAAAGGCACGGGTTTCCTGCGGTGCTCGGTCCATCATGCCCGGAGCCGTGGCGCCGGGAATGACCGTGTTGACCGTCACACCTCGCCGGCCAAGCTCCTTGGCCCAGCTTTCAGTGAAGCTCTTGATAGCCACTTTCGTCGCCGAATAGATGCCTGCACCCGCCATCGGAAATTCACCGAGGCTGGAGGAGAGGTTTATGATGCGCCCGCCGTCGCGCAGCCGGCTTGCCGCTTCCGCGGCAATGTAGAGCGGGCCGCGCAAGTTGACGCCGAGCATCCATTCGAGCTGCTCCTCGTCGAGATCGGCAAGACTCCCGCCACCGCTGACGCCCGCGCTGTTTACCACGATGTCGAGGCGGTCAAAGTGCTGGTCTATCGCACCGAAAAGCTGCTCGACTTCGCTCCGCTTGCTGATGTCGGCGCGCACGCGGATTGCCTTGCCCCCGGCTTCGACGATCTCATCCACCGTCGCGGCGGCGCCGGCTTCGCTGCCGCTGAAGTGGACGACGATGCTCGCCCCCGCGGCGGCAAGCCGAAGTGCGATCTGCTTTCCGATGCCCCGGCCTGCGCCAGTAACCAGGGCCACCTTCCCGGACAGAGGTATGCTCGTCATCAGGTCCTCCCCTCGCTCGTCATTCTTCGATGGCCTGGCCCGACCAGGAGCCATCGCTCGCCATCGATGCCAGCAGTTGCCGCAACAACATCTCGATCCGCACTGAAGCATGAGTGAGTACGATCGATGGATTACGGGCGATGACCATTGTGCGGGCCAGTGCATGCGCGCCGACGCGAGCCGCGCTCAGCGCCCCGGAGGCGACCTTGTCACCAATCGCCGACCAGGGCAGTACGCTGCACATCGCGCCGCTCTCCAGCAGGGCCAGCGTGATCTCGAGCGAATCGACTTCCTGCCGTACGGGCAGATCGATGCCGTGGTGACTGCTTTCCCGATCGAGAAGTTGCCGCAAACCATGCTGCATGCCGGGAAGGACCAACGGCAAGCGGGAAAGCGTCTCGTAAGTCATCGAACTTTCATGGGGGTCGGCGCCATGGTGGACCCCGTGAAGCGCCAGGATGTCCGGTTTGCCCACGGCGAACAGTGTTTCTCGGCACAGCCGCCGGGTCGAAAGATGCCGCATGCTCTGACTTTCGTAGAGTATCCCGAGATCGATCTTGCCGGTCTCCAGCCATCCCCGGATGGCGCCGCTATAGGCATCGACGATCCTCACGCTGGCAGCGGCCGATTGTTCGCCCAGTGCCGCGATCAGCGGGACGGCAGTCAGCCGGCCCATGGACGGCGGCATGGCGAGGACAACCTGACCGCGAAGGTCTCCGCGTAAGTGCCGCCCGTCTGCAATCGCCTCATCAGCGGCTTGGAGAATGTGGCGCGCCCGTTCCCGGAAAATGTGGCCGGCCTCGGTAAGAACCACGCCCCGCGCAGACCGATCGAACAGACTGAAGCCCAGTTCGTCCTCAAGTCGCAGCAACTGCTGGCTGAGCGAAGGCTGGGCAATGCCCAGGGACTCCGCGGCCCGCGTGATCGAGCCGTATTCGGAGATTTTTAGAAAGGCCTTGAGATGCGCGGTTTCCATCCGGTTTGGCTACTCGGCAGCGATTTCAAGCGCGGCGCCCCGATCGGCCGGACGCATGTCGACGACCCAGCGAACAGATCGCCGCATCGGTTCGATGCCGTCGTGCGGGGAGCCCGGCGGCATGTGGTGAGAATTGGCGTATACCGTCATCGGATCGCCGCCCGCAAGCGAGACGAGGCGCTGGATGCCGGCCAGCGCGAAGGCGTCGAGGATGCGGGGCCGTATGCTCTCGGGATAGATGCCAACGGTCTGAGTGGTGTCGTCGCACCATTTCAGAACGTCCGTCAGGTCATCGACCGGCACGAAATTGACCACGCGGTTGTTCAGTTTGTCGAAGAATTCGACCCGGTCGTTGAATTTGGAGACGATGAAGCCGCCGTTCAGCGTGTCGCCCTCGACATGGTAGAAATCGTCCTCAAGTGCGATGGCTGCCATCTCGGCTTCAAGCTCCCGGTTCGGCGCGGTGAACGGCACGGAAAGCAGCGGTGGCAACAGCCCATAGGCAGCGACCATACGTCGGCCGAGTTCGGCGACGCGCTCCAGCGAGGCGTCATCGGTGTCGCTTTCGACATAGACCAACCGCGTGTTCGCGCATGCAGTCTGGTTATAGAAGCCAGCCAGCGTGGCGAGACCTATCGCCGCCTCGTCCATGGCCGCTTCGCTGGCGAAAGTGTCGCGGCCGATCATCGACATCGAGTACTTCGGATTGAGCGCGGTGAGATCGATGCCCGGCTGAAGGAATTTCTGGATGTGGCGCACGGAACTCATACCGCCCCAGGCAGTGATCTTGTCGATCCGGCTCGTCCTGACGATCTCCGAGTCCATGATTTCGTCTCCGCCTTTCCAATAGGCGACCGCGATATGCTTCGTCACCGGATGATCGGGCGCCAGGTCGATCAGCGTGCGGGCGATGGCATTGGCCGTCAGCGGGTCATTCGATGGCGATTTGATCAGTATGTCGGACTTGGTGAGGCCGGCGCGGGCGACGGTCATGGCCGCAACCACCGGCACGTTGCCAGCGGTGATGTGCAACTGACGGGTGCCGACCGCGCGAATGCTGACGTTACCGTAGGGGCCGCTGCCCGGAACCCACCCGTCGATATAATCGAGGCCGATCGTCTTATCGACGAGGCCGGTCATCATACCGCGCTCGAACATATGCGGGAGCGCATCGTAAACGCCCCGCAGGATCGGTTCGGCAAGGCCGCCCGCCTTCAGCGCAAGCGCGAAGCTTTGCTGCAGCAGTTCGTTGTCATCCAGTTGCAGGCGCTGGCCGAGTTCTACGAAGAGATCGATGATCTCGAGTATCGGCGTGTCGTGCAGATCGCGCAGTTTCGCCGTGTCGCCCAGCACGAGATCGTGGATGTGCTTGTGCGGGTCCGCCTGGTGGAAGTCCGCGCCACCGCGCCCCCTGAACTTCACGGCATCGTCTCCGGGCATTATGACCCGGCCGCGCGCGATGATCGGTATTTCGAGGATCGGCTCCATCATGCCTCTCCCGCCACGAATTCCATGAATTCGTTGTAAGCCGCCTGCGATCCGGCGCAGGTGATCTTGTCATCCCCGCCCTCGTTCTCGGCGAAGCGTCGGATCGCCTTGGAAGCGCGTGGTCCGCCCCAACCGCACGGGCAATCCTCCTCCCAGTGCATCGTCACTTCGTCGCCCGAAGTGAACCCGCCCCAGTAGGAAGTGGGAATGGGATCGACGAGTACCAGCCGGCCTTTCTGCACCCCCTCGCGCGGCAGCGCCTTGCCGGCCGCGTCCATCAACAAGGGGATGGTGTAGGGCAGGAAATGGAAGTAGCCGTGATCGCAAAGCGGCGCATTGCCGATACATTCGGAGAAGCCATACTGGTTGCCGAGGTGCTCTACCCCGAAGAAGGTCTTCACCTGGTCCTCCCAATCGGCGGGCGCGTCCTTGTAGCCCTTCATGCCGCCCCCGCCCTGTAGGATCGAGCCCGGCGCGAATTCACAAGTCATGCCCTTGTCGAGGCCCGCTCTGGCGACACGGTAGAGGTCGGCGAAGGTGCCACCGATCTTCACTCTCTGCCCGCGATAATCGCGAATGAGCTTGCCGAACCAGGCCTCCATGTCGCCTTCGCGGCTACGCCCCTGAGCCAACATCTGCTGGCGCTGGTCGAGCAGGGCAGGGTCGAGGCCCAGGTTCATCACCTCACCCTTGTCTTCCGCCGCTTGCAGGCGGCCGGAAAGGGCCATGAGATCGGCTGGAATATGCGTGTCGTAGAGCGTGTGGTAGTGCTCCTCGCCGCCTGCCATCTCGACATTGAACAGGCTCATCATCTTGAGCATCGTCTGATAGCCGCCGCGATAGCCGGGGAAGAACGTCGGCAGCTTGGTCGTCCAGGGGTCCACCCCGCTCGACGCGCGATTGACGCTAAAGAAGTGGTACTTCCATGGGCCGAGTTCATCGTAGGAACGGGGCACGAAAGACAGCTTGCCGGTCGTCCCGCTGGAATAAGTGACGAGCATGCCATAAGCTTCGAGCCTGCGCAGCCACTGCTCGATCGTGGTGACACCCGTGAGGTCCACACGAGTGAGGTCATGCGCGGTCAGCTTGTCGAGCCAACTGGTCAGCTTGGCGAAATCGCGGTTCTCGATGATCTGGATCGGATAGTTCTTGAGGACGCGGTGGTCGAAGCAGACCGGCAAGACGTCTTCCAGCTTATCGATCGCCTCCACGCCCTGGCGGTCGGCCAGCTTCTTGAGGGCCGGGATGCGGTTGCGCAGCTTTGCGAAATTGATCCGGACGGCCTCGAGTTGCAACGTCTCGCGCTCTTCGCGCGGGATCGCGTAAAGATCCTCGAAACGGCGATAAGTCCAGGCTCCCGGATTGTCCGGCAGGAGACTGATAGTCATGACTGCATCCTCTCATCGATCTGTTGTCGGCAAGATAAATGCAGTCATTTCCGCATAGAAGGCGTCATTCCTGTATCGCGGCCATAGGAAAGTCCTATCGCTCGGCTCCTTTCGATATCCGCGACCGTCGCGATTGATCGAAGCTGAAGAAGGAACGATGACGATAGGCCAAGCGGAGAGGAAATCTGCTCTCGTCAAGCTGGCCGGACAGAAACTCTTGCACGGGCGCCAGACCGCTCGATGAGAGTGGAATGATTCGCGTTGGCCGCTCGTTCATGCTCAACAGACGACGACGCGCGTGAACCTTACGATTTCGTCGCCCGCGTTCGTGTAGGAAAACGGCTGCGCGCTGCTGTAGATGGCGAAGTCCTGCGCATCGATGGTGACTGCCCCGTCAGCCTTGTCGATGCGAAGTCGTCCTGCAGATACGAAGATCATCTCGTGCCAGCCTGCCGGATCCGGTTCGGCAACATATCTGTCGCCAATCCCAAGTGACCAGGACCAAAGCTGAGCCGATGCTGCAGCAGGGACGCTGCCGAGGAGCACCGCCCTGCTGGCATCGTCACTTCCCCTCCAGGTCAGTGCTTCAATTCGCTCGGCACTGACCTGCGGATCGGCAACCATCGCCACGAAGTCGACGCCGAGCGCCCAGGCCAGCCTGTCCAGGCTGGACAGGCTGACATTGGTATCGCCTCCCTCCAGATTGACGATCATCCGGCGGCTTACGCCTGACGCCTCCGCGAGCGCCGCCTGGCTAAGGCCTGCCAATCGGCGGAGCCGCTTGAGATTATCCGAGACGTGGGAAAGCACATCCGAACGATCGGATTGACTGCGCAATATATTGCTCATAGATGCGCAGTATGTTGCACAAATCCACCGCGTACAAACCCTTTTTCAGCCGCGAGGAGGCTGCACTTATCGGGATCACCCTGATGTGGGGGGCGACGTTTCTGATCGTGCATCTGGCTGTTGGACACTCCGGCCCGTTGTTCTTCGTCGGTCTCCGCTTTGTCGTGGCAGGCTTGCTTACAATGGTCGCGTTCCGCCGCGCGCTCCGCGGCATCACGAAGAAGGAGCTGGTGGCCGGGTCGGCCGTCGGCGTAACCATCTTCCTGGGCTACGGATTGCAGACATATGGTTTGCAATCGATCAGCAGCAGCACATCGGCTTTCCTGACGGCGCTCTATGTGCCGACGGTGCCACTCATCCAATGGCTGGTGGTGCGTCGACCGCCGCGCGCGCTGACATGGGCCGGTATCGCACTTGCATTCTTCGGTCTGGTCTTTCTGGCAGGCCCGGATGCATGGCAGCTCGGCCTCGGACGCGGCGAAATCGCCACGCTCCTCAGCGCCGCAGCGATCGCGGCTGAGATACTCCTGATTGGGCGGTTCGCGTCGGAAGTGGTCAGTTCCAGGATCACCGTCGTGCAGCTGTTCGTGGGCGGACTGCTCTCCTTCGCGACGATGCCCATTGCGGGCGAGGGCGTTCCGGCGTTCTCCTGGGTCTGGCTGGTTGCCGGTATCGGCTTGGGCATCGCAAGTGCTCTGATCCAGCTGACGATGAATTGAGCACAGAAGTCCGTATCGCCCACGCGCGCCACGATCATCTACGCCAGCGAGCCTGTCTGGGCCGGCGTCATCGGCCGGATCGGGGGCGACAGGCTCGTCCCGCTGGCGATCCTCGGCGCCGCCTTCATCATTGCCGGTGTGATCGTCAGCGAACTCAAGCCGCGCCGAAGGAGCAATGGCGAACTGTCGGTCGAGTAAGAAGGGCGGAGAGTACTCAGCCGATCATGTTCAGCAAAGGCGGGACTCGCAGGTACGGCCATGGACATCAGCGCCGATAAACATAGCAACCAAGGCATAGTCGACGACATCTGCCCGGTTAGGTAGCCCATACGGCACGGGGGAGAAGCTGTTCCATTCCGCATCGCCCCAATTGGCGTCGCAGTGCATTTCCGCATATTCCTAACTGAAGGTGTTTGCGCTGATTAAGCCGCGCTGCGATGAATTTATGAGCGGAGTTTCGGTCGAAAATCGATACGCGGCCACACGCCCGGATCCGACCTGCTATCTTGCAAGATTTTAACCTATAGGCACTCGACGGCAGATGTTCGCGAAAAAGCCGTGTATTCCGGTAATCTTATTTTGCTGGCGCGACTATCCATTTGGACTCAGCTTGCCATCAATGCTCCGTTTCTCCACTCTAAATCATCATATTCGATGGTGAGGTGATGTGGCTGTGTTCGTACTTGCTTTGGCCGCTGCAATCCAGGCTGAGACGTCTGATCCGTCTGGGTCGGCGCTTCAGTATGCGTCGGGAAGTTTGCAAGGCAAGGAGCAATGCGTAGACTTTAGCTGGGTGTCCGACGACATAAGCACGCCGAAAGCCGCAATCAGTATACCTGTAATGGTCAACGGCAAAAGCGTTCCGCTTCAACTTGACACTGCTTCCGATGCTACGATCATATACGGGCATGAAGCTGTTAGCGCAGGTTGGGCAATTTCCGGGGAGAAATATTTTCGCGCTACGTCATTTTCTATCGGATCGACTGCCGTGGATCGACCAGCTGTTTATCTCGACGAGAATATGGAGCCGGACGTAAGGCTTATTGGAACGCTCGGTTTGCCTGAGCTGATGGGACGCATCGCCGTTATCGACTATCACCAGCAGCGTTTCTGCCTGTTTTCCGAGGCGGATCTCCCCGCCCAGCTAGAGAGCGCCATTTTTGTCCGAGCAGAGTTACGCAACTCAAAGTTCTTTGTACCGATCTCGGTTGATGCGTTTCACAGCGACGCTGTGATTTTTGACACTGGGTCTAGTCTGATGCCGCTAAGCGTTGATCTGTCTACCTGGAAAAAGCTAACGGGTCTGACGGCTGTTGCGCAAGCACCAACTGCCATCAATGGGACTGCGTGGGGTAAGTCAGTGACGCTATCTGGCGCTCCGGCCGCAGAATCGATGATGTTGGGGAAACTGGATCTAGGACGGCCGATAGTATTCACAGACGGTAGCCAGCCTTCACCGTATGCCAGTTGGGGCTTCCGAGCAGACGGGACGCTGGGTAACGCGTCGCTTTGGGATGGTATGGTCATTCTCGACCTGACGGCAAAGGTCCGCTTTGGTTTTGTCCGCTGAGTTTTTTCTCCCACCGTATGTAAGGATTTACTCTGAAAGCCGTCCAGCGGGAAATACCCGCATTGCGGACATCACGGCAAATGGCCCGCTTTGCCGAGAACGGCCGCCTTCAGCCGAACCGACCCGAGACTAGAAAAGTTAGATCCCAGAAAATTGTGCCCTTGGCAGTCCGGCGCTCGTCATCAATTCGCTGTGCGAGTGAATCCAGATCAAACTCGTCTTCGCTGGTTAGGCCTTGTTCGATCATGCGTGGCAGCATGACCCGCGCTAGTGTCGGTAGAAAGGACTCCTCCCACGGCTGGATTAGCACGCCCTCGCTCCGCGCATGATCGATCGCGAATCCGGAGGCGCGCATCAGGTCGGCCAAACGATACCCGAGAGTAGTGTCGCCGCCCTCGGCCGTGACTGTATCCCACACCATACGGTAGCACTGCCGGTGTACTGGGAGATCGTTTGCGCCTGCCGGCAGATCAGCGCGCGAATGTTCTTGGAACGCCAGGATCGTGCCAGCTTTTGCCAGTCGTGCAAGCTGCGTCAGCGTTGCAGCGGCATCGGGGAGGTACATCAGCACCCGCCGGCCAACGATGGCGTCGAATTGGCCTAGATCGGGTAACTCGCTGCTTAGATCGGCAGTCTGATAGCGGACCTGAGCGCTTTTCGAAGTGGGCTGAACGGCGCGCGCCATGGCTAGGGCTTCTTCGCTGCTATCGATGCCAATGACTTCGCCTTCCAAGCCTACAAGCGAGGCCATTACACGGCTGAGGTCACCGTTGCCGCAACCCACATCCAGCACGCGCATCCCTGCTTCGATACCGATGTGGGGGAAAAACGACCGCTGGGGGCATTGGCGGGATTAGCTGGGGCAAGTTTTTGATGAGACATTATCACATCATATGGCGCAACATGCTGGAGAACAAGACATCAGTCGGTACTGGACTTCTTCTCGATCGGTTCGGATAAATGCCTTGATGAGAGCTAAGGTCAATGCAAATTGTCGCTATTGCGATCTCCTCTCCCAGAATTGGACGGGCAGGTTTTTTGCGCGTTCAGAACATTGATCGTCGTAAGGCCGGACGCCAGCAGTAAAACGACCATATTTCAAAGATTTAACTTTAAATAGGTGTTGATATTTAACCATGCAAATTGAAATACCGATTTAATACTAATATTAAAATAATAAGAAATGCAATTAATTCATAAATAGTTCAGTATATCAATGTGAGATTTTGGAGGAGGATACTGGGTGCGTTCGATGACGATACTGGCTTTGGTTTTATGCGGCGCACCTGCCGTCGGCGCGGCCAGCGAGAAGGCGTTGGGAACGGGTCGGTCGAGTAGCGCCGAGATGACCGTTGTTTTTGAGGCGGACCAAACGTCGCGAAAAGACCCTAAAATCGATTGGGTTAAAGTCCATGAGGACGACCAAAAAAGGCGGCTTCAAACCCAAGCTTTGCTAGATGATGGCAAATTGAGCAGCGGTGATGATTTCTATCATGCCGCATTCGTCTTTCAGCATGGCGATCTACCAGAAGATTGTTTGAAAGCTCACGCACTTGCAGTCATAGCGGCAGCGCGCGGCAAATCCGAGGCCGCATGGATCGCGGCTGCGACACTTGGCCGCTACCTTGTGCGTATCGGGCAACCCCAAATTTACGGCACACAGTATCAACGGCACGATGGGAATAAGTGGACTCAGGAACCCTATCGCAGCGATTTGCTTTCTGATGCGCTTCGTGAGGCCAGTGGAGTACCGTCGATCCACCAACAACAGGCGAAGCTTAAAGAGATGGCAAGTAAATCGCGATGAACGTTGGAGCGAACCGGCGCTACTGGCGATGTTTCGTCTATAGCGAGGAAGGCCCCTGACTAGACGCTGCGCGCCATCTGCACCGCACTCCCAATCATCCAGCCATCGAAGGGCGACCAACGACGAGCGCGGTTTCATTCCGGAGCGGGATGACGCTTCTCGATCAGGCCGAGCACGTCGCCTATGATCGTACGCATGGCGATACGCGCCGCGTGGGAGTCTCGTGCAATGATGGCGTCCAGCACTTTTGCGTGCTCGTCGACATCGGCGGTGCGGCCTTTGATCCGGTTGGTGAAACGGATTGAAGTGCGCAAAGCCGTGCTGACGATGTCTCGAAGCTGGATATAAAACGGGTTCTTCGAGGCACGCAGGATCGCCACATGGAACGCGATGTCGGCTTCCAGAGGGTCGTCCAGCCCGTTCTCCGCAGCGCGCATCCGCAGAAGACCCGCCCTGATCCGCGCAATGTCTTCCTCTCCCGCGACTTGCGCCGCCAGAGCGGCACCCTCAGGCTCGACCGCGACACGCAACTCATTGAACTGGCGAAGCAATTCGACCGAAAGCTGGCGTTCAAGCATCCAGCGCAGGACATCGGTATCGAACAGGTTCCAGGACGACGTCGGCTGCACGATGGTACCCTGGCGCGGGCGGGCACTGACCAGCCCCTTGGCGGTCAGCATCTTGACCGCCTCGCGCGTTACCGAGCGACTGACGCCGTGCTGCTTGGCAAGCTCGGCTTCGGTGGGAAAAACCTTGTTATCGAATTGCCCGGTAACGATGGCACGGCCCATGCTGTCGAGCAGGCCATATGTCAGATTGCGGCCGAGCTGAGCGACGGGCTCATCGACGATGAGGGGGGAGGAGCCTGTCACTAAGCCGTCCTTGTGTTGTCATCCCGCTCGCACGGGTCGATCCTGTCACCCGCCCAACCTACTGGACATCGCGGGCGACGCAAGAACCTTTAATATGATAAGTCCGTTCATATGATAGCCGTGAAGTGGATGTGATAGCGCCTATTGCCAGTCGCGATTTACTTGTCGTTGGGGAAAGCCTTCACAAGCCTATCATACTGTATCTTGGTGATTTCTATCATTGAACCATGGCGCAAGCCGGCGGGCATCTCGTAACGGTTCCATTCAGGAACGCCTGAGTTGCCTGAAACCTGGAACCACGGGCCCGTAAGACGCGGTGCCTTGGACAGGCCGTAGCTGGTTCCCGCGTACTGCTCATAATACATCAGCCAGTCCTCGCCGCCCGGCGCGCGGATGACCGTGGGCGCTTCGCGGAAGTTGGGACTGATAGAGGGGCCGGGCAGCGGGTAGGGGCCCAACAGGTCCTTGGCGCAGGAGACACGCACGGTCTTGCCGGTCGTCCAGTTATAGCTGGGGTATCGTTCGTCCTTGATCACCGCGCAGTAGCCGCTGCCATCGGCTTCGGGCTGGATGAAGGTGTCGATAGTCGCCATGTCCCAGTCGAACAGGCGTTTGGGCGCCTTGTCGAAGGATTTGATGTCGCTCGAAAGCGCGTAGAGGGTCCGCTGGCTCGCCCAATAGCGCTCCGGATCCTCGGGCACGCCGGGAACGGTGGCGGTGTGCCAGGTCAGCAGGAATTTGCCCGAGGGCTTGTCGAAGAAGAGCTTGGGCGCGCCGATCCGCTGCAGGGCATGCGGCAGGCCGGGAACGTGCAGCACATCCGGCTTGTAGGTGCCATATGGCTTCCAGGCGACGAGATCGTCGGACACCCAGAAGCGGATGTAGGGATCCTCGTCACTCTTGTTGCCGACGAGGTAATAGCGCCCGTCCGCCCCGCGCGCGATCGAGGGATGGCCGTGATAGTCTTCGGATACCGGCCTGCCGCTGTTGATCTGGGTCCAGTGAAGTCCGTCCCTGCTGACGGTGTAGTACAGTACGCCGTAGCGCTCCTTGGTCATGTGGGCGAAGAGGTAGGCCTTGTCGGGATCGACATAAGGCGTCTCTGGCGCCCCCGGAACGACCTCCGTTCGCGCCGGCCTGGCGGGCGATTGGGCTGTGGCGGTCGTTTGTGCTGCCATGCCCATGATCGCTGCGATGGCCATGCCTGCGGCTTTGCGCGAATTGCCCCGTGCCAATTTTCGTCTCCCGAAGTGTTCTGTGCTTGAGCGTCAAAAAGCCGTGCCAGCGCGCCATTGTCAAGATTCATCTTATAAATACGGTTTTAGACGTTATTCAGGGCCGGGACGGGTCGGCGGCCTGATTCGAGAGGTTTCGGATCGGCAGCCGGACAGGCCCGGAAAAATGGCCCGGAACGGCAGGGAGACGAGATGGAGCAGGCAGCCGCCAATAGCGGGGATGAGGCAAACGCGCCTTTCATTGCCGTGACTGGGGCACGACCAATCGCCGGGCCTCCTTCGTTGCCGGCATCAGGCGCATCAGGAACCATATGTCATGATTGATTTCGCTTCCGCTCTGGCCGGCCTGCCGCTGGTCGCCATCCTGCGCGGTATCGCCCCCGATGAGGTGGAGGCTGCCGGAGACGTTCTTGTCGAGGCAGGGTTCACATTGATCGAGGTGCCTTTGAATTCGCCCGAACCGCTCGTTAGTATCGAGCGCCTCGTCAAACGGGTCGGTGACCGCGCGGTCGTGGGGGCGGGTACGGTCCTGACGGCCGCACAAGTGGCACAAGTCGAGGACGCGGGCGGCGCCATGATCGTCTCTCCCAACACCGACCTTGCCGTGATTTCGGAAACCGCCCGGCGCGGCATGGTCTCGCTCCCGGGCTATTTCACGCCCACCGAGGCTTTCGCCGCCCTGGCGGCAGGCGCCACCGGCCTCAAGCTGTTCCCTGCAGAGGCCGCGACGCCCTCGGTCGTCAAGGCTCAGCGGGCCGTGCTGCCCAAGGATGTTCCGCTCTTCGCGGTCGGCGGCATTACGCCCGATAACATGGAGCCTTGGCGCGAGGCCGGAGCCGACGGTTTCGGCCTAGGCTCGTCGCTCTATAGGGCTGGCGCCACCACCCAGGAAATAGCTGCCAATGCCCGCGCCTTCGCGGCGGCCTGGGCCAAGATGGAGACCCCCGCATGATCCGATCCCTCGCCCCCGCCGCGCTCGCAGTGCTGGCCCTTGGTGCTTGCGCATCCACCGGCACCACGCCGGCGGCCATCAGCGCGACCCTCACCAATCCATTGCTCGCGAGCGGTCCCGACCCCTGGATCGTTCACCAGGGTTCGACCTTTTATTTCATGGGCACCAAGGGAGACCGTCTGGCCATCCGCCAGACCGACGACCTTTCGAAACTGGCCGAAGCGCCCGAGCATGTCATATGGACGCCGCCCGCCAGCGGCCCGAACGCGATCTCGATCTGGGCGCCGGAACTGCACCGCATCGACGGCAAGTGGTACGTCTATTACACCGCTGCCGCCGCAGGGCATGACGACGATGCACATCGCGGCATCTTCGTGTTGGAAAATGCCAGCGCCGATCCGCTCAAGGGCGAATGGGTAGACCGGGGCCGCATCGTCACCGGCATGACCGGTATCGACGGCACCGTTTTCGAGACCGGCGGCAAGCGCTATTTCATCTACTCCGCCTACGATGGTCCCGACAGCGTCCTTGCCATCGCACCGATGACGAACCCCTGGACGCTTGGTCCGGGTGAGACGGTCATCGCGAAGCCCGACCTCGACTTCGAACGCCAGGGCGGGCGCCAGATCCTGGAGGGGCCGGAGTTTCTGGCCGGCCCCAAGGGCGATCTCTTCCTGGCCTATTCGGCCAGCGCCTGCTGGTCGGACGATTATGCTCTCGGTCTGCTCCACGCCGCGGCAGGCAGCGATCCGCTGAAGGCCGAGAGCTGGGTCAAGTCGCCGAAGCCGGTGCTTGCCAAGGCGCCGCAGAACAACGTCTACGCCACGGGGCACAATGGCTTCTTCACCACCGATGGCGGGAAGCAGACCTGGATCGTCTACCACGCCAATACCGGCCCGGACCAGAAATGCACCGCTGCCCGCTCGCCGCGCGTGCAGCGCATGGAATGGACCAAGGACGGCATGCCGATCTTCCCGGTGCCGTCCCGCGCTGGTGACAAGGTCCCCGCGCCGCAGCCTTGAACGGAACGAACTGCCCCCTCTTCCCGCAAGGGAGGGGGCAGGCAGCGTTACCTGGCCGAAGTCAGCATTCGCAGATCGACGGCATCGCCCATCGCGCGCAAGCCAGCGTCGTTGGGATGGAGATGGTCACCGGGATCGAATTCCGGCCGCAGATCCGAAGGCATGGCCGGATTTCGAACGGCGGCGTCGAAATCGACGATGCCGTCAAAAATATTGCCGCTGCGGATCGCCGAATTTACGGCAAGGCGGGTCTTTTCCTTCATGGGTGACATGTAGCCGGCGTGCAGGGCCGGCGTCATGGTGCCGCCGATCACTTTGATGCCCAGCGCATGGGCGCGGGCGACGAACTGGCGATAGCCATGGATCAGCTCTTCCGGTTTGACGGCGTCGGCACCTTCGTTGCCGCCCGCGCCGATGTCATTGATGCCTTCGAGGAAGATGACATGCGTGACGTTCGGCACGCTCGCCACGTCGCGCCAGAAGCGGTCCAGCGCGGATACGCCTCGGCCTTCGCGCAGGACGCGGTTGCCGCTGATGCCCATGTTGACCACGCTGCAGCGGCGGCTTGACGGGAGCGCGGCCATGCGTTCGGCAAGGCGTCCCGGCCAGCCGCGCGTCTCGGCGGAGAGGCTGTCGAATCCGTCGGTGATGGAATCACCGAAAGCGACCACCGTGCAAGGCGCCTGCACCGTGCGGACCGACAGCAGCGAAAGCCAGGAGCGGGCCTGTATCGGCTGGAACACGGAAGCAGAAGAGGCCGGAGAGAACGCCATCTCGATACCGAGATTGGTCCGCGGCGCGCGCGTTGGCGTGGAGAACGTGACGCTTACGATCACGTCCTGGCCATTTGCTAGCGGGATCGTCAGCGGATCGCTCATCAGCGCCTGGCCCTTCGGTAGAGCAGCGCCGGGCTTGCCGGAGAAGGTGAGGGGATGAATGCTCTGCGGCGCGATTTCGGTGCCGTGGTTTGCAAGCGGGCTGGCGATGGTGGCCGCAGTCAGGGCCAGCGGGGCATCGCCCTCGGCATTGCTGAAAGTCGCCTGGACCGCGCTGCCCCCCTGCGTCAGGCGGACACGGTAGCGATAGGTCCCCGGGGGCAGCAATGCCTCGGTGGGACCGGCATCGGCCGAGGCATAGCCCCAGGCTCCCACCCAGGTCGGAGCGCCGGAAGCGGCATGGACCGGCCCGCTCGCAAGAGCGAGACCGAAGGCGGCGGCAAGCACTGAGGTGATACGCATGCCGCTTCCTTCCGGGCCGGTCCTGAAATGTCCAGAACTACTTCGTCTTCTTCGCAGTGGGCACGACGCCCTTGGGGGCTGCGGAAAGGCTGCGGATCAGGTCTACTTCGGCCTGGCGGTAGGGGGTGCCGTCCGTGCGGAACACTTCATGGAACCAGATCGTGGGTTCCTCCTGGGTATATGGCTTCTTCCAGGAATCCCAGGGCAGGCGGGTCTGGGTCTTGCCGTCGACGAAGCCCCAGTTGATCATCGCCACGTTCTCGCGCTTGCCGATCGGCAGCGAGCCGTCGAACGTGGAGCCGTTGCCGCGCGCCATGTACTCGGTGCAGAGGATCGGGCGACCGTAGACCTTCAGCTGGTCGACGCGTTCCTGGAACTTCTCCGGCCAGTTGTAGTCGTGGAACGAAATCACGTCCGATTGGGTCAGCTGGAGCTGTTCCATCGGGGTGAGGGCGCCGGGGGTCTTCCAGTCGTCATGCTGCCAAACGCCCGAGGTTAGCGGCTGCGAGGGATCCGCCTCGCGTGCCCAGCCGTACACCTTGGTGAGCAGGGCGAGCACCATCGGCTGCTTGCCTTCCTGACCCTTGTACTGGTCGGCACCGTTGTCGGGCTCGTTCCACAGGTCCCAGCCGAGAACGCGATCGTCCTTGCCGAAAGCGCCGATCACGCCTTGCACATAAGTCTTCAGGCGGCCTTCCTGGGAGGGATCGCGCATCGCGGGGAGACCCGGACCCTGGACCCAACCGGAGTTGTGGACGCCCGGGATAGGCGGATGCTGCGGACCCAGCACGGGGTTCGGATCCCAGCAGCTGTCGAACAGCACGAAAAGGGGCTTGATCTTGTGTTTCGCTGCGATGGTCAGGAATTCATCGATGCGCTTCTTGAAACCCTCGGGGTCTTGCTGCCAGAGCTGGTCGTGCAGGAATACGCGCATGGTGTTCATGCCAATGCCCTGGGCCAGACCCAGTTCGTAATCGATCCGCTGGGGGTCCCAGGTTGCTGCCTGCCACATCTCGAGTTGATTGATCGAAGTGGCAGGCGCGAAGTTCGAGCCGACCAGCCACGGCTGCTTGCCATACCACGCCTTTGCCTCTGCGGGCGTCCACTGAGGGCGGGCTTCGGCGGATGTGAAAGGCGCCTGGACGATCAGGGCGGCGGCAGTTGCGAGCAGGGAGGTTGCGAGTGCTTTCACGTTGGGATCCTCTGTTATTCTGCAGTGACGAAGAACTTGTAGGTCATGACGTTCCGATAGGTCTGGCCTGGAGCGAGGCGGACCGAGGGGAACTGCGGCTGGTTGGGGCTGTCCGGGAAAAGCTGCGGTTCGAACACCAGGGCATCGCCCTCTCGGTAGATCTGGCCGGACTTGCCGGTAAGGGTACCATCCATGAAGTTGCCTGAGTAGAATTGCAGGCCTGGCTGGTTCGACCACAGTTCGAAGCCGCGACCCGAGGTGGGCTCCACCACGCGCGCCATCATGTGTTCGTCCTTGGTAACACCCTGGCCGACGACCCAGTTGTGGTCGTAGCCGCGTCCGTAGACCATCTGCTTGTCATCACCGCTGCGCACCCGCGCGCCCACCGGCGTGGGTTTACGGAAATCGAAAACGGTACCTTCGACCGCACGGTGCTCGCCGAGCGGAATCGAGGTTTCGTCCGTCGGCGTGAACCGGTCGGCGGGAATGGTGAGCAGGTGATCCATCGCGGTCCGGCCCGGTCCGGCAAGGTTCCAGTAGGCGTGGTTCGAAATGTTGACCACGGTCGGCTTGTCGGTGGTGGCGGTGTAAGTGATCCTCAGCCTGTTCTGTTCGTCCAGGCTGTAAGTCGCATCAGTGGTCAGCGTGCCGGGGTAGCCCATGTCGCCATCGGGGCTGGTGTAGCGCATGGTGACGCTGGCTTCGGCCCCGTTCTTCACCGAGCGCACGGTCCAGACGACTTTGTCGAACCCCTTGGTGCCTCCGTGGAGCGAGTTGACGCCATTGTTGACCGGTACAGTATAAGCCTTGCCGTCGAGTGAGAACTTGCCCCTGGCAATGCGGTTGGCGACGCGCCCAACGGTGGCACCGAAGAATTCGGGTGCCTTGATATAGCCATCGAGGCTGTCGTAGCCAATCGCGACATCCACGGCTTTGCCGCTGCGATCGGGAAGCATGACTGACTGGATCGACGCGCCCAGCGTCATTACGCGGACCGCCATGCCCTTGCCGTTCGTGAGCGTCACTGCCTCGACGGTTCGCCCGTCCGGCAGTTTCCCGAAGTTCTCCCGCTTGGCTTCGGCTGCCAGCGCGGGGGTGATGGCCGTGGCGGCGACGGTCGCTAGCAGCGCGGCGTTCGCGATAACCTTCAGCATGCTCTCTCCTTATTGTGTTTGGCGCCGGTGATCCTGCCCGACCTGTCGCGATCAGCCGACAGGTATATGGGCGCGCTGGGAAGGCGCGTTGCGAAGCCAAGCAAACTGGCTGCTCTGTCGATCGATGAAACGCCGGCCTCCCTCAACTTCGCTCGTTTCCGTCCATGCCGATTTTGGCGGCAAACCTCGCGGGAGCGTTGTTTGAGCGGCTACCACCGGCCATTTTGCGTGGCAACTTATTTATCAGACAAATATGCCTTGTCGGACAAGAAACAGAAATGTATGAGCCCAGGCAAGGCCCGTCAAAGGGGCCGATTGTTCCTGGAGGGAGGTCCCATGAATCGCATTGCTCATTCGCTCGTCCTGTCGTCTTCGGCCCTGGCCTTGACGATCTGGTCGCCAGTCCATGCACAGGAAGTCCAGGATGCGGCCGCCGCCGACGTCGCTGGCAACGAGATCGTCGTAACGGGCCAGCGCGCCAGCCTTGAGGCCGCCCGCAACATCAAGAAGAATTCCGATCTCGTCGTCGATTCGATCGTGGCAGAGGACATCGGCAAGCTTCCCGACACGTCGGTCGCCTCCGCCCTCCAGCGCGTCGCCGGCGTCCAGGTGGTCAATGGCTTCAACAATGAAATCCAGAGCCCGATCGTGCGCGGTCTGGGCGATATCCTGACGACACTGGACGGCCGTGAAATCTTCACTGGCGTTGGCCGTGGCTTCTCGTTCCAGGATCTTCCGGCCGAGGCGATCGGCGGTATCGACGTCTACAAGTCGAACTCGGCGAACCTTACCGAGGGCGGCGTCGCCGGCGTTATCGATATGAAGCTCCAGAAGCCCTTCAACTTCGACAAGGGCCTCACCATTGCCGCGAACGGCCGCGTCTACAATGGCCGCGTCTCCGACGAGACCAGCTACACGGCCGGCCTGCTCGTCTCCAACACCTGGGATGTGGGCGACGGCCGTCTGGGCGCGCTGATCGACGTCTCTTACGCGCGCAACAATTTCAGCCGCCCGGTTTCCTTCAACTGCGACCCGCGCTCGACCAACCACGGTCCTGCCGGCGCACCTGACCTTGTCCTGCCCACTTGTGTGGGCGGTACCACCGACACCGGCCACAACACGCGCCCGCAGGTCAATGCAGCGCTGCAGTGGGAAGTGACCCCCGAGCTGGAACTCTACCTCGACGGCCTGTACACCGGATATCGCTCGACTTTCGCGACCAATTTCATCTTCGCCGATCTGTTCGCGGGGAACAGCATCACCAACGCCACCGCAAGCAGCGACTGCTTCACCGCTCCCGTCGACAATGCGGGTTTCCTCGGTGGCAACAATGTCGAGAACTTGTGCATCGGTCAGTCGGCGACCTTCAACGGCGTCGATGCACTCACCAGCACCCAGGCCAAGAAGCAAAGCACCGACCAATATGTGCTGGGCGGCGGGGCCAAATGGAACACCGACACGATCCATGTCGTGCTCGACGCCAGCTACATTCAGTCGAAGAACGCGAACCGCGCCATCATCGTCGACGTGGCCAAGCGCAACCAGTCGGTGGACATCCTGGTCAACGACAACGGTCACGGCACGACCCAGATGGTAGGCGATCCGCTGTCCACTCCGGACGGCTTCGTCTTCGCCAACACGCTTTTCCAGGACCTCAACAAGTCCAACAGCCGTCAGTATGCCTTCAAGCTGGACTCCGCGTTCGACGTGGACAGCAGCTTCCTGCGCCAGGTCCAGGTCGGTGCACGCTACAGCGATCGCCAGGGCACGTTCCGGGCCGTGGCAGGCGGTCCTTCGTTCCCCGGGCCGAACCGCGGTACGCTGGTCGATTCCGTTGGCCTGCCGTCGGACTTCATGGTGCGCTCGCCCGATTCCATCCCCTACATCAATGGCGGATCGCACTGGTATACGCCCAACGCGGACTACCTGCTCAACAACACCGATGATCTGCGTGCGCTTTACGGCGCGCCCGCCGGCGATCCGGACTGGGATCCGACCCGTAACTACGATGCGGCGGAGAAGACCTTCGCGGCATACATGCAGGGCAAGTACCAGCTCGATATCGGCGATGTCTCGATGATCGACGGCCTTGTCGGCCTGCGCGTAGTGCGGACCAACCGCACGATCGACGGCACCTCGCGCGTGATCGGCGGGGCAACGGACGGCAGCGACCTGTTCGTACCCGTCAACCGCGACACCTCGGACGTCTACGTCCTGCCCAACGCCAGCATCCGCTTCAAGGCGAACGACCAACTTCAGTTCCGCGGTACTTATGCCAAGACGATGTCGCGGCCGACGTTCGGCGACCTCAACCCCGGCCTGTCGCTGGCAGCGCCGGGCGGCAACCCGAACGTCATCCTGGCAGGTTCCGGCGGCAATCCCGATCTCAAGGCGCAGCAGTCCCACAACTTCGACGTGACTGCGGAATACTACTTCGGCCGTTCCAGCTATGTCTCGCTGGCGGGCTACTACCGCAAGCTCAAGGATCGCGTGGCACCGGACACCACGATCCAGGTGATCGACGGACAGACCTACCAGATCACCCAGCCGCGCAACCTTGGTTCCTCGAACCTCAAGGGCATCGAGGCGGCCGGCCAGTTCTTCCTCGATTTCCTGCCCGAAGGCTTCGACGGCTTCGGTCTCATGGGTACCTTCACTTATGCGGACAGCAAGGTGACGACCAAGGGCGATCTTCTGGAAGGCCAGCAGCTGCTCGGCGTTTCAAAGTACAGCTACACCGCGGGCGCGCTTTACGAGAAGTACGGCATCACCGCGCGCGTGGTCTACACCTGGCGCTCGGGCTACAACGAGACGGCATTCGGAGCGGGTACGCTGACCGGCTCGACAGACTCGGTGCAGTTCAACAAGGTGAAGTCCAACGGCCGTCTCGACTTCTCGATCGGCTATGACGTGACACCGAATATCACCGTCACGTTCGACGGCGTCAATGTGAACGGCGGCAAGTATTACAGCTACTTCGATACGCCAGCCTTCCCGCACGACATCCGTATCGACGACAAGTTCTACGGTGCAAGCATTCGTTTGAAGTACTAAGCTCGGACGACCGCCAGGGGATCCTTTCCGAAAGAGCCGAAACAAGGGCGGGGCGCTGTGATGGCGCCCCGCCTTTTCCTTGCGACCACTTTGGTTGCTCCAGTGATGCTCGTGAAGTGGCCCCGCAAATCCCGGTTGGTCGTCAAGCTCGCTGTAGCGGACATAGGCATTGGCTTGCAGGATGGGTTGACCAAACCGCCAGGCACGGCCTTGGATTGTTTACCGCGCCGATCGCGTGACAATGGGACAGCGCCGCCAGTGGATTGGGCCGGCAAACGGTCGATCCTCGCGAACATCGATCCACCACGTCGCCGTATCGGTCTTCACCTTAGCCTTAACGGACACGTTGATATCGTTGCCAAGGAATCGCCCGGCTGCAAGCGCGTGGGCCGCGACGAGCGAGAGACATCACGCTAAAGCAGCAGCAGCGATCTAATCAGCTAACGGTGAGGCGCTGAGATATAGTCCTTCGCCGGCCAGGCCGACTCGGGGCTCGCCGCGACTTTACCGATCTGAACAAATCACGGCACCCGACGTAAAAGCATTCGCCGGCGTCATGAAAATCTACAAATTTCTCGGAAAAATTTCTAGCCCGAGGTCCACGATAGTCCATGAAAAACTCTTCCAAGCGAAGTGTCTATCATGGTCCCTATCGTGGACCCGGGCTGAAACTTAGGCCCACGAAGCGCAGAAAACTGCGCCGCTGTGGCGGAGACGGAGGGATTCGAACCCTCGGTACCCCCTTAAGGGTACGACGGTTTAGCAAACCGCTGGTTTCAGCCACTCACCCACGTCTCCGTAGCGGCCTAGGAGGCGCCGTATAACGAGGGGTGTTTGTGTCGGCAAGAGGGTCTTGTCGTAGTTTTTTACGCCTGTGGAAATGTTTGTCGAGGCATGGGGTTTCGCGGGGATTCGATCTGCCGCAAAACCGAGTCGTCCTGTCGACCGTTCATTGCGGGGTCATGCGCTCTGGATTCTTTAGTGGCATGTCGCAGTGTGCGCTCGGGAGCGTACCTGTCGTATGGAATTCGGGATCGCCATTGGAGGGCCACCAGATGTCATTCACCACGCAAATCGCCGCCAGGGGGGCGACGGTTCGCCTGTCTCGGAGGGTCGGCGGCGCCGTTGCGGCCATGCTGGTCCTGCTCGCTCCGATAGGGTCCGCCACCGCACAAGTGACCACGGTCGATCCCGATGCGGCGATCGACAGCGATCTCAACGGCGGAAACGCCTCAGGCAACACGTATGCGCCCCCGGCCGAAGCGCCGCCGGTGGACGCGCCTTCGCCTTATCCGGGCAACGGAACGCCGGTCGATTCGTCGGCTAACGGTTCGACCTACCAGCCTGCGCCCAGCCCCTCGCAGACCACGCCTTCGCAAACCACGCCGCCTGCCGACGGATCGACGACCTATCGCCAGGACGACCTGATCGGCGCCGCCGAGGGCGTCTTCGGCAAGGGCGCCAAGGGGCTCGCCGGCGTGATCGAGGATCTGCTCAAGAAGCAGGGCGAGCCGAACGGTTACATCATCGGCCGTGAAGGCGGCGGCGCGATCGCCGTGGGCCTGCGCTATGGTTCGGGCACCCTCTATCACAAGGTGGAGGGCGAGCAGCCGGTCTACTGGACCGGCCCTTCGATCGGCTTCGATGCCGGTGCCAACGCGGGCAACGCCTTCGTGCTGGTCTACAACCTCTACGACACCGAAGACCTCTACCACCGATTCGGTGCGGGCGAGGGGCAGGCCTATCTCGTGGGCGGCTTCAACATCAGTTATCTGCGGCGCGGCAACGTCGTGCTTATTCCGGTTCGCGCCGGTGCGGGCCTGCGTCTCGGGGCCAACATCGGTTACATGAAGTTCACCCACAAGCAGAGCTGGATGCCTTTCTAAGGCGCGTTCAGCTCCCCGGTTTTGGATCTATGCGGCGTCGACTCCCGGTCGGCGCCGCCTGGCTTTGCATCTTTCGTTCCATTCAAACAAAATTTCGCCTTGATGGGCATCCGGCATCGCCGGGCGCGATAAATTTGCAGTTCTCGGCAATTGTCGGTCGATCCGGCATTGCGCGCTGTCCCTGCTCGGTCTAATGCCCCGCGCGCCATGCTTACGAACCTTCAGCAACAGCCCGCCGATGCGCTTCTCGCGCTCATCAAGCTCCACAACGCGGATCCGCGCGCAGACAAGATCGACCTCGGCGTCGGCGTCTACCGCACGGGCGAGGGGGATACCCCGGTGTTCCGCTCGATCAAGGCGGCCGAGGCGAAACTCGTCACTGAGCAGGACTCGAAAGCCTATCTCGGTCCCGAGGGCGACATGGGCTTCGTCGAAGCGCTCATGCCCTATGTCTTCGGCAAGGACAGCCCCGACATGGGCGGCCGCATCGAAGGCATGCAGACCCCCGGCGGCACCGGTTCGCTGCGCCTCGCACTCGCGATGGTGAAGCGCGCCGGCTATCAGCGGATCATCGTCGGCACGCCGAGCTGGCCGAACCATGCGCAGATCTGCGCCGACCTCGACCTGGGCGTCGTCGAATTCAACCACGCACTGCCCTCGGGCCACCCCGACATGGACGCCGTGCGCGCCGCGATCACCGGTGCCCAGGAAGGCGATGCCATCCTGCTGCACGGCTGCTGCCACAACCCCACCGGCATCGACTACACGAACGAGCAGTGGGACGAGATTGCCCAGCTCATCGCCGACGCCAAGATCCTGCCGATCCTCGACCTTGCCTACCAAGGCCTGGGAATGGGCATGGAAGAAGACGCCTATGGCCTGCGCCGCGTGCTCGTGGCCGTGCCGGAAGCCCTGATCTGCTATTCGTGCGACAAGAACTTCGGCCTCTATCGCGACCGCGTCGGCGCTCTCTATGCGATGGTCTCCGATCCGGCCGACCTCGCCAAGGTCATGTCGAACGGCCACAACCTGGCGCGCGCCAACTGGTCGCAGCCGCCAGATCACGGCGGTGCCGCGGTTCGCCTGATCCTTGAGGATGAAGCGCTGACCGCGCAGTGGCTCGCTGAACTCGACGAGATGCGCGACCGCATGCGCCAGGTTCGCGCCAAGCTTGCCGCTTCCGGAACTGCCGGTGCGGTGGACCTGACGCCGATGGGCGGCCAGAACGGCCTGTTCTCGATCGTGCCGCTCAGCAAGGACCAGGTCCTTGAAATGCGCGAGAAGCACGGGATCTACATGGCCGGTTCGGGCCGTATCAACGTGGCGGGCCTGACGATGGGCAACATCGACAAGTTCATCGCCGCAGTGGCGGACGTGACGGCCTGAATGGATCGCCAGCCGGTCCTTGAAGGGGACCGGCTGGTCCTTCGTCCGCTTCGTGCCGACGATTGGGACGCGCTGTTTGCCGTGGCTTCCGATCGCGAGATCTGGGCGGGCCATCCCGCTCACGATCGCTGGCAGGAGCCGGTGTTCCGGCGCTTCTTTGCCGAGGCAATGGCCAGCGGCGGGGCTCTCGCGGTTGTCGACAGGCAAAGCGGGGCGCTGATCGGCTCCAGCCGTTACGGCCAGCCTGATGGCGACGAGATCGAGATCGGTTGGACTTTCCTGGCGCGCGCGTATTGGGGCCGCGGCTGCAATGCCGAGATGAAGCGCCTGATGCTTGCCCACGCGCTGGTCCATTTCGCGCGGGTGACCTTCATGGTCGGCGCAAACAACGTGATCTCACGCAAGGCCATGGGCCATATCGGCGGCGTTCTGACGGATCGCGCTTTCGAACGCGAACTATGCGGCGTGATCGTTCCGCATGTGCTTTTCGAAATCACCCGCGAGAGCTTTGCCCATGGGCCTTTGGCGGGTTGAGGATTGTTGGCTGGAGGCCTTGAAAGGGTCTCCGAGCGACCCTTCCGCGGCTTCGATTTTCCTCAGTTCCGCAGCGACTGCATCCGCTGCAGGTAGCGGGCAAGCACGTCGATCTCCAGGTTCACGCTGTCTCCTGCCTTGAACGCGCCGATCGTGGTAACTTCGGAGGTGTGGGGAATGATGTTGAGTGTAAAATGGCAGCTACCGTCCGCCTGGTCGGTCACGTCGTTCACCGTCAGCGATACGCCGTCGACGGTGATCGAGCCCTTGGGGGCGAGATAGGGCGCCAGTTCCTTCGGGGCGGCAATCACGAAGCGCTTCGAATCGCCTTCCGGCGTTACGCTGACGATGGTGCCGACGCCGTCGACATGGCCTGTCACGATGTGCCCGCCCAGTTCGTCACCCAGCTTGAGGGCAGGTTCGAGATTGAGGCTGGTGCCCTGGGTCCAGCGGTCCGGCACGGTGCGGGAAACCGATTCCGCCGAGATGTCCACTGCGAACCAGGCGTCGCCGGCCACGCCGCCCTTGTCCACCACGGTCAGGCACACGCCCGAGCACGAGATCGAAGCGCCCATGGCGATGCCGGCCGGATCGAAGGGGCAAGTGATGACCGCGCGCAAGTCGCCCGTCTGGCGGGCTTCGCGGATCTGGCCGATGGCGGTGACGATTCCGGTGAACATGGCTACCTTTCGAGCGGGTGTTCTGATGAATGTGCGGTTTCGTAGACTTCCAGCGTGTCGCTGCCAAGCCGCCGCCGTTCGGCGAGGCGCCAGCGGCCATGGGCTTCGGAAAGGCTTGCAAGCCCGAAGTCCGAAAGAGCGGGGCGTCCTCCGATGAGGATCGGTGCGCGATAGATCAGCAGTCGATCGACCAGGCCGGCGCGCAGGAAGGCAGTCGCAGCGCCGGCGCCGCCCTCGACGAAGAGGTGCTGAATGCCCGCCATGCCGGTCAAGTCCTCGGGCCTTGCCAGCGCCTTCCAGCCTTCGGGAACGCTGCCGCGTGTCAGCACCCAGCGCTCAGGGCTGCGCGCTTCGAGCCCCGGCAGACGGACATCGAGGCGAGGGCGGTCGGCGCGCAGCGTTCCGCCGCCAACGAGGATGGCATCGGCCCTGGCCCGCATGGCATGGGTATGGGCACGGGCCTCGGCTCCGGTGATCCACTGGCTCTCGCCGCTGGCAAGGGCGATGCAGCCGTCGAGCGACAGCGCCAGTTTGAGCGTCACTTCGGGACGGGCGAGGCGCTTGGAGATCAGGTAGCCGGAAAGGCTTCGCTGGCAGGCTATTGAAGGCAGATAAATCGCTTCGATTCCGGCTGCGATCAGGCGCGCAAGGCCGGCGCCGGAGGTGCGGGGATCGGGGTCCATGCAGCCGATGACCACGCGGGCCAGTCCGGCGGCGCAGACGAGATCGGCGCAGGCGGGGCCGCGCGCCGACTGGTGGGCGCAAGGCTCCAATGTGACGTAGAGCGTGCCGCCTCGCGCAGCTTTGCCCGCGAGCGCAAGACACATCGCTTCGGCGTGCGGGCGACCGCCGGGCTGGGTCCAGCCACGGGCGACGACCTTACCGTCCTTCACGAGGATCGCGCCGACGCCGGGGTTTGGCCTGCTGGAAGGCCGCGCGCGCGCGGCAATCGCGGCGGCCGCGGCCAACCAGCGCGCGTCGTGACCGGCGGCAGTCTTCACACTATCCGCAGTTATCACATTCCCAGCAGTCTTCACTGGGCAGGCTGGGTCGGAACCTGATCGACCTGCGGCAGCGTGCGTCCTTCGGGCAGGCGGGGCTTGCCGATGCGGTCCATCTCGGCCTTCTTGCGCGCGGCTTCCTCGGCGTCGGCCTCACGCGCGATCTTGTCCACGTCCATCCCGGAGTAGCGACCGATCGTCTTGTAGATCTCGCGAACGTCCTTCTCGCGCCGGGCCTGCTCGGCCGCCCAGGCTTCCTTGCGCTTCTGGTTCTCGATGTTCGAGGCGAGGATCTGTTCCTCGGTGCGATGGGCCGGAAGCACCGAGATATAGACGACCTTGGGCGGCGGATGCGGGCCGCGCCCTTCCTGGGTCGACATGAGATAGAAGACCGAGAACGTGCATGCTGCCGAAACCGCGGCGATGCGCCAGCGGTTGCTGCCCGCCTGCTTCCACACCGCGCGGAAGTCTGCGATCATGCCGACCGGGCTGACGTCTTTCCAGTAACCAGAACGCTTGAACAGTGCCATGCCGGGCTATGTAGTCGCTAAAAGGGCGGAACGCTACCCGAACGGCACATAGAGCGAGCGGCCATTTTCCTTGAGCCACCGGTTGGCCGAAGGCACGCTGCCTTCGAAGATTTGTCCCAGAAAATCATGGAATGCGGGCGAATGGTCGAAGTGCACCAGATGCGCCACTTCGTGCGCCACTACCGAGCGGCGCACGGGGTCCGGCGCCATGATGAGCCGCCAGTTGATGCGAATCGATCCATCCGCCGCGCAGCTGCCCCAGCGCCGCCGTGCGCCCGACAGCGCCAGCGCCGGTGTCGCTTGTGCGGCGCGGTCGCAGTATTCCGCCAGATCCTGCGCGAGCACGTCGCGCGCTTCGCCTTCGAGCCAGCGCTTCAGCCGCGCGGCCAGCGAGCCTTCCGGGCCGCCGACCAAGAGCAATCCGTCATCCGGCACGGGGCGGCGCGGCAGGGCGGCATCGTGGCGGATCGTGAAGCGGTGGCCCCGAAAGTCGAGAAGGGCGCCGTTGCCCAGCGGCTGCGCCTTGGGCAGGGCCTCGATCTGGATCGCCAGCCAGGACTGTTTGGAGCGGGCGAAGGCCACGGCGTCTTCGGTGCGCGTCCATCGCGGGACGGAAATGCGGATTTCGCTGCCGTCGGGGGCGAGCCGCATGGTCATCCGCCGGGACTGCGCCAGCCTGCGGATCACAACGGGAACCTGACGGCCGGCGATTTCGAGCACCGGCTCTTCGCGAGGGTCACGGCGAAGCCAGTCGAGCACGGGCTATTTGCTCTCCCAGGGCGCGGGGCCTTCGGGTTCCAGATATTCCTCCGGGTCCTCATCGTCGCCATAGGGCCAGACGATGTGGTTTTCGAGCGGCCCGGCCACGGTCTCGCTGATGACCTTGCCCGCAACGGAGATCCCCGCCGCGTGGACCGCCTCGCGGTCGCCGCAGACGAGATAGTGCCATTCCGGCAGGGGCTCACCGTCCGCGCGCAGGCGATAGGCGCAGCTGGGCGGCAACCAGGCCAGGTTGCCCGCCGTCTTGGGCGTCAGCTTCAGGCAGTCCGGCACGAACTTGTGCCGCCGGGGATAGTCGCTGCACTGCGCCGTCTTGAGATTGAGCAGCTTGCAGGCGACGTTCGTGTGGTAGATTTCCCCGGTATCGGCATCCTCGACCTTGTGCAGGCAGCACTGGCCGCAACCGTCGCAGAGGGCTTCCCACTCCTCGCGGTTGAGCGTGTCGATCGGGCGTTCCCAGAAAGGCTTGGCTGCGTTCACTTCACCCACTTCGCCAGTTCGGCCGAGACGGCTTCCGGTCCCTTGTCCACCGGCAGCATGGCGATCGGCTTGCCGTCCGGGTCCATCAGGAATGCCGTGCGGCTGTGATCCATGAGATAGCCTCCGGGCGTCGATTCGCCTTTCTTGTAATAGACCGCAAAAGCGTCGGCCGCCTGTTTGATCTGCGCGGGGCTGCCGGTGAGGCCATAGAGGCGCGGTCCGAAGGCGGCGGTCCACTGGCCCACGACTTCGGGCGTGTCGCGCGCGGGATCGATGGTCACGAAGATCGGCTGCACTTTGGCGGCCTGCGCGGCATGGGCCTTCTCGTAGAAAGAGAAGCCGCGCATCATCGCCTGGACATCCATCGGGCAGGCATCCGGGCAGAAGGTGTAGCCGAAGTAGACGATCCGCCATTTGCCCTTGAAGCTCTCCCAGGTAACGGTCTTGCCGTCCTTGTCCGTCAGCGTGAAGGGCCCGCCGATCTGCGCGCCTTCCAGCGGCGGCGCCTCGGTGGCGGACTGCTGGCAGGCAGCGAGCGACAGGCCCAGCGAAAGGGCCAGGGCGAGGGGGGCGATACGGCGCAGCAGGTATGTCATGGCGCCGCGCTTCATGCTCTGCTAGAGCCTCTGGCGCAAGGGTGCGATGCCGGAAGGGAAGGCCGGTTTTCAGGGCGCCCTTGTCTGTCTGGAGGTAATGAAGGTGTCGAAGACCATGTCCGGGAACGTGTCCCAGCGCTCGCGTGGAATCCTCAGAGCGCGTCCTGTCAGGGCATTCCTGGCCGCACTGGCCGCAGGCCTGATGTTCGCTTCCCCAGCTCACGCCGATTTCTCCGAGGGGTACAAGTTCCTCGAATCGGTGAAGAAAAAGGAAGGCGAGAAAGTCGAGCAGGCGCTTGCCGACAATGGCCAGATCGTCAACGCCAAGGACGTGACGACGGGCGAGACGGCGCTGCTGATCGTCACGAACCGCCGGGACATCACCTGGTTGAGCTACCTCATCGGCAAGGGCGCCAACGTCAACGCTTCCGACGACCGTGGCCGGACCCCGCTTTCGGTTGCGGTCAGCCTGGGCTGGCGCGACGGCGTTTCGGTGCTGCTCGATCACAAGGCCAACCCGAGCACGTCGAACGATGCCGGCGAAACTCCGCTGATCTTCGCGGTGCACCGCAAGGATACCGACATGGTGAAGGCGCTGCTCGAAGCCGGTGCCGATCCCAGCCGGTCCGACAATTCCGGCCGGAGCGCGCGCGACTATGCCGCGCAGGAAGCGCGTGGCAGCACGCTGGCAACCTTGCTTGACGACTATGCCAAGAAGAATTCGGGCAAGGGCAAGGCCGTCTACGGCCCGACGTTCTGAGCGCGATGATGCAAGAGCCAGAAACACTCGAAGGTCTGCGCCGCCAGCTTGCGCCGGCCATTGCCGATGCCGCCGTGTTCGACGGTTGGACGATGGACGCCGTGCGACAGGCGGCGCGTCTGGCCGGCATCGACGCGGCGCTGGCGGAATTCGCATTCCGCGAAGGCCCGATGGCGATGATCTCGGCCTGGGTGAGCCATGTCGACCAGCAGATGGAGCGCTCCACCCCGGCCTCGTCGCTGCAGGGCGTCTCCATTCGCGAGCGTATTCGCCGTCTGGTCATGGCCCGTCTCGATGCCGTGGCGGGCCGCGAGGAAGCCTTGAACCGGGCGCTGACGATCATGGCCATGCCGCAGAACCTGCGTACTTCGCTGCGTCTGGGGTGGAACAGCGCGGACGCGATGTGGCGGCTCGCGGGCGATACCGCGACCGATTACAACCACTATACCAAACGCACGATCCTGGGCGGGATCTATGCGGCGACTCTGCGGGTCTTCGCTTCGGACAAGAGCGCCGACAAGGCGGAAACCCGTGCTTTCCTGGATCGCCGGATCGAGGGTATCATTCGCTTCGAGAAGACGAAGGCTCAGTTCCTGCGCGCGCCGGAAGAACGCATCAGCCTGGTGCGCCTGCTCGGGCGGCTGCGTTATCCGGCCCGCTGACCGGCCGGCCGGGGCGGGTTGTTGAAGCCTTCCCTGGGGGCTTAGGGACTGATGAAACGCGCTTCGGAATCGGGAGAGGGTGTCGGCAATCGGATCAAGGCTTGTTAGTTATTGCGAACAAGTTGCAATCGCTGCGCTGATCTGGCAGCGGAGCGGCATGACTTTGGATCTTCTCCCCATTGACCAGCGCGCTCGAATCGTCGCGGTGGATTGGAATGCACTGGTTCCCGAAGAGGCGCGCCGCCTTCGCGCGCTCGGGCTGGAGGAAGGCGCGACGGTTTCCGTTGCGCACCGGGGCGTCGCCGGCGGGCGCGACCCGATCGCCATCACCATCGGGCGCATGACGATTGCCGTGCGCCGTGCCCACGCCTTCGCCATGGAAGTTTCGCCGTTATGAGCCGCCAGCGCAAGATCGCCCTCGTCGGCAACCCGAATGCGGGCAAGAGCGCGCTTTTCAACGCGCTTACCGGCGCGAGACAGAAGATCGCGAACTATCCCGGCGTGACCGTGGAGCGAAAGTCCGGCCGCATGGTCCTGCCGACGGGCGAGCCGGTGGAGATGACCGACCTTCCGGGCGCCTACGGCCTCGACGCCACCAGCCCCGACGAGGAAGTGACCTCCAAGGTCATCGCCGGCAAGTTCGCAGGCGAGGCGGAGCCGGACGTCCTGGTTATCGTGCTCGATGCCTCCAACCTCGAACAGCACCTGGTCTTTGCGCAGGAACTGTTGGCGCTGGGCAAGCCTTCCGTCGTCGCGCTCAACATGGTGGACCTTGCCGAACGCGACGGGCTCGTGCTCGACGCGGCCGTGTTGCAGGAAGAACTGGGCGTTCGCGTGGTGCCGACTGTGGCCGTGCGCCGCCGCGGGCTCGCCGAACTGGGCGAGGCGATCGCCTCGGCCGAAACGCGCCACGCCGGACCAGGCCTGACCGACCTCGGGCCGACGGAGCGCCGCGTCGCCGCCCATGCGATGGCCAATGCCGCGATCCTGTCGGAATCGAAGCAGCACCGGCTTCACGCGCGGCTGGACCAGGTCCTGCTGAACCCCTGGCTGGGGCCGCTCATTCTCTTCGCGTTCCTGTTCGTGGTATTCCAGGCCGTGTTCGCCTGGGCCGCGCCGCTGATGGACGGGTTGGACGCGGGCGCAGGCTGGCTTCACGATACGGTAAAGGCCTCCATGCCGCCCGGCCTGGTGCGAGACCTGCTGACTGACGGCGTCATTTCCGGCGTCGGCTCGGTGGTCGTCTTCCTGCCGCAGATCATCATCCTCTTCGCCTTCATCCTGGCGATGGAAGCCTCCGGCTACATGGCCCGCGCGGCGTTCCTGATGGATCGACTGATGGCCTATGTCGGGCTTTCGGGACGCAGCTTCATTCCGCTGCTCTCCAGCTTCGCCTGCGCCATTCCCGGGATCATGGCGACGCGCTCGATCACGGATCCCAAGGACCGCCTGACGACGATCCTGATCGCCCCGCTGATGACGTGCTCGGCGCGCCTTCCGGTCTATGCCGTGATCATCGGCGCCTTCATCCCGAACACCAACCTCGGTTGGGGCATCGGCCTTCAGGGCGTGGTGCTCTTCGCGCTCTATGTGGCGGGCATTGTCGGGGCCATGGTCGTCGCGCTGCTGCTGCGCAGCTCGATCACCAAGGGCGCCGCTTCCGGCTTCATCATGGAAATGCCGAAGTACCAGATGCCCCGCCTCAAGGACATGGCGATCGGCCTGTGGCAGCGCGCGTGGATCTTCCTGCGCCGCGCCGGTACGATCATCTTCACGGTCACCGTGGTGCTCTGGATCCTGCTGAACTTCCCGCAGGCCAAGCCCGGCGAGAGCCAGGTCGATGCCTCCATCGCGGGCAAGCTGGCGAACGGCCTGGCCGTGGTGGTCGAACCGATCGGCTTCAACCGCGACATGGCGCTGGCGCTGATCCCCGCCATGGCTGCGCGCGAAGTGGCGGTATCCTCGCTGGCGACGACTTATGCGGTGGACGCGGGCGACGACGAGGACCAGCAGGCCGTCGAACTGGGCGACCGTCTCAAGGGGCGCTGGACCCTGCCGATGGCGCTGGCCTTCCTGGCCTGGTTCGTTTTCGCCCCGCAGTGCATGTCCACCATCGCCGTGACCCGGCGTGAGACCAATGGCTGGAAATGGCCGACGTTCATGCTGGTATACCTTTTCGGCCTGGCCTACCTGGCGGCGGGGGTGACCTACTGGATCGCGGTGGGCGCGGGATTGTAGAAAACCCGGGGCGGCAGACTCGCGCAGGGCCGCTCCATTCGCTAACCCGTTCGCCGAGATTCAGAAGAAAGCGATTCCATCATGGCAGGCAGTGTCAACAAGGTCATTCTGATCGGCAACCTCGGAGCCGATCCCGAAGTGAAGTCGTTCCAGAACGGCGGGCGCATCGCCAACCTGCGCATCGCCACCTCGGAAAACTGGAAGGACCGCGCCACCGGAGAGCGCAAGGAGCGTACCGAGTGGCACTCCGTGGTGATCCAGAGCGAAGGCCTGGTCGGTGTGGTCGAGCGGTTCCTGCGCAAGGGTTCCAAGATCTACATCGAAGGCCAGCTGCGCACCCGCAAGTGGCAGGACCAGAACGGCAATGATCGCTACACCACCGAAGTGTCGGTAGGCGGCATCGGCGGCGTGCTGACCATGCTCGACGGTGCCCAGGGTGGTAGCGGCGGCGCCGGTGGTGGCGGCGCTCGTGGCGGCGGTGGCTGGGGCGAAGGCGGCTCCTCGGGCGGCGGTTCGCGATCGGGCGGCGGTTCGCGCGGCGGTGACGAATGGGGCAGCACGGGTGGCTCGTCTTCCGGCGGCTCGTCCTCGGGCGGTGCTTCCGGCGGCAGCGAATGGGGCCGGACCGGCAGCAGCGGCGGCTTCGGCGACGATCTGGACGACGACATTCCGTTCTGATCGTTCCGGCCTCTGCCGGACGACATGAAAATCGAAAACCCCGGGAGCCTGTCGCTCTCGGGGTTTTTCGTTAGTGCCAAACAGGGTATATGCGGCGCGGGACCTTATGTCAGGAAGGGTGCCAGAACTCGTGTACCGATGAAGCCGCAGCCCGTCCCGGCCAGTCCCGCCGCCAGGAACAGAAGCTCCTCGCGCATGTCGAGCAGCCCGGCAAAGCGCAGGCGCACCCATTTCATCACCAAAGCGGGCGCTTCCATGAGGCCGACGGCCAGGACCAGGCCGAGCTGTCCCCATAGGAGATAGCCGGCAAATCCAGCGCCGGACAGCCACACCAGCTTGACCACGCTCGCTTCCAGGGTGGCGCGGATCCGGCCGGTGGCTGTCAGCGCCTCGTTCGCGGCGTTGGACGGCAGTGCGAGGAGCGAGGACAGGCACAGGATCTGCAGATAGCCCGCCGCGTCGGCATAGCGGTCGTCATAGAGCACGCCCACGATCAGCGGCGCGCTGCCGATGATGCCGCCGGTGGCGAAGCCATAGAGCAGGGCGGGCAGCCGGCGCTTTTCATAGAACTGGCGGCGCAGGTCCTGCGCGCCGTCTCGCCAGAGCTGGGCATATGTCGGATAGAGGACCCGGCTCGCATAATTGGCGGCGAAGCCGAGCGGTGCGGAGGCGAGGTTACCGGCCAGGATGTAGAAGCCGAACCGATCCAGCGGCATGAGCTTTGCCAGCACGAACTTGTCGCATTGCGAGATCAGCAGGAAAATGATGCTCGATCCGGTGACATAGCGGGAGAAGGCCCAGAGCGCCTTGAGCGTCTGGGGATCGAGACGGAGCCGGCGCCGGGAATCAGCGAAGAGGGTGTAGCTGAACAGGACTTTCAGCAGCCCGCTGACGAAAAGCCCGCCCAGGATCGCCCAATACGACCCCCAGGCCCAGGCCAGCGTGGCACTGGCGGCGATCTGCGCCACCATCGCCGCCAGTTCCAGAGCCGAGAGGCGCAGGATCTGCCGATGGCGCAGGGCGGTGAGCAGGCTCGTGGAGGTCAGCCCCTCGATCACGAACGTCAGCCCCGAAGCCGCGATCAACGGCGCCAGGTCGGGCTTTCCGAAGGCGTGGGACAAAGGCAGCGCCAGCACGACCAGCGTCAACGCGAGCAACAGGGAACGGATCAGCGAAACCGTCCAGACCGTATCGAGGAAGCGCTTGTCCTCGCCGTTTTCCTGACGGACCACGAAAGCCTGAAAGCCGAGGTCGGTGGCCAGTGCGACCGTGAACTGAACGGAGGCGATGACGCCCGAAATGCCGAAGACTTCCGGCACCAGCAGCCGCGTCAGCACCATGCCGGAAACGGCGCGCAGCAGATTGTTCAGGATGACCGAAACTATGACGACATTGGTGTCGCGCGCCGCCAGTTCGCGCAGGCGGCTCCAGAGCCCGCGCGGCGCGGCGAACGATTGCCAGCCCGGGCTGGCGGCATGCTCGTTCATGGCCGGCACTCTGTGGCGCCGATCGTGCGGGCATAGCAGTCGAGCAGCTTGTCTCCCACGACTTCGAGCGAAAACTCCGCTGCGCAGCGATCGCGGGCAACCTGGCCCATTGCCGCGGCGCGCTGGGGATCTCCCAGAAGACGGTCCAGCGCCAGGGCAAGCGGTGCGGGATCGGCCACCGGCGAGAGCAGGCCGCTTCGGCCGTCGAGGACGATCTCGTCGGCGCCCGGCCAGTCGGTAGAAACCAGCGGGCTTCCGGCGGCCATCGCTTCCAGCAGGATGTAGGGGAAGTTCTCCCAGCGCGAACTGATAACGGTGGCCATCGCGCTCATCCGCAGCGGCAGGATCTCGGCAGGCTTCAGCAGGCCGCGATAGGTGATCCGGGCCCGGACCTCCGGCGAAAGCCGGGCTTGGGCGAATTGTTCGAAGCTCAGCCGTTCTCCCGGCCTGGTCTCCAATCCTTCGTCCGGGCCGACCATCGTCAGTCGGGCATGGGGCCGAAGACGGAGCAGATGCTCGAAGCCGAGCAGCATCGTATCGGCGCCTTTCCAGAAGTCGAACCGGCCGACCATCAGCACATGGTCGGGATCGGCCCCCTCCAGGCTCCATCGCGGCGTATTGGCGCGCAGGCGGATAGGGTTGGCGATCACTGCCGAAGTTTGCGCCGGATCGCGTCCGTAGCTGCGGCAGGCGCCGGCCATGATGGCCTGCGTGGGCGCGGTGACGACCGGAGCGCTGCGCACGGCGCGCGCCTCCGCCGCGCAGCGATCGCGATCGTCGCGCAGTTCATCATCGGTCAGATGGCGCGGGGGCTTCAGGGCCTGTGGCCCGTGGAGCCGCGTCACGACCGGCGCGGCGATGGCGCGGCCGGCACGTTCGGACCAGCCGAAACTCTCTTCCATCTCGACGATGTCGAAAGGCCGGATCTGGTGGGCCGCGGCAATCTGGCGCGCGACGTTACGGCCGACTTCGGGCAAGGCCCCTTTCGCATCCTCGCGCAGGCGGGCGAACTTCTCTCCTATCGACGCCATGATCCTGCCCGCGCCGCGTGCCGCCAGCGGGACGGCGCTGCCGTCGCTCGCGTAGAGCCGCTCCTGCGAGATGACCGATACGTCGTGCCCGCGGGCGATGAAATGGTCGCGCACGGCGGCAACGTAACTGACGATGCCATTGGCCCCCAGCGAAGGCGGCCAATGGGGAGAGCATAGCCCGATGTGCACGCAGATACCTCCCGCTGCGGGTTCTTGGAAAGCCTACGGAGCAGACCGAAAGCTGTCGATCATGAGAACTTCCAAGGGAGTTTCCTGCCTGCCGGGCGCGGGTGTGCGCGGTTATCCTCGATCGGCGGGCTCCGATGGGGCGCGGCGGCGCGGAAAGGGGTGTAATGGCGTTTCTGGAGATGACCGACCTTGGCGGCTACAAGTGCTTCGACCATGAGGCGTGCAAGGCCGCCGGCATGGCGAAGGCGGCCGAATATCGCGGAAACCAGCCCTTTCCACATGTCATGCTCGACGATTTTCTGGCGCCGGAAGTCTTGCGCAAGGTCTGCGAGGAATTCCCGGACAGCGAGGGGCGTGACTTCTTCGACCGGGACCAGGAGCGCCTGAAGTTCCAGTTCCGACCCGACCAGTGCAGCGGGCCGGTTACGCGCATGCTTTTCGCGGAGCTGAACTCGCGGGCTTTCCTGGCGTTTCTCTCGGCCTTGACCGGGATCCGGGGGCTGATCGCCGATCCCTATCATGCGGGCGCCGGACTGCACGAGACCCGGCGCGGGGGGCATCTGGGGATCCATGCCGACTTTCCGCACCACGGCGGCATGAAAGTGGAGCGGCGGCTCAACCTGCTGATCTACCTCAACGAGGAATGGATGCCGGGCTACGGCGGGGCGCTGGAACTCTGGGACCGGGGCATGACCCGCGCCGAGCGCAGCATCCAGCCCGAATTCGGCCGCGCGGTGATCTTCAGCACCGACCGCGACACTTACCACGGCCATCCCGATCCGCTGGCCTGTCCCGCGGGCCGCTCCCGCCGTTCGATCGCCACTTATTATTATACAGCGATCGGCGCGAGCCTGCCGGCGATCGAACGGACCACGGATTTTCGCGCGCGCCCCGGCAGCGGCGACAAGGCCGACTGGAGAGTTCGGCTTCACAATCTCAAATCGGACTGGCTTCCACCGATCCTCCAGCGCCGCAACCGTGAGCCGCTCGAAACGGTGCCAATCGACCCCGCCACGGCGGCGTCCTGATGATCGAGGCGGGCATCTGGGCGGTGACGCTGGGGATCTCGGTTCCCGCCGCCATGCTCGCCATCGAATGCGCGCTGGGCCTGTTGCCGCCTCGGCACGGGCAGGACATGACCGCGGCGCCGCCGCCTTTCATCGTGCTCATGCCTGCCCATGACGAAGCATCGGGGATCGCGCGGGTCGTCGCGGCTGTCATGGCTCAGCTGCGGGCCTGCGACGCGCTCGTCGTGGTGGCCGACAACTGCACCGACGGCACGGCCGCCATCGCCCGCGGCCTCGGCGCTGTCGTGGTGGAGCGGACCGATCCGGCGGAGCGCGGAAAAGGCCATGCGCTCGAATTCGGGCGGGACTACCTGGCCTCGGCACCACCGCTCCTGGGACCGCGCGTGGTCATCGTGCTGGATGCGGACTGCGTTCCCGAAAGCGGCGCTCTGGCGGCGCTGGCCTCCCTATCGCAAGCGCGCCGCGCCGTCGTTCAGGGCGCCTATCTCATGGAGCCGCCGCCGGGCGCAGATGCCATGGTGCGGGTGTCCTGCTTCGCTTTTCTCGTGAAGAACCTCGTCCGCCAGTCCGGGCTCCAGCGTCTGGCGGGCATGACGCTGCTGCAAGGTTCGGGCATGGCGTTTCCGCGGGCGACGTTCGAGCGGATGCACTGGACATCCTCGCTGGTCGAAGATCTCGACATGGGCCTCGATCTGCTCCTGGCCGGGCGCCGGGTCGTCTTTGCCGAAACGGCTCGCTTCACCAGTGCGGCCAGCTCGCGTCAGGCGACCGCGGGCCAGCGTCGGCGCTGGGAGCACGGCATGATGCAGACGGCCTATCGATATGCGCCGCGGCTGCTTGCGGCCGCGCTGCGCCGCGGGCGCGGGGGGCTGGCGCTGGTCGCGCTGGACCTGCTGGTGCCACCGACCGTGCTGCTTCTGCTTCTGCTGGTGCTCACCACGATCCTGGTGACGGCTGCAAGTGGCTTTGGCCTGCCGTTGCAGGTTCTGTTGGGCGTGGAGGCCTGTCTGGGATCGGCATTGCTCGCCGCATGGCGGTATCATGCACGCGCGATGCTGCCGCTGGCGAGCCTGTTGCGAATACCTGGCTATGTCATCTGGAAGATGCCGCTTCTCGCGCAGTTCGTCACGCGGCGCGAGCGGGTCTGGCTGCGAACGGAGCGTGATCCATGAGCGTCGTCGGCTTCGTCATCATCGGCCGCAACGAAGGGGCGCGGCTCGGCCTGTCCATAGACAGCGTGCTGCGCCAGTCATCGCTGGCGGTCTATGTCGACTCCGGTTCCACCGATGACAGCGTGGCGCTGGCCGGAGCGCGCGGGCTGCCGGTGGTCGAACTCGATCCCACCGTGCCTTTCACCGCGGCGCGCGCGAGAAACGCCGGCTTCGCCTGGCTGACGAGCCGCCATCCCGAACTGGAGCTGGTGCATTTCATCGATGGCGACTGCGAACTTGTCAGGGGCTGGCTGGACCGGGCCCTGGCCGCGATCCGCTCAGACGCGGGGCTCGCCGTCGTCTGTGGGCGTCGGCGCGAGCGGGCACCGGGTGCCAGCCCCTACAACCGCCTCTGCGATCACGAGTGGAACACGCCGGTAGGTCTGCGCGAGACATGCGGCGGCGATGCCCTGTTTCGCGTTACGCCCTTTCGCGGCGTCGGTGGCTTTCGCGAGGACCTGATCGCCGGTGAGGAACCGGACTTGTGCCACCGGATCCGCAGGCAAGGCTGGCTTATCCGCCGGGTCGATGCGGAAATGACGGTCCACGATGCGGCGATGACGCGCTTCGCCCAATGGTGGCAGCGCAACCGCCGCAGCGGCTATGCAACGGCCGAGGCGTTCGCCTTGCGCGGGGAGGGCAATGTCCGCTTACGCCATGCCGTGGCGAGCAACGTCATATGGGCGATGCCGCCGATGTGGCTGCTCTGGCCCGTGCTCTGGGCGCGGATATGTCGGCGCGGCGGGCCGCTGGTGGCGAGCTTCATCACCCTCGGGAAGATCCCGCATTGTCAGGGGCAATTGCAATATTGGTGGCGATCGATGCGCCGAAAGGCTCCGACTGGAGAGACGCGTCTGATCGAATACAAGTAAAACGCCGGGACGAGATTACCGAACTTTCCACCACAATTTCCAGCACCATGAATTTCCGCACCGAGTTGACGAAATGGCTTCGCTGCCGGCGAGCCGTTACGCTCGGAACCTAAGGAGAATACCCATGGATGCGACATTCGATCCGGTGGTGGCGGGCACTATCGTCGACATCTCGGCGCCAGGCGCGGGCGGCGTTGACACCGGATATCGCTCCGTGCTGATCGGCGAGGAAACTCTGCTGGTCGAATGCGGCGAATTGCTGCGGGCACGGGGGCACGAGATCGTGGCCGTGGTGGCTGCCGAAGGATCGCCCGCCGCGGCCTGGGCGCGTCGCAGCCGCATTCGGGTGCTGACCCGCGCGCGCGACCTGCTGGCCAAGGGGAACGCTCCGCTCGACTGGATCTTCAGCATTTCCAACCTTGCTATCCTGCCCGGCGAAGTCCTGTCGCTTGCGGCGCGCGGAGCGATCAATTTCCACGACGGCCCGCTGCCCGCGCGGGGCGGCCTCAACACGCCGGTCTGGGCGCTTCTCGAAGGCGAGCGGGACCACGGCGTCACCTGGCATCTCATGACGGGCGCCGTCGATGAAGGCGCGGTGCTGGCTGCCGAGCCCATCACCGTGAGTGACGGCGAAACCGCCTTTTCGCTTAACACGCGTTGCTTCGAAGCGGGGCTGCGTAGTTTCTCGCGTATCGTCGACGACCTGGACGGCGCGGTTGTCGCTGCCGCGCCGCAGCCCCATGCTCCGGTCCGCATGTTCGGGCGCGCGCATAGACCATCGGCGGCCGGGACGATCGACTGGACCCGTTCCGCGGAGGAAATCGCCCGGCTCGTGTCGGCGCTGGACTTCGGACCCTATGCCAACCCCATGGGCCTGCCCAAGGCGGTGCTGGCGCAAGGCCTGGTGCTCGTTCAGCAGGTCACCGTGCTGGCCGGCCGTTCCGGACGAGCGCCGGGTACGCTGTTATCCGGCGGCGAGCGGCCGGTGGTGGCGACCGGCGACCGGGACTTGCGGATCGATCGCATGACGGCGCTCGACGGATCGGCCTTGTCGGGGTTGGACGGCTACGCTGCCGGTGCATTCCAGTCGCTCGATGCATCCCGCCGGGCTCGTCTCGACTTGCTCGATGCGGCGGCCGGGCGTCACGAAGCGTGGTGGCGCCGCCGGCTGCGGCAGCGCGACAGCCTGCAATTGCCTTCGTTTCGCCCGCTCGGCGAAGGCGAGCCATCGCGATGGAACCGGCTGGACGCTACGGTCCCGATCGGACGCGCTGCCGACGCGCTCGCAGTCGTCATCGGCTGGCTGGCGCGCATGGCGGACCGGGACAGCGTGGAAATCGGCTTTGCCGATGCGGTCAGCCAGGCACGGCTTGAAGACGTGTCGAACTGGTTCGCGCACGAACTGCCGTTCAAGGTCGCGGTCGATTTCGGCGCGCCGCTGGCCTTGCTGGTCGAGCGTGTCGAGCAGGAGATCGCCGCGCTGCACCGCCATGTCGGCTATTCGGCGGACCTTCTGGCCCGCTGCCCCGAATTGCGCGGCAAGGCGAGCATCGAACACCCGATCGCGGTGCGTCTGGTAGACAGGTTCGACGAAGCGGTACCGTTCGGGGAGACCGTGCTCGAACTGGCGATCTGCACTTCGGACGGCGCCTGCCGCTGGACATACGACGCGGCGCGGCTGCCGGAAACAGAGGCCGAAGATTTGCTGACCGCGTTCGAGATATTCCAGGCGGCCTTCCGTGCGGCGCCGGACACCGATCTGGGACGGCTGTCGCTGCTATCGGATGCGGAGCGTGCGTGCGTGCTCGAAGTGTGGAACGAGCGGCCCGCCCCGCTGGCCGATAGGGCGACATGGTACAGCGCCTTCGCCGATCAGGCCGCATCGACGCCCGACCGCGTGGCAGTGACCGCAGGCGCTACCTCGCTCACTTATGGTCAGTTGGAAGCACTGTCCAACCGGATGGCACGGCTCCTGACGGCACGCGGCGTAGGGCCGGAAACCCTGGTGGGCCTGCACCTCTCCCGCTCGGTGGAAATGCTCGCCTGCCTGATCGCCGTGCACAAGGCGGGCGGCGGCTACGTCCCGCTGGACCCGGCCTACCCGAAAGACCGCCTTGCGCACATGGTTGCGGATTCCGGAATGGCCCTGATCGTCAGTGAAACGTCGCTGAAGGACGCCCTGCCGCACGGCGAAGCGCAAGTGCTCTGCATGGAAGATTTGCGCCGCGAAAGCGCGTCCTTCTCGCCCGAAGTCTTCGAGAGCGGTGTGGGCGGGGAAAGTCTCGCCTATATGATCTATACCTCGGGATCGACCGGGCTGCCCAAGGGCGTCGTCGTCGAGCATCGCAACCTGCTCAACTTCTTCGCCGGAATGGATGGCCATATCGAGCCGGAGGGGACATGGCTGGCGGTCACCAGTCTCAGCTTCGACATCTCGGTGCTCGAACTGCTCTGGCCGCTGATGCACGGATATCATGTCGTCATCGCGTCCGAGCGGCAGGTGAGGGGCGATGTTTCCCTTGCCCAGCCGACGCGCCACACCGGCTTCAGCCTGTTCTACTTCGCCAGTTCGAGCGCGGGCAGCGCCGCCGAGAACTACCGGCTCCTGCTGGAGGGCGCGCGGTTTGCCGACGAGCACGGGTTCGAGGCCGTGTGGACGCCCGAGCGCCACTTCCACGCGTTCGGCGGGCCCTATCCCAACCCCTCGGTAGCTTCCGCTGCGATCGCCGCCGTCACCTCTCGCGTGGGCATCCGGGCGGGCAGCGTCGTCGGCACGCTCCACCATCCCCTGCGGATTGCGGAGGAATGGGCCCTGGTGGACAATCTCTCGGGAGGACGCGTCGGACTGGCATTCGCTTCCGGCTGGCAGCCGAACGATTTCGTGCTCAACCCTTCAGCCTTCGCCGACCGGCCCGGTACGCTCAAGGCCTGCATGGAAGACGTGCGTGCCCTCTGGCGCGGGGAAGCGCGACGTTTCCCCGGGCCGCTGGGGAGCGACGTTGAAGTGCTCACGTATCCGCGTCCGGTGCAGGCCGAACTGCCATGCTGGATCACTTCGGCCGGAAACATCGAGACTTTCATCGAAGCCGGACGGGTGGGCGCCTACGTCCTCACTCACCTGCTCGGACAGTCGATCGAGGAAGTGGCCGAGAAGATAGCCGCCTATCGCCAGGCCTGGCGCGAGGCCGGACATGCCGGCGAGGGCCACGCCACCCTGATGCTCCACACGTTCCTGGGCGAAGACGAAGCACAAGTGCGCGACGCCGTGCGCGGGCCTTTGATCGAATACCTGCGCACTTCCACCGCGCTGCTGCACCAGCATGCCTGGGCTTTCCCCGCGTTCCGGCGTCCCGGCGGGGTTGCCGCCGATACCCAGGTCGATCTCGGTGCCCTTAGCGAAGAAGAGACCGAGGCGCTGCTCGAACATGCTTTCGAGCGCTACTTCGAAACGAGCGGCCTGTTCGGCACGCCGGAGGACAACCTGCCGCTGGTCCGGCGTCTTGGAGAACTGGGCGTCGACGAGATCGGCTGCCTGATCGACTTCGGCATCGAGACCGAACGCGTCCTTGCGCATCTTCCGGCCATCGACCGGCTTCGGGGGCTGGTACAGGCGGAGGTATCGAGCGGGACCGGCGAACCGGCGCTGCACGCCCTCATGGCTCGTCACGGCGTAACCCATCTCCAGTGCACCCCGTCGCTGCTCCAGACCCTGGCGAGCGACCCGGCGGCGCGTCCTGCCCTGGCCGGTCTCAGGCGGCTCATGGTGGGGGGCGAGGCGTTCCCGCCCCACCTCGCGCAGGACATGCGCGGGCTTGTGCGCGGCTCCGTGATGAACATGTACGGGCCGACGGAAACGACAGTCTGGTCTGCCGTCCATGACGTGACCGCGCAGGACAACGCGCCGCCGCTCGGCCGTCCGCTGGCCAACCAACAGATCTACATTCTCGACCGCAGGCTGGAACCGGTCAGGCCCGGGGCGCCGGGCGAACTCGTGATCGGCGGCGCGGGGGTCGTGCGCGGCTATCATCGCCGGCCCGAACTGACCGCCGAGCGCTTCGTGGCTCATCCGTTCGTCACCGGCGCGCGCGCCTATCGCACCGGGGACCTGGCACGGCAGCGGGCCGACGGAACGCTGGAATTCCTCGGTCGGCTCGACCACCAGGTGAAGATACGAGGGTACCGGATCGAGTTGGGTGAGATCGAGGCCGCCCTGGCCGCGCATCACGAAGTTGCGGAGGCCGTGGTCGTGGCCCGCAGCGAAGGCGCGGCCACGCGTCTGATCGGCTATGTCGCCGGTACCAGCGCCGCGGCTCCATTCGATGCGCTGCGGGACCGGTTGCGTGAGCACCTGCGGCGCCAACTGCCCGAATTCATGGTGCCGGGAAGCCTCATCCTGCTGGGCGCGCTGCCGCGCACGCCAAACGGCAAGATCGACCGCAAGGCTCTGCCGGAGCCGGGCGCCGTTCGAGAGAGCGAACCTCGGCGCGATCCGGTGGAAACGCCGGCGAGTCCGATCGAGGCGCAGATCCGAGAAGTCTGGTGTGATCTGCTGCATGTGCCGCATGTCGGGCGCGAGGAGAACTTCTTCGACATCGGCGGGCATTCCTTGCTGGCGATCCAGGTTCACCGCCGCCTGGCCGCCGCGGCGTCGCGCCCCGTGGTCCTGACGGACATCTTCCGCTTCCCGACCATCGCGGCGCTGGGGGCCCATCTCTCGGGCGAGGCCGAAGACGCGGCCGCGACGCGCGAGGGCCAGGATCGGGCGATGGCCCGCCGTGCCGCCCTGGCACGCCGGGGCGCCGTTCGCACCGTGGCAAGGACCTGAACGATGGACCAGGCATTCGGTTCTTTCGAAGACCGCGACGGCGCGCCTGACGCCAGCTCCATCGCCATCGTCGGCATGGCCTGCCGATTTGCGGGCGCACGAAGCCCGGACGCGTTCTGGGACATGCTGCGTCAGGGGCGCGAGGGGATCGAGACCTTCAGCGAGGACGAACTGATCGCGGCCGGTGTCAGTCCCGCACGCCTGCGCAATCCCCACTATGTCCGGCGCGGGGCCCCGCTGGAAGACATGGAATGCTTCGACGCCGCGCTGTTCGGTCTCAGCCAGCGCGACGCCGCGATCATGGACCCGCAGCACCGGCATTTCCTCGAATGCTCGTGGGAGGCGCTGGAAGATGCCGGGCACACGCCCCAGGGCTTCGGCGGGGTGATCGGCGTCTTCGCGGGGTCGGGGCACAACGCCTACATGCCGTACAACCTGCTCGGCAACCGGCGGTTGGTGCGGGACACCGGCCTGTTCCTGCTGCGCCACACCGGGAACGACAAGGACTTCCTGACGACCCGCGCCTCCTATCTGCTCGACCTCAAGGGGCCGAGCATCAATGTCCAGACCGCGTGCTCGACTTCGCTGGTGGCGATCCACATGGCCGCGCAGAGCCTGCTCGCCGGCGAATGCGACATGGCGCTGGCGGGCGGGGTCTCGATCGAACTGCCGCACCGCCAGGGCTATCTCTATGAGCCCGGGGAAATTCTCTCACCCGACGGAAAGTGCCGGCCTTTCGATGCCGGCTCGCAAGGGACAGTGTTCGGCAGCGGCGTCGCCATACTGGCCCTGCGCCGCCTGGCCGACGCCATCGAAAGCGGCGACCATATCCACGCGGTGCTGCGCGGATCGGCGATCAACAACGACGGAAGCGGCAAAGTGGGCTATCTCGCGCCGGGCGTCGAAGGTCAGGCCGCTGTGATTGCGGAGGCGCTGGCGGTCTCCGGTGTCGATCCCTCCGAGGTCGACTACGTGGAAGCTCATGGCACCGGCACGCCTATTGGCGATCCCATCGAAGTGGCCGCGCTCACGCAAGTCTTCCGGCAATCCGCCCCCCGAACAAGGCCCTGTGGGCTCGGCTCGGTCAAGGCCAATATCGGTCATACCGACACGGCAGCGGGTGCTGCCGGGGTCATCAAGGTGGCGCTGGCGATGCGTCACGAGGAACTTCCCGCAGTGCCTCATTTCGAGGCGCCCAATCCTGACTGCGCATTCGCTACGAGCCCGCTGCGCATCCAGGATTCGCGGGAAGCCTGGCCCCGGCGCGATAACAGCCCCCGTCGCGCCGGGGTCAGTTCACTCGGCGTGGGCGGGACCAACGCTCATGTCGTGATGGAAGAAGCGCCGCTGCGCAGGGAAGGCACGCCGGGCCGCCGCCACCAGTTGCTGATATCCTCGGGCCAGAGCGAAGCGGCGCTGGCCGCGAACCTCACGGCGCTGGCCGGGCATGTCACCGCAAGGCCGGATATTTCTCTGGCCGACGCGGCGTTTACTCTGAGCACCGGACGGCGTGAGCTGCCCATGCGCGGTTTCGCCGTGGCCGCCGGTGAGGCGCCCGAGGCTATGGCGGCGGCGCTGACCGCAGCGGCCGAGTCCAAGAGCCAGGGGGCCGCAATTCCCGGCCGGAGCGTGGCCTTCCTGTTCTGCGGCGGCGGCCCCCAGCATGTCGACATGGCGCGCGGACTCTACGAAAGCGAGCCGCTATTTCGCGCTCAGGTCGAGCGCGGCCTGGACCTGCTGGACCGGATCGGCCCGAACGCGCTGCGCCGCTGGCTCTTCCCCAGCGAGGCCGACCGCGCGAATGCCGCCGCCGAGCTGGAGCGGCCCTCGCTCGCCTTGCCCGCGCTGTTCATCGTCCAGACCGCACTCGCCCGGCTCTGGATCTCGCTGGGCGTCGAGCCGGCCGCGATGATCGGCCACAGCTGCGGCGAGTACGCGGCGGCGCACATTTCCGGGGTGATCGACCTCGAAAGCGGACTGCGCATCGTCCAGGCGCGCGGCATGCTGTTCGAGCAGACCGGCGCTGGAGCCATGCTCGGCGTCGCGATGGCGGAAGAGGAACTGGCGCCGCTCTTGCCGCCCGACTTGTCGATCGCGACGATCAACGGTCCGCGCCTATGCGTCGTCTCCGGCGCGGCACCGGCGATCGCGCAGTTTCGCGAGACGCTGGCCGCGCGCGAAATCGAAGCCCAGCCAATCCCGATCACGGTCGCCGCGCATTCGCCCATGCTCGATCCGATCCTGCCCGCGTTCCGCACTATGCTGGCGGCGATCACCTTCCACGCGCCGCGCATTCCCTTCGCCTCCAATCTCACCGGCGACTGGGTGCAGGCGGCCGAAGCGACCGATCCCGGGTACTGGGTCCGCCACTTGCGCGAACCGGTGCGCTTCACTGACGGTCTGCAATGCCTGCTGAGCGATCCCCAGCGGGTTCTTCTGGAAGTCGGCCCCGGCCGGTCGATCACGAGCCTGGCGCGGCAGCATCCGGGACGCGGAGCCTTGCAGCCGGTCGTCAATTCGATGCGTCACCCCGACCAGGACATCCCTGACGACGCCCGCTTCCTGCAGGCGTTGGGCGAGTTGTGGTCGCTGGGCGTCGCGGTGGACTGGACCGCCTTCTGGAGCGGGGAGCGCCGCTTGCGCCTGCCGCTGCCGACATACCGCTTCGACCGGCAGCGCCACTGGATCGAGCCGTCCGCTGCTATGGGCAGCGCCGGGGCTCACGATCTGGCCGAGGCCGATCCCGATACGCGGATGGAGCTTGCGGACTGGATCTACGAGCCGGTCTGGGCGCGGGAGGACGCTCCCTACCGCGAACCTGCGAAACAGCCGGCAATGGTGCTTTGCGACGATCGCGGCCTGTCCGACCGTCTGGTCGCGCGGCTGCGCGGCGCGGGCGTCGATGTCGTGACCGTGCGCGCCGGTCGGCGCCGGGCGGAACGCGATGTCGAGGATTTCGTCGTTCGTCCTTCACACCGCGAGGACTGGAACTGGCTGTTCGCGGCCCTTGCGGAACGCAGCCTGCTGCCCGGCCGGATCTATCACGCCTGGCTGGTGACCGGGGAGACCGGCGACCCCCACGATGCACTGCTGGATCACGGTCTTTTCGCGCTCGCGGCGATGGCGCCGGAGCTTGCCGCGGCTTGCGACGGCGCCGACGTGGAAATCCTGCTGATCACCGATCACGCACAGCGCATCGCCGGAGACCGCGATGTCGCGCCGATCAAGGCCACGGCGCTCGGCGCGCGCAGAAGCCTCGCCACCGAGTATCCCGGCTTGTTGTTCCGCGCCGTGGATATCGAGCCCGCAACGCAGCACGCCCTGGCGCTGGAAGGAACTGTCGACGCGCTGATCCGCGAGCCGGTGTCGGCAGAGGGCCGGGACGTAGCCTTTCGAGCGGGCGAGCGGTGGGTGCTGGGCCATCGCGCCGCTTCTTCCGACGCGTCCACAGGGGGCGCCGGCTGCTGGCTCGCGCAAGGCGGAACCTATCTCATTACCGGTGGTCTCGGCGGCATCGGCCTGACCATCGCGCACCACCTCGCGCGGACTTGCACGCCGAACATCGCGTTGCTCTCCCGCACCGCCTTGCCCGAACGCGCGCGCTGGAGCGCCTTGCTGGAGGCGGGTGATCTGCCACTGGCCGTGGAAGACAAGCTGCGGCAGATCGTGGCCCTTGAGGCGGCAGGCGCGCAAGTCGAACTCGTGGTTGCCGATGTCGCCGATCTGCGGGCTCTGCGCCGTGCCGTCCGCCGCGTCGAAGCCCGGTTCGGCAGGATATCCGGCGTCTTTCACACGGCGGGCGCGCTGGATGACGAACTGGTCGAGACGCGCAGCCGCTCGGCCATGGAGGCCGTGCTGCGGCCGAAGATCGCGGGCACTCTGGCCCTCGAGCAGGCCATGGCGGGGCGGCCTCCCGAATTCCTGATGCTGTTCTCGTCGATCAGTGCCTTTGCCGGGCTGCCGGGGCAGACCGATTATGCCGCGGCCAATGCTTTCCTCGATGCCTATGCCCAGTCGCGGCGGCACGATCCGGTCACGCGCGTGGTATCTGCCGGTTGGAGCCAATGGGCCGAAGTGGGCATGGCGGCCGCGCAGGGCGGACGGCAGGGGCCGGGGCAGGGCGTCGGAACCGCGCTCGCAGGCGATCTCGGCAAGGGTCGTCCTTTCGCGCACCCCTTCCTGACGCGGGCGCATTCCCTCTCGCACGGCGAGTTCGTGCTGGCCGGAACGCTCTCGCCCGAACAACACTGGGTGCTGGATGAGCACCGGATGATCCGCGAGCAGCAATCGGCAGGCGCCTTGCTGCCGGGCACGGCTTACCTGGAGCTGTCCCGTGCCGCGGTGGCCATGGTCGAGCCGGGGCCGCTGGAGCTGAGCGATTTCACGTTTCTCGAACCTTTCTCCGTTGCCGACGGCGAAGCGCGCGATCTCAGGGTTCATGTGCGCAAGGAGGATGGCCCCACGGGTGAGGAGGGCTGGCGGGTCGCCGTGCTCGGTCGCTCTGCTGGGGATCGCGGGGCGTGGACGGAGCATGCCCGGGGGACCGTCAGCAGTCATGCAGCAGCACCGCTCCGCGCCACGCTGGACCTCGATGCCATCGCGGCTCGGTGTCGGCCGGGCCGGGGCGGCAGCGAAGACCAGCCCCGTCTCCGCTTCGGGCCGCGCTGGCAGAACCTTTCGAAGACGTTGATCGGACACGGCGAAGCGCTGCTCCATATCGACTTGCCGGCCGCCTTCGAAGGCGAGCTGGAACAGATCCTGCTGCACCCCGCCATGCTCGACTTCGCGACGGCGGGCGCGCAGTCGCTGATTCCCGGACGCGACCCCGAGCGCGATTTCCTTGCGCCTTTCACTTATCGCCGACTGGTGCTCCATGCACCGCTGCCGGCGCGGATCGTCAGCCATGTGCGCCATCGTCCGAACGCGAACGACGGCGGCCAGACGGCCGTGTTCGATGTCACGATCACCGATCCCGATGGAAGGGTGCTGGCGGAGGCCAGCGACTTCACGATGATCCGCACGGCGATGAACCTTTCCGCTGCGCCGTCTTCGTCAGGCTCCGTCGATGCGGCAGGTGTTCCCGAGCCCGGACCGCGAATGGGCATCCGTCCCGAAGAAGGCGCGGAAATCGTCTCGCGCCTGCTGTCGGGGACAGGGCGGCCGCATCTGGTGATTTCGCCCTACGATCTCCACGCAGTGCTCGCGGCCCTGCGGCAGCCGCCGAAGCCCGCCGCACCCGGGGTGGCCTGCGATCCCGCCGACGCTCCGCGAACCGAAACCGAGCGGGTCATCGCGGACTTGTGGTGCGATCTTCTGGGCGTGCCCGCGATCGGGCGAAACGACAACTTCTTCGACATGGGCGGCCATTCGCTGCTGGCCGTCCAGTTCACCAATCGCCTGCGCAAGCGCACCGGCAAGACGCTGCCCCTGGCGGCGATGCTGGGACAGCCGACCGTCGCCAATCTGGCGGCGATCGTCGATCCGGGCAGCCTGGCAGATCGACCGGCCGAGGCGGCGAATGCCGATCAGGCGTCGGTCGGCCTCGTCACCATCCGCAAGGGCGGCGCGCGCACTCCGCTGTTCTTCGTTCATGACGGGCTGGGCGAGACTTTGCTCTATCGCGGACTGGCGCTCAGACTGGACAGGAGCCGTGACGTCGTGGGCATGGAGCCGCTACGGCGCAGTGACGGCTCCTATGCCCATACCCGGATCGACGAGATGGCGGCATATTACGTGGCCAGGCTGCGCACGGTGCAGCCCGCCGGGCCCTATCTTCTCGCCGGGCTCTGCGCGGGCGGTGTCATTGCCTTCGAAATGGCCCGTCAGCTCCAGGATAGCGGGGAGCAGGTGGCCTTCGTGGGCATTATCGATGCCGCCGACGTGGAAGCGCGCAAGTTCCGGTTCCTCACCACCCGGTTGCGTCTTGCCCGCCTGCGCGGCCTCGTGACGCGGACGGGAGCCCTGGGCGTGCTGCCGGACGTCGGACGGCGGGCCTGGAACGCTGCGCGCTGGGAGGTCGGCTCCCGCCTGCGGCAGGCCGAGGATCGCCGCACGGTGCGGACGATGCGTGCGCACACGGCGGGAGCGAGCGAGCCGGGCGGACCGGCATCGATCCCCTTCCTCAAGCTCTATGAAGTCGCTCATAAGGAGCATCGTCCTGCCGGGATCTTCGAGGGCGGCACCGTGGCCCTGTTCAAGGCCGGCGACGATACCGGACTGGTCGACGACACGCCCTACAGCCTGACATACCGCGACTATGCGCTCGGTTGGGGCAAGCGCGTACGCGATGAAATCGTGATCGTCGACATTCCGGGCGGACACAGCAGCAACCTCCAGGAACCTTACGTCGAGCGCCTTGCTCCCTTGTTCCAGGACGCGCTCGATGCCGCGCTGGCCTCTTTCGAACCAATGGCCCAGGACCTCATCGGGGTCGCGGCCGAATGAGCGACTACCCGCCGTTCCACGCCATCGACGTGGTCATCGTGAACTACCGGACGGCGCAACTGGTCGTCTCGTGCCTGGAAAGCCTGGCGGCCGAAGCGGGAGAAGGGCTGCAGCTGAGGGCCTTCGTGATCGACAACGATTCCCGCGACGGATCGGCCGACGCGATAGAGGCCGCCCTCCTGCAGCAGGACTGGAATTGGGCGCGCGTCGTCCGCTCCCCGGTCAATGGCGGCTTCGGGGCGGGCAACAACCAGGGGATCGACCTTGCCCTGGCGCAGGAAAGACCGGCGGATCTGGTCTGGCTGCTCAATCCCGACACCCGCGTCATGCCCGGCGCGGCGCGCGCGCTGGCGCGTTTCATGGCGAGCACGCCGGCGGCCGGGCTGGTCGGAACGGCGCTGCTCGAAGCCGATGGAAGTCCCTGGCCTTTTGCCTTCCGGTTTCCCTCGATCCTGGGCGAGATCGAGCGGGGGCTACGATGGAAGGCCAGTTCCCGTCTGCTGGCGCGCCACGCCCTGCTGCGAAGGATGGGGGACCGGCCGGAACGCGCGGATTGGGTCAGCGGCGCCAGCCTCGCCATCCGGCCCGCCCTGCTGTGGGAGGGCCTGCGCTTCGACGAGGGTTATTTTCTCTACTACGAGGAAACGGACTTGTGCCGCACGGTCCGCGGGCAAGGGTGGGAGTGCTGGTATCTGCCGGAGGCCTGCGTGCTTCACATCTCCGGCCAGAGCACCGGGATTACCGACCCGCAGGCAAAGCCGCGGCGGCTGCCGGCATATTGGTTCGAATCCCGTCGCCGCTATTTTCGCAAGAACCACGGCGGCATCTATGCGCTCCTCGCCGATCTCGCCTGGATGGCATCCCATTCGGTGTTTCTGGCCAAACAGGCCTTGCGCCGGGAGCAGAGCCTGGACCCGCCGCGACTCCTGGCCGATTTCGCGCGGCACAGTGCCTTCTTCCCGCGCCGCAGATGAACGGAACTGGCTGGGAAAGAGATGCGCGTTCGCTGGGGCTTGCGGCCGTGAGGCTTTCAGCGCCATTCGGCCTCTGGCGGATCACGGTTCCGGCCCGCGTCGATCCTCGGCTCGCAGCCTGCCTCTCCGACGAGGAACAGGCCCGTGCAGCACGGTTCCGCTTTCCCGAACTCGCCAACCGCTACCGTGTCGCGCATGGAGCCTTGCGCTTGCTGGGCCAATATTGGACCGGCATCCCGGCCGGGCGCCAGTCTTACGAAGCCAATGCTCATGGCAAGCCGCTGCTGACGAATACCCCGGAGGCAAAGTGCAGTCTCAGCTACAGCGGCGAAAGTATCGTTGTGGGCTGGTCGTGGAACCATGACATCGGCGTCGATGCGGAGCGCCTGCGGCCGATTGCGGAAGCGGCCGAACTGGCCGATCTCCATTGCACCGCGCGCGAGCGGCAGCGGCTTTCCGATAAGGACGCGTCCAGCTACAGCCGCGCGTTCCTGACGGTGTGGGTACGCAAGGAAGCCTGCGTGAAGGCGCTGGGACGCGGTCTTGCCATAGCACCTTCGTCATTCGATTGCGACGTTGACCCGGGGTCAGCTCTCGTTGAAATCGACGGCTCTCCTGTGGAAAGTCACGTCTACGACCTGAAGGACGACCTGCTGGTCGCCTGGGCCCGATGCATCCGGATGAGCCGGTCTGATCGGAACCATCGGCTTGTTCCTGCAGGCTCCGTTATTGGTGGAGCTGCAGGAGCCCTTCGCGGATGACATGAGCGATCATATGCGCACGATTACGTGTTCTGGTCTTGAGGCGCACGTTTTCGACATGCCGTTCGACCGTGCAGGGCGCAATGTTAAGCTCGATCGCCGTTTCCTTTGCAGACCGTCCCATGGCCACAAAGCGTAAGACATCCAATTCACGAGCGGTAAGTTGCACAGCTTCATTGTCAAATCTGTACATGAATTTCCCCCTACATTTCGATGATGATTATCGAACCCCCCTACCTTCCATTGAGACTTTTACCGAGCCTCAATGGCAAATGTTGCATTGGCGAAGATTCGAGTCACGCTATATTTTGGCGACGGGGGGCGGCCGTTTGGATTTAAACCGGGTCCAGGGACGATCGCATGAGCGTGGGGACTATCCCGATTCGACCGGATACTCATTCGTATAATCCGGGAGAGTTATGTTCACGATTGCACATAGCAAGCGATCGCGTGCCGGGATCACGACTGCAGGATGTCGCGCCGCGTGCTTTCGCCGTTGAGGTGGTGGGGAAGGCCGGGCAGGGCGCTGGCGATCTGGCGGCCGCAGATCATCCGGGCACGCCCCTGGTTGGCCAGTTCGCGCGCCAGCACGGCAGCCTGCGTCCGGTTGCTCACGGAAAGCTTTTTAAGCAAGGACTTGACCGTCGCCTTTACGGCCGATTCACTGATGCCGATATCGCGCGAGATCGTCTTGTTGGGCAGCCCGCGCTCCAGGGCGCCCAGCACGTCCCATTCCCGGTCGCTGAGATCGTACCCTTGCGCGGTGCGTTGCTGCGCGGGAAATTCCGTGATGAGCAGCAGGTTGTCGAGCAGGGCGATAATCTCCGGCGGGGCCACCCTCTGGCCGACGGCCACCATCTGCATCATCGCCACGAGCGATTGATAGGGCACTTGGTCGAGGAAATAAGCGTAAGCTCCGGCGGCGTAGATTGCGGCCATTTCGTTGAAATCGAAAGAGGAGACGAGCGCGACCACGCGCGCGTTCGGGAAATGGTGGAGGACATCGGCGATGACGGCAGCGCCCTCGTCGCCCAGCAGGGAGCCGCCTACCACGATCACATGCGCGGCTTCTGTTTCGCTGCGCGGCGACAAGCGCTCCAGAGCGTCGACCGACTCCGCCAGATCGAACCCGGAGTCCGAAAGAATTCGCCGAACCCCTTCCCGTATCAGCGAATTCCTGATGGCCACCGAGACCACCACCGATGTACCCGTCGTCATGATCGTTCGCAGGCCTCTCGTCTTGGTCGCATCCTGGGAAGATGCTTGAGGTCCGAGAAGATCCGTTCCGCCCAACAGAACCCGGAAAATACGAGTGCTAAGCCTCGTTCGCTAATTCTTAGATGAACCTAGTGCGAACAGGCCGATTTTGACAGTTCCTCCTTTTGGGGAGGGTAATTCTCACCATGCGCTGACGCCCGGCTCATCTCGCCAGAGCCGGCGTTGCCGGACGCGCTTCGAGACGCCGGATCATGCGGCGCAGCGGGCTTTCGAACCCCCGGTGCAACACCCAGGCGAGCGCGATCACCATGGCGCAGGCCGTGAGCGAGGCGATCCAGTCGCTGGCATCGGCGCTCAGGCCCCGGTGCAGCGCGGCAGTCCGCAGACGCTCCACAAGGCCGATGGACGGGAAATGCAGGAGGTAGATGCCGAAGGACACTTTACCCAGCAGCATGAACGGCGGCGAGGCGAAGAGCCGTTTCATCACGCCGCGGTCCTGCGCCAGGGTCGCAATCAACGCGATCAATGCCAGATAGGCGGGAAAGTCCGAGAGCGCCTGCGCCATCGTCGCCAGTACCATCAGCAGGACCGCGCACTGGATGAGATTGCCTGACAGCACCTGATTGAGAACGCCGTTGCGGTAGAGCCGGTGGAGCAATTGCCCGATGGTGAAACCGGCCAGGCACCGCACAAGGGTGTAAGGCGAGAAGAACAAGTCGAGTTCGCCTTTCGCGACAGGTGCGCCGATATAGTGCCGGCTTGCGGCGAATGTCATCGCCAGCACGGCCAGCAAGGCGGCGGCGCCCGTGATGAGCGCGGTCCGGCGGCTCGACCGCAAGCAGGCCATCGCGATCACGGGGAACAGAAGGTAGGCCACCATCTCGGTGCTCACCGACCATGCGGGCGGGTCCATGCTGGGCCAGTTGCCGAGCGCTTGCAGCATCACGAGATTGGCGGCCAGCGCGGACAGCGGCGCGCCCGGACTGCCGCTGCGACCCAGCGCCAGAACCAGGCATGTCAGCGTGGCCAGGAGATAGAGCGGATAGACCCGCGCCAGGCGGTGGAGGAGAAAGCTGCGCTGGCGAAATGTCCCGGCTTCCAGCGCCTGGCCATAGACATGGGCCATGACGAAGCCGCTCAGGATGAAGAACAGGTCCACCGCCAGATAGCCATGCAGCAGCATGGTCGAAAGCGGTCCGGTGGCGATCATCTTGAGGTGGAAATGATAGAGCATCACGAACAGCGCGGCGGCGCCGCGTATGCCCGTCATCGGCCTGATTTCCGCTGCTGGCGTCATCATTGCATCCGCTACCCGGTTATTCGCACTGCCTTTCGGCATTGTCCTATCGGATAGCCGCGCGGGTAATCCGGGCTATCGCCCCCTGAGTTCTTGCCACGTTCGTGCCACGTTCTCGCCGCTGCGCGCGGGAGTTTGTGGTTGTCGGGCCAAGTCGCTGCGGTAAACATCGCCGAATGCGGACTCGTTTCCTTATTGCTGCCGGACTGGCCCTGACGACACCGATCGTGCCTGCCGGAGCGCAGGATCGGAATGTCCCGGAAGCCGAAGCGCCGACTTCCAGGGCTGACGAAAGCGGCAGGATCGGGGCAGGCGTCGATACGGACTTCGCCGGGCATTACTATCTGTCGGGCGTCATGGAGACAGGGTCCGAAATGCTCCTGCGCCGCAACGGTACGTTCGAATGGTACATCTCGGTTGGCGCGCTGGACCAGTTCGCGCACGGGACCTGGCGCCGGGATGGCGCCGAAATCGTCCTGTCAGCCGACCGGCCGGTGCGGGATCGGCCGCTGTTCGCCTATCTGGACACCCAGCCCTGGTCGGCGCTGGCCGAGCAGGAGCGACTGGCGCGCGACCGCGCTACGGCAGAAGATGCGGTGGAGGCGCGCTGCCCTTTCCTGGTCGATTCCATCGCCGCCGCCGAGCCGGTCGTCGAAACGGTCGAAGCGCCGGGCAGTCAGGTGCAGGTGCCGCAGTCAGAGCGCGATGCGGCAGCGGATGCCGCGTTGACTGCGGCAGAGGAGGCCCGGGCGCGCATGGAGGAAGCGGCAAGCCGTATCCTGTCGGCCGGCACGCCTGTCGCCGACGATGCGGCGCAGGATGCGCGGCAGGTAACGCTGGCCTGGCAGGAGGCGCGCGACAGGGCCGAACGCACGGCGAGCGCCGCCGGAAGGTCCCGCCCGGATCTCCCCGACCCGGTGCTGCCCGATATGTGCCGAATGCCCGAGCCGGTTGCCGTCGATGAGCAGTCGCCCGACCAATGGCAGGGCGGCCTGGCCGTCTTGGTGATCGACCCCAAGTCCGGTAACGATGCGCGCGGTGTGCGGGTGGCGCTCCGGTTCGCGGACGGCCGGGAGAGCGAAGTGACCACCGCCGGGGAAGGCCTGACCCTGGTGCCTGAGGGGCCGTCCGCAGACCTCGTCTCCGCCACCCTGAGCGCACCCTACGTTCCGGGCCGAGACATCGACGTGCCTGTTCCGCCGGTCCGCTCGGGCGTGGTGCGGTTTTCCATCGATATCGAACAGATCATGGACCCACCCTTCGAACGGATGACGCTTCGTATCGACGGGGACGCGCTGCTGCCGGACGAACTGGGACGCGGACGCTACACCCGCTGATCAATCGTCACCCGGCCGGAAGCGCGCGGGAACAAGCGCCCGCAGCGGACGATTTGCACGGCAGTCGTCTATAAGGGCTGTTATGAAATTTCGCGCTCTCCTGTTCGTTGCCCTGATGGCCGCCCCGACGATGGCCGCCGCTCAGGGCCGTGACTATTGCCCCGATCGCCCCGGCATCGGCACCCCGGCTTGCACCATGGACGCGGGCCGCTTCTCGCTGGAAACCGGCCTTGGCGACTGGACGCTCAACCGTGATTCCACGCAGCGCGAGGATGTGTTCGTGGTCGGCGATTTCCTGCTGCGCATGGGCATTGCCGATCATGCGGAGGTCCAGGTCGGCTGGACCAGCCTGGGCTTTTCGCGCAGCCGCGACCGGACGACGGGCGAGGTCGAACATCGCAGCGGCACCGGCGACCTGACGCTCGCCCTGCGGCGCAATCTTGCCAATCCTGACGGGTCAGGCTTCTCGGCCGCCGTCATGCCTTTCGTGTCGCTGCCCACGGGGCGCGAGCCGATCGGCGCGGGTGACTGGGGCGCTGGATTGCGCATCCCGCTCTCTTACGAAGTGACGTCCGCAATTTCGCTGGAGATGGTTCCCGAATTCGACGCCGACGTGAACGAGGACGGGCATGGCCGCCACTTCGCATTCGGAGACGTCGTCGGTGTGGCGGCCAAGCTGAGCGATGCTCTGACCGCCACGGCCGAGTATCAGTACCGCACCGTCCGGGAGCCGGGCGAGCATCACTCCGAGCATCTCTCGGGCCTGTCGCTGGGATGGCAGACTTCCGATCGCTTTCAGATCGACCTTGGCGCCAACGCGGGCCTGGACCGCGATGCCGACGATCTCGAAATCTACATGGGCATCTCCCGCAGGTTCTGACGAGCGGCAGCGCTCCATGCTGCACTGCGAAACAGGGGCTTGCAGCCGCCGGGTCCTTACGGCAAGATAACGGTCAAATCGGAGTGAGACCCGCAAAGGCGCGGGGTTCTCTCCAGCAGTCCGCAAGGGCTGGCTAACAAGGCAACGACGCCATCGGTCGAACCCCGAACAGGGTTCCGGCCGGTGGCGTTTTTTCGTTTGGGGAAGACGTGGCTAGCAGCAAGGTCAAGAGCGCATGCCCCTACTGCGGCGTCGGTTGCGGCATCGTGATGGAAGTGGCGGATGGGCGCATCGTCAAGGTGTCGGGCGACAAGAGCCATCCGACCAATTTCGGCCGGCTCTGCACCAAGGGCAGCAGTTGCCACGTCCCGGTAACCGCCCCCGGCAGGGCGGAAACCGCCTATGCCCGCATCGAGGGCAGCCGCGACCAGGGCGCGATCCCGATGGCAGAGGCGATCACGCGAACGGCGCAGGGCCTGCGCGCGATCATCGATCGTGACGGGCCGGATGCGGTCTCTTTCTACGTCTCCGGCCAGATGTCGCTGGAGGCGCAATATCTTGCCAACAAGCTCTGCAAGGGCTTCATCGGCACCAACAACATCGAAAGCAATTCGCGCCTCTGCATGGCGAGCGCGGCCAGCGGCTACAAGCTTTCCATCGGCGCGGACGGGCCTCCCGGATCCTATGAGGACTTCGACAAGGCGGACCTGTTCTTCGTGATCGGGGCCAACATGGCAGACTGCCACCCGATCCTGTTCCTGCGGATGATGGACCGGGTGAAGGCCGGGGCAAAGCTGATCGTCGTCGATCCGCGCCGGAATGCCACGGCGGACAAAGCCGATCTGTTCCTGCAGGTGCGACCGGGCACCGATCTCGCCTTGCTGAACGGGCTGCTCCATCTGATCGCCGAGCAGGGTCACATCGACCCGGCGTTCATCGCCGCGCATACCGAGGGCTGGGACGCCATGGCGGCGTTCCTCTCCGATTATCCCCCTGCGACGGTTGCAGCGCTGACGGGGATTGCCGAAGCGGACTTGCGCCAGGCCGCGCAGTGGATCGGGACAGCGGGAGCATGGATGTCCTGCTGGACCATGGGCCTCAACCAGAGCACTCACGGCACCTGGAACACCAATGCGATCTGCAATTTGCACCTGGCGACCGGCGCAATCTGCCGCCCGGGCGCCGGGCCGTTCTCGCTGACGGGCCAGCCCAACGCCATGGGCGGTCGCGAGATGGGCTACATGGGGCCCGGTCTTCCGGGCCAGCGCGCCACCCCCAGCGAGGCGGACCGGCATTTCGTGGAGGATGCCTGGGACATTCCGCGCGGCACGCTGCGGGTGGAGGCTGGAGCAGGCACGGTTTCCATGTTCGAGGACATGACCGCCGGCCGGATCAAGGCATGCTGGATCATCTGTACCAATCCCGTGGCCAGCGTGTCGAACCGCAAGACGGTGGTTGCCGGGCTCGAAGCCGCCGAACTCGTGATCGCGCAGGATGTCTTCGTCGATACCGAGACCAACCGCCATGCCGACCTGATCCTGCCCGGTGCGCTCTGGGCCGAGGCAGAAGGGGTGATGATCAATTCGGAGCGCAACCTCACCCTGATGCAGAAAGCCGTCGATCCTCCCGGAGAGGCGATGGCGGATTGGGAGATCATCGCCCGCGTCGCTTGCGAAATGGGCTATGCCCGGGCCTTCACTTATGGCTCGGCTGCCGATGTCTTCGAGGAAATCCGGGCCTTCTGGAACCCACGGACCGGCTATGACATTCGCGGCGCCAGCTACGACCGCCTGCGCGAAACGCCGATGCAGTGGCCTTGTCCGCCCGAAGCAGGGAACGATCGCAATCCGATCCGCTACATCAACGACGGCGTGAGCCAGTCCCCCCGGATCGAGACCGACGGCAGCCGTCCCGCCATCGCTTTTCCGACCGAGAGCGGCAAGGCGCACTTCCTGCCGCGCCCGCACATGGACCCGGCCGAGATGCCGGATGCCGATTTCCCATTGGTGCTTAACACCGGCCGTCTCCAGCACCAGTGGCACACCCTGACCAAGACCGGCAAAGTGCCGACGCTGAACAAGCTCAATCCCGGTCCCTTCCTGGAAATCCACCCCGAAGATGCCGCCGCCCTCGATATCGGCGAGGGGGACAAGGTGGAACTGGCTTCGCGCCGGGGACGGGCCGTGCTGCCCGCCGTGGTGACGGACCGGGTCCGCCCCGGAAACTGCTTCGCGCCCTTCCACTGGAACGACGTTTTCGGCGAGGATCTCTGCGTCAATGCCGTGACCAACGACGCCGTGGACCCGATCTCGCTGCAGCCGGAATTCAAGTTCTCGGCCGTGGCGCTCACCCGGCTGTCGGGGCCGGTCGAGCAGGCTCCCTCGATTGCGGCACCGGAAGACATGACGAAGTCCTATTCCGCGGCCATTCCCGCCGCCCCGCGCCTTCTGCCGTCGCAGGCGGCCGCCATCGATGCTTTCGCGCAGGTCATGGGGCTGTCACCGGGGGTTCCGCCCGTTCTCACGGCGGCAGAGGAAGGCTATCTGAGCGGCTTCATGACCGGCCTTCGCGCAAGCGAACCGGCTCATGCCATGCCCCTTCTTCCCCCCGGAGCGCCGCTCGAAGGCGGCAAGCTGCACTACGTCAATGGCCTGCTAGCGGGCCTGTTCGCACGGGTGCCGCTGGCCGGTGACGAGATTGCCGGTTCCCCGGGGCTCGTTTCCGACACGGCGGGCGCGATGCCGGCCTCGCACGTCATGGTGCTCTGGGCCTCGCAGACCGGGACTGCGGAAGGGTTCGCGGAACAATGCGCCCGGAAGCTGGAGGCCAGATCGTGCCGGGTGCGCCTGGCCTCGCTCGACAGCGTGAAACCCGCCGAACTGGCCGAGGCGGGAAGGGCGCTCATCATCGCCAGCACGTTCGGAGACGGAGATGCGCCCGACAACGGCGGCACCTTCTGGTCGGCGCTGGAAGCCGGGGCGCCGGCCGGGCTGGACGCGCTGCGCTACTCGGTCCTGGCCTTCGGGGACTCGAGCTACGACCAGTTCTGCGGGTTTGGCCGTAAGCTGGATGCGAAACTGGAGGAACTGGGCGCGCAGCGGATCGCCGCCCGTGCGGACTGCGAGCCGGACTACGAGGAAGTGGCCGGCCAGTGGCTGGAAACGGTCATCGGCGCCATGCTTGCGGATGTCCCGTCTGTACCATCACCCGCCGTTCCTGCAGCAGCGCCCATAGTGAGCGGACCCGGCGCTCCCTATAGCCGGAAAGCACCCCTGCGCACCTGCATGGTGCGCAACTCCGTGCTGAGCGGCCTTGGCGCGGCGAAGGAAGTACGCCAGTTCGGGTTCGACCTGACGGGCCATGACTTCGCCTACAAAGCCGGGGACGCGCTGGGCGTGTGGCCTGTCAATTGTCCCGCTCTGGCTACGGAAATTCTGGATTTACTAGAACTTGCGCCCGATAGCTTGGTAACTGTCAAGGATGTTGGGGACGTGCCGCTCTACGAAGCGCTCCTGCGGCACTGGGACATCGCCAAGCCCACGCGTAACATTCTGGAACTCGTTGCCGAGCGCTTGCCCGAAGCGGCTTTCGTGCCGCTGCTCGATCCCGAGAGGAAGCCCGAATACGATCGCTTCCTTCGCGAACACCAGATCGCCGACGTGCTGCATGAGACCGGCGCGCGCCTGACGCTCAGCGATCTCATGAAAGTCATGCGGCCGATCCAGCCGCGGTTCTATTCCATCGCCTCCAGCCCTCATGCCCAGCCCGATGAAGTGCAGTTGACCGTTTCCGTGCTGCGCTACGCCAACAAGGGGCGGCGGCGCGGCGGGGTTTGCTCGGCGTTCATGGCGGACCGGGCGGAAGAGCTGGGGGCGGGCCTGTTCCTGCAATCCTCGGCGCACTTCCGGCCGCCTGCCGATCCCTCGCGCGCCGCCATCATGGTCGGTCCGGGCACAGGGATCGCGCCTTTCCGGGGTTTCCTGCATGACCGTCTGGCAACCGGTGCGACCGGCAGCAACTGGCTGTTCTTCGGAGAGCAGCACGAAGCGACCGATTTCTACTACCGGGAGGAGATCGACGCCTGGCGCCGCTCTGGCCATCTCGACCGGCTGAGCCTGGCGTTCTCCCGCGACCAGGCCGAGAAGATCTACGTGCAGGATCGCATGGTGGAAGAAGGTGCGGAGCTGTGGCGCTGGATAGAGGGCGGCGCCAACTTCTATGTCTGCGGCGATGCGGGGCGCATGGCCAAGGACGTCGACCTCGCGCTTCGTCGCATCGTTGCCACGCATGGCGGAATGAAGCCCGACGCGGCCGAGGACTATGTCGCCCAGATGCGCGAGGATCGGCGGTACCTCCGCGATGTCTACTGAGCGCTATTGAAAGGTGGCCGCCCGGAGGCGGAAACCTCTGCCGGACCCCGCGCGTTGCCTTGGCAAGCGTGTGGAGAGCAGTGATGACAGCAAGGGAATTCCGACCGCGGCTTGACGAGGCATCTCCGGATATCCCGCCATCGGAACTCGTCGTGCTCTGCGCCGGGGAAACCCTCATTCCCGAGCCGGTCAGCGAAAAGGCGCGGGCCTTCCTCGTGTGGATGCTCTCCCGCCGCGATGCCCGCCGTGGCCACTTGGCAGTGGACTGGCCCGAACTCGCTTCCTGAGCCTGCTGGAACCAGCGAGCGAATGGCGAGTTCGGTGGTTCTCTCGACAAGGAGTGCATCATGCCGATTGCGAAGTTTGAAACCCCCGACGGTGACGAGATCGAGGTCGATCCGGCCGACGTGGTCAACATTTCCGAAGGCCGCGAGGACGAGACGACCATCATCGAACTGGACGATGGCGACGAAGTCGTTGTTGTGGCGACGCGGCTGGAAGTGGCCGCGGAACTCGGCCTTGACCCGCTCGATTTCGTGGATCCCGACGAAGACGACGAGCCCGCCGAGGAGTACGATGACGACGACGAAAGCGACTCCGAATAACAGCCGGCGATAACAGCGACTGACTAAGGGGAAGCGCCCTATGGCGCTTCCCGCGAACTCTGGAGATGATATGCTCGAACATGTTCCCCGCTGGCTCGGCGCGCTGATGACCAACGTGCGGGCAGGCCATTCCAAGCTCGCCATCGTCCAGGAGGAAGTAACGCGCGGCGCCGGGTTCATCGACCTGTCCAGCCCGGCCTTCGCCAACGGCACACGGCTTCCCCTGCGTTTCACCGCCGATGGCGAAGGGGTTTCTCCCCCGCTGGTCTGGGGGGATGTTCCGGAGGGAACGGTCAGCCTGGTGCTGCTGGTCGAGGATCCGGACGCCCCGGCGGCCAATCCGCTGGTCCACGCGCTGGTTTGGAACCTCCCGCCCACGGAACGCCGTCTGGCGGAAGGGGAAATCGTCGCCGACGGTATCGGAGGCCCCGACGGCCGCGATGTGGGGCGTAACAGCTATTTCCTGGAAGGCTGGCTTCCGCCAGACCCGCCGCCGGGTCATGGGCTGCATGATTATGTCTTCCAGCTCTTCGCGCTTTCCGAGGTGATCGACGTGGATGACAATCCCGGACGGTCGGAAGTGGTCAGTGCGATCAGCGGCCGTGTGCTTGCCGCCGGGATGCTCGTTGGGAACTATTCGCGCGATGAGCCGGCCCGGGTGGAGGATGCTGCCGAAGCGCCAGTGATGGCTGGCACTCCGGGTATACAGGCCGCCTGACGCCTGTAGAACCGAAGCGGGCGCGCTCTCCGAGAGGGGAGCGCGCCCGTCGCGCATCTGATGCTGCTCCGGGAACTGCGTGTCACCGGCCAAATTCGGGATACGCATAAGGGGCGTCGCCGTTGTTCTCAGAGACTGGCGCAGCACGGCGCCCCAGCATCCGGAGAATGTCATGCCGCAAGGTGACAAGAGCAGCTACACCGACAAGCAGAAGCGCAAGGCCGAACATATCGAGGAAGGCTACGAAGATCGCGGGGTCAGCCACAAGGAAGCAGAACGGCGCGCCTGGGCTACCGTGAACAAGGAATCGGGCGGCGGCAACAAGTCGGGCTCCGGTCGCGGCAAGCCCGACACCCACGCCTCGTCATCGCGCGGGGGCAAGGCGCACAAGTCCGGTTCGCCGGAACAGCGCTCCGCTGCCGCGCGCAAAGGCTGGCAAACCCGCAGGCGGAACGGGAACGGCTGAAGCGCTGCGGGCTGAAGGATCTACGCCGACACGCCCCGCTCTAATCCTTTCAGAATCCACACTAACCCTTGTTGCTGCTTGCCGGGCACAAAGGGCGAGCGCGCCTTCGGAGGCGGGCGCTGGACGATCTCTATAGTATAATGGCGGGTCTCGGTGACTTCGCCTAAGTTCGTCCACGGATTGCCAATTATCCGGGAAAAGACCCTTGAGCGGCCTAGCAAAGCGCATCGTGAACAGGCTGCTGCCACGGCCGGTGGCGACCCGGCTCTGGAGCGAGGCGCAGTATAGGCAGATTGCCAGGGCGTTTCCTGCCGGTGCGCCGAAACCTCATGGCCTGCCGGGCGAATTGATCGTCTCGCTCACCTCCTATCCGGCGCGCTACGCCACCCTGCATCTTACCTTGCGAAGTCTCCTGCGGCAGGACACGGCGCCTGACCGGATCGTCCTGTGGATTGCCAAGGGCGATGACGCAGCGCTTCCCGGCAAGACGCGGGAATTGCTGCGCCAGGGTATCGAGATGCGGATCGTCAGCGATGCCCGCAGCTACAAGAAACTGATTTTCGCGCTGCCCGCCTTCCCAGCGGCCTATGTCGCGACGGCCGACGACGACGTGTTCTACCGGCCGGACTGGCTCACCGATCTGGTCGAGGGGCAGCGCGGCGGCGATCCGGTGATTACCTGCCACCGCGCGCACCGCCTCGCTGCGCAGGAAGGCGGCGGCCTGGTGCCTTATCACGATTGGGAATGGGACGTTCAGGACGCCCGCGCACGGCGCCCCAGCGTCGACCTGATGCCCACCGGCATCGGCGGCATTCTCTACCCGCCTCACGCACTTCATCCCGATGCCATCCGGCAGGACCTGTTCGAGCGCTATGCTCCTTCTGCGGACGATTTGTGGTTCTACTGGTGCGCCAGGCGTGCTGGGACGGCCTACAGGAAAGTGGGCGGGCGCTTCGACCAGACGGCCTGGTGGTCTTCGCAGAAGGAGCGTCTCTACGATCACAACCAGCGGGAAAACGACCTTCAGATCGCCTCTCTCGTGCGGGATTTCGGCAATCCCCTGCGCATGCCGGTAGCGGTGAGCAGGGATGCAGCCGCCCATCCGGCGCCGGCCGGCTAGGGCTGCCCCGATGGGAGCCGCGCTAGCCATTTATGGTCATTGATCGCCTTTCGACGCCAAGCCTAACAGAGGCTCCACAACAAGGACGGGATGGTCGCGTGACGTCTATTTGTGTCGTCATTCCATTGCATAACAAGGGCCCGCATATTGCGCGCGCCCTCGATTCCGTCCTGCGTCAGACGGTGCAGCCGGCCGAGATCATCGTGGTGGACGACGTATCGAAGGACGATGGTCCGCAGATCGCGCGCAGCTATGACGGCGTGCAGGTCCTGAGCCGGGATCGGCCGGGACCGGGAGGCTATGCGGCGCGCAATCTCGGTATCCGTACGGCACAATCCGACTTCATCGCCTTTCTCGACGCCGATGACGAGTGGGATGACGCCCACCTGGAAACGCTGGACCGCATGATCCGCAGTTCCCCGCAGGACACCGTCCTGTTCGGCACCGGCTATGACGAGATCCATCCCGGCGGCAGAACGATCGCAGACGTCTACCGGCGCTCGGGCGGGCGGGAGAGAGTGCTCTCCTTTGCGGATTTCGTGAGCGCCTGGCTGGATTGCGGGGAATGCCCGGTCTGGACCTCGGCCATTGCGGCGAGGCGGACGGCGCTGATCGAGGCGGGGCTTTTCCCCGACAAGCGCTGCCGGCGCGGGGGCGACAAGGACCTGTGGCTGCGGCTCGCGCGGCAGGGCGGCACCTGCGTGAATCCGGTGCCGACGGCGATCTACTTCAAGGACTCCCAGAACATGGTGACGTCCCTGTCTCACGACAACGTCTGCCACTGCATGATCGAGACGATCATGACCATGGAGCAGAGCGAGCCGCCGGCGACGCGGAACCTGCTGGTTCGCCTGGCCAATCGCGAAACCTTCCAATATGCGCTGCGCACCGCCAAGAGCCAGCGGGTGCGGCGGGCCAGCTGGAAGCACTTCAAGCCCTGGTACAATCCGTTCCAGTTCGCGGTCCTGCTGGGCCTGTCCTCGCCGCTCGGCCATCCGCTGGCGCTGCTCGGGGTACGCCTCAAGAAACTGTCGGCCAGGGCCTAGGCGGGATGAGGAGATGACCATGCCTGTTCCCATGCGGATCGCGCTGCGATGAGCCGGAAGCCGCAAGTCCATCTGGTGAACCCCATGCTCAACCCTTCGGGCGGCAGCGAATGGCGGACGGTCAGCCTTTACCGGCAGCTCCAGCCTTCGGCCGACGTCAAGATATGGCATTTCCGGGAAGCCCCGTCCGAGGCGTTCTCGGGCATCAGCCTGGCGAAAATCGATACGCGCCGCCTGTCATTTCCGCGCGGGGGCACGCTGGTTTTCGTCGGGGTCTATTTCAACATCAGCCACTGGATCCGGCTCGCCCGGCCCAGGCGGGTGATCCTCACCTACAACACGCCCGATGCCGAACGCCTTGCAGCCAGGGTCGATCTCATCCGCAAGACCTGCGGGATCGAGCCCGAGATCGTGTTCTGCTCCAAGGAACTGGCGGCGCAAGTCCCCTATCGCGGCATCGTGGAGCCTTCGCTGGTGGACCTCGATGCCTTCGCCCCTACCGACAGGACAGGGCGGGACAGCTTCCGTATCGGCCGCTTGAGCCGCGATGCGCCCGAAAAGCACCACCCGGAAGACATGGCGCTTTATGCCCGCCTCGCGGAGCAGGGCTACGAGATCGACGTTCTGGGCGCAACCGCTGAAATGCAGGCCGCTGGCCTCGCCCCCGAACAGGTTCACATGCGCGCGATCGGCAGCGTGAAGGCGCCGGTATTCCTGCAGGGCCTCGACTGTTTCTTCTACCGGACCGCTCCGGAGTGGCCCGAACCCTGGGGACGCGTGATCATCGAGGCCATGGCCAGCGGCCTGCCGGTGGTGACCGATCGCACTTCGGGCGCATCCTCCGTGATCGATCACGGCCGCAACGGCCTGCTGTTCGACACGACGGAAGAGGCCTTCGAACTGCTCATGCGGTTGAAGGATGATCCTGCGCTGCGGCAGTCGCTCGGCCAAGCCGCGCGGTCCACCGCGGAGAGCCTGCTCAGCGAAGAGGTACGCGCGCAAGTGCAGGCCTTCTACCTCCAACCCGATGCGCCGACCTGACCGCCAATTCGAGGAAGACGACATGGAATATCGCTCGTTCGCAGACCTGGCGGAGACCGTGTTCTTCAACGCCCACGCCATTCCGGAAGACGTCGACCTGATCGTGGGCGTCCCTCGCAGCGGATTGCTGCCGGCCAATCTTCTGGCGGTTCAGCTGCACAAGCCATTGCTCGACCTGGAAAGCTATCTTGAGGGGCGCACGCCCACCGTCGGACGAACGGCGCGTGAGACGATTGACGAGAAAGTCCGGCCGCGGCGGGTGCTGATCGTGGACGACAGCATCGCCTCGGGCGAATCGATGCGCGCGGTGCGCGAGCGGGTGCAGGCCGCGGCACCGCAAGTTCCGGCAACCTACCTTGCCGTATATGGCACCCGCGCCGCCCATGAGGATGCCGATCTGATCTTCGAGGCCGTACCGTCGCCGCGCATCTTCGAGTGGAACCTGATGCGGCACAAGCGACTGGCCGATGCCTGTTTCGACATCGACGGTATCCTCTGCCACGATCCGCACAGCTCCCAGAACGACGATGGCGAGAAATACCGCGATTTCCTGCTGACGGCCAAGCCGCTCCTGCGGGCCAATGTGCCGATCAAGCATCTCGTGACCAGCAGGCTGGAGAAATACCGTCCCGAGACCGAGCAATGGCTCGCGGCCAACGGAGTGAAGTACGAAAACCTCTGGATGCTGGATCTGCCATCGGCGGAGGAACGGCGCCGCCAGCGTGCCCATGCCAGTTTCAAGGCCTCGGTCTACATCAAGACCGGTGCCGGGCTGTTCGTGGAGAGCGAGGACAAGCAGGCGCAGGAGATTGCCCAGCTCAGTGAGCGGCCGGTACTGAGCATCGAAGGCCAGCGCATGGTCTGGCCCGGCAACGCCACGGCGGCGCGGCGCAGCTATATCCGGCGCGGCGAAAGCAGCGGCGGTGCCGCGAAACGACTGGTGCGGGCGGTAGCTTTCGGCATTCTCGGAGACCGGACGATCGCGAAGATCAAGCGAAGCCTGCGCCGCTAGGCCCGGCCGAGCCCGCGTCCCTTTCGCACCTGCCCAAGTGGAGGTTTCATGCCCCAGGTTTCAGTCATCATGCCCTGCTACAATGCGGCCACCTTTCTCGACCGCGCGATCGGCAGCCTGCTGGACCAGACGCTGCAGGACTGGGAACTCCTGGCCATCGACGATTGCTCGACCGACGACACCCGTGCCCGGCTGCAGGAATGGTCGCGCCGCGATCCGCGCGTGCGCTGCCTGCAGACGGTGAAGAACGGCGGGCCCAGCGTCGCGCGCAATATCGGGATCCGGGAAAGCCTGGGCGACTGGCTGGCGATCCTGGATGCCGACGATGCCTTCAAGCCCGCCCGCCTCGCCAGCCTGACCGCCCTGGGAGACGAGCGCGCCGCCGACCTCGTCTTCGACGGGCTGATCTATTACGACGATCAGGAACGCCGGGAAACGGGATGCTCGTTCGAGAAGGAGGGCATTTCGACGGTGACGATTGCCGAACTGATCGATGCCGAACGGCCCGGTTCTCCGCTGAAATTCGGGTTCCTCAAGCCGATGATGCGGCGCAGCTTCATCATGGAAAAGGCTCTGCGCTATTCGGAAAGCCTGCGCTTCGCAGAGGACTTCGATCTTTACGCCCGGTGCCTGCTTTCCGGCGCGCGCGGGTTCCTCGATCGCCGGGCGTACTATGTCTATACCACCCAGCTCGGGCAAGTGAGCGGTGCCCGCTCGCAGGGAACCCGAACCCGTTTCACGCCGCAGACCCGCGTCGATATCATGGACGGGCTGATCTCGGACTACGCCGCCAGCACGCCGCCTTCCACGATGGCGGCCCTGCGGCAAGGGCGGCAATGGCAAGTGCTCTATGCCGATGCCCACCGCCTTGGCGAGCTACGCCGGACGGGGCAGTGGGGGGAGTTCCTGTCGCTGGCCTTGCGCCATCCGCGCGCTCTCTGGCGCTTCGTGTCGCGCTCGCGCGTGTTCCGGACCGGCGGCGGGGGCAACAATTCCGCGGCGGGGATCTGAACGCGATACCGGCCTTCGCAAGGCCGGTATCGGCGCTAGGCCGGCTTGAACGTCAGGGCTGCGCCGTTCATGCAATAGCGCTTGCCGGTGGGACGCGGGCCGTCATCGAATAAGTGGCCCAGATGGCCCAGGCACCGGGCACAGCGGACTTCGGTGCGAACCATGCCGAGGCTGCCGTCCCGGCGCAGATTGACCGCGCCGGGCAGGTGGTCCCAGAAACTTGGCCAGCCCGTGCCGCTCTCGAACTTGGTATTGGACGCGTAGAGCGGCAATGCGCAGCCTCCGCAAGCGAACTGCCCCTTCCGGTGCTCTTTCAAGAGCGGACTGGAATAGGCGCGTTCGGTGGAGGCCTGGCGAAGGACGGCATAAGCCTGCGGCGAAAGCCGACGCCGCCATTCCGCGTCCGGAAGGTTCCAGTTCGCCGCATCGGCGCGCGGCGTTAAGACGGAGAAGTCGCAGATCACGGCGGCGACCGCTGCCATGCCGCACTTCGCCAGGAATGCGCGCCGAGCCTCCCTGATGCCAAGGTTCGTCATGGCCGGACCAGCACGGCATTGTTCCGATAGGAACGTGGGAACGCCTGCCTCAAGGCGTCGACCTTGGGCTGGTCGTTGATGCGGATATAGCTCGATTCAGGATGGCGGGTCAGAAAGTCCTGATGGTAGCTCTCGGCCGGGTAAAAGCCCTTGAACGGTTCGATCCGGGTGACGATCGGGCGTTTCCAGACACCGGCCTGCCCAAGCTGCGCAACATAGCGTTGGGCTATGTCGCGCTGGCGCGGGCTCTGGGGGAAGAGGGCGGTGCGATACTGGGTCCCGTGATCCGGGCCCTGGTAGTCGCGCGTCGTGGGGTCGGCCACGACCGTGAAGTAGATCCTGAGCAAGGTGCCGTAGCTGACCTGCCGGGGATCGAAAGTGATCTTCACGGCTTCGGCATGGCCGGTATTGCCGCCCGACACGCTGTCATAGCGCGCGGTCCCGGAGGCTCCGCCGGAGTAGCCTGCCACGGCGCTGCTCACGCCCTTCACATGCTGGAACACGCCCTGCACGCCCCAGAAGCAGCCTCCGGCCAGTACGGCGGTTTCGCTGCGCGCGGGGTTGGGGGTGTCTACGAGCGGGGCGGGCACGGCAGGCCTTGCCTGCGCAGGCACGGCCACGGCCTGTTCCCACTGCCCATGGAGCGATGCTCCCAGCACGGTCGCGAGGCCGGCGATCATCAAAAGGCGCTTGCCGATTATCGGTTGCATGTCGAGCTTTCCACAGCCTTGGCCCTCATAGTACGCGCCAGGAAGCCGGACGGATGCACCCCGAACGGAATATTCGTGCTTTGCCGTTTGGACAGCTTGCGTTCATGCTGAGGGGCGATCTGATCCCTTCTTTCGGCCATGGCGGAGATTGACCATGATCCTGTTTCTCCTCTCCTACCTGGCCGGTGCGCTGACGATCATCAGCCCCTGTATCCTGCCGGTCCTGCCCTTCGTCTTCGCCCGCGCCGACCAGCCATTCCTGCGCAGCGGGTTGCCGCTGCTGCTGGGGCTGGCCGTCACTTTCGCCGGCGTGGCGACGCTGGCGTCGGTCGGCGGAGGCTGGGTCGTCCAGGCCAACAGCTACGGTCGCGCTGCGGCGCTGGTGATCCTGGCGATCTTCGGTCTGCTGCTGCTGTTCCCCGCCATTGCCGAACGCGCGACGCGGCCGCTTGTCGCTCTGGGGGCGCGGCTCTCGCAATCGGCCGCGGGGCCGGTCGCGGGAGCGGGGCAGGGCGGCGCCTCTCCATTCGCGGCCTCGCTGCTGCTGGGGGTGGCAACCGGCCTGCTCTGGGCGCCCTGCGCCGGACCGATCCTCGGCCTGATCCTTACAGGCGCCGCGCTGCAGGGGGCCAGCGGGCAGAGTACCCTGCTGCTGCTGGCCTATGCCCTGGGTGCGGCCAGTTCGCTGGCGCTGGCGCTTCTGGTCGGGGGCAAAGTCTTCTCCGCCATGAAGCGCTCGATCGGCGCGGGCGAGTGGATCCGGCGCCTGCTCGGGCTGGCGGTTCTCGTGGCCGTGGCAGCGATCGCGCTTGGCCTCGATACCGGCCTGCTGACGCGCCTTTCGCTCTCGAGCACATCGACGGTCGAACAAGGGCTGCTCGACCGTTTCCGCGCGGGTACCGGCCAGTCGGCCAGGCCGCGCAGCGACGGGAAACTCGGCGTGGAGGGCGAGTTCCCCTCGCTGTCCGGCGCCACGGAGTGGCTGAACTCCCCGCCGCTCACGCCCGAACAGCTGCGCGGAAAAGTCGTGCTGGTCGATTTCTGGACTTACAGTTGCATCAACTGCCTTCGCTCCCTGCCTTATGTCCGGGCCTGGGCGGAGAAGTACAAGGATCAGGGTCTGGTCGTCATCGGCGTTCACGCACCGGAATTCGCTTTCGAGAAAGACCCCGCGAACGTGCGCAAGGCGGTCCGGGACCTTGGGGTGACTTATCCGGTGGCGCTCGACAACGACCGCGCCATCTGGCGCGCGTTCCAGAACCTCTATTGGCCGGCCCATTACTTCATCGATGGCCAGGGTCGCATTCGCTACCACCACTTCGGCGAAGGCGATTATGCCCAATCGGAACGCGTGATCCGGCAACTGCTCGCCGAGAACGGCACCGGCAAGAGCGACAGCGACATGGTACTTGTGGAAGGTACCGGCATCGCCGCACCGGCCGACCGCAACGCGAACCGCTCGCCCGAAACCTACATCGGCCATTCCCGAGGCGAGCGCTTCGTCTCTGCCGGCGGCTATGTTCCGAACCGGTCCCAGGACTATGTGCTGCCCCGGTTGGAAACGCTGAACGATTGGGGTCTCGCGGGCGCGTGGACGGTGAGTGCCGAGAAAGCCACGCTGGACCGGGCAGGAGGGCGGATCGCCTTCCGCTTTCATGCGCGCGACTTGCACCTCGTGCTCGGCCCGGCAAAAGCCGGCCGCCCGGTACGCTTCCGGGTGACGGTCGATGGGCAGGCTCCCGGCAATGACCATGGCGTCGATATCGATGCCGAAGGCCAAGGCGTGGTCCAGAGCGAACGGCTCTATCAATTGGTTCGCCAGAAGGGCCCGGTGCGAGACCGGACGTTCGAGATCGAATTCGCGGATCCCGGCGTGCAGGCCTTCGCGTTCACGTTCGGATAGGGCAGCCTGAGGACGGACATGAAACTGGGGCGGGGGACCGAAAGTCTCCCGCCCCAGGCATTTTATCTGTCAGAGTGGAGCGGGTCTCTGCCGCGCCTGACCGTTCGCAAATCCGGGAAATCGGCAGATGAGCAAATTTTCCCATCGTGTGCGAATTTTGCAATTGTCGCATACTTCGTAATATCGTATACGATATCTCAATTCAGAGAGAGTAGGAAGATTTACATGGCAATTGGTTGGAAGGGTGTGTTCCCGGCGGTCACCACGCAGCTCCGTGAGGACCTGTCGATCGACCTCGCCGATACGCAGCGCGTCGTCGACGATCTCATCAACGATGGCGTGACCGGCGTGATCGCGCTCGGCACGGTTGGTGAAAACAACTCGCTGGAATACGACGAAAAGGTCCAGGTTCTTTCGGCCATCGTGGAAGCCGTGAACGGCCGCGTTCCGGTCGTCACCGGCGTTTCGGAATTCGATACCCGCCGCGCCGTTCGCTATGCCCAGGCCGCTGAAAAGGCCGGCGCCGATGGCCTCATGCTGCTGCCGCCGATGGTCTACGTGACGAAGCCGCACGAACTCGTCGCCCACTTCAAGGGCGTGGCCGACCAGACCGCCCTGCCGATCATGCTTTACAACAACCCGCCGGCCTACCGCACGGTGATCGACAAGGACGTCCTCACCGCCCTGGTCGACGTGAAGAACATCGTCGCCGTCAAGGAATCGGCTCCCGACACCCGTCGCTTCACCGACTTCCGCAACACCTTCGGCGATCGCTACACCCTGTTCGCAGGTCTCGACGATGTCGCTCTGGAAGGTCTCTACCTCGGCGCCCAGGGCTGGGTTTCGGGCCTCACCAACGCTTTCCCGAAGGAATCGGTCGAGCTGGTCAAGGCATTCGAGCGCGGCGATCACGCCAAGGCCATGGAAATCTACCGCTGGTTCATGCCGCTCCTCCACCTCGATGCCGACCACGACCTCGTCCAGTCGATCAAGCTGGCCGAACAGGTCATGGGCCGTGGTTCGGAGCGCGTCCTGCCTCCGCGCTACGTCCTTCAGGGCGAACGCCGCGCTGAAGTGATCGCGATGGTCGAACAGGCCGCCGCAACCCGCCCCGACCTTTCGGTCGCGGCAGCAGCCTAAGGGAGCGTCGATGCGGCACACGTTTTTCTGCATCGACGGCCACACAGCCGGTAACCCCGTTCGCCTTGTGGCGGGCGGGGCTCCGCTGTTGAAGGGCGCCTCCATGTCCGAACGGCGGCAGGACTTCCTGTCCCGCTTCGACTGGATCCGCACCGGCCTGTGCTTCGAACCGCGCGGGCACGACATGATGTCGGGCGGTTTCCTCTATCCGCCGACCGATGCCGCCAACGACATCGGCATCCTGTTCATCGAGACCAGCGGCTGCCTGCCCATGTGCGGCCACGGCACCATCGGCATGGTGACCTTCGGCCTCGAACACGGACTGATCCAACCCGCGACGCCCGGCAAGCTGCGCGTGGAGGTTCCCGCGGGCGTGATCGAGATCGCCTACGAAACCGATGGCGCCAAGGTCACTTCGGTGCGCATCACCAATGTGCCCGCCTATGTTGCCGAGCACGGCATCGCGGTGGATGTCGAGGGCATTGGCCCGCTCACCATCGACGTGTCCTACGGCGGCAATTACTACGCGATCGTCGAACCGCAGGGCAACTACACCGGCCTCGACGACCTGGGCGCCTCACGCATCGTCGAGCTTTCGGGCCGCATTCGCGAAGCCGTTCGCGCGAAGTACGAGCCGGTCCACCCGCTCGATTCCACGATCCGCGGCGTCAGCCACGTCCTTTGGGCCGACAAGCCCAAACATGACGGCGCCGATGGTCGCAACGCCGTGTTCTACGGCGACAAGGCGATCGACCGCAGCCCCTGCGGGACCGGCACCTCGGCGCGCATCGCGCACCTGCACGCCACCGGCCGCCTGAAGGTGGGCGAGCGTTTCGTGCACGAGAGCTACATCTGCAGCCGCTTCATCGGCCGGGTGGAGCAGGAAGTCATGCTGGGCGACAAGCCGGCCATCATTCCCTCTATCGAGGGTTCGGCCATTGCCACCGGCTTCAACACGATCTGGATCGACCAGGCCGACCCATTCTGGGCCGGTTTCCAGGTCACCTGACCCGGAGGACGGGAAGGCGCAAAGCGCGCCTTTCCGTCCTCGCGCTTTATTGCGGCGCGCGCTCCAGAGGCACGACGAAAGGCAGCGGCCCGGTCATGTCGACATGGCTGGTCACCCCGTAGACCTTGCGAAGCCGCTCGGCCGTCAGGACCTCGCGCGGCGATCCATCGGCGACCAGCGCACCGTTATCGACCAGCAGCAGGCGGTCGCAATAGCGCGCGGCCATCGTCAGGTCGTGCAGCACGGCGACTACCAGTTTGCCGTCATGGGCTTCGCGGGCCAGCAGATCCATGACGTCGATCTGATGTCCGGGATCGAGCGAGGCCAGCGGCTCGTCGACCACCAGCGCCGGGGCGCCGACAGCCAGCGCCCGGGCCAGCATGGCGCGCGCGCGCTCGCCGCCCGAGAGTTCCGTGGCGACGCGTGCAGCGAGCGCCGTGACATCGGCTCGCGCCATGGCTTCCTGGACCGCTGCGCCGTCCGCCGCAGATATTCGCGACATCGGCCCGAGGTGCGGCAACCGCCCCAGTGCGACCAGGCGCTCCACGGTGAGCGGCCAGTGCAGTGTCTGGCCTTGCGGCAGATAGGCGACCTGCCGCGCCAGATCGCGCGGCTGAAGACGGGTCAACGGCGCGCCATCCAGCGACACGCCGCCGCGCTCTGCCGGTACGAGCCCGAGCATGGCCCGCACGAGTGTCGATTTGCCTGCCCCGTTGGGTCCGATAACCCCCACCAGCGCGCCGGGCCGCAGCGTGGCGGAGATCCCCCGCAGGACCTCGCGGCGGCCGAGGCGGACGGCCAGGTTCTCGATGGCGATGGTCACCACAGGCGGCGCTCCCGAAGCAGATGGAAGAGGAACACAGGAACGCCGAGGAATGCCGTCACCACGCCCAGCTTGAGTTCGGCGCCGGTGGGAATGAGGCGAACGAGGATGTCGGCGGCGGAGAGCAGCACCGCGCCGCCCAGCATGGATGGCAGGAGCAGCGCCGAAGGGCTGCGGTCCGTCATCGGGCGGATGAGGTGCGGCACGATCAGGCCGATGAAGCCGATCGAGCCCGAAACGGCCACGGCCCCGCCCACGCCGATCGCCACGCCCAGCATCAGCCGGCGGCGCGTGCGGCGAAGATCGACGCCGAGCGAACGCGCGCCGTCCTCGCCCAGCGAGAGGGCATCCAGCGCGCGCGGATGGGCCAGCAGGAGAACGGCACCTACCGCTACACAGGGCAACGCAATCCAGACGTGCTGCATGGACCGGTTCTCGATGGAACCGAGCAGCCAGGACATGATCTCCATCGCCGCGAAGGGGTTGGGCGAAAGGTTCAGCGCCAGGCTGATCTCGGCGCCCGCCAGCGTCGAGACGGCGATCCCTGCAAGGATAAGGCTCAACGGGCTTTCGGAACGTCCCGCCAGCGCGAAAAGCAGGGTGATGGACACCAGGCCCGTCACGATGGCGAGCAGGGGGAGTATGACCGGGCTCCATTCGGAAATGCCGAAGTAGAGCGCGATCACCGCGCCGAGTGCGGATGCGTTCGAGGCGCCCAGCACGGAAGGTTCGGCCAGCGGATTGCGCAAATAGCCTTGCAGGACCGCGCCCGCGAGCCCGAGCATGGCGCCTACCAGAACGCCGACCACCATGCGCGGCAGCCGCAGTTCGAACAGGATCGCCTGGGCGACGCGGTCCCCCTGATCGCCGAAGGCCGCGATCGTCCGGCTCCACCCCAGCGCCACCGGACCGATACAAAGCGATGCGACGGCAACGAGAACCAGCGCCGCGGCCAGAAGGGGGATCAGTGCGGGATGGCGCGCCGGGGGTGAAATGAGGGGCGGTGAAGCGAGGGGCGACGAACTGGGGCTCTGCACGATAACCTCGCATGCGATCGGCTACCCGTCACGCTTGTGTCCCGGGTCCGTGTTGGTAAGGAGCCCATGACATGGGCATCGGAAAAATCCATCGCTATCTTCGGCTTGTCCCCTGCCTGCTGCTGGCGGGCATGGCCGGCGCAGGCGTGCAGGGCGCTGTTCCGCCTGCCGCGTCCCGTTCCATCGCGGCAGCGAAGCCCAGGCCGCAGCGCATCGTCTCGCTCAACCTTTGCGCGGATCAGTTGATAGTGGCGCTGGCGGATCGCGGCCAGATCGCCGGACTGACCCGCTATGCCTCCGATCCCGACATGTCCGACGTGGCAGACAGGGCGCGGAGCCTGCCCGTATTCGGCGGCTCCGCCGAAGAAGTCATGGCGGCCGACCCGGATCTCGTCATCGGCATGCCCGCAAGGCGCAATTCGGCCATCGCCGTGCTGGCCAGCCAGCACTATGCCTCGGTCGATCTCAAGTCCGCGCATGACTATGCCGGGATTCTGGCATCGATCCGCGAGGTCGCCCGCGCGGTCGGCCATCCCGAGCGCGGCGAGGCCATGATCGCGCGGATGAATGCCGGGTTGGTCGGCCTGGGCACTCGGGGGCATGGAAAAGTTGCGGCCTATTACCAGCGCCGAGGCTACATGACCGGCACCGGCACGCTCGTGGATGACCTGATGCACCGCGTCGGCCTCGTCAATCTGGCCGGGAAGCTCGGCAAACCGGCGCTCTCGCAGATGAGCCTGGAAGAAATGGCCGAAGCGCATCCGGACTTCATCGTGATCGACAGCGCCACGCGGCGAGTGAGCGACCAAGGGACCGAGATGATCAATCATCCGATCCTGCAGGACATTCCACGTATCGCCATCCCCCAATCCTGGACGGTCTGCGGCGGTCCTGCCTACGTCAAGGCTGCCAAGGCGCTGGCGGAACAGATCAGCGCTCGCTGACATTTTCGCGCCAGCCGAGCCGTGCTTGCCAGCCGCGCCGTTCGAGTTCGGGCACCAGGTCCGGCTCCCGTGGATGGCCAAGACAGAGCAGCGCGATCAGGCGCCACTGTTCGGGGACGTCCAGCAGGGCCGTAACGATATCGGCTTCCACCACCGAGACCCAGCCCAGTCCCAGACCTTGCGCGCGGGCCGCAAGCCAGAGCGTATGGATCGCCAGCACGACTGAAAATCCGCGTGTTTCCGGCATTGTCGCTGCGCCAAGCCCGCTTCCGGCCGTCGTCGCCTCGTCGCAGAACACGGCCACGACCTCGGGTGCTTCACGGATCCCGTGGAGCTTCAGCGCGGAATAGGCCGCGCGTCGCTCTTCGCCCATCGCCGCGCCGGCGCGGGCGACTTCCCGATCCGCATGGGCGGCCAGTGCCTCGCGCAATTCCGGCGACCGGACGCGGACGAAACGCCAGGGCTGCGAATTGCCCACCGAAGGCGCGAGTTGCGCGGTTGCCAGCAGTTCGGCCACCATGTTCTCGTCCAGCGGATCCCGGCGGAAATGGCGCACATCGCGCCGCCAGGCTAGCAGCGCGGAGAGTTCATCCTGAAAATCGGGGCCGAACCGGGGCGGCATTTCTAGAACTCGATGCCCGCCTGCGCCTTCACGCCGGAGCGGAACGGGTGCTTCACGAGCGTCATCTCGGTCACGAGGTCCGCCGCCTCCATCAGCCCCTCGGGCGCATTGCGACCGGTGACGATCACATGCTTCATCTCGCCGCGCGCAGTCAGCACTTCCAGCACTTCGTCCAGCGGCAGGTAGTCGTAGCGCAGCACGATGTTGAGTTCGTCCGCCAGAACCATGTCGTAAGCAGGGTCGGCGATCATGCGCTTCACTTCCTCCCACGCTTCTCGCGAAAGCTCGATGTCGCGGGCGCGGTCCTGCGTGTTCCAGGTGAAGCCTTCGCCCATCGGCTTGAATTCCACCTGATCGGGAAAGGCATCGAAGACGACCTTCTCGCCGGTGGTCATCGCGCCCTTCACGAACTGGACGACGCCCACTTTCTTGCCGTGGCCGATCATGCGCACCACCATGCCGAGAGCAGCGGTGGTCTTGCCTTTGCCCTTGCCGGTGTGGACGACCAGAAGGCCCTTTTCGACCGTCTTGCCGGCCATGATCTTGTCATGCGCGGCCTGCTTCTTCTTCATCTTCTCGGCGTGCTGTTCGTCGGTACGCTGCACCATGATCATGCTCCAGAGAGTTCGGCGAGCATCACGCCCGCACTGTTGGATCGGGGTTTCCAAAGGCCGCGCTCCAGCGCTTCGGCCAGCCGCGCGGCAGTTTCCCGCAAGGCCGCCGGGTTCGCCTCGGCCATGAAGGTGCGCACCGTCTCGTCTTCGATGAAGGCGGCGTGGACGGCGTCGAAGTGGTGATCCTTCACGGCGTGGGTCGTCGCGGCGAAGGCAAAGAGATAGTCGACCGAGGCAGCGATCTCGAACGCGCCCTTGTAGCCGTGGCGCATCACGCCCGCGATCCACTTGGGATTGGTGACGCGCCCGCGCACGATGCGGCCGATTTCGTCCTCCAGGGTGCGGATCACCGGGCGCTCGGGGCGGCTGTGGTCGTTGTGATAGCTGAGCGGCGCGCGGCCCTTCAGATGCTCGACGGCGGCGGCGATGCCGCCTTCGAACTGGTAATAGTCGTCGCTGTCGAGCAGGTCATGCTCGCGGTTGTCCTGGTTCTGGACCACGGCATCGACGGAGGCGAGGCGGGCTGCGAAAAGCCCGCGCTCGGCATCGCCTTCGACGCCGCTGCCATAGGCGTAGCTGCCCCAGTCGAGATAGACGTCCGCCAGATCGCTGCGTTCGTGCCAGATCTTCTCATCGATCATGGCCTGAAGCCCGGCCCCGTAGGCGCCCGGCTTCGATCCGAAGACACGCGTGCCGGCGCGGCGGGTGGCCTGCGTTTCCGCCTCGCCGCCCTCAACGAGTGCGGCGGCTTCGGCGCGGTGGCGTTCGGCGGCGGGATTGTCGCCCAGCGGCTCGTCGAGTGCCATTACGGCGCGCGCGGCGCTGTCGATCAGGTCGATCTGCTCGGGGAAGGCATCGCGGAAGAAGCCGGAGACGCGCAAGGTCACGTCCACGCGGGGGCGGCCAAGTTCGGCCACAGTCATGATCTCGAAGCCGACCACCCGGCCCGAAGTCCAGTCCCAGCGCGGCCGCGCGCCCATCAGCGCGAGGGCCTGGGCGATGTCGTCGCCGCCGGTGCGCATGTTGGCGGTGCCCCAGGCCGAGAGGGCGATGGCCTGCGGGTATTCGCCCTCGCGCTGGAGGTAGTCCTCCACCAGCAGATCGGCGGACTTGCGCCCGAGTTCCCAGGCGACGGCCGTGGGCACGGCGCGGGTGTCGACCGAGTAGAAGTTGCGGCCGGTCGGCAGCACGTCGGGCCGTCCGCGCGTGGGCGCCCCAGAGGGGCCGGGCAGCACGAAGCGACCGTCGAGACCCGCCAGCAGCGCTTCGGCCTCACGCGGGCCGCAGAGGTCAATGCGGGGGGCGAGGTCGGTCTGGATGGCGTGGAGGACGGCGGTGGTCTCGCTGCCGAGGTTGTCACTCGGCGTGTCGACCAGTTCGGCCGCCAGGAGTTCCAGTCTCTCGACGGTATCGCCATGCGTGCGCCACGGCTCGTCCGATACCGCAGCGAGCGCCTGCGGCCGCGCGCCGTCCCAGCGATCGCCCATGCGGCAGTCTAGCGGATCGAAGTCGAGCCCCAAGTCGATGGCCATGGCGCGCAGCAGCGAGGCCTGCCCGGCATGATCGTACCCGCGCGGCGTACGGGCCAGAGCCACCAGCAGATCGCGCCGCAGCCGGCCCTCGGGCGATTGCGTGAAGACATGCAGCCCGTCGCGGATCTGCAATTCCTTCAACTCGCACAAGTAGTTGTCGATGGCGGAAAGCGCATCGTCATCATCGCCGCTGGCGCCGGCATCGCGGTCCAGCCCATGGCTGCGCGCAAGGTCTAGAATGTCGCGTCGCAGCCGGTCGAGGCGGCGCGGGTCCATGCCGGCCGCGAGGTAGTATTCGTCCACCAGCGCTTCCAGCTGCTTGAGCGGGCCGTATGTCTCCGCGCGGGTAAGCGGCGGGGTCAGGTGGTCGATGACCACCGCGCTGATGCGGCGCTTGGCCTGCGTGCCTTCGCCGGGATCGTTGACGATGAAGGGATAGAGCTGCGGCAGCGGCCCGGCACAGATCTCCGGGAAACAATCGCGCGAAAGCGAGATTGCCTTGCCCGGTAGCCATTCCAGATTGCCGTGCTTGCCGACATGGACGAGGGCCTGCGCGCCGAAGTCCTGCGCCAGCCAGACGTGGAACGCGAGGTAGGCGTGCGGCGGAGGCAGGGCCGGATCGTGGTAGCTGGCCTTGGGATCGATATTATAGCCGCGCGCGGGCTGTACCGCGATGGCGAGCTTGCCGAAGCGATGAACGGGCAGCCGGAACGTGCCGTCGCGCACGAAGGGATCGGCGGAGGGTTCGCCCCAGCGTTCCAGCATCGCCTTGCGCGCGCTTTCGGGGACTGCGGCGAAGGCGCTTTCGTAACTTGCGAGCGGCAGGGAGACTTCGCCGGACCGGTCCAGCGAGGTAAGATCGTTGGTCACGCCGCCGGTCATGACGCGCATCAGTGCGGCGCCGTCGCGCGGGGCATCACCGGTATCATAGCCCGCCCCGGCCAGCGCGGCGATGATGGCGGCGGTGCTGGCGGGGGTGTCGAGTCCGACGCCGTTGCCGATGCGCCCATCGCGGTTGGGGTAGTTCGCGAGTACCAGCGCCACGCGGCGCTCGGCCGGGGCGCTGCGACGCAGACCGGCCCAACCGGCGGCCAGATCGGCGACGAAGGCCACCCGGTCCGGTGCGACGCGGGGGACGACGATGCCGCATTGGGTCACGTCGTCGAAACGTTCGGCGGCCTTGAAGGCCACTGCGCGGGTAAAGATGCGGCCGTCGACTTCGGGCAGCGCCACGTTCATCGCCAGATCGCGCGGGCCAAGACCGCGCGCGGCGCCCTGCCAATCGGCTTCCTCCACGCCCGCGAAGGCGACTTGCAGGATCGGGCAGTTCGCCTTTTCGAGAATGCCAGGCTTGCGGTCGTCGCCTGCGGAGGAGGAGGCGAAGCTGGTGGCGTTGACGATCACATCGGGCGCGATTTCGCCGAGCAGGCCGCCCAGCCAATCCACCGCGAAAGGCTCACGCAAGGCGCGGACGTGGACGGCGGCGACATTGAAGCCGCGCTCCCGCAGCGCCGCGATCATGGCGTCCACCGCGTCGAGCGTGCCTGCGATCATCAGCGCACGGTAGAACACCAGCAGCGCCAGCGGCCGGCCTTCGACCCATTCGGCCTGCACGTCCGCAAGCCCGGCGCGCTCCGTGCCTGCAAGATAGAGCCCGGCATCGGCCACCGGCACGGGATCGTCCGGCTCTCCCGCATCATGGCCGATGGCCCGTGTGGCGGTCCGCAGGAAGGAGAGGGCATTGGCAGTACCGCCCTGCCGCAGATAGTCGCGCAACTTCTCGCGCATCTCGGCAGGCAGGGTGGAAGCGTGATCGAGCGCCGGATCGGCCTCTCGCCCATCGGCTATCGCGGCGAAGGCAATGCCGTTCTCGCGCGCGACGCGGGCGATCTCGTCGATGCCGTAGCCCCAGTAGCTCTTGCCGCCGAGCAGGATCACGCAGACGAATTTGGCGTGCGCGATCACTTTCTCGACATAGAGGTCGATCGAGTAGGGATGGCGCAGTTGCAGCAGGTTGGCGAGGCGGACGCTGGGAGCATCGGAGGGCAATCGCGCCGCCGCGCTTGCAAAGCAGGCGAGTTCGCTGTCCGCCACGGTGAGGATCACCATGTCGCCGGGAGACTGGTCGAGGTCGATCGCCTCTTCGCCGTTGGAGATCGTCCCCGGCGTGGCGGACAGCAGGTGCATCAGGCGTTCCCCCCGACACCGCGACAGAACTCTTCCTCGTCATTGCGAGCGAAGCGAAGCAATCCAGGGCGGCTCTGCACAGCTCTGGATTGCTTCACCCGCTTTGCGGGTTCGCAATGACGAAGTGGGGAGGGGAGCCTGTGCTTCACGCTGCCACAGTGCCGAGAACTTCGGCCAGGCCCGCTTCGATGGTCGCGCGGTTCAGTCCCTTCTGGCCGATGGCCACGAGCTGGGTGCGACGCGCTTCCTGCGGCAGCCAGGCGCGGTCGTAGAAGTGCTGGATGCGCGGGCCGACGGCCTGCACCACAAGGCGGCTCGGCTTGCCGCCGACCGCGACCATGCCCTTCACGCGCAGCACGTCATGCTCCGCGATCAGGTCCTTGAGGCGGGCGAGCAAGGCGTCGAGATCGGCGACATCGCCGCCCGAGACGACGAAGCTGTCGAAGTCGTCATGGTCGTGATCCGCGTCCAGTCCGTCGATGTGCGAGGGGCGGGAATCGAGGTCGTCCTCGGCAGCGGCAGTGATGCCCAGCAGCGCCGCGATATCGACCGCGCCGTGATCGGCGCGCACGATCTTCACGCCGGGGCGCGTTTCGGCCAGCACCAGCGTTTCGACATGGGCGAGAGCTTCGGCATCGACGAGGTCGGTCTTGTTGAGCACGACCATATCCGCGCAGCCGAGCTGTTCCTCGAACAGTTCTTCCAGCGGGCTTTCGTGGTCCAGCATCGGATCGGCGGCGCGGGCTGCGGCGAGGGCGACCTCGTCGGTGGCGAAGCGGCCGGCGGCAACGGCATCGGCGTCGATCAGAGCGACCACGCCGTCCACGGTGGCGCGGGTACGGATGTCAGGCCACTGGAAGGCCTTCACCAGTGGCTTTGGCAGGGCAAGGCCGCTGGTTTCGATAATGATGTGGTCGGGCTTGTTCTCGCGGTCGAGCAGCTTCTGCATGGTCGGCAGGAAATCGTCGGCGACGGTGCAGCAGATGCAGCCGTTGGCCAGTTCGACGATGTCGTCTTCCGGGCAGGCCTCGTCATTGCAGCCCTTCACCAGTTCGCTGTCGACGCCGACGTCGCCGAACTCGTTGATGATGAGCGCGAGGCGGCGGCCCTTGGCGTTCTGGAGCAGGTGGCGGATCAGCGTGGTCTTGCCGGCGCCGAGGAAGCCGGTGATGACGGTGGTGGGAACTTTGCTCATATCTCGTCTCCCGCGCGCCAGCGACCTGAAACGGCGGGGCGTCCCGTCGCGGGCGCGACGATGGCGGCACGCCGCGACGGACCGGCGCACGGGCGCCCGACGCGATATGCCGCTGCGGCCCCGGCCGCATGCATCACGTCGCTCAGACGGAAGAGTTACCGTGCCTTGGCCATTCCCTGGACCCGGGCAAGAGCGACATCGACGCCGGCAGGTTTCCTGGCTCGCGGGTCATCACGCGATGCACGGCCTTCCCAGGCCTCGCATGACTTAGCGTCCGGCCCAGTGGCTGCGGTGGGGGGCTTGCCCCGCCGCGAATGTGCATCGCGCTCGCCGCTTACAGTTGCAGGGACAGCCGCGGATCGGGACGGCGAACCGTCCTTACCGCGTTCCCGTATTAAGCCCCTTGCGGGGCACCGGCGCGATCTTCGTCGGGCCGCCAGAAGGCATCCCGAACCCGGAGGCGATTAGCCGGGGACGCCCCGCACCGCAAGACCCAGAGACTGCAATCGCCAACTCCGGTTGAAGGAAAGAACGGTACAGGAGAGCGGCGCCACATCGATGGCGAGCGCTGCGCGCAGCGGCAGTTCCAGCGCATGGGAGATGGCGGCGCGGATCGTCATCGGGTGCGTGATGGCGCAGGTCGGCGCGTCGGAGCCGGCAACGCGGTCCATCCATGCACCGATCCGCGTGCGAACCTGATCCAGTGTTTCACCCGCGGGCGCGCCTTGCGCGGGTTCGGCCAGCCACCGGCCAAGCTGTCCGGGATCGCTTGCCTCGATCTGCGCGAAGGACAAGCCTTGCCACTCGCCATGATCGATATCGGCAAGCGCCGGTTCGGTCCTGGCCGTAAGCCCCATCGCCGAGGCGGTCTCGGCAGCGGCGCGGGCAGGGCTGGCTTGCAGCGCGGCGTGGTAGCGTTGGGGCAACCTGGCCAGGGCGGCATCGCGTCGCCCTGCCGCATCCAGCGGTTCCGCCGGCTCGGGAAACCGGCCTTCGCGGCTCGACGCCGTGGCGGCGATGCAGATCAGCAGGAGGGGTGTCGCCAAGGGTAAATTCCGTGGGGTCGTTGACGCCGCGGCCCGCGCGGTCCTAAGGAAGCGGCGTCGAGTATCGAAGAAGCCGGTGAGAATCCGGCGCGGTCGCGCCACTGTAATCGCACGGGAACCATCCCGTCGAGAGCCAGACCTTCCTTCTTGGCAACAGGTTTCCCGGGGACGCGCAATCCCGCCAAGGAGCATGACAATGGCTGTTTCCACCGCAGTTTTCGACGACGCTTTCATTCCCGTGCCGGGCGGTAACGCCATTCCCCTGGAAGACATCGCGCCCTGGGCCGTGCTCGGCACGCTGCTGGCCGTCATCTTCATCTATTTCGTCAGCACCGAACAGGGCGCCTTCTCCCTGTTCCAGGGCATGTACGTCCACGAATTCGTCCACGACGGGCGTCACCTCCTCGGCTTCCCCTGCCACTGAGGCGCTGCACATGACCAGGGACTTGCTCTGGCGCGGGATGCTTGCCGGCATTCTGGGCGCACTTCTTGCCACGCTTTTCGCGCGGGGCTTTGCCGAACCGCAGATCGATCTGGCGATCGGTTACGAGGAAAGCCACTCCGCGCATGATGCCCCGTCCGGCCATGCCGGGATGGCCATGCCCCACGCTGGCACGCCGGCCGAGCCGCAGGAAGAGGAACTCGTCAGCCGCGATACGCAGAAAGGTGCGGGACTGGTGACCGCGCTCGTGCTGTACGGCGCTGCGGTGGGCGGGATCTTCTCGCTCGTCTTCGCTTACGGCTACGGGCGCATGGGAAATCTGGGCCCGCGCAGCTTCGCACTCATGCTGGCCGCGCTGACATTTGCGCTGGTGGTGTTGGTACCGGCGATCAAATATCCCCAGACCCCGCCAGCCGTGGGCAAGCACGAAACCGTGGCCCTGCGCACTGCCGCCTATTTCGGCATGATCGCGCTGTCGCTCGGCGCGGCCGTCGTGGCAGCGCGTATCAGGAGCGCCCTTGCACGACCGGGACGCGGTTTCGATGCCACGCTGCTCGGTCTTGTGATCTATCTGGGCCTGGTGGGCCTGGGGCAGTTTCTGCTGCCTGCCGTGAACGAGGTTCCCACGGACTTCCCGGCCGTGCTTCTGTGGAACTTCCGCGTGGCCTCCATCGGCACGCAGCTGGTTCTATGGGCGACGATCGGCCTCGCTTTCGGACTTTGGGCCGAGCGCGTGCTGCAGAAGGCAAAGTGCTGATCGTTCAATCGGTTGGAGTGCAGAGCTGCCTGGTTCAGGAACTCTGCACTTTGGCCACGAGACGGAGCGGCGCACGGCTCATCTCGTTGCCCGCCTGCGTGGCTTTCTGGAGCACTCTCAAGAAGACATCGCGCTCGTCCCGCGACAGGTGGACGACGAGATCGTCCTGAACCTTGTCGACCCAGGGTTCCGCGATATCGAGCGTCACCAGTCCCGCACTGCTGAGCATGAGCACTCGCGCCCGCCGGTCGGTAGGGCTGACTTCCCGGTCTACGAGGCCTTTCTGCACCAGCCTGTCGATGACGCCGCCAATGGTCACGCGGTCGTAGGCGATCATGCCGGCGAGGGTCTGCTGATCCAGTCCGGGGTGGTCGCGAAGCGTGAGCAGCGCCGCATATTGCACGGACGTGAGATCGAGACCGGCTTCCGCCATGCGCGAGGCAAAGCGCGCAAGGGAAATCTGCTGCAGGCGGCGGATCAGATGTCCGGGCATTGTCTCGAGGTCGCTCATGGATAGCCACCTAGCGTGAGAACCGCCGCCTGCTCAAGATGATGTTGCGCCGGAAGGGGTTGTCGGCGTTATTTTACAAGGATTTCATCCGCCCCGGCGATCAGGATCGTTCTCCGGCATGGTCCTGAGCGGTAAAAATCGGCGACGTGTCTAGATTTCGTATTCCGGTTGCCATGTTTTGGCGGCGACGCGTTCCTGCTTCTTCACGGGCAGCCCCTGTTGCCGTCGGGCCATCTCGCCATGAAGCTTGCGAACCATGTCGCTGCCGGCGTGGGTGAGCAGGCCGGGAACGAACCCGTGCAGCATGGTCCCAAGGCCGGCCACCACCATGCGCAGGCCGAAGCGATTGGCGACCAGCCAGTGCTCCCCATAGCTTTCGTTTACTTTTCGCGGGTGCTCGATGAAAAGGGCTTTGAACATCCTGGCTTCCTCTTTCCGCCTTCGATCACGCGGTGGGCGGATAGGGGTGATGGCCGAAGACCCAGTGCGTTCGCGGATCGGCCTGATCGTCAATCAGGAGGACCTTGGCGCTGTGCCCCTTCATGCCGACCTGATGCGCGGCATCGATGGCACGGTTGAGTGCGGCTCGCTGGCTTTCGAATGCGGCCAGGAACACGCCATGAAGGCTTACCGCCCAGTCGAGGCCCTTGCGGACGACGTGGAAATCGCTGTGAGGCATGAAACCATACTCCCTTTCGATTTTGACACTGGCCAATCCCGTTTGTGACGTAGCGTCGCGGTTGGCTCGATCGCTGTCAATCTGCCCCTTGAGGGGCGGTATTCTCGGAGGCCGGCTCGCGGCCTTGTTTGTCAACTTATTTACTTGAGAATGTATCGTCAAGCCCGGTGTTCCCATCCCCGTGGATCTGGCGGTGAATGGCGGCTACCTTGCGACCGGCTGCAAACGATCGTCCGTCGACACGATCTGCAAAAGCGGAAAACTGCCATTTTTCGCACTTCACAAGGGTATCATCCGAAACTCGAACGCGTCCGGCGCGTTTCAGGACAGGACAAGTTCGGCGCGCCGCTGTCCGGCCGCCGGCACCATTGGGAGCCAGGAAAAGTGGATATCTACGCAGGACCGCGGAGCCATGTCGCAAGGCCCGCTTCGCGAGAGGACGAGTCGCTCGGCAAGCAGGGGCGCAGCGACGCGGCCGTTCTTCAGGTACATCTGCTGGGCGATTCGGTGCGCGCCGCAGGGCAGTTCCAGCGCTCCGCGCTCGGCCATATGGACCACGAGAACTGGATAGAGCGCGTCCGGGCAGACGGGCAACGGCTGATGGATCTGCTCAGCCAGATGGGTTTCAGCCCGAATTCGAGTGGTTCGGCGCGAACCTCCGAAGTTCGCCGATAACACCGGCTCCCGCTGCAACCCACGGAAGAGTTGTCGGTTTAACCTCTTCGGAAAAAGCCATGCTCCGCGAGCATTGGAAAGGAGAGGGACATGACGGCACCGCGCGAAAGCAAGACGTCCATCGGCAACCATCGGCTTCATCCCGATACCCTGATGCTCAATTACGGCTACGACCCGCTCCTGTCCGAAGGAGCGGTGAAACCGCCGGTATTCCTTACCTCCACATTCGTATTTCCCACCGCCGAAGAAGGCCGCGACTTTTTCGACTATGTCGCGGGCCGCAAGGAACCGCCGCCGGGACAGGGGCGGGGCCTGGTCTATTCGCGCTTCAACCATCCCAACAGCGAGATCGTCGAGGACCGCATGGCGGTCTACGAAGGGGCGGAAGCGGGGGTGGTGTTCTCCTCGGGCATGGGCGCGATCACGACCACGATCCTGACGTTCGCCCGGCCCGGCGATGTCATCCTCCATTCCCAGCCCCTTTACGGCGGCACCGAAACGCTTCTTGCCAAGACACTGGCCAACCTCGGCATCAAGGCGATGGGTTTCAGCGACGGGCTGGACGAAGAAGCCATAGCCGGCGCCGCCAGGCAGGCCATCGCCAATGGCAGAGTGTCACTGGTGCTGATCGAAACGCCGGCAAATCCCACCAACAGCCTCGTCGACATCGCACTGCTGAGGCGCCTGTGCGAGGATATCGAGCGGCAGCAGGGGCACCGCCCGCTGCTGGTTTGCGACAATACGCTGCTCGGTCCCGTCTTCCAGCATCCCCTGCGGCTCGGCGCGGATATTTCTCTCTATTCGCTGACCAAATATGTCGGTGGTCATTCGGACCTCGTGGCGGGTGCGGCCCTGGGGTCGGCCAAGCTGATGCGCGAGGTGCGGCTGCTGCGCAGTGCCATCGGCACCCAGCTCGATCCGCATAGCTGCTGGATGCTCGGCCGCTCGCTGGAAACGCTGGGCCTGCGCATGGAGCGGGCCAATACCAACGCCGCGGCGGCGGCGAACTTCCTGCGATCCCATCCCAAGATCGTGGGCGTGGCCTATCCGCCCTTCTACCCCGAAGGAAGCCGGCAGGCCGAAGTCTTCGCCGCGCAATGCAGCGGCGCGGGCTCCACGTTCGCCTTCGATATCGCGGGCGGACAGCCGGCCGCGTTCCGCTTCCTCAACGCGCTGGAGATATTCAAGCTGGCGGTGAGCCTGGGTGGTACCGAGTCCCTGGCCAGTCATCCGGCGACGACGACGCATTCCGGAGTTCCGGTGGAAGTCCGCGATCGGATCGGGGTGATGGAATCGACCATTCGCCTGTCCATCGGCATCGAACACCCGGACGACATCGTGGCCGATCTCGCCCAGGCGCTGGACGCCAGCTAGCGCGATCAATCGTCGATGCGATAGTCGATCGGCTTGAACGTCCCGCCATTGCTCGCATAGGCCGAGCAGGCGGTGAGGCCGATGACAAGGTCCTGTTCGGCACGGAACGACACGCTGTCACCGGCACGACTGGGCGGCGGCAGCACGGAAATGCCCCCGGTGCTGTCTACCGGCACGTTCATGAAGCAATTGAAGGCCACCGGAATATCGTCCGGCGAGACACCGTAGGGCGCCAGCGCTTCCGCCAGGTTGCCGAAGCAGCCCCGATGTTCCGGCTTGTCCGGATAGAAATGCCTGAAGGTATCGACGCTGCACGGGGTCAGCAGGAAATCATGGCAGCCCACGCTGTCTTCCTCGATCGTGAGCAGGACGCGGGAGCGGTTGGACCAGATCCGGTTGCCGCGCGTGAGCCTGAGGGTTTCCTCATAATCGAAGGTCCGGCCATTGCTGATCACTTCGCGCACATCACTGGCGGAGAAAGCCAGCAGGTCGGACACTTGCGTACCGAGCGGATCGACTACCGTGAGCAATTGTCCACGCGCCAAGGGAAACGCCGCGCCGCTGCGGGGCATGATGCGGTTCATGTCGCTCACCGTGCGGAGCGCGGGTTCTGGAAAGGGCACTGCCATTCCGGGCCGACCAGGCGGCCGCTATATTGCGCCGCCTCGCTCACCTCACCGTGGCGCGCGAGCATGGGATTGATCGAACCGGCCATCTTCACATCGCGCTCCAGGATCGTTTCGCGTATCTTTTCATAGCTTCCCTGCGCGCGAAGCTGCTCGAATTGGTCATGGAGATTGAATACCATGACCGGCCGCTCGAAACGACGGGCAGGGCGACTGGCCTGCGGGTGCATGCCGACGACGAAGAACGCCTCGCCGCCAAAGCTCAGCGAGAAATGCGGGTCGTCCGGATCGCTGCTGACGCGGCGATCGTAAGGCAGACCCAGCCAGGCATCCTTGTCCGTGAGGGACTGGACGCGGTTCCACAAGGCATGTTCGAACCGATCTTCGCTCAACGGGCCGTCATCCGCGAAGATCACGGCCAGACTGCGGAACAGCGACGGGTCCTCCTGATAGCTTGCTGACCAGTCCAGCAGCTTTTCATAGATGACGAGATCGTCCCACGAACTCTCGATCGAATGGCACACGGCAATCGCCAGAGTACCGCGCGAGAGCGCCGATTTCGCGCCAACGCAGGGGAACGCCCTGGACTCGATGAATGCCCTGAAACGTTCTTCCCAGAGCGAACGATCTTCTTCGGAAAACACGCTGCTTCCTCTCCAGCTTCGGCTTCGGTGGCAGTGAACCGATGCTTCGATTATCTTGCGTTTCAGTTCAGGCCCTTGCGTTCCTGAACACCGGTACGTTCTTCCTGATCGAGGCGCTCCGCGTGCCAGATGTTGCGGCCGACGAAGATCAGCACGATCATGGCCAGCAGGATCACGACAACGGTGATCCCTGCGCGTTGCAGGCGGCGCTGGCTGGGCTTGTCGCGGTCCCTCATCATGCCGCCAGCAGATTGAGAGCGGTCGGCCGTGCCGGGGGAAGGCCGTCGGCCCTGGCCTGGGCGATCAGTTCCTGCTTGCGGGCCATCATGCGGTCTCGCAAGTCGACAAGATCGACACCGGCCTTTCGGCATTGCGCGAACATGCCTTCGGCGGGCATCTCTTCCTCGTGAACATGGTGCTTGATCTCTTCGGACAGCACTTTGACCTTTGCCACGAAGAAATCGTCCTCGGGAGAGGCCGCTTCGATATCGTTGATCAGGACTTTTGCGCCATCGTGCTCGACATAGGCCTCGTCCAGCGTGTCATTCTCGATCTTGCCGCGGAATGCCGGATAGAAGATTTCCTCTTCGATCAGGGTGTGGATCTTCAGCTCGATACAGACCTGATGCGCGATCTTCTTCTTTTGCGACGAAGACTTCGCAGCGGTGAAGGTATCGAACAGTGTTTCGACCTTGCGATGATCGGCCTTGAGGAGGGCAATGGCGTCGGTGAAGGATTCGGTCATGGCGTCTTCCTTGTCGGATTTGCCCTGTTAAGCTCGCAGATGTTCCACGCGTTCCCGCTCTATTGATCTATGTTTCTTCGATTGTCTGGGCTTGCTGCAAGAGACCGGAATAGTGCGATGAACCGTTATTTCCCGTATTGGTGCGCTTGAAGCGGAACGAGTACGCGGGCTCGCGACTTGTCCTGGCTGAGCGGCTTAGCCCGCACTTCCAGCAAGGACGCACCGCTCCATGAAGAACCAGGCCGACGCTCACACCGAAACGCCCAGCCTCAAGGGTCGCAAGGCGATCATCACCGGGGGAACGACCGGCATCGGCCGCGCCATCGCCGTGCTACTGGCCAGCGAGGGCGTGGACGTGTTCATATGCGGTCGCTCGCCGGAACACCTTGCCGATGCCCTGGAGCGGATCCGGGAAGTGGGGAACGGCGAGGGCGTTGCTCTGGACCTTGCAGATCCCGAACAGCTGGACACCTTCTTCGCAGAGGCGCGCGCCAGTCTGGGGCAGCCAGACATCGTGGTGGTGAATGCCGCCGTGCCCGCCCGCGCCCTCTCGGACATGACCTCGGACGAAATCCGCTATGCCGTGGCCGTGGACTTCACGGCCTATATCCTGAGCGCCAAAGCCGCGCAGGAAGCGCTGGTGGACCAGGGCGACATCGTCCTCATCGGCTCCATGTCAGCCCATGTGCTCGGCCCCGGCTCGACTGTCTATGCCGGAATGAAGGCCGGGATCGCCGGCTTTTCGGAGGCGCTTCGCCGCGAACTCGGACCGCAGGGGATCAAGGTCGCACTGGTCGAGCCCGGCAAGACCGGCGCCGATTTCCAGTACCCCGACATCCCGGCGGAAAAGCAGCGCGAGATGATCGCCGAGGAAACCATGCTGCGCGCAGAGGACATCGCTGTGGGCGTTCACTACCTGTTGACGCAGCCGCGCCGTGCGGTGGTGCAACAGCTCACCATCGCGCCCCGCGCTCAGGCGCAGGAATGACCGCGCGCGCCTTCCGTTACAGCGACACCGCAAGGTGGCCCAGCGCGAGGGCAATTCCTGCGCAGGATATGGCGGCACCGAGGCCGAGTTGGACGGGGCCGACCCATTGGCGGAGGGGCAGGGCGAGGTCTTGTTCAAGCTTTGTCATGTCGCCAGACTAGCGCGCCTGGGCTTCAGGAAGGATCGCGAAAAGCCGTTATCTGTGATCGGCTTCCGTCATGACTTCGCAGGCAAGCCTGCGAACCATTCGGCATAAGGCGTGTTCGGGACCAGATGTCGATTGAGGTCCGGCTCGCCGTCCTTCCACCATACCGGACCTCGCTCGCCCAGGGCGCGTTTAGCATGATCGACCTCCTGCCGCGCGGCGGCTTCCCCGGCGGCATCACCGGTGCGCATGGCTGTTCCCACGGCGCGCCGCGCGCGCATCAGCTCCTTCACCAGGGCGCTGCGGTGCTCCTCTGTCAGCGAGGGGTCGGACTTGCGCCACAACCGCCCGCGCACCACGAAGTAGCGACCGTCCGGTGTCTCGGGATATTGCCCTCCTTCGCTCATTCCCGTCCAAACCCGCAGAAGAGGGCAGGGTTTCCCCGAGCAGCGGCCCGAGGGATTTATCGTTGCGGCTTTATCGTTTCTCCGGCGTGGGATAGAGCGCGCATCCTGGACGAGAGCAAGGACGACAGGTGAAAGCTGAAACGAAGGGCCGGGGTAACAGCCGTGCCGCGCGCGGACTGTTCGTCGCGACCATTCTGACAGGCAGCTTCCTGCTGTTTCTGGTGCAGCCGATGGTCGCGCGGATGGCCTTGCCGCGTCTCGGCGGCGCACCCAACGTCTGGAACAGCGCGATGCTGGTCTACCAGGCCCTGGTGCTTGCAGGCTACGCCTACGCCCATCTGCTCGGCAGGTTGTCCTTGCCGAAGCAGGCATTCGTCCATCTCGGCGTGCTGGTCCTGGCAGGCCTGACTTTGCCGGTCGGACTGGTGGATCTCGCCCAGCCCAGGGGTCTGCCCGAAGCCCTCTGGGTGCCGGTACTCATGGGCCTGAGCATCGGCCCGGTGTTCTTCGCCGTCTCCGCGCAAGCCCCGCTGATGCAGCGCTGGTTCGCTGCAGACCCGGCGGCGGGAGCGCCCTGGGCGCTTTACGCGGCCTCCAATCTCGGCAGCTTCGCCGGACTGCTGGCCTACCCGCTCGTGGCCGAGCCGATGTTGACGCTGCGCAGCCAGAGCCTTGCCTGGTCGCTCGGCTTCGGCGTGCTCGTACTGCTCGTCGGGGTCGCCGCGGCGAGCCGGAGAGGGCTGCCGCCTATCTCTCTAGCGCAAGAGGTCCAGGAACCCGCGCCCCGGATCGACGGCCGGACCACGGTGCGATGGCTGGCGCTGGCGGCGGTTCCCTCCGGCCTCATGCTCTCGACGACGACGCATCTGACCACCGACATCTTCGCCATGCCGCTGCTCTGGGTCATTCCGCTTGGTCTCTACCTCCTGAGTTTCGTGGTGGCCTTCGCTGATCGGCGCGGGCCGGCGCTGGCGATTTCCCGGATAGCGCCTGTCGTGGTCCTTTTCGCGGGCAGTTATGCCATGTTGTCCAATGGTTCCGGCACGCTGTGGATCGCGGGCGGGGCCTGTCTCATGCTGTTCTGCATCGCCGTTTCCCTTCACAAGCGGCTCTACGACCTCCGGCCGGGACCGGCGCAATTGACCCGCTTCTATCTCGTGATGTCAGCGGGGGGAGCGTTGGGGGGGCTGTTCACGGCCCTGGTCGCACCGCTCGTTTTCGATTGGGCATGGGAGCATCCGCTGCTGGTTCTGGCCGCGGCTATGCTCATGCCGCTCGAACCGCTGCTGCGCTGGCGTAGCGGCGAGGGGATCGAGCCGGGCATGGCCGGCGTGGCGCTTGTGCTCCTGCTGGCGTTCGCGGCGTTTCTGGGCTGGCAGCTCGATCAATTTGCCCTGCGCCCGGAAGAAGGCCTGGCGGCGGTCCTGCTCACGGTTTTCCTGGTGGGCACCGGCGTCATGGTCATGGCCTGGCGCTGGGCTTTCGTAGCCGTCCTGGCCGTGGCGATGGTCGCGCAGGGCGGCATCTGGACGATCCGTGCGACGCTGGGCGGTGAGCGTACCCGCAGCTATTTCGGCATCTATACCGTGCGCGACACGGCCGACGGCACCTTGCGCACGCTGGCGCACGGCACGACACTCCACGGCGAGCAATCGCTGGAGCCCGGCCGCGCGCGGGATGCCTTGACCTATTACGGCCCGACTTCGGGCGTGGCCCTGGCGCTGGCCGCGGCACCGCACCTCGAAGGACCGGGCGCCCGCGTGGGTGTCGTCGGGCTGGGCACCGGTTCGCTGGCCTGCCGCGCGGCGTCGGGGCAGCACTGGACTTTCTTCGAGATCGACCCGGTGATCCTGCGCTTCTCGACCGAGGGCCGGTTCACGTTCCTGCGCGACTGCACGCCTCAGGCCAAGGTCGTCCTCGGCGATGCGCGTCTGGAACTGTCGCATATGCCGGCCCGCGCTTTCGACGTGCTGGTGATCGATGCCTTTTCGAGCGATGCCATTCCGGTCCATCTGCTCACGACGGAAGCGCTGCAAGTCTATGCGCGGGCACTGACGCCGCGCGGCCTGCTTCTGCTCCATATCTCCAACCGCTACATCAATCTGGCGCCCGTGGTGGGCACCAATGCGGAAGTCAGCGGAATGGCGGCGATGTCGCGCCTGGACCATCCCACGGACACGGATCACTACACACCGTCACGCTGGATCGCGCTGTCTCGGGATGGGGGCGTGCTGAAGGCTCTGGACCGGATGAGCGCCGACGCGCCCTGGGCGCCGCTCGACGAGCGGGCGGCTCGATCCTGGACCGACGATCACGCCTCGATCCTGCCATTCGTTCGATGGGACCGGATGACCGGTCAACCATGAAGGGGCCGTCCCGTAGATCCGAGACAGGGCGGCGAAAAGCGCCAAGCTCGAAGCTCCTTATACAGGATCGATAATATAGATTATGTTAAACTATGGGAGTGACTAACGCACGGTTTTCACGGCGCTTTCGAGGCCCCTCCCGTGCGGCTCTCATGTGGGCGCTACGGAATGGCCCTGAAGCCGAAGCTCCAGGGCCATTCGGCAAACGTCAGTTCGCCAGCGTCGCGTTGTCGATCACGAAGCGGTACTTCACGTCGCTGCGCTGCATGCGGTCGTAGGCCTCGTTGATATCCTTGATGTCGATCATCTCGATATCGGAAACCACACCCTTTTCCGCGCAGAAGTCGAGCATCTCCTGCGTCTCGGCGATACCGCCGATCAGCGAACCGGCGATGGTGCGGCGGCGGAAGATCAGCGCGCCGACGTTCGGCGACGGATGCGGATGCTCGGGAACGCCCACCAGGGTCATCGTGCCGTCGCGCTTCAGCAAGGCCGTGAAGGCATCGAGATCGTGGCTGGCGGCGACCGTGTTCAGGATCAGATCGAAGCTGTTGGCATGGGCTGCCATCTCGTCGGGATTGCGCGAGACGACGACCTCATCGGCGCCCAGCTCCAGCGCCGCGTCGCGCTTGCTTTCCGAAGTCGTGAAGGCAACCACATGCGCGCCGAGAGCATGGGCGAGCTTGACGCCCATGTGGCCAAGGCCGCCGATGCCGACGATGCCGACCTTCTTGCCCGGTCCGGCATTCCAGTGACGCAGCGGCGACCAGGTGGTGATGCCGGCGCAGAGCAGCGGCGCCACGGCGGCGAGCTGTTCGGCCGGATGGTTGATCTTCAGGACGAACTTGTCGCTGACCACGATGTTCTGCGAGTAACCGCCAAGCGTGTGACCCGGCGCATCCGCAGTCTGGCCGTTGTAAGTGCCGACGAAGCCATTGTCGCAATATTGCTCCAGGCCTTCGTCGCACGCCGAGCAATGCTGGCAGCTGTCGACCATGCAGCCGACGCCGACCGTGTCGCCGACGGCGAAGGCAGAGACTTCGCTGCCGACGGCGCTGACCGTGCCGACGATCTCGTGGCCCGGTACGCAGGGATAGAGGGTCCCTGCCCACTCGCCGCGGGCCTGGTGAAGGTCGGAATGGCAAACGCCGCAATAGGCGATGTCGATTGCGACGTCGTGCGCGCCAGGCGCGCGGCGCTCGATATCGAGCGCCACGAGCGGCGTCTTTTCGGTGACGGCTCCGAAAGCTTTCGTCATCGTTGCTGAATCCTTGATGCTGAGAGAATGTGGTGACGGTCCGCCACCAGCTCCCAATTAGTGCGCAAACGAATGCATATCATCCCCGCGCGCGTCGAACGCAGCGATGAATGAAATTCAGCTTGATCGCCTCGGGACGCCCTAGAGCCCCATCGGGCGTATCTCCCGGATCAGGTCGATCAGCAGGCGAAGTCCCGAAGGCACCTGCCGCCGACTGGAATAGTAGATGTGGAAGGCCTCGCCCATCGAGCCCCATTCCTCCAGAACGACCCGAAGACGGCCGGCAGCCACCTCGGCGGCGATCGACGGTTCCGCCGAATAGACGAGCGCCGCGCCGCTGAGCGCCATCTGCATGCCGATCCGCGAATTGCCGATCGTCACCGGACCGGGCGCGGCAATGACGTAGGCCTCTTCGCCGCGTTCGAACTCCCAGTTGTAGATGCGGTCGTTGCCGAGCCTGATCCTCATGCAGCGGTGACGTTCCAGGTCCTGCGGCACTTCCGGCACGCCGAAACGCTCGAAATAGGCCGGCGATCCTGCCACGACCCAGCGCATGGTGGGGGACAGCCTCTGGACGATCATGTCCTCGGGCACGGTGCCGCCATAGCGGATGCCCGCGTCGAAACCCTGTTCGATGACGTCGACCATGCGGTTGTCTATCGAAAGGTCGATCTCGATGTCGGGATAACGGTCGATGAACGTGGGCAGGACCGGCGCCAACAGGAGTTCGGCCGCATCTTCGGGCACATTGAGACGGATGCGCCCGGCCGGTGCGTCCCTGAAGCGGTTGAGGACTTCGGCGGCATTGTCGATGGCATCGAAATGGTCGGAAATCGCATCGCGAAAGGCTTCGCCCGCGGCCGTGAGGGTTACACTGCGGTTGGTGCGGTTGAGCAGACGCACGCCGTGGCGATCCTCCAGGCCCTTAAGCGCATGGCTGAGCGCGGAGGCGCTGATGCCCAGTTCCAGGCTGGCACGGCGAAAACTGCGGTTACGCGCAATCGCCAGGAAGTAGGCGAAGTCCGCGAGATCGGAACGGCTGAATTTCATGCCGACCGTTCTTGGTCGAGCCTGCCGCCATGTCCAGCCCTGCCGTGCAGGGAAGTTGAGAGAAATTCGCCTCGCAAGGGCAGTCCGGCCGGTATCGAGGCCATCGAGACCGGCCGGACCCCTGCAGGGTTTCAGTTCTGCGGCGTGGCGGAGGCCCCTGCTCCGCCCGATCGTTGTCCTGCCGCCTGCTGTTCGTCAGCGAGGCCGCCGCCCAGCGAGCGGTAGAGTTCCACCAGGTTGCTGGCCTGGGTCAGGCGGGTGCCGACCAACTGCTGTTCCGCCGCGTAGGCGGTGCGCTGGGCGTCGAGCGAGGTCAGGAACGAGTCCACCCCGGCCTTGAAGCGCGCGTCGGAAAGGCGCGCGGCAACCTGGGCGGATTCGGCGCGGCTCGACTGGGCGCGGACCTGGTCGCCGATCTTGCCGCGCTGCGCCAGAGCGTCCGCCACTTCGCGGAACGCGGTCTGGATGGACTTTTCGTAAGTGGCGACGGCCGCCACTTGCGAAGCCTTGGCATAAGCCAGGTTGCCAGCCCGCTGGCCACCGTCGAACAGCGGCAGGGTCGCTCCCGGAGAGGCGGTATAAGTGAAAGTGCCGCTCTTGAAGAGGCCCGACAGCGCCGTGCTGATCGTGCCGATGGTACCGGTGAGCGAGATCGTCGGGAAGAACGCCGCGCGGGCCGCGCCGATATTGGCGTTTTCCGCGATGAGCAGATGCTCGGCCCGAAGCACATCCGGGCGGCGCAGCAGGACATCGGACGAGATATCCGCCGGCAGCGCATCGCGCGTCACCGGGGTCGACGAGAGCCCTGTCGGCAACTGCTCCTGCGGCACCGTGGTGCCCACCAGAAGGTTCAGCGCATTCTGGTCGAGCGCCACGCTGGCTTCCAGCGCGGCAATGTCGTTCACCGCGCCCTGATAGTTGGTGTCGGCCTGCCGCACTTCGAGTTCGGACCCGACACCGATGCGGAACTGCTCGCGGGTCAGGCGAAGCGTTTCCTCGAAAGTCTTGAGCGTCTCGCGCGAGAGGCGGAGCCGCTCATTGTCCGAGGCCATGGTCAGCCAGGCGGTGGCGATTTCCGAGATCAGGCTGATGCGGGTGGACCGCTGCGCTTCCTCGCTGGCGAAGAATTGCTCCTGCGCGGCCTTGCTCAGGTTGCGGATCCGGCCGAAGAGGTCGAGTTCGAACGCGGAAATCCCGGCGGTCGCCGAATAGATCTCCACGTCCTGAGCGCCGACGACACCCGCGCCGGTGCCGCCGCCGACGGCGCCCGCGATATTGTTGGTATACGTCGCGGTGCCGCCCGCATTCACGGTCGGGAACAGCGAGGAACGCTGGACCTTCAACTGCGCGCGGGCCTGGAGCACGTTGGCGGCCGCGATCCGCAAGTCGCGGTTGTTGGCAAGCCCGGTCTCGATGACCTGCCGCAGCCGGTCATCGAGGAAGAAATCGCGCCACCCGATACGGGTCACGTCGAGGGCGTCGGTCGGGGCGACCGGATAGACACCGCCTTGCGGCAGCGCCACCGGAACCGCACCCACGGGCCGCTCATACCGCGGCGCCAGATTGCACCCTGCCAGCATCGTGGTGCCGGCGATCAGGGCGATAAGGGACTTTTTCATGTTCAGATTCCCTGCGGCTCGGTGCCGTCGGAGGAGCGGGGACCGGCTTCGGTCTCGACATGGGCCTCGGTTTCCTCGTGGCGGTCGGTCTGCCCGTGCTTGAACAGGCGGCTGACGACCACGAAGAACATCGGCACCAGGAAGATCGCGAGGATCGTGGCCGAAAGCATGCCGCCGACGACCGCACGGCCGATGGCGTTCTGACCGCCTGCGCCTGCGCCTGTCGAAACCGCCAGTGGCAGCACGCCGAACACGAAGGCCAGCGAGGTCATGAGGATCGGGCGAAGGCGAAGCCTTGCCGCCTCGATGGCTGCGCTGAAGGCATTCATGCCGGATTGCACGCGTTCCTCGGCGAATTCGACGATGAGGATCGCGTTCTTCGCGGAGACGCCGATCGTGGTGATCAGGCCGACCTGGAGGTAGATGTCGTTGTTGAGGCCGGTAAGTTTGGCGGCAAGAACGGCACCGATGACGCCCAGCGGAACCACCAGAAGCACTGCGATCGGAACCGACCAGCTTTCATAAAGCGCCGCGAGGCAGAGGAAGACCACGAAGAGCGACAGCGCATAGAGCGAGGGTGCCTGACCGCCGGACAGGCGTTCCTCGTAGGACAGTCCGGTCCATTCCAGCGAAGTGCCCGCGGGCAGCTTCTGCTGGATTTCGGTGATGGCCTCCATCGCGGCGCCGGTGCTGACACCCTCGCCCGGTGCACCCTGCAGCTGCACGGCGGGCCGGCCGTTATAGCGGGTGAGGATGACCGGAGCCGTCTTCCACGACAGGTTGGAGAAGGAACCGAAGGGTGCCATCTGGCCGTCGCTGCTGCGAACGTAGAAGTTCTCGATCGCCTCGGGCGAGGAGCGATACTGCTCGTCCGCCTGGAGGTAGACGCGCTTGGTACGGCCGCGGTCGAGGAAGTCGTTCACATAGGCGCCGCCCCACGCGGTCGAGATTTCGCTGTTCACCGCGCTCAGGTCGAGGCCGAGCGCACCCGCCCTGTCCTGATCGATGTTGACGTCGAGCTGCGGGGCGTCGTCGAGGCTGACCGGGCGAACCTGCGCCACGCGCTTGTCCTGAGCGGCAAGGCCCAGAAGCTGGTTGCGCGCCGCGATCAGCTTGTCATGGCCGATGTTGTTCTGGTCGACCAGCCACATGTCGAAGCCGGTCGCATTGCCGAGTTCCTGCACCGCCGGCGGAACCAGCGCGAAGATCATGGCATCCCGGTACTTGGAGAAGGCGCCCATGGCGCGGCCGACGATGGCCGGAGCACGGTTGTCGGCACCGCTGCGGTCTTTCCAGTCCTTCAGCTTCACGAAGGCCATGCCCGCGTTCTGACCCTGGCCGTTGAACGAGAAGCCGCTGATGGTGAAGACGGATTCGACGTTGGCCTTCTCATCCTTGAGGAAGTGGTCGCGCACCACGTCCAGGCCGCGCTGGGTACGCGGCAGCGTGGCACCCGGAGGCGCCTGGACCAGCGCGAACATCGTGCCCTGGTCTTCCTCGGGAAGGAAGCCGCTCGGCAGGCGCCAGAAGATCAGGCCCATGGCGACCACGATCAGCAGGTAGACGAGACCGGAACGCTTCCAGCTGCGTGCCGAAGAGCGCACGCCCTTCTCGTACTTCTCCGTGCCGCGGTCGAACTTGTCGTTGAACCAGCGGAAGAAGCGCGAGAGCAGTCCGTTGCCCTCGTTCTTCGTGGGATCGTGCGGCTTGAGGATGGTGGCGCAGAGCGCGGGGGTGAGGATCAGTGCGACCATGACCGAAAGCGCCATCGACGAAACGATCGTGATCGAGAACTGGCGGTAGATGACGCCGGTGGAGCCGCCGAAGAAGGCCATCGGCAGGAACACCGCCGAAAGCACCATGCCGATGCCGATCAGCGCGCCGCTGATCTCGTCCATCGATTTTCGCGCCGCTTCCTTCGGTGTCAGGTGCTCCGTCTGGATCAATCGTTCGACGTTCTCGACCACGACGATGGCGTCATCGACCAGCAGGCCGATCGCCAGCACCATACCGAACAGGGTGAGCGTGTTGATGGAGTAGCCCAGTGCCTGCATGACCCCGAAGGTGCCGAGCAGGACCACGGGAACCGCGATCGTGGGAATGATCGTCGCGCGCCAGTTCTGCAGGAACAGGAACATGACGAGGAAAACGAGCACGACGGCTTCGAACAGGGTGTGGACCACCTGCTCGACGGAGAGGCGAACGAACGGCGTGGAGTCGTAAGGATAGACGACCTTCACGTCCTGCGGGAAGTTCTTGGCGATGCGTTCGACTTCGGCCTTCACCAGGTCGACGGTGTCGAGCGCGTTGGCGCCCGATGCCAGCCTGACGCCGAAGCCCGATGCGGGCTTGCCGTTGTATTGCGTGTCGAAGCCGTAGATTTCGGCGCCGAGTTCCACCCGGGCGACGTCGCGCAGGCGCACGACCGAGCCGTTCTGGCCCTGGCGAAGACGGATGTTGCCGAACTGCTCGGGCGTCTGAAGGCGGGACTGGACGGAAACGGTGGCGTTGAGTTCCTGCTCCTTCGAAGCGGGAAGCTGACCGATCTGGCCGGCGGAAACCTGCGCGTTCTGCGCCTGAACGGCCGTGCTGACATCGGCGATGGTCAGGTTGTAGCTGCGCAGCTTCAGCGGATCGACCCATATGCGCATGGCATATTGGGTGCCGAAGATCTGCAGTTCGCCAACGCCGTTGATGCGGCTGACCGGATCCTGCACCTGGCTGACGATGTAGTCCGACAGGTCGTTGGCGCTATGGCTGCCGTCCTGCGAATAGATCGCCGCAACCAGCAGGAAGCTCGCCGCCGACTTGGCGACGGTGACGCCCTGGCGCTGGACTTCCTGCGGCAGCAGTGCGGTGGCCGCCTGCAGCTTGTTCTGGACTTGAACCTGGGCGATGTCGGGATCGGTGCCCTGCTCGAAAGTCAGGGTGATGGTGACATTGCCGGCCGAGGACGACTGCGCCGAGAAGTAGCGGAGCTGGTCGATGCCCTTGAGCTGCTGCTCGATGATCTGGGTGGTCGTGCGTTCCAGCGTTTCCGCGTCGGCGCCGGGATAAGTGGCGCTGATGGTGACGGTGGGCGGCGCGATCTCCGGGAACTGCGAGATCGGCAGGCTGCGGATGGCCAGTGCGCCGAACATCATCAGCACGATGGCGATGACCCATGCGAAGATGGGTCGGTCGATAAAGTAGCGTGCCATGATCGGTTACTGACCCTGTCCGGCCTGATTTTGGCCAGTCTGAGTTTCGCCGGCCTGATTTTGGCCGGCCTGCGGCTGACCGGCACCCTGGCCTTGTGCGGCAGGTGCCGCGCCTGCGGGCTTGGCGGCCTGTGCGGCCACCGGCTTCACGGCGGCGCCGGGACGCAGCATTTGCGCACCGTCGAGAACCACCTTGTCGCCAGCCTTCAGGCCCGACGTCACCAGCCAGCTGCTGCCGACGGTCCGCGGCGCGGTGAGCTTGCGCATCTCCAGCTTGTTGCCGGCGCCGACCACGAGCGTCGTCGGATTGCCCTTCTCATCGCGGCTGACTGCCGATTGCGGGACCAGGATGCCGTTGCTCCGGGTGCCTTCGACCAGCTCGGCCCGGACATACATGCCGGGCAGCAGCAGGCCGCGCGCATTACCGAACTGCACGCGCACCACCTGGCTGCCGGTCGAGGGATCGACCGTCACATCGGTGAACTTCAGCGTGCCCTCTTCGGAATAGTCGCTGCCGTCTTCAAGCTTCAGGCGCACGCGGGCGGCGCCGCCGCTCTGCGAAAGGTCGCCCGAGAGCAACTGCTGGCGCAGGCGCAGCACGTCGGCGCTGGACTGCTGGATGTCTACGAAGATCGGATCGAGGCGCTGGATGGTGGTCAGCGCGTCGGCCTGCGAGGCGGTGACGAGCGCTCCGGTCGTGAAAGTGGAGCGGCCGATGCGGCCCGAGATCGGTGCGCGAATGGTCGTGCGGCCGAGATCGATCTGAGCGCTACGCAGCGCCGCTTCCTGTGCGGCCACGTCCGCCCTCGCCTGCGCGGCACTGGCGGATGCGTTCTCCGCCTCCTGCCGCGAGATCGCGTTGATCTTGACCAGTTCGCCGTAGCGGCGGGCCAGCGCAGCAGTGTTGGCGATATTGGCACGGGCACGGACGAGCGCGGCGCGCGCGCTGGCGGCCTGGGCCTCGTAAGGCGCCGGATCGATGCGATAGAGCGGCTGACCGGCGCGCACCATGTCGCCCTCCTGGAACAGGCGCTGGAGGATCAGGCCGTTGACCTGCGGGCGGACGTCTGCGGATTCGTAGGCCGTGGTACGGCCCGGAAGCTCGGAGCTGAGCGTCACCGCGCCCTCCTTCACAGTCACGACTCCGACCTCCGGGGGACCGGCAGGAGCCGGCTGCTCTCCACCGCCGCCGCACGCGGTCAGAAGCAAGGCAAGAGCCGGGGTGATCTTTTTCATGGAGCAAGCCCGCAATGAGAGTTAAAACGTGAGTGAATGTTCACTCATTGATTCGCGCGATGTGTATTGGGTCGCTAGAACGATTGCAAGGTGAGGAGGATGCAGTGAAAGATGACACAATTATGGATCGCTCGCGAGCGGCGCGTTCGGTCGCCCGCCGCGAGCATCTTCTGGACACGGCCAGAAAGCTCTTTGTGGAGCAAGGGTTCCATCGCACCGGCATGGCGCAGATCGCCCTGGCCTCCGGGATCAAGGTCGGCCAGATCTACCGGGACTTCGAGAACAAGGAGGCGATCATCGCTGCCATCTGCGAGATCAACCTTCTCGCCTGGCTGGAGGAAGACAAGCTGGAAGCCGCGGTGGCAGCCCGCGATACGGCGGCAATCCGCGCCTGGATCGAGCGTTTCTGCCTGGACGAGCCGACCCTGGAAGACCGCCGCTTGATGGCAGAACTCCTGGCAGAAGTCGGTCGTAACCCCATCATTGCCGCCATAAACCAGAAAACCGACGACCGCGTGCGGCTGCGGCTGGACGAAGCGCTTGAATCCCTCTTGCCCGGCGTGTCGCGAGAGCGCCGGTCGCTGGTCGTGGATCTCATCTTCCTGCTCTCGTGGGGGATGATGGCGATGATGGAACTGTCGCCCGACAAGAAGCATGCGCCGGTGCGGGATCACATCGTTTCGGTGCTCCGCAAAGAGCTGGCCGCCTTAAACGATTGAGGGACGGACATTATTCCCGGCAGCCAAGTGATATTGCGTTTGTTTCGCAAGATGGTCGGTTTCGAGACCGATCATTGCGCAAACCTGTCATGATGACTGGACAGGCCGTTCGAATCGTATCATCCTCCAACGAGACGCGACCCTCCAGAAAAGTCGCGCGGAGGATGCCGATAATGATCGAGAAGAACGAGGTGGACTCAGGCGAGAAGGCGATGATCCTGTTGCAGAGCCTGATCTGCTATTTGCGTGAAAAGAATGTCCTCACGCGTGCCGATATCGAAGAGCTGCGCGACAAGGTCGAAGCGCGGATCGCCGATGCCGAGAGCCACCTGCCCTGCGCCAGTGCGCTGGCAACGGCCGCCGCCACGGAAATGCGCCAGCTCGAACAATTCTGCGGAAAGAAGTTCGGCGGCAAGCACCGTCACCGGGTCAACTGACGCACGCGATCTTCGATCGCGTTTGGCGTCGGATGCGAAGGTGATAAGCCAAGGCTGATGTGAAAGATGCAACTCAGGTTGCAGTCTTTGCCGAGGCCTTGAGCGCCCTTAGTTGCGCCTTACGCAAATCATCTGGCTCAGCAGGAGCCAAGAATCGAGGTGCTCCTCAGACCCGATTCTTCGATCATCGTGCAGAACGTCATCGAACTTCGGCCGAGTGGTTCCGATCGGGATCAGTTTCCTGCGGACACAGCGCCTTCAGGCGCCGCATCCGCAGGTATCGGGTTCAGACCTGCTCGAGTTGAGCGGCTGCGATAGCCGTGAGATTGAGGATGCCGCGCGCGGTGACGCCAGGCGTCAGGACGTGGATGGGCTGGGAAAGGCCCATCAGCATCGGGCCGACAGTAGGCGAACTGGACGAAGCCGAGAGCGCCGTCAGCGTAATGTTCGCCGCATCGAGGTTTGGCATCACCAACAGGTTCGCGGGTCCCTCGAACCGGGCATCCGGCACCAGGCGATCGCGAAGGGCCTGGCTGAGCGCGGCATCGGCATGCATTTCACCGTCGATCTTCAGATCCGGTGCTGCGGCCTTCACGATGTCCAGGGCGGCGCGCATCTTGCGCGCGCTCGGGCTATGCGAAGCGCCGAAATTGGAGTGCGAGAGCAACGCGACGCGAGGACGCAGGCCGAAGTGCTTGAGCTGGGTGGCACCGAGCTGCGCCATTTCGGCGATCTGCTCCGGTGTGGGATCCGGCACCATGTGCGTGTCGGTGATAAACAGCGCGCCGGCATCCAGGATCAGACCTGAAAGTGCGTAGACGCGGCTGCTGCCCGGCTCGCGGTCGATCACGCGCAGGACGTGCTCGATCTGGCCCCAATATTCGGAGCGCCCACCGACCAGGGCCGCATCGACCCGGCCGGTGCGCAGCAGGAGCGCCGCGGTCAGTGTCGGGCGCCGATAGACATGGCGCGGGATCTCGTCGGATGGCACGCCCTTGCGCGAAGCCACCGCGCGATAGGCCTCGACGAGCTCGCCCATGACCTCATGGTCGGTTTCGGGGTCGATCACTTCCACGTCGCGGTCGAGCTGGAAGCCGAGACCGAGGCCGGGCAGCTTTTCTTCCAGGACGCGGCGGCGGGCGACGATGGTGGGACGCGCGATTTCTTCGTCGAGCACGTCCTGGATGGCGCGCAGCACGCGCTCGTCTTCGCCTTCGCCGTAGACGATGCGGCGGCCGGAGCCGCGCGCCGCCTGGAACACCGGAAGCATGAGCTGTCCGGAACGCGTGTTCTGGCGCGTCAGCTTGCGCTTGTATTCGTCGAGGTCGACGGTCTTGCGGGCGACGCCGCTGGCCATGGCCGCCCGGGCAACAGCTACCGCGATCTCGCCGATCAGGCGCGGATCGAAGGGCGTCGGGATGATATATTCGGGGCCGAACACCAGCTTGCGACCGCCGTAGGCCTGGGCAACGCTGTCATGCGCGGGCAAGCGGGCGAGTGCGGCGATAGCCTCTGCCGCAGCCGCCTTCATTTCTTCGTTGATCGCCGTCGCGCCTACGTCCAGCGCGCCGCGGAAGATGTAGGGGAAGCACAGGACGTTGTTGACCTGGTTCGGATAGTCCGAGCGGCCGGTGGCGATGATCGCATCCGGGCGAACTTCGCGAGCGATTTCGGGGCGGATTTCGGGCTCGGGATTGGCGAGCGCGAAGATCAGCGGGTTCGGCGCCATCAGCGGCAGCCATTCCGGCTTGAGCACGCCCGGCGCCGAAAGGCCGAGGAAGAGGTTCGCGCCGGGCAGAACTTCCGGCAGCGACCGCGCATTGGTCTCGCGCGCGTAACGCGCCATGTTCGGCAACATGCCCTCGCGGCCCGAGTGGATGACGCCGTCCTTGTCGGTCAGCGTCACGTTCTCGATCTGGAGGCCCATCGAAACCAGCAGGTCGACACAGGCCAGCGCTGCCGCGCCCGCGCCCGAGGTGACCAGCTTGGCTTCAGCCAGGGTCTTGCCCTGAAGCACCAGCGCATTGCGGACCGCGGCGGCGACGACGATGGCCGTGCCGTGCTGGTCGTCATGGAACACCGGGATGTTCATGCGTTCCTTGAGCCGCGCCTCGATGGCGAAGCATTCGGGAGCCTTGATGTCTTCGAGGTTGATACCGCCGAAGGTCGGTTCCAGCAGAGCCACCGCTTCGACGAACTTGTCCGGATCGGTGGTGTCCACTTCCAGGTCGAACACGTCGATGTCGGCGAATTTCTTGAAGAGGACGGCCTTGCCCTCCATCACCGGCTTCGAGGCCAGCGCACCGATCGCGCCCAGGCCGAGCACTGCGGTGCCGTTGGAGATCACGGCCACCAGATTGCCGCGCGCGGTATAGTCCATCGCCTTGTCGGGATCGGCAGCGATCTCGACGCAGGGTGCGGCGACCCCCGGCGAATAGGCCAGCGCCAGGTCGCGCTGGTTTACCATGCGCTTGGTCGGCTCGATACGGAGCTTACCCGGCTGCGGATGGAGGTGGTAGTCGAGGGCGGCGCGGCGGAGATTGTCGTCCATGGCGGCCCTCATAGGCAAAGGATTCGCGCTTGCCTATGCCTTCCGGACCAGCATCTTTTCCTCTCCTTCCAGAAGCATCCTTATACAATGGACGGCGCGGCGGCCCGGTCCTCGCGAAGATGTGCCGCGTGCACGGGGGTTTTACCGCCCCATCCACTCGCTATCCCGCGGTTTTGCCGATTTTATCCACAGAGCATTTTTGACCGTTCGCGGCACCCGCAGAGCCACGCAGAACAAGCCGAAGCCCGCAGGAAACCTGGCTCCTCCAGCCCTGCAAAGGCGAGACGGGCCGGAATTCTGACTGTCATCAGAATGACTTGTTCACTTCGGTGCAAGGCCCTGGCCTCCACTCGGTGGCTGCCCGGAAGAGGGCCGGGGAAGAAAGATACTGGAGTTTGAATATGCGTATTGCACTTGTTTCGCTCGCCGCGGTTGCCGCCGTCGCTGCCGCCTCGCCCGCTTTCGCGAACGAGGCCCGCGTGGAAGCGCGCACCGGCGTGATCTGGGACGGTAGCGACAGCGATGCAGTAGCTGGCGTCGCTGCCGGTTACGACTACGATCTCGGCGAAAAGTTCTTCGTGGGCGTGGAAGGTTCGGCCGACAAGGTGCTGACCGACAACACCCGCGTCTCGTGGGGCGTCGGCGGCCGCGCCGGTGTGAAGGTCACGCCTTCGACCAAGCTCTATGCCGCCTCGACCTGGCAGTCGAAGTTCACCAAGTACGGCAACAGCGCCGTCGGCGTGGGCGGCGGCCTGCAGCAGGACCTGAACGACAAGTTCTACGGCAAGGTCGAATACAAGCACCTGCTCGTCGGCGACAACACGCCGGATGCGGATGTCGGCCTGGTCGGCGTCGGCATGAAGTTCTGATCTGACGCCTTCGTCCGGCCGGCATCACGGCCAGCCACCGGGAAGGCCGGACGAGGACGAGGAAAAGGCGGCTCGCGAGAGCCGCCTTTTTTGCGTTACGGCCGTGTCGGGCTGCCGAAGACGGTCATTTTCATCCAACCCCATTCCGCAACCGCTTCTGTTTCTATATCAAATCGGGGTGGGTGGGATTTTCGGATCACCAGACAGGAACACGGACATGACGGACATTGCACTGGGATTTGCAATCCTCGCCGCCGCGAGCCTGCCCGCCTTGACCGATGGCGAGGACCCCGCAGCACTCACCGGGCGCGCCGCCGTGGAGCGGCTTGCAGGCAACACGCTGGAAGAAGACGATTCCCAGCTTCCGGGCGAGCACGTCATTTTCCTCAAGCCCGGCGGCATCGCCCGCATGCGCGAGCATGGCCAGGGTCACAGGGTGATGCAGCAGCGCTGGGCGATCAGCCCCGAAGGACTGCTTTGCGTTTCCGAGCGCCGCGCAAAGGATGTCGGCGGCCCGGAAAACCGCGACAGCGAATGCGCCAGCATCTCCATCAGCGGCGACCGCGTGGAGATGAGCGTGCCGGACCTCGACGAACCGCTGACTGCCCGCCTGCTTCCCGGAAACCCCTACAAGCTTTGAGCCTCGCCCTGCCCTATGCGGCCCGCAGGTCGAAAGCGCGCCGCGATTCTTCCACTTCGTCGAGATTGTCGAGAGTCCACCGGTAGAGCGCCTTGAAAGGTGCATGGAGCGATTGGCCCAAGGCCGTGATCTCGTACTCCACGCCGACCGGCGAAGTCGGGATCACCCGGCGGGAAAGCAGGCCGTTGCGCTCCAGTTTGCGCAGGCACTGGGTGAGCGCCTTCTGCGTCACGCCCTCCATGTGCCGCTTGATGGCGTTGAAACGCATCGGCCCCGGAACGAGCACGGTCAGCACCATCATCGACCACTTGTCCGCGATCTGGTCGAACAGTTGCCGGCTCGGGCAGCCGATGTCGAAATGCTGGCATTCGGGCAAGCGGTATCCTCCAGTATACCTAGGCGATTAAAGGTGCCTCATTGACACTAGGTTTCCAGTTTATACCTAAGGGCCTTCCTGTTTCAATGGAGACCTGCCTGCATGTCGGCATCCAATACCGAAGTCCTGTTCCGCCCCTTCAGCATCCGTTCGCTCGACCTGCCGAACCGGATCGTCATGGCGCCGATGACGCGCGGATTTGCGCCAGAGGGCATCCCCGGTGCTCCGCAAGCGGCTTATTATCAGCGCCGCGCTGAAGGCGGCGTGGGGCTGATCCTTTCGGAAGGCACGGTGATCGACCGCCCCGCCTCTCGCAACATGGCCGGTATTCCGCTGTTCCACGGCGAAGAAGCACTGGAGGGTTGGAAAAGCGTGATCGGCGCGGTCCATGCCGCCGGTGGCAAGATGGGCCCGCAGATCTGGCACACCGGCTCCACGGTGGGGCCGGATGGCTGGGATCCGGGCGTGCCGGTCGAGAGCCCTTCCGGGTTGCTGGCGCCGGGTCAGCCGCGTGGTTCGGCCATGAGCGAGGAAGACATTGCCGATGCCGTCTCCGCCTTCGCCCGCGCCGCAGCGGCTTCGAAGCGCCTCGGCTTCGACACGGTCGAGATCCATGGCGCGCACGGCTACCTGATCGACCAGTTCTTCTGGTCCGGCACCAACGAGCGTGCGGACCGCTACGGCGGCGCCACGATCCGCGAACGATCGCGCTTTGCCGGTGAGGTCGTCTCCGCCGTGCGCGAGGCCGTCGGGCCCGACTACCCCATCATCCTGCGCCTCAGCCAGTGGAAGCAGCAGGACTATCTCGCCCGTCTGGCGGAGACGCCCGATCTCATGGCCGATTGGCTGCAGCCGCTGGTCGATGCCGGGGTGGACGTGCTCCACTGCTCGCAGCGCCGCTTCTGGGAGCCGGAATTCGCCGAAATCGACGGCGAAAAGGGCCTGAACTTCGCGGGCTGGGCCAAGAAGCTCACGGGTGCAGCCACGATAAGCGTCGGCTCGGTCGGCCTTTCCGGCGAATTCCTGGCAGCCTTCGGCGGCGAAAGCTCAACCTCCACTGCGCTGGACGATCTGGTCGAGCGCATGGAGCGCGACGAATTTGACCTGATCGCGGTCGGCCGCGCGCTGATTGCCGATCCGGACTGGGTCAGCAAGATCGGCAAGGGCGAATCCGGCAAGCTCAAGGGCTTCGACGCCGCCACTCTGGGCGAACTCGTCTGACACTGCGACGGGGAGCGCTTCGGGGATTAGTCCCCGCAGCGCTCCTCATCACCCTGTCGCCGTCTCCCGCGCGAGGCGCAGCCCGAACAGCGCGGCAGCCAGCGAGGCGAAACCGAGTACGCCGATCAATTCCGGCACGTCGAGCCCCGCTGCCAGCAGCCCCGTCATCGCCAGCACGACCCCGACCGTCACCGCGGCATTGACGATGTTATTGGCGGCAATGATGCGGGAGCGTTCCTCTGCGGCGCTGTACATTTGCAGGATCGCGTAGAGCGGCACGATGAACATGCCGCCCGAGAAGGCCACCAGCACCAGGTCTGCCAGGATGCGCGGCGCGCCGGGGTTTGCCAGGAACTGACGGAACGAAGCCTCCTGCGCGGCGGGGATGAAACCGCTGGTGGAGAGCCAGAGGTCGATCAGGCCGATCGCCAGCCCCAATGCCGAGATCGGCACATATCGCGCAGAGACTTCGCCGCCCAGCAGCTTGTTGACCGCCAGCGAGCCCAGCGCGATCGTCACCGAAAAGATCACCAGGAACACCGTCGCCACTTCCTGCCGGGCCGCCAGGGTACCACTCACCAGCGGCGCGAATTCCGACACGAGCACGGCGCCTGCCGCGAAGAACCAGCTTATGCCCAGGACCGAGAGCCAGACGGCCCGGCCGCTTCGCGCGGTTCGCAGCACCTCCATAGTCCCGCGCCAGAGGTTCCAGTCGACCGGATGCTCGCCGCGAACCGGCGGCGCCGGCGGGATGGCGCGAGCGAAAAGGTAGCCGAGAAATGCAATGCCCATGGCGGCCAGGCCCGCTTCCCAGGCCGGGATCACGCCGGCCACGAGCTGCCCGCCAAGGATCGCCAGGAATGTTCCCGCCTCGATCAGGCCGGTGCCACCCATGATCTCGTGCGCGGCAAGATGCTGCGGCAGGATCGAATATTTCACCGGTCCGAAGAGCGTGGAATGAAGCCCCATCAGGAACAGCGCCGTCATCAGCACGGGGATCGACTGGAGCCAGAACCCACCCAGGCCCACGGCCATGATCGCGATTTCGGCCAGCTTGATCCAGCGGACAAGTCGCGCCTTGTCGATCCGGTCGGCAAGTTGTCCGGCGAGGGCGGAGAACAGGAAATAGGGCGCGATAAACACCCCGCTGGCGATGGCCGCCAGCATTCCCGCCTTGTCGGCCTCACCGGCGAAGATCACGAAATTCGCCAGGAACAGCATGGCGAATTTCAGCAGGTTGTCGTTGAAGGCGCCCAGAAACTGGACGACGAACATCGGCGCGAACCGCCGCTTCGCCAGCAGCGAAAGATCAGGTGCGGACATGGCGAACTCCCCCCATGGAGAGTTCGTTAGCGGCATTTGCGAAAATGCCCGAGAGCTTTTCGCGTCCTATCGGCTCAAAACGGGTTGCCCCCGTTCAGGCTGCCTGGCGCTGGAGCCAGTTCCGCAGCAGGAAGTTCACCTGCTCGGGATGTTCGAGCGCCGCCATATGGCCGCAGGCGCCGATCATGTGGAAGCTGGAGCCTTCGATCCGCGAATGGATCTCACGGGCGTGATCGGGCGGGGTGATGCGGTCCCCCTCGCCTACCACGATCATGGTCGGAACGCGGATGGCTCCCAGGCTGTCCAGCGAATCCGGACGCATCATGATCGCATGCTGCTGGCGAATGAAGGCATCACCGCCGACGCGCGAGGCCATGCCGCGCATCTCGTCGGCAACCGGGCCGACGGTGTTGTCCGCATGGACCAGATCACCCAGCAGGCGGTGCGTGATGCCCACGAACTTGCCGCGGCGCAGGGACTCGATGCCGGCCTTGCGCTGCCGGCTGCGTTCGGGCGTATCGCCGCGAGCGCTGGAATTGATGAGAGCCAGGCGCGAAACGCGCTCGGGCGCCCGGCGCATGATCTCCAGCGCGACGTAGCCGCCCATCGAGAGACCCGCCAGCGAGAAGCGGCGCGGCGCGGCAGCCAGGGTGCGCTCGGCCATGGCGCCGATCGTGTCGTCGAGGGTAAGATCGGCGATCATCGGCGCAGCGACATCGGCCAGCGCATGGACCTGTCGGCGCCAGAGCGACTGGTCGCAGAGCAGGCCGGGCAGGAACACCACGGGCTCCAGAGCCGGCACATGGTCGGCGCTGGCGCGGTTCCATGCGGTCTGCCCCGGCGCGGAATGCGCCTCGGTCGTGAACTCTGCAGTGTCGGTTGCCAAACTAGCCATTTCAAATCTCCTGAGGCCGAAATGGGCTTGTGCGCTCCATCTGTCCAATTCATGATGAAGGCGATCTCAATATGTTTTAGATATGAAGCGAAGGCGGCAGATGGAACTCAGACACATCCGGTATTTCCTGGCCGTGGCTGAGGAACGCCACTTTACGCGCGCCGCCCAGCGCCTGGGGATCGGACAGCCGCCGCTCAGCCATCAGATCAAGGATCTGGAACGCGAAGTAGGCACACCCCTTTTCCACCGCATCCCGCAAGGCGCGGAATTGACCGAGGCCGGGCGGGCCTTCGAAGCCGGTGTGCGTCAGATTCCCGGTCTCGTCGGAGAGGCCGTCGTTGCCGCCCAGCGCGCCGCCGCCGGTGAAACCGGCCGCATTCGGGTGGGTTTCACCGGCTCGGCCGCGTTCAATCCCCGCGTTCCTCAGGCAATCCGCATCTATCGCCGCCGCTTCCCCGACGTCGAACTGAGCCTGGCCGAGCACAATTCCATCGGCCTGGTGGAGGGCCTGAAGAACGGTTCGCTCGATGCAGCCTTCCTGCGTCCCGACGCCGTGGACAAGCAGGGGCTGCGCCTCTTTCACCTGGCCGACGAGCCCCTGATTGCCGCCCTCGCCTCGGCGCGAATGCCGCATGGCGAGCCGATCCGGCTGGAGCAGCTTGCCGAAGACGCCTTCATCCTTACCCCGCGCGCGCTCGGACCCACCTTGTTCGACGCCACGCTGGAGGCCTGCCGCCGCGCCGGGTTCGAACCGATACTGGGCCAGTCGGCGCCGCAGGTCGCTTCGGTTCTGGCCCTCGTCGCGGCCGAACTGGGTGTGGCGCTTGTGCCGGAATCCATGCGCGACGCCTCGTTCAGGGGCGTGACCTATCACGACCTTACGGGCAACGCCCCCAAAGTCGCGCTGGCCCTGGCAACGCGAAACGACGAGCAGGCGGCAACCGTCGCGGCCTTCGTGGCGGAAGCGCGCTTCCCCTCGGAAGCGGAGCCCGGATGAGAGGCCGAGCCAGGCCGAAATGGCGCCCGGCGGAAACCCGCGGTCAGGCAAGTTACCCATTTACAGGATGCTAACCATATTCCACTAGCCATGCGCGATGCCCCGTTCGTTCCCCAGACGACTTCGCCTGCCGCTGCGCGAGGCCGTTCTGACAGCCACGACTTATTTCGTCTGCGCGGCCATCGCCCTGCAGCTGACGCGTTTCGACGCCGGCATCGCCATCGTGTGGCTTGCAGGGCCGATCCTTTTCGCAAGGCTGAGCAGCACGCCGCGCTGGCGCTGGGCGGGCATCGCGCTGGCATGCGCGCCGGTCGGGTTCTGCGCCTCCATGCTTTTCGGCTTCCACGGCCTGGTGGCCGTGCCGCTCTCCCTGCTCTGCATTGCCGAGGCGGTCTCCGCCGCCTGGCTGGTGCGCCGGCTTTATCCGCGTTTCGGCAGGTTCCAGTCGCTGCCCGAAGTCGGCATGTTCCTGCTTGTCGCAGGACTGCTGGTCCCGGCGGCAGCAGCTTTCGGCGCGGCCCTATGCGCCCATGCCGCAAGCGGCATCCCTTATTGGAAAGCCTGGCTCGACTGGTATGCCGGCCATGCGCTCGGCTTCGTGACTTTCGCACCGCCGGTGCTTCTGTCCCTGCGCGGCGAAACCCGCCAATGGATCGCCGCAGCCGGAAGCAAGCGGGTGGGCGAAGCGGCCATACTGCTCGGACTGGTGGTGGCGGCCTCGCTGATCACCTTCGGTCAGAACGTGATACCGCTGGTCATCATTCCCTTCGTGCCGATGGTCGCGGCCACTCTGCGACTGGGGCGGTTCGGTGCGATTTCCTCCATCGTCATCCTGGTGAGCATCGGCCTGTCGTTCTCCCTGGCAGGACGCGGGCCGACGACCCTGCTTCATGGTCCAATGGCCATGAAGCTCCAGGTCCTGCAGATCTATTTCGCCTCCATCGTGCTTATCATCCTGCCGCTGGCCGCCGAACTGCGCTCGCGCCGCCGCCTGGTGGACCGCCTGCACGCCGCCGAGGCGCTGCACCGCGCAGTGCTCGACCGCATGAGCGACATCGTCGTGCGCGTGAGCGCGGACGGTACGGTGCGCTACGCCTCGCCTTCGGCCAGGCAGGTCACCGGCTATGCGCCTGCCGAACTGGTGGGAAGCTCGATGTTCAAGCTCATCCTGCCGGACGACGTGCCCACCATCCTCGAAGCACGCAGCCGCGCGCTGGCCGACCCTGACCAGACGGCGATCCTCGAATATCGGGTCTGCTGCAAGAACGGCGACATCGTCTGGGTGGAAAGCCATATCCGCGGCATCCTCGACGAGGACGGGCAGACTTCGGGCACCGTCAGCATCATCCGCGAAATAACGCGCCGACGGCAGCTGGTGGAAAGCCTCACCGCTCAGGCCATGACCGACCACCTGACCGGCGCCTGCAACCGCCGCGCCTTCGACGAGGCGCTTCTCGCCGTGCTCGGCCAGTCCCTTGCGGAACCCGCTGCCGACGAAGCCCCGACGGGATGCCTGGCACTGTTCGATCTCGATCATTTCAAGCGCATCAACGACCGCCACGGCCATGCCACCGGAGACGATGTGCTGGTGCGCTTCGTCTCGATTCTGCGCGGCGCTGTTCGCGAGGGCGATCTCGTGGCCCGCCTTGGCGGTGAGGAATTTGCCGTATTGCTGGCCGGTCTCGGCGTCGACCAGGCCCATCTGGTCTGCGAGCGGATCCGCATGCGGTTCGAGGAAACGACGATCCGCGATCCCCTCGGCAACGCCGTGGAAGCGACCGTAAGCGTGGGAATTGCGCTGATCGTGCGGGGCGAAGAAAGCCGCACGATCATGACCCAGGCTGACGACGCGCTCTACCGGGCCAAGCAGGGCGGCCGCAATCGGACGGGCCTGCCGCTCCCCACCGACCCCGAGGAACGACGCAGCGCCTGATCGCAACCGCACTGCATCAACTGTGGCTCGTCATGCGCTAGGCTCTTGCGCCGAACCGTTGTCGCCTTCACAATGCTGCAATGCAAAATCTACCGAATACCGAACTGGCTTCTACACGCGCATGATCGATACCCGTCTCTCTCTCATGGAAGCGATCTCGTTTCGCCGCACCGTCAATGCCCGCTATAACGGCGGCATCATCAAGCTCGCCCCGCATTTGATGTTCGAGCGCCACGGAGACCTCTTCGTCAGCGCGCTGAACCTGAGCAAGGCATGGCGCTCGCCCGAAGAACGCCGCCTCGGCCAGTTCAAGCTCGCCGGCCTGGAAGTGACCGAACTGCTTGAAGAGGTTTTCGAACCGCTCCCCGATTTCGAGCCTGCAGCGCCGCGAAGCGACGACACGCTGCTGCTGACGGTCTGATCGTCCGCCTGCACTTTCAAATGACCGATGTCTGATCTCTTCGCAGGTTCCGGGCCGGCCGGCAGGATGCCGCTTGCCGCCCTGCTCCGCCCCGCCTCGCTGGACGATGTTATCGGCCAGGGCCATGTGGTGGGCGAAGGCTCGATCCTGCGGCGGCGCGTGAAGGCGGGAGCGCTGGGCAGCGTGATCCTTTACGGGCCGCCCGGCATCGGCAAGACCTCGATCGCGCGGGCCGTGGGCGCCATGCTGGGCAAGACCTTCCGCCCGCTCAATGCCACGCGCGCCGGAGTCGCGGAAATCCGCAAGCTGGCGGATGAAGCGCGCGTCCATCCCCTGCTGATCTTCGTGGACGAAGTGCAGCGCTTTTCCGCCACCCAGACCGACGACCTGCTGGCGATCTGCGAAGACGGCATCGCCGACTTCATCGGCGCGACCACCGGCAATCCCTATCATGTCCTCACTCCGGCGCTGGTCTCCCGCTCGACCATCCTCAAACTGGAACCGCTCTCGATAGAGGACATGGAAAAGGTGGTGCGCCGGGGGATCGAGCACCTCCACGCCGAGGGCGCTGCCATCGCCATGACGCCCGAGCAGGTACGCATGGTCGCGGGGCGGTCCGGCGGTGATGCCCGCCGTGCGCTGACGACCCTCGAAAGTCTGGCACTCGGGCATGGCGACGCGGCGTTCGAAGTTACCGATGCCATGCTGGAAGAGGCCTACGCCGCCGCGCCGGTAAACCACGACCGGTCGGGCGACGCCCACTACGATGTCGTTTCGGCTTTCGTGAAGTCCATGCGCGGCTCCGATGCGGATGCCACCCTCTACTGGTTGGCGCGCCTGGTCCACGGCGGCGAAGATCCCCGCTACATAGCGCGGCGGATCATGATCCACGCCTCCGAAGACGTGGGCCTGGCCGACAACACCGCCTTGCAGACAGCCGTGGCAGCGCTCCACGCCGTCGAGAAGATCGGCTATCCCGAAGCCCAGATCGTCCTGGCCCATGCAGCCCTGCACGTCGCCCGCGCGCCGAAATCGGCTTCCGCATCACGCGGCATCTCGGCCGCATTGCAATTCGTGGCCGGGCAGCCGCCCGCGCAAGTGCCGCTGCACTTGCGCGATGCCCATTACAAGGGCGCCAGCCAGCTCGGCCACGTCGGATATATCTGGCCTCACGACGATCCGCGCGGCTGGGTGGATCAGGTTTATTCGCCCATGCCCAAAGGCTCTCTCTACCGCAGCGAGGCACGCGAAAGCGGCACGTTCGAGCGCCGCGCAGACGAGCACTGGCGCCGTGTCACCGGCGCCGAGCAGCCCCGACGCGAGCCCGGGTAACCGGGCTTATCCGCGCCGGAACACGGGCGGACGCTTTTCGAAAAAGGCGATGAAGGCCTCGCGCGCCTCGGGCGATTGCAGCGCCTCTCGGAAGATCCGCGCCTCCTCCTCGATCCGGGCGGAAACGAGCGCCGGATCGCCTTTCATCAACCGGCGCGTCGCCAGCAGGGCCTCCGGCGGCTTGGCCATGAGTGCCGCCGCCTTGGCCCGGGCATGGCCGAGCAAGGCGTTTGCCGGCACTACCGCCGTGACCAGGCCCGCACGCTCCGCGCCTTGCGCATCCAGCGGTTCGCCCAGCAGCAGCATGGCCGCCGCCTTGGCATGGCCCAGAGTGGCAGGCGCGAGCAGGCTGGATGCCGCTTCCGGCACGATACCCAGGTTCACGAAGGGCATGACGAAGGCGGCGTCTGGGGCGGCATAGACGAGGTCGCAGTGAAACAGCATCGTCGTGCCGACACCCACGGCCAGCCCCTGCACGGCCGCAACCAGCGGCTTTTCGAAGACCGCGATCGCCCGGATGAAATTGAGCGCGGCCTCGGCGCCATCCGGCCCGGACATGAAATCGGCAAGGTCGTTCCCGGCGCAGAAGGCATCCCCCAGCCCGCCGACCAGCACCACACCGATGTCCGGCCGCGCCGACGCCGAAGCCAGAGCGGCCGTCATCGCGCGGTACATCGGCGCGGTGAGGGCATTCTTCTTTTCGGGCCGATCGATCAGGATCTCGAGAACGCCGCCGCTATCGATCACCAAAATGCCTTCACTCATGTTTCTCTCCAACGCCTGCCCGAATTCCATGCAGGAGGCCAAGCTCTAGCCGATTACCGCCAAGCCTCAAGCCTCCGTGAAATCAGCCTGCCTTCGAAGTCGCGCATGGATTTTGTTAAGCACGTTTATCGACATTCGAGAGATTCACCCGCAATTCAAATGTTGATTGCAACTTGTGAATGGTCCTAGACTTGAGTGCGACGGGGGCGTCATTTACCGCAGCGCCGCCGTGACCAGGGGATTTGACGCCGATGCCTTCAACCATCTGTTCCTCTATTGGCGCGCTGGCCGTGCTGCTGGCCGCCGGCATTGCTGCGCCGGCCCTCGCCCAGCCTTCCCCGGCCGTTTCGCCCATGGCGGCTGTCCCCTCCGTGGACGTTCCCGAAGGCTTCACCCTCGCGGCGGATGGGACCACGCTTGTCCACACCGCCAGCGGGCTGCGTTTCCCGGCAGAATTCCAAGGTTTCAAACGGCTTAGCGAGAAAGCCTACGACCCAAGCGGAGAATATGTCGCCATCGGCTACGACCGGCAGATCGGCAGCGGAAGCGACAAGATCGCCGTGCGCATGGCGATCCTCCATATCGACGATATGTCTGCGCGCGATCACTACATGATCATGCGCCAAGCCGCGATGGCGCACTTCGCTGCCCCCGCCATCGTCTCGGAAGGTCCCACCAAGATCCCGACCAACCGCAAGCTGGACGCCTATCGCGGCACGTTCAGCGGTTATCGGGACAACCAGCCCTGGCTGTTCAGCTTGACCACGGTGAACTACGGCTATTGGAGCGGGCGGATGACGGCCGCTTTCCCCAAGAGCCAGTCGGCCGAAGCCGAGAAATACCTCGGCCTGCTGCTGGGAGAAGTGCGATCCCAGAAACCGATGGCACCGAAGAACTGATCTCAGGTCTTTTCTTCGAGGCGGCATCAAACCGTTGAAATTGCTGAAAACATGGTGCAATTCCCGGTCATGAATCGTTTTGCCCTGCTCGTCGCCGCGCTGGCCGCACCTTCCCACGCTGCGGCGCAGACGCCGGACTTCCTTGCCGCTGCCCTTTGTGAACCGCCCTATTCCACCAGCAACGCCATGGACCTTTACGAAGCGGCGGAGAAGCTTGCCAAGCCCGACACTTCTTCGCTCGGCGCCGCGATCTATCATCTGCCTGCGCCGATCGAGCGGGACGGCTTCAAGACACAGGATGTCGTCTTTGCCGGGATGTCGGTCGGCGTGCTGCTGGAGGGCGCCGTGGCGGCGGAACTGGGCAAGCGGTACGCTCTGTCGGCCGAGAAGAGCCACCTTTTCGGCGCCTCCACGACTGGCTTTGCGCGGGTTCTGCCTGAAGAACAGCAAGGCATGAACGACCTGGGCCTGATCTCCATCGTGGCGCGGGAGGGTCCGGCGATGCCGGGCAAGACGCTGCTGGCCTGCGAATTCGTATCCAATGAAGACCGCGCGGCGCTGGAAGCCTACGACCAAGGGAGACCCTGACCCTGGCCCCCGGCAGTAAGGGCACGGATCCGCCGAAGCTGCCGGGCAGCTTGTCGCAAGCCGGACCCTCACCGAAAGTCGGAAGGAGGACAGCGGTTCGGCGCGATGCTAAGGGGCCGCCATGCGCGCCATCCACCATATCGCCATCATCGGATCGGACTACCAACGCTCCAGAGCGTTCTATCACGAGACGCTGGGCCTGCCGATCATCCGCGAGGTCTTTCGCGAGGAGCGCGCCTCCTGGAAATGCGACCTCGACGCGGGCAACGCCCAGATCGAACTGTTCTCCTTCCCCAAGCCGCCGCCACGTCCGTCGCGGCCGGAAGCCTGCGGGCTGCGCCATCTTTCCTTCGCCGTAGCCGACCTCGATGCCGAAGTGGCCAGGCTTGAAGTCAGGGGCGTGGCCTGCGAACCGATCCGTATCGATCCTTACACGGACAAGCGCTTTACATTCTTTACCGACCCCGACGGGCTTCCGCTCGAACTTTACGAGGTCGATCCGGTTGGATAGCGAAGGATGATCGTGTTTTAAAACAGTGACTTGTTGTTGATAGTGAGGACGAGAACTTACATGAACCGGCTTGGTTTGACGGCATGGCTCTGTATGGCGGGCCTGTTGCCGGCACCCGCTTATGCCACCCCCGGAAAGGTCATCCGGACCGTAGACCTGGCTGCTCCTTTCGAAGCGCGCTCGCCCTGGCAATTGACCGTAAGGCAGGGCGGCGAGGAGGAAGACCCTTCCGGCGAAATGGCCCCCGGACCCATCACAGCCTGTATCTCCCGGGATCGGGAACGGTCCTGCCATCCCGCGACTTCTGCGGCCTTGCGGCTTCCTGCTGGAGACGACGCGTTCTCCGTCCCGCACTATCTCCAACGTGCGGACGTGGTCCGGCCGGGCAGCGAACATCCGCTGCTGCTGGTCCAGTTCGCAAGTTTCCACGCCGGCAACAACGACCAGCGCATCGGCCTGCAACTCTACGCCTATGACCGGGTGAAAGACGATTTCGCCCTGGTATTTGCGCGGAGAACCGGCCGGAACAACAATCAGGAGCTGCGCTATGTCGAGGCGGGACCGCTGCAGGGCGCCGTGATCGCTGCCGAGCCTACTGGCGATGCACCCTATGGCTACTGGATCACCGTCGATCGCCCCTCTCCGCAAGGCCCCTATCGGCAGGTCCTGCGGTTCCGCAGTGCGACGACCTATGGGGACGGAAATCCTCTCGCGGTCATAGATGCCGAAATGCCGAACATCTACAATCGGCTCGGCCTGTGGCGCGCGGGCCAGCCTCTGCCGCTGCCCGCCTCTGGGTGCCCGCAGCCTCGTCTCGTGAAAATGGCACTCTGGTGCAGATAGCAGCCGCAGGCGATTGATTTGCTTGCGGCAACTGGCAAGAGCCTCCGGTTGCTGTATGGAGTGCACCATGCGTTATCCGACTCTTGCCGCCTCGCTCTTCGCTGCCCTCGGCGTCGCCCTCACCCCCACTGCGCCGGCCATGGCCTGGGGCGCGATTGGGCACCGCATCACCGGCGCCATCGCGGACGAGAACCTGAGCGGCGTCGCCCGGGCTCAAGTACGCCTCCTGCTCGGCAACGAAGACCTGGCCGAAGCAGCGACCTGGCCGGACGACATGAAGTCCGACCCTTCCGATTTCTGGCAGAAGAAGGCCAGTCCCTGGCACTATGTCACCGTGCGCGAAGGCGATGCCTACAAGGCTTCCGACGCGCCGCCGGAAGGCGATGCGCTGACCGCCCTGCCCCGCTTTGCCGCCACCTTGCGCGATCCGAAGGCATCGATCGAGGACAAGCGCCTGGCCCTGCGCTTCATCGTCCACATCATCGGCGATCTGCACCAGCCTCTCCATGTCGGCGGCGGCACGGACCGCGGCGGCAATGACTTCAAGGTGACGTGGTTCGGCAAGGAAACCAACCTGCACTCGGTGTGGGATTCCGGGATGATCGAACAGCGCTCGCTGTCCTACTCCGAATATGCGCACTGGCTGTCGCGCAAGATCACGCCCGAGCAGGTCGTTGCCTGGAACGTCCGCGACCCGCAAGTCTGGACCTCGGAGAGCATCGCCCTGCGCAAGACGATCTATCCGAAGCAGCCCTCCATTTCCTGGGACTATGCATATCAGCACCGCGCCGAAATCGATGACCGCCTCGAACGCGCGGGTGTCCGTATCGCGGCCTACCTGAACTGGATCTTCGATCAGGAAGCGCCCGCCGCAAAGTGACGGGCGGGGCCAATGATGTGCGGACATCGAAACCTGGGGACACCATGAGCTTTTGCGAAACGATCTGGGCCGATGTGGCGCCCCTGCGCCGTGCGATCCTGGCTCATCCGTTTCTGGACGAGCTGGCCGAGGGCACGCTCGCGCCCGAGAGCTTCCGCCACTACATCGTACAGGATAGCCTCTACCTTGCCGAATATGCCCGCGTGCTGGCAATCGCCGCGGCCCGCGCGCCCACGGCGGCAGGTCGACTGGAATTCTCGGATGGCGCCAAAGTGGCCGTTCAGGTCGAGGAAGCGCTGCACCAGGCCTTCTTCGCCCAGTTCGGCGTGACGGCGGAAACGGCGGCAGGCAGCGAGGCTTCGCCCGCGTGCCTGGGTTATACCGGCTACCTTGCAAGCCTGGCTGCGACCCGCAGCTACGAAGAACTGATCGCCGGAATCCTGCCCTGCTTCTGGGTCTATTGGGAAGTCGGCTGCGCGATCAAGCCGCGCGCGGCCTCTCCCAATCCCTATGCCGCCTGGATCGACACATATGCCGCGCCGTCCTTCGGAGAGGCGACCGACCGCGTGTGCAGGCTGATGGATGAAGCCGCAGCACATGCCTCGCCCGCGACCCGAGAAGCCATGGCAACGGCCTTCCGCAACGCCACGCGCTTTGAATGGATGTTCTGGGATTCCGCCCACCGCCAGGAGCAGTGGCCGATCTAGGCCTTCCCGGCGCCGGGCTTCAAACGCGTCAGGCGGATTCCGCGGCGACCCATTCGTCGAGATCCGGCGACTGCCCGATGAGCGCAAGGCCATGCGCGATCGAGGTCAATTCGTTGCCGGTGGCGATGCGGCCATCCCCGAAACGCTGCTCGAACAGAGCGCGCACCGCGGGAATGAGCGAGGAGCCACCGGTCAGGAAAACGTGGTCGATCTCATCGGCGAGCAGCCCGGCCTGAGCCAGAGCACTGTCGACGGTCTCGCCGATGCGCTGGAGATCCGGCGCGATCCAGCTTTCGAATTCATCGCGGCTGACATCGGCCGAGATGGTCAGTGCCTCGCTCTCGAAGTGGAAAGCGCCGTGGTCCGCGCCTGATAGCGCTCGTTTCAAGCGGCCGACAGCCTCGTAAAGCCCGAAGCCGAGTTCGTGCTCCACCACGGCGATCATGCGATCGATGGCGGCCGGATCGGTCGCTCCGTGCTTCAGCTTGGCCAACTGCTCCAGCGTGCGGCGGTTACGCATCATCGCCAGGCGCGACCAGTCGCCGAAGTCGGCGAAGTGGCCGGGCGGGATTTCCAGCACTTTGTCGAAGGAACGATAGGTGCCGCCCTTGCCGAGCAGCGGCAGCACCAGATGGTCCATGATGCGGTAGTCGAAGCGGTCGCCGGCGATGCCGATACCGGCAGAGCCCAGCGGCTCGCAGCGCCGCGCCGTGCCCGGTGCGTTCACGCGCACGATCGAGAAGTCGCTGGTGCCGCCGCCGAAGTCGGCCACCAGCAGGGTCGCGGGTTCCGTCAGGCGCGACGCGAAGCTGAATGCCGCGCCGATCGGCTCGTAGACGTAGTGAACCTGACGCCCGAGCAGCTTGAACATCGCATCGTAGCGTGTCCGCGCCAGGGCCTCATCCGGCCGGGAGCCGACGTAGCGCACCGGCCGGCCGACCACCACGCGCTCGGGCAAGGCGCGCAGGGCATCCCCGGCATGGGCGACGAGGTGCTTGAGAAATACCTGGCCCAACTCTTCGAAACGCAGGCGCTTCTCGAAAAGCGTGGCCTGCTCGAAAGCAGGATTGGCCGCTACCGACTTGAAGGATTGCAGGAAGCGCGAGCCTTGCGGGAATTCGAGGAATTCCGAGATCGCCCAGGGGCCGGCCTCATGCGCCAGCCCGCCGGGCACGCCCTCTTCCTGCCAGAAGCAAAGCGCCGAACGGAACACCGAACCGGGGCCACCCGGCGCGGCGAACTCCACGAGTTCGGCCCCTCCGGCATCGTCTGCCAGCGCGATGACCGAATTGGTGGTCCCGAAGTCGATACCGACCGAGCGAGGACCATCGGAACGGGAAGTGACCGTGCTGGCCGGCATCTGGGAGGTCCTTGCTGCAAACGCGAAAAAACGGAGCGCCGCGCCTATCGCAGGCGCGCCCCGCTCGCGCAACTCCCTCTCTCTCGGCTGCCCGCGGTTTACTTGCTCAAGGTTCGCCGCACGGCATCGTGCCAACCGTCGATCAGCACCTTGCGGGTCTGGCCGCTCATCTGCGGGGTGAACAGGCTTCCCTGAGTCCAGGTTGCCGCCAATGCGTCGAGGTCAGGCCAGACGCCCGTTGCCAGACCGGCATGGAAGGCGGCGCCCAGCGCGGTCGTTTCCAGATGGACAGGCCGTTCCACCGGGGCGTCGAGCATGTCGGCCAGGAACTGGCAGAGCCAGTCGTTCGCCGCCATGCCGCCATCCACGCGCAGCTTCGCAAGTTCCTCACCACCGTCCGAGACCATGGCGCGGGCGAGGTCCATGGTCTGGTAGGACACCGCCTCCAGCGCCGCGCGCGCGAGATGGGCCTGGGTGGCGCCAAGCGTCAGCCCGAAGATCGCGCCGCGCGCGTCCGGGTCCCAGTGGGGCGCCCCGAGGCCGACGAAGGCGGGCACCATGTAGACGCCGTGGTTGCTCGGAACCTGCGTGGCCATATCGTTGGTTTCGCGGGCATGGGTGATGACGCCGATGCCGTCGCGAAGCCACTTCACGGCAGCGCCAGCCACGAAGATCGAGCCTTCCAGCGCATAAGTCATCTTGCCGTCAAGGCGGTAGGCCGGGGTGGTGAGCACGCGATTCTCCGATGCCACCGCTTCCGATCCGGTGTTGAGCAGCATGAAACATCCGGTTCCGTAGGTCGACTTGGCCATGCCGGCTTCGAAGCAGGCCTGTCCGAAGAGCGCGGCCTGCTGGTCCCCGGCGACACCGGCCAGCGGGATCTCCACGCCGAACAAGTCCTTGCTGGTCATCCCGAAGATATGTGCATTATCATGCACTTCTGGAAGCATCTGCACAGGCACTCTGAACAGGCGGCACAGTTCCTCGTCCCAGCGCTGTTCGCGAATGTTGTAGAGCAATGTCCGCCCGGCATTGGTGACGTCGGTGGCGTGGACTTTCCCGCCCGTCAGGCGCCAGAGCAGAAAACTGTCGATCGTACCGAAGGCCAGCTCTCCGCGTTCGGCGCGCGCACGGCCATTGTCGACATTGTCCAGGATCCAGGCGAGCTTGGTCGCAGAGAAATAGGGATCGATCAGCAGGCCGGTGCGGGCGCGCACGTCGGGTTCGGCGCCGTCGGCCTTGAGCTCGGCGCAGAGCCGGGCCGTGCGCCGGTCCTGCCAGACGATCGCCCGATGGATCGGCTTGCCGCTTTCGCGCTCCCAGACGACCACGGTCTCCCGCTGGTTGGTGATGCCGATCCCGGCTATGGCCGCCGCACCGACGCCGCTACGTTCGATAGCCTCACGCGCCACTTTCACGGTGTCGCGCCAGATGTCCTCCGCATCGTGTTCGACCCAGCCCAGGTCGGGGTAGTGCTGCTCGAACTCGCATTGGGAAGTCGCGACCGGGCGAGCGGCGTCATCGAAGATGATCGCGCGCGTCGAAGTGGTGCCCTGGTCGATGGCGAGAACGTGGCGGGGCTGGGTCATAGCGGGGACTCTCCGAGGGTATCTTGTCGTTTCAGTCAAGCGTCAGATGCGGCGGCGTCCTGCCCCGATTTGCGACCCGAGGGCAGGTAGGGCTTTATGGCGATCTGGTAGAGGCCCGCTCCGGCCACGCCGCCCACAAGGGGCCCCGCGATCGGAACCCACCAGTAATTGCCGGGGCTGGGCAGCGCCGAACTGCCCCAACCGGCGAAGTAGGCAAACAGGCGCGGGCCGAAATCGCGCGCCGGATTGATCGCCCAGGCTTCGAGGTAACCGCCCGAAGCGCCGATCATGGCAACCAGCAGGCCGATCATCAAGGCGCCCGAATTGGCGCGCGGTGCCATGTCGTTGAACTCATCGGTAATGGCGAAAATGCCCAGGAGCAGCATGCCGGTGAGGATGACCTGATCCCAGAATGCGTGGATCGGCGTGATATGTTCACCGGGATGCGTGAAGAACACGCCCGCCGCGCCGCCGGTGGCGCGGGTCATGCCGTGGGCGGCGTTATAGGCGTCGATCACGGGATGATAGAGTTGCAGCACCAATGCCGCGCCGATCATCCCGCCCAGCACTTGCGCGGCCCAGTAGGGCAGCACTTTCCTTTTCGGAAATCCGCGAAACAGCATGAGCGCCAGCGTGACGGCCGGGTTGGCGTGAGTGCCGGAGACGGAGCCCGTCACATAGATCGCCATGGTGACGGCAAGGCCCCAAGCGATGCAGACGCCCCAATAGGCCTGGGCGTATGGGCTGGGATCGTAGAGCGTGATCATGGCAGCGGCGGAATCGCCGATCGTGATGATGATGATCACTGCCAGCATTTCGGAAATCAGTTCGCCGCGCAGCGCGCGCAGGTCATCTGCCACCATGGATCCTCTCGCAACTCTGCTTGGTTCGGGCATCTGCACACGCTTTCGAACGAACGTCAACAGTTTCGTTTGCATTTTCGTATTTCGAACTCTATTTTCAGAAAACGAAAGTCATCCCGTGAAGTTGCCAGAGAACCGAAATGCCCAAGCCCCAGGGAGAAGTCGCCATGCAGCCCCCCGCCCCGGACGATGTCTATGACCTTCTGATCGTGGGCGGCGGCGTGAACGGCGCAGGGATCGCGCGCGATGCGGCGGGGCGCGGCCTCTCGGTGCTGCTGGTGGAGCAGGACGATCTCGCCAGCCACACCTCCTCATCCTCCACGAAGCTCATCCACGGCGGACTGCGCTATCTGGAGTACTATGAGTTCCGGCTCGTGCGCGAAGCACTGATCGAGCGCGAGCGCCTGCTGGGCATGGCGCCGCACATCATCTGGCCGCTTCGTTTCGTACTGCCGCAATCGCTTTCGCCGCGCCCGGCCTGGATGGTCCGCCTGGGCCTGTTCCTCTACGACCACCTCGGCGGCCGCAAGAACCTGCCCGGCACCGAGACGATCGACCTCGATCGCGGCCAGCAGGGCAATGGGCTGAAAACGCAAAATTCGAAAGGCAAAGGAAAGGCTTTCGTCTATTCGGACTGCTGGGTGGAAGACAGCCGCCTGGTCGTGCTCAACGCGATGGACGCCGCCGCGCGCGGAGCCCGGATCGAGACCCGCACGCGCCTGACCGGCGCCGTCACTCAGGACGGCGAGTGGCTGGCCACGGTCGAGAATGCCCACGGCCCGCGCCAGGTCCGCGCGCGCATGCTCGTCAACGCGGCCGGTCCCTGGGTGGATGCGGTCCTGCGCAACCTCGGCCGGGCGAAGGACGACCGGGGCGTGCGCCTGGTCAAGGGCAGTCACATCGTCGTGCCGCGCCTTTACGAGGGCGACCATGCCTTCATGCTGCAGAACCCCGACCGGCGGATCGTCTTCGCAATCCCTTACGAGCAGGATTTCACGCTGATCGGCACGACCGACGAGCCCTGGACCGAAGCCCCCGGCAAGCCCTCGATCAGCCCGGGCGAGGTCGATTACTTGTGCGAAACCGTCAACCGCTACTTCGACCGGGGCGTGACCCCGCGGGACATCGTCTGGAGTTATGCCGGAATCCGGCCGCTCTATGACGACCATGCCGCCAACGCCTCTGCCGTGACGCGCGACTACGTGCTCGATTTCGAGAAGGGCGATGCGGGACAGGCCCCCATGCTCTCGATCTTCGGCGGCAAGATCACGACGTTCCGCAAACTGGCCGAACATGCGATGGAGCACATCGCCGAGCTCTTCCCAGAGGCCGCCAAGCCCTGGACTGCAGGCGCGGTGCTGCCGGGCGGAGACATTGCGAAAGGCGATTTCGAGGGCTTCCTTGGCGAACTGGAGAGCACTTATCCCCAGATGCCGTCTGCGCTTCTCCGCCGCCTCGCTCGCGCTTACGGCACGCGCGCCCGCACGATCCTGGCCGATGCCCGCACCCCTGCCGATCTGGGCCAGGACTTCGGCGGCGGCCTCCATGCCCGGGAGATCGACTATCTGAAGGCCGCGGAATGGGCGCGCGACGCGGAGGATATCCTGTTCCGCCGCAGCAAGCTGGGCCTTCATGTGCCCTCCGGCGCCGCCGAAGCGATCGATACCTGGCTCGCGCGCGATTGATCGATGCGGCCCGGCCGCGCTAAGGGTTCGATCCATCCAGGGGCGAGACCGCAAGAAATGATCGAGAGCACGGCGGAGAGCAACGGCGACATCGTGGCCCAGCGCCGCGCACATATCCTGGAGATCGCGCGCGGTGCCGGCAGCGTGAGCGTGGACGATCTTGCGGAGCGCCTGAGCGTGACCCCGCAGACCATCCGCAAGGACCTGAACGTCCTGGCCGGGCAGTCTCTGCTCTCGCGCGTTCACGGCGGCGCGCTCATCACTTCCGGCGTGGACAACCTGGCCTATGACAAGCGCCGGGATGTCGCCTCCGATGCCAAGGCGCGGATCGGCGCTGCCGCTGCGGCGTTGATCCCGGACGGGGCCTCGCTCTTCGTCAACATCGGCACGACCACCGAAGCCGTGGCGGCCAACTTCACACACCATCGCAATCTGATGGTGATCTCCAACAATCTCAACGTGATCGACACTCTCTCCAGCCATCCCGCGCTCGAGCTGGTCAGCGTGGGCGGCAAGGTCAGGACCGGCGACCGGGCCGTGGTAGGCGCGCTCGCCATGCGCTTCATCGAGAATTTCCGCGTCGATTATGCCCTGATCGGCATTTCCGCACTGGATGCCGATGGCAGCCTGCTGGACTTCGCCATCGACGAGGTCGAAGTTTCGCAGACGATCATCCGCAACGCCCGCAAGGTGATCCTCGTGGCCGATTCCTCGAAAGTCGGGCGTTCCGCCCCGGTGCGGGTCTGCGGGATGGAAGCCATCGACTTTTTCGTCTGCGACCGTATTTCCGATCCCGAGTTGCGCAGCGCCTGCGAGCGTAACGGCGTGAACCTGATCGAAACGCAGCTGCCCGGCGCCTGAAAGGCTCTCAGGGTTTCAGGATCCAGGAGTGAAGATGTCCCGCGCGAAACGGTGGAAGACGGTATTGCCGGCCGCGCTGGGCGTGGCAGCGGCAGGGTTCGCCCTGATGCGCGCCAACCGGCTGCCACGGCGCGACGTCCCTTCCGAACCCCCTGCCCGCCATCGTGGCGAACCGCCGCTGGCCCGCGCGGCCAGCGAGCGCGCCGCGCGCAATCCGGGACAGTCCGGCGTCCATCTCTTGACCGACGGGGTCGATGCCTTTGCCGCGCGTCTGCTCCTCGCCCGCGCCGCAGAGCGCACGCTCGACCTGCAATATTACATCTGGCACGGCGACCGTACCGGCACCCTCCTGCTGGAAGCGGCTTTCGAGGCGGCCCAGCGGGGGGTCAGGGTGCGTCTGCTGCTGGACGACAACGGCATCGCCGGGCTCGACCGCGTACTCTCCGCGCTGAACGACCATCCCAACATCGAAGTGCGCCTCTTCAATCCCTTTCGCATCCGCTATCCCAAGGCGATCGGTTTCGCGGTGGACTTCGGCCGGCTGAACCGCCGGATGCACAACAAGAGCTTCACGGTCGACGGGGCCGTTACCATCGTCGGCGGGCGCAATATCGGCGACGAGTATTTTGGCGCAGGCGACGGTGCGCTGTTCGCGGACATGGACGTACTGGCCATCGGGCCGGTCGCCCGCGACGTGGAAACCGATTTCCAGCGCTATTGGGACTGCCAGTCCGCCTATCCCGCCCGCCAGATCCTTCCACGCGTCGGTGCACGCCAGCTTGCCAAGCTGCGGTCGCGCGCCTCCATCGTCGAGCGCGACCCTTCGGCGCGCCGCTATGTCGAACGTCTGCGCAGCCTGCCGCTGGTCCGTGAATTCGTTGCCGGCGAGCTTGATTTCGAATGGACCGAGGTCGAGCTGATCAGCGACGATCCCGCCAAGACCCTTGCGGACCTCGATCACGAGCGCCTGCTTGCAGGCAAGCTGGACGGCGCGATCGGCGATCCGCACCGAGAGCTGGCCATCGTCTCGGGATACTTCGTCCCCGGCGAACAGGGCGCCCAGCAGCTCTGCGCCCTCGCCCGTGACGGCGTCCAGGTGACCGTGCTCACCAATGGCTATTCGGCGACCGACGTGGCGCTCGTGCACGCGGGCTACGCACCCTGGCGCAAGACGTTGCTAGAAGCTGGCGTGCGCCTGTTCGAAACGGCGGCCCAGGTCCGCGATGCGCCGTCCAAGAAACAGCGCCGCGAGGGTAATCGGCTCGGCATCGGCAGCCGGTTGCGGGCATCGGGCAGCGGATCCTTCGCGGCCTTGCGCTCGGGTGCCTCGACGATCCACGCCAAGACTTTCACGGCCGACCGCGAGCGTGTCTTCATCGGATCGTTCAACTTCGATCCGCGGTCGCTGAAGCTCAACACCGAACTGGGCTTCATCATCCACAGCCCGCTCATCGCGGGACAGGTTGCGGACGCCTTCGAAACGATCGTGCCCGATGCCGCCTATGCCGTGACGCTCGGGCCGGACGGCGCCCTGACGTGGAGCTGCGGCACCGGGAGCGAACGCACCGTCCAGCGGAACGAGCCGGGCATGGGCTCGCTCGATCACCTGCTGGTCGGCGTGGCGAGCCATCTTCCGATCGGCTGGCTGCTCTAAAGGGCATTTTCCAACCGGGTGGCATCGCCTGATGACCCGGAAAGTACGACAAACCAACTGCGCTGACCGGCGTGCTGCCTGAGGATCGGAGATAGGCTCTGGTCTTGTCCGGCATGTTCGGTCATCCTGCGGATCCGGTTCTTTCAGGCCCGGTTCTTTCAGGAGACTGCGTGTACCAACCGACGATGTTTGCCGTGGGCGCCATGATCGCCGCTACCGCCGCCGCTCCGGCTGCGCTGGCGGATACACCGCGCGAGATCCTGACCGCCGCGGCATTCCAGGCCCCTGACAAGAAGAAGGCGCTTACGCTCATAGGACAGGCAATCGCCGCCTCGGACCGGATACTCGCCGCGCGCCCGGGTGACCGGGAAGCCACGCTCCAGCGCGGCGTCGCCATCGGCTACCGCGCCAAGCTCACGCGCAGCCGAACCGACGCACGCACCTCGCTGGAGATCTTCCAGCGCCTCGCCGCGCAGAACCCCCGCGATCCCGAAGCACAGATGGTCATCGCCGGCTGGCATCTCGACGCCATCGACCAGCTTGGCGGGCTCATGGCCCGCACCATGGTCGGTGCCAGGGCCGATGCCGGAGAGGCCGCGCTTTCCCGCGCCGTTTCGCTGGGGGGAGACAGGGCGTTCTACCTCGGCCTGGCCGCCATGATGCACATCCGCAAGGACCCCGCCGATGTCGCGCAGGCCCGCCGCTGGGCCGAGGCTGCGGCCAGCGCTTCCGCGCCGACACCGCTCGACGCCCAGATGAAGCGCGCCGCGGCAGCCATTCTCCCCTCCCTTCGCGCCAACGACGGCAAGGCCGCCGCCCGGCTCGCCCGCAAGCTGCTGCCGTTCGGCAAGCTGGCGGACTAGGCTGGAAAGGCAAACCGCGGGTTTCATTTCGCGGCCGAATGCCTATATGCCTGCTGTCGGCACGCCCGCGTGACAGATGGACGGCCAATTCGACGGAGGGGATCTTACAAGTCCGCGAATTCGAAAGTTGCCCATGTCCCTTCCCCTCCCCAGCTCGCAGGCCCCATGTTGAGGCCGCGCCGTCGCGGCATGGCCTCGGTCAACGCGGAAGTGCGCGACGGTATCGTCCCCGCCGCAGGTTCGCTCGCCAAGACACGCGATGAAGGCCCCGCGGTTTCGGGTGCGAACTATCGGCTGGTGGCGCTCATCATCGCTTCTGCCCTGTTCATGGAATTCGTGGACGCAACCGTTCTGGCAACCGCCTTGCCGACCATGGCGCGGGACTTCGGGGTGCGGCCGCAGGAAATGAGCGTGGCGCTCACCTCCTACCTGCTAGCATTGGCGGTCTTCATCCCGGCTTCGGGCGTGATCGCGGACCGCTTCGGATCGCGAACGGTGTTCCGCGCCGCCATCCTGCTTTTCGTTCTCGGCAGCCTTGCCTGCGGCCAGTCCTGGACGCTGGAGATGATGGTCGTCTCGCGGTTTCTCCAGGGCGTTGGCGGGGCCATGATGATCCCCGTCGGCCGGCTCGTCCTGCTGCGATCGGTGGCGAAGCAGGACATGGTCAATGCGATGTCCTGGCTGCTGGTGCCGGCCCTGATCGGCCCGATCATCGGCCCTCCGCTGGGAGGCTTCATCGTCACTTACCTCGACTGGCGCTGGATCTTCTACATCAACCTGCCGATGGGCGTGCTCGGCTTCTGGCTGGTCGGCCGCTTCATCGCCAACATCCGCGAGGACCAGCCCGCGCCGTTCGACACGCTGGGCTTCGTGCTGAGCGGGCTCTCTTTGGGCTGCCTGCTGTTCGGTTTCGAGATGGCCAGTCGTCCGAACGAAGGCGCCCTGGCGGCCGCGCTGATCGTTGTGGGCCTCGTGACGGGGACGTTCTATGTCCTTCACGCGCGCAAGCGGGAAAGCGCGATCCTGGACCTTTCGCTGCTGCGTGACGAGACGTTTCGCCTGTCGGTGATCGCCGGTTCGATCACGCGCATCACGCAGGGCGCGCAGCCCTTCCTCTTGCCCCTGATGATGCAGGTCGGTTTCGGTTTCTCGGCAGCGCGCAGCGGCACCATCACGGTGGCCACGGCGATCGGCTCGCTGGCCATGAAAAGCTTCGCCCCGCGCGTGCTGCGCCGCTTCGGTTTCCGGCGCGCGCTGGTATGGAACGGCGTGATCGCCACGGCCGGCTATGCGATCTGCGGCCTGTTCAATCCGAGCTGGCCGGTATGGGCGATGTTCTGCGTGCTGGGCCTGTCCGGTTTCTTCATGTCGTTCCAGTTCACCGCCTACAATACGATCGCCTATGACGGCATCGACAAGACGCAGATGAGCCGCGCCACCGCGTTCTACTCCACTTTCCAGCAGCTCATGCTCTCGCTGGGCATCTGCGTGGCCGCACTTGCGCTGCACCTCGCGATGATGGCCAACGATCACTTCGCGCCGTCATTGGCCGATTTCTCCATCGCCTTCTGGGTGGTGACGGCGATCTCGCTGACGGCCTCGTTCTGGAACCTGCGCTTCGCGCCCGACGCCGGGTCCGAGATCAGCGGTCACGCCGAAACCGAACAGCCCGAGCGCCGGGAAGAGCACGCCTGACGAATTGACCTCGATCATGGTGCCCTGCCTTCCAATAGTGCAGGCACTCCCGGCGAGGAATGGAAAAGAGAAAGCGCGATGATGACGCATGACGTTGTGGTGGTGGGTGCCGGTCCCGCAGGCCTCGCTTTCGCCGCCGCGCTGGCGGGATCGGGACTGCGCATCGCCGTGATCGAGCGACAGCCCGCCTCGGTACTGGCCGATCCGCCCATGGACGGGCGCGAGATCGCCCTGACCCATCGTTCGATCCGCGCCTTGCAGGAACTGGGCGCCTGGCCGCTCATCGACGCGGAGGCGATCGCGCCGCTGCGCGAAGCCCGTGTGCTGAACGGCGGTTCTCCTTTCGCGCTCTCCTTCGGGAGCGGCGATGCGGAAAGGCTGGGGCAGCTCGTCCCCAACCACCTCATCCGCCGCGCGCTGTTCAGGGTCGTGGCGGACTTGCCAGAGGTCGAGGTGCTGGCAGGGCGGAGTGTTGCATCCATGGACGGCGCAATCGGCAACGGCGCGCAAGGCGTATCCGTCAGCCTGGAAGATGGCAACCGGCTCGAAGCGCGCTTGCTGGTGGGCGCGGATTCCCGGTTATCCTTCGTGCGCGAGCAGTTGGGCATCGGCGCGGAAGTGAACCGTCTGGGCCGCTCCATGCTGGTCTGCCGGGTCGCGCATGAAGGCGATCATCAGGGCATCGCGACGGAATGGTTCGACCATGGCCAGACGATGGCGATGCTGCCGCTGAACGGCCGCCGGTCTTCCGCCGTGCTGACGCTGGCGTCGGCCGAGATCGCGCAATTGGCCTCGCTCGATGCCGAGGCGCTGGGCGCCGAGCTGACGCGCCGCTACGAAAGCCGACTGGGACGGATGCAGGCCATCGGTAGCCCTCATGTCTATCCCCTGGCCACGACCTATGCCCATCACTTCGCGGCCCGGCGCGCGGCGCTGATCGGCGATGCGGCCGTCGGCATGCACCCGGTGACCGCTCACGGCTTCAATCTGGGCCTGGCAAGCGCCTGCTCTCTGGGCAAGCTGGTCGCTCAGGCGGCCTTGCAAGGCGGCGACATCGGGGGTGGCATGCTGCTCCGCCGCTACGAGGCTGCGCACCGGCTGGCTACCCGGCCGATCTACACCGCCACCAACCTGATCGTCGGCCTCTACACGGCCGAGCATCCCGCGGCGCGCGCGGCGCGCCATGCCGGGTTGAGGGCCGCGGTCCGGCTGCCGCTCGTCTCCAGGAGCGTCAGCAGACTGCTGATGCAGCGCTGAGCCCCCCTTGCCCCATCACCCGTATTGCTGTTCCACCAGCCCATGAACGCGGCGGAACGCGGCATTGGCACCGTCGATCACCCGCATTTCTTCCGCCTTGTCCAGCGCCACCTCGTCCAGCGCCCCGGTGAACGAGCGCCAGTGCTGGGCTCGGCCATCGGGATGACCGGCCAGGTGGCGCGCGCCGTGGTTCTCGTCGAGCCCCAGCGCGCGGGCCATCTTGAACAGGAAGGCCGCGCCGAGGTTGGATCCCTCGGCCACATAGAGCCAGCCCAGCGCCGTCGGCACGTCGATCTCTCCGCGCGCGAAGCGGGATGCCTCGGTCGGCTCTGCCGGCGCAAGCGACAGGTCCGCCAGATCCTGCCCGATCTGCGCAAAGCGCCGACGCTCGGCGAGATCGGGCACCAGAGCCACGATTGCGGGATCGTCGTAGAGCGCGTCGATGTCGCGGTGAAAGGCGTGTTGCACGGCCAGGAAGCGACCGTAATTGGCCAATGCCGCGAAGGGCTCGCCCGCCATGATCCGCTTGTCGAGCTGGTCGTGCGCCTGCGTGGTAGCCGCCTTGAGACGCTTCGCCCTTCCGACTTCGGATCCGCTACCGGCTCCGATTTCGGGGCCGGTTTCAGCCGGGGTCTGAAGTGTCGTATTCATGGGAAGTCCTTCTTCGATTGCCACATGAAAACCGGGGCGCGGCCTCAGCGCCCCGGCATGTCATGTCAGAACGCCAGTATCATCGAGGCCTTGTAGGTCCGTCCCGGCTGGCTGTAATAGCTCTGCGAGACCGTGGCGCTGTCCGAAATGTCGAGCGCGTTGTAATAGGTCTTGTCGAGGATGTTGTATACGCCGCCCTGGAGGCGCAGGCCCTCGAACAGCCCCGGCTTAACCCATGCCGTAAAGTCGACGATGCCGTAGCCCGGCGTCTTGTTGATGGTCGATGTCGGGTCTTCGACCTTGTTTCGCTTGGCGGCCACGGTGGCGGAAAGGTCGGCCCCGAAGCGCTCCTGGCTATAGCCGAACCCGGCGATGCCGCGCAGCGGCGGGATCGAGTTCAGGTAAGTGTCCTCGTCCGTGTCCTTGCCGTGGGCATAGGCGATGGAACCCCAGACGCGCCAGTTTTCCGTCAGCGCCCACTGGGCACTGGCCTCGATGCCGTAGATGCGGACATGGGCGCGGTTGACGTACTTGAACACACCGAAGGGATAGCTGCCGCTAAGCCCTGCGGCCGAGGCCGTCGTGGTGATGGTGTCGATGAAGTTGCGATAGTAGTTGTCGTAGAAGCTGACTTTGGCGCCGCGCTTGGCATCGCCGAATTTCAGGCCCAGTTCGTAGCCCTTGCTCGTTTCCGGCTTCAGGTCCGGGTTGCCGATGCTGACGTAGCTGCCGGTGCCGCCATAGGTCAGATAGAGTTCCGTGGCGGAAGGCGCGCGGAAGGCCTGGGCATATTGCGCATAGGCCGTCAGCCCCGGCACGACATCGTATTCGGCCATGATCTTGGGCGAAAAGCGGGAGTCGCTGGAGCGTTCGGGAAGGCCCTCATAGGCCGCATTCACCGTATAGCTCGGCGTGTCCTGGGGTGTGCGGCGATACCAGTCGAAACGCAGGCCCGGCGTAAGGTGGAAGGCGCCGAACGTCATCCGGTCCTGCAGGAACAGGCCAAGATCGATGCCGTCGACATCGGGCATGTCGGACTGGTTCACATGAAGAAACGAGCACGAGTAGATCGCCGCCGTGCAGTTATCGACGCCGGACGCATACTGCGTCGTCCTGGTCGCATAGACTTCGCCGCCGAGGCTGATCGCATGTTGCACCGCGCCGGTGGCCGCGCGCCCGACGATGGAGCCGTTCGCACCCCAGGATTCGTCCTGAAGGTCGCTGTCGCGGTCATACTGCCCTATCGGCGCGGTCTTGCGCATGGCCTGCGTATACGTGCGCAGGTTCAGGCGCTGCCAATAGCCTACGAGGTGAGCCTCCTGAACGAAGCCCTCGCCTTCGGCCTGATAATCGTAGGTACCGGCAATGCGCTTGCGCTTGTTCTGCTCCAGAGTGCCATAGGACGAATAGGTCGACCCGATGCTGGTGAGCGTGTCCTCGTCGTAGCTGCGCTTGAAGGTCTCACCCGTCAGGCCGATGCGGTGGCCGCCGCCCAGGTACTGGTGGACCTTCACCAGCAGGTTTTCCTGGTCATAGGCCGCAGGGTTCCGGGCGGTCCGCGTCGTGCCGGTACCATAAATCTTGCCCTGGTTCTCGGTTTCGTGGCCGTTCTGGTAGCCGCCCTGAATCAGGACCAGCGTGTCTCCGGTCCGGAAAGCGGCAGCCTGGTTGAGATAGACGCTGTCGCTGGCGCTGTCATACGTGGCCTTGCCGAGCGCGCCCTGCTTCTTGCCATCCGTCAGCAGGTCTTCGGGATCGAGCGTGCGCACCGCAAAGACCCCGCCGAGCGCGCCTTGGCCGAAGTAGCTGGAATCCCCGCTTTTCACGACATCGATCGCGCTCAGCGAGTTGAAATCGAAGGCCGCGACGCCGCCCTGGACGCCCCGCGCCCCGTCGCTCATCCACGGCAGACGGATCCCGTCCACCGTCGTCAGCACGCGATTGGCGTCGAGGCCGCGGATGTTGATGCTCTGGTTGTTGGTGTTGAAGTTCACCCCCGCATCCACGCGCCGGGCGTAATCGGCGATATTGTCGACCATGCGGTCACGAAGCGTCTCGGCCGTGGTGGTGGTGGTGAGGACGGCCGGCTTGCCGGCGGCATTGCGATCGACGCCCTGCTGCTGATTGCCGATCGCCGTATCCTCGACGCGGACGGAACCGAGCTTGACGGGGTCTTCGCTGGAGTTGGCGGCACCGTCGGCCGCCTGGGCCTGTGCACCGGCGCAGAGGATCGCCGCGGCGGCAAGGGCGGAAGTCTGTTTCAGCGCGCGCAACAGCGCACGCCGCTTGGGAGAAGTCATTGATGCAAGATCCTACTGCTAATGATTCGCAGAAGCGTTACTTGCACAATGTCACAGCGAAATTTCAATCCGCCTTTTCAATTTACGGTGGAGATCGGAACTTTCCCGCCAGCCTCGTTCGCAATCCCGCCGTGCGTCGCCGGAACGTTTCCGAACCGCCACCGCGATATGATGCCCAGGGGAGATTTCACCTGCTCGCAGGATCGTGGAAAATGGCGGCAACCGGCAGGAAAGCCGGATGGGGAACGGGAGGACACATATGCCGCGAATTTCGAAGCTGAAACGAATGGCGTCGCTGGGGGCGCTTGCATCGGCCCTGGTCGCGGGATCGGCCAGCGCGCAAACAGGAAGCGAAGTCGCCCCCGCTGCCGCACCGGCCTCGGCTGGTTCCAACCCCCTGGGCCAGAACGGCGAAATCATCGTCACGGCCCAACGCCGTGCCGAACGGTCCGTGGACGTGCCGATCACGGTGACGACGCTCAGCGAGGAAACGCTGAAGGACACCGGTGTGCGGCAGCTTTCCGACATGTCCAAGGTCGTCCCGGCCCTGCGCTTCGACAAGGCGGGCGTCTACACCCAGCCCACGATCCGCGGCGTCGGAACGGCGATCACCACGTCCGGCGGCGGCCCCAACGTGGCGACTTACGTCGATGGCTTCTTCCTGCCCAGCGCCGCCGCAACGGACTTCCAGCTACTCAAGGTCCAGAACATCCAGGTTCTGAAAGGGCCGCAGGGTACTCTGTTCGGCCGCAATACCACCGGCGGCGCGATCCTGGTCACCACGGCCGAGCCCAGCCAGGACGCAGCGGGCGAATTCCGCGTGTCCTACGGCCGGTTCGATACGGTCGAAGTCCAATCCTATGCAACCTCGGGCATTACCGAGGGCGTCGCTTTCGATGTGGAGGGCCTCTATCGGCGCAGCGACAACTTCCAGCGCAACATCATCGACGGCAACGATCAGGTCGGCAAATACAACCGCTGGTCGATCCGCACCGGCCTGAAGGCCGATCTGACACCGGATATCAGCGTGCTGCTGCGCTACACCCATGCGCAGACGGACGATCCCTCGTCGCTGATGCACAATGCCTTCGTGGACGAACAGGGCACCCCGTGGATCTACCAGTTCACGCCTGCGGGTCTCTACGCCACGAAACCCAACGAAGTGGCGCTCAATCCTGCGGACGGCATCGGCGCCCGTACCAACACCGACGTGATCCAGGGCACGATCAAGGCCGATCTCGGGTTTGCCAACCTCACTTCCTACACCCAGTTCCGCGACGAACGCGTCACCAGCGTGCAGGACCTCGACGCGACGGCCCTGCCGATCTTCACGATCCGCATCGGTTCCAACAGCAAGACTTTCACGCAGGAGGTACTGCTGAGTTCGAAGGCCGGATCGCCGCTCCAGTGGACCACCGGCGTCTACTACTTCCGTAACCGGGACACCTGGCCCACCGATGCCAAGCTGGGCACCGCGCCTTTTGCCCGCAACGGCGAATCCGGGACGCTATCTCAGTCCATCGCCGTCTTCGGCGACGCCACATACGAGGTCACCCCGCAGTTCTTCGTGACGGCCGGTGCGCGCTACAGCCACGACTGGGTCGACCAGGCGTACTTCCTGCGCGCGCTTACCGCCTCGGTCTACGAGGATGAGAACGGCAACGCCGTGCCCTTTGGATCCTTCGCGACAACCCCTCTCTACACCAGTTTCGACGTGCCCAAGCTGACGAACAACCGCGTCACCCCGCGTTTCGTCCTGCGCTACAAACCTAACGAGGAATCCAGCGTCTACGCCTCGTTCACGCAAGGCTACAAGGCAGGGCTGCTGAACGTCGGCGGCTATTCCTACCGCCCGGTCAAGCCCGAGAAGATCAATGCCTACGAACTGGGCTACAAGTACGGCGATGGCCGCTTCACCGCCGAACTTTCCGGATTTTACTACGACTACAAGAACCTGCAGGTGTCGAGCTTCCAGGCGGGAACCGCCCGCATCACCAATGCTGCCAGCTCGGAGATCTACGGCATCGAAGGCCAGGCCAGCGCCCGCGTCACCAACGACCTGACCGTCAGCGGCGGGCTTGCCTGGACTCACGCCCGCTACAAGACCTTCCCCAACGCACCGTTTTATCAATTCTGCGACCCCGCGGCCGTCTTCGGTACCTCGCCGGTGGCCTGCACGCCGCCAAGCCTTGGCGGCCTTGGTCCCGGTGCCCTGGTCGAGACCACCACGGATGCCAGCGGCTTCAAGATGCAGCGTACCCCTGCGCTGACCGGCAACCTGGCGGTGTCCTACGGCATCGACCTGGCGGGCGGCCGGCTGAACCTGTCCAGCAACCTCTACTACACGTCCTCCTTCTATTTCGGCATCGCGGAGCAGTTCAAGCAGAGCCAGTACGCGCTCCTCGGCGTGCGCGCAGAATGGGTCGATCCTTCGGACAAGATCTCGGTCGCGCTGTTCAGCGAAAACGTCACCAACCATCGCTACCGCGCCGCCGTGAACTACGCCTCGCTCGGCGTAGGCAGCATCTGGGCCGATCCGATCACTTACGGCCTCACCTTGGGGGTGAAATACTGATCCGGCGCGGAAGCGCCTCTGCCTGAAAGGCGACGCCTTTTCGTTGCGCAATCGGCCGGGTCAATCTAGGATATCGAATGTCCATGATTGACCCGGCCGGCGCATGAATCTCAAGAACCAGGTGGAATGGGCGCTCCATTGCTGCGCCGTGATGGCCGGTCTGCCCGAAGGCCGTTATCTCTCCACCCGCAGCCTTTCCGAATTTCACGGCGTGCCCAAGGAATATCTCGGCAAGGCCTTGCAGGGCCTGTCCAAGGCCGGGCTTGTGCATACGACGCTGGGTCCAAGCGGTGGCTACCGCCTCGCCAGGCCGGCGCAAGCCATCACCTTCCTCGAAGTGGTGGAGGCGGTGGAAGGCCGCAAGTCGACATTCCAGTGCAGCGAGATCAGGGCGAACAACCCCTGCCGTCCGAAAGGCCTCTGCGACGACAAGCCTTGTGCCGTCGCCCGCATCATGTGGCGCGCGGATGAGGCCTGGCGCCAGACGCTGGCGGCCGTGACTCTGGCAGACCTGCAGGAAACCTTGCAGGAGGACGTGCCCGCCGACCTGCTCAAGCGCAGCTTCGACTGGCTGATGGAGCGGGCAGGCTGAAGGGGGCGAAAACCGCCCCTTTCGCGCAAGGCTGCCCGCGCCAGTTCAGGCCAGATTGGCCTTTTCGAGGCCGTAGAGCTTGTCTGCCGAACCGGGCACGGCCTGGAACGCTATGGCCAGTCGGTTCCAGGCGTTGATCGTCATCACCGCGAAGTTCAGGTCGACGATCTCCTTCTCGGAAAACGCCTCGCGAACCTCGGCATAGACCGCGTCCGGGACGCCGCCCTCACCCAGTCGGGTCACCGCCTCGGTCCAGGCCAGAGCCGCCCTTTCGCGCGCATTGAACAGCGGCGATTCCCGCCAGATCGCGACGTGATGGACGCGCAGGTCCCGCTCGCCGTGAATTCTCGCTTCCTTGACGTGCATGTCGAGGCAGAACGCGCATCCGTTCAACTGCGATGCGCGGATGTCCACGAGCGTCAACGTGTTCCGCTCGATCGAGCCGTTCTTCACCGCTGCCGAGAGATCCATCATCTTGCGAACGAGTTCGGGAGCCTGCTTCGCATAATCGATACGCTGGGACATTCGCTTCATCCTTGGGAATTGCTAATACGGATATTAAATATCCGTATTAGCAATTCCGTCAAGCGCCCTTATCCTGACAAGGGCGTCTCATCCGTGCCGCCGGTGTCGTCGGGCAGTCACGTCGACAGGCCATAAGGCGGCTGTGACCCTTCCGATTCCCCGCACCATCGCCCGCTTCGAGAACGATCGGTGCCTTCATGCGTTTATCCCCATCACGATGGCAGTCGCCGGACGGGACATTCTCCTCTCCGACAGCGCGCCGTCTCCCGAGCCGCCGGCCGCGGCCTGTCAACCGGAGGGCCTGCCATGACAGCGGTCGCGAACGAGGAAGCCGAGCTCAAGCTGGAATTGGCCCCGGACAGCGCCGATCAGCTCGAAGCCTCGGGGTTGTTCGCGGGCGAGGCCGCCCTCATCCCGCAACATGCCATCTATTTCGACACCCCCGATCACGACTTGTCCAAGGCCGGGCTATCGCTGCGCGTGCGTCGCGACGGTTCGAAGCGGGTGCAGACAGTCAAAGCCGACGGCCCCTCGGCCGGCATGTTCATCCGGCCCGAATGGGAGCGTCCCGTTCCGGATGACGAGCCGATCATCGACCATACCACGCCGATCCCCGCGCTGTTGGGAGACCGCATTGCCTCGCTCGCCCCGGTGTTCACGGTGGACAACGAGCGCCGCCTCTGGGTCCGGGACGGCATCGAGATCACGCTCGATCGCGGCCATGTCATTGCGGCCGAGCGTGAAACCCCGGTCTGCGAAGTCGAACTGGAACTGAAGGAAGGCAGCGCCGCCGCGCTCTTCGCCCTGGCGCGCCGGATCGATGCGATAGCTCCCGTTCGCATCGGCGTATCGAGCAAGGCCGAGCGCGGCTATCGGCTGCTCGGCCCGGCCCCCACCGCGACCAAGGCGCCCCGTGTCGTGCTCGAAACCGAGATGGACGCCGGCAAGGCATTCCAGGCGATTGCAGCGGCTTGCCTGCGCCATTTCCGGCTCAACGAGCCACTGGTACTGGATCACCGCGACGGCGCAGCCCTGCACCAGTCCCGCGTCGCCATCCGCCGCCTGCGCTCCGCACTGACGCTCTTCAAGACCCTGTTCTCCGACGAGACGCGCCGCCGCTTCAATGGCGAACTGCGCTGGCTGGCCGGGGAACTGGGCAAGGCGCGAGACCTGGACGTGCTTGCGGACCAGGCGAGCGAAGGGCCGCTTTTCGACCGCATCACGACGGCACGGGATGAGGCCTATCTGGGGGCCATCGCCGCGCTCGATTCCCGGCGCGCGCGCATGCTCATGCTCGACCTGTCGGAATGGCTCGTTATCGGAGACTGGCTGACCGACGAGGATCGCCGCGCCTTACGCGAAACCACGGCGCGCGAATTTGCCGCCAATGCCCTCGAACGCTTCCGCCGCAAGGTCAAGAAAGGTGGGCGCCGGCTGGAGAAGCTGGACGATCATGCGCGCCATGAAGTGCGCAAGACCGCCAAGAAGCTGCGCTATGCCACGGACTTCTTCGTGGCGCTTTTCCCCGAGAAGCGCGAGCGCCGCCGCCACAAGCGTTTCGTTTCCGCGCTGGAGGAACTGCAGGATCGCCTGGGTCTGCTCAACGATCTTGTCGGCGCCCCGGAACTGCTCGACAACCTTGGTCTCGCCGATGCGCCCGAGGCATCTCACCTGCTGGGCCACGACAAGAAGGCGGACCTTCTGGAAGCCGCCGCAGAGGCTTACGAGACTTTCGTCGATGCAAAACGCTTCTGGCGCTAAGCGGCGTCGTCCAGGTCAGCAGGGAAGATGGAGACGCGCGAAGTCCCCGTCGGTCGAGCGGCCCAGCATCGCTCGGTAGTCCGCGAAATGCGGCATGGCGTCCGTGACGAGGCCTAGCGGCGGACCCTCTCCCTCCGGCAACTTGCGCAAGGCGAGCGGTGCGGCGGCGGGTACGAGCTGCGACCCGCTGCCCACTTCCAGCGTTGTCAGTATCCCGAAGAGCTGACCATCGATCGTGGACCGCGACAGGATGGCCAGGCGGTACTGGCCCTGCTCGTTCGTCACCAGATAGATATGTCCGGACAGGTTCGGCATCGAGACATGGCCGGCCTGCTCGAACCGGGAATCCGAACGGCCTGATTCCGCAAAGCCGAGGAAGGCCTTTTCCGGCACCCAGCGCACGGTAGTGAGATAGGCGAAAAGGCCGCCCGGCGTGCCGAAACTCGGCCTGATCGTCAGATAGCGACCTTCGAGCCAGGCAACGGCCGAGCGGGCATAGGCCCCCATGGACTCCGGCGCCACGTCGCCCAGGACCGGCGCCGCGGCAGGCGCAGGACGGCCCGCGCGCAAGTCGACACCCAGCGCCTCCTCGATGCGCAGCAGCGTTGCCAGCGTGAAGGAGCGCTTGCCTGCCAGCGCCTTTTCCAGAGTGGACAGGCTGATGCGCGCCATGTCCGCCAGCGCCTGACGCGAGATGCGGCGGCGGGCGATCTCCTCGCGCACGAGGCGAGCGGTCTCGGCGCCCTCGGCCGAAAGCGGTGAGGAATCGGCGGGCTCTGTTTCGGTCACTGTCATCGTGCGTCTCTTTCCGCACAAATCCGCACATGTCGTCAATCATTTCGTGCGCGTTCCGCATTCCCACACATGCATTCCGCATTTCCGCACATCTCGTGCCGGAACCGGCCGAAACTGCTCGTGGCTGTGCGGCATGGCATGCGCATAGACGAAGGGCTCCCCTAGCAGATGGAGCCCCGCCATGCCGCAGTCCCCCGCCCCTCGTCCTCTCGGTTCCAGCCATTCCGGCCCCGGCATTCTGGCCATCCGCCGCGCCCTGGTCCCGGCAATCGTCCTGGCGCTCGGCGCCCCGCTTGCCGTGGCGATCCATTCGACGGCCGCCGTCGCCGACGAAACCGCCGTTGACGATGCCGCTCCGGATGACGGCCCCGCCGCCGGCACGCTCATGCTGCGCGGACAAGGCGTGGCGAAAAGCCTTCCGGCGGTCCGCCTCGGCACTGACATGGACGTCGCCGTGACCGGACAGGTTGCCCGCGTGCGCGTAACCCAGGCCTTCCGCAACACCTCTGACAAGTGGATGGAGGCCAGCTATCTCTACCCCCTGCCTCAGGACGGCGCGGTGGACTCGCTGAAGATGGTGGTCGGCCAACGCGTGATCGTCGGCCACATCGAACCGCGCGCGAAAGCCCGCGAAACTTATGAGGCCGCCAAGGCCAGCGGCCGCAAGGCCGGTCTCGTCGAGCAGCAGCGCCCCAACATGTTCAGCACGATGGTCGCCAATGTCGCCCCCGGCGAGACCGTGCTGATCGCGATCGAATATCAGGCACCGGTCAGCCAGGCGAACGGCACGTTCTCGCTGCGCCTGCCGCTGGTCGTGGGGCCGCGCTATACGCCGCCGCATACCTTGCGCTCGGCCGCGGCTGTCGAGGACGCCCATGCCGTGACCGCCGCACCGGTTCTGGATCCCGCGCTTGGCGCCAGACTGGGAGGCAGGCGGGGCGAAGGGCTCAATCCCACCTCGATCTCGGTCCATCTCGCGCCCGGCTTCGAGGTTGCCAACCTGATCAGTCGCTATCACCGGATCAACGTAGCCGGGGCCACCGACAACCGCACCGTGACCCTTGCGGACACCACCGTTCCCGCCAACCGCGATTTCGTGCTCGACTGGCGCTCCGCTTCGGCCGACCCCGCGCTCGGCCTGTTCGCCCAGCATACGGACAAGGGCGACTACGTCATGGCCGCAATCACGCCGCCGGCCAATCTCGACGGCCTTCCCCGCCCCCCGCGCGAGATGGTCTTCGTGATCGACAACAGCGGCTCGATGGGCGGCGACTCCATGGAGGAGGCCAAGGCCAGCCTCATCCACGCGCTCGGCACATTGCGCCCGCAGGACCACTTCAACGTGATCCGCTTCGACGACACGATGACGCGCCTGTTCGAGCACAGCGTATCCGCCACCTCGGACCAGGTGGCGCTCGCCACCCGCTTCGCGGAATCGCTCCAGGCGCAGGGCGGCACCGAGATGCTCCCCGCGCTCAAGGCCGCGCTGGACGATGCCGGGACCGGAGGCGGCACCAGTCCCGAGGTGCTGCGCCAGATCGTGTTCCTCACGGACGGCGAGATTTCCAACGAGCGCGAGATGATGGCCGCGATCGGGGACGACGGGGGGCGCAGCCACGTCTTCATGGTCGGCATCGGCTCCGCACCGAACGACTTCCTGATGGAGCGCATGTCGACCATCGGCGGCGGGGTCTATACCCATGTCGGCGCGCCCGGCGAAGTGGCTGCCAAGATGATGCCGCTACTCGATGTGCTCAGCCATCCGGCGGTGCGCGATCTCTCGGTGCGGGTCGAAGGCGGATCGCTGGATCTCACCCCCTCGCGCCTGCCGGACGTCTACGCCGGACGGCCGCTGGTGCTCGTCGGCCGCAGCGACAAGCTTTCCGGAACGCTCACCGTCTCCGGCAACATCGGCGGCAAGCCCTGGGTACAGCGGGTGGATCTCTCGGCTGCTTTGCCCAGCCCCGCCATCGAGAAGCTCTGGGCCCATCGCCGCATCACCGATGTCGAGGCCGACCGCGCCCTCGGCAAGCTGGAGGACGACCGCGCCGATGCCGAGATCGAAAGGATCGGCATGGAGCACGCGATCGTCACGCGCCAGACCAGCCTGGTCGCCGTCGACGAGACGCCTGCGCGGCCTGCCGGTGCCCGCCTGACGCGCGAGGAACTGCCCATCAACCTGCCGGCCGGCTGGGACTTCGAAGCCCTCTTCGGCCAGGACGCGGTGCAGGCAGCGCCCGGACAGGCAGGAACCGGCAGTCTCGCCGCCATGCAGGCCCAGGCCCTGGAACTGCCGCAGACCGCGACCGGCTTCCTAGGCCTGATCGGCAAGGGGCTGGCGCTGCTGCTGGCGGGCATGACCGGCTTCGCCCTGCTCCTGCGCCGGAGGGCGGCATGAACGTCGCAATCCTGCGAACGGCGCCCCTCTGGTCCAACCGTTTGAAGGAGGTCGCGCGGGGACGCGGCCTCCTGGTCATCCTCCTGCTCGGGCTGTGCCTGACCGGCCTGGCGCAGATCGCATGCGGGCTCTACATCCCCGCCAAAGCCGCAGTGGCCCAGGTCCTGCTGGACCGCGCCTTCGACCGCAGTCGCGTCGATCACGCCCCGCGCAAGCCTTGGCCCTGGGCCGACATGACCCCCACGGCCCGGCTGGTGGTTCCCGGCCTTGGCATCTCAAGGATCGTGCTGGACAGCGGATCGGGCCAGGCTCTGGCTTTCGGCCCGACGCTGCTGCCGGGTGGAGCGGCGCTGGGACAAGCTGGAACCGCCGTGGTCGCCGCCCATCGCGACACCCATTTCCGGTTTCTGCGTAATATGAAGAAAGGCGATCTCATCTTCGTCCAGACCCGCGAAGGCCTGGAACGGCGCTACCGTGTCACCGGTGCCGAAGTGGTGCGATGGGACGGCTACGCCGTGGCCGATGCGCCGCTCGGCGAAAGGCTGGATCTGGTGACCTGTTTTCCCTTCGACGCGATCCGGAGCGGCCCGTGGCGCTACGTCGTCCATGCCGAAGCGGTCAGCCGGTGAACCGCACCGCAGATGAAATGCCTCGCCGGCCGGTTCCATGAACCGGGACCGGCGAGGCCGTTACATCAGAAGTGGAACTTCACTTCGCCGCCAATGATGCGCGGCTCGTTGACCATGCTGGTCAGGTTGTTGAAGTCGATGGCGCCGACGATGCGGATCTGGTTGGTGATGTTGCGCGCGAAAGCGGCCACTTCGATGCCCATGGCATTGTCACGCCAGCCTGCACGCAGGCCGCCTTCCAGCGATGCCTTGCCGGTGAATTCCACTGAATCGTAGAGGAACAGGTTGACCGAGCTGCGGTAGGCCCAGTCGGTGTAAGCGAAGACTTCCTGGTTCTCGCTGATCGGCACCGTGTAGCTGGCCGTCCAGTTGGCGATCCAGCGCGGCGCCTGCGGCAGGCGGTTGCCGTCGATGGAGACGAGCGAGGTGCCCGCCACGACCGGATCGAGCACGGTGCAGCCGCCCGAGCAAGGCTCGACCCTCAGGTCCGAGTCCTTGAGCTTGGTGAAGTTGTAGCTGCCACCTGCGGTCAGGGAGAGGCCCTCCACCGGCGTGATCGCCATTTCGCCCTCGACGCCCCAGCCGATCGCCTTCTTCGCGTTGATCAGCGTGGTCGTGTTGGACGCGCCGCCCACGGCGGTGAGCTGGATATTGCGCGTGTTCATGTAGAACACGTCCGCCGAGTAGCTGACCAGTCCGCGCTCTTCGCCCTTGAAGCCGACTTCGAACGAGGTCGTGGTCTGCGGCTTGGCTTCCGAGGCGACACCCGAGACCGCGTCGTTCTTCAGCGAAGCGCCCAGGTAGCCCGAAGCGGCGCGGGCATAGAGCGAGTGGTCCGGGTCCAGCTTGTAAGTGGCGCTGCCATCCCAGGAAACCTTCGAGCCCTTGGCCCGGCCTTCGGAAAGCAGCACGCCATCGGCGGCGTTGAGGTTGCCGTACTTGCGGTCATGCGACCAGCGCAGGCCGCCGCGCAGGATGAGCGATTCCACCGGGGTATATTCGACCGAGCCGAACACCGCATAGGTCTCGTTGTCGAGATGGCTGGTGTTGCCATTGGTCTGGACGTTGGTGGTGCTCCAGCTCAGGGCCTCGGTGTCGAGGTTCTGGTTGAAGTAGTAGGCGCCGGCCTGGAAGCTGACGTCGCCGAACTTTTCCGAGGCAAAGCGCAGTTCCTGCGTGAATTCGCGCGGCTTGGCCTTGCTGCCGCTCTCGACCGAGAAGGGCACCGCGGCAGGATAGCTGCCGTCCACGTCACCGCGCGAGAAGACCTTCACCTTTTCCCAGCCGGTCACCGAGAACAGGGTGCCCAGGCCGTCGAAATCGTAGCTGGCCTGGACGTTGGTGCCCCAGCCCTCAAGGCGCTGGGGGTTGGAACCGTTCTGCGCGGTGTGCTCGACGTCGAAGCCGTCCACGAAGTCGTTGGTGCCGGGCTTGATGGTGTTGCCGCGGAACACGCGGGCCGAACCGCGCAAGTGGCGGCCATGGAGGTTCACCAGGACGTTGAGCGGGCCGTTGTCGTATTCCAGCAGGGCACGGCCGGCGAGATCGTCGTAACCGTCGAAGCGGCGCTCGTTGATCGTCTCGGCGTAGTCGTTCTTCACCCAGTCGTCGCGGTGCTGCAGGTTGCCGGCAACGCGGAAGCGCAGGGTTTCGGTGATCGGGCCGCTCAGCGCGAGTTCGCTGTTGATCGTGTTGTAGGTGCCCCAGGAAACACTGCCGTGGCCGGTGTAATGGTCGGTCGGGCGGGCCGAGGTCAGCTTGATCACGCCGGCCGGGGTGTTGCGGCCGAACAGGGTACCCTGCGGGCCCTTGAGCACTTCGATGTTCTCAAGGTCGAAGGCCGGGAAAGCCTTCAGGAACGGGCTTTCAAGCGCGATGTTGTCGTATACCACCGAGACCGGCTGGGCCGCGTCCGACGAGAAGTCGGTATTGCCCAGGCCGCGGATGTAGAAGCGCGGGAAAGTACGGCCGAACGACGATTCCGCCAGGAGGCTGGGCACGCGGCCGGACAGGAAGCGGATATCCTGGCCGCTGGAATTGATCGCGGCGAGCTTGTCGCCGCTCAGCGACGATACGGCGATCGGCACGTCGACGGCGCGTTCTTCGCGGCGGGTCGCGGTGACCACGATATCGGTGCTGCTGGCGCCTTCGCTGGCGGGCGAGGCGACGCTCTGCGCCTGCGCTGCGGCCGGCACGGCGCAAGCAAGAGCGATGAGCGAAACGGCGGCACGATGGCGGAATCGACGCTGAGTCATGTTTTTATGAAACCCTGATTACCCTGAGACCTTGTTTGTCGCGCGGAGTAGGGACTTGCGGGTGCACTCGCAAACGCATTGTTTTCGATGCTGCGTTGCAGAAATAAGATCGGGCGGAAATGTTGTAGAAATATCACGGTGCCGCTTCGTTGCGTGGCTCTCCGATGTTTTTGCGGCGCACCATCAACGTCGTTGACTTCGATGGGCTTTTTCTCGCCCTCGGCAGAGTCGCATGGTGCTGCCGGGTTTTCGCGCCAGAAGTGCCGTCCAGCAAAAAGTCGATCCGCGGTTCATGCGCGCAGCGGGGCGCCGTCCGGCATCCATTGCAGCGGCGCACGCCGGGCCTGCGGTTTCGCCAGGATAGTGGCAGACAGTCCGAACAGCCCCAGCGTCAGGAAAGCGGGACGCCCGCCGAAGGAGGTGAAGAACAGCATCTCGCTCAGCATCACCAGCACCCCGAACACGAAGGCCGCGGGAGCCTCTCCCGGCGTGCGGCGCAAGACGCGGCGGCGCTTCCACAGCGAAACGAGAGGGTCGAGGAAGTTGCCGATGAAGATCGCTAGCCCTGCCGATCCGGCGATCAGCGCGATCCAGAGGTAGGTGTTCACGAAATCGATGATTCCCTCTCCCTGCCGCAAGTCTGCCAGCAGCACATTGAGCCGCGGCATCGAATGCCCGAACATCGGGCTTTGCCAGAACACTTCCTTGCCCTTTTCGAAAAGATCGCGGCGATAGGTCGTGGTCTCGTTGGCGCCCCCGTCGGACAGCCCCAGCGCCTCGGCAAAAGTGGGGGAAAGCTGGGCCGTCACGAAGACGATGCCCAGCGCCAGGCCGATCCCACCGGCACAGGCCAGCAGCGAGCGCCAACGCCCCCGGTAGATCGCCATGGCCACCGATGCGAGCGCGAGCCCGATCCAGGCGCCCCGCGATTGCGGCGCCGATACCCCGAGGAACGTGATCGCCAGCAGCCCGGAATGACGCAGGGCAGATCGAAAATCCTCCCGCAGCAGGCTGAGGGCAGCGAAGCACATCGCCAGGACGAGCGCGATGGAGGTCGGCTCCACGAACGGTCCCCCGGCCCGCATCAAACCGCCCCGGGCCTTCACCAGCAACATCATCGGCACGTTATACTGGCCGTAAAGCTCATTGTAGATCGGCCAACTGCGCCAGATTTCCAGGACCAGCACTGCCGTCAGCGCCACGCCCCCGCAGGCCAGCCAGCGCAGGGCCATGCGTTGCCCCTCGGTGCTCGTTACGCCGCGGCTGAGGATATAATAGGGTAGGCCCAGGTCGAGGACGAGATTGACCGTCGTTCTAAGGAAATTCGTTGCCGTGGTCTCGCGCGAGAGGGCAAGGCCCAGCATGAGCAGGAACGCGGCGACCCATCCATCGCTGGTCAGCCGCCGCGGCGCGCTTTCCGATTTCCGGAACTTCAACCAGATCGCCACTGCCGCGCCAATGGCAAGCCCGTCCTGCACCCCGAAATCGAACAGCTTCAACCCGCCGATTTCCACCGGGGCGTCCAGCGGAGGCAGCGACAGCATGCTGAACAGATAGAGCGGAGCGATACGTTCGCGCCGCCCCGCCACCACCGGCACCCAGAAACACATCGCCAGATGCAGCAGCCGCACCGCCGGGAGCGACCAGGCCAGCATCGGCAGCGCCATCACGCAGAACAGGCTGCGCATGGCCATTTCCTCGCGGTGGACGCGGCGCAGGCAAATCAGGAACAGCGCGACGCCCGCCCCGCTGGCACAAGCGACATAGAGCGCCGAATGGATGCTGTAATAGGCGACCGCCAGCAAGGCGAAGAGCCCGCCCGTCCCCATCATCGACTGAACCGCGTGGCGGTTCACGGCGCTTCCGCCTGAAAGCGGCGCACGGCCGAGAGCTTCGGCGTCTCGGCCGCAGGCTGGCCGGCATATTCGCGCAGGCCCCATGAGCCATATTCGCCGATCGGCGCGGTCGCCGCGTAGAGTACCAGGGTATCGCCGAAACGGCGGCGCCAGCCTTCGAGGTAGCGCAGATAGACCTCGCCCATGCGCGGATCGCGCTGCACGGCGCGCGCGAGGTCCAGATCGGTGGTGACGAGATGCTGGCCGCCTTCATAGGCGATGTAGCGCAGGCCATGCCGGGCCGCCACGGCGCGATTGGCCGCCGCCATCGCCAGCGTCCGCTCCATCGAACCCGGCATCTGCGTGAAGATGCGATCGAGATCCCGCTTGCGATAGCCGTCAAGTTCCAGCCAGAGATAAGGCGCGGTTGCCAGAGCATCCACCCAGCGGTCCGCATGGCCATAGTTCAGGACCATGCGCGCAAGCTCGGGATTGGCATGCTGGCTGGCGCATACCCGGATCAGCGCCTGCGGCCGGTCGGCATAGATCGCGGTCCAGATGCGCATGGCCGCGACCATGCGCTGGGAATAGCGCTCCATCCGTGCCCGCATGGGATCGCCGCCGCCAAGCCCGAGGGCCAGTCCCTCCCGCTCAGCCTGGCCCGAGGCGTCGAAGATGTCGTTCCACACTTCGTTGCCAAGTTCGACATAGACTTTGCGCCCCGGATCGAGGCGCGCGTGGACGAGCGCCGCGAAGCCGCGCAGATAATCCGCGTCGGCATCATAGGGCATGAGGAACCACGGGTCCGCGCCGGCGGCATTGGCCAGGTCGACCATGTCCTCGACCGAGGCGCCCGCCACGCCAACCTGAGACCCGCTGCCGGGAAGGCTGCGGGTCGCCCACAAGGCTGGCGCATTGTCGTTCGTGCGCTGCCAGTCGAGAAAGCGAACGACCTTGAAGCCGGAGAGGAAGGCGAGGAATTCCGGGTCGAACCGCTGGCTGCGCGGAGCGCCCGCCTTGCGGCAATCGAGTTCGCGCAAGGGATCGGCCGGGTCGGTGGAAATCAGCTCGACCCAGGCGCCCTCGCCTTCCGCTCCCGTTGGCCGCAGTTCCAGATCGACCGCGCCGGCAGAAGCGCCGAGAACGCGTGCCACACCGCCAGCCTCCAGCCCGCCGCGGCCGGCAAAAGTGCACCGCACCGCCATTGCCCGAAACGGCGCAGCAGGCAGGACCAGCGGACGCGGCGCCGTTTGCCCCGGTTCCAGGCTGCGCACCCACCCTGTGGCATCGAGCTGCTGGGAAGGCATCGGCGTCCAGCCATCCCCGCGCGAGGAGAACCACTCGCTTTGCAGGATCATGTTGGAGAAGACCTGCTGCCGATTGAAGGTCTGAAGCCCGAACAGATTGATGCCCAGGGCGGTGGGAGGTGCGGCTGCCGGAACGATGTTGGACCGCAGCGCATCCTGCGCCGAGCGTGCCTGCTCCACGAGAGAATGGCGGCGCACGGCCTGAGGTCCGAAAACCGCCACGGCCGCTGCCGCGACCGCGCATAGCGACAGCGCGATCGCGGTCCGTTTCAGGGTGTCAGTCCCCCGGCCGCGTTCTGGAGCCCAAGGGTCATCCTCCGCCAGGTCTGGTGGATGCGGAATATCTGCGGCCCATCGATCAGGTAGCGCCGCCACAAGCGCTGCGGATCGGATCCCAGGCGGTAGAGCCACTCCAGAGACATCTGCTGCATCAGGCGGGGCGCGCGTTCCTGGTCGCCGGTGAGGAACTCCAGTCCCGCTCCCACGCAGAAGCCGATACCGCAGGCCGCACCGGCCCTGGCGAGGCGCCGGGCAATGATCTCCTGCTGCGGCGATCCCACCGCCAGGAAGACATACCGAGCCTTGGTGTTGGCCAGGAACCTTACGGCCCGCGTCACTTCGCGCGGATCACGGATGAAGCCCATCGGCGGATTGTAGTGGTGCAGATCGCAGAGCCCGTAACGGGCGGCGATCCGGGCCACCATGTCCTCGCTGCCGCCCAGGATCGCGACCCTGTCGTTCCGATCGATGTGGTGGTCGAACAAGGCGGCGGTGAGGTCGCTGCCGGTCACGACGGGAAGGTCCTGCCCCACGGCCCTGGCCATCTTCGCCAGGATCCTGCTGTCGCAGAGTGTCATCCAGGCGCCGCGATAAGCGGGCCAGAGGTCCGAGCGGCGGCGCTGCAGCCGAACCACATGGTCGACATTGGGCGTCACCACATAAGCGAACGGTGCGGACGGTGGGCGCGAAACGATGGCGTCGAGCGCCCCTGCCATGTCGATCCGCGTGAAAGCCAGTTCGAGAAATTCCACGGAACCGGGATCCGGCCGCTCAAGTGCCGAAAGAGGCTCTGCCAGAGTTGCAGAAGTGGCCGCCACCAGAGCAGCCAGCTCGCGCATGTCAGCCGGCGCGAATTCTCCCGAAGTCTTGTGGAACTTGTCGAGGTACATGGTGTTTCTCCCCGTGGACGAATATGCCGCAGGGGCGGTCGCCGATCTCTTGTGGCTACCGGGACCGTGCATCCGCCTGCGAAGATTCCGGTCCCCCTTTCCGCCATCCGCATTTGCCGATCCGCTTCCGCCGTCCTGTCGATGCAGGCGCCGATGAGGCCACTGGCGAATTCTCCTACCCGTGAAGCCCGCCCCCCGATCGAACGATTACGGGCGTTTGGCCCGACCGATACCCTCCTGACCGGACTGCGGGAGAGAGCCCGCGTCCAGGGAGGTATCGTGTCCTTTGCCCGCGCGTCGTCCATGCGTTCCGGAAAGTCAGGCCGCCGCGCCGCGCGCATTCTTCGCGCATTCGCCGCATGCCTGGCGCTCCTGTCATGGGGCATGTGCGGTCACCTTGCGGCCAAGGAGGCCGGTGAAGCCGTGACGGCGGCGGCCGTATCGGCGGCAGGCGCCCAGCCGCAGTCCGCTGCCTCCACCCGCTATACCGTGAACGCGGGCGACGAACTCGAGGTCTTCGTGTGGGGCGAGGAGCGGATGCAGCGGCAGGTGCTGGTCCAGCCCGACGGAACCTTCGCGTTCCCCCTCGCCGGTACGATCAAGGCGAGCGGGCGCAATGTCTCCGACATAGCGGCGGAGCTGCGCGAGCGCATTTCCCTCAACTATCGCACGACGCCGCCCGATGTCACCGTCTCGCTGCGCGGGGCGACGGGCATGCGCTTCTATGTCCTGGGCAAAGTCCGCACGCCCGGCAGCTTCACCAGCGGCACCGCGCCGAACGTCCTTCAGGCCCTCAGCATGGCCGGGGGCACCGCCGAGTTCGCGGATGTCCGTCATGCCGTGATCCTGCGGCAGACGGGGCAAGGCCAGGTGGTGGAACCCGTGCAGCTCCAGCGCCTGCTGAAGGGCGGTCGCAGCCTCGATCCCGGCAATCTCGCCAAGCCGCTGCCGACCCTGTCGAGCGGCGACGTCCTCGTCATTCCGTGAAGGCGCGGCAGCGTGGTCCGCTTCCTGCTCTCGCGATCGGCGCTCTCGCACTCGCCGCAATGCTGCCGGCACGGTCTGCGGCGCAGAACCAGCCCCGTATCGAGGTCGACATGAGCCTGTTCGCCGCCCGCAATCCCTTCCTGCGGCCCGGTGACGATGCCGTCACCCTGGGCGGGCAGATCGCCGGAAAGGCCAGCGCCGAATGGCCACTCGACTTCCGCACCAGGATCGAGACCGGCGGTTCGCTGGCCTATCGCCAATATACGCGCGAATACGGAAATTTCCTGACCGGCAGCGCCGAACTGGCGCTGGTCCACCGCCGCAACGAATACCTGTCGCTGCGCACCGAACTTTCCTTCGAGCGTGTCCTGCCGGTGGAGGCCGTGGCCTCCAGCCTCGACAGCGCGATCGACCCGGTCAGCCTTCAGGACCGCTACGAGGTGGCCCAAGGCGTGACCGTCCATACCGACGCCCGCACCGCACTGAATGCCAGGCTGGGCTGGAGCCGCATCGATCCGCGCGGCTCCCTGCTGCTGACGCCGACCGACGCCGTTTCGCTCGACTTCGGCGCGGATAACCGGATCGATGCCGCCACCACGCTCGGCCTGGGCGGACAGATCACGTCGAGCCGCTCGAGCAGCGGCGGCGATCCGCACGCCTGGGCCGTCCAGGCCAAGGCGATCCGGCGCTTTCCCCGTGCCTGGAATGCCGAGATAGAGATCGGCGTAACCCGGCTCTCGCGCCTCACGCCGGGCAGCGGGCGCGAGAGCGGGCCGGTGCAATTCTCTGGGAACGGCAGCCTTTGCCACGAGCCGGGACATATCCGCTTCTGCGCTTCCGCCGCCGTCGCCTCGGTGGTCAGCAGCTTCGGCGGCATCCAGCGCGAAGTCTCCGCCGCGACCAGCCTGGACTGGCGCAGCAGCGAGCGAGGGCGGCTCATCGCGCGCGGGGAATATCGCCGTTCTCCCCAAAGCGGCGGCCCGGCCGGCAACCTGCCGGACATCGAAGTCCTCAGCCTCACCTCCCGCTACGAGCACCGGCTGGACGGACAGTTTTTGCTTTATGGCGGCGCGGAATTTCAGCAAAGGACGGGACTGAGCGACATCAGGCTGAACTCGCTGACGTTCCGCACCGGGCTGCTCTACCGGATACCCCGGCCATGAACCGGCCCTCACCCTCGCCTTCACGAGGCCCGGCACCTGCACGAAGCAGCGACCAGGCCCTTTCAGTGCTTGGCGTCGATCCCGACAGCATCGGCATCTACCCGCGCGAGATCCTGGCGATGTTCCGCCGGCGCTGGCGCTGGATGATCGCGCCGATCGTGCTGGGTCTTCTGGCCGCGGGCATTGCCGTGGCCTTGCGCAAGCCGGTCTACCAGTCGGCGGCAACGCTGCTGATCGATTCCCCGCAGATCCCCACCAGCCTCATCGCCTCGCCGCTGACCGATATCGCGGACGAGCGGATCGCGAAGATCCGCCAGCAGATCGTCAGCCGCGACAGCCTGGCCGGGCTCATCCGCAGCAACGACCTCTATCCCGACAAGCGCACCCGCATCGATTTCCCCGGCCTGTTGGACGTGATGCGCGGCGACATCGGCGTCGATCTGGTCGGCGCCGACCAGGCACGCGGCGGCGGCAGCACGATCGCTTTCACGCTCTCTTTCAAATACCCCGACGCGCTCAAGGCGCGCAACGTCACCGAGCAGCTCACGCGCATGTTCCTGGTCGAGGACAAGCGCTTCCGCACCGAACAGGCGACGGGAACGGCCTCGTTCCTGGAGAGCCGCTCGGAGGAACTGCGACGGCAGCTGCGGGACCTTGAGGACAAGCGGCGCAGCGTGGAGGCGCATTATGCCGGCGCCCTGCCCAGCAGCGTGGCCCTCAGCGCGCAGTCCAGTTCGGCCCTGCGCGCCGAAGTCTCGCGCACGGATGCGGAAACGCAAGGGCTGGTCCAGCAGAACGGCCTGCTCGCCGCCCGCCAGCAGGAGCTTCGACAGGCCCCGCCCAGCGGCGCCGACGGTGTGCGCCGGGCAGAGGACCGGCTGGCGCAGCTGCTCGCGGTCCATTCCGATGTCTTCCCGGACGTCGTGGCGGCTCGGGCCGAACTGGAGCGGCAGAAGGCCTTGCAATCGCACCTGCCCCCGGCCGGAACCAACCTCATCGAAACCGAAATCGCCGCCGGACGGCAACGGATCGGCGTGCTTGCCAGCCGGCGGGCCGAGCTGGTGCACACCATGGCCGATCTCGACCAGCGCGCCGCGCAGGCCCCGCAGGCCGCCTACGAACTCAACATGATCGAGCGCGAGTACGACAACATCAAGCGCCAGTACGATTCCCTGCGTGAAAAGCAGCTGGAGGCGCAAGTCGCGGCCAACCTCCAGTCGGAAGACAAGGGCGAGCGCTTTACCGTGGTCGACCAGCCCAGCCTGCCGCTGCAACCGCTGGGGCTGAAACCGGCGATACTCCTGGCCCTGGGCATTGCCGGAGGGGCCGCAGTGGGCCTTTGCATGATCCTGGGCTTCGAACTGCTGAGCGGCACCATCCACGGCGCCGATACATTGGCGCGGACCATGCAGGTGCCCTCCTTCGGCGTCGTGCCGCTGGTGACCGAGGAGAGCCGCTTCTCGCGTCTGGCGGACGAGACCCTCACAAGGCTGCGCGCCTATCTGCCCGGCCTCTCCACGGAGGTGAACCGATGAACGCCGAGCCCGGTATCCCGCCGCTGCTGCGAACGGCCGGCATTCCGGACGAGGCCCCGGCACTGCTCGATCCGCGGCACCTTGCAGAGAACCGCATCTGCGGTTTCGGGCAGATGAGCGAGCAGCTCTATCCCTTCTTCATGATCCGTTCCACGCTGCTGGCCCATGTCGAGGCGACCGGGCATCGCACTTTCGCCATCACCTCGATCGAGGCGGGGAACGGCAAGACCCATGTCGCGACGAACCTCGCGGCCGTACTCAGCCGCGTGCGGCCGACCATACTGGTCGAACTGGACTTGCGCCGCCCCACCCTCGGCGCGCGCCTCGGGCTGGCGGGCGCCGGGCCGGGGATCGACGACTACCTGGCAGGAGAAGCTGCCTGGAGCGACACGGCGACCCGCATCGACGGGGTCGACCTAGCCGTCCACCGCGTCCGCCGCGCTCACCCGAGCGCCGAGCAACTCCTGGCCTCCCCGCGCCTTGCCCATGCCTTGCGGCACATCGCCGCCGAGGCGGAAGAGGCGATCTGCATCATCGACACGCCCCCGGCGCTGATTGGCGACGACCTCGTCCACATCGCCCGCAACATCGACGGCGTGCTTCTGGTCGCGCAGGAGGGCCGGAGCCGAAAGAGCGGCGTGCGCGAAGTGACCGGCGCGCTGGGCGGCACGCCAATCATCGGTTCGATCCTCAACATGTCCCTTTCTCAGCCCACGCGGCGCAATGAATACGGCTATCCCGCCGGTCGCGGCCCGGACCGCGAGATGTCCGGCAGGACGGCGCCCGCAACCGGACGGAAGCGGACATGACCATCGCCCGCGCCGGTTCCTTGTCGCCGCGACATGGCTTTCGGGTTCAGGCGTCCATGCGCCGGGGAGACGCGCCATGATCGGCCTCAAGGACAGTCAATGGCTGCGCGACCTGCCCGCGCGCACGACGCTGAAGCTGTTCAACCAGCGCCACGTCCGCAACTGGCTCGGCCATCGCTACGACACCACCGTCCTGCGCCACCGCGCCTCCCTGCCCCCGCTGTCACTGCCCGACGCAGGGATCGTCGAAGACCTCGACACGCGGGGAATCCACGTCACCACGCTTGGCGCGCTCGGCATTCCGGGGGGAGAGGCCGTGCTGTCGCGCGCCGCGGCGCTGGCGGAGGACTTTGCGGATTCCGCCCGTGCCCTCTCTCGTGAGGGCCGTTCCTTCATCATCGTGCCGCCGGAAAAGATCGTGCGGAGCGCCATGATCTTCCGATGGGGCCTTCAGGACCGCCTGCTGGACATTGCCGAAGCCTACCTGGGCCTGCCGGCCGCCTACGACGGCGTCGCCATCAATTACACGGTCGCCGACGGCAGGGCAGTCTCAACCCGCAAGTGGCACCGCGACTGGGAGGACCGGCGCATGTTGAAAGTGGCCGTCTATCTCCATGCCGTCGATGACGCGGGCGGGCCCTTCCAGCAGATCTCGCGGCCCGATACCCTGCAGGACGACCTTAAGGGTTTCACCTATGCCCTGTCCGACGACCGTGAACTGGAGCAGCGCCTTGGCGCGGGCTATGAAGCCGATGTAGTGAGCTGTGAAGGCCCGCGCGGCACCGTGGTCTTCTGCGACACGGCTCGCTATTTCCACCGCGGCAAGCCGGCCATCTCACGCGATCGCGCCGCCCTGTTCTACAGCTACTTCGCCGACCCGCCGCGCCACCCGTTTCTTTGTGAGCGGACCGGCCTTTCCCGCGCGGACATCGAGTGGATGGTGCGCCGTCTGCCGGAGCGGCAGCGGCGCGCAGCGCTCTGGCGCCGCCGTCTGCCGCCGCTGCTCAAGCTGATCCCGCCCGCCAGTCTGTGAACACGGGCCCTGCACTCATGACGATGCCGCAGCCGGACGCGCCATGCGAATGCCCCCGCATCGTCCTTGCCTCTCCCAACTTGTCCCGGCGGATGGGCGGCGAAGCGCTCAAGGCCCTGTCGGTCTTCCTGGGCTACCGCGAACTGGGCTTGGACGTGACCCAGGTCACGCATGCCCGCGTGCGAGGGGAGTTGACGGCCTACGGCATCGACAGCGGCGTGGTCTATGTGAAGGACGGGCCGCTGCAGCGCGGCCTCGATCGCTACCGGCTGCACTGGCTGCTCGGGCTGGTGGATAGCTGGCTGCTGCATCGCGCCGTCCAGCGCGAGGTGGACAGGGTGCAGCCCTGGATCGTCCACTTCACCGCCCCGATCGCGCCCAGCGGCATCAGCTTCCCCATTCGCGGCGCGCCGGTGGTGATCGGCCCGCTCAACGGCAGTATCCTTCATCCTCCCACCCTGATGTTCCGAGAGAGCTGGGCCAAACGGCTGGGCGCCATGCTGACGCGGCCGGTGCAGCTATCGAGCCGCCTGCTGTTTCGCGGCAAACTGCAGGCACGCCTGTTCGTCTCGGGCGGCGAACGCACTGCCCGCACGCTGGAGCTGGGCGGATGCCGCAGGGACCGGATGGTCGCGGTCATCAACAGCGGCGTCGATCCGCGCCTGCGCGACCATCGCCGCATCGTGCACCAGAGCCAGAACTGGAACTTCGTGTTCCTGGGCAGGCTGGTACGCTACAAAGCCTGCGATCTGGTGATCCGTGCGCTGGCCAGGGTGCCGCAGGCAAAACTGGAAGTGATCGGAGACGGCCCCGAAAGCCGCAGGCTTCGCGAACTCGCCTTGCGCCAGGGCGTCTCCTCGCGGCTCGTCTTCAAACCCTACAGCACCGACCGGGAGGCCCTTTTCGCGCATCTGCGCCAGTTTCGCGGCTTCCTGTTCCCAACCCTGGCGGAAGCGAGCGGCACGGTCATCCAGGAAGCGATGATGCTGGGGCTCCCCGCGGTTTGCGTGGACTGGGGCGGGCCGCAGATGCTGCTCGATGCCCAGACCGGCATTCTGATCCCACCCGAAAGCGAGGAAGCGATCGTCAAGGGCCTGGCAACCGCCATGACCCGCCTCGCCCGCGATCCGGACTTCGCCGAGACACTCTCCATCAAGGCCCGGCACAAGGCGGAAACCGTAGGCTACGACTGGCCCAGCGTCCTGCGCAGCTGGATCGCGCTTTACGACCGCCTTTTCGAGGAAAGCGGGTCGACACGGCGCTTCGCCACGTTCCTGGCCATGCGCACGGGCGGCGACATCCTGTCCTCAATCCTGTCGAATCTGGGCTGACCCCCGACTGCAACCTGACTTTGCCTGCACGAGCGGCGCAAGCAGGTCGGCAAGCTGCTGGGCGCTGCGGCCGGGATCATGCCGTTCCAGCACGCGCCGGCGCCCGCGTTCGCCCATGGCGGCCAGTTCTCGCGGCGATGCATCGAGCGCGGCCTCGATCGCGGCGGCCATGGCATCGGAGGAACCGGACGGAACCAGCCACCCCACGCGCTCGTCCACCAACTCGGGGATACCCGCGATCGCGGTGGTAATGACCGGGCGCCCGCTGGCCATCGCCTCCATCAGCACGACGGGAAGGCCTTCCGCAAAACTCGGCAGCACCAGCGCCCGAGCCTGCTGCAAGGCGGCGCGGATCGCCTCTGGCGTGGCCCAGCCAAGCAGCCGGACGCAGCGCTCCAGCCCGGCTCGCACGATCTGGCGCTCTATCGCGGCGCGGTCCTCGCCGTCGCCGATCACATCGAGCGTGACCGCGCGATGCGCCGCGACCCGTTCCATCGCCTCGATCAGCAAGGGCAAGCCCTTCTGCGCGCTGAGCCGCGCCACGCAGAGCAAATGCGGCGCCGGCGGAAACTCAACCGGAGAAGCCCCGGTTTCGGACGCCGGGACGAACGATGGAGAGGGAGCGCAGCGCACGACATGAAGGCGCTGCCAATCGCCCGGCGAAGCCCAGCGCATCAGTTGCCCGCGTCCGAAGCTGGAAACACCGGCCACGAAAGCCGCCTCGTCAATCTTGCCTCGTAAATCCAGCCCGCGAGGATCGTCGAACTCGTCCGGGCCGTGAACGGTGAAGCTGTACGTGATCGGGGCCAGCCTTGCCGCCAGTCGCGCCACTGCCGCCGGGTTGGTGCCGAAATGCGCATGGACATGGCTTATACCCCGGCGCGTCAGCCGCTGCGCCAGCAGGGCGGCCTCGGCGAAATAAGCAAGAGCCTTCCGTCGCCCGCCGGCTCCCGCAGTTCGCCAGGCCAGCGCGAGCGCACCCATGGCGGCACCCGGCCGGACCACGCAGGCGGAGATTGCCGCCAGCACCAGTGCGGCGCGATGCTCCAGCAGGGCATGGGTGCAGGCGGCCTCGATCCGATCCGACACATCCTCGAAGCGCTCGCCCGACCGGCGAACCGTGAAGCGGCTGACCACGAAGCCGCGGCGTTCCAGCGCCTCGATCTCTGTCTTGATGAAGCTGTGGCTGATCTTGGGGTAGACGTTGGTGAAATAGGCCACTTTCAGGTGATCGTCCGCCACCGTCTCCCGTGCAGGGACACGCTCGGCGCTTGGCGCCGCGCCGCCGGTTCCGCGCTCCCGAAAGGCGAACGCCCTCGGGGCCACCTGTTCCGCAATCTCCGTCATGCCGCGACTATGGCCGAGCCCCGGGCCTCGCGGCATTGCGAGTTTTCACAATGGAATTTGACCTGTGGGGCGTGGGAACCCCATCGCCCGGATGCGCCGGAAGGGCACGACATGCGAACTTGCGCAGAGTTTGCGGAGACATGCCTTGCCACTATCCTGCCCCCTGCTGCTGTCTCCTTCCCGCAAGCAGGGCTCTTGCGAATTGGCCCCGTCATGAACGCCGGCCTCTTCAGGCCCCTGACCGTGGAAGCCCCGCGCCCCGCGCCGCCGCAGGCCTTGTCGCTGCGCCCGGCCATGGCGCTCGCTGCCAGACTGCTGCGGCAACCGCGCCCCGACATCGCCCAGGCCGCCGTCGAGCGCTGGCAGGTGGCGCCGGGCTCCTGCACGGAGGTAAAGCGCGCGAAAGTGCTGCCCGGCCAGTTCGAGCGCATTGCGGGCAGCGAGTTCGCCTCGATCAGCGAGGTGGTGCGCCAGTTCAAGGGCGACTTCGAAGCCAAGCAGTCCGCCACCATCGGTTACCGGCTGAAGAACGCGCTGCTTCACGACGGCGTGCTCTATGCCGGGGGCACGCTCCGGCACTTGCAGCGGCGTTCGCGGTTCCTGCCTGTCGCCCGCGCCCCGCGCGAGGAAACGCGCATGGCCCTGTTCGAATCCTGGCTCGGCAATCGCTGGTTCGGAAACTGGCTCAGCGACGATTGCCTGACCTACCGCCTGGCAGAGAACGCCGGCATTCCCTTCACCACCCATGGGTCCAGCGGCCATGTCCCCGACTACGAACGCGCGCTGGACATGCTGCCGGTCAGGGGCCCATCGGCGTTCTTCCGCGAACTGGTGCTGTTCGACGATGCGGCCCACAACGAGAACAAGCGATTGCGGGCCGAGGCCATGCGGCAGCGGCTTATTCGCGGACCGATCGAACGGCACCCCGGCGTATTCCTGCTGCGCGGGCGCAGCGGCGATGCACGGTTCCTGACGAACGAGAGCGAAATTGCCGAAACCCTTGCCAGACGGCGCGGCTTTCAGGTGCTCGATCCCAGCCACGCCGGTCTCGAAGAGATCGTCCGGGCCTGCGGCGGCGCCAAAGTCGTCATGGGGGTGGAGGGAAGCCATCTGGTCCACGGCCTGGCGATGATGCCGCCCGATGGCTGCGCCTTTGTCATTCAACCGCCGCTGCGCGCGGTCGCGGCGCTCAAGCTGCTGACCGACCGGCAGGGGCAGGACTACGCGCTGGTCGTCGGGGAAGGAACCAACCATGCTTTCACAGCGCACATCGACGAGATCGAGCGCACGCTCGACCTCGTCTGACGGCACCGTGCCGCGCCTGCCCGCTGCAGCCGCTCCGGGGGGCTGGTCCACGTTGAAAGCGGACTATCGGCGGCATGGCGGCACGCTGACGAGCGGTGCCTTCATCGCGCTGAGCCTTTACCGCTACGGCCGCTGGGGCCGCAGCCTGCGCAATCCACTCGGCCGCGTTCTGGTCTCCAGGACGTACGGCTTTGCCCACGTCTTCGTGGCGAACCTCACCAAGATCTGGATACCGCCCGCCACCACGCTGGGGCGGGACTTCCACATCGTCAACAACGAGGGTTCGCTCTCGATCCACCCGGAATCGGTGATCGGCGACCGGCTGGGCGTGATGCACAATGTCACCATCGGCTCCAACATGCGCGAAGGCGCGCCGGTGATCGGGGACGACGTGTTCATCGGCGTCAATTCCACCGTGCTCGGCGCCATTCGCGTGGGAGACCGGGTGCGGATCGCCGCCAACACCGCCGTCACCACGGACGTACCCTCGGACTCCATCGTCGTCGGATCGCCCGCGCGCATCTATCCGCGACTGGGGCCGCTGCGATGAGCGCGAACACGCTCCACGAACTTTTCGCGGCCAATCTGCCGCAGCGGTCCGGCAAGACCTTCCTCATCGATGCCGGCCGCCAGGCGACATACGGCGAAGTCGACGCCCTGGCCGGGGCGATCGGCGCCCATCTCACAGCGCGCGGCGTCGGCGCAGGAGACCGCGTGCTGGTCCAGGTGCGTAAGGGCATCGCCGAGGTCTCCACCCTGCTCGGCGTGACGCGGGCAGGCGCCGTGCTCGTCGACATCAGCACGGCCTGGACGGCCGAGCAGGTCCGTTTCGTCGCAGAAGACTGCGGCGCCTGTCTCCTGATCGTCGAGCCGGCCATGGCCCGGATCCTGGCCGCCGAGGGGATCGACCCCGCCCGCCTCCTGCCGGTGTCGGCTGCGCGCGGGCTGGAGAGCCTTCCCTGCCTTTCCGACCTGCCGGCGCTCCCTTTCGAGGCCTTGCCCCGGCGCGCCGACGACCTGGCGGCGATCATCTACACGTCCGGCTCCACCGGCAAACCCAAGGGCGTCATGCTCAGCCACGCCAATGTCCTGGCAGGTGCGCGTTCGGTTGCCGAATACCTGGAGCTTGACGAAAGCGATCGGCTGCTCAGCGTGCTGCCCTACAGCTTCGATTACGGCTTCAACCAGCTGACGACGATGATGCTGGTGGGTGGCAGCGTGGTTCATCAAGGCGTGGCCATGGCGAGCGAGATCGTGCGTGCCATCCTTCGCCACGAAGTCACCGGCCTGGCGGCCGTGCCGCCGCTGTGGATCCAGATCGTGCGCCTGCTGGCCAGCGCGCCCACGCCGCTGCCGAGCCTGCGCTTCATCACCAACTCGGGCGGAAAGATCCCGCTGAGCACTCTGGAACGTATGCCAGGTATCTTCGCCAAGGCACGGATTTTCCTGATGTATGGCCTGACGGAGGCGTTCCGTTCGACTTACCTTGCTCCTGATCGCTTCGCCGCCAAGATGGGTTCGATCGGACAGGCGATCCCCGGCGCCGAAGTCTTCGTCATCCGCCATGGCGAGGGCGTCGCGCGTCCCGGCGAGCAAGGCGAACTCGTCCACCGCGGCCCGCTGGTCAGCCAGGGCTATTGGAACCGCCCCGAAGCGACGGCGGAGAAGATCCGCCCCTGCCCCGAACTGCGCGACCGGATCGGCGACGAGCCGGTGGTCTATAGCGGAGACATCGTGCGCATCGACGAGGACGGCGACTTGTGGTTCGTCTCCCGCAACGATGCGCTGATCAAGACCAGCGGCTACCGCGTCAGTCCCGACGAAGTGGAAGACCTGGTCTATCGCAGCGGCCTTGCCGCCGATGTCGTCGCCTTCGGGGTCCAGGACGACATGCTCGGCCAGTCGGTACAGGTCGCGGTGACGTTGTTGGGCGAGGCGAGCCGCGAGGCGCTGCTGGCGCACTGCCGGGCAGCGATGCCCGCCTACATGGTACCGCAGCGCATCCACGTCTGGCCGGAACCCATGCCGCGCACGGCCAGCGGCAAGCTCTCCCGTCCCGACGTCATTCGCGGCTGCAGCGACACTTCCAGCCTTCATCCCGCTCGCTGAGCATCCCGTTCAAGAGGACCTCCCCGTCATGGCCCTGACCGAAGACAGCCTGATCCGCAGCATCGAGGAGTTCGCAGCGCTCCATGGCGAAGTCGATGCCGAAACCCCGCTGTTCTCCAGCGGCACGCTCGATTCCGTGGCCATGCTCAATCTGATCATGTTCGTTGAACGCGAGACCGGCACCGAGATCCGCGCCGAGGACGTGACGCTGGAGAACTTCGATACCGCCACTCGCATTCTCGATTTCGCGAGGAAGCTGGCGGCATGACGCCAGACGGCGAAGACGGGCTTCTGGAGCAGGCGGCCGAACGTTTCGGCACGCCGTGCTTCGTCTATTTCAGCGAGCGGATCGAACAGCGCATCGCCCTTCTGCGCGCCCATTTCGGAGACAGGCTGGAACTGAGCTACGCGGTCAAGGCCAATCCCAACCCGACGCTGCTGGCGTGGCTCTCCGGCGGGATCGATCTGCTCGACATCTCTTCGATCGGAGAACTGCATCTGGCGCAGGAGGCAGGATGGAACCCCGCACTTCTGAGCTTCACGGGGCCGGGCAAGCGCGAGACCGAGATCCGCGACGCAATCCGCGCCGGCGTCGGCCACCTCGTGATCGAATCCCTGCGGGAAGCACGGCTTGCCGACCGGATCGCACGGCAGGCGGCGCGTGTGCAACCGGTGCTGCTGCGGATCTCGCCCGACAGCCTTCCCAAGGGCTTCGGAGACCAGATGGCCGGCCGCCCCACGCCCTTCGGCATAGACATCGAGGATGCAGACGCCGCCGTGGAGGAAGTCCAGACCCTGCCGGGCCTGCACCTTGCGGGCTTCCACATCTATGCCGGAACGCAGTGCCTGAAAGCCGATGCCATTGCGGAAACATATCGGCACCTGATCGCGATATTCAGCCAGCTCTGCGCGGCTCATGCGGTCATTCCCGAGATGCTGGTCATGGGCTCCGGGCTGGGCGTGCCCTATCACGAAGGAGACACGCCTCTGGATCTTTCCGCAGTAGCCGAACCGCTCCTTCACGAACTGGCCGTGCTGCGGGAAAATCCGCGATTTGCCCGCACCAGAATGGTGCTGGAACTCGGCCGCTATCTCGTCTCCGAAGCGGGCTTTTTCGTCACCCGCGTGGTCTCTACCAAGCTCTCGCGCGGGAGACGCATCGCCATTTGCGACGGCGGGATGAACAATCACCTGCCCGCTTCGGGCCATTTCGGCATGGTCGTGCGGCGAAACTACCTGATGCACCGGATCGGGGGGAGCGATGAGGACGCGGTCGAGCCGGTGGATGTGGTCGGCCCCCTCTGCACCTCGATCGACCGCCTTGCCGGCAACATCGAACTGCCCCGGCTGGAAGAGGGCGACCTGTTGGCCGTCCACAACAGCGGCGCATACGGGCTGACCGCCAGCCCGGTCCATTTCATCAGCCATCCCCTGCCGGAAGAAGTGCTGGTCATGTCCGGCGCCCTGCTTCGAGCGACGCGGACGTTCAGCGGATCGTGCCGCGCCCCGGTGGAGGAGGCGGTGAGGCTGGTGGATTCGGCCCACCCCGCCGCCGCCAACCAGAACGCATGACGCCCGGCCGCGTTTCGTGATGCGGCCGGGTGCCCTGCTGCTCGGCGTGGCGGTCATGCTGGCTCCGGCAAGTCACGGTTCCGGACGCAGCCTGCCGGTGGCGCGCGCTGTCGCTCCGGAGACGCTGCCCCCGCCCTCCGGCGCGCCAAAGGCCGCCGCGCTGGCCCGCGCGATCAATGCCGCCGCACCGCTTGCAACAGGGTTTCTGGCGCCGGCGCGGCCCTTCCATCTCGATGCAGGTGCAGAGGACCGGGCCAGAGCGATCGACTGCCTTGCCGCCGCCGACTACTACGAAGCGGGGCGGGAGCCTGCGGACCAGCGCGCCGTGGCGCAAGTGGTGCTCAACCGCGTGCGCCATGCGGCCTTTCCGGCCACCATTTGCGGCGTCGTCTTTGCGGGGGCGGAGCGGGCGACGGGCTGCCAGTTCACGTTCACTTGCGACGGATCGCTCACGCGCCGCCGCCCTTCGGCTGCCGACTGGCGCAGAGCGCGCGAGACGGCGGGCGAAATGCTGCTGGGCCGGGTCGAAATCGGGGTAGGCAAGGCCACGCATTACCATACCGACTGGGTCAGCCCGTCGTGGGACCGGACCATGGAGAAGCTGGCCGTCGTCAAAAGCCACTTGTTCTTCGGTTGGCCGGGAGCCGCCGGCAAGGCCGCCGCTTTCATTCGCCACTATGCCGGAGGCGAACCCCGCATCGCGCAACTGGCGCAGCTTTCCGCCGCCCATCTCGGCCAATTGCCCGCTGGCACGGCCCCGGCCGTATCGGACGTCATAGCGCCCGAACCCTCGATGCCCGAAACCGCATGGGCGGCACCCGATCCCGGCCTGTTCCTCGTCACTTTGCCCGCCAATGCGCCCGGCACTTTCCCGGAACTGGCCGAACGGCGCTGCGAAGGGCTGGAGGAATGCCGTTTCATCGGTTGGACCGACCCTGCCCGCCGCGCCCAGGCCCTCCCCCTGCCCGGTGGTTCGGTGGACGCCATTTCCTTCACTTTCGTCCGCCGCCCCGGCGCTGCGGACCAGGCCCTCTGGAACTGCGCCGAGTTTGCGCGTACAGTGCGCGCGCAGTGCCTTACACGCGGAACCTGATCGCGCGGACCGCCATTGCCGGAACCTTGCTCGATGGTTTCGAACTATTTCCCGTCAGAAACCTTTCGTAACAATCGCGCACAAAGCAAGACACCTGGCATGACCAGATTCGGCTCCAACAGCTTGGAGACCCGATCGACATGAAATCCACCCTCATCGCCATTGCCGCCGCTTGCGCCCTTGCCCTGCCTGGCGCCGCGCTTGCCAACAACACGGTTGCGCACCTCAAGGGCCACACCGCGGTCGCCGCACCGGCGAAGCCTTCCACGAACAAGGCCAAGCCCCGCGCCGTCTGCCATCCCGACCCCTCGAAGGGTCGCGCCTGCCGTCACCACAATGCCCAGGCCGAAGCGAAGACAGCCGCGCCGGCACTGGCCAGAGCGGAAGCCCCTCGCACCCGATAGCCCCCCGCAGCCCGGCGGTTGCGGCCCATCCTGCCGCCGCCGGGCCTTGCCGCATTGCCGGCAAATCGCGGGCGTCGTTTGCAAAGCGGCGCGTGAAAAACTACATCTGTGCATGAAGAGACGATGAGCAACACAACAGCCCCCATCTATCGCCATCTCGACGAAGGTCCGATGCCCACTCCGACGATCCTGTTGGTGGAGGACGATGGTCCTCTGCGCACGCTGACCGCGCGGGCCCTGCGCCAGACCGGCTTCAACGTGCTCACCGCCGCAACCGGCGCGGAAATGTGGGTGACCCTGCGCGAAGGGCCGGTGAGCCTGGTCGTGCTCGACATCATGCTTCCCGGCACCAGCGGCTTCGACCTGTTCCGCCGTCTGCGCCGCGAATGCGACATCCCGGTGATCTTCATCAGCGCCCGCGGCAGCGAGGAAGATCGCGTGCTCGGACTGGAACTGGGCGCGGACGACTACCTCGCCAAGCCCTTCAGCACCCGCGAACTCGCTGCCCGCGTCAGCGCGGTGCTGCGCCGCGGCGGCAACAATCCAGCCACGGCAGATTTCACCGGAAGCGAGACCGTTGCCGACGGACGCACGCCGGAATCGATACGCTTCGAAGGCTGGAACCTTTCCATGGCCCGCCGCGAACTGCGCTCGCCCACCGGGGCCATGGTCGACCTGACCGGCGCCGAGTTCGACCTGCTCGCCACCTTTCTCGCCTATCCGCAGCGCGTTCTGGGCCGCGAGCGCCTGATCGAACTTTCGCGCTCGCGCCTGGGCGACAGCTCGGATCGCAGCGTGGACGTGCTCGTCAGCCGCCTGCGCCGCAAGCTTCAGGCCGAGGGCGGGGAATCGCCCATCGTCACGGTTCGCGGCGTCGGCTACATGTTCAAGGCCGAGGTCACGCGCGCCTGATGTCCTTGCGCCGGTTTCGTCTGTTCCGGCGCTTCGGCCTGCCCGAGCGACTGATCGCCGTCCTGCTGCTGGTCTTCGTCATCGACGTGATCTGCAACACGGTGCTGTTCGAACGCGCCAATACGTTCGAACTGCGCCGGGACGACGCCCAGCGCATCGCCGAAAACCTGGTGCTGGCAAGCCGCGCCATCGACCATGCAAAGACCGACGATCGCCAGATCGTGACTTCCGCGCTCAGCACGGCGCAGTTTTCGCTGAGACTGAACGAGCAGGGCAAGCGCTATCGCGGCTCGCTGGGCCTTGCAAACTTGCGCGCGCAAGTGATCGAGATGGCGCCGGAACTGGCCCACAGCGATCTCGAACTGCATCTGGAATCGATCCCGAGAGACGGCAATATCGGCGGCTCTCTGCGGCTGGCCGATGGCGCCGTCCTCGATTTCCGCACCCATGCCCGCTCCGCCTGGAAACTCAGCATCGGCCGTTTCGCCAGCCTGGTCCTGCCGACGCTCCTGCTCATTTCGCTCGCCTGGCTGCTGCTGCGCGCCGCGCTGCACCCGCTGCGCTCCCTGATCCGCGCCACCCGCAACTTCGGTGCCGGCCCGCCCCGCCTCGTGCCGGAGCGCGGCCCCGACGAAATGCGGGAACTGATCCGCGCGATGAACGAGATGCAGGAGCGCATCCACCAGTCGCTGCTCGATCGTACGCACACGATGCTGGCCATCGGCCACGACCTCAAGACGCCGCTCGCCCGCATGCGCCTGCGGCTGGACGACGGCGACGTGGACCCCGTGGTGCGCGATGGCATCAACCATGACATCGACGAGATGCGAATGCTGCTCGATTCGATCCAGGCCTATGTCGATACCGGCGGCACCCAGATCCCGGCCGAGCGCATCGACCTGGCGATCATGGCCGAAACCCTGGTCGACACCGCCGCGGATCGCGGCGCCGATGCGACTTATTCCGGCCTTCCGAGCCTGGAAATTATGGCCCGCCCTGTCTCCATCCGCCGCGCGCTGTCCAATCTGATCGAGAACGCGCTCCACTATGGCGGCAACGTCCGCGTCGGTCTGCGGCGCGACGGCGGAGCGGCCGAGATCACCGTGGACGACGACGGCCCGGGCATCCCGGAAGAGCGCATCACGGACGCACTCCAGCCTTTCGTCCGGCTGGACACCGCGCGCGCCCGCGACACCGCCGGCATGGGCCTGGGCCTGCCGATCGTGCGCAAGGCGGTCCGGCTGGAGGGCGGCACGCTCGACCTCAGGAACCGCCCCGAAGGCGGACTGCGCGCCACGATTCGCCTTCCCATCGTGGCCCACTGACGCGGCCTGCCTTCGGCGCGCCTCAGAATTACCCAGCCAAGTTCCTGTTATCGTTCCGCAATAGCCAGCAACACCATCCGGTCTTCGGTAAAACCACCGAAGACCGGGGGATTCCGGCGGAAAGCCGTTCCCTTACGCTGCAGCGCAGCAACATTTCCTGACAAAGGCGCACGACAGCCGAAAACAGCGATCCGTACTTTTCTCGATCAAGCTCCGCGCCCCGTTCCCCCACCCCTCCGGAGAGCGCGGAGCACCTAAAATCAAGGAAAGGTGACGAGAGTGAATGAACTGATCGGACGCGTCTTCCATTTCGAGAAGACCATCTTCCCCGCCAGCAGCGAACTGTTCGGCAAGCTCGCCAACGAAGGCCAGGAACCCAAGGCCCTCATGATCTCCTGCGCCGATTCGCGTATCGTGCCGGAACAGATCATGCAGGCGCAGCCGGGCGACCTGTTCGTCTGCCGTAACGCCGGCAACATGGTGCCGCCTTACGCCACGCTCAACGGCGGCGTCACGTCCACTGTGGAATACGCCGTGGCCGCCCTCGGCGTCAGCGACATCATCGTCTGCGGCCACTCGGGCTGCGGCGCGATGAAGGCGCTCAGCGACCCGACCGGCCTCGAAGCCATGCCGAACGTTGCCGCCTGGCTCAAGCACGGCGCGGCTGCCGAGCACATCGTCAGCACCTGCCACGGCGAACTTGACGGCAATGAGCGCATTCGTGCCATCAGCCTCGAAAACATCATTGCCCAGATTGCCCACTTGCGCACGCATCCTTCGGTCGCCGCCGCGATCGCCCGCGGCGACGTGACGCTTCACGGCTGGTTCGTGGACATCCACGCCGGCCAGGTCCTCGGCCTCGACGGCGAGACCGGCCAGTTCGAACCGCTTCGCGAGAATGCACCGCTTCCGGTCGCGCTTCGGGCCAAGACCCGCATCGCCACCGAATTCGCAGAGGCAGCAGAATGACGACCGCAACCGCCACCTCTGCGGAGGAAACCCGCAGTGGGCCCTTCGCCCACCTCGCCAGAGACTTCACGGCTTCGATCGTGGTCTTCCTGGTGGCGATGCCGCTCTGCATGGGCATCGCCATCGCCTCCGGCGTGCCGCCTGAAAAGGGCTTGGTCACCGGCATCATCGGCGGCTTGGTCGTCGGCCTGCTGGCAGGCTCGCCGCTGCAGGTGAGCGGCCCGGCAGCCGGCCTTGCCGTCATCGTCTTCGAATTCGTGCGCGAGCACGGCCTCGAAGCCCTCGGCCCGGTCCTGCTTCTGGCCGGCGTGTTCCAGCTCGTGGCCGGCGCGCTGCGCCTCGGCGGCCTGTTCCGCGCCATCAGTCCGGCCGTCGTTCACGGCATGCTCGCCGGCATCGGCGCGCTGATCGTGATCGGACAGTTCCACATCCTCTTCGACGAGAAGCCGATGTCGAGCGGGCTCCAGAACATGGCGATGATGCCCGCCCGCGTTCTCGGCCTTGACCCCACCAACATGGCCTCCACCGAAATGGCCGTCATGCTCGGCGTCCTGACGATGATCGTCATGATCGGCTGGGAAAAGGTTCGTCCGAAGAACATGGGCCTCGTCCCCGGCGCGCTTCTCGGCGTCGTGGCGGCAACGGCCGTCGCCTGGACCATGGGCCTCGACGTGGCGCGCATCGCCGTGCCGGAATCGATCGGCGCGGCCTTCGCCCTGCCGACCAGCACCGGCTGGTTCGCCCCGCTCGCCAATCCGGCCCTGATCGTGGCGGCGCTTGCCATCGCCTTCATCGCCAGTGCCGAGACGCTGCTTTCGGCCGCTGCGGTGGACCGCATGCATGACGGCGTACGCACCAAGTACGACAAGGAACTGCGCGCGCAGGGCATCGGCAACCTGCTCTGCGGCGTATTCGGCGCCCTGCCGATGACCGGCGTGATCGTTCGCAGTTCGGCCAACGTCCAGGCCGGCGCCCGGACCCGTCTTTCGACGATCTTCCACGGCGCCTGGATCCTGGCGTTCATCGCGCTGCTGCCCTGGCTGCTGCGCGAAGTGCCGATGGCGGCCCTTGGCGGCGTCCTGGTCGTGACCGGCTTCCGTCTGGTGAGCCTCAGCCATGTCCGTCACCTGTTCCATGCCTATGGCGCCTTCCCCGCCGTGATCTGGGCCGTGACTTTCGTGCTGGTCGTCACCACCGACCTGCTCACTGGCGTCCTCGTCGGCCTGGCTCTGACGGTGCTGGAGCTGGCTCCGCACTTCAAGAACCTGCGCCTGAACGTGGAAGAGCACGACACCGGCGAATCGACCCGCCTCGCCCTCGGCGGCGGCGCGACGTTCCTTGGCCTCACCCGCCTCAACAAGGTCCTGGAAAAGCTCCCGCATGGCCGCCCGGTCCACCTTGACCTCGGCCAGCTGAAGGTCATGGACCACACCACTGCCGAGACCATCAGCGAATGGCTCAACCGCCGCCGCCAGAGCGGCCATGCGGACCGCGTGACCGGCCCCGAGCTGATCCTGCGCCCGCTGCCTGTCGCGGCATGACGACGTTTCACATCTCGTAAGACGCGGACCTCCTCACGTCCGCGTCCCTCTCCTTGCCGGACGGTTCCCCGCGGACCGTCCGGTTTCTTTTTGCGCGAATGACGCCGCTTCGTTCGAGAAACACTTTGTCACCGATGCGACACGCTAAGGACAATGATTGGACGTATTGGTGGTCCTGTCTGCATGAAACGAACTCGCCATGTAAGTAGAGTTCGGCTGCAGGCCGCAGGATGGAACGCGACAACAATCATGAGGGCGTTCCATATGAAAATCCGTCTTGCCGCAGGCCTGCTTGGCCTTGCTGCCTCCGGTCTTGCTTTCGCCGCACCGGCCATGGCGCAAGAAGAGGTTCCCAGCGAAATCACCGTTTCCGGCACTGTCGGGCTCGTGTCCGACTATCGCTTCCGCGGCGTTTCGCAGAGCGACAAGGAAATGGCCGTTCAGGGCGGCCTCACCGTATCGCATGAAAGCGGCATCTACGTCGGCACCTGGGCCTCGAACCTGTCGGGCTGGGGCACCTTCGGCGGCTCCAACATGGAACTCGACCTCGTGGCCGGTTACGCCACCGAGATCACCAGCGGCGTGAAGCTGGACGTCGGCCTCACCTGGTACATGTATCCGGGCGGCGCGGACGATACCGACTTTGCCGAGCCCTACGTCAAGCTGTCGGGTGCCGTCGGCCCGGCCAACCTCCTCGTCGGCGTGGCCTACGCCCCCAAGCAGCAGGCCCTCGGCAAAGTCTACGCCAGCGGCGCCGACTATGCGGACGGCATCGGCAACTTCGGTGCCAAGACCGACAACATCTACCTCTGGGTGGACGGCAACACCGCCATTCCCGACACCCCGCTCACCGTGAAGGCGCACTTCGGTTATTCGAACGGCAACTCGGGCCTTGGCCCAAACGGCACCAGCGTCGCCCCCACCGGCGAATATCTCGACTGGATGCTCGGCGCCGACCTCGCGCTCGGCCCGGTCACGCTGGGTGTCGCCTATGTCGACACCGATATCTCGAAGTCGCAAAGCGCCTATCTGCAGCCGAATTTCTCTTCGACCAAGAACGGTTCGCAGATCGCCGGCTCGACCGTGCTGTTCTCGGTCGGCGCGAGCTTCTGATCTCGACCTGACCTGAGCTTTCGGGAAGACGCCCGGCGCGGCCATGCCGCCCGGGCGTCGACCTTTGCCTCTAGCCGTCCCGGCGCAACCCGGCGACGATCCGCGCGGCCTGGTCCAGACTGTCGTGCATTTCCGCCTCCGGCCTGCCGATCAGCGCGCGCCGCTGCCCGGAAATCATGCTGGAATAGAGCGCGGCATCCAGCGGAGAAATCCGGGCACCCGGCTCCAGCTGCGCCTGAAGCTGCAGCCCGCTGCTCCGGCCGCGCAAGTAGCGAAGCTGCGGCGCGAAATCGCGAAGCTCCGGATCGCGGGCAACCGCCAGCATCAGTTCCTCCATCGCGACGAGCCGGCGCGGCTGCGAGGAGAAATCGCGCCAGGCCGCGGTCCATTCACCCCGTTTCATTCGCTCTACTGGCCCCTCGCGCGAGACTTCGGTGAGCCCGCGATAGATCGTGTTGAAGGCCGCCCGCACCAGATCCGCGCTCGTGCGGAAATTGTAGGAGGCCACTCCCAGCGTCACTTCGGCGCGCGCCGCCACCGCGCGGTGAGTCAGCGCGCTTACGCCGCCTTCCTCGACGATATCGGCCGCCGCGTCCGAAATCCGGGCCGCAACGCCGTTCTGCGCCGGCACTTCCGGTGCCGAGGCCAGGGCGATCTCACGCGCATGTCGGCGCCACGGGCCCTCCTCGGCCAGTTTGCCCGACAGCCATTCCCCCCAGCCGGTGCAGAATTCATCGAGCGCCGCACGGTCGATGGTGCGGTTCCAGCGAATGAGATGGAACTGCACCGTCGCTTCGAAGACATGTGCCGTCAACGCGGCATAGTGGCCGAGCCCTGCGCGCCCGCAGACCTCGCGCCAGAAATCCGCCCAGAGGTCACGCCACGAATTGATGGCGACGAGATAGGCTTCGTCGCGCTGGGCAAGCAGATGGCACTGGTTTGCCGCGAAGGCCAGTTCTCTCCGCTCGCTCGTCCAATCGTCCACCAGCACCGCAAGCGCCCGGGCAATCGATTGCGCTCCGAGGCCTTCCGGCCAACCCGCAAGATCGTCCAGCCGATCGGTCCACCATGTCTGCGCGGCATCGCGCGCATAGGCCTGAGCCGATTGCAACAACTGTTCCATCGAACCAAAGTGATGATAGATGCTGGAGGTCGGCAGGCCAGTCGCGCGTGACAGAGTGCGCGCGGACATCGCGGAATGGCCCTGATTCGCCCAGACGTCCAACGCCGCCCGGATCAGCTTCTCTTGCGACGAAAACTCTTGAAATTCATGATCTATCACGTCTTGCCGACAGCCTTGTTCCAGGATCTACGCCAGGCGCGGGCGTGGACTCGATGACTTTGCCATAAGCCTGAATGCGCAGACAAGCGAACCGTTCCAGCGCCTGTCACGATTCCCAACAAGCGTAACACAGTTGACATACAGACGTTCTAGCCGACGCCTCGTCATCACCATGAGGGTCGTTTCATGTCCGTCCGCCGCTCTTCCACCTTCCGTTCCATAGCCCTGGCCGGCAGCGCGCTCGGCGCGCTGCTCGCGGCCGGTTCCGTTCACGCCGCCGAAGTCGCCGATGCCGCAGCCGATGCGGCTGCCGAAAGCGCCGAATCCGGTTCCGGCCTCACCGACATCATCGTCTCGGCCCAGAAGCGCGAGACGAGCCTTCAGACCACGCCGATCTCGATTGCGGTGCTGGGCGCAGAGGATCTCCAGAACCGCCACGTCGTCTCGCTCGAATCCCTGGCCGACGGTTCCATCCCCTCGCTGCGCATCGCGCCGATGTTTTCGCGCAGTTCGGCCCTCACCGTGGGTATGCGCGGCGTCGGCACCTTGGGTGACGCCAACCAACCTGCCCGCGACCAGGGTGTCGGCGTCTACATCGATGGCGTGTTCATGGGCCGTGCACAGGGCCTTGGCTCGGCACTCTACGATGTCGAGCGCATCGAGGTTCTCAAGGGCCCGCAAGGCACGCTCTTCGGCCGCAACACCGAAGGCGGCGCGATCAGCATCGTCACCAAGAAGCCCAGCGGCGAATTCGGCGCGCGCGCCACGGTCGGCGTCGGCAGCTACGATTCCCGCGAGGCCGGCCTGCACCTCGATCTGCCGAGCTTCGCCAACATCTCCGTCAAGCTGGACGGCCTGATCACCACCCGCGGCGGCACGGTCGACAATCCGCTGGCCGGCGAGCACGATTTCAACGCCTACAACAAGAAGGGCCTGCACGCCGCCGTGCTGTGGGAGCCCTCCAGCAGCTTCAACGCGCTCTATTCCTTCGACATCTCGCGCGATGAAACCACGCCTTACTATCTGCAGCTGCTGACCCGCACCACCGGTCCGCTGCTCCAGATGCAGTCGGATCGTGCCAAGACCGCCAATATCGGCGTGCCGCAGCCTTGGGCGCTCGGCAAGACGCATGGTCACTTGCTCACGCTCGACTGGACGGTTTCACCCGAACTCGAAATCAAGTCGATCAGTTCCTATCGCCAGCTCACCCAGACCCAGAACGACAACGGTTCCAGCAACCTCGGCGTGTTCATCCCGGGATATAGCAACAACACCAATTTCGCCCGCTTCAGCCTCGCCGACGTCTGGCAGAAGCAGTATAGCCAGGAAGTGCAGCTCATCGGCACCATGGAGCAGCTGAACTTCGTGGTCGGCGGTTTCTACTATCACGAGAAGGTGAGCGATAACGCCTGGACGCCTTACACCAACAAGTGGAACGCGGACGGCACCAGCTACACCATCCTCCCCACGCCGACGTCCTCGATCCCCTTCCCCGATCGCGCCAGCCACGCAGTCACGGAGAGCATCGGCGTCTTCGGCCAGGCGACGTATACGCCGGCCATGCTGGACGACCGCGTCCACCTCACGGCCGGCGGACGCTTCACGCATGACAAGAAGACCGGCGCGCTCGACGAAGTGAACGGCGTCGCCACGAACTACACGCTGGACGGCTCCTGGGATCGCTTCGACCCGATGGTGAACCTTGCCTTCGACGTGACCCAGGACGTGCACGTCTACGGCAAGTGGAGCACCGGCTACAAGGCAGGCGGCGCGAACAGCCGTTCGCTTACCTATCGCAAGTTCGATCCGGAATCGGTCTCCACGTTCGAGATCGGCGCGAAGACCGAGTTCTTCGACAATCATGCCCGCTTCAACGTCGCGGCCTACACGTCCGCCTACAAGGACATGCAGATCGACTTCATCGCGCCGGTCCTGAACACCACCCGCACGACGCTGGAAACCACCAACGCCAGCGGCAATGGCCGGATCAAGGGCATCGAGGCCGACCTCACGATCACGCCGTTCCAGGGCCTGACGCTCATCGGCTCCTATGCCTATACCGACGTCCATCTGCCGCCGGCGCCGAACCCCTTCAACGGCGACGCACTGACCCGGGTCTATGCCGTCTACACGCCGAGCCATGCCGCCAGCGCCGCGATCGACTACGAACTGCCGGTGGCCGACGCCATGCTGCGCTTCCACCTCGACGGCAACTACGCCACCGGTCAGTACTCGATGGCCAGCGATCCCACCAAGACCGGATCGTCCTTCATCGTCAACGGCCGCGTCGCCCTTGCCGACATCCGCATGGCGAGCGGACCGAAGCTGGAACTCTCGGTCTGGGCGCGCAACCTGTTCAACGAGGCCTATACGTTCGTGAAGGCCAATGGCGGTTCCTCGCTCGGCTACTACGGGATCTTCAACGATCCGCGCACCGTCGGCGTCTCCGCGACCGTCAAGTACTAAGCTCAGGACATTGGAAAAGAATATGAACTGGCGTTTCTCCGCCGGCGCCCTCATCGCGCTCGGCCTGTTCGCTCAGCCGGCACTCCATGCAGCGGCGAAAGTCGCAGCGCCGGCTCCTGCCGCTGAAACGGCGCACCAGCGGCTCCTGCCGCTGGAAGGCGGCCGCAACTTCCGCGACCTCGGCGGCTATCGCACCGCCGATGGCCACACCGTGAAGTGGGGCCTGCTGTTCCGCTCGGGTTCGATGGTGGACCTGACGGCGCAGGATCTGGGCTATCTGAACAAGCTGGGCATCCGAACGATCTGCGACTACCGCGACCGGGGCGAGCGCAAGGCCGAGCCGATGCCCTGGGCCGCCGGCACCGGCCCCACCATCTTCGCCGACGACTACGACGGCATGGCGGTCGGCCTCATGCCCAAGGACATGAGCAAGATCACACCGGAAGCGGCCACGGCTGTCATGACCAGGACCTACCCGGCGATGCTCAAGACTTTCGCGCCGCAGTTCAAGCGGATGTTCGCGCAGCTCCTGGCGGGCAACGCCCCGCTGGCGTTCAACTGCTCGGCAGGCAAGGACCGCACCGGCGTATCGTCCGCTCTCCTGCTTACCGCGCTCGGCGTGCCGCGCGAAACGGTGATCCAGGACTACCTGCTTACCAACCAATATCTTCCTGCCGCGCTTGCCAAGGCCAAGACCGGCGCCAGCGCTGCCACGGGGCAGGCCTTCCTGTCGCTGCCGCCCGCCGTGCAAGCCGCTTTCATGAAAGCCGACCGGGCCTATATCGAAGCGGCGTTCAGGGCTCTCGACGCCCATCGGGGCGGCGCCATGGGCTACCTCAAGGACGAAATGGGTCTCGACAAGCCGCAGATCGCCAAGCTGCGCGCGGCCTATCTGGACTGAGCATGAAAAGGGTCGGCGCGGTCACTGCATCGCGCCGATCCTTTCCCTTACCACCTGCAAAGGCACATCGCGCGCCGCCACGGCCTCGCCGATGAGCAGCAGAGTCGGATCATCATCGCTGATCGCGGCGACAAGGAAGGCCAGCGCCGAGAGCTTGCCGCGGATCATGCGTTCGTTTGGCAGCGAGACATTGACCGCGATCATCACCGGCGTATCCGGATGGCGCCCCGCGGCGATCAGCGAGCGGCTGATCTCACCCGCCGCCGCGCGGCCCATGTAGACGCCCAGGGTACCGCCCGGCCGGGCCAGCGTTTCCCAATCGAGCTTCAGGGGCTCGCCCGCCTTGAGGTGCGCCGTCACCAGCGTCAGCCCGCGCGCCACGCCGCGCAAGGTGAGCGAGGCCAGCCCGCTCGCCGCCGCCGCGCTGGCGGTGGTGATGCCGGGACAGATGCGCACCGGAATGCCCGCTGCCATGAGATGATCCATCTCCTCGGCCGAGCGCCCGAATATCGAGGGATCGCCGCCCTTCAGCCGCACCACGCGCTTGCCGGCCTGCGCCGCTTCCAGCAGCAGATCGTTGATCGAGCCTTGCGCCTTGCTGTGCCGGCCCGATCGCTTGCCCACGCTTACCCGCTCGGTTCCGGCCGGGATCAGGTCCAGCACGCCGGGCCCGACGAGGGCGTCGACGAAGACCACGTCCGCCGCCTCGATCAGCTTCTGGGCCTTGCGCGTGAGCAGGTCCGGGTCCCCCGGCCCGGCCCCGACGAGCCAGACCTCGCCCCGCTCGATCAGATGGGGCCTGATGGGATTGCCCCCCATGGGATCGCCCGCCATCAGGCCGCCACCCGCAAGCTTTCCGGGTGCGCGATCAGGATGCGCTCGCCTTCAAGGCGCACGGCAATCGTCGGCGTGCAGCCCTTGTCCTCGCCCTGGGCCTCTCCGCTGGCGAGCGCGATGTTCCAGTTGTGGAGCGGGCAGGCAACCGAGTGGCCATGGACGATGCCCTGGCTGAGCGGCCCCTTCTTGTGCGGGCATTCGTTGACGAGCGCGAAGACCTTGTCGTCGCCGGTGCGGAAAACCGCGATTTCCTTTTCGCCCGCGATCTGCACGGTGCGCGCCCCGCGCAGGGGAATGTCGGACAGGGTGCCGATGTCGATCCAGTCGTTCATATGCGTTACTCCGCTGCCGCCAGTTCCTGGGGTGCCAAAGGTTCAAGGTGCTGATGCAGTTCGGCCTTGTGACCCGCCGCGCGTTCGGCCCAAGGGTCTTCCTGGCTGAAGCTCTGCGAGTAGAGGAAGCGGGCGCGCAGTTCTTCGCGGCCGGTGTCGTCCTCGACGATCCGCTGCTTGATGTATTCCACGCCGACGCGCTCGATCCACGGCGCGGTGCGTTCCAGATAACGCGCTTCCTCGCGGTAGAGCTGGGTGAAGGCGGCGCAGTAATCGAGCGCCTCCTGCTCGGTCGCGACCTTGCAGAGGAAATCGGTGGCGCGAACGTGAATGCCGCCGTTGCCGCCGACATGGAGTTCGTAGCCCGAGTCCACGCAGACCACGCCGAAGTCCTTGATCGTCGCCTCGGCGCAGTTGCGCGGGCAACCCGAGACCGCGATCTTGAACTTGTGCGGCATCCAGGATCCCCAGGTCATCCGCTCGGTCTTCACGCCCAGCCCGGTAGAGTCCTGCGTGCCGAAGCGGCACCATTCGGAGCCTACGCAGGTCTTCACCGTGCGCAGCGACTTGCCATAGGCATGGCCCGACACCATTCCGGCCGCGTTGAGATCGGCCCAGACGGCGGGCAGGTCTTCCTTCTTGATGCCGAAGATGTCGAGCCGCTGGCCGCCGGTCACTTTCACCATCGGCGCGTCGTACTTCTCCACCACGTCGGCAATCGCGCGCAGTTCGCGCGGGTTGGTAAGGCCGCCCCACATGCGCGGGACCACCGAATAGGTGCCGTCCTTCTGGATATTGGCGTGCATGCGCTCGTTGACGAAGCGGCTCTGCTGGTCGTCCACATATTCGCCGGGCAGCGCGCAGAGCAGGTAGTAGTTGAGCGCCGGACGGCAGGAAGAGCAGCCGTCGGGCGTCGACCAGTGGAGCTTGTGCATCACTTCGGGGATCGACTTCATGTGCTGCGCCACGATCTCGCGCCGAACGTCGTCATGAGTGAAGCTGGTGCACTTGCACATCGTCTTCGGGCCGGACTTGACCTCTTCGCCCAGTGTCAGCGCCAGCAGGCTCTCGACAAGGCCGGTGCAGGAACCGCAGCTGGCCGAGGCCTTGCAAGTGCCGCGCACGGCATCGAGACTGCATGCGCCCGCCGCGATCGAGGCCACGACCTGCCCCTTGGACACGCCGTTGCAGCCGCAGATCTCGGCATCGTCAGGCAGCGCCGCGACCGCCGCCAGCGGGTCGGCGCTGCCGCCCGAAGCGAAGGCCTGGCCAAGAATGAGGAGGTCGCGGATTTCCGAGACGTCCTCGCCCTTCCTGAGCAGATCGAAGTACCAGTTTCCATCCGCCGTATCGCCGTAGAGCACCGCGCCCACGACCTTACCGTCCTTCACGACCACGCGCTTGTAGACCCCGCGCGAGGCGTCGCGCAGCACGATGTCCTCGCAGCCCTCGCCGCCCGAGAAGTCGCCCGCCGAGAAGACGTCGAGCCCGGCGACCTTCAGCTTGGTCGACGTTACCGAGCCGCGATAGCCGCTGTGCCGGTCGGTCAGGCCGTCAGCCAAGCTGCGGCACATGTCCCAGAGCGGCGCGACGAGGCCGTAGACGTTGCCGTCATGCTCCACGCATTCGCCCACGGCCAGGACGTGCGGGTCGCTGGTGACCATGTGGTCATCGACCTTGATCCCCCTGCCCACGTCGAGGCCCGCCTCGCGCGCCAGCGCCGTGGAGGGACGGATGCCCACCGCCATGACGACGAGGCTGGCCGGGATCTCACGCCCGTCCTTCAGACGCACGCCTTCGACTTTGCCCTCGCCCATGATCTCGGCAGTGTCCGCGCCGGTCAGGATGGTCTGCCCGCGCGCTTCGAGCGCGCTCTTGAGCAACCAGCCCGCCGCTTCGTCGAGCTGCCGCTCCATCAGCGTGGGCATGAGGTGGATGACGGTGACTTTCATGCCCCGCAGGGTCAGGCCGTGCGCGGCCTCAAGGCCGAGCAGCCCCCCGCCGATCACCACCGCGTCGCCGCCGTCCGCCGCGGCTTCGAGCATGGTGTCCACGTCTTTCATGTCGCGGAAGGAGATGACGCCGGGCAGGTCCTTGCCGGGAACCGGGATGATGAACGGATCGGAGCCGGTGGCGATCAGCAGCCGGTCGTAGCGAACCTTGCGGCCCGACTGCGCGGTGACGGTCCGCCCCGGACGGTCGATGGTGACGACGGGATCGGACGTGACCAGTTCGATGCCGTTCTCGTCATACCATTCGCGCGTGTTGATGACGATCTGGTCGAAGGTCTTCTCGCCCGCCAGCACCGGCGAGAGCATGATGCGGTTGTAGTTCACATGCGGCTCGGCGCCGAAGATGGTGACGCGGTAGCGCCCCGCGTCGCGCGCCAGCAGTTCCTCCACCGCGCGGCACCCGGCCATGCCGTTTCCGACCACCACCAGATGTTCGCGCACATCGGCCGAAGGCACGATAAGCGCGGCCTCATAGTCCGTCGAACGCTCGATCCCGTCCTGAAATTCCATCCCCGTGACTCCAGAAAACTGAGGGAGAAAAAGAAAAAGGCCGCCATCCGGACCCTCGGTTCGAAAACCGAAAGTCTGGATGGCGGCCTTGCCATCATTCGCGCTTCTGCGGCCCGTCAGTGGATCGCATCGGCTATGGTTTGGAAGGACAGCGTCGTCCTTTGCACTGCACCATACGGCTAAACGGCATGGTGCTCAAGCGATTCCGTCGCGCCTGACGTCAATAGGCCCAATCGAGCTGAATCCAGTACTTATCCGTGTCTGTTGCCATTTCCCGCGCGTCGTAATGGGCATAGCGCAAGGAAACGGCCGTCTTGCGCACCTTCGCAGATGCGAGAAGATCGATCTCGTTGCCGTAATGCTGGTCCAGTCGATCGCTGTCGAAACGGTGCCAGGTCGCCTGAACCGACAGGCCGGAGAGCGGCCCCGCCTGTTTCCAGCCATAGCCACCGCCGAAATAGAGATCGCGCAAGCCATTCGCCGGAGTCGTCAGGAACTTGTCCGCCCACCCCTGGAACTTGAAGTTGGTGCCGAGCGGCGTCTGGAAACTGGTGAAAGGCAAGCCCTTGCTGGCGCCCAGCACCTCGTAACCGGCATTGAGCTTCCAGCCCTTCACATCGAGCAGGCCGTCCGCAAGCCAATAGTCCGCCGCGTAATCGTTGGGGTTTCGGTGATAGTCGGACTGCCGGGCGTAGCTGGCCTGATAGGCAAGCTTCACCGCCGGGCCGAACGCATGGCTTCCCGCGAGCCGTGCTCCGTAGGTCTGGCTGGACTGCCGGAATGCCTGCACGGCCGCCTCGTCCTGATCGACGAGATAGGCAAAGCCGGTCAAGGTGCCGAGCGGCGTGACGTAGGAGAAATTGCCGAGGACGTTGTCGCCTCCGACTGCCTGCTGACGTGCGCCCGCGCCGTCGATACCCCAGATCGTGCGCACGCTCCAGGCGTAGGAGATATCCAGCTTCAGTCCCCTGATAGGGGTGATCTCGGCGCGCACCGCATCGAAAGTCTGCGCATTGTCGCGAAAACCGACATTGCCGATGAAGCGCTCGTCATCGAGCGTGATCTTCTGACGTCCCGCCGTAAGGCTCAGCGCCTTCGTGCGATATTGCAGCTGCGCGACATAGAGCGCCACGTTCTGCGGATCCGCGACCAGCGGCCGCGTCGCCGCGCCGTTCAAACCGTCGTAGTAGTGATCCACCGCAGCCAGCGTGCCCTGGCCGATGACGGTCGCGCTGATCGCGCCGCTGGCGGCAGTTACGCCGCCTCGCACCCGCAAGGTCAGGGCGTCGGCTGCCTGGGAAAGCCCGTCCTGATCGACATGTTCGTAGCGCGCCCGGGCTTCGGCCACGGGCTTCAACGTCATTTCCTGGGCGCAAGCCGGCCCCGCGGCGGCCAATGCGGCCGCCGTTCCGATGAGATATCGCATGAAGTTGACGTCCCCCCTTCGAGACGAACGGGGCGGCGGCCTTGCCCGGCCGCCGCCGCCTCTCCGATCAGATGCGTGCTGCGGTGTTCCAGCGCGCTCTCCAGCGGCCCTTGACCGCGGCCACGCTCGCCAGTGCCATCACGGCCAGTCCTGCGAAGATCAGGAAGCCGGGCGCGAAGCTGCCGGTCATCTGCTTGGCAAGGCCGAGCGAGCTGGCGAGATAGAACCCTCCGATACCGCCCGCCATGCCGACAAGCCCGGTCATCACGCCGATCTCGGCCTGGAAGCGCTGCGGGACCAGCTGGAAGACCGCACCATTGCCCGTGCCCAGTGCCAGCATGGCCAGCACGAACATGCCCAGTGCGCCCGGCAGGCTCACGGCGTTGGCCACGCCCGCCAGGGCCACAGCGGCAACGAAGTAGACCGCCATCAGCGCCTTCACCCCGCCGATGCGGTCGGCCAGCGCGCCGCCCATCGGCCGCACGAGCGAACCTGCAAAGACGCAGGCAGCCGTGCAGTAACCCGCCACGATCGGCGTAAGGCCGAACTGGTCGGTGAAATAGATGGGCAGCGAGGCGGCAAGGCCCACGAAACCCCCGAAAGTCACGGCATAGAAGGCCATGAGCCACCAGGCGTCGGCCTGCTTGAGCGGTTCGAAATAGTCGACCAGCTTTCGCGGCGCCGGCTGGTTGGGCGAATCCTTTGCCATGAGCATGTAGACGACGAAGACCAGTGACAGCGGGATGCAGGCAAGGCCCAGCACGGCATTCCAGCCAAACATCTTGGCAAGCATCGGCGCGAAAAGCGAAGCGAGCACGGTGCCCGAATTGCCCATGCCGGCAAGGCCCATCGCCTTGCCCTGGTGCTCGGCCGGATACCAGCGGCTCGCCAGCGGAAGCGCGATCGCGAAGCTCGCCCCTGCAAAGCCCAGGATCACGCCGAGCGCCAGAGTTCCCGCGAAGCTGTTCACGCCCATGAACCAGGCGAAGAACAGACCGGCAATGACGATAAGCTGGCTGATCGCGCCTGAACGCTTGGGTCCGATACGGTCGACCAGCAGCCCGTTGACCACCCGCAGCAAGGCGCCGGCGAGTGTTGGCGTGGCGACCATCAGTCCCTTTTCGGCCGAAGTCAGCCCCAGCGTCCTGGCGATTTCCGGCGCCAGCGGGCCGAGCAAGACCCAGACCATGAAGGCAAGGTCGAAATAGAGGAAGGCTGCGATCAAGGTCGGCGCGTGACCGGCCTTCCAGAAGCTGGTCCCGGCTTCCGATGCGCCGCCGAGATCGGCCGATGCGTTGTCGGCCTGTCGGCCCTCTGCGTCACGTTTCCAGTAAGCGGTTGCCATCGTCGGTTCCCCATAGAGCGGGCACGAAAAAAGCCGCAGGCCGGACGTCACCCTTGGGTGAGCCCGGTCAGCGGCTTTGCTGCGAATATCGGTGAGGATGGCGCCCCGCCCTTGGAGCAGCGCATCCGGTAGTCACGCGTCTTCGCGTGAGGCCCTCATCATCATGCGATTCGCGTCATGTTGCAAGGCACAAAATTCGGCGCCTGGTCAAAGGATGCCTGACCAGCGTTGCCCAGGCAGCGAATCCGCCACTTTCCACTGCCTTCGGTAAGGCGATCAACGCAGTTGCACAAAACCCGCAAGGTAATCGTCGATACGCTCGGGATCAAATACGCGCCCGTCGAAGAACCTGTCCGGCCCCAATGTCAGGTCGCCCTTGCGCGATCCCACGGCCAGCGGCGAATGGACGGCGCCTTCCAGTTTCATGCTCGCACCCGGCATGGGCACATCGCTTCCAGCCAGGGCGCGGCGGAAAACATCGGGACGGAACACCGCTCCGGCGCGCGCGGCGCTGTCGGCCGAGTGCTCTACCATGCCCCAACGCACCAGTTGCGAATAGATCCAGAGCGCCTGGCTGCGCCAGGGAAACGGCGTGGCCTCGCGCGAGAACAGCATGAAGTCGGGATTGGGGATCGCCGGTTCGCCTGCCCGGTTCACCATTTCACCGGCCAGGGCGCGGCGGATCAGGTCCGCGGGCTGATCCACATAGCGCGGCGCGGCGAGCAGATCCGCCAGCGCGCTGTGATTGTCCGGCTCGTCGCACCAGGCTGCCGCGCGGACCAGCGCCCGCAGGAGCCGATCGACGGTCTCGGGGTTCTCCTCCATCCAGTTCTGGCGGAAGGCGAGCACTTTCTCCACGCCGCGCCGCCAGATCCGCTCGCCCACGGCGACGGTTTCGGCAAGCCCGGCCTCTACCGCCGCGCTGCCCCAGGGTTCGCCTGCGATGAAGCCGTCGATCTCCCCGGCGTGGAGCGCCTCGACCGTCAGCGACGGCGGCAGCACCCGCAAGACGACATCGCGGTCGGGATCGACACCGGCGCTGGCCAGCCAGTAGCGCAGCATCAAGGCATGGCTCGAAAAACGATGGACCACGCCGATCACCGGCTTGCGCCGCCAGAGGCCGATCGCAGCGGCAAAATCGTGCGCCGTGCCCAGCGGATCGGCCAGACGTCCGGCAAGGTCCGGGTCCAGCGCGGCCGCGAAGTCCTTGGCCATGACCAGCATGTTGCCGTTCACGTTCAGCTTGTAAGGGGCGGCCAGCGCGGCGGGTTGCTGGCTGAGGCCCAGCGTCACCGCCACGGCCAGCGGCGCCAGCATGTGCGCGGCCTGCACCTGGCCATAGACCAGACGATCGCGCAGGGTCGCCCAACTGGTCGTGCGAACGAGGTCGAGCGAAAGCCCCTCTTCCTCGGCAAAGCCCCGCTCCTGCGCCACGGCGAGCACCGCCACGTCGGTGAGCGGCAGGAAGGCGATGCGCAAGTTCGTCGTCATAGTCCCCCTCCCAGAAGGTCGCTGGCGGTAATCAGGGCCTGCGCCACGTCCACGATCTTCTTCCCCTGGTTCATCGCGCTCGACCGCAGGAGCGTATAGGCGTCCTGTTCCGACAGGTTGCGCTGCGCCATCAGGATGGACTTGGCGCGATCGATCACCTTGCGGTCCGAAAGCGCATTGCGCGCCTCGTCCAATTCGGCCTGGATCCGGGCGAAAGCATTGAAGCGCCGCACCGCCAGTTCAAGCACCGGCTTCACCCGCTCCTTGCGCAACCCGTCGACGACATAGGCCGAGACACCCGCATCGATGGCCGCACCGATCATCGCCTCGTCGGACTTGTCCACGAACATCGCGATGGGCCGCGCGAGCGCACGGCTGACGCTGAGCATTTCCTCCAGAGTGTCGCGGCTGGGACTGCCAAGGTCCATGAGCACCACGTCGGGCGCCATCCGTTCGAGGCGGGCCACGAAGGCGCCGCGCGGCGGGACGATATGGATATCGTCATACCCGGCCTCGCGCAGGCCCTCTTCGAGAACCGTCGCGCGCAATCCGCTGTCGTCGATGATGACGATTCTCATCGAGTGCCCAAATTCCATCGAAGTGAAGCCCGTCTTTCGCGCCGCACATTGCCGAGGCGGCTTGCCACGTCAACGACAGAGCAGAAATAGCGGCGAACAGTCTTCCCGTTAAAAAGCCGTCCCGCAATATGTAAAAACATTTGTCTTTTTCCCGGAAGCCGTGTTTCTTGGTCAAACAAGGCCGAAGCGGCATAGAGGGGCAGGGGATGATGAAACGGACGAAGCGTTCTGCGCAAGCAGTTCTGGGCATGGCATGCGCGGTTTCCTGGCTGGCGGTGTCCGCTTCGGCAGGGGCGCAAGTGGCCGGCCCCTTCGATCTCCAGCTTATTCCCGCGGCGCCGACGTGGTCCAGCGACCTCTCTTTGCCCGCGGGCGATTGGACGCTCTCTTTCCGCGCCGCGCTTGAAGCCGGCAGCGAAGGCACTCTGGTCGCGTTGGGAGACGAGACGGCGGCGCAGCTTTCGCTCTCCATCGCGGCGGGACGGCCCGTTCTTTCCGCCGGCGGGCAGACTGCGCGGGGCGGCGCCCTGAGCAAAGCGGACGCCTGGCACCACTACGCCATCGTCTCCGCAGGCGGCAGCCAGCGCCTCTTCGTGGACGGACGCCTGGCTGCGACCCTGACGCAGCCGCTTGCGGGAGCACCCGGCAAGCTGCTGGTGGCGCCATCGACCCAGCCCTCCGGCGGCATTGCCGCGCGCCTCGTCGGGCTCCGTATCGATGCCGGAGTGATGTCGCCTGCCGACTTGCGCAAGGCCGCCGCAGAGGGCCGCGATCCGGCTCTGGTCCAGTTCACCGAAACGAGTGCCCGCTGGCCGCTTCAGGTGAAACAGATGCAGGGGCAATTGACGCCCCAGCCCCCCGCCACACTCCCGCGCAGCGCGGCCGCGCCGGACAAGCCCATCGCGAAGCCCGTCGCGCCAACGTCCGCGCTCGTCGCCAAAGGCGATGCCGCGTGGACGCTGCAGAAATGGACGCTCGCCGAAGCGCCGGCCGTGTCCGGTGACGGCAGCACGATCTCGCGCCCCGGCTTCACCAGCGGCAAGTGGTACGCCGCAACCGTTCCCGGGACGGTGCTGACCACGCTGGTCGATCGCGGCGTCTATCCCGACCCGGCCCATGGCCTGAACAACCTCGTCATTCCCGAGAAGCTGGCACGGCAGGACTACTGGTACCGCACCGAGTTCGAACTGCCCTCAGAAACATCGGGCAAGCATCTGGAATTGTTGCTGAACGGTGTGAACTTCAGTTCGCAGGTATGGGTCAACGGCATCGAGGTCGGCACGACCCGAGGCGCTTTCGTGCGCGGCCGCTTCGATGTTTCGGCCTACCTCAAACCCGGCCGCAATGCCGTGGCGATCCGCGTTTCGCCGCCGCCCCATCCGGGCCACGCCCATGAGGAATCGCTGACGTCCGGCGTGGGCGAGAACGGCGGCGCCATGATGCTGGACGGCCCGACTTTCGGCGCTTCCGAAGGCTGGGACTGGATCCCCACCATTCGCGACCGACAGACAGGTCTCTGGCAGGACGTGCAACTGCGCGCCTCGGGAGACGTCCAGATCGGCGATCCGCAAGTCGTCACCACCCTGCCCCGCGCCGACAATTCCGTGGCGAATGTCGAGATCACGGTTCCTGTCGAGAACTTGTCCGACCAGCCCCGCACCGCAACCGTGCGCGCCGCTTTCGATGACGTGGCGGTCGAGCGGTCGATCACCATTCCCGCGCATCAGTCCGCGGCGGTGCGCTTCTCGCCAGACAGCGATGCGGCCCTTGCGGTACGCAATCCGAAGCTCTGGTGGCCGAACGGCTACGGCGACCCGGCGCTGCACACGCTGCATCTGACCGCTTCGGTGGACGGCGCCAGGTCCGACGCGAAGGACCTGCGTTTCGGCATGCGGCAGGTGACGTACGAGATGTCGCTGGTGGACGATGCCGGCAACCTCGACCGGGTCGTCATAGACTTCGAAAAGGCCCGCGCGCTCGGCCAGCAGATCGTCGACGAGCGACACGAGGCGATCCGGCAGGTGCGCGGCGGCTGGGCCTATTCCTTCGCTCCCGGCGCCGACAAGTCCCCAGCCGTCACGCCGATCCAGGGCGACGAAGCGCTCTCGCCCTTCCTCGTCCTGCGCGTCAACGGCGTGCGGATCGCCGCGCGCGGCGGCTCGATCGGCATGGACGATTTCATGAAGCGGGTCGACCGCCAGCGGCTGGAGCCGTTCTTCAAGCTCCACAAGGACGCCCACGTCAACGTCATCCGCAACTGGGTGGGCCAGAACACCCAGGCCAGCTTCTTCGACCTGGCGGACGAATACGGCCTGATGGTCATGAGCGATTTCTGGGAATCGACGCAGGACTACAACATCGAGGCCGAGGACGCCGGGCTGTTCCTCCGCAATGCCACGGACGTGGTCCAGCGCTTCCGCAACCACCCTTCGATCATCCTGTGGTTCGGCCGCAACGAAGGCGTGCCGCAGCCGATCCTCAACGAGGGCCTGGATGCCATGCTGCGCCAGGAAGACGGCACCCGGCTCTACATGGCCTCTTCCAATCGCATCAACCTGCACGATTCCGGGCCCTATAACTGGCGCGCGCCCGAAAAGTATTTCACCGAATATTCCAAGGGCTTCGCGGTCGAAGTTGGCACGCCTTCCTTCCCGACGCTGGAATCCTGGGAACGCGCCATCCCGGCAAGCGAGCGCTGGCCGATCAGCGATACCTGGGCCTATCACGACTGGCATCAGACCGGGAACGGCGCGGTGAAGAGCTTCACCGATGCCATGGACCGTGAATTCGGCAAGGCCACCAGCCTGCCGGACTTCGAGCGCAAGGCACAAATGCTGGAGTACGAAAGCTACCGCGCGATCTTCGAGGGCATGAATGCCGGACTCTGGACCGAGAATTCGGGACGCATGCTCTGGATGACGCAGCCCGCATGGCCAAGTTCGGCCTGGCAGATCCTGTCTTCCGACTATGACACCCATGGCGCATTCTACGGGATGAAGAAGGCCTCCGAGCCGGTCCACGTCCAGATGAACCTGCCGGACCACAAGGTGATCCTGGTGAACAACCGGATGACGGGACTGAGCGGCGTGACGGTGCGCGCGGTGATCCAGGCGCTTGATGGCCGGCAGCTCGCGGCGCAGGAAAAGAAGCTCGACCTCGTCGGCGGCAAAGTCGGCGATGCCTTCACGCTCGACCTGGCGCCATTGACGGCATCCGGGCCGGTCCTGATCCGCCTCGAAGCGCTCGACACAACGGGAACACGCCTTTCCGACAATTTCTACTGGCAGGCCGCCAGCGACGAGGCGCTTCAGGCCCTCGGCACCATGGCCCCCGTCCCGCTCACGGCGCAAGCGCGGGCCGCGCAAGCTGGCGACGAAGCGAAAATCGAGGTCACCTTGAGCAATCCGGGCAAGACGGCTGCAATCCAGACCAAGCTGACCTTGTTCGACGCTGCCGGCAAACAGGTCCTTCCGGCCTATTTTTCAGACAATTACATCTCGCTCCTGCCAGGCGAGACGCGTAACGTGACGATCACTGCCCCCAGGGATGCAGCCGGAAGTTCACCTTCCGTCAAGCTCCGCGGTTGGAACGTCGCACCCCGGACCATCGCCACAGGAAAATGACCTTGCGACTAAAGACCCTGCCCGCTTTTTCCGTTGCCGTCGCCGCCCTTGCCATCGCGCCGCCCGCCCTGGCCCAGGCCCCGGCCGTTTCGACCCTGCCGGTCCAGACCGCCGCGCAGGCCGCGGACCTGCGTTTGCGTACGGACTGGGCCTGGAGCGCGCGCTACCGCGAGGCGAATGCCACCGATGTCGTGGGCACCGTGAAGCCTCGTATCGTCCTGATGGGCGATTCCATCACGCAGGGCTGGTACGATCTCGATCGCGCCTTCTTCACGCCCGGCAGGATTGGGCGCGGCATCGGCGGGCAGACCACCTCCCAGATGCTGCTGCGCTTCCGGCAGGACGTGATCGACCTCAATCCACAAGTCGTCCAGATCATGGCCGGGACCAACGACATCGCCGGAAATACCGGACCGATGACCGACGAGCAGATCCAGGCCAACTTCCGCTCCATGGTGGAAATGGCCCAGGCCCACGGCATCCGCGTGATCCTGGCCTCCATCCCGCCCGCCGATCTGTTCCCCTGGCGCCCCGGCCTGGATACGGGTCCGCGTATCCAGCGGATCAACGCTTGGCTCAAGACTTATGCTGCCAAAACCGGATCGGTCTATGCCGATTACTGGACGGCCATGAAAGGCACCGGTCTCGGCGCACGCGAAGGGCTGACGTCGGATCACGTCCACCCGACCCCGGCCGGCTACGAAGTGATGAACAAGGTGGCCGAGGCCGCCTTCACCCAGGCGCTCGCGCTACCCGCCCCGCGGCCGCTAGCCGCCGCCCGCATACCGTGATCGCCGCAATGCTGCTCGCGGCTTCGGCTGCGAGCACCCCCGCCCCGGTCGTCGAAACCGATGCCGGGACGATCCAGGGCGAAGCGACGCCGGACGGCCGCAGCCTGTTCCGCGGTGTTCCCTTCGCCGCTCCGCCGATCGGCGACTTCCGCTGGCAGCCGCCCCAACCCGTCGCGCCGTGGCAAGGCGTGCGAGAAGCGGTGCGCTCGGCTCCGGCCTGCATGCAGGTGGACTATGGGTGGAACCACGGGGCGGCCGCAAACCAGTCGGAAGACTGCCTCTACCTGGACGTCGCCACGCCTTCCCTGAAACCGAAGGCGCCGCTGCCGGTCATGGTGTGGATCCATGGCGGTGGCAACCGCGCCGGTAGCGGCGCGGGAACGGTGGCCTCTCCCATCGTGCGCCGCGGTGTGGTGCTGGTGAGCCTGCAATACCGCCTTTCCGCGTTCGGCTTCCTCTCGCATGCCGCCTTGGGCGCGCATTCGGGCAATTATGGCCTCATGGACCAGCAGGCCGCCCTGCGCTGGGTCCGCGCGAATATCGCCCGCTTCGGCGGCGACCCGGCCAATGTCACGATCTTCGGGGAATCGGCAGGCGCTCAGGATGTCGGGCTGCAGATGCTCTCACCCGGCGCGAAGGGGCTTTTCACCAAGGCCATTGCCGAAAGCGGCACGCCGGGCTTCGGTCTGCCACCGCGAAGCCTGGCGCAGAACGAGGCGCTGGGCGAAACCATCGTGCGCGCGGCCGGAGCGCCGCCTCACGCCAGTGCCCGGCAGCTTCGCGCGCTTCCCGCCGAGGCCCTGCTCCGTGCCAGCGACGCCGCCGACGTTCCCGGCCTGGACGACAAGAGCTTCATCTGGCTGCAGGCCGTGACGGACGGCACGGTCCTGACCGAGACGCCCGCGGCCGCCCTGTCGCGCGGCGTGGGGCGAGAGATTCCTCTACTGATCGGCAACAACCTCTACGAACTCGGGCTCTACGGCGCACCGGAGCGTGCCATCGCACGGGGTTTCGGTGCCAATGCCGGCAGGGCCATGGAGACCTACGGACTTGTCCAGGGCCAGGCACCTCCGGCCGACCTCAACTTGCGGCTGGCCAACGACCTTACCTTCCGTTGCCCTTCGCTCCATGTTGCCGCGGAGCGCGGGCGATCGGGCGGCGCAACGTGGCACTACCAGTTCGACCTCGATGGGCCGGACGCCAAGCCCGTGACCCATGGCTCCGAAATCCGCTACGTGCTTGGCGATGAAGGCGCTTCCGATCAGGCCCTCGCGCCGCTGGCCGCCTATTGGGTGAACTTTGCCCGCAGCGGCGATCCCAACGGCGGCGCCTTGCCCGCATGGCCGCGCTTCTCAAACGAGGCCCGCTCAATGGAATTCACCGCCGCCGGGGCCAGGGTCGTTGAGAAGCTCTCGGCCGAAGTCTGCGCCCTTCGCACGGCGCCCTGACACGTCACGAAGGCACCGGTACTTCCTCCGGATCCCAGAGCAGCGCCGCGCCGCGCACGCCTGAGCTGTCGCCCCAGCGCGCCGGAACCACCGCTCCGGCCCACGCGCGCGAGAACGTTCGGGCCTGAACCGCTTCGGCCAATCCTTCGTAGATCTGGCCGACATTCGACATTCCGCCGCCCAGCACGATCACGTCCGGATCCATGAGGTTGGCCACCACCGACAGCCCGCGCGCCAGCCTGTCTCGGTAGCGCCGCAGCGCTTCCTGCGCCGCTGCATCGCCATCCCGCGCGGCCGCAACGATTGCGGGAGGATCGAGATCGCGCCCCGTCGCGGCCTTGAATGCGCGCTGGAACCCCGTTCCCGAGACCCAGTTCTCAAGGCATCCGCGCAGCCCGCACCAGCAGGCCGGCGCCGGCAGTTCGTCCGGGCCGGGGTCCGGCAACGGCATGTGCCCGACTTCGCCGGCCAGCCCATGCGCACCGCCAACCACCTTGCCGTCCAGCACATAACCCGCGCCGCAACCCGTGCCGACGATCAGCCCGAAAACGGAGGCTTTCCCCGCTGCCGCGCCGTCGATGGCTTCGGACAGGGCGAAACAATTGGCATCGTTGGCAAGCCGGACCTCCCGGCCCAGCGCGGCTTCGAGATCGCGCTGGAAAGGCTGACCGTTCAGGCACGCCGAATTGGCGTTGCGGATCAGTCCCGTACCCGGCGTGAGAGACCCCGGGGTGCCGATCCCGACAGTCCCCCGGCGGCCAACTTCCGCCTCCACAGCCGCCACCAGATCGCGCAGCGTCGTCAGCGCCAGATCGTACTTGTCGGGTGTCGGTATGCGGCGGCGGTGCAGGACCTCACCGTCCTTCGAGAGAGCGGCAGCCTCGATTTTCGTCCCACCGTAATCGATTCCAATCCGCATGGTCACGCAGCAGCCCGCTGCATGGGTGGGATCTTCGGCATATTCCTCTCCGGCATTGGATCATGTCATGGGACGGAGATGGAGCTGGCGCGCCGGTTCACCCGGTCATGCCCCACACCGCTTCGATGTCGCGGCATGATGGCATGGCGGATGAATAAGACAATTTCTTTTTTATAACTCTTCGGATCGACCCGCCTGCATCAGGATGGCATCCGAAGGAAGCAGTTGATCGAGGAAGGGCAGGATCGCCGCGCCGATCGCAGGGGCCTCCGCGGGCATCTGCCCGGGATGGACCGGCACCCGGTTGGGCATGGGAACCTGCGCCAGAGCCGCGTCGATCCGGGCGCTGAGCCGCTCGATCAGCGGCACCGGAAGGCGCCCCCCAATCACCACCGCATCGGGATCGAGCAGGCAGGACACCGCCACCAACGGGCCGGTCAGCGCGCGGGTGGCATCGGCGATCCATTGATCCACCGTGGTCGCCATGACCGGATCGAGCGCGAGGAGATCATCGAGCGATTTCAGCGGACGACCTTCGCGCAGAAGACGCTCCTCGATGGCGGACAACGAGACAGTATCCTGCACCACCGCCCCGGGCTCCGCGCCGCCGGCATCCGGCATGAGCCCGATCTCTCCGCTGCGCGAGCGCGCACCGCGATAGTAGCTGCCGTCGACCACCGGACCGCCGCCCAGACCAGCGCTGATGAGCAGATAGAAGAAGCTCGGCCGCTCCTGTCCGCCCACCCCTTGCGCCTCGCCCAGTGCGGCTGCCGCCGCGTCGTTGTCGACGTGGATCGGCCAGGGCAGAACCTCCTTCAAAAGCGCGGAAAAGTCGACTTGCGACCAGCTTTCGTAACCCTCCGGCTTGTGCGGCAGGACGATCCCGCCCAAGTCGTCAGGGCGCGCGACGCCGACGCCCAATATGCGTTCACGGTCGATCTTGCCCGCGGCCAGCACGCCTTCCAGCTCGGCCGAGATGATGTCCACCACGTCGGACGGCATGGCGAAACGGACTTCCCGAGTCACCCGGCTGCGGACTTCGCCGGCGAGGTCGAGCGCCACCAGGGTAATATGGTCGCGATCGACATTGAGGCCGATGGCGAAGGCGCCGTCGGGGTTGATGGCAAGGCGCAGCGCCGGCTGCCCCCGGCCGCCATGCTTGCGGCCGATATGCGCGATCAGTTCCATCTCCCCGAGGCGCGAGGTGATGTTGGCGATCGTGGGCGCCGTCAGCCCGGTCTGCTTCGCCAGGGCGATACGCGTAGTCTCTCCGCTCAGGCGAATGGCCTGGAGCACGATGCGCTGATTGTAGTCGCTGGCCCGGGCCAAATTGGTACCGGAAAGCGAAACGGCCAGTCGCTTGCCGCGGGTTTCTCCCGAATCGGGAGCGGTTACAGTGCGATCCTCTCTTTTCATGGTGCCAAGGACTACAACCGGAACAGTCCCCTAACTAACAAAAAAGAAAAAATTTAAGTTGACCGCTTTTTGCTTTGAGCGGATGTGTACCGCAACACGAGTCACAAAGAATGCTCGTACCAGGAGAGGAAAGCGGCGCTCATGACCGCTGGGTCGACGCCCCTCTCCGAACCAGCGAGGCACGCATAGCGCGTGAGAGGAGAGGAAATGAGGGGAATGAATCAGCACAGTTTCGTGCGTCGCAGTGTCCTGATGGCCGCGACGTCGATGGTCGCCCTGGGTTCGGCGCATGGCGCCTTGGCTCAGGACGCCGCGCAGCAGGGCGCGCCCGTCGTCACTGGATCGGCCACCAGGCTGGCCGTGGCGGAACAGGCCGGCAGCCCCGCCACCGCCCAACCGGGCAGCGAGCCCACGGGAAGCGACATCGTCGTCACCGGTATTCGCGCCTCGCAGGAACGCGCCGTCAACATCAAGCGCAATGCCACCTCGGTGGTCGATTCCATTTCCGCCGAAGACATCGGCAAGCTGCCCGACGTCACCATTTCCGACTCTCTCCAGCGCATTCCGGGCGTACAGATCCTGCGCAGCGCGGGCGAAGGCTCGACCATCAACATCCGCGGGTTGCCGCAGGTGACCACGCTGCTCAACGGCGAAGCCTACCTTGGCGCGCAGTCGATCACCACGATCCAGCCGAACTTCAACGACATCCCCTCGCAGCTCTTCGCCGGCGCCGATGTCATCAAGTCCGCCACGGCCGATTCGCTCAATGCCGGCATCACCGGCACGGTCAACTTGCGCACGCGGCGCCCCTTCGACCTGAAGGAGGGCGTGACGGTCGCTCTTGCCGCGGAAGGCGCCTACGGGGACAAGACCAAGCACAAGTTCGATCCGAACTTCAACGGCCTGCTGTCCTGGCACAACGACCGCTTCGGAGTGATGGTCTCGGCCGCCTATTCCGACGTGCGCCTGTCCAATTCGCACAACGGCATCCAGGAAGGCTACGGGGCCACTCTGCATGACGAAGGCACGCAGGACGCCACCTCCACGAACGGCTTCTCGCCCGCGAACCGCCCGCGCGGTACGGTGGTGGCCGGCGGCGTGGACGTCAACGGCAACGGCAATTCCAACGACGCCTTCATCGTTCCCCAGGGCTTCACCGGCTGGAACAAGATCAACCAGCGCCAGCGCCTGGGCATCAACGGGTCAGCGCAATGGATGATCAACGACGCCCTGACCCTGACGGGCGACGCCTTCTTCACCAAGCAGACCGAGCATGACCGCACGGCCGGCTTCCAGATGCAGGACGTCAACTGGCAGGCGGCGGAATTCGTGCCCGGCCAGTCGCGCGACACGGGAACGACCGTGGTGGGCAAAGACGGCCGGACCTACAATCTCAACACCACGCAGGTCTACAACTACGACCTCGGCAACTTCGATTCCTACGCCCAGACCGACCGCTACAAGTCGCAGTCGCAGAACTACAACCTGGAACTGAAGTTCGACAACGGCGGCCCCTTCAAGGGCAGCCTGCGCGGCATCTATGGCAAGGCTCACCAGTATTACGACCAGAGCTACTTGCAGTTCAGCATGTCGGACGGCCAGCAGTGGCAGCCGGGCGGCATCGGCCACTATCCGGGCGGCGACCGGGTGTTCAACCCGAACGGCTACACGGTCAATACCATCGCCGGCCTGAACTCGCTTCCGGCCGTGGTGGACTTCACCGGCAACAAGCCAGTCTTCACCCTGCCCTCGCAGCTCCTGAGCGAACTGGGCGACATCAGCAACTATGCGCTGAAGACAATGTCTTCGGAAGGCAACTATCGCCGCAACGGCGACCTCAAGGTCGTGCGCGCCGATGGCTCCTATGAAGCATCGCCCGAACTGACGGTCAGCTTCGGCGGCCGTTATTCCGAGCGTTCGGTGAACGACTACGAATTCGACCGTGCGGCACCGCTCTATGCCGGGCAGGCCAGCGATCCCAACGGCTGCCTCGTCAAGTGGAAGGCCTTCGACGTGCCGATGAGCGACAGCTCCTGCAGCGCGGGCGACGCTTCCGGCTTCTACACGGCGGGCCTGACGCGCCTTGCCAACGACCCGACCCTGGGCGGCCGCGTCAAGCTGTTCAACCCGGGCGTGGCCGGCGTGCCGAACATGTATGTGCTCGACCCGAAGGCGATGGACAACGCGCTGGCCTTCCAGAACGAGTTCTACCCCGGAAACGTCGAAGTCATGAACCCCGGCGCTTCCTTCAACGTCGGCGTCAAGCAGATCTCGGGCTACGTCCAGACCGACTTCCACGGCGATTTCTTCGGCGTGCCTTTCTCGGGTAACGGCGGCGTCAAGGTGATCAACACCCGGCTCGACATCACCCAGTACGTCACCGGCGGGCCGCAGCCCTACGGTCTGGCCAACGAGCTGGGAGGCTCGGTCGACACCAAGCGCAGCTTCACCGACATCCTTCCGGCCTTCAACGTCGCCTTCGACTTCGCGCAGAACCTGAAGTTCCGCTTCGCCTTCTCGAAGACGATGACCCTGCTGGACCTCAACCAGTGGGGCGGCGGCCTGAACCCCACTTACGCCATCGACACCAGCGTACCCGGAACGCCGATCTTCCGCGTGACCGGCGGTAGCCAGACGGGCAATCCCAACCTCGATCCCTGGCGTGCCACCAATGTGGAAGGCTCCCTCGAATACTATCTCGGCCGGGGAAGCCTGCTGAGCGTCGGCGCCTTCTACATCGACGTCGACAGCTTCATCCAGGCCGGCAACGAGAACCGTACCGACCTGCCGGACAACGACGGCGTCGTTCGCGGCCGCACGGTCTCCATCAGCACCCCGGTCCAGGGATCCGGCGGCTCGCTGAAGGGCATCGAGGCCGGCGCCAAGATCTCGTTCACCGATCTCGGCTTCGTCCCAGGGTTCCTGTCGAACTTCGGCATCGACACGAACTTCACCTTCTCGCCTTCGAACACCGGCGACAAGGACCTGGCCGGCAAGAAGATCCCGTTCCAGGACAACTCGAAGATCCAGACCAACGCTGCGCTGTTCTACCAGGACTCGCATTTCCAGGCGCGCGTGGCCTGGAACTACCGTTCGGAGCGTGCGGTCCAGTCCAACTTCGGCGGCATCACCGGGCTCGAACTGTACCAGGCGCCCACCAACTACGTCGATGCCTCGGTCAGCTACGACATCACGCCGAACATCACGATCTACGGCCAGGGTTCCAACCTGACGGGCGAGTACGAGAAGTACTACCTCACCTGGAAGGACCAGAAGGCCTACAACAATATCTTCGAACGCCGCTTCACCATGGGCGCGCGCGTCAAGTTCTAGGCTCCTCCCTTTCTCCCCCGCCCACCTCCTCCGGGCGGGGGGGATCCTTTTCCGGCTCGGCCCGACACGGTAGACCCAGCCCGGGGAGTTTCCTGCGATGACAGACAATGCGATCCGTTCCATCCTGATCGTCGGCGGCGGCACCGCCGGATGGATGACGGCCAATCTCCTGGCGACCCGGCTGCGGCGCCTCCCCGTGCAGATCACCTTGGTGGAATCTCCCGATATCCGCACCGTGGGCGTGGGCGAAGCCACGGTCCCGGCGATCCGCGATTATTTCCGCGCCATCGGCGTCAGCGAATTCGACGTGATGCGCGCGACCCAGGGCACGGTGAAGCTCGGCATCGAGTTCCGCGACTGGTCACGGCCGGGCACGAACTTCTTCCATCCCTTCGGCCGCTACGGCGTCGATGCCTTCTCGGTGCCGTTCCACCAGTTCTGGCTCAAACGGCGCATGGCCGGTGACGACACGCCGCTCTCGGCCTATTGCCTGGCGACCGAGGCAGCCATGCGCAATCTCGTGGTCCTGCCGCCCGAGCAACCCGCCAACGATCTGGGCGTGTTCGACTGGGCCATCCATTTCGACGCCGGACTTTTCGCCCGCTTTCTCTCGCAGCGCGCCCGCGAGGAACTGGGCGTCGCCCATGTCGAAGGCACCATTGCCGGCGTCCATCGCGGCGGCGAAGACGGACGCATCGCTTCCGTCACCCTGAACGGCGGCGACACCCTGAAAGCGGACCTGTTCATAGACTGCTCGGGCTTCCGCAGCCTGCTGCTGGGCCAGGCACTCGAAGTTCCTTACGACGACTGGACCCACCTGCTTCCCTGCGACCGCGCCGTGGCCGTGCCCTGCACCCATGGCGACGCACTGACGCCCTATACCCGCAGCACGGCCCTGTCCGCCGGATGGCAATGGCGCATTCCGCTCCAGCACCGCGTCGGCAATGGCTACGTCTATTCGAGCCGCCACATCTCCGACGACGAGGCCACCGCCACCTTGCTCTCGCGCCTCGAAGGCGAGCAACTGGCCGAACCCAACATGCTGCGGTTCCGCACCGGGCATCGCACCCGCGTATGGGAAAAGAACTGCGTGGCGATCGGTCTGGCGGCGGGGTTTCTCGAACCTCTGGAATCCACCTCGATCACCCTGATCCAGAGCGGGGTCGAGCGGCTGCTGGCCCACTTCCCGGACCGGGATTTCGAACCCTCGCTGGCGGACGAGTTCAACCGCATCACCAGCCTCGAATATGCGCGTATCCGCGATTTTCTGCTGCTGCACTATTGGGGCAATCGCCGGCATGGCGAACCGATGTGGGACGCATGCCGCGCGCTGGAACTGCCCGAGACCCTGGCCAGCCGCGTGCGCGCCTTCGCCGGGGGCGGGAAGCTGCCGCGCTACGAATGGGACTCCTTCCAGCCGCCGAGCTGGCTGTCGATGTACGCCGGGCTGGACATCCTGCCCCCACGCCATGATCCTCTGGCAGACCAGCTCAGCGCCGAGGAACTCGGCGCGTCTTTCGCCAAGATGCGCGAAGCCATCGGCCGGGCCACGGCGCTCGGCATTCCGCATGACGAATTCATCGCCGAACATTGCGCCATGCAGACGGACATTGCACGATCCGCGCAACCAGCGCCCGTCTCCATAATCTAGGACCACTCGATGCCTCGTACTCTTGCCGTGTTTCTTGCCCTTGGCGCTGCGAGCCTGCCGATCGCCAGCGCGCTCGCGCAGGAGGCATCGCCTGCCGCCACTGCACATCCCGAACTCTGGCCCAAGGCCAGGAGCACCGGCCTCGTCGATCCGGAAACCGAGGCGAAGATCACCCGGATGATGGCCGAGATGTCGGTGCGTGAGAAAGTCGGGCAGATGATCCAGCCCAGCATCGCCTCGATGAAGCCGGAAGAACTGCGCGAATATCCGGTCGGCTCGATCCTGGGCGGCGGCAACGATCCGCCGCTTTCGGGCAACGACCGTGGCCCCGCCAGCGACTGGATCGCAACGGCCGAAGCGTTCCGCCAGATCTCGATCGAAAAGCGCCCCGGCCATGTGCCGATCCCGGTGATCTTCGGCATGGATTCGGTCCACGGCAATTCCAACGTCTTCGGCGCCACCATCTTCCCGCACAACGTCGGCCTGGGCGCTATGCGTGACCCCGCGCTGATGGAGAAGATCGGGCAAGTAACCGCCGCCGAAAGTGCTGCCTCCGGCTTCGATTGGGCCTTCGGGCCGACCGTCACGGTGCCGCAGGACGATCGCTGGGGCCGCAGCTATGAGGGCTATTCCGAGCGGCCCGAAATCACCCGTGAATATTCCGCCGCCATGGTGCGTGGGCTTCAGGGGGTGCCCGGCAAGAGCCGCATCCAGAACGGCAATGTCGCCGCATCGATCAAGCACTTCCTCGCCGACGGCGGCACCCATGGCGGCATCGACCAGGGCGACGCGCAGATCCCCGAAAAGGACCTGATCGCGCTTCACGTACCCGGCTACGTCAGCGGTATCGATGCCGGGGCGATGACGGTCATGGCCAGCTTCTCCTCGTGGAACGGCGTCAAGAACCATGGCAACAAGACACTGCTGACCGATGTGCTGAAAGGCCGCCTCGGCTTCCAGGGCTTCACCGTCGGCGACTGGAACGCGCATGGCCAGATCCCCGGCTGCACCAACGGCAATTGCCCGCAGACCTTCAACGCCGGCCTCGACATGGCGATGGTGCCGAACGACTGGAAGGACCTGTTCAACAATACGCTGAAGCAGGTTCAGGACGGCACGATCCCGATGGTGCGCGTGGACGATGCGGTGCGCCGCATCCTGCGCGTGAAGTTCAAGCTGGGCCTGTTCGATCCCGCGCGTCCCTATGAGCAGCGCACCGAACTCGGCACACCAGAGCATCGCGCGGTGGCGCGTCAGGCTGCGGCGGAATCGCTGGTGCTGCTGAAGAACAACGGCGCGCTGCTGCCGATCAAGCCGGGCCAGAAAGTGCTCGTCACCGGCACCCATGCCGACGATATCGGCATGCAGACCGGCGGCTGGACGATGTCTTGGCAGGGCACCGGCAACACCAATGCCGACTTCCCCGGTGCCACTTCGATCTGGGGCGGGCTCAAGTCCGCGATCGAGGCTGCGGGCGGCACTGCCACGCTGAGCGCCGATGGCAAGGCGACCGGGCCGAAGCCCGACGTCGCCGTGGTCGTCTTCGGCGAGACGCCTTACGCCGAAATGGTCGGCGACATCTCCACGCTGGAATTCCAGCCGGGCGACAAGCAAGCGCTGGCGCAATTGAAGGCACTGAAGGCGGCGGGCATTCCGGTCGTCTCGGTCTTCATCTCGGGCCGCGCGCTCTGGGTGAATCCGGAAATCAACCAGTCCGACGCTTTCGTCGCCGCGTTCCTGCCCGGTTCCGAGGGCGAAGGGTTGGCCGACGTGCTGGTCGCCAGGAAGGACGGCACGCCGAACAAGGATTTCCGCGGCAAACTCAGCTACTCCTGGCCGAAGAACGCGGGCCAGTTCGCCAACAACGTGGGCCAGCCGGGTTACGATCCGCAGTTCGCCTATGGCTATGGCCTGACCTACAAGGACAAGACCGCGGTCCCGCAGCTGAGCGAAGTGGCCGGGCTTGATGCCTCGCTCTCGAACGTTTCGGTCTACTACCTGCCGGGCAAGGTGCTCGCCCCGTGGAAGCTCGCCACAGGCGGTGCGGTCGCGGTGAAGAACGTCGATGGCGGCGGCACGCAGGAAGGTGCGCGTCAGCTCACTTTCTCCGGCCCCGGCGAAGTGCGCATCGAAGGCCCCACGGTCGATCTCAATCGCCAGAGCAATGCGATGCTCAGCCTGCGCATCGACTACCGCGTCGATGCCAAGGGAGCCGCTGCGCCGAAGCTGGCGGTAGGCACCACCTTCCTCGACGGCGGCAAGGTCTTCACCGGCGCGCCCGGCCAATGGAGCAGCGTCAAGGTCTCGCTCTCCTGCTTCGCCAAGGCTGGCGCGGACATGACGAAGATCGCGCGTCCCTTCGTGCTGCAAGGCAATGCGGGCGACACGATCTCGGTCGCCACCGTCAAGCTCGATGCCGATCCCACTGGCGCGATCTGCCCCAATTAAGCCGAAAAGAGAGAACGCCTATCATGCCGCGTTTTGCGAAGTTCGCCGCGCTCGCCCTGAGCCTTGCTCCCGTGGCGCTCACCTGCCCCGCTCTGGCGGAGGAAGTCGATCAGAACCGGCTTCCGCCTTCGCAGGACCCGGCGCGCGTGGCCAATGGCTTGGTGCAGACTCCGCCGATGGGCTGGAATAGCTGGAACAAGTTCGCCTGCAATATCTCGGAAAAGACGATCCGCAATACGGCGGACGCGATCGTCGCCACCGGCATGAAGGACGCGGGCTACAACTACCTCGTCATCGACGACTGCTGGCATGGCGAGCGTGACGCCAAGGGCTTCATCACCGCCAATACCAAGGCTTTCCCCTCGGGGATCAAGGCCACGGCGGATTACGTGCATTCCAAGGGTCTGAAGTTCGGCATCTATTCGGATGCCGGCACTAAGACCTGCGGCGGCCGCCCCGGCAGCCAGGGCCACGAATATCAGGACGCGATCACTTACGCGTCGTGGGGCGTCGATTACCTGAAGTACGACTGGTGCAGTACCGGCAGCCGCAACGCGGAAGAAGCCTATGCGCTGATGTCGGACGCGCTGCGCTCCACGGGGCGCGATGTGCTCCTCTCGCTCTGCGAATGGGGCACGAACAAGCCGTGGCTCTGGGCCTCGAAGATCGGCAACATGTGGCGCACCACCGGCGACATTACCGACAAGTGGTCCGGCAAGCACGGCTATGCGCTGGGCATGCTCGATATCGTCGATCTCAACGAGCCGCTCTGGCCCTATGCCGCGCCGGGGCACTGGAACGATCCGGACATGCTGGAAGTCGGCAACGGCGGCATGACCACCACCGAATACCGCAGCCACTTCTCGCTCTGGGCCATGATGGCCTCGCCGCTGATTGCCGGCAACGACGTGGCAAACATGACCCCGGAGACGAAGGCGATCCTGCTTAACAGGGATGTCATCGCCGTCGATCAGGACAAGCTGGGCCGCCAGGGCCGCCGCATCGCCAGGGATGGGAACGGCGAAGTCTGGGTCCGCACCCTGGCGGACGGCAAGCGCGCCGCACTGCTGTTCAATCGCGGCGAGGCGCCTGTAAAGCTGACGGTGAACTGGGCGCAGCTGGACTATCCGGCCGACCAGTCGCTCAAGCTGCGGGATCTCTGGGCCCACAGGGAGCTGGGCGCGATGAAGGGCAGCTATTCTGCCACGGTCGCCCCCCACGATGTGGTGATGGTCACCTTGACGCCGTGATCGGCCGGCGCCCGCTCAATAAGTGACCGTGATCGTCACGGTATCGGTATAGGCCCCCGCGCGCACATACTGATGCGCGGGGATGCGCCCGTAAGCCGTGACGGTGGCGGCATACGTCAGCAGCCCATTGAACGGGAGGCTCACGCCGGTAGTGCCACCTGAACCGTCACCCCAGAGTGTGGTATAGTTGGAATCCGAATAGATGTTGTAGGTCAGCCTGTCCGCGCCCTGGATCAGCCTGCGGTTCGGAATGCTGTTCGATCCTCCGGGGCTCAGCGCAATATCGATCGTCCCCAGCAAGGCCGCCACGCCTGTGCAGTTGATCGAGACCGTCGCGTTGGAATCGCGCGGACTGTTCGATGTCGGATCGTAAGGACCGAAAGCAAGCCCCGGTGTCGACGCCGAACACGAGCAGAGCACGCACAAGGCCCAAGCCGAGCCTTCCGGTGCCATGACGGCAAAAAATGCTAATATCATCATAAACTTGCGCGTCATTTATGCGACTCCGTCGAATACGATCGGCAGATGACCTGCGTCGCCCTTGCCAGGGGATCCTGCACCATCGCTGCGGGAAGCACTGCACGGCAGGCGGTCACGCCGCTGCGCAGGACCACCAGCGGGGCGCCAGGCTCGAAATCGTTCAGGAACACTTCGCCGTCATAGCCCGTAACGGTCGGCTCCTCCCCCGATCCCAGGCTCACTGCCAAGCCCGGTGGCAGGGTCGAGCCGTTCTCGTCCACGAGCCGCAGCCGCGCGGGATGAACCTCGCGAGCACCGAACACGACGCGGGCAGCCTGACGCCACCCCGGCGCCACCACTTGTTCCACCCCGCCCAGTTCGCCGGTGATCGGCAAGGCTTCCGGGTCGACCGAGATCCGGTTGGCGACATAAGGCTGGAGACCGGTGACGATCGCCGGCCGGCCGCCGCCCGCTCTTGCGGCCACCGGCTGGTTCTCCAGGAAGACCGGAATGCGCTCGCCTCCCGGCACCTCGACGATCGCCAGTCCATCGTCGACACTGGGCGTCGCCATCAGCAGGCCGCCGCCGGTCGCCACGAGCGCGCCGCGCGCTTCCACGCGCGTCATGACGGCGCCGCTGCGCCGCGTCGCCGCCATGTCCAGCTGTCCGGTCGACGAACGCAGGGTCGCCGCGCCCTCGAACCATGCCCCCCTTCCCGTTTCGCGCCCGACAGCCGCTCGATAGCCCAGCCCTGTCCCCGCCGGAGCGACTTTCTCGAACGTGGCGGCCATGCGGTCGTTGTCGGCGAAGAACCCGGCATGTCGGCGCCCCCCGAGCGGCAGGGTAAGGCTGCCGAAAACGGACATGTCGGTGCCGTCCCCGCGATCGAAACGCTGCGCGCCGATGGAGAGGAACGCGCGCCCGAGATTGACCGAATAACCGGCCGAGGCGATCGAACGCCGGATCTTGCCTTCCTCACTACGCAGATAGCTTGCGTTGAACCCTCCGAACCGGCCCATCACGATGCTGCCGGATATGGCCAGTTCGCGTGTCGCCGCTCGACCCCGGCGCAGATCGCCTACCTGGCGAAAACCGGCCCCCGCCCCGCGGTAGCTCGCCGTTATCGAGTAACCCGGCGCAAGCCTTTGAAACTGCACCTGATAGAGCCTACCCCACCCCGCCTCGCCTTGCGATCCCGCCGCATCCACACGCAGTTCGCCGAGCGGCTGAATCACCCAGGTCAGGCCCGCCCCGGCCATGCGCGTGGCAGCACCGGCTTCGGCGCGCCCTTCCAGCGTCACCACCGTTGACAGCCCGCGGCGGTAAGACGCCGCCACGAAGGGCGCGCCGTAGGAAAGGCTGCTCCAGCCGTAGTCCTGTCGGAGGGCGCCGGCCTCCAGCGAGAATTCGGATATGTCGGGACGTAGGAGCGCGGTGCTCGAATAGAAGCTGCGGGTAACGGTGCGCTCGGTTCCAGCGAGATCGCGCACGATCATGGTCACCTCACCCGCCCCGGTGAAGCGCGGCCGATAGTCGAAGGCGAAGCGGCCCGGCTCGACGGACAGGGATTGGCGGGACGAGCGCGATGCCAGTTCGACGGTCGAGGGCAACAGCGCACTGCCCGCCAGCGACGGAACCGGATAAGTGATCAGCGAAGGGTCCAGCGAGAAGTCCGTGCCGAACCGGATGCCGCCGAAGCGGGCGGGCTGGCTCCAGGGCGAAGCGCGGGTGTACGTATCGCCCACGGCGAGGCGCAAGTTTCGCTCGGGGAAATCCCGGACGAAAGCCGTGTCGAGGCGGACCACGCGCGTACGCTGGCTGTCGATCAGTGCGCTGCTGCCGATCACTCCCCAGGCGCCGGAAACACCGGCATCGAGAACGGCGGATGCCTGGGTATGGCCGCGCTGGTCGGAGAAGTTGAGGTCGTAGTCGATGAACGCCACGGGAACCGCCGCGGCCACTGGCACGCCCCGTTCCTTCGCGGCAACATGCCTGCGCGGCAAATGGCGAGGATCGACGTCGAGAAGCAGCGCGGTGCCCTGCGGATCGAGCCTTGCCGACAGTCCGGCTTCCCCATCGACATCGAGATAGCGCTCACCCTCGATCAGGAGATCATCGTCGAAGACCGTTACGATGCCGAGATCCCGTAAGTCCTCGATCCGCACAAGCACGCGTCCCGCTTGCAGCACGGCCAGCGCTGGCCGCTGCATGTCACGCCCGTTCAGCACGACGTCGACCGGCAAGGGGCCGGTACTCTCCTGGGCGCGAACCGCGGGAACCGCGACGCCAAGCGCGAGGGCCGAGACCGCCAGCCCCGGCCAGAGCCGCGAAGGCAGCCGCATGCCGGCTGGCCCTCACTGGCCCGTGCCGGTCGCTTCGGCGAGCCGGGTCGGAATGAGGTTTCCTTCATCCGTCTGCACCCGGAGTTCCGCAATCGAGACGGGGAACGAAGGTGGTAGTGGAAAGGCGAGGCGGCCGCCCGCAAGGATGTAGCCGCCGCGGTCGAGACGGACTGTCTCGCCCGAAGTCGCCGTCATGGAGATGGACAGCACCCTGACGTGACGCTGGCCGCGATTGACGATCACGGCCGCAATCCCGCCACCGGGATCGTGCCGGAAAGTCCAGTCCAGCGCGGGTTCGGCGCCGCGCGGCGCCCGGAAAATCGGCACGCTGATGCGAAGAAGAGTGCGAATTTCACCCGGCCCGACGGGCGTGTCAGGCGTGGCGAGTTCGTCGAACAACAAGCGCCACGTCTGCTCCGCCGGCCCTTCGGCCACCGGCAGACTGCACCGGATCAGGCGGGTTTCCTGTCCCGCCAGGGTGACGATCGTGGGATTGATCGAAAACCCGGCCACGGGTTCTAGCAGGTCTTCGCCCTGCTCGCCGCGAGACCAGCGAAAGCCGCGCACTTGCACGCTGACGGGAAGGTCACCGTCGTTGGCCAGGGTCAGGGCGCAGAACCGCTTGTCCGGCTGCAACTCGATCCGGATCGGCGTTACCCGCAAGGCGCTGGCGACCGCGGATGAGCCCGACGCGAACAGTCCTGCCGCGAGGGCGAGCGCAGCCAGAATCCGCCGCAAGAGACGCCGGTACCGGGACGGGGCGGGGTTCATCGTCAATAATTGACCGTGACGGTAACGCTGTCGGTATAGGCCCCCGCCGGGACGTTCTGGGAGGCGCCGACACGGCCATAGACGGTGAGAATGCTCGGCACCGCGGTGGCCATGGTGGCAGTCGGCGTGTCGCCGCCAGGGGTGTTGCCCCAGTTGGTCGAATGGCTGACGTCGCTATAGAGGGCGTAGTTCAGGCGGCTGGCGCCATTGACCATCTGGCGCGTCGTGACCGTGGCGCCGCTGGTCGATCCGCCATTCAGTCCCACCGTGAAGGACGTGCCGCTGGTGCAGGTCACCGTTATCGTGCTGGTGCCGTCCTTGGCCGAACCCGATGTGGGGTCATAGGCCCCGAAGGCCAGCGGGGTGACGGCGACGATGCAGGCAGACTGCACCGTGGCCGTCACGGCCATGGGGGCCGTGGCCGTCGCCGCGAAGGCATTGGTCGAAATCGAGGAAGCGAGCACGGCCGCGAATGCTGCCGCAGCGGCGCCGGCTCCTCGGCGAAGTGAGATGCGGTCCTTGTTCATGAGGACGCATCTATTGGAAAGCCCTTGAGAATCCGTGGGGCCGGCATTTCGGCTTTTGCGGAGTTCCCGGTAGGACTTGCTTCAGATCGAAGGCGCGCGGCTCACGATCCGGCGGGCGCTGTCGCCCCCTTGGGTGTGCTTGCCCCGGGCTTCGATGCGCCGCCGGAATCCTCGCCTTCTCCGTCTTCGCCATCGTCATCGAGACCGGCACTGCTTTCGGGGCCCTTCCAGCTGGGGTCCTTGTCCAGCCGCGCGATCATTTCCGTGGCGCGCTGGGCCATGCCGCCGCCGTGCGGATTGAAGGCCACCGGCGCCAGAATGATCTTGGCATCATCAACGCGCCCCAAGCGGATCAGCGCCCAGCCCAGGTTCATGCGCAGGCCGAAATCGAAAGGCGCCAGTTCCACGGCATGGATCAACCCGTCGATGGCCAATTTCGGGGGCTGCTCCCCCTGCTCCACGAAGCTGCGATAATAATAGATCAGCGGCAAGGGATGATCGTTCTCCAGCCTGTTGAGCGCCACGAACGGCGCCCGGGCACGGCGATAGGCAAGCGCCTTGTCTCCATCCGTGTCCTGGGCCTCGCGAAACAGCGCATAGCCTTTCTGGATGTAGGCATTCGTCTGCGACGGATCGACCGCCAGGGCCGCATCGGCCGCGGCAATCGTTTCCTTGTCGTTCCCCGCGTCATATTCGGCTTCGGCGAGTTCACCCAGCACGGCGACGTCGCGCGGATATTGGGCAGCGATGGCCCGGGCCTCGGCGACCACGCTCTTGGCGCTGTCCTCGTCCACGCCGCGCTTGGACCGGATCCGCACCGGCATGATGGCGGCTTCGCCAGCAGTCAGCCTGCGTACGGTGATCGGGCCGACGATGAGCCTGTCCCCTGCTATCGGCAGAGCGCTCATCTTCGGGCGCATGAGGTAGCGCTCGACATCCTTCTCAAGCTTTTCGAAATCGCCGAAGGCCTCGGCTGCGGCTTCGCGCTGCCCCTTCCCCTGATCGAGCAGCTGAAGATAGCGCGAGAACTGGCCTTGGCGGGACGGGTCGAAGGTCAGGTAATGATAGAGCAGCCAGCTCTTGCCGTAGAATGCGTCATAGTTGCGATGAGTGCGCTTGTCGTAAGCGGTCGGATCCAGAAGATCGGCCACCTTGACGTCGGGCGCGTAGAACAGTTCCCCGGCACGGTGAAGCGCCGGGCGGCCCACCACCATGCTGCCGTCCGACGAAAAGCTGCTGGAAGAAAAGAACTCCGCCGCGCCCTCCGTAAACCACTTCGGCCGCTGCATCGCCGTGGCCGAGATCATGAAGTGGTGGGCATATTCGTGAAGCAGTGTGGTCATCGACCCGTCAGTGGTGCTTTTCGCGGCATCGACCCGGGGTATGATCGCCAGCGATCCACCGGCGCGCGGAAGATAGAAACCGCCGATGTACTTGCTGTTGGCGCCGTAGATCTTCCTGACCGCCTGCTCGCTGCCCACGACATAGACCGTGACCCGGTTCGATGGACTGGGCGGCGGCGCCTTGACGTGGAACAGCAGCGCCATCGCGGCGTGGTAGCGTTCGAGCTGGTCGGAAAACTTGCGCAAGTCGCGCTCGTTGTCCTCGGCATAAATGACGAAATGGTCGCTGGATGCTTCCAGCCATTCCGCGCGCGCCGCGCCCGGAAACAGGAACAGGGCCAGCAGACAGGCCATGATCATCGATCGCATTACTTGAATCACCCCCCGGTAATATCCGTGGGTTATTTACCGACCCGTCGAAGGCATGCAAGCGGCGATGGATCCGGTTTGAACAGCATCGGCTGCGCGGCGCCGGCTCAACTGCCGAGCGCGACCTGGCCGAGATCGTCTGCTGTGGGCTCAGGTTCGTCCAGCAGGCGAATGGCGACCTGGTCCCGGCCCTGTCGCTTCGCTTCATAGAGCGCCTCGTCCGCCAGGCGATAGAGCGAGCGAAAATCGCCGCCCGTGGAGGCTTCCGCGATGCCGATGCTGACCGTGACCTTGCGCTGGCCGATGAGATCGCCGTGCTCGCAAGCGGAGATCTCCTGGCGCAGCGTCTCGGCGAAGCGTATCAGCGCGAAACCCTCTAGCCCGGCGACCATGACCGCGAATTCCTCGCCGCCAAGGCGGGCGACCGTGCAACTGGGGCTTTCGTAAGGCGCGATGCGCCGCGCGATTGCTGCGAGCACCACGTCTCCCGCCTCATGGCCGTAGACGTCGTTGATCGACTTGAACCAGTCCACGTCGATCAGCAGCAGACCCACGACCTGCCCCTGCTCCTGCGAGGTTTCGAGCACAGTGCCGACCCGTTCGATGAAGCCGCGCCGATTGGGCAGGCCCGTCAGCGCATCCCGGCGCGCCAGTTCCTGGGCCTGGGCTTCCGCGCGGCGCGCCATGTCGCGCTCGATCCGCAGGCGGGCATGGGAGCGCGATGCCGCGATCGAGAGCCAGAGCGTCTGCCAGGCTGCGGCGAAAAGCACGAGGATCTGCGATCCGCCGCCCCAGAACATCCTGTCCGTGTCGACGAATTCGGTGGAGGCGAGCACCAGCATCGGCACCGACCAGGCGCCTGCAAAGCTGCGCGCCTCGGCGCTTCCGCGCCTCCAGGCCTGGCCGATGCAGCAGGCCACCGCAAGCAGGTTGGCCAGGATCAGCACCCCCAGCAGGCTGCCGAGTGTCTCGATCGGCCCGGAGCGCATGAGCGAGAGCGGCAGGCCCAGCGCGGCAACCCCGCCCGTCAGCCAGAGTGCGGCGCGCCGCAGCCAGCGGTTGACGCTATGGCTGTCAAGCGCGGTGACGGCGCTCAGCGTCGCCAGACAGATCGCCAGGCACGACAGGCCCGTGCAGATCTGTGAGGAAAGCGCGCCGGCCATGCGCGGAAAGAAGAACAGGTGGAGCTGCGACCAGCAGCCGCCCCAAAGGATCATGCAGGCCGCCCAGCCCGCCTGCCATGCCGAGAACTGCCGCCGCACCGCCACCGCCAGCGAGGCATTGTAGATCGCCCCCGCCAGGAGCAGCACCAGCGCGGCACCGATCGACGTGGCAAGGCCGGTAGTCTGCGTGCTCTCTTCGCCGCGTCCGACCAGGCGCATCCGCAGAAGCCCGGCGCTCGCCACTTTGTCGAAACGCATGGTCACGCCGACCAGCGGCACGTCGCGGTGCGGCGCGCGAAAGGCCAGCTGACCGCCGGCGCGCCAGTGCGTGCCGAAATCGCCGCTGCGCACATCCTGTCGCTCGATCGCGCCATCGGCATAGGAGAAGTAGACGACCAGTCGGTCGAACCGGGAGCTGTGAATGATCAGCGAAAGATCGTCGCGCTCGTCCGCCCCCGGCGGGAGGAGCGCATGAAGCCAGAGCGTGCCCTTCTGGTACCCCTCGGGCTGACCGTCGCAGGCGAAATTTTCGGGAATGGCATCGCTGCCCGGCACGGCAGGGCTCACGGCATGGCACAGGGGATGGCCGATACGAAGCACCTCGGCCGACGCCGCGCTTGTCCATCCCATGGCCGCCACGGCGCAAAGGAGGGTCAAGGTACGCATAAAAAAGCGCAAAAAGGGCGAGTCGCAAACCATTGCGCCGCGACCTATGGCACATTTGCGCCTTCAACAAGGTTACCGGATTAACCAGGTTCGGCTAATTGTCAGCCTCCGCCGATGACGCTGGACTGCTGCGTTCCGGCTTCGGAAATGACCTGGGCCCTCACCCTCCTTGCGCCATATCGCCAAGGCCGATCCGTCATGCGGCACCGCCTGCGCTTTCGAGCATTTAGCGTCTGTACCGGACGACCGGCCGAACCAAAGCGAGATAGAATGACCCTGAACCAGTGGCTTTCCGTCGCCACCCTATGCGGCATGATGATTCTCTTCATCTGGGGTCGTTTCCGCTACGACGTCACGGCGATCATAGCCCTGATGGCGGCGCTTGCGCTGGGGCTGGTGCCACCGGAAAAGGCGTTTACCGGCTTCGCGGACGATATCGTCATCATCATCGCCTCGGCGCTGGTGCTCTCGGCGGCCGTGCAGCGGACCGGGCTGGTGGAGCGTGCGGTCACGCTCGTCAGCCAATGGGTACACAAGCCGGGCTCGCAGCTGTTCGTGCTGACTTCGGCCGTCGGCGTGGCGTCGGGCCTCATCAAGAACATCGGCGCGCTGGCGATGATGATGCCTGCCGCGTCCCAGCTCGCGCGGCGCAGCAAGACCAACCCTTCGCGCTTCCTGATGCCGATGGCCTTCGCCTCGCTGCTGGGCGGCCTGACGACGATGATCGGCACTTCGCCGAACATCATCGTCAGCCGGGTGCGCGAGGAAATGACCGGCGAACCGTTCCGCATGTTCGACTATCTTCCCACCGGCCTGGGCATGCTGGTGATGGGCCTGCTGTTCCTGCGCTTCGGTTACCGCCTCGTCCCGGCCGACCGCCGCGCCGCCGCGACCATGGGCGAAGCGCTGAACATTTCCGACTACACCACCGAGGCGACCGTCTCGGAGGAATCGAAGGCCATCGGCGAGACCATCGAGGATTTCACTGCCAGTCACGACAACGAAATCGAAGTCACCGCCGTCCTGCGTTCGGGACTGCGCGGCGACGTCCATCCGGCCATGCACATAGTCGAAGGCGACGTGCTGATCCTATCCGGCGATCCAGACGCCCTGGAACGCGCCATCGCCCGCTCGCAGCTCACGCTCGACGATCACGAGGACGACGACGAACATGCCGGCGCCCGAGACGAGATCGGCGTGATCGAAGGCGTGATCATGGCGGAATCCGCCTTCGTGGGCAGCACCGCGGGACGGCTGATGCTGAAGGAGAGGATGGGCCTGCGCCTCGTGGCCATTTCCCGGCGCGGGCAAATCCTGCGCAACAAGCCGGGCAATGTCGTGATCCAGGCCGGCGATGTCATCGTGCTTCAGGGCGTGCTCAGCGAGATGCCCGGCCGCCTGCGCCAGCTCGGCGTCCTGCCGCTGGCGCAGCGGCAGATCCGGCTCGGCATGAATCGCAGCAGTTGGCTGGCCCTTGTCATCCTGGCCACGGCGATGCTCACCACGGCGCTCGGGCTTGTGCCGGTGGCCGTGGCGTTCTTCGCCGCAGCGGGCGCCGTGATCATCACCGGGGCACTGCCCGTGAACGATGCCTACGAGGCCGTAGAATGGCCGATCCTCATCATGCTGGGGGCGCTGATCCCGGTCAGCGAAACGCTGCAGACCACCGGCGCCTCGAACATTCTGGCCACCGAACTCTCGCACCTGGCACGGGATATGCCGCCCTGGGGCGCCGTGGCGATGGTGCTCGCCGCCTCGATGGCGGTGACGCCCTTCCTCAACAATGCCGCGACGGTCCTGGTCGTGGCGCCTATCGCGGCCGTCTTCGCCAAGGACCTCGGCTACCGGCCCGACGCTTTCCTGATGGCCACGGCGATCGGCGCGGGATGCGATTTCCTCACGCCGATCGGCCACCAGTGCAATACGCTGGTAATGGGGCCGGGCGGCTATCGGTTCGGCGACTATGCCCGGCTGGGGGCGCCCCTTTCGGTGCTCGTGCTCCTGCTGGGGACGCCCCTCATCATGTATTGCTGGCCGCTGTGACCGCAGCCACTCTCCTCACGCCGCGAAAGGACGGTCGATCGAGACCTGCGGCCGGGTGAACCACTGCGCGCCGGTTTCGGTGACGTACATGTGGTCTTCCAGGCGCACCCCGAACTTCTGCGGAACGACGATCATCGGCTCGTTCGAGAAGCACATGCCGGGCTCCAGCGGCGTCTTGTCGCCGCGCACGAGGTAGGCCGGCTCGTGGATCGAGAGCCCGATGCCGTGGCCGGTGCGGTGCGGCAGGCCCGGCAGGGCGTAGTCGGGGCCAAGTCCCGCCTTTTCGAGCACCAAGCGGGCGGCATAATCGACCGACTCGCAAGGCTCGCCGGGACGCACGGCGTCGAAGGCGGCCTGCTGCGCCTCCTTTTCGATATCCCATATGCGGCGGATCTCGTCGGAAACCGCGCCGAACGCGTAAGTGCGGGTGATGTCGGAATGATAGCCCTGGATGGTGCAGCCGGTATCGACCAGCACGAGCTGGCCTTCCTGAAGCTCGCGGTCGCCCGGAAGCCCGTGCGGATAGGCCGTCGCTTCACCGAACTGGACGATGCAGAAGCTGGAGCCGCTGGCGCCGAGCTTGCGGTGCGCCGCATCGATGAAGTGGACCACTTCGCTCTGCCGGATACCGGGGCGCAGGATGCGGGCTGCAGCCTGATGGACCAGCAGCGTCATGTTCTTCGCCTGCTGCATCAGCGCCAGTTCCGCGGCCGACTTGACCATGCGGCACTGCTTTATCACCGGCATGGCGTCGACCGGCCGGGCCGGGCTGCCCTGGCGGATGCGCTCGGCGAAATGGAACGGCAGTTCAGGATCGATCGCCACCGTCTTCGCGCCCAGTTCGGCCAGGACGCCGACCACCAGCGCGACCGGATCCTCGTCTTCCTGCCAGGAGCGGATGTCCACGGGGATCGCCAGATCCGCCTCCAGGGTACCGATCTCGAAATGCGGACAGATCATGATCGGCTGGCGACCGGGCGCCACGATCATGGCCACCAGGCGTTCGGTCTGCCCCCAGGGCAGCCCCGAGAAGTAGCGCAGCGAGGCGCCTGCATTGACGAGCAGTGCATCGGCGCCCAGTCGGTCGGTCAGTTCGCGGGCGCGCTCCATCCGCGCCTCGCGCTCCGGCACGGCGATGGCCGGGGCGCGGTCGGCCCAGGCCGTGAGGCCGGCCAGTTCGATGTCTGCGGTCGATCCGCCAATCATGTCATTCTTCCTTTATGCGAAACGCTGGATGTCGAAGGGCGCGAGCGGCAGTTCCGGCTGCCCGCCTGCGACCATCGCCGCGACCAGCCGCGCCGTGATCGGCGCCAGTGTAAGCCCCAGGTGCTGATGGCCGAAGGCATAGAAGAGATTGGATGCCTTCGTCGAGCGGCCGATGGCAGGAAGATAGTCCGGCAAAGTAGGGCGGCAACCCATCCAGCGACGGAACGGTCCCTCGATCGGCAGGCCCAGTTCCGAAACGTGGCGCTCCAGGCGCTCCCATTTGCGCGGATCGGCAGGGGCGTCGACCTTGCCCAGTTCCACGAAGCTCGCGGCCTGAACCGCGCCGCGATAGCGCGTGACGATCATCGAGCGCTCCTCGAAGACCACGGGCGGCAGATCCGCGGGCCAGCGGCTGGCATCGGCGCGGACATGATAACCGCGCTCGGCGATCATCGGCACCTTGTGGCCAAGGTACTCCATCAGTTCGCGTGAGCGCACGCCCGCGCAGACCAGCACCTGATCGGCATCGACCCCGCCGATCTCCACCCTCTGGCCGGCAAGGCGCAGTTCGCCGCGCTGCGCTACGAGGATACCGCCGCGATCGGTGAAGGCCTTGCGCAGGGCCTGCCGCAACTCTCCAAGATCGGCGATCTGGCCGCTTCCCGAAAAGCGGATCGCGCCGGCCGCCGGTCGATCGGTCAAGCCGGACAGCAGCGCCAGTTCGGCCTCCGTGGCGGCGTGGACCTCGGCCGAGCCGGTCTCGGACGATTGCCACGAAGCATGGCCCTCGCGTGCGGCGCGCGCGTCATGCCAGACGACGAAGTGCCCGTCCTGCCGCAGCAGATCGGGTGCACCGATGCGTTCGGCGGTCGCGACCCAGGCCGGCATCGATCTGGCCAGCAGCGGCGCCAGAGCCTCACAGCCCTTGCGGAAGTTGGCGGGACGAGCAGCCGAGAGCAAACGCAAGCCGAAAGGCACCCACTGCGCCAGAGCCGACGGAGGAAAGGCCAAGGGGCCGCCGCGCAGGAACAGCCGCTGCGGAAGACTGCGCACCATGCTCATAGAGGCCAGCGGCTCCACCTGCTCCACCGCGATATGCCCGGCATTGCCCCAGGAGGCTGACGCGCCGGCGGCGTCGTCATCGACGATCGCAACCTGGCGCCCGGCATCGAGCAATTCGATGCCCGCGCAAAGCCCGACCACCCCGCCACCGACAATTCCAATCGACGCCACAAAAACTCCGTTGCATAAGTCAGACTATATCGTATACCATATATCAATCACCGCCCGTTCGCACAAGGCTTTGCACCGCGCCATGAACGTCTCGATCCACCGAAATCTCCGCCCCCCGGTTCGCCGGGGCGGTGTCCGGTCGGGACTAACAAAAGGCAATGGCTCGGCAGAAAAGGTCCGATTGCAGCACCATTGGCGATCATCTACCGTATACGTTAGATCGACGGCGTTTCGCGCCGTCGAGACCTGTATGGAGATTCACTGGTGACAATCGTCGTCCGCACCCTTGCCGAACGCATTTTCGACGTGATCCGCGAAAGGATCGTCGAAGGAAAGCTCCCCGTCATGGAGCCGGTCCGGCAGGATGCCCTGGCTGCCGAACTCGGCGTCAGCAAGATACCGCTGCGCGAGGCTCTGGCACGGCTCGAACACGAGGGATTGCTGACCAGCCAGGCCAATCGCGGCTGGTTCGTGCGCCCGATGTCCAGCGACCAGGCGGAGGAGATCTACCTGCTGCGCCTCGCGACCGAACCGGCCGCCGCGGCCTATGCCTGCACCCAGGCCGACGACGAGGACCGCAAGGCCGCGGTCAAGGCTTTCGAAGTGCTCGACGCGGCCGCCAAGGACAATCTCAGCGACGTCGCCGTCCGCAACCGCGAATATCATGTCTCGCTGGTGCGCCCCGGCAAGCGCCTGCTGACCACGCAGCTCGTCGAACGCCTCGAAGTGCTCGCGGAGCGCTATGTCATCGCGCACCTCGAACCGGCCGGGCGCGGCGACCGCGCGCATATGGAACACCGTGACCTGCTCGACGCCTGGCTCGCCGCGGATGCGGAGCAGGTGAAGACACTGCTCACCCAGCACATCGCCAGCACGCTCGACGACTTGCGCGCTCATTTTACCGCCAGCCAGACAGGCTGAGACCATAACCAGGGGGATCCATGCTCGGACCGCGTAAATCGATAGAAAAACTCTCACAACGCGAATCCGGGCATTCCCTGGCCAAGACCCTGAGCTGGCCTCACCTGATTGCACTCGGCGTCGGCGCGATCGTCGGCACCGGGATCTACACCCTCACCGGTGTCGGCGCAGAGCGTGCCGGCCCGGCCGTGATCCTGGCCTTCGCGATCGCCGGGGCCGTCTGCGCCTGCGCGGCGCTGGCCTATGCCGAAATGGCGACGATGATCCCCGCCGCGGGTAGCGCCTATACGTTTTCCTATGCCGCCATGGGTGAGACGATTGCCTGGATCGTGGGCTGGAGCCTCATCCTCGAATATTCGCTGGCCTGCTCCACGGTGGCGGTCGGCTGGTCCGGCTATCTGGTCGGCTGGATAGAGTCGGCAGGCATTCACCTGCCCCACGCGCTGCTGGTCGGCCCGCATGGCGGCGGCATCGTCAACATGCCTGCCGTGCTGGTGGCCCTGGCGGTGATGGGCATGCTGATTGCCGGCACGCGGGAAAGCGCGACGCTCAACATCGTTCTGGTCATCATCAAGCTCGTGGCGCTGACGATCTTCGTCGTCATGGCCCTGCCGGCCTTCCATGGCGGCAATCTGGAGCCCTTCATGCCCTACGGCTTCGGCAGCACCGAAGTGGAAGGCCAGAAGCGCGGGGTGATGGCGGCCGCCGCCATCGTCTTCTTCGCCTTCTACGGCTTCGACGCGGTCGCCACTTCGGCCGAGGAAGCGAAGAACCCCGGGCGCGACCTGACCATCGGCATCGTTGGCTCGATGGTGGTCTGCACCTTCATCTACATGGCCGTCGCCATCACCGCCATCGGCGCCCTTCCCTTCCAGCAGCTCGCCAATTCGCCCGAGCCGCTGGCTCTCGTCCTGCGCCAGCTCGGCCAGCCCGTCGCCGCGCACCTGATCGCGCTGGCCGCCGTGCTCGCCCTGCCCTCGGTGATCCTCGTCATGATGTATGGCCAGAGCCGCGTGTTCTTCGTCATGGCCCGTGACGGCCTGCTGCCCCGCAGCCTCGCGAAGATCAGCCCCCGCACCGGTGCGCCGACCCGCATCACGCTGATGACCGGCATTTCGATCGCCATCGTCGCCGGCATCTTCCGGCTCGACGAGATCGCGGAGCTGGCCAATGCCGGCACGCTGATCGCCTTCATCTCGGTCGGTGCCTGCCTGATGATCCTGCGGCGTCGTTCGCCTGAACTGACCCGCCTGTTCCGCTGCCCGCAGCCCTATCTTATCGGCACCCTGACGATCCTGGGCTGCGCCTACCTGCTGTTCAGCCTGCCCGAAAGCACCCTCGTCCGCTTCGGTGCCTGGAACGTGATCGGCCTGCTGGTCTACTTCCTCTACGGTCGTCGCCGCAGCGAGGCAGGCCGGGAAGCCGCCGCGACCGTCTGACGCGGCAAACCTCGAATCCTTCTCAACAGTTCCCTGCAAGTCTCCAGGAGATCGCGATGAAACGCGCCCTTTTCATGGCCGCTGCCCTTCTCGGCACCAGTCTTTCCCTTGCCTCGCCTGCCCTGGCGAAGACCGCCTATGACGGTGTCTGGGTGTTCGACGATACCCCGCCCACGCCCGGCGTGACGATGATGGAAGTCACCTCCCGGGGCGGCAGGATCGAGGGCAAAGTCACCACCAAGTGGTACGGCCCGGTCGAGATGATCAACCCGCGCGTCGAGAACGGCGAGCTGAAGTTCGAGGCCCGAAACCTCAACGACAAGGAACACCTCACCCGCCCCTGGAGCGTCGCGCTGGAGGACGGCCAGGCACACCTCAAGGGGCGGATCTGGGAAACCGATGTCGACAGCAAGGGCCGTCGCGGCAAGGCTGCCGAGGCGAAAGCCCGCGCCTTCCAGTTCGCGGCACTGCCACCGCTCGGCGCCCCGATCCCCAGCCCGCTCGCCGCCACCCCGCCGATGGGCTGGAGCAGTTGGAACAAGTTCGCCGAACATATCGACGACAAGACCGTGCGCGCCATGGCCGATGCCATGGTTTCATCGGGCCTTCGCGATGCCGGTTACATCTACGTCAACATCGATGACGGCTGGCAAGGCAAGCGTGACGCCAATGGCGTACTCCAGCCCAACGCCAAGTTCCCGGACATGAAGGCCCTGACCGACTACGTCCATTCCAAGGGCCTGAAGATCGGCATCTACTCTTCGCAGGGCCCGCGCACATGCGCTGGCTTCGAAGGCAGCTACGGCCACGTCAAGACCGACGCCCAGACGTTCGCCGACTGGGGCTTCGATTACCTGAAGTACGACTTGTGCTCCGGCGAATGGTTCTATGACGACGCGGACACCGTGAAGCGCAGCTACTATGAGATGGGCGCGGCGCTCCAGGCGACGGGCCGCGAGTTCATTTTCTCGCTCTGCGAATATGGCCGCTTCGACGTGGGCAGCTGGGGCCGCGATGTTGGCGGACAGCTCTGGCGCACGACGGGCGACATTACCGATGACTATCCGACGATGGCGAAGATCGGGTTCGACAAGAACGGCAAGCCCGAATGGGCCGGTCCGCATGGCTGGAACGATCCGGACATGCTGGAAGTCGGCAATGGCGGGATGTCGGCGGACGAATATCGCACTCACATGACACTCTGGGCCATGTCCGCCGCGCCGCTGATGATGGGCCATGACTTGCGCGAAACCGATGCCGCCACGCTGGCCATGCTTACCAATCGCCGCGTCATCGCGGTGGACCAGGATGCCAAGGGCGTACAGGGCAAGGCCGTGCGCAAAGTGGGCTCCATGGAAGTATGGGCCAAGCCGCTGGCCAATGGCCAGGTCGCCCTGGCCCTGTTCAACCGCGGCGATACCGCCGCTTCGCTGGCCCTTACCCCGGCCGATGCCGCTCTTGCCACCGTTTCTCAAATCGAGGATCTTTGGACCGGCGCGAAATCGTCCAGGCTGCCCTCCAGCTACACGGTTCCACCCCGCGGCGCCGTGATGCTGACTTTTAAACAATGACTTTAAATCAGCTGGTTCAGGTTGGTGTCTAACTGACTTTCTAAATCGACATGCCGACCCGCGCAGGAGCAAGTCCTCCTTGCGTGGGTCGGCATGTCACCTTGGTCCAGGGTCGCAGCAGCGATCCTCATCATCACAGCAGTCTTTGTTATTGCGAGGCATTCGCACTTGCAGTAATGGCTCGGCCATGAGGGGGCCGGGATTCGATATTCGCATCGCCGCGCATGCCCCCTCTTCATGAGGGAAACGAGCGAGTTGGGCGGCCAGGGCGAAACTCTCGAAGTGCTGGACAAAGTGGACCCGGCGTCCTCCGACGGTCTCGGCAAAGCATCTTCGCCCGCGTCGCACGCATCTTCCGGTCGCTCGACGAAGCCTGCCCGGCAGAGCGCTTCGAGCAAGAAGAAAAACAAGAAGGCGCGTGCCTTCTGGCTCAAGCAGTTGCATACGTGGCATTGGGTAAGCGCGGCCGTTTCGCTGGCCGGCATGTTCCTTTTCGCGATCACCGGGATCACGCTCAACCACGCCGCCTCGATCGGCGCCGAACCGCAAGTCGTGCAAAGCCAGGGCAAGATCGCACCTTCCCTTCTGCGCCGCCTGCCGCCCCCGGGCGACGGGAACGGGGCACTCCCCCCCGAGGTGGCGAAAGCCGTGGCGGCAGCCGTTCCTCTCGATCCCTCGGGCTTTGCGGCGGACTGGTCGGCTGAAGACGAGGTCTATGTCGCCATGCCCGGCCCGGGCCGCGATGCCTGGGTCAGCATCGACCGTTCGAACGGCACCGTTTCCGCCGAAGTGACGCGGCGCGGCGCGATTTCCTATCTGAATGACCTCCACAAGGGTCGCAACACCGGCTCCGTGTGGTTCTGGTTCATCGATCTCTTCGCGGCGGCCTGCGTGATCTTCACGGTGACGGGCCTGTTCCTGCTCCAGCTTCACGCCAGGCATCGGCCCTCGACCTGGCCGCTGGTGGGGCTGAGCCTGCTGATCCCGCTCGCGATCGCCCTGATATTCATCCACTGAGACAAGAAGGCACCGATGACGACATCGAAGGTAATGCCCGCGCTTTCCCTGATGGCCCCGGCGCTCGTCGCCGGCACGATGGCCGCCCCGGCCGCTGCTGCCACGGTCAGCATCACCATCCCGCGCGTCAAGGTCGCGGAATACCACCGGCCTTACGTGGTCGGCTGGCTGGAGCCGGCCGCCGGAGGCGCCGCGCGAACGGTCTTCGTCTGGTACGACGTCAAGAAGGCCGGTCGCGAGTCCGGCACCAAGTGGCTGGCCGACTTGCGCACCTGGTGGCGCAAGGGCGGCCGCTCGATGCAACTCCCCGCCGATGGCCTGAGCGGCGCCACCCGCGCACCGGGCACCTACCAGGTCCCTCTCCCCGCCAACCTTGCCCCCGGCGATTATGTCCTCAAGGTCGAAGCTGCGCGCGAGACGGGCGGACGCGAACTCGTTTCGGTGCCGATTTCGGTTCCCGTAAAGAAGGGCGGCTCGGCCTCCGGCAGCAGCGAGCTGGGTGCCGTCACGGTACGCTGATCAACGCGATTTTCCCTATTTTCCAGTATAATGGAATACGATCTTCAAGGATTTTCAATGCGTAGAAACCATATCCTGATCGCCTCCGCCGCCGTCGCTGCGGTTCTCGCTTCGCCCGCCTCGGCCCATCGTCAGTGGCTTCTGCCGTCCACGACCACCGTAGCGGGAACCGATGAATACGTGACCGTGGACGCCGCCGTCTCCAACGACCTGTTCTATCCCGATCACTTCCCGATGAGCCCCGACCAGGTCACCGTCTGGGCACCGGACGGCAGTGTGGGCAAGCTCGAGAACCCCGCCACGGGGCGTTACCGTTCGACCTTCGACGTGAAAATCGACAAGCCCGGAACGTGGAAGATCGGCACTCAGCGCTCCGGCGTGATGGGCACCTTCAAGGTGAACGGCGAGGAATGGCGCCTCGGCGGCCGCGGCAGGCCGATGGGTGCGCCCGGTGCCGGTGGCCCCGGTGGCCCCGGCGCACAGGGAGCCGCTCCTGCCCGGCGGGTCGAGAATGTCGCCGACATCCCCGCCAATGCCACCGACGTGAAGCTCGTCGAGACGCTTGCCGCCAACTACATTTACGTCACCGCCGACGCCCCCACCAAGACCGTGTTCACGGCAACCGGCAAGGGCCTCGAGATCGAGCCGATCACGCACCCCGACGAACTGGTCTCCAACGAAGAAGGCCAGTTCCGCTTCCTGGTCGACGGCAAGCCCGCCGCCGGGGTGAAAGTCACGGTCGTTCCGGGCAGCAAGAAGTACCGCGAAGCCGAGCAGGCGCAGGAACTGACGACGGGCGCCGACGGCGTGCTACACGTCAAGTGGCCGGTTGCCGGGATGTACTGGATCAACGCCAGCGCCGCAGACGCCAAGCCCAGCGAGAAGCGCGCGAGCGAGCGCCGGATGAGCTACACGGCCACCGTGGAAGTCGTCGCGCCCTGATCGGCAACGACGCTTCCATGCCGATCGCACCAGGCGCGGGGACGATCCCGCGCCTGGCCGTTCCGCTCGAGATCGACGCCGCCTGCCTGGCCGATTGGCTTCAGGACGCTCCCGTCGTCGATCTCGCCGGAGAGACGATGGGGACGAACTGGCGCCTGCGCCTCGCCGCTCCCGCCGGCTTCGACCGGGCCGGACTGGACGCCGCCATTGCCGCCCGGCTTGAAGACATTCTCGCGCAGATGAGCCACTGGCGGGCGGACTCCGTGCTCGGCCACTTCAATCGCTCTGCAGCCGGAACCTGGACCGCGCTGCCGCAGGACTTCGCTGCCGTGATGACAGCGGCCTTGGCGGTCGCCGAAGTCTGCGCGGGCGCTTTCGATCCGGCCATCGGGTGCCTCATCGATCTCTGGGGCCATGGGCCAGTGGGGGTCGCCGGACCACCCTCCGCCGAGGCCTTGTCCCATGCGCGCCAGCTCTCGGGCTATCGCCGCCTGGACTTCGACCACGATCGGCAGCGGCTCCGGCAACCGGGCGGCCTGCGTCTGGATCTCTCGGGCATCGCCAAGGGCTATGCCGTCGACGCGCTGGCCGCGCTCCTGCGGCGACGGGGTTGCAACCATTTCCTCGTCGAGATCGGCGGCGAGCTGGTGGGCGCCGGGCTGCGGCCGGACGGCGATCCCTGGTGGGTCGACCTGGAGATGCCCGCAGCCGGGGTCGCGCCTTTGCGCATCGCCCTGCACCAACTCGCCGTCGCCACATCGGGCGACTACGTTCGCGGGCGTCATACGATAGATCCGCGCACCGGGATTCCGGTCGAGACGGCCATGGCGGTCAGCGTCATCCATCGCTCCGCCATGCTCGCCGATGCCTGGGCGACCGCGCTCTGCGTCGAGCCTGCGGAGGCCATGCGCGCTCTGGCCTTGCGGCAGAACCTTGCGGTCCGTGCGTTGATCCGCAGTGCCGATGGGATCCAGGAATGGCTCAGCCCGGCGCTTCAAGAACTCATCGTAGACGACAACGAAACCGCCCCTTCCTGAAGCGTCAGCCAACGCCGGGGCGCGTTTGCAACAAAAGCGATACAAATGTAACAAAGCATATTGCGAATGCGAATGACTCTCATTATCGGAAGCAGCAACGGAATTATCCGGTCATGAGGGGAATTATGTCTTTCAAGCCTTCGTCGGCGGCTGCGCGCCGCACTTTCCTCGCGCTTTCGTGTATCGCCCCGGCTCTTGCCCCCGCCGCGCAGGCCCAGCAGGCTGATGGACAGCGCGTGCTGGGCGGCGTGACCGTCAGCGATACCGCAATCGACGAGAAGCCCGGACGCGTGCTGGAATCGCCGAAGCGCACCCGCCCCGTCCTCGACACGCCGCAGACGATCACCGTGCTTTCGGGTGAAGTGATCGAGCAGCAGAACCTGCTCACCTTGCGCGACGTCCTTTCGACGGTTCCCGGCATCACCTTCGGCGCCGGCGAAGGCGGCACCGGCCCCGGCGACAACATCACCTTCCGCGGATACAGCGCCAGCAACGACATTACGGTCGACGGCGTGCGCGACAGCGCCCAGATCACCCGCACCGATTCCTACAATCTCGAACAGATCGAGGTGACGAACGGCGCCAATTCGGTGATTTCCGGCGCCGGTTCGACGGGCGGCAACATCAACATCGTCACCAAGCGGCCGAAGGCCGACGATGCGTACTTGGCGACGGCCGGGATCGGCACTGACAATTACTATCGCGCCACCGTGGATCTCAACAAGCGCGTCAACGACCTCGTGGCTTTCCGCCTCAACGCCATGTGGCACCGCAACGACGTGCCAGGCCGGGATGTCGAGGACTACAAGCGCTGGGGCGTGGCGCCCTCGGTCACGATCGGCATCGACAGCCCGACCAGCCTCACGCTGCAATACAACCACCAGGAAGACCGGAACATTCCCCAGTACGGTGTGCCCTACTACGCGGGATCGGGTCTGCCGGGCGTTCATCGCAGCGACTATTTCGGCTTCCGCAATGTCGACAAGCAGCGCATCAACGTCGACCAGCTCACCGCGATCTTCGAGCATGAGGTGAGCGACACCGTCTCCGTCCGCAACCTTGCCCGCTGGCAGGATTCGCGCCAGCTGACGCAAGTCGATCCGCCGCAGGGCACCTGGTGCCTGGCCAGCGGCGTGACCCCGACCGGCGCGGCCTGCACGGTCACCGGGATCTCGACACCGGTTCCGGCGGGCTACTACTATCCCACCGGGCCGCGCGGCACGACGCGCGATACCCGCAACCAGCTGATGTTCGACCAGATCGACCTCAAGGCGGTGTTCAACACCGGCGCGATCGAGCACACCATCGACATCGGCGGCGCGGCGACCTGGGAGAAGTACGACCTCTACAATGGCAATGTCCTGCGCAATGCCGATGGCACGGCTGCCTTCGCCCGCCTGCCGCTCATGAATATCGACAATCCTAACGAGGTCATCGCCGGTCCGGCCTCCGCGAACTTCACGTATGGCAGCAATGTCTACACGGGCCCGGTCAATTTCATCCGGACCGGCCACACCGTGGGTGAGCAGACCAACGTCGCAGGCTACCTGTTCGACACGATGAAGCTGGGCAAGTTCGAACTCAGCGCGGGTGCCCGCGTGGAGCGCAATGTGGGCACCACCCGCACCGATGCGATAGCGCCCTCCACCACGGCGACCGTGACCCAGGGCCAGGTGACGCCGGGCATCAGGACCCGCAATGCCGACACGCTGTTCTCCTACCGCGTGGGCCTGAACTACAAGCCGGTCGAAGACGTCAGCATCTACGCGGCCTACGGCAATTCCCGCACCCCCTCCAAGAACTCGGTCAACGGTGCCTGCACGAATTCCGGCGAGAACGGGGCGACCTCCTCGACCTGCAACGTCAATCCGGAATCGGCGAAAAACTATGAGATCGGCGTCAAGGGCGAGCTGTTCGACGGCGGCCTGCTGCTGACCGCCTCGGCCTTCCGCAACGAGCGCGACAAATACGCCGTCATCTCCGGCGATCCGACCGTTCCCGACCAGCAGCTCGATGGCAAGTCGCGCGTGGACGGCATTGCGCTCGGCGCCTCGGGCACGATTACCCCGGCCTGGACGATCACGGCGAACTATACCTATCTCAAGTCGAAGCTGCTGCAGTCCGTCTCCGATGCGTGCCTCGCGAACCCCGGAACCGGAACCTGCACCAACAGCCCCGCCAATCCGAACCCGGGCGGCGGGCAGTACCTGCCGCAGACGCCCAAGAACTCGGGTAGCCTCTTCACCACCTATCGCCTGCCCTTCGGCCTCACCGTGGGCTACGGCCTCACGTACCAGGACGGCTTCGTCCTAGCCGTGGCAACGCCGACCGCAGGCGCCGTCAAGTCCGACGACTTCCTGATCCACCAGGCCTACCTGGCCTATGACTTCTCGCCCAACTTCTCGGCGCAGCTCAACGTCAAGAACATCGGCGACAAGCTCTACTACACCCGCATCCGCGGCAACGGTGTGGGCTGGGCCACGCCCGGCGACGCCCGCTCGGCAGTGCTGACCCTCACCGCGAAGATGTAACAGGTCCCAACGGCCCGGCGGGCGCCTTCGGGCGTCCGCCGGGTTCCTGCAATTCATTCGCAGCGATTGCCAGCGCCCGGGAATTCGGCAAGAGAAGCCGCATGGTCATCGAAATTCCAGAGCTTTTCTCGCCCCAGGAAGTGCGCGAAATTCGCACAACACTCGAAGGCGCCGATTGGGCGGACGGCCGCGCCACCGCCGGTCACCGCGCGGCGCAGGTCAAGGAAAACGAGCAGCTTCCGCTCGGCCACCCCCTGGCAAAGCAACTTGCCGACCGCGTGCTGGCGCGGCTCATGCAGACGCCGCTGTTCATCGCCGCCGCCCTGCCGCAGCGGGTGCTCCAGCCCCGCTTCAGCCGCTACGACGGGCGCGGGCATTACGGCAACCACGTCGACAACGCGATCTTCCCGATCCCCGGCACCGGCGAGCACTTGCGCAGTGACATCTCCGGCACCCTGTTCCTCAGCGACCCCGAGACCTATGACGGCGGCGAGCTGGTGATAGAGGACATGTTCGGCACCCACAGCGTCAAGCTGCCGGCCGGGCACCTGGTCGTCTATCCCGGCAGCAGCCTGCACCGCGTCGCCCCGGTGACGCGCGGCACGCGTCTCGTTTCGTTCTTCTGGACCCAGAGCTTCGTCGCCTCGCCCGAACGCCGCCGGCTGCTGCTCGAACTCGACGGCGCGATCCAGGGCGTCGTCGTCGATCATCCGGAACACGCCTCGGTCGACACGCTCACGCAGGTCTACCACAACCTCCTGCGCCAATGGTCCTCGACGTGAGCGAGGGCCCCTTGCCGCCTTTGACGCAGATCCCGGCGAACTTGCGCAGCCTTGCCGACTATGCCCGCCGCGCGGCCGATCACTTCACGGTCGAGGCCTGGCGCCATCTGGAGGAAGGCTCGGGCGAAGGGCAGACGCTGCGCCTCAACCGCACCGCTTTCGCCCGCCGGGGTTTGCTCCCCCGCGCCATGGCGGACCTGCGCGGCGGCGAGACTGCGCTCGACCTGTTCGGACGCCGTCACGCAGCCCCGCTGATGCTGGCCCCGCTGGCCTATCAGCGCCTGGCCCATCCCGACGGTGAACTGGCGGTCGTCCGCGCCGCCACGGCGCTCGACACCGGCATGATCGTCAGCACGCTTGCCAGCTTCACGCTGGAGGAGATTGCCGAAGCGGGCCGTTCCTTCGCCGGGGAACTCGGCAAGGACGGAGCGCCCTTGTGGTTCCAGCTCTACCTTCAGCCGGACCGCCGCCACAGCCTCGATCTGGTCCGGCGCGCGGAAGGCGCCGGTTACGAAGCGATCGTGCTCACCATCGATGCGGCGATCAAGCTCTCCGGCATGACCCTGCCGCCGGGGGTCTCCGCGGCGAACCTCGCCGGCATGCCGATGCCCCGCCATACCGCCACCCCAGGCGGGCGCATCCTGCTCGGCACGCCGCTGGCCGATGCCGCGCCGCGCTGGGAGGACCTGGCCTGGCTTCGCGAAGCGACGCGCCTGCCGATCCTGGTCAAGGGCATGGTCCTGGGCGAAGACGCCCGCCGCGCCGTGGACCTCGGCGCGGACGGCCTGATCGTCTCGAACCACGGCGGCCGGGTGCTCGACGGGCTGCCGAGTGCGCTCGACATGATCGAGGATGTGGCGGCCGCGGTGGACGGCCGCATACCGCTGTTGGTGGATGGCGGATTCCGGTCGGGCACGGACATGGTCAAGGCTCTGGCGCTCGGCGCCCGCTCCGTGCTGATCGGCAGGCCGCAGATGCACGCCCTGGCAGTCGCCGGAATGCCGGGGGTCGCCCATGCGATCCACCTGCTGCGCACCGAGCTGGAAGTGACCATGGCAGGGCTCGGCTGCCCCAGGCTTGCCGATATCACGCGGGAGCGAGTCATTACCCTTTCCAGCGCGTGATACCGCGCTTTCCCGCGCCCACTCATCTCCCGTAAATCTCCGCAAAGGCATGCCACCCCCGCCGCTCGGTTAGGCGAGGCGGCAAGTGGTGCGGCGCTGTCACCAATTAATACAAATTGAGACGCCCCAAAGGGCGCGAACTTTGTCATGGCAGCAACAAAACAAGATGAGGGAATTACGAAAGTGGTGCGACTCCGTTTCGGTCTGCTGGCGTCGGCCGCCCTGGTGGCATGGCCTGTCGTCTCTGCTCATGCGCAATCGACTTCCGGCACTGCCGCGAATTCGACGTCCACACCGGCCCAACAAACACCTGCGACGAATATACCTGCGGCGAATGCTCCCACGACGAGCGCCCCTGTTACGAGCGCTCCTGTAACGAGCGCTCCGGTCCACACCGCCCCCGAAGAAAGCGGCGAAGAATTCGAGATCGTCGTCGCAGGGCAGAAACCGCGCGGCTCGGTGATCGGCGATATCGCGCCCGAAGTGACTTTCAATGCCGGCGACGTGCGCGCCCTGGGTGTTTCCAGTGTCACCGAGCTGCTCGAAGAACTGGCGCCGCAAACCGAGAGCGCGGGCGGCGGTGCGCCGGTCGTGCTGCTGGAAGGCCGTCGCATCGCCAGCTTCCGCGAAGTTGGAACGATCCCGACCGAGGCGATCCAGCGCGTCGAGATCCTGCCCGAGGAAGTGGCCCTCAAGTACGGTTATTCGGCCACTCAGAAGGTCGTCAACATCATCCTGCGGCAGCGTTTCCGCGCCTTCGCCGTCGAAGGCGGCGGCAAGCTGGGCACCCAGGGGGACGGCCTGGGCGTCAATACCAAGGGCGATTTCCTGGCGATCCGCCGCGGCGAACGCGTCAATATCGACGCCAACTATTCGCACGCCAATCCGATCACCGAGGCCCAGCGCGGCCTGGCCACAAGCGGCGGCGACGGCAACAACCGCACGCTTCGCCCGGAATCGGAAGCGCTGACGCTCACCGGAACCTGGGCCAAGCCGCTATCCCATGTCTGGATCGCCACGCTCAACGGCGAGGCCACCACCACCGACACCCAGGCTTTGCGCGGTAGCGCGGTGCCCAACGTCACTATCCCCGGCGGCAGCCCTTATGCCAGCGGCACCGCGGACGAGACCTTCCTGCCGACCGTCGACGGGCTTTCGCCCTTGCGCAACAGCAACAGCACCCAGACCGGCCACCTCGGGCTGACACTGAACGGCACCACCCAGAAATGGCAGTGGAGCGTAATCGGCAACTACGACCACAGCGACACCCGCTCGATCCAGCAGCGGCCGCTGAACCTGGCCGACTATGCTGCAGCCGTAGCCGCGGGCGATCCGCTGGCCGATCCCTCGCTGCCGGTCGCCGGGGAATTCCTCGACTTCCTGCCGGTGAACCAGACGCGCAATTCCACCGACAGCGCCGAACTCAACCTCGTCGCCACCACCTCGCCCCTGCAACTGCCCGCGGGCGCCGTGAACACGACGATGAAACTGGGCGGCAATCTCGACCGTTCGGACGGCACGGTGACCCGCCTCGGCATCTCCCAGCCCACCAGCGTCGGCCGCGACCAGGGCGAGGCCTCCATCAACATCGACATTCCGCTCAGCAGCCGCGCCGTGCCGCTGTTCCCGGGTGCGGGCCGGATCTCGCTCAACGCCAATGCCGCCGTGCGCCAGATCGGCGATTTCGGGACCTTGCGCACGTTCGGCGGCGGCCTGACCTGGAACCCCACGAGCCAGTTCAGCCTGATCGCCAGCTACCGCGACGACCAGAACGCCCCCACGGCCGCACAGCTCGGCGGCGCCGTTATCACTACGGCCAATGTCGACATCTTCGACTATACGCGCGGCGAATCCGTGCGGGTGACGGCAGTGACCGGCGGCAATCCCGACCTGAAGGCGGCGGGCATGCGCAATTTCAGACTGGGCGGGACGTTCCGGCTGAACGATCCCAACATCACGCTCAACCTCGACTATAATCGCACCTGGCAGCGCAATCAGGTGACCGCCCTGCCCGGCGCGACCCCGGCCGTGGTCGCGGCCTTCCCCGAACGCTTCGCCCGCGATGCCGACGGCGAACTGGTCGCCGTGGACTTGCGACCGATCAACATCGCCAGCGAGGACAAGTCCCAGCTGCGCATGGGCATCACCTTCACGAAGTCGCTCAAGACGCCGCAATCGCAGATCGATGCCATGCGCGAAAGCATGCGCAAGCGCTTCCCGAACGGCTTTCCCGGTCGCCGCGGGGGTGACAACGACGCGCCGCCGCCGCCGCCCGGCGAGGGCGACACCGCCGCAGCCGGGCGTGACGCGCCGGGCGGCGCCTCGCCCGATGCAGCGGCGAGCGCTCCCGGCAACAGCGGCGGGACGGAGGCCGGCGGCGGCGAAGGGCGGAGTGGCGGCGAAGGACGCGGCCCGGGCGGCGGTGGTTTCGGCGGTCGCGGTGGTTTCGGCGGCGGCGGGTTCGGCGGTGGCGGCGGACGCGGCGGACGCTTGACGTTCTCGCTCTATCACACCTGGGTCTTCTCGGACCGCGTCGTGCTGCGCGAAGGGCAACCCGAGATCGATCTGCTCGACGGCGGCACGATCGGCGCCAGCAGCGGCGGCACGCCGCGCCACAAGCTGGAACTTCAGAGCGGCTATTCCCAGAGCGGCCTGGGCCTGCGCCTCACCGGCAGCTGGCAGAGCGGCACCACGGTCGACGGCGTGGACGGCTATCCCACCACCCAACTCCGCTTCGAGGATTTCGCCAAGTTCGACTTGCGCCTCTTTGCAGACCTGGGTCAGCAGCCCAAGCTGGTGGACAAGATACCCTTCCTGCGCGGGGCGCGGGTGACATTCTCCGTCGCCAACCTGTTCGATGCGCGCCAGAAAGTGCGGGACGGCAACGGCAATACGCCGCTGGCCTATTCGCCTTACTACCTCGACCCGGTAGGCCGGGCTTTCCAGATCACATTCCGCAAGCTCTTCTTCACGGGACCTCCTGGAGGCCAGCAGCGCTCGGGCGGGAACACCCGGTTCTGAACGGCGAGGCGAAGGCGGCCCGATCCGCCGCCTTCGCCTCGCCGGATCGAAGCCCGAAGCGAACGACATCGGGAAGGGAAAGTTAAGGCTGGTATTTGCGAATGATTTGCAATAGCATTGATTTGGCGATCTGGAGTGCCTGACGATGACCTTCCACTTTCCTTCACCAATCCGGCCTTCACCAATCCGGCCTGCACCTGCTCCGCTCGCACCTGCTCACCTCTCGGCCATGCTGCCACCGAGCGTGCTGGTCGATGCGGCGCGGTGCTGGCGGCACGCTCGCGGACAGGATCGCCCCACACAGCCGTCCCTCGCCTCGTGCCTGGACACGCTGGACTGCGTCGTGCTGGCGCCGGTGATCGACAGCTTCTGCCTCCTGTTCGAAGGCGCGCTCGGCCGCCCGTTCCGGGTGGGCAGGTCGCATAGCCTCTCCTCGGACGAACGGCTGATGGTGGCTCTGCTGGAAGGACCGGCCACCCGCGCCGCCGCCCTCCCCTGCGAAGAGCCGCGCGGTCGCTTGCTGGATCTCGCGATCCGCTCGACGCGGATCATGGTCGCCTTGACGCTCAAGCAGACCCGCCGGGCCAGAGCGCTCACCGAAAGCCCATCCTGACCGATCAGAGGCTGATCTGTGCCATGATCATCACGAAGAAGATGATCAGCGCCGTCGAGGAGAACCAGACGAGCAGCACCGTACGCCACAATGCGCCGAAGCGGCCAAGGCCGTAAGCCCCGCGCAATTGCCTGAACATGTGGATCGGCGGGAGAAAGAACAGCACGGCCAGCAGTGCATTGGCGCCGAGCCAGTCCATCACCATGCCGAGAATCACCAGCATCGTCATGAAACAGAGCGAGTAAGTGACGAAAACCGTATGGTCGTAGAGGTGAAACCGCCGACTGAACGGGAAAAGCAACCACAGGAACGGCACAGAAATCGGGATCAGTGCCCAGCTGTACTTATAGGCGTAAGTCTGAAGCTTGTAGGCGGCGAGTTCGGGGTTCTTCTTGAACTTCCTGATGGCCTTATCGATCTGGTGGAAATCGCTGAACCGCCGGGTATCGGGAATATTTTCGGCAATGGCGGAGCGGGTGTCCTTCATCGCCTCCAGCGCCTGCTCCCTGCCGTCGATACGGCGGTCCAAGTCGCCCGTATCGGCACGGCCGTCCTTCAGTTTCTGCCGCTGTGCCTTCAGGACGCCGAGTTCGGCCTCGGTGCCGCTGATCGCCTTGTCGAGATCGCCGCTCCGAACGGCCGGCGTTTCGCCGCCCTCACTGCCTTCGAGCGCGTGGAAGACCGCGAACATCAGGAACACGCTGAACAGGAACAGCGCGATCGGCGAGACATAGCTGGCGCGCCGTCCGTCGATATATTCGCGGGTCAGCCGCCCCGGCCGCCAGGCGAGCATCGGCAGCGTCCGCCAGATCCTCCCCTCGAAATGAAACACGCCGTGCAGCAGGTCGTGGAAGAAAGCGCCCAGACTGCGATGGACATGGGCCGCCTGGCCGCAAGCGTGGCAATGCGTACCGATCAGAGGCGTGCTGCAATTGAGGCAGGCCGTCTCATGCGTATGGCCCTGGCTCCCTTGCGCCGGGTCCACGGCAGAGGCAGTCAAAGTGCCCTGGCCGATTTCCGCGAGACTTTCCGAGATCCCGTTCATGCGTTTCCCCCTGAAACGCCGATGAACCTACCGCGTTGTCGCCGCCCTGAACAGTCGTTCCAGAGAAGCCCGCGTCAGACCCGCCGCTCGGCGAGTTTGGCTTCGATGGCATTCCACAGCCGGGCAAACTGCTGCGCCGCGGGGCTTTGCGGGGAATGCGCGCCGACGGGCTGGCGGTGCACCGCGCATTGTTCCACCGCACTGGCATAAGGCACGGTCGGCCAATTGGGGTTGGCGTCGCGCGCCTGCTTGTGAAGGGCGCGCCGCAGATCCAGCATGGACAGCACGGGCAGGATCGGCGGATGACGCCGGGTATTGCCTGCAATCTCGCGCACGACCAGATCGAAGGCGCGTGCCGAAAGCGGCGATGGCGGCAGCGGCACGATCACCAGATCGGCCGCGCGGACCACTTGCGCGGACAGCTCGTTCATCACCGGAGGGCAATCGAGCACGATCCGGGCGTAGTTTCCGGCCAGTTCCTCCGTGAGCTTGGCCAGGCGCCGACGTTTGCCGATGCGCACCAGCTGGGCGTCAAGCGCGCGAATGCTTTCGTCTGCAGGAAGAACGTCGATCCCGTCCCAGGCTGTGCGCTGGATCAGGCGCGTAGGCGATCGATCGCGCGAGAAGACATCCTCGGCCAGTCCCGAACCCTTGGGTTCGAGGCCATAGAGAAACCCGGAACCGCCCGCTGCGTCGAGGTCCCAGAGCAAGGTCGAATGCCCGTCCTGCGCCGAACACCAGGCCAGGTTGGCAGCGAACGTCGTTTTACCGACGCCGCCTTTCACGCTGTAGATGGCGATCGTTGCGCTGTTTTCCGGACGTGGCCCCTCATCCTCGTCCTCACGCGCGGCTGCCGACAGCATCCGCGCCCGCACCGATCCGCCGGCGATCCGGGGCAACTTGTTCTTCTTTCCAGCCACGCGGAGATCGTTGCCCGTCACGGCCCATCCGTCAACCGCGAACCTTGGCATTATGGCCCAGGGCATTCGAACGGAACGAATGGCCACCCAGCCAAACGGGCACGGCCCGCGCTTTCATCCGGTCTCCCGCAGTCTGCACTGCATGGGAGAACCGGAAGGAAGCGCGGGCCGAAAATGCCGCAGGATCGACTGAAAGGGCTGAATCCGGTTTCCCGGTCAGCCCGGAAAATCAGCCGTCGTAGTCGCCGCCCAGCGAGGTGTTGCGGGTCGGAGCCGAGGCCGTGATGCGCAGGGCTTCGGCCGACTGGCTGAGCGAGCCGATTTCGTCCATCTCGTCGTCGTCGTCCGGCAGGACGCGCTGCATCGAGGTGACCAGCGTTTCCTTGAGGATCGAAGGGGTGACGGTTTCCTCGGCGATTTCGCGCAGGGCGACGACCGGATTCTTGTCACGATCGCGCTCGAGGGTGAGTTCCGCACCGCCCGAAATCTCACGCGCGCGCTGCGCGGCAAGAAGGACCAGATCGAAGCGGTTGGGAATCTTGTCGACGCAATCTTCGACGGTAACGCGCGCCATGGGCACTCCGTATAAAATCTGGTGGATCGGTGAACCTGGCCCGATAAGCCCCGATCCGGGCAAAGTCAAGAAATCTGCGCGCCTGCCACTGCGTCCCTGCGAAAGCACGTCGTCTCGTGGTCGTTGACCACGCCCACCGCCTGCAGCCAGGCATGGACGACCACCGGGCCGACGAAGCCAAAGCCCCGTTTCTTGAGCGCCGCCGACAGCGCATCGCCCGCAGCCGACCGCGCCGCGCTGCCGGTCCCGTCACCCATGGCAGGATCGCCGTCCACGAAGGACCAGACGAAAGCCGAAAAATCCTCGCCCCGCTCCTGCATGTCCAGAAAGCCGCGGGCGTTGCGGATAGTCGCCTCGATCTTGGCGCGCGAGCGGACGATACCGGCATCGCCCATCAGCCGCTCGATCTCGGCAGGCCCATAGGCGGCGATGCGAAGGGGATCGAAGCCCTCGAAAGCGGCGCGGAAGGCATCGCGCTTGTGAAGGATCGTTCGCCACGACAGCCCCGCCTGAAACGTGTCCAGCACCAGTTTTTCCCAAAGCGCACGGGAATCACGGATGGGCACGCCCCACTCTTCGTCATGATAGGCCCGCATGCGGTCATCGCCCTCGGCCCAGCGGCAGCGGTGGATCGTTTCGGTCACGAGGTCTCTCGGCATCGGGCTTTCCGGAATGTTAGGTTGTAGCGCCAGGGTCCGGTCTCAGGATGGGGCCCCCGCTCCACGCTGTCCAGTCCGTGGAAAACCAGTCGCGAGGGCCCGCCCCAGACCACCACGTCACCATGGTGCACGCGGTGCCGCCGCACTTTGTCACCGCGCGCGAGGCCTCCCCAGAGAAAGCTGGCCGAAAGCCCCAGCGACACCGAAACGATCGGCGCCTCCCGGTCGCGCTCGTCCATGTCCTGGTGCAGCGAGAGGCGCGTCTCCGCATCGTACCGGTTGACGAGGCAGGCATCGGGCAGGAAGCCATCATATCCCGCCCTGGCTGCGGCACGCCCGGCCAGCGACAGGAAGGCCGGCGGCAAGGGCGGCCAGTTCAACCTCGTTTCCGGATCGAGCGGCTGATAGCGGTAGCCCTTGCGATCGCTGACCCACCCGGTCTCGCCGCAATTGAACATCCCGACCGACAGACGCCCGCCGCTGCGGGTCGTCATGTGCCGGAACGGTGAAATAGCCGCGAGGCGGGGAATCTCGGCAAGCAGCAGGGAAGCCTCGGCCAGTCCGAAACCGCCCAGCAGCACGGCGCCGGGGCCGAGCGGGATGGCTTCGCGGCTTTCGGCGAACAGGTCAGGCTGCATCGTGGAAGATGATCCCCAGAGTATGCCGCTTGCCGGAATGCAGCTTGGAAACGCCGTGCCGCATGGTCACGCGGTAGTCCCCGCGCGATCCGCGCTGCGGCCGATTGTTGACGGCGAAGACCACCGCATCGCCCTGAGCCAGCGGCACCACGATCGGCCGCGACTGCATACGCGGTCGCTGCTCGGTCAGGACGAATTCTCCGCCAGTGAAATCCCGGCCGGGCGCGGACAGCAGGACCGCTACCTGCAGCGGAAAGACATGTTCGCCGTAAAGGTCCTGGTGGAGGCAATTATAGTCGCCCGGCCCGTATTGCAGCAGCAGCGGCGTGGGACGGCGCTGGCCGGCCTCATGGCAGCGGGCGATGAAGCTCTCGTGGTCCGGCGGGAAGCAGGTGGTCAGGCCCATGCGCTCGTTCCAGCGGTTCGCAAGCGGCGCCAGGCGGGCGTAGAGCGCCTGGCGCAAGGCTTGCACCGGATCCGGCAAGGGATAAGCGAAATAGCGATATTCCCCCAGCCCGAAGCCATGCCGCGCCATGTGAATGTGGCTGCGAAACGGGCCGGAAACATCGTAAAGCGCCGCGATCCGCGCACATTCGGTTGGATCCAGGAGGCTAGGGAGCAAAGCCCATCCTTCGCTGTCGAGCTGGGTCTCGGCATTCGCCCAGGCGGCGGCGTCCTCGGAAAAGTACGTGCTTTCGATCATCGGGCAGCGCCTAAGCTCATAGCCCGGCGATAGCGATCCGATCCTTGCGGTCAAACTTCATTGCAGATGGCCGGGCGGGTGAGTTGCCTGCCGCTGCCGGGGATGCCGCAACCGCACGGCGATATTGCTCTCCGGATACAATTATCGCTATTGATTCGCATTAGATTATATGGCCAAGAGTTCGCCATGCCTATCATCGAGAAAGACCCGATGCCCTTCTCTCACCGCTTCAGCACGATCGCCCCTATCCTCGGCAGTCTCGCCGCCGTCACTCTTGTGGCTTCGCCGGCCCTTGCCCATTCGCCTTACCTGCTGCCCAACGGCTTCGCGCTCGACAAGGAGGATCACGTCACCGTGGAAGCCTCTTTCAGCGAGCACGTCTTCGTGCCGACCGTCGCCATGCAGTCCGATGACTTTCACCTGGTAGGACCGGACGGAAAGGCCGTGCCGCTGAAACCCGTGGCCCTGCGCGATCTCGTGATCCTGGAAGCCCCGCTGCCCGCTGACGGCACTTACCGCCTGACCAGCGGAGAGCGGCAGGGCCGCGTCGCCAAGGCCGCGCTGATCGACGGCACATGGGAATTCGTGGCGCCGAACCGGCCGCTTCCTGCCGGCGTCGTCCCGGTCGACATGCAGAGCGTGACCAAGGCCGAAGCCTATGTGACGCGCGGCAAGCCCGGAGATGCCGCACTCGCGCCTTCCGGCAAGGGCATCGAATATCGCGCGCTGACCCACCCGTCGCTCATTCGCGCGGGACAGCCCGCCGAATTCGAGCTGTTGTTCGACGGCAAGCCGCTCGCCAATGCCGATGTCGAAGTGGAAGAAGCCCGCGCCGGGCAGGTCGAGAACCGAAGGCTGCCGATCATCACCAGCGACGCCCGCGGACGCTTCACCATTACCGCGCCGGAACCTGGTCTCTACTTTGCGATGACCCGCCACCGCGTCGGGGTGATGGGCGCGCAGCCCGCGCGAAGCTACACTTACGCCCTGACTTATTCGGTTACCAACTGAGGATGAATACCATGAAGACGGCCATCTGCGCGGCCTCCCTGATCGCCGCGACCCTCGCCGGCAGCACGGCGGCCCATGCTGCCTCCCACGATCTCGCCACCTTCATCAAGGAGCAGGATCTCGACGGCGACGGCAAGGTCAGCAAGGAAGAGTTCCAGCGCGGCCGCGACGCCGAATTCGCCCGGATGGATCGCAACCGCGACGGCGTGCTCTCGCATGACGAATATGTCGGCGACTACCGGGAGCGCCTGGAGCGCGAACTGGCGCAGCGCCCCGAAAAGGACCGCGCCGAAGAGCGTACCCGCCAGCTCCGTCAGGCCGAAGTGCGCTTCGGCGTGCTCGACAGCGACAAGAGCGGCAGCATCTCCCCGGCGGAATTCGCCGCCACCGGCTGGGGCATGTTCCTGCGCCACGACACGAACCACGACGGCTTCGTCTCGGCCGACGACACGCCTGCCAAGGACGCCGACTGATCTGGCCGGCGAGGGGGCGCGATAGGGCGGCGTGGTGACCGCCCTATCGCCGCTCCGCTGAGGTACCGCGCCGAGCCTGAGGCGGTGTCCAGTCCGGGTCCATCATTCCGAGCGGAACGAAGCCAGCCAGTGCAGCTTCACTGCAGGCTGCGGATGAAGAACTCGGACAGGCGGCGCGTCACATAATCGATCGGGCCGGTCGACCGCCCGACGCTGTGCTCGCCGCCCGGCACCACCAGCAGGTCGAAGTCCTTGTCCGCCTTGATGAGGGCATCGGCGACCTGCATGGTCGAGGCGGGATCGACATTGCTGTCCTGCTCGCCCACGATCATGAACAGTTTGCCCTGGAGCCGAGCGGCATTGTCGACGCCGGAGGCATCCGCATAGCTCTTGTCCACCGGCCAGCCCAGCCACTGTTCGTTCCAACTGATCTTGTCCATGCGGTTGTCGTAGCAGCCCGCCATGGCGACGCCGGCCTTGTAGAAATCGCCATGGAACAGCAGCGCGTTGAGCGTGCTCTGCCCGCCCGCCGAAGCGCCGTAGATGCCGACGCGGCCGATGTCGTAGGCCGGGTCTTTCGCCGCGAGAGCCTTGTGCCAGAGGATGCGGTCGGGAAAGCCCGAATCCTGGAGGTTCTTCCATGCCACGTCCTGGAAAGCCTTGGACCGGTTGGCAGTGCCCATGCCGTCGATCTGCACGACGATGAAGCCCAGGTCGGCCAACGCCTGCATGCCGATCACCTTGTCGCCGCCGGAATGGTAACCGAAGGGCCAGAAGCTCTTGGGCACGAAGCTGTCGTGCGGGCCGGCGTAGATGTTCTCGATCACCGGATATTTCTTCGCCGGATCGTAATCGCGCGGCCGGACGACGAGCCCCCAGATGTCGGTCTTGCCGTCACGGCCCTTGGCGGTGAACACTTCGGGCGCGTGGAAGCCGGCGGCGGCGAGGCGGCTGATATCGCCCTTGGCCACTTCCATGATCGGCGCGCCGTCGCTCGTACGGTGAAGCACGCTGACATTGGGCAGGTCCGCCCGCGAGTAAGTATCGACGTAGAACTGCATGTCGGGAGAGAAGCTGACGGTGTGATCGGCGCGCTCGGGCGTGAGCGGGGTGAGGTTCCGGCCGTCGAAATCGATGCGATAATAGTGGCGGAAATAGGGGTCCTCGCCAGCGGTCATGCCGCTGGCGGCGAACCAGATCTGCCGCTTTTCGTCGTCCACCTTCACCACGTCGCGCACCACCCACTGGCCGGTGGTGATGCGGTTCTTCACTTTGCCGGTGCGGCCGTCGATCAGGTAGAGGTGGTTCCAGCCATCGCGCTCCGAAGCCCAGACGATCTCGGCGCCCAGCCCCTTCACGTCGTGCGAGAAACGGCGGTCGGCATAGACGAACGTCTTCGCATCCTCGGTGACGGCGGCATGGGCCGCGCCGCTGGCAGCGTCGACCGCGATGATCCGTGCCTGCCCGAAACCGCGGCGGACATAGTCGAATTCGGCGCTCTTGCCGTCGGCGCGCCAGCGCACCCCGGAAAGCTCGTAGGCATTGGGGAACAACGCCGGGTCGACCACGGTCTGCCGCTTCTCAGCAATGTCGAAAAGCACCGGCTGCTCCTCGTCGATGGCATCGCCGGGCTTGGGATAGAGCTGCGTCTGGAGGCCCGGCTGCGCCTTGTCCTTCGGTGCCGCTTCCACGCGCAGGACATGGCGCGCGAAACCGGGACGCACGCGATAAGCGATCAGGTGCCGGCTGTCGGGCGACCAGGCAATCGTCTCGGGATCATAGAAATTGCCGGACGAACCATCGCTGCTGAGGCGAACGACCTCCAATGTCCCCGCAGCGCGGACCACCAGGTTGTCATCCTGGACAAAGGCTTCCCACTTGCCGTCCGGCGAAAGGCGCGGATGATTGTCCGCCGGTACCGAGAGATCGCGCACCACGCCGAAACCCCGCGGACGGCGCGGGTCTTCCTGCTTTTGGCAGGTGTAGTCAGTCAGCTTGCAGCGCCAGCCCTCTTCGTCGAGCCAGAACTGTATGGTCTGCCGATCGCCTGCATAATCGAACTCGGCGAAAGGGAGCCGCAGCGGGGCGACCGCATGGCCCAGCGCTTCGGTCAGGCTCGCGGCCAGGCGCTGCTGGTCGAACGCGGCGCTGCGCTTCTGCGAAACGGCTTCGACAGTCTCGAAGGCGAAGCCGCCTTCCACGGTCTTGCGATAGGAAAAGGCCGTTCCGTCCGGCGTCCAGTGCGCGGGCCAGGACACGTCGCGGGTGAGATACTGCCAGCTTTCGCGCAATGCCAGCGACCGTTCCAGGTCTGCCCGCGTCGGCGCCGCAATCACCGCCCCGGAAACGAGCGCCGCGCAGCCCGCCAACATCAATCCGCAGATACGGGCACGACGAGCAGCAAGCGACATGGGATAGGACCTCGGCAAGGAATGGAAACCAGGATCGTATACGGTATTACACCGTCGGCGCAATATGCACACCTGACCCTGCCCGTCAGGACGAGAACCGGCTCATGCGGAAACCGCCGAACCTTAAGCGATAATTGCTAATGCTTCGCATATGCTTTTCCTCAAACAACGGCCATGGTCTCCCAGCGGTGCATTGATTCGCCGCCATTGAACCCCTCGGGGGGAGATCCTAGGTTCAACACGGGCCAGATAGCGCGGTCCGGCAACGAGGAGACGGTTACGGCCATGGATATTCGTCGCGAGTCCGACAGCATCGGTGAAATCGAAGTTCCTGCGGAGGCTTATTGGGGCGCCCAGACCCAGCGCAGCATCGAGAACTTTCCCTTTGCCGCCTCCGAACGCATGCCTTTGCCGATCGTGCGCGCCCTCGCCCGGGTGAAGCTGGCCGCCGCCCGTGCCAACCGCGCGCACGGCCTCGACGCCAAGCTGGCAGACGCCATCGAGACGGCCGCCGGTGAAATCGTTGCGGGCAAGCTGGACGCGCAATTCCCCCTCGTGATCTGGCAGACCGGCAGCGGCACCCAGAGCAACATGAACGTCAACGAAGTGATTGCCGGACGCGCCAACGAGATCCTCTCCGGCCAGCGCGGCGGCAAGAGCCCGGTCCATCCGAACGATCACGTTAACCGCGGCCAGTCCTCCAATGACAGCTTCCCCACCGCGCTGCATGTCGCGGCGGTCGTGTCGATCGAGGAGGAGCTGGTGCCCGCACTGGACCGGCTGACCGCGTCGCTCGATGCCAAGGCCAAGGCCTGGACGGATATCGTCAAGATCGGCCGCACCCATTTGCAGGATGCCACGCCGCTGACACTGGGCCAGGAGTTCTCCGGCTATGTCCAACAGCTCCGCGATGCCTACCAGCGGATCCGCGACGCCGAAAAGGGCGTGCTGCGTCTGGCGCAGGGCGGCACCGCCGTCGGCACCGGACTCAACGCGCCGGAAAACTTCGGCGAGGATATCGCCGCCAATCTGGCCGAGCAGACCGGCAAGGCCTTCGTCAGGGCACCGAACACGTTCGAAGCCCTCGCCAGCAACGACGCCCTGGTCCAGCTTTCCGGCACCTTGTCGACCCTGGCCGTCGCGCTGACGAAGATCGCCAACGACATCCGCCTGCTCGGCTCCGGCCCGCGATCCGGCCTGGGCGAACTCGATCTCCCGGCGAACGAGCCCGGCAGTTCGATCATGCCGGGCAAGGTCAATCCCACCCAGTGCGAGATGTTGACGATGGTCTCCGCTCAGGTGATCGGCAACCACCAGGCCGTAACAGTCGGCGGCCTTCAGGGCGCTTTCGAGCTGAACGTGTTCAAGCCGATGATCGGCGCGGCGGTGATCCGCTCTATCGAACTGCTCGCCACGGGCATGACCAGCTTCGCGGAACGCTGCGTGGACGGTATCGAGCCGAACCGCACCCGGATCTCCGAATTGCTGGAGCGCTCGCTGATGCTGGTGACCGCGCTGGCGCCCGAAATCGGCTATGACAATGCCGCCAAGATCGCCAAGCATGCCCATGCCGAAGGGCAGACCCTGCGCGAAGCCGCGCTGGAACTCGGCCTGGTAGACGGCGCCACTTTCGACCGTCTGGTGCGGCCGGAAACGATGGTCTGAACCCGGCCGCTTGAGCTCAGTCGACGGCGTTGCCTCAAGCGCCGCCGCCGACGCGGTTCAGCTTTCCTCGGCTTCGTCGGTCTTCGGCAGGACCAGCGATATCCGGCAATGGAGCCCGCCGGGGGCGAAATCGAGCACCGAAAGCCCCTTGTCCGCCACGAAGCTGCGTTCGACGAGCCGCGTGCCGAATCCCCGGCGCAGCGGCGGACCGACCGGCGGCCCGTCCCGCTCGGTCCATTCGATGACGAGCCGCTCTAGGTCCCCCTCCGCTTCGAGATGCCAGGCCAGGGCGATGCGCCCCTCCCCGTCCGAGAGCGCGCCATATTTCACGGCATTGGTCGCCAGTTCGTGCAGGGTCAGGGCCATGGACACCGAAGTGTGCGGCGCCAGCAGCACTTTTGGCCCGGAAATCGTGACGCGCTCGATCGCGCCGCCGACTGCCGCCGTCACCGTTGCGCGCGCGGTCGCGGCCAGTTCGGCAGGCTGCCAGCTTCGCTCGGTCAGGAGGTCATGCGCCAGGGCCAGGGCCCGCAGGCGCGCATCGAAGATCTGGCGCGCGTCGCCGGCCGTTTCGATGTCTCGGAACGACTGGGTGGCCAGGCTCTGGACGATCGCCAGGGTGTTCTTCACGCGGTGGTTCAGTTCGTCGATCAGCAATTGCTGCCGCTCCAGCGCGGCCACTTCCTCGCTGACATCCTGGCCCTGCACGAAGATCTGGCCGACCTTGCCTTCCTCGTCGAAGATCGGCTGGTAGATGAAGTCCAGGTAGCGATCCTCAAGCTGGCCGGTTTCCTCGCTGGCCAGCGCCACGCGCACATCGCGGCCGATATAGGGCTCCCCAGTGCGATAGACCTCGTCCAGCAGATCGACGAAGCCCTGGTCCACCACTTCGGGCAGGGACTCGGCCACCGTCTTGCCCACGATGTCGCGCTGGGCGATCAGGCGGCGGTAGGCATTGTTGGCGATGGTGAAGACGTGGCTGGGCCCTTCGACGATCGCCACGAAGCCCGGCGCCTGGTCGAACATCGTCCTGATCCTCTGGCTTTCGGCGGCGAGATCGCGGTTGCGCGCCTGCACCGCGCGCGCCTGGTCCATGACGTGCATCTCGTCCCGCAGCTTGCGCAGGCCGTGCAGCTCGGTCACGTCCACGGTGTGCTGCAGGATGAAGGCCACTTCGCCGTCCGGACCTGCCAGAGGGGTGTGGGTCGCGCTCCAGTAGCGGCGCTCCATCGTGCCGTCGTCGCCGCGAATGTCGTAGCGGATGAGGGCCAGTTCGTCCTTCTCGCCGGTCGCCAGGACGCGCGCGAAGGAGGCCTGCATCATCTCGTAGCTATCGCTGCCCGGTTCGCTGGGGAAAGCCTGGAACACGCCCTGCCCCATCAGTTCTTCCCGGCGGCGCATCGTGGCCTTCAGGTAAGCCTCGTTCATCCACGCGATCTTGAGATCGCGGTCGAGGACGATGTAGGGATTGGGTGAAAGTGAGAATAGCGCCTCTAGATCGATGGGCAAGCCTAGCTCCATGCCGGTACGGCGCCCGAAGCGCGTATGGCAGAGCACTGCGGCCCGGCGGCTCCGCTGTCAACCGGCCAGGCCGGCCAGGCATCCTCCTCGCCCTTCGACATGCGGAGCCTCGCTTCGGAAGGGGCAAGAGCGAAAGGGCCGCGCGGCAGTGTAGCCGGCGCGGCCCTCCCCCTGCGAAAGCCCGTCAGTAAGTGAAACGCAGCGTGGCGCCATATGTGCGCGGTGCCGCCCGCGCGGTGGTGGCGCCCAGCCCGGTGGAAATCTTCTGCTGGAAATACTTCGTGTCGGACAGGTTCTTCATCCAGAACTCCAGCCCCCAATGCTCGCTTGGCCGGTACTCCACCGAACCGTTGAGCAGCATGTATTCATCCTGCCGCAGCACGCCGTCCGTCTCGAAGGGGAAGCCGCTGTTGTAGCTGCCCATGACCGAGACCCGCAGTTCCTGGATTTCGTCGATCGGCACTGTCGCGCTCATGCCCAGGCTGGCCGAAAAGTCCGGCGCGGTGGGCGTCTGGAAGCCGGAGGCGTCTCCGAAACAGGTGCGGAAACCGCCCACCTGCGGCCCGGTGACCGTACCCGGAACGCTGGTGCCCGGCGCATTGCAGATCGCGGGATTGGGATAGATGAACGGCGCGCCCGCCAGTGTCTCGGTAGGGCCGAAGTAGTGGAAGCGGGAATTGAGCCAAGTGAAGCCGCCGAAAATGCGGATGCCCTGGGCAGGCGCCGCCTCGAAATCGACATCCAGCCCGTCGACTTTCACCGACGCGGCATTGAGCAGCGCTGCCGTGCCCAGCGTGCCCACCGCGGCGGAGCGGACCTGATAGTCCGAAATGTCGTAGTGGAAGATCGCCGCGTTGAGCCGCAGCGCGCGGCCGAACAGCTCCGACTTCACACCGGCCTCGTAAGCGTTGATATATTGCGGCAGCACTGGCGGAAGCTGCGGGTTCTGCAGCGAGTACGTCCCGGCCTTGAACCCGCGGTTGTAGGAGAGATAGACGCTGACGTCCTCCGTCAGTTCCTGCCGCAGGGCAGCGCGCCAGGTGAACTTGCCGTAGCTGATCTCGTCGTCGACCGGGATGAGCGTGCCCGCCACACCGTTCACCAGCGCGGCATAGCCGCCGCCCAATTGGCGCTTGTCCTTGGTATAGCGGACACCGCCCGTCAGCTTGGTGGTCGGCGTCAGCGCATATGTCACTTCGCCGAATGCGGCGTAGGAATCGGTGTCGAGGGTCGCGTCGATATATTGGCCGGTGTTGATCCCGCCCAGCGCCAGTCCCGCAAGCTGGGAGCGGTTGTAGACTTTGGAATGGAGATAGAACACGCCGATCTGCCAGCTGAGCGGATCGGTCTCGTTCGATGCCAGGCGCAGCTCCTGCTGGTATGCGCGCGAGCCCGATGTGAAGCCGATATGCAGGTAGGGGACCTGGGTGGCATCGACATCGAAGTCCGAACGATTGGTGCTGTCCCGCAGGGAACTGATGCTCGTCAGCCTGGCAAAGCCGAGATCGGCGTCCGCCGTCAGGCTCAGTCCCCAATTCTCCAGCTTGGTCAGCGAATAGCTGTTCGACGCGGTATCCATGCTGCCGATAGACCGGATGCCGCCGACGACGAGGTAGTCCTCATCCACGCTCCAGCCGATCGCCGTATTGTCGTTCGTCCGGTAGTAATCGCCGCCCAGCACGAATTTGACGGCATCGCTCGCCCGCATCACGATCTTGGAGCGGGCGCCCCAGTACCACATCTTCTTGATGTCCCGGTCCAGCGTGACGTTGCGCCCCCAGCCGTCCCGCTGGTCGTAGCCGGTAAGCGCCAGGTCCGCGCTGATGTTTTCCGAAACCGGGCCGCCGACGTAGGCCTGGCCCTGGATGGTGTCGTAGTTCGCATAGCCGGCCTGCGCCGTCGCTTCCAAGCGATCGCCGGGCTCCTTGGTGATGACGTGGATCAACCCGCCGAAGGCATTGCGCCCGAAGAGCGTACCTTGCGGCCCCTTCAGCACTTCCACCCGGTCTATGTTGTTGAACTGCATGACCGTGCTGGAAAGGTCCGGCATGTAGACGCCGTCGACGTAGAAGGCGTTCGAGCCCTCATCGCCGATGGAGGCATTGGTCGTGCCCACGCCGCGCACGAAGAACAGGCCGCTCGCACCCGAGCGCGAAAACTGCACCGCCGGTATCGCCTGGGTCAGGGTATTCGTTTCCGCGATTCCCGCGGAGCCGAGCGCCGCCGAGGTCACGGCGGTGATCGCGATTGGCACGTCCTGAAGATTTTCAGCGCGGCGCTGGGCCGTGACGATGATTTCCTGCAGGCCATGCGATGAATCTTGCGGGGCGGTCGCGGGATCGGGGGAGGCTTGCGTTCCCGTCGGTGCTGCAGCCTGGGCCAGGGCGGCGGGCGCGGCACAGGCCGCTGCCATGGCCAGCGCGCCCGCGCTTCGTCGCAAGGCCGGTCGCTTCGTCGATGATCGCATAACAGGCATGGCACACCCTCCTCCATCGCGCAGGGACGCCGCCGATCCGGGGGTGAGCCCCGCCACCGTCGCCGGTCAGGCCAGAGCCTTCCCCGATACGCTTTTCGATTTCGGGCCGAGCTTTCGGTCCCGTCCCCAAGCCGTGGGGAGGAGCGCGGCGGGGGTCAATCGATCGCCCCGCAATTCCTTGCGTTACTTCGCCGAGAGACAGGACACATTGCCGCAAGCGACCAGACCGAAGCCATGCCCGGTCCCTTGGCCTTGCGCGAAGGCGCAAAGAGCACAGGCAAATTCACGAGATTTCCGGGAGTTGCTCCGCCGGTCCGAAGCCTGCCCTCATTCCTGCGCCGCGAAAGCATGGATCGGCAGAAGCGCCGCTCCCAGCGTGATCGGCGATCCGCCCACGCCGGAGACGCGCACCGGCGGCCGGCGACTTTCCACGGTCTGGACCAGCGGCGCCTGCCTGAGGCGGTCCTGCAGGCCATTCAGGATGACGGAGGGCAAAGGTCCGGCCAGCACGATCGCGCCCGGATCGATCCAGGCGAAGGCGGTATTGCACACCACTTCGAGCTGGGCCGCCGCCCGGTCCATCCAGCTCTCGATGGTGCTGCGCTGTTCCGGCGCGGCGGGATCGATCTCGGACACCGACGTGATTGCGCAGCCATCCGCCCGCAGGCAGGCGAGCAGATCGAGAGGGCTCGGCCGGGGGCGATCCATCGGGAAGAGGCATCCCACTTCGCCCGCCACGCCGTATTGCCCCCGCACCAGCCGCCCGTCGACGATGACCCCGGCGCCTATGCCATAACCGAGCAGCAGGACGACGACCGTCGAAAAGTCCCGGAGCAGGCCGCCAAGGTAGAATTCCGCCAGCGCCGCGGCATTGGCATCGTTCTCCAGCCAGAGCGGCCAGCCCAGCTCGCTCGACAGGATCTGGCGCAGCGGTGAACCGCGCCAGCCGGGCAAGGCATCCACGACGCTCCACTTGTCTCCGGTAGTCGAGAGCGCCGGGCCGGGAACGGCCACGCCCATGCCCAGCATGCGGCGGCCCAGCAGATTGTGACGGCTGACGAGATCATGCGTCACTTCGCGCACCTTGCGGGCGAACTGGCGGGGATCGATGGGCTCGATCGTTTCGTGATGCGTAGCGATGGTGCCGCCTGCAAAATCGACCAGCGCGATGTCCAGCATGCCCTTGTGCGCCGTGGCGCCCACGGCATAGCCGCCCCCCGAGGCGAGTTTCAGCGGCACGGCAGGACGTCCGCGCGCGGCATGGGCGGGGTCGTCCAGTTCCTCGACCACGCCCATAGACAGGAGCGTCCGCGACAGTTTGGTAAGCGCCGCCGGGCTTATCTCCAGCCGGCTGGCCAGGGCGGAGCGAGACAAGGCCCCGGCCTTGCGCAATTCCTGGACGATCCTTCGCTGATCCTTTTCCAGGGCAGGCAAATGCATGGCGATCGGCTCCAGGCTTCGGGCACTGCCGCGAAACTGTCATAATTAATTATTTCACGAATAATAATTAAAAGCGTCATCTTCAGCCGTCAAGGGGCTTGCGCGTCGCCTCTAGAAAGGCGGCATCAACGAAATGAGGGTCCTTCCAATGCTCAAGAGCATTCTCGCTTCCGGCACGGCGCTGGCCGCCGTCTGCACCGTATTCATTGCTCCGGCCGCCGCCCAGACGGCTGCCGCGTCCACCGCTCCGGCTCAGGCCGACGACCAGTCCTCCTCGTCCGACGACATCATCGTCACCGGCTCGACCCGCGCCCAGCGCCGCTTCGACGTGTCCTACGCGATCAACACCGTTTCGCAGGAAGACATCCAGAAGATCGCGCCCGTGAACTTCGCGGACCTGATCGGCCAGCTGCCCGGCTTCCAGACCGAGATCACCGGCGGCGAAGTGCAGAACATCTATCGCATCCGCGGCCTGCCCAACGACGGCGGCTTCGTCAGCTTCCAGCAGGACGGCCTGCCGCTGTTCCACGAGAACGACGGCGTGTTCTTCCGCGGCGACGCGATCCTGAAACAGGACCTCATGACCGACCGCGTCGAAGTGGTCCGCGGCGGCCCGGCCCCCGTCTACGCTAGCTACTCGGGCGCGATCATCAACGCCATCACCGTGACCGGCAGCGACGTGGCGCGCGGCAAGGCGCAAGTGACGCTGGGCGATACCGGCCTCTACCGCCTCGACGCCTATCAGGCCGGCCCGCTGGGCGAGAAGACCTACTACGCGATCGGCGGCTTCATGCGCTATCATGACGGCTACCGCGACAACGGCTTCCCCAACGACAAGGGCGGCCAGATCCGCGCCAATATCAAGCATGAAATGGACAACGGCTTCATCAAGCTGAACGTCAACTACGTCAACGATCACAACGTCTTCTACCTGCCGATCCCGACCAACAACCCGCTGACCGGCGAATCGCTGAACCAGTACATCGACTATTTCGACGGCACGATGAACTCGCCGGCGTTCCGCCACGTCAACCTGAAGTACCGCGACGGCAACGGTGTCGTGCAGAGCCGCAACAGCGACCTGTCGGATGGTCGCCACATGCAGATGCTGAACTTCGGCGTTCACTACGAAGGCGATTTCGACGGCTGGCTGGTCACGGCCGCGGCGGGCTATACCCAGGGCAAGAACGACTTCACCGCGTTCTATTCGACCACCAACCCGGTCGACGCCAATGCTTTCGCCAACACTTATCTCAACCGCTCCGGCGGCGCTGCCTTCGGCGCCACGCGCTTCGGCTATGTGCTGGCCGGAACCAGCACCGTCTACGATCCCTATGCGGCCTCGGGCCTGGTCATGCAGGGCCAGTACCGCGACATCCACTCGAAGTTCTACTCGGGCCAGGCCAATCTCTCGGTCGCCAAGCAGTTCGAGACGGGCATCGGCAGCCATGACATCAAGCTGGGCCTTTACGGCAGCCTCTATGGCGAAGACAGCCGCACGCTTTATCAGAACTACCTGATCGAAGTGGCGGGCGAACCGCGCACCCTGGACCTCGTCGGCTACAACGCTGCCGGCGCCGTTGTGGGCCGCGTTACCGACAACGGCGTGCTCAACTACGCCGCCACGCTCAACCAGGGCGATTCCGACGCCAAGATGTTCGCGGTCTATGCCAACGACACCTGGGAAATCGTGCCGGGCCTGCGCATCGATGCCGGCATCCGCCACGAACGCTACAGCTACAAGGGCTGGGCCGCACTCACCACCCAGATCAACCTGGGCGATGCGACCACCCTGGCCGACGACACGACCCGCGCCTTCACCGGCGTGATCCTGAACCAGAAGCTGAAGCCCAACGTCACCAACTGGACGGTCGGCGCCAACTACGACTTCACCAGCAATATCGGCGTCTACGGCCGCGCCTCGCACCTGGAGACGCCGCCGAACGTCCAGACCGTGATGAGCATCAACCCGACGATCATCACCACCGTGGCCGACCAGTTCGAAGCCGGCCTCAAGTTCGCCTCGGGCCGTTCGTACCTTTACGTGACCGGGTTCTACACCAACTTCGACCCGCTCAACGCCTCGTTCCTCGCGTTCGATCCGACCACGGGCCGCAATGACGTGAACGTACCCTTCATCGGCGAAGCGCAAGTCAAGGGTATCGAATTCGACGGCGCCTGGTCGGTCACCCCGTGGTTCACGCTGAACGGCGCTCTCACGGTCAGCGATCCGAAGTACAAGAACTTCCAGAGCGCCACCGGCGCCGATCCGGAGCAGGCCGAAGGCAACCAGATCGTCCGCCAGCCGAAGGTCTACGGCAACATCCGTCCGAGCTTCAACTTCTCTACCGACGACACCGACATCTCGGTCTATGGACGCTACACCTACATGGGCAAGCGCTTCGTGGACCTCTACAACAACACCGCGCTGCCGGCCTATGGCACGATCGGCGCGGGCTTCACGGTCTCGCACGGTACCTGGCAGCTTCAGGTGGTGGGCGACAACCTGTTCAACGCCCATGGCCTGACCGAAGGCAATACCCGCACCGACTCGCTGGCCGGCCAGGGCAGCGCGGAAGCGATCTACGGCCGCCCGATCTTCGGCCGCAACTTCCGCCTGGTCGTGAGCAAGTCCTGGTAATGCGCGTAAAAGCGTACCGGATGGCGGCGCCGCTCGTCGCTGCCGCCATGCTCTCGCTCGCTTCCGTCCCGGCTTCGGCCGGGGCGGTTCGCGACGTCCAGGCAGAAGCCCTGTCCAACCGGCTGTTCCCCCTGCTCGGGGCTCTCGGCCAGGACACTTCGGCGATGGCCGCGCTCATGGCCAGGCCCGAGGTCGCCGCGATGCTGCGCGCCCGCCAGGAACGCCGCGAAGCCTGCGCGGCAGACCTCGGCTGCCTGGCCCAGGCCATGATCTGGACGCCGGCCGAAAGCGCCGCGCTCTCCGGCGCGGCGGTCCAGCCGGCCAACCTCGGCAGAGCGGATGACGGCACCGCGGCCCAGGCCGCGCGCGAGATCGCCGGCGTCAACGCCATCGTGCGAACGTTCGGTCTCGGTCAGGTACCCGCCTATCCGCAGATCGACGGTGCAGGCACGATCGACCCGCAGGAAGCCCGCGCCCGGCTCCAGGCCGCGGCATGGCTGGCCCAGACCCCGCGCGCATCTTCGGTCCAGGCGCTGGACCCCAGCATCGAGTTCGCGCTCGCCCTGCTCGACGGCAGCGACCGGACGGACGCCATCGGCTTCGAACCGCTCATGGGCGGCCTCAACGCCCCGGCCATGAAGCGTGCCAAAAGTCTCGACTGGAAACGCTACCGCTACAGCGCGATGATCGTCACCGGCGTGGGTCCGGAAGTGGACGACATGGCGGTCAGCCCCTTCGGGAAGTACCACTTGCGCCTTGCCGCCAGCCGTTTCGCGGCCGGCGACGTGCCGTTCATCATCGTCACCGGCGGCCGCGCCCATCCCCGCGCCACCCGCTTCGTGGAGGCGGAGCAGATGCGCAAGGCGCTGATCGAGCGCTACGGCGTGCCGGCTGAGGCCATCGTCATCGAGCCTTACGCCCGCCACACCACCACCAACTTGCGCAATGCCACGCGCCTGCTGATGGCCATTGGCGCGCCGCTCGACAAGGATACGGTGATCGTCTGCAACCCCGGCCAGAGCGCCTCGATCGAAAGCCCCGCTTTCGTCCAGCGCAATCTTGCCGAACTGGGCTACCAGCCCGGCCAAGTCGGACGACGCGTCTCGCCGACCGAGCTGGAATTCCGCCCATCGTCGCAGTCGGCCCGGATCGATCCGCGCGACCCGCTCGATCCCTGATTTTCCGCCTTCTCGACCCCTGCCTTCTCAACCCCTGCCTTCTCGATCCCCGCCTTCTCGACCCCCGCTTTCTCGACCGGAGCCCGACATGCGCCCCTTCGTTCTCGCCGCGCTAGCCGCCGCCGTTTTCCCCGCTGCGCTTCACCCGAATGCGGCTCTCGCCTGGGGTGGGACCGCCCATGCCGTGATCGACCGCGCGGCCATCGAGGCGATCCCGGACGATGGCCCCGTCTTCCTGCGCAAACAGGTGGACTATATCGCCGGCTCCGCCTCCCTTCCGGACGGCTGGCGCGGGGATAGCGAGCCGTTCTCCAAGATCGAGGAAGATCCGAACCACGGCTGGTTCAAGGAACAGTTCGCTTTCCTCAAGCCGATCCCGCGGTCGCGCTATGCTTTCGTGATCGCGCTCTACAAGCATTACGAGGCGATCAAGGACAAGGATCCGCTGACCGCCCAGCGCACCAATGTCCGCTGGACCGGGACGCTTCCCTATGCCGCGATGGAATCGTATGAACGTCTGATCGCCTGCATGCGCCAGATCCGTGCCTTGCGCGCCGAGGGCAAGGCGACCGCCTTTGCCGAACAGCACTGCGCCTTCCAGGTGATCCGCCTCGGCCACTATATTGGCGACGGCGCGCAGCCGCTGCACGATTCGGTCAACAGCGACGGCTGGCGGGGTGACAATCCCAAGGGCTACACGCGTGACCGCACGATCCACGGCCGGTTCGAAAGCGAGTTCGTGGACGGCATGGCCCTGACCACCGGGGACATCGCCCCCCGCATCGGCGCCGCCGGCCACCGGGAGGGCGACATGTTCGACGCCGTCCTCGCCTATCTCGACGAGGCGGCCAGTCACATGGAACAGGTCTATGTCCTGGAAAAGCGCGACCGCTTCGCGAACTTCAAGGACAAGGACGTGCGCGAACTCGTCTACGCACGCACGGCCAAGGGCGCGGCGATGCTGCGCGACATGATCTGCCGTGCCTGGGCCGAAAGCGCGGTGAAGCCCGTCCCGCTCAAGCCTTCGCCGCTCGATCCGGCCAACCCGGCCTACGACCCGGAAACCGGCTCGGCACCGGCGCAAGCGGGCGCCTGACCGGAACGACCGGGCATCCCCTCTGCTGTCCAGGCTCTCTCGCGCCGGTCCGCCCGGCCGACAGGGCGGAAAGCAGGCGGGCGTGGCGGGCATGACCGATATCGAAGCGGCGGAGCAGCAGAACCGCGGCCAGGCTTCCGGCAATGGGCACGCCCAGGCCCAGCGTCAGGATACCGGCGCGCACCAGTGCCGATTGCTCCGCCCCCGGCGTGTAGCCAAGGCTGCCGAGACACCATCCGATGGCCCCGTTCGCGGCCGCGCCGCCTGCCTTCACGATCACCAGATAGAAGGCGAAGAGCCCGGTCTCGTAGCGGCGCCCCCGCTTCCAGGCCACGAAATCCACCGTATCGGCCAGCAGTCCCCAGGGCAGCATGAAGACGCATGTGAAGGCGATGCCGATCAGCACGCCGCAAGCCAGTAGCGCGGGCGGCCAGGCCATGCAGAGACCGAAGCACGCCAGGCTTGCGGCGCAAAGCAGATGCCCCGTCCCCAGCAACCGGCTCTTGTCGTAGCGGCCGGTCAGCGGGGTCCAGAGCAGTACGCCCAGGAACTGTCCCAGCGTCACGGAGATCAGGAGCGTGCTGACCATCTCCGGCCGGTGAAAGACGTATGTGCCCATGTAAAGCAGCATCCGCTCGAACGTCGGCACGGCAAAGCCGGTGATGAGCGCGAGCACGCCCATGCCGGCGACCATCCCTTCCCGCAGAGGCACGGCGATACCGTCGCCGTCGCTCTGGCGCCCCTGGTCATGCTCCCCCGCGTCGTGCCCGCCTTCGGCGCTTGTGTCGTTCCCCGAGGCGCAGGCCGAAAAGGCGATGGTCATGGCGAACAGCAGGCCCGCCAGGCAGCCGGTCATGGCCAGAAGATCCAGCGTGCGCGTCGCCACCGCCTGCTGGACGGTCGGCATCAGCAGCGAGGCGACCGTCAGGGAGGAGGTCGTGCTGAAGAACAGGCGATATCCCGACACCCTGCCGCGCGCGCGGCTGTCCACCGTCATGCGCGCCATCAGCGCATTGTGCGGTACATCGATCACGGCATAGGCACCGCGAAACAGCAGGAGCGCCGCGGCGACCATCCAGACCCGCTCCGCACCCAGCGCCGGCAGCGCATAGAGCAGCGCGAAACCCGTGCCTCCCGGTATCGCGCCCGCCAGAATGAGCCAGCGGTAGCCCTTGCCCGCGCGGCGCAGGCGAATGACCAGCAGCGCTGCCAGCAGGTCGAAAACAAGATCGCCCGCCAGCGCAACCAGCATGAGCAGGCCCGCCACCGAGCCCGGCAGCCCGAAAAGGTCGGTCAGCAGGTAAAGAAATGTGACGTCGGCCCCGGCGAAGACCAGATTCTTGCCGAAATTGCCGCTGGCATAGCCCAGCAACCGCGCCTCACGCCCGAAGCCCGGGTTCGCCGTAACCGAATGTGTCGCTGCCCGGCGCGGGGCGGACCTGATGGATGGCACCTGCATGTCACGTCGCTGAAACGGCGCACGACCGCACGCCCTGCGCGGCCTCTAGTCGCCTGGCATTTCAGTTTTGCGACGGGCCGCGATCTTCGCTCGCCGATGAGCCTCCATGGCGAGCCGGAGCGGCCGGATATCCGCCTGCGGATCAGTGAATTTCCGCCTCCGCCGTTCCGGCCTGCCGTTCGAACAACCGGCGATATTGCCCTTGCTGCGACTTGAGCAGCGCATCGTGCGTGCCGTCCTCGACGATTTCTCCGCGATGGAAGACCAGGATGCGGTCCAGCGCGCGTACCGTGGACAGGCGGTGCGCGATGACGATGGCCGTGCGGCCGACCATCAGCCGCTCCATGGCATCCTGAATGGCCGCCTCGGATTCGGAATCGAGGCTGGAAGTCGCCTCGTCCAGGATCAGGATCGGCGCATCGGCCAGGAACGCGCGGGCTATCGCGATACGCTGGCGCTCGCCGCCCGAAAGCTTCACGCCGCGCTCGCCCACCAGCGTGCGGTAGCCTTTGGGAAGCCGCATGATGAATTCATGCGCATTGGCGAGGCGCGCAGCCTGTTCGATATCCGCGATCGTCGCGTCCGGGCGGCCATAACCGATGTTCTCGGCCAAGGTGCGGTGAAACAGGACCGGCTCCTGCGGAACGATGGCCACCTGCCGCCGCAGCGAGTTCTGGGTGGCATGGGCGACGTCCTGCCCATCGATCGTCACGCGGCCCTGCGCGACGTCGTAGAGCCGCTGGATCAGTTTGACGAAGCTGGTCTTGCCCGAACCGGAGGGCCCCACCAGCCCCACGCGTTGCCCAGCGGGGATCGTCACGTCCAGGTCCCGGAACAGCGGCTTGTCCTGCCCGGCATAGTGGAAAGTCACGGTGTCGAAGCGGATCGCGCCATCGGCGATGCGGATCGGACCGGCATCCGCGCGGTCGGCCACACCCAGCGGTTCGTCGTGGAGCTGGACCAGTTCCTCCATCTCGTTCACCGAGCGCTGCAGCATGTGAACGTGCTGCCCGATGTCGCGCAGATAGCCGTTGAGCACGAGGTAGCTCGTGATGACGTAAGCGACGTCGCCCGGGCTGGCCTCGCCCCGCATCCACAGCCACAGCGCGGCAGCCGTCACCGCCGCGCGCACCAGCCAGAGCAGGCTGGTCTGCCCGCTGCCCGCCCAGGTGAAGGCCATCCAGGTCCGCCGCGTCCGCTGCCGCCACTTGGCGACCGTGCGGCCGAGCAATTCCTCCTCGCGTTCCTCGCCGCCGAACGCCTTGACCACGGCGTTGGTGCCGATCGCGTCGGCCAGGATGCCGCCGATCCGCGTGTCCCACTGGTTGGAAAGCCGCGCGATCGGCGCCAGCACCCGCATCGCCAGCCCCACGGTCAGCGCGATATAGGCGAAAGCGCCGATCGCCATGACCAGCCCGAGCACCGGCCAGTGCAGGGCCAGCAGAATCACGGTAGCCGCCAGGACCGTCAGCGAAGGCAGGAGGGAGAGCAGCAGCACGTCGTTCAACGTGTCGAGCGCCCACATTCCACGGGTGATGCGCCGCACGGTGGAGCCGGAAAAGGCATTGGCGTGCCAATCGGTGGAAAGGCGCTGCACGCGGGCGAAGGCCTCCTGCGTCACATCGCGCATCATGTTCAGCGTCAGCGGCGTGATCGCCCACCAGCCGAGGAAACGAAAGACCACAAGGCCCAGCCCCAGCACGGTAATCGCGGCAAAAGCACGCCATGCCTCGGCCGAGGCGCCTCCGCCGACCGCGTCGATCATCCGCCCGGCATAGACCGGGACGAACACCTCGGTGACGGTCGCCACCATCATCGCGCTGCCGCAGGCCGCGGCCAGCACCGGCGCGCGCCGCCAATGGCGGAACGTGAAAGACAGCACCTTGCGCAGGACCGCGGCGCGCGGGAACAGGTCTTCGTCGGTATCAGTCATGAGGTTTTTCCGCGCGGCCTTGCGCGGTCCCGGTTCGGCAATTGTCAGGAGCGACCCGGCGATACCGGATCTAAGTCGGGAGGCGGCCGCCCGAGCCTGAGCATCGGGACGCCGGGTTCGGGACTCTTGCCGTCAGTTCGGCGCGCGGAAGGGACTGTACGGATAGTTCATCTTCGCCCTCCCTCGTCACGGCAGGCGCCCATGCCCTGCTGGTCCGGCAGTCCTTAGCAGAAACGGGATGCAAGGACCAGACGGAGCAGCGCCTGTTTCAGCCCGAAGGCAAACCGGCACTATCGGGTGCCTGCTGGCGCAGCGCCTTGCCACGGCGCACGCGCGCTTTTTCGGGCAGAGGGGCGAGACGGCCCACGACTTCCTCCATCGGCGTCCCCGGCGGCACGAGATGAACCGTAGAGGGCCCGCTCGCCTGGACGAGACAGACCGCGTTCTTCGGACAGATATCGAGGCAGGAGACCGGAACCACCTTGTAGCGCCCCTGAGACTTCAGCGCCGACTTGAGCGCTTTCTCCAGGCGCTTGTCGCCGTCCTTGCCGAAACCGCCGTGGACCTTCCTGCTGCACTTGCGGCACACCAGCAGGACTTCGTCCCACTTGGCCGAAACATTGCGTAAAGGGCGGTGCTGGCTCGACATGCTGGTTTCCTGTTTTCGCGCGCCGGGCGCGAGGCTTCGGGACGATGCTGACAGGATCACAGCGCGCCGGCGAACGGGAAGTTTCGCTTTCTGATGACGGAAACGACGATCAGGCCGCTCGTTCCGGCCACCGTCGCGAGCTTCAGCCCACGGCTTCCAGGCTTTCACGCGCCATGCGGGCCAGGACGGGAAAGCTCTCGGCCCGGTTCGCCGCCTGGGCATTGGCGGCATTGCCGCGCAGGACGCGGCCCTTGATGCCGTGGAAGATCGCCGCGAGGCGGAAGAGGTTGAAGGCGACGTAGAACTCGTAGTTCGCGATGCCGTCCCGCCCCGTCCGCGCGCAATAGGCGGCTACGTAGTCCTCTTCGGGAGGGATGTTGAGCGCCCCGAGGTCCGCGCCGATGAGGCCGGGCACGATCTCCGGCGGCATCCGGTACATCAGCGTGTGATAGGCGAAATCCGCCAGCGGATGGCCCAGCGTGGAAAGCTCCCAGTCCAGCACCGCCAGCACCCGCGGCTCGGTGGGGTGGAAGATCATGTTGTCGCAGCGGCAGTCGCCGTGGATCACCGAAGTCTCGTCACCCGGCGGGATCAGGCCGGGCAGCGCTTCCACCAACGCATCCATATCGGCATTGCGACCGGCGAGTTCGTCCGCCTGGTACTGTTTCGTCCAGCGGCCGATCTGGCGTGCGAAGTAATTGCCCGGCTTGCCATAGTCGCCCAGCCCCGCCCTTACCGGGTCTATGGCATGAAGCGCGGCCATCGTCGCATTCATCGCGTCGAAGTAGGCCGGCCGTTCCTCGCGCGAGACTTGCGGGAAGGTCGCATCCCAGAAGATCCGGCCCTCCACCATGTCCATCACGTAGAACCAGGTGCCGATCACGGCATCGTCAGTGCAGAGCCCATGGATGCGCGCCACCGGAAAGCCGGCCGCGCCCAGCGCCATCTGCACCCGTGCCTCGCGGTCCACCGCGTGCGCGCCGGGTAGCAGATCGCCCGGCGGCTTGCGGCGCAGGACATAGCTGCGCGCGGGGGTGCAGAGCCGGTAAGTCGGGTTGGACTGTCCGCCCTTGAACTGCTCCACCCTGAGCGGCCCCGCGAAACCCTCGACATGCGCCGCCATCCAGCGCGCCAGCGCCGCTTCGTCGAAGCGATAGCCTTCGCGGACGGGCACGGTACCCGCGTTGTCGGCGGCAAGGTCGACGGCCATGGCTACGCCGCCTGCTCGGCGCGGGTCGCTTCCTGCGCCTGCTTCCACTCGCGCTTGATCTTCTTGGCGAGCGACCATTTGTGCACTTCGGTCGGCCCGTCATAGATGCGGAAGGCGCGGATTTCGCGGAACACCTGCTCCACGATCGTGCGGTCGGTTACGCCGATGCCGCCCATCACCTGCACGCAGTTGTCGGCAATCTTCATCAGTGCCTCGCTGACCGAGACTTTGGCCATCGAGCTTTCGACCGTGCCCAGCGATCCGCCGTCCAGCACGCCCGCGCACCAGTCTATCATCAGCCGGCACTGCTGGATGAGGATACGGTTCTCCGCCAGCATGAAGCCCACGCCTTCGTGATCGATCAGCGTCTTGCCGAAGGCCTCGCGGCGGCAGGCATAGTCCACCGCGATTTCGTGCGCGCGCATGCAGGATCCCAGCCAGCGCATGCAATGCGACAGGCGCGCCGGGCTCAGGCGCACCTGCGCATACTTGAAGCCCTCTCCCGGCTCGCCGAGCATATGCGCGGCGGGAACCCGAAGTTCCCGGATCGTCACCGTGGAATGACCGCCCGGCATTGAAGTGTCGATGGTGTTCGGCACTTCATCGATCACGATGGCGGGATCGGGCAGGTCGACCAGGAACATGCAGGCTCCGCCCTTGCTCGCCTCGTCCACCGAAGCGGCCATGACGATGCCGACCATCGCCCCCTTGGCGCCGGTGATGAAGGTCTTGCGCCCGTCGATCACCCAGTCCCCGCCATCGCGGCGGCAGGTGGTCTTCATCATCGACGGGTCGGACCCCGCGCCGCCCCAGTCGGCCGGCTCGGTCATGAAGAAGGCGGAGCGGCCCCTGCCCTCCACCAGCGGCGTCAGGAACCTGTCCTTCAGCGCGGGCGAGCCGACATGGCCGATCAGGTACATGTTGCCCTCATCGGGCGCCATGGTGTTGCAGGCCAGCGGGCCGAGCGGCGAAAGGCCGGAGCGGATCAGCACTTCGGCCGTCTCGCGCTGGGTCAGGTGGCTGCCGTCATCGCGGATATGCGGCGTGAGCACGCCCGCCGCGCGCGCCTTGCCGCGCAGGTCCATGACCAGTTCGTCGGTCGGCGCGCCGTGATGGTCGCGGCGCGGATCCTGCTCGTAAGGCAACACGATTTCGCGGACGAAGCTCTCCACGCGGTCGGCCATGGCCATGGCCTGGGCGGAAATCGGCGCGGTCATTGCAGCACCCGCACGGGATCGCTGCCATCCCAGTCGCGCGCGGCCTCTTTCATCATTTCGAATAGACCTTCTGATCCAGCCATGGGCTGGAGATATTCGATCACGAAGCCCGGACCCTGGCCGGGATCGACGTAAATCACCTCGCCGTCGTCCCCCACTTTGCCCTCCACGATCACGTCCGCACCCACTTCCGCGCAGGCACGGCGCGCCTCGGCAATGTCCTTCACGAAGACGCAGACGTGGTGCAGCCTATCGCGCACGGCATATTCGCCGGTGTAGAGCGAGGGCTCTTCACTCTCGGTGCGGATCAGCTCGATCTGGATATCGCCCCAATAGCCGATCGCCATGGAGAACGTCGCGTCGGTAGGCTGGCCCTTGTACTTCATCTCGCCGAGCCGCACGTCGTTGAGCACGAAGAACGGCCCGACGCCCACGGTTTCGATCCAGTACTTCAGCGCCGCGTCGAAATCGGTGGGAAAATAGGCAAGCTGGATCACCTCGCCCAAGGCTTTGAGAGGTCCCGGTCTGGCGGAACTGGTCATGGGGTGTCCTTCAATCAGGCGAAGAGGCCTTGGGGTTCTTCGATCAGGGTCTTGAGCGTCTGGAGGAACTGCGCGCCGGCAGCCCCGTCGATCGCGCGGTGGTCTACCGAGAGCGTGAAAGCGATCCGCGTCTCGAACGCCACGCCGCCGCCCGCCGTCTCCACCGGCTGGCGCTGCGCCGCGCCGACGGCCAGGATCGCGCCCTGCGGCGGGTTGATGATCGCATCGAAGTTCTCCACCCCGAACATGCCGAGGTTGGAGACAGAGAACGTACCACCCTCCATGTCCTCCATGCCCAGTCCGCGACCTTGCGCCTTGTCGATCAGGCGGCGGGTTTCGGCAGCAAGCTGGTCGATCCGCATGCGGTCGGCCTGCCGCACGACCGGGGTCACGAGGCCCTTCGGCCCTGCAACCGCGATCGAGACGTCGGCATGGGGGAAGCGGTAGATGTCGGTGCCGTGGACCTGTACGTTGACCTCGGGATGACGGACCAGCGCGATGGCGCAGGCCTTGACCACCCAGTCGTTCACCGAGGCCTTGCAGCCGAGCACGAGATTTGCGCTCTTGCGCAGTTCCAGCAGGGCATCGGCGCGGGCGGACAAGCGCAAGTAGAAGTGCGGAATTTCCTGCTTCGCCTGCGTCAGCCGCTGGGCGACGACCTTGCGGATGCGATCGAAGGGAACGATTTCGGGCCGGTTCTGCCCCGCGACGAACTCAGGTGCAGCGAGCGAACCGGAACTTGCCGGTGCCGGGACAAGTGCCAGCACATCCGCCTTGGAAATACGCCCGCGCGGGCCGGTGCCCTTCATGCCCGCCAGCGCAAGCCCATGGAGCGCGGCGAGGCGGCGAGCGAGCGGGGAGGCGAAGATTTTCCCATCCTCCTCGAGCTGGGCCAGCGCACCTTTCAGTACCGGGCTAGCCGGGCCGCGCATCGCCTTGACCACGTCCTGATGGGTGATCCTGCCCTGACGGCCGGAACCCTCGATATCCGAGATATCGACGCCCTCCTCCTCGGCCAGACGCAGTGCCTCGGGGCTGATCGGGCGGTTAGTATCGATCGGGACGCGCACCCGTTCCGGCGCGCCGACAGCGGCGCCCACCGGCTCGGGCACGGCCGCCTTGGCCTTCGATGCGCCTTGCGCCACGCCGCCCTCGGCGGGGGTGAAGGCGGCAATGAAGGCCTCGATCTCGTCCTCGGAATGGGCCCCCTCGTCGAACACCGCCAGCAGCGCGCCCACCGGCTCTGCCTCGCTACCACCGGAGATCAGCACGCGGCGCACGGTGGCGTCGTATTCGGCCTCCACCTCGTTGGTGATCTTGGCGGTTTCGATCAGGCACAGCGTCTGGCCGCGCGTGAACGCATCCCCTTCCTTGACCATCCATTCGGCCACGGTGCCTTCGGTCATCTCGATGCCCCACTTGGGCATCGTGAAAGCGCGGATTCTGCTCATGACAGCGCCCCCCTCACCGGTATGCCAGCGTCTTGCGGACGGCGGCGGCCACTTTCGCGGGGCTCGGCAGATAGGCGCCTTCCAACTCGCGGGCGAAGGGCACCGGGGTATGCGGCGCGGTGACCATCTCGATCGGCGCCTTCAGGCTGGCGAATGCCTTGCTGGCCACCAGCGCGGCAATGTCGGTGGCCAGACTGCACCGCGGCGGAGCCTCGTCCACGATCACCAGTCGCCCGGTTGCTTCCACGGAATCAAGGATCGCTTCCTCATCGAGCGGGGAAGTCGTGCGGAGGTCGATCACGTCGCAGCCGATACCGTCCTGCGCCAGATCGTCGGCCGCCGTCTCGGCATAGCCGACCATCATGCCGGAGGCGACCACGGTAACGTCCTCGCCCGCCCGCGCCAGTCGCGCGTGGCCGAAGGGGATCACGAAGTCCGGATCGTCTGGCACTTCGCCCGTCATGGCGTAGAGGAACTTATGTTCGAGGAAGACCACCGGATCGTCGTCGCGGATCGCCTGCCGCAGCAAACCGCAGGCATCGGCCGGAGTGGCCGGCATAACGACCTTCAGGCCAGGCATGGAGGTGACGAACTGGCTGATCATCTGGCTGTGCTGCGCGGCGGCGTTGTAACCCGCGCCGCAGGGCATGCGGATCACCGCAGGACAGACCGACTTGCCGCCGAACATGTAGCGGAACTTGGCGATCTGGTTCCACAGCTGGTCCATGCAGACGCCGATGAAGTCCGCGAACATGATCTCCGCCACCGGCCGCTTGCCCGCCAGCGCCAATCCGCCCGCCGCACCCATGATCGCGCTTTCGCTGATCGGGGTGTCGATCACCCGGTCCGGCCCGAAGGCGTCGTAGAACCCGGTGGAGGTGGACCAGATCCCGCCGATCGCCTCCGGCCCGCCCGCCGTGCCCATGCCGCCGACCACGTCCTCGCCTAGCACGACGACGCGCGGATCGCGCTGCATTTCCTGGAATATCGTGCCGCGTATGGCGTCGCGGTACATCATCTTTGCCATGTGCTTCGCTCCGCCGTCAGTAACTGATGTAAACGTTTTCGAGGACGTTCTCGGGCTGCGGCCGCGCCGCCGCGCGCGATGCCGTGACGGCATCCTCAATGGCCTGCAGGGCGTCCGCATCCACCGCGTCGAGGTCCTCGCCCGTCAGCAGCTTCGCGCCGGTCACCCGCTCGCGGAAGTGACGAAGACAGTCGCGGGTGGCGCGCAGGCGATCCAGTTCGCCCTCGCCGCGATAGCGCTGGGGATCGCCCTCGAAGTGGCCGAAGAAGCGTTCGGTATCGAACTCCACCGCTGCCGGGCCATTGCCGGGGGTGCGGACGAATTCCAGGACCTCGCCAAAGGTGTCGAAGACCGAGAAGAAGTCCGTCCCGTCCGCGCGCCAAACCTTCATGCCGAAGGCCTCGGCGCGGCTGGCGATGTCCTGCGCGGTGCCCACGGCATAGGCATCGCCGGTATGCTCCGAATAGTGGTTGTTCTCGAAGACGAAGATCGCCGGCGCCTTGGTGACGACGGCCAGGTTCATCGCCTCGAACGTGGTGCCCTGGTTGCAGGCGCCGTCGCCCGAGAAGGCGATGGAGACGGCCAGCTTGCCGTTCTCGTCCGGGCCGTCGATCTTGTTCGAAAGCGCCGCGCCCACCGCGATCGGCGCGCCCGCGCCGACGATGCCATTGGCGCCCAGCATGCCCTTGTCGATATCGGCGATGTGCATGGAGCCGCCCTTGCCGTTGCAAAGGCCCTCCTGGCTGCCCCAGATCTCCTTCATCATGCCGGTCACGTCGCAGCCCTTGGCCAGGCAGTGACCGTGGCCGCGATGGGTGGAGACGATCTTGTCCCGCTCCGAAAGATGCTCGCAGACGCCCACCGCCACGGCTTCCTGCCCGCAGTAGAGGTGGGTGAAGCCGGCGATCTCGCCAGTCTGGATCTCTTCGTGAAGGCGTTCCTCGAATTCGCGGATCAGCTTCATCTGCCGATAGGCGCGGGTCAGCGCCTCGCGGTTCAGTTGCATGCCAGCTTCCTCTCCCGTTGTCGTCCGCATCGCTTCACGGTTCCTTTTCAAAGACCAAGCACGGACTTGGCGATGATGGTGCTCTGCACCTCGTTTGTCCCGCCGAAAATCGTCCAGGCCCGGCTGTTGAGATAGCGCGCGGCGGCAACTTGCGCGGCGCGAGAATGGACCGGCTCCGGCGCGTTGTCGCCATAGAGCGGGCGTGAGGTTTCCAGCTGGAGCCCGGCGATGCCGAACAGGTCCACGGCCAGAAGGTCGATCTCCTGCCGCAAGTTGGATGCCAGCAGTTTGGTCAGCGAGGTCTGCGGCCCCGGCTTGCGGCCCTTGGCGATCTCCGAGATGATCTTCAGTTCGATCATCTCCAGCGCCTCCACGCCGAGCCGCGCTTTCGCCATCCGGCGCCGCCAGTCGGTGCTGTCGGCCAGCGCCCCGCCGCGCCCGTCGCTTTCATCTTTCGCGGCCGCCTCGATCTGGGCGAGATCATAGCCCAGTTTGGGCGCATGGCACGATCCGCCGCGCTCGTTTTCGAGCAGGAACTTGGCGATGGTCCAGCCCTCGCCCTCGGCGCCGACGAGGTTCTCGACCGGCACGCGCACGTCTTCCAGGAAGACCTGGTTGACCTCATGATCGCCCGCCGTCGTCAGGATCGGCCGCACCGAGACGCCGGGGCTGGCCAGGTCGATCAGCAGGAACGAGATGCCCGCCTGCTTCTTCACCTCGGGATCGGTGCGCACCAGCGTGAACATGCCGTTGGCGTGATGGGCATGGGTGGTCCAGATCTTCGATCCGTTGACGATGTAGTGCTCGCCATCCCGTACCGCGCGGGTCTTCAGGCTGGCAAGGTCGGACCCTGCACCGGGCTCGGAAAAGCCCTGACACCAGTAATCCTCGCCCGAAAGGATGCGCGGCAGGTAGCGCGCCTTCTGCGCCGCATTGCCGAACGTCCAGAGCACCGGGGCCAAGAGCTTCAAGCCCAGCACGGTGAGGTTGGGCGCTCCGGCGGCGGCGCATTCCTTTTCGAAAAGGTAGCGCTGAAGCGGCGTCCAGCCGGTGCCGCCATGCTCGACCGGCCACTGGTAGCCAAGCCAGCCCTTGGCATCGAGCACTGCATTCCAGGCCTGCCCGATATCCGGCTCCACGAAGACCGATGGCGTGGCGGCGGCGCCCGCTTTCACCGCATCGGGCAGGTTCTCGCGCAGAAACGCACGTACGTCCTGGCGGAAGGCTTCGTCGGCGGGGGAGAGTTCGATGTCCATGCGTTCTATCGTTCCAGTATCGTCACTGCCGATACGCCCGGCGCCCCGTAGACGTGGCTGTAGGCGGTCTTCGGCTGATGAGGCACCTGACGGCCGCCACCGTCTCCGCGCAGTTGCACCACATTTTCGTAGACCTGCCGCAGCCCCGAAGCGCCGATCGGCTCTCCGCAGGCAAGACAGCCGCCATCGGTGTTGACCGGCAGCGCGCCGCCGATCTCGGTGCGGCCCTCGGAGAGCCAGCGTTCCTGATCGCCATCGGCGCAGAAGCCGTTTTCCGCCATGTGCATGATCTCCGCGCCCGCTTCGGTGTCCTGAAGCTGAGCCACGTCGATATCGACGGGTCCGATGCCCGCGAGGCGGAAGGCGTCGGCGGAGGCAATGCGCGTGGCGGTGCCGCGCGGGCCACTATCGTCCTCCACCACATCCACGCTGGGCGCGAAGACCTCGAAGCTGTGCGGCGGGCGGGTGCGCATGGTCGCCGCTTTCAGGCGGACCAGCGGCTTGCCCAGTTCGCGCGCCTTCTTCTCGCTGGCGAGCACGAGCGCGACGCCGCCCTCGGCAGGCGAGCAGAACATATACTTGGTATAGGGGTCCGAAACGAGCGGCGCGGCCAGGATTTCCTCGATCGGCACCGGCTGGCGGCGCCAGGCATGCGGCGCATGGGCACCGTTGCGGAAGGCTTTTTCGGACACCCGCGCCAGCGTTTCGGTGGAGATGCCGAACATGTGCATGTAGCGCATGATCTTCGCCGCGAAGAACTGAGTGGTGACCATGTAGCCCGCCTCCCCGTACCAGTCCGGCAGGTTGTATTCGCTGGGCAGCGCATTGAAGGCGCCGCGCGGATGCTTGTCGAACCCGACCGCAAGGCCAAGCTCGAACTCGCCCGACTTGATCGCCATCTGCGCCGAGAACAGCGCCGATCCGCCAGCCGCGCAGCCGTTGCGCACATTGATGAACTGAACGCCGGTGAGGCCCAGCCGATCGACCATCGTGTCCGGGTTTCCGGCGGCATCCGAACTGCCATAAGCGAACTGGATCTGCGGCCAGTCCACCCCGGCATCGGCCAGCGCCTGCCGCACGGCGAAGACGCCCTGGTCAAGCCCGGACAGGCCTTCGGTGCGCCCGAACGGATGGATGCCGATGCCGACGATGCAGACGTCGCTCATGCGCGGGTTCCTTCCATCGGCGCAAAGGCAGGAATGGCCAGCGGCTCGGCCGCCTCGGGATCGAGCGCCAGCGGCACGAGCCGTACCGGCATGCCGATCCGCACCGCGCCGAAATCCCCGCCCACCAGCCGTGCCTCCACGATCACTTCGCCCGGCAGTTCGACATAGGCGACGATCCACGGCGCAAAGGCTTCCGGCCCGGTATATGGCGGAGTCTTGGGGCGATAGCGCTGCACGGTGTAGGACCAGAGCCTGCCCTCCCGCGCCAGCGGCACCGGATCGCAGCTATCCCCGGCGGGACAGGGAAACACCACCCGCCCCGTCGCCCGTTCGCGGCCGCCCAGCAGCCGGGGCGGCGTCTCGTCGGTAAACAGGCCTTCGGCAATGGCGCGCATCGTTCTCCCCATCTCTCGGCTTTCGAGTCCGTTGATGTGAATGGTTTAAGCGCGCCCGCTCCCCCTTTGTGACTCATCAAAACGCTAGGGTAGCCAATGTGCCAGTTCGTGCGACGCATTGAGGCGGGAGAACGAACAGATGGCAAAGGCCTGGGACTACATCATCGTCGGCGCCGGTTCGGCCGGCTGCGTCATGGCGGAACGGCTGAGCGCCGACGGCCGGTCGCAAGTGCTGCTGCTGGAAGCGGGCGGTAGCAATGACAGTTTCTGGGTCACCTTGCCCAAGGGCGTGGCCAAGCTGGTCAAGAAGCCCGAGCACATGTGGGCCTATCCCGTCACCCAGCCGCGCGAGGAAGGCGCGAACGAGGACAGCGGCGGCGAGGTGTGGATTCGAGGCAAGGGCCTTGGCGGCTCTTCCTCGATCAACGGCATGATCTGGAGCCGCGGCGAGCCGGCGGATTACGACGCCTGGGAAAGCGAGGCCGGTGCCGTGGGCTGGAACGGCGCAAGCATGACCGAGGCTTTCCTGGAACTGGAAGACCATGCCGCAGGCGCCTCCGCAATGCGCGGCAGCGGGGGTTTGGTCCATGTCGATCCGGCTTGCTACACATATCCGCTGGCAGAGCGCATGATCGAATCCGGCGAGGCGCTGGGACTCACGCGGGTGGACGACCTCAACGCAAAAACCGGCCCGCGCGTCGGCTATTACAGCCATAACATCCGAAACGGACGCCGCGAATCCTCTGCCCGCACGTATCTGGCAGCGGCGCGCGGACGGCCGAACCTGACCGTGGTGACAGGCGCGCTGGCGGAGCGGATCGTGTTCGACGGCACCCGCGCGGTGGGCCTCGACGCCGTCGTAAACGGCCGCCCCCAGCGCTTCGATTGTGCCGGTGAGATCGTGGTGAGCGCGGGGGCCATGGAAAGCCCGCTGCTGCTGCAGCGATCGGGCATCGGCGACACCGAGCGGCTGCGGGCGGCGGGCATCGCCCCGCTCGTCCATTCACCCGACGTGGGCGAGCGGATGATCGAGCACTTGTCGATTTCGATCCCGTTCCGGCTTGAGCACGGACGCGGCACCAACCGCAGCTTCTTCGGGGTGGGCGCGGGGCTGGCCATGCTACGCTATCTGCTGCGCCATGACGGCGTGCTGGCGACCGGCCCCTTCGAAGTCGGCGCCTTCTGCAATGTCGCTCATCCCGACGGGCGCACCGACGCGCAGTTCTACCTTGGCGGCTACACTTTCAAGGTCGGCGACGACAAGGATCCGGTCCCGCTCGACAAGATCGACCCGCTCCCCGGCGTCACCATCTACGGCCAGCTGCTGCGCCTCACCAGCGAGAGCGCGGTGCGGGCTTCGGGGCCGAACTCCGCTGATCCGGCCGATATCCGCCACAACTTCCTGACGACCGAGCACGATCGCCGCTCCGCCGTCGCGCTGGTACGCAAGATGCGCGCCTTCATCGCCGAAGCGCCGCTGGGGCAGATGGTCGGACCCGAACTGGTGCCCGGCGCGGAAGTGGAGAGCGACGGAGAGATCCTGGCTGCCTTCCGCCGCCTGTCCAGCTGCGGGCTCCATGCGATCCGCTCCTGCCGCATGGGCGACGACCCTGACGCCGTGGTCGATGCCCGCCTGCGGGTGAAAGGCGTGCGCGGCGTGCGGGTAGCGGACTGCTCGGTGATGCCCGGCCATGTCACGGGGAACACCAATGCCCCCGCCATGGCGCTGGGCCTGCGCGGCGCGAAGCTGATGCTGGAAGACAGGCTGCGGTAAAGCCCGTCGCCATGCGGGACGACACGCCTTGCAACCTCAGTTGTGCAGCGAAATATACCCGAGCTGGGCGGCCTTGAAGACCGTCTGGCTGCGGTTCACCGCATTCAGCTTGGTCGCCGCATTATGGATGTGGAACCGCACCGTCGCGCGGCTGCGCGACATGATCATGCTGATCTCCAGATCGGTCTTGCCGATCGCCGCCCAGCGCAGACACTCCACCTCGCGCTTGGAAAGGCGCGAACCGGGCGGCAGAGCCTGGGTCGAACCCATCACCTGGACGTAAGTGGCGATGAACGTGCGCGCATAAAGGCCGAGCGCGTCGGACAGCCGCAGGAAATCTTCGGAAAGATCGGTCCGGTCGCGGTCCAGCGGGTTGAAGCTCACTGCGCCGATCTGCCCGAACGGCAAGTGCACCGGCACCGCGATGCAGGCCCGCGTCATGGCGCGCTGCTCGAAATTGGCGATGTCGATGGACTGGAGGTAGGCGTTGGGCTCGCGCGTGCGGAAACCTTCGGCATTGGCCCAGAACGGCTGGCTTTCGAAGCGGCAGGCGGTGGTGAGCGGGGAATCGAGCGCGATGCGCGAATTGCGCCACCAGACCCTTTCATCGTCCGCCCAGCCGAACACCTCGATGGCCAGAACCTTGCCCTCGGCATCGACCGGCGTGCGCTTGTCGGCAATGTCGTGCGCGGGGGCGGCCCTGAAACCCAGGTCCATGGCGATGCGATGGAAGGCCTCCGCCGCCGGGCGGATCTCCGCCGGCGACGAGACGCGCACGGCGTCTATGTTTTCCTGTGACAACAGCGACATGTTTTTCCTCTCTTGCCGTGGAGCTTAACGCGCCCCGGCAGGGTGCACAATTGCTCGAAAGCCCAAATCCGGCCCGTTCGGGCCTAGTCTTTTGCACACTAGTCTTTTGCCTAGCGGAGATGCTCCCACGGCTGGTGCTACATCCGTGTGACAGACGGGAGAGCCACGTGAATTTCGATCTCAGCGAAGACGAGGAAATGCTCAAGGCGCTCACCGAGCGCTTCGTCACCAATACGTACGACCATACTAGCCGTCGCACCTTCCTGGCCGAGCCGGGCGGCTTTTCCGGCAAGAACTGGGCATTGCTGGGCGAACTGGGCCTGATCGCCGCGCCCTTCCCCGAGGAACTGGGCGGGCTCAGCCTCGACGCCACCGGCATAGCCACGATTTTCGAGGCGCTGGGACGCGGCATGGTGGTGGAGCCGCTGGCCGAGGCTTCGGTGCTGGCAGGACGCCTCTTTGCCCTGACCGCGCGCGAGGACCTGCGCGACGCATGGCTCGGCGACTTGCTCACCGGCAGCAGGCGCCTCGCCCTCGCCCATGCCGAAACCGGCATGCGGGGCGGAAGCGGCGCGATCGCGACCACGGCCACCCCGGAACAGGGCGGATACCGGCTGGACGGTGCCAAGCCCTATTCCATCGCCGGCGGCGGCGCGGACGGCTACATCGTCTCGGCGCGCCTTTCCGGCCAGGCCGGCGAACAGGCCGAAGCCATGTTCCTCATCCCCGCCGACACGCCCGGCCTCCGCCGCCGCGATTGGCCATTGGCGGACGGCTCCATCGCCTCCTCGCTGGCGCTTGAGAGTGTGCACATACCGGAAAGCCACCGCCTCCAGGGCGGCACCGCGCAGATCGAAGAGGTCCAGCAACTCGCGGATCTCGCTCGCTGCGCCGAGGCGCTCGGCATCATGGAGCGCATTTTCCACGATACCCTCGACTATGTCCGCACCCGCGACCAGTTCGGGGCCGCACTGGGCTCTTTCCAGGCGATCCAGCACCGCATGGTGGCGCAATATGCTGCCATCGAGCAAAGCCGCGCCCTGCTGAACCTCGCGCTCGTGACCTGGGAGGGCGATCGCTTCGCCGAGGCGGTAAGCGGCGCGCGCGCGTTCATCTGCGAGGCAGCGCTCACTCTGGCGCATGAGATGGTGCAGTTCCATGGCGGCATGGGCGTGACCGACGAACTGGCGATTGGGGCAGGACACAAGCGGCTGCTGGTGCTCTCCCGGTGGCCGGAAGGGCCGCAAGCGGCGCTCGATCGTTACGCCCGCCTGCTGAACTGAGCGGGGTGGCACGCTCCAGGCGCGCAGATCCTTCCTATCTCCCCTTCCTGCAATCGATCGCGCGATCGGAACGTATAGAGAACATTTTCATTGCATCCGCGGGAGCGATGAGCCAGTTTGCACCTTCACCGCCGCGCTGCCGATGGCGCGGAAAGCAAGGTCCCGCGAAATGCCCGCGCTCGAAATCGCCGAAAAGCTCACGATCCTGGCCGATGCCGCCAAGTACGATGCCTCGTGCTCCTCCTCCGGCGTCAAGAAGCGGGATTCGCGTGATGGGAAGGGGATTGGCTCGACGCTGGGCGGCGGCGGCATATGCCACGCCTATGCGCCGGACGGGCGCTGCATCAGCCTGCTCAAGGTGCTGCTGACCAACAGCTGCATTTTCGATTGCCACTACTGCATCAACCGCAAGTCCTCCAACGTGCGGCGGGCGCGGTTCACCGCCAAGGAAGTGGTCGACCTCACGCTCGACTTCTATCGCCGCAATTACATCGAAGGGCTGTTCCTGTCCTCGGGCATCATCCGCACGCCTGACTATACGATGGAGCAGATCGTCGAAGTGGCGCGATCCCTGCGCGAAGATCACGATTTTCGCGGCTATATCCACTTGAAGACGATCCCGGACGCTGATCCGATGTTGGTCGAAGCGGCGGGGCGCCATGCCGACCGGGTGTCCATCAATGTCGAATTGCCCACGGCCAGCGGGTTGCTGCGGCTGGCGCCCGAAAAATCGCAGGCCCGCATTGAAGGCGCCATGGGCACGATGCGCTCGGCCATCGAAGACGGCGCCGATGCCCGCAAGCGCTTCCGCTCCGCACCCGCTTTCGCGCCCGCCGGGCAATCGACCCAGATGATCGTCGGCGCCGATGCCGCCACCGATCGTGACATCGTGACGCGCGCGGCCTCGCTCTACGACCAGTTCGACCTGAAACGCGTCTATTATTCGGCCTTCAGCCCGATCCCGGATGCCAGCACCGTCCTGCCGCTGCGCCGTCCGCCGCTCATGCGCGAGCACCGGCTCTACCAGTCGGACTGGCTGATCCGATACTATCAATATTCCCCGCAGGAAGTGAGCGCGGCCGCCGATCCCGCCACCGGCATGCTGCCGCTCGACATCGACCCCAAGCTCGCCTGGGCGCTGCAATTTCGCGATCGGTTCCCGATCGACGTGAACCGCGCGCCGCGCGAGATGCTGCTGCGCATTCCCGGCCTGGGCATCAAGGCGGTTGAGGCCATCCTGGCCGCAAGGCGCTGGCGCACGCTGCGGCTGGACGACGTGGCGCGCATGACCGTTTCGGTAAAGAAGCTGCGTCCCTTCATCGTCACCGCCGACTGGCGCCCGACCGGCCTGCTGGACCGTGCCGACTTGCGCCCGCTGGTCACGCCCCGGGCGACCCAACTGGAACTGTTCGCGGCCTGACCATGCGCGTCGCCCGCCTGGAAAGCGAAGACGATTTCGAGGGCTGGCGCCTTGCCGCCCGTGCCTTCGCCAGCGAGGGCGTGGCGCCGTCGGACATCGTCTGGCAGGTCGGAGACGGCGCCGTGGACCTTTTCGCCGGTGAGGCTGCAGGCGTAGCGGGCGGCCATGCCCGCATCGCGCCCTTGCGGGTTACGCGGGAGTTCCTCGATCTCGCGCGCGATGCCGCGCTGCATAGCGAGCCGGAACGGTTTTCGCTGCTCTACACTCTCCTGCTCCGCTTACTGGCCCAACCCCAGGCGCTTCAGGACCGCGCCGACCCGCTGGTGCGCCGGATCGAAGGTCTGGCGCGCAACGTCCGCCGCGATAGCCACAAGATGCATGCCTTCGTGCGGTTCCGCGAACTGGCGGACCAGGACGGGCCACGCTTCATTGCCTGGTTCGAGCCCGAACATCACATCCTGCGTGCCAATGCCGGCTTCTTCGTCGATCGCTTCACCAATATGCGCTGGTCGATCCTGACCCCGCGCGGATCGCTGCACTGGGACGGCATGGCCTTGGCCGAAGGTCCGCCCGCCACGCGCGCCGACGCCCCCGGAGACGACCCGGTAGAGAGCGTGTGGAAGGCCTATTACAGCGCCATCTTCAACCCCGCACGGGTCATGCCGCAGGCGATGCTGAAGGAAATGCCGCGCAAATACTGGAAGAACATGCCGGAAACGGCCCTGGTGCCGCAGCTCATCGCCGGTGCCCGCAAGCGCGAGCTGGAAATGATCGAACAGGCCCGCAGCGCGCCCGAGCGCGGTAAAGGCTCCGGGCGCGGTCAGATACGCGGTCAGGTAGGGGGGCCGGAAGCGTTGGTGCTGCTGGCCGGGGAAGCGGAAGGCTGTCAGCGCTGCCCCTTGTGGAAGCCGGCCACGCAGACGGTCTTCGGCGAAGGGCCGCACGATGCCGAGATCATGTTCGTGGGCGAACAGCCCGGCGACCAGGAAGATCTGGCCGGTCGGCCGTTCGTCGGTCCTGCAGGCGCCGTGTTCGACCGCGCCATGGCGCAAGTCGGTGTCGACCGGACCCGGGCTTACATCACCAATGCCGTCAAGCACTTCAAGTTCGAGCCGCGCGGCAAGCGGCGCATCCATGCCCGTCCCAACACCGGAGAGATCGAGGCCTGCCGCTGGTGGATCGACCAAGAACGCGCCATCGTCCGCCCGCGCCTCGTCATCGCCATGGGCGCCACGGCGGCGCGCTCGCTGACCGGCCGCACGGTGACGGTCGGGCAGGAACGCGGACGCCCGGTGGCTTTGCCTGACGGAACGCCCTGCTGGATCACGGTACACCCCAGCTACCTGCTGCGCCTGCCACCGGACGCGGATGCGGAAGCGGAGTTTGCCCGCTATGTCGCCGATATCCGCAGCGCCGTCGAAAGCCTGGCCGAAGCCGCCTGAAGCGCCGAAATGCCTTCCACCCGCCGCCAACCGCACGGCTTTTCGGAGCAACGATTTGACGCAAATCACTCCGGAATGGTGCGAAATGGGTTAGCCGTTCTTCCGCAAGTGCGAATACCGAACACGGCGGCGCACCGCTGGAGGACTCATATGAATATCTACACCCTGAGGTTTTTCGAGGATGAGCACGGTCTGGCCAAGCGGCTGGAGTTCAAGGCCCCGGACATTGCCGGAGCCCTGATCATCGCCCACCGCGAAGCGGCCAAGCGCAGCGCCGAACTGTGGGACGGCGCCCTGAAGCTCTGCACGATCCGCCGTTCCCGCACCGAAATGACCGTCCTCGTCACGGCCTAGAAGGCTTCTGCCCAGCGGTTCGTCGTTTGAGGATCAGGGCCTGATTCGCCCTCGGCTCAGGCGACCCTGAACGCCGATGCCTGCGCTGCAAGGCGGTTCACTTCCTCGGTCAGTCCCCGCGCGGCAGCGGAAGCCTGCTCTACCATGGCGGCATTCTGCTGCGTCGCAATGTTCATCGCGCCGATGGCCGCGGTGATCTCGCTGACCGACGTGGCGGAGGCGCGATTGCTGCGCGCCATGCCGCCCAGCAGGACATGGACTTGCGCCACGTCTCCGGCGATTCCTTCGAAAGCCCCGTCCACCCGCTCCACCGCGCCCAGGGCCGCGACGATTTCGGACTGCGTGACGGTCAGCTGCGCGCGGGCGCTGCGGGCTTCCTCTTCCGATCGTTTGGCCAATGCCGAGACGAGATCGGCCACGACCGCGAAGCCACGTCCTGCCTCGCCAGCGCGTCCTGCCTCGACGGCCGCATTCATGGCAAGCACGCGGGTCTGGAACGCGATCTTGTCCAGCCCCTCGATCACACCGTCGATATTGGTGGCGCTGTCGGAAACGCGGCGCATGGCGCCTACTGCCTCGGCCGCCACCGCGCGCCCACCGCTGACCGTGGCAATCGCCTCGTCGGCGCGGGTCACCGTTTCGGTTGCGGCCGTGGCGCCCGATCGCAGGCCATTGTCGATCTCCAGCAGCGCCGCCGAACTCTGTTCGAGGCTGGCCGCGCTCGCTTCGGTGCGGCGGGCCAGGTCTTCGGAGGCCTGGGCGATCTCGAAAGAGCTGCCGCGGATAGCCGAAGTGCTGTCCCCGGTGGCGCCGATCATGCCGCGCAGCCCCGAAAGCGCCGAATTGTAATTCGTCCGCAGCGCTTCGTAAGTTTCCGGGAAGACCTGATCGATCTGCGCCGTGAGGTCGCCGGAAGACAAGTGCGCCAGGCTTTCGGCCAGACGCTCCACCACCTGCCGTTGCTCGCGGTCCGCGGCTTCCTTGGCCACCGCCGCCTCGCGGAACACCAGCAGGGCGCGCGCGATCCCGCCGATTTCGTCGGGTCGCTCGGTATCGACGATCTCGGTCTCGTTGTCGCCCTTGGCAAGGCGCATCATCGTGGCACTCGCGGTTTCCAGCGGTGCGAACAGTTTCCGGGCGCCGCGCATGCAGAGCGCCGCCGCAATGGCCGTGACGACGACGGCCAGCAGCAGGATGTGCCAGCCGAGACTGTCGACATTGCGGTAGAAGTCCTCTGCCGAGACGCCGACGAAAAGGATGCCGATCACTTTGCCGTTGGCATCCTTGATGGGATCGTAGGCCGCGAAATAGCGGGTTCCCAGGATCTCGGTCTCGCCGCGATAAGGTTCACCCTTGCCGAGTACCGCGTCCTTCACCGGTCCGGCCGCGAGCCGCGTGCCCAGGGCCCGTGTTCCGTCCGGGTTCTGGACATTGGTTGCCACCCGCTGGTCGCCCATGAAGATCGTGGCGGTGCCGCCAACGAGTTCCTTCATCCGGTCTACCGCCGCATTGTTGGCGTTGAGCGGCGTCTCGCCGGCATAGAGCGTGTCGCCGCGCAGAGAATAGTTGAGACCGCTCCACTCGATCACCGACCAGGCCACGCGCATGTTCGTGTCCAGTCGCTCCTCTCCCTGGGTCCGCGCGTCGTCGACGAGAAGAACGCGGGTGCCGATGAAGAACACGGCGGATAGCAGGATGAGCGCACCCACGGTCATGAGGGTGACTTTGGTCGAGAGATGCTGGCGTTTCAGAAAGGCACGGATGGCGGTCATGGCGGTTCTCTGTTGGGGGGAGACGAGAGAAAGGCACCGCGCAGCACGAGCCGGGAGATGATCTCCCGGACCGGACGCGGCTGCAATCGTTATAGGACGATGATGCGGCCCCGCGCCGAAACCGGGCGAATTTTCATGATTTGCAACAAAGCTGCTGAACGACGCCGCGGGAACCATGCCGCAAAAAATGCGCTGATCCCGTCGGAGATGTCGTGATGGCCGCCAAGCTCAAGGTATTCCGCACCCCTATCGGATTCCACGATGCCTATGTGGCCGCGCCGAGCCAGAAGGCGGCTCTGGCGGCGTGGGGCGCGGAAGCCGACCTCTTTGCGCGGGGGCAGGCGGAGAAAGTGACGGACCCCGAACTGGCCAGGGCGGCCCTGGCAGATCCGGGAAAAGTCGTCCGCGTGCCGCGCGGCAGCACGGATCAGCATCTTGCCGAAGCCGCCAGGACGCAGCCTCGCAAGTCGCGGCGAAAGGCCGTGGAAGCCCTCGGTTCTTCCGGCAAACCTGCTCCGAAAAAGCGCCAGGCTCCGCCGCCGAAGCCCAGTCGCGCCCAGCTTGATGCCGCCGAGGACGAAAGAGATCGGCAGGCGCGGGCGTTCGAGGCAGCGCTGCAGGATCTGGAAACGGAGCGCACTCGGATCGCGGCGGAGATCACGGAATTGCGACGTTCCCACGCCCGGCGACAGGACGCGCTGGACGCGCGTGTCGCGAAGGCCCGCCAGGCCTACGATACCGCCATGGAGAAATGGCGAGACGCATGACCATGGCCCGATTCACGGCTGTGTATCCGCTAATGCTCTAAATCTATGGCAAAAAATTTGCTCATGAGGATCTTCGAGCCGCGAACACTGTTCGATCCGGCGGTAAATTCGCGTTTGGTTAATTTACAATTAGCATTGCGAAAAACCGCAGTCTGGCCGGATTTTTCTACAGTTATCGATGAACCGAATTAAGTACCCCTCCCCAAGAAATAACCGATGCGGCGGTTTTTCATTCCAATATGGTCGGAACTTCACCCATTGTGGGTTGATTACGATTTCACGCACTGCGCCGCCGCATCCAGCCATTTCATTCGATTGCTGGAGCAGGACACCCGGCCAGCGGCTCTGGTCAGGTCGAAGCGGGATCGCGGCCGGGCTTTTGCCAACGCATTGCTTCCCACCGGGAGCGAGAGAGGAAAGAGAGGTGCCATCGTGTTGAGGACTGTCATTGCCGCAAGCGGTCTTTCGCTGGGCATGCTGGCCGCCGTGCCGGCGCACGCCGACATCAACGGGACGATCAACGCCACGATCACGCTGACCGCAGGGTGCATCATCAACGGCCAGAACTACGACGACGGTTCGGCCAATGTGAATTTCGGAACGCTCGCCTTCGGATCGCAGAACACCCTGTTCACGCAAGTCGACGCCCAGGTGCTGAGCGGCGCCGCCGGCTTCACTGTCCAGTGCAGCAACGGCGTGACCCCCACGCTCTCCTTCAATGCCGGACAGAACGACGGATCGGGCGCCGGGGTGGGCGTTCACGCCATGGTCAACCAGGCCGCGCCCGGCCAGTTCGTTACCTACAACCTCTATAGCGACGCGGCGCGCAATGCCGTGATACCCGTGGGCGGGGACATCGTCCTGCCCAGCGACGGCTCCGTGCAGACCGTGAATGTCTACGGCCGCGCCTTCGGGGAGCCGGGCCTGACGCCGGGCTCTTATGCGGACATCGTCACGGTCGTCCTGGAACTCTAGGGAAGCGTCCCGAAATCGTCATGCCCTCCGACCGCCCTGCCGCGGCGGGAAGGCGTTCTGCGCCTGCCTTTCCCGCCTCCAGCCTCGCTCTTGCTGCCGGCGTCCTCGCGGCCTGGGCCACGTTTGGCGCCGCCGGCGCAAGGGCGGCCACGACGGCGACATTCGACGTCACCGCCACGGTCACGCCGGGTTGCCTGGTCGACGGGCTTGGCTCCAGCGGCAATGCGGGACGGGTCGGCACGCTGGACTTCGGCACGGTCTCCACCTTTTCCACCCAGCAAAGGACGGCCACCACCACCACCGGCCAGGCCATCCGGCTGCGCTGCACGCCGGGCGTAAACCTCATCATGACCATCGACGGCGGCACCCATGCCGCCTCGGGCCAGCGCAACCTTCAGCGCACCGGCGCGACCACCGCGCGCATTCCCTATGCGCTCTGCCGCGATGCGGCCTGCACCCTGCCGATCGTGGCCGGCACGGCCTACGGCAACAGCATCGGTTCGACCAACAGCGAGGACGTGCGCCTTCCCATCTTTGCCGCGCTGACACCCTCCGGAACCATGCCGCCCGGAACCTATACCGACACCCTGATCGTCACGTTGACATGGTGACCAGCGCCCCCTTTTCGCCCCGCCACCTCCGAGGAGCCACCGATGAAGGCCGCCGTTCTGTCGCTTAAACTCGCCCTCGGTGCCGCGATTGCCTCCAGCGCCCTGGTGCCGGTTGCCGGACCGGCGCTGGCCCAGTCGGCCGGCTCGCTGCTGCTCTGGCCGGTCAGCCCGGTGATCGAGGGCGACCAGCCTGCGGCCGCACTCTGGCTCGAAAATCCGGGCAAGGCGCCCATTACGCTGCAAGTCCGCGTCTATGCCTGGGCCCAGAAGAACGGTGAGAACGTCTATGCGGCCCAGAACGATATCCTGGGCACTCCGCCGATCCTCACCATAGCGGCGGGGGAGCGACAACTGGTGCGCCTCACCCGCCTCGTGCCGCCGCCGGGCGTGCCCGAAAAGCCTTACCGCGTCGTGGTGGACCAGATCCCCACGGCCGATGCGCAGACCACGCCGGGCGCGGCGGTCACATTCCGCATGCGCTATTCGTTGCCGCTGTTTTCCTATGCCAGGCCCGAGGATGCCCGCAAGAAGGCGCCGGCTCCGCCGCCCCGCCTGGCCTGGCGCCCGGTATCCGAGGCGGGCGGCCGGTTCCTAGAGATCCGCAACAGCGGCGGCGGCCATGCCCGCCTGAGCGGCGTGGCCTTTTCGGGTAACGGCAAGCGCTCGAGCCTCAACGAGGGGCTGTTCGGCTACGTCCTGCCCGGCGCGACGATGCGCTGGCCGCTGCCCGAAGGCGTCGACGCCGCCGGAGACCTGGAGGCGACCCTCAACGGCAAGGCGATGGCCCGCATCGAACGGCTGCCGGAATGACCGGCACATGACGACAGGACCGGAATGAGCCGGAATGCCGGGAGCCTTACCGGATCGATCGCGCCCGGCCTGGATGTCGCGGACCGGCGGCATTCCCGCGATCACCGCGCTGGCGGGGCTCGTCCTGGCGCCGGAGTGCCTGGCTGCCCCCGCCCCGGCGATCGCCAGCGCGGCGCCCGGTCTTGACGTCTTCACCGAGCTTCCCCCGCCGCCCGAGCGGGTCGACTTCGACGCCGAGCAAAGGCTGGAATTGGAACTGCTGGTCAACGGCATGGACAGCGGCGTGGTGGCCTCGCTCATCAAGGCAGGGCCGCGTTTCCTGGTGCGGGCGGAAGACCTGTGCCGGGCCGGAATGGTGCTGCCCGTCACCGAGGAACGGCTCTACCTCGACAGTCTCGATGGCGTTGTTGCGGACTATGACGCGGGGCGCCAGCAGCTTCATCTCACCGTCCTGCCGAAGTACCTGCCGGCCCAGCGGATCGGCACGGAGCAAAGCGGCTTTCGCCCGGCCATGCGCGACATGGGCGCCCTGCTCAACTACGACGCTTATGCCACCGGCGGCGGCGGCATCGGTTTCCAGGCCTCGCTGTGGCACGAGGCGCGGATATTCGGACCCGCCGGCATCTTCTCCAGCACGGGTGCCCTGCGCGTCGGCGGCGGGCCAGCCGCGCAAAGCCCCTACATGCGCTACGACACATATTGGCGCTGGTCGGACGAGCGCAGCATGACCACCGTGGAAGCGGGCGACGTTATCACCCGATCGCTGTCCTGGGCGCCCGCGGTTCGGCTCGGCGGCGCGCAAGTGTCCCGCGACTTCTCGGTCCGGCCCGACATCATCACCTATCCGCTGCCTGAGTTCGCGGGCAATGCCGCCTTGCCCTCGACCGTGGACCTGGTGGTCAACGGCCAGCGGATCGCCGGCAGCCGCGTCAATCCCGGACCTTTCGCGCTCGACACCCTGCCACCGATCTCCGGCAGCGGGCTGGCCAACCTGATCGTCACCGACGTTCATGGCCGCAGCGTGGTGACCTCCGTTCCGTTCTACGTCAGCAGCACCCTGCTGCGCGCCGGCTTCACCGACTATTCCATCGCTGCCGGAGCCTTTCGGCGCAATTACGGCCTGCGCAGCTTCGACTATGGCGCACTGGCCGGCAGCGCCTATGCCCGCCACGGCCTGACAAGCGGACTGACGCTGGAAATGCGCGCCGAGACGACGCGGGACATGCATGTGCTCGGTGCCGGGGGCGTGGCGCGGATCGGCAATCTCGGCATCGTCAGCGCCTCCTACAGCCGCAGCTTCGGCGCACGCGCGGGCGGGGAACTGGCAGTCGGCTATGAATATCAGGCGCGGACGTTCTCACTCGGGCTGCGCCATACCCGGCATGACCGCGGCTACACCGATCTGGGCCGCCTGGAACGCGAGGACGAAGGCTGGGAACGCCAGACGGCGGCCACGGCCAGCCTCGCCCTGGGCAGCACCGGCACCCTGGGCGTGGGCGTCTTCGACTTGCGCCAGGAGAATGCCCGCAATGCCCGCTTCGCCAACCTCTCCTGGACGCTTCCGCTCTGGGGTCAGAGCCGCATCTACGCCACGGTCTCACGAGAATTCTCGGGCGGAGACGGCGAGCGGCGGAGCTGGTCGGGCGCATTGACCCTGACAGTGCCGCTCGGCACCGGCTCCGTCAGCGGCGGCCTGACGCGGGACGATCGCGGCAGGACCGGGCTGCGGGCGGACTACACGCGGCCGGTGCCCACGGACGGTGGGTTCGGCTGGAACGCCAGCGCCTACCGCGACTCCGGCGACAGCCCTTATCTGCGCGGCGACGCGGCCTGGCGCACGCAGCCCATCCAGCTTCGCGCGGGCGCTTATGGACAGCCGCACGGCGGCGCGGGGGGCATGACCGGGTGGTTCGGCGCCAGTGGCGCGCTCGTCTTCATGGACGGCGGCCTGTTCGCCGCGAACCGCGTGACCGACGCTTTCGCCCTCGTTTCCACCAATGGCGAGGCCGGCATCCCCGTCCGCTACGAAAACCAGGTCATCGGCGAGACCGACCGCAACGGGCAACTCCTCGTTCCCGCCGCAAGCGCCTGGTATCCGGCGCATTATGACATCGACACGCTCGCCCTGCCCCCCAGCGTCCAGGCCGACCGGGTGAGCCAGCGCGTGGCGGTGGCGGCGGGCAGCGGCTACGTGGTGCGCTTCCCGGTGGCGCGCGTCGCCGCCGCGCGCGCGGTGATCGTCGATGCAGCGGGGCAGCCGCTTCCCGCAGGAACGCCGGTCACGCTGAACCATGCGGCCAGAACCTACGTCGGGTGGGACGGCATGCTCTATCTCGAGAACGTCGCCCCGGAAAACGCGCTGGAAGTTGCCCTTCCCGAAGACGCGAGCTGCCGCGTCCAGTTCAGCGCCGGTCCGCCCCGCGATGACATCCTCGACCTGGGAACCCTGACATGTCGGCCCTGATAGCACGCCTGCTCCCTGACCCTCTTGGCCGCCGACCTGCGAGCCGGTTCCTGGCCGCGCTCGCGCTGTTCCTCGCGCTCGCTCTCACACCGCAGCGGGCCGCCGCCTGCACCGTATCCGCCGCCAGCACCAACCTCGGCAGCGTCAGTTCCTACAGCGTGGCCAGCACTGCCCAGCAGGGGAGCGGTTCGTCCGGACTGCAATGCGATGTCGCGCTGGCCCTGCTGGCGACCCACTACGTCGCCTTGCGCGTCGACGCCTCGACATTCCTGTTGACCGGGCCGAGCGGCCAGACGATCCCCTTCGTCGCCTCATTGGCGCAGAACGGCACGCCGCTGACCATCGGCAACTTGCAGAACCTGTCTTCGACAACGCTGCTCAGCCTCTTCAGCGGGACCAACAATTCGATCCCGATCTACTTCCGCACCACCGCGACATCCGCGCTCAGGGCCGGAACCTACACGGGGTTCCTCGATGTGCGCTGGTTCTATTCGGTCTGCACGCTGGGGGTGGCGGTCTGTCTGGCCTACGATTCCAGCCCCGGTTTCGTGCGGCCGCTACTCGGCACGCCCACGAATTGGGGGACGGGCACGGCCGTGCGGATTTCCATCACCCTGGTCGTTCAGAACGACTGCATCATCACCGCGCCCACTGCCGCTTTCGGCTCGGCGCCGCTGGTGGGGAGCTTCAATCCCATCACGCGGACGATCCTGATCCGCTGCAGTGCCGGCACGGCCTACACGGTCGGCCTGGACGATGGCAGCAACGCGGCCAGCGGCCTACGCCGCATGCGTGCGGGCACCACCGCCAACTACCTCCAGTACGAAATCTACAAGACCGCCAGTTCCACCGACCGCTGGGGCGCGACCGGCTCCGCTCGCCGCAGCAGCGCCTCGGCAGACAGCAATGCCGGGACTTACGATTCGCTGACCTCGCAAGGCTATACCTACCGCGCGGCCCTCCTGCCGGGCCAGGTCACGCCGCCTGCCGGAGCCTATAGCGACACGATCCGCATCGATGTGGCCTTCTAATCGTCCGGGTCGGCGACTTGGCTTTTCCGTCGCGATACGATATAGTTGCATCAGGCATTCTTGGGAGAGGAGCCTTTCATGACGATCCTGACCATTCTTGGGCAAGCGATCCTGGAAATCACCGTCAGCGCCCTGCTCGTGACGGCGGCTACGGTGCTCTGCGTCAAGGCCGCGCTGCGCATGCATCACCCGATGGCGGCCGGACTGGGCCTCTCGGCGCTACTGGTCGCCGTGCTGGTACTGGGCGTGGGCAGAGGGAGCCTCTGGGCCACCATACTGACCTTCGGATGTGTCGCAGTGGCGGGCCTGCTGTTCTGGGCCACGAGCGGAACTGCCCGCGCCGAAAGCGTGAAGACGCGGCCCGTCGGTCAGGCGAAGTGGCACTATCCCGCGCTGGTCGCCCGCATCGGCGAGGAACGGGATCCCACGCCTGCAGAACTGCGTGCACTGCTGCAAAGGGTCCGGTCGGAAGCCGAGCCCTCAGCGCGCGGGCGGCGGAGCGGATACCGCCGGATCAAGCGCATCGCGCGGCTGGCCACGCGCAAGCCCGGCTGAGCGCCGCGACCGCAGATATTGCAGCAAGGGCTTCTCTATGCCGTAATGGCATGCAAGACCGCACGCGGTGGCTCCAGCCAGCAGGAACAGGTAGCAGGCCGCGAGGTTCTCGGCGGGATCCGGTCCGGCGCGAAGCCATATCTGCCAGGCCACCCCGATCCCCAGAAGGTGGAAGAGGTAAAGGCTGTAGGAGGCGTCGCCCAGCGCCGTGAGCACCCCCGGAACGCTTACAGGCTTGGCCGCCTGCCCTTCCCAGCCCGCCAGCCCGGCAATCAGCAGGGCCGAGGGAACGCCGTAGGCTAGGCGGGCCAAACTGCCATAGCCGTCCATCCGCCCGGTTGCTTCCAGCATCCCGACCACCACCAGGAGCAGGGCCGAAACCGCCGCGAGGCGGCGGCCATGGCTGAGGCGGCCGGAGGCGACGGCAGCAGCGGCCATCATGCCGAACAGGAACTGCAGATTGAACACGCTGGTCAGGCGCGGAACGTCCAGTCCGCTCGGAACGAGCCCGCAGAACTGACTTATCCCCCAGCCCAGCCAGAGCGCCAGACAGCACAGGCCGAGCCGCCGATTGAGGATCAGCAACGCGAAGGCGCCGTAGAACAGCATCTCGTGCTGAAGCGTCCAGGCAACGCCCAGCAAGGGGTCTTGAACCGTCGGCAGGAGACTGGCCGAAAGCGCCACGCCTGCCGCGGTCACTTCGTCCGCATGACGGGGAAGCATGAGCGCGATGGTCGCTGCCAGCGCCACCCAATAGATCGGCATGAGCCGGGCAAAGCGCTGCCAGACATAGCGTCGCAGGGCCTGCGGACGCCCGATGTCCGCCCGGTGAACGTGGAGGATGATGAAGCCGGAGAGCACGAAGAACAGGTCCACCCCGGCATGGCCCGGCTGGGTCAGGCGCGTGATCGCGGACGCGTCCACGGCCTTACCGAGATGGCGCGCGGCATGGTAGGCCACGACCGCAAGGGCCGCCAACCCGCGCAGCGCCTGGATGCTCCAGAGCTTGCGGGGCGCCTGGCCGGCAGGAGAACCCGTCATGCGGTCACCGCGGGTTACGCGGCGGGATCACGGCGATCCAGCCATCGCCAAGCCGCCGGAAGTCCATGCCTTCCACCGCGAAGCCGGACTGGCGCAAATGCGCCGCCACCGCGCCCGCATCGAACTGACGCTTGCTGTCATGCTCGCCCCAGAACACGGTCGGGCATTCCTGCCCCATCGTTCGCGATCCAGCAGGCGCCAGCGCGAAACCGAAGGACTGCGCTATATAGCGATAGGCGAACGGCACGACTTGCGCGTTGTCGCGCGGCTTCATCGCCATGACTTCGGCATTCCAGAACGGGTCGGTATGCACGACGGTGCCGGGGCAGAGCGCGACCTCGCGCGCTATCGCCCGCCCGGTATTCAGCCAGCTGATCCGCTCCACCGCCAGCGGCACGTTCTGGAACAGGGCCCAGACCGTCGCCGCCAGTCCCGAGACGAGCGCCAGCGAACGCCAGTGCGGCGCAAGCCCTTCCAGTAACCTCCCGCCCGCCAGCCCCATGCCCACGCAAAGGGCCGCAACCAGCGCCATGAGATATTTCTCGACCAGGATCGGCCGCAGGAGGTGGAGGACCACCAGGCCGCCAGCGGCCAGAACCACCCCTGCCGCGAGGAGCGCCAGCGCGCCCGCCTCGCTGCGCGGTCTCTTCAGGACCAGCACGTCCCGGGCGAGCAATCCGGCCCCGGCAAGCGCGCCGACCAGCACCAACGGGTTCGCTTCCAGTGTCCGCAGCAACGCCCATTCGACCGACCAGCGGGCGGAATCGAACCCCGGCTCGATCCAGAACACCGCCGTATTGGCAAGCCAGACCGGCAGCTGGACCGCGGTCACGACTGCAAAGACCAGCCCTCCCGCCACGACCGGCGCGCCGACCGCGCGCACTTCAGCCCCCTTGCGCCGCAGCGCGGCCACGAAAAGGAACGGCAGGGCGATCGCGGCGCAGGCCAGCGAGGTGATGATATGGGTGTTGAACGCCAGCAGCGCGGCGGCCCAGAATGCCGTCTGGCGACCCTTCCCGCCCGCCGCGCCGGTCAACCGGATCGCGCAGAGGCCCAGGGCGAACACGGTCCCCGCGCAAAGCGAGAGGAAGTAGGAGCGCAGCTCGCTGCCCGCGATCAATGCCCAGGGATTGGCAGCGAGCGCCAGCGTCGTCACCGTGGCGGCCGGTGCGAGCCGGGGAACATCGCGCACGATGACGGCTGCCCCTGCCAGAGCCAGCGCGCCGAGCGCGACGTTGAGCAGGCGGTGCTGCGCAATCGACCCCAGCCACGATGTCGCCCGGGCCAGGATGTAGTAAAGCGGCGGATGATTGTCCGCCATCCAGCTCTCGCGCAGCGCGGTGATCCAGGACAGGCCGGGACGCGTCACGAACTGGGTGTAGAACTCGTCGTACCACGGCCCGCGTTGCAGGCAGGTCCAGACGAGCGCAAGGCCCAGCAGCAGCACCGCGGCGAATACCACTATCCGGTCAGACCAACGCGCCAAGAAACAAGCTCCGCAAAGTCGCGTCCCGACAAGGTCGCTGCAACGGCGTGTAGCGCGGCTTGGCGAATGAAGCGTTAACTCTGCCCGCCGCGCCCACGGAACGGTCCTGGCATGGCAGCGGCATCGCAAGCGATTGAAACCAGGGCACTGGGCGGGTTAGGACCGGTTCATGTGGAGAACGTCCTATGCCGCCGTCGCGGCCCTCTTTTCCGTCCTTCCGGGCGCGGCGCTGGCCAACGATTCCTCTGCGCAGCTTGCTGCCGGCGGGCTGGTCCTGACCAAAAGCGATGCCATCGAGATGCGCACCGAGGACCTGGAAATCTCGCGGTCGGCCGTCAAGGTGCGCTACACGTTCGTCAATACCAGCGGCAAGGACGTGGTCAGCCGCGTGGCTTTCCCCCTGCCGGCCGTGGGCGGCCGCGCCTTCTTCGAGGTGGACATCGCGATCCCGGTGGACTCGCCCGACAACTTCCTGGGCTTCCGGACAAAGGTGGACGGCAAGCCGGTGGCCATGGAGATCGAACAGAAGGCCATGGTCGGCAAGGTCGACCGCGCCGCCTGGCTGCGCGCCCATGCGGTGCCGCTGGCGCCTCATCTTGGCCCCGCGCAGGAGGCAGTGGACCGCCTTGCCCCCTCCGCACGCGCGGAAGCCGAGCGGCTTGGCCTTGTCGATGCCGACGGCTATCCCGCCTGGACGCTGGAAACGACCTACCACTGGATGCAGCGCTTTCCCGCCGGCGTGCCCGTCGTCGTCGAGCATCGCTACCAGCCCTCGGTGGGCGGTACGGTCGGCACCTTGCTCGGCAGCGATCCAGAGCCGCAGGCCTTGCGGAACTATTGCATAGAGCCAGCGCTGCTCGCCACCTTGCGCCGGGCGGAGGCGGCGAAAATCATCTACTCGGAGGCCTGGCTGGAATACATCCTGGTGACGGCCGGGAACTGGAAGAAACCGATCGGCCGCTTTCGCCTGGTGGTCGACAAGGAGCGCCCCGAGGATCTCGTCAGCTTCTGCGGAGCAGGCGTGCGCAAGATCGGTGCGACCCGTTTCGAGATGACGAAGACGGACTGGCGGCCGGAACGCGACCTCTCGATCCTTTTCCTGCAACGCCGCACCGGCGATCAGGCTTCGGAGTAAGACGCTAAAAAGGCGAAAAACGTCGCCTCTTGCGCCCCTTGCGGGAACCGGCAACATTTCCGGGAGTTCTGCATTTCGCCGTGTCCCGACTGCGGATAGGCTAAAGCCTTGGCGGGGCCGGGCGCACTCGGGGTCGCGCGCCTATGGGTGGGGCACGGGCGGGTGGGCGCACAGGAGGTGGGGTCGATGAAACACGGCGAGTACGAGGCCGAAGGGTTCCTGTCCCACGGCGGAGATCTCGCACGCCGTATCGCCGCGCATGACTGGAGCGCGACGGCGCTTGGCCCGATCGCCGGCTGGCAAGCCAGCCTGAAGCAGACCGTGGGCTTCATGCTGCCTTCCCCCGTGCCGCTGGTCCTGCTCTGGGGCGAGAGCGGCGTCATGATCTACAACGATGCCTATTCCCACTTCGCCGGCGCGCGGGACAGCCGCCTGCTCGGTTCGAACGTGCGTGACGGCTGGGAGGAAGTGGCGGACTTCAACGACAACGTCATGAAAGTGGGCCTCTCCGGCGGCACGCTCAGCTATCGCGACCATGTGCTGACCCTGCACCGCCACGGGCGCCCGGAGGAGGTCTGGCTCAACCTCGACTATTCCCCCGTCCCCGGCGACGACGGCGTCCCGGCGGGCGTGATCGCGGTCGTGGTGGAAACGACCGAGGCCCATGCCGCACGCCAGGCCTTGCAGCAGAGCGAGACCCGCTTGCGCTTCCTCGACGATCTGGGCCGGGCCGTGCGCGACAGCCGCGATGCCGACCAGATCCTGGCGACCACGACACGCATGACCGCCCAGCATCTGGGGCTGTCCAACTGCGCCTATGCCGACATGGACCGCGACGGCGACGGCTTCACCATTCGCGGCGACTGGCACGCGGCCGGTTCGCCATCCATCGTCGGCCACTACAGCCTTGCCGATTTCGGCGTGCGCGCGGTGCAGGACCTCAATGCCGGGCGGCCGCTCATCATCGCCGACAACCGCCGCGAACTCGCGCCCGAGGAAGCGGAGACATTCGAGAATATCGGCATTGCCGCCACGGTCTGCATGCCGCTGGTGAAACAGGGCCACCTGATCGCGCTAATGGCGATCCACGACCGCAAGCCGCACGACTGGAGCGACTACGAACTCGGCGTCATTCGCGAAGTGACCGAAAGGTCGTGGGCGCACGTCCAGCGCGTGGGCGCGGAGGGGCAACTGCGCGAACGGGAAGTGTTCAACCGCCAGATCCTGGACAGCGCGATAGACTACGGCATCGTTGCCACCGATCCCGATGGCCGCATCACCCTGTGGAACGCGGGCGCTGCCGCCATGCTCGGCTGGAGCGAGCAGGAAATGCTGGGCCAACCGATGGCCACGTTCTTCACCCCCGAGGACCGCGCACTCGGCCGTCCCGCAGCGAAGCGCAAGGAAGCGCTGGAGACCGGCCGCGCCCATGATGCACGCTGGCACTTGCGCAAATCGGGAGAGCGGTTCTGGGGCCTCAGCGAAATGACCCCGCTGCGCGGCCCCGCCGACGAGGCGATCGGCTTCGTCAAGCTCATGCGCGACCGGACGCCCGAACACCGTGCCCGCCAGGCGCTGGAGGAGAGCGAAGAACGGCTCCGCCGCGCGCAGCGCGCGGGCGGGGTGGGTCTCTTCGCCATCGACATCGCGGCCAACAAGATCGACGGCACCGAGGAATTCTGGCGCATCTTCGGTATCGATCCCAGCACCCAGCCGGGCGGATCGCCGCCGACCGAGCTGATCGAGGGCCTGGTCGTCCCGGAAGACCGGTACCTCGTATCCACCTGGATCCGGCGCCAGCAGGGAGCGACCCAGCTCGACGTGGAATACCGGGTCCACCGCGCCGACACCGACGAAGAGCGGGTGATCGCCCGCAAGGCCGAGTTCGAGTTCGACAGCGAGGGCCGCCCTGCCCGCATGATCGGCGTGGTGCAGGACGTCACCGACCGCCGCCGCATCCAGCGCGCGCTCGAAAAGAGCGAGGCGCAGTTCAGCACGCTGGCGCAGAACATGCCCAACCAGGTCTGGACCGCGCGGGCGGACGGCCAGATCGACTGGTTCAACGAGCGTGTCTACGCCTATACCGGACGTACCCGCGAAAGCCTGGGCAACGATGGCTGGAACGCGGTGCTCCACCCTGACGACCGGGAGGATGCCCGGACGAAATGGGCCCACTCGGTAAAGACCGGCGAAGTTTTCGAGACCGAGTTCCGGCTGCTCGACGCGCAGGAAGGCTATCGCTGGCACCTATCCCGCGCGCTGCCGCTCGTCGATGCCCAGGGCGAGACCACGGCCTGGATCGGCACCAATACCGAGATCGAGGCCCAGAAGCAGGCCGAGGCCGCCTTTGCGCAGGATCGCGACCGGCTCTGGTCGATCAGCCGCGACCTCATGCTGGTCTGCGACCATGCCGGCCTGATCACGGCGGTCAACCCTTCCGCCGAGAGGCTGCTGGGCTGGCATGAGGGCGAGATGCTGGGCCGCCGGATCGCCGCTTTCGTCCATCCCGACGACCGCGCCGTCACCGCCTCGGCTCTGACGCGGCTGGCCAGCAGTTCGGGCCTGTTCAATCCGGACCCTGATGAAGGGGAAGCGGACCAGGGAGGACCGGGCGCGGGCGAAGCTGGCGGATCGGACCGGGCCTCCGCCGGGATGCTCGCTTTCGAAAACCGTCATCGCACCCGCGGCGGCGACTACCGCCTGATTGCCTGGACCGCCGTGCCGGACGGCGGCCGCATTCACGCCGTGGGCCGCGATGTCACCGAACAGCGCGCCATGGAAGATGCGCTTCGCCAGAGCCAGAAGATGGAGGCGGTCGGCCAGTTGACCGGGGGCATTGCCCATGATTTCAACAACCTGCTCCAGGGCATCACCGGCAGCCTGGACATGATGCACAACCGCCTGGCGCAAGGGCGTACCGGCGATCTCGAACGCTGGCTGCAAGGCGCCAAGGCCTCCGCCGAGCGCGCCGCCTCGCTGACGCACCGTCTTCTCGCGTTCTCGCGCCGCCAGCCGTTGGACCCGCGCCCGGTCCGCGCGAACCCGCTGATCGCCTCGATGGAGGACATGCTGCGGCGGACGCTGGGAGAGCACATCAAGCTGGAGTTCGGGCTTTCCGAAGGGCTCTGGCAGACCCGCTGCGATCCCAACCAGCTCGAAAGCGCGATCCTCAACCTGGTCATCAATGCCCGCGATGCCATGCCGGACGGCGGCAAGCTGACCATCGAGACGTGCAACGCCCATTTCGACGACCAATCCGTCGTCCAGCAGCGCGACCTGCGGCCCGGGCAATATGTCTGCATCGCCATCAGCGATACCGGCGTGGGCATGACGCGCGAAGTGAGCGACCGGGCCTTCGAACCGTTCTTCACCACCAAGCCGATGGGACAGGGAACCGGGCTCGGCCTCTCGATGATCTACGGCTTTGCACGGCAGTCCGAAGGCTATGCCCGGATCTATTCCGAGGAAGGCATGGGCACCAGCGTCAAGCTCTTCCTGCCACGCCATCGCGGCGTCGAAGAAGCGGACGAGCATGCCGGGCATGCGGGCCACCTGCCCGCAGCGGTCGAAGGCGAAGTCGTGCTGGTGGTCGAGGACGAGGCCGTGGTGCGCGGCCTCATCATAGAAGTGCTGGACGAACTCGGCTACAAGGCCATCGAGGCGGCGGACGGGCCCTCCGGCCTGGAAATACTGCAATCCGACCAGCGCATCGACCTGCTCATCACCGACATCGGCCTGCCCGGCCTGAATGGCCGCCAGGTCGCCGATGGCGGCCGCTCCGCGCGGCCCGGCCTGAAAGTGCTGTTCATGACCGGCTATGCCGAGAACGCCGCGCTTGCCGCCGGATTTCTGGAACCGGGCATGGCCATGATAACAAAGCCCTTCGCCATGGATGCACTGGCGAAGCGGATACGCGAAAGCATCGAGGATTGACGCAAATGATCGAGGGGAACCCCGAAGTGGAAGGGCTGCGCGTTCTGGTGGCCGAAGACGAAATTCTGGTGGCGATGCTGCTGGAGGAAATGCTCGACGACCTGGGCTGCCACGTGGTCGGTCCTTACGCCACCCTCGCCTCGGCACTGGAAGCGGGGCGCGACGAAGAGTTCGACGTGGCCGTCATCGACATGAACCTGGCCGGCGAGCGCGCCGATCCCATCATCGCCGAACTGGGTGCCCGCGCGGTGCCCTTCGCCATCGCCAGTGGCGGCGGCAATTGGGACCTGCCCCATCCGCCGGCCTTCATGCTGAACAAGCCCTACACTTTCGCGCAGCTGACCGAAGCCGTGAAAGCGCTGGAGCAGGCCCGGGGCTGAACCGGGGTTTTCCTCCCGGCGCCCTCGACCTCGACCTGCTTTCTGGACCTTGCCAGCCAATTCCCATAACCGTCCGCTCGTTCCGCCCGTTGCTGCGGCAGGACGATCAGCAAGAGGGCGCATCCCGATGTCGACAACCCCGCCACCCGTCGCCCCCGACCGCCGCCAGCGGCTGAAGGCCATTGTCGCGGGCTCCACCGGCAATCTGGTCGAGTGGTACGATTGGTACGCCTATTCGGCCTTCACGCTCTACTTCGCGCCGCACTTCTTCCCGGACGAGGACCGGACCGCCCAGCTTCTGAGCGCGGCGGCGATCTTCGCGGTAGGGTTTCTGATGCGCCCGGTCGGCGCCTGGTTGATGGGCATCTATGCCGACCGCAAGGGCCGCAAGAGCGGGCTCACGCTATCGGTGGCGCTGATGTGCGCGGGGTCGCTGCTGATCGCGGTGACGCCGTCCTACCAGTCCATCGGCATCGGCGCGCCGCTGCTGCTGGTGCTGGCGCGGCTGATGCAGGGCCTTTCCGTCGGCGGCGAATATGGCGCCAGCGCCACCTACCTCTCCGAGATGGCTGGACGCGACCGGCGCGGGTTCTTTTCCAGCTTCCAGTACGTCACGCTGATTGCCGGGCAGCTCGTGGCGATCTGCGTCCTGCTGGTGCTCCAGGCGCTGCTGACCGAGGCCCAGCTCGATGCCTGGGGCTGGCGCATTCCCTTCGTGATCGGCGGCGCCCTGGCGGTTCTGGTGTTCCGCCTGCGCCGGGGCATGGCCGAGACGCACAGCTTCGAGAAAGCCCGCGCCGAGGGGGCACCGCAGTCCGGCTTCCTCGAACTGATCCGCCATCACCCGCGAGAAACCCTGACGGTCATGCTGCTGACGGCGGGCGGCACGATCGCGTTCTACGCCTATTCGATCTACATGCAGAAGTTCCTGGTCAACACCAGCGGCCTCAGCCGCGAGACCGCTTCCGAGATCAACGGCGTGACGCTCTTCGTGTTCATGCTGCTCCAGCCGCTGGCCGGCGCCCTGTCCGACCGGGTGGGCCGCAAGCCGCTGATGATCGGCTTCGGGGTATTCGGCGTGCTCTGCACATACCCGATCTTCGCCACGCTTGCGGAAACCCGCAATCCCCTGGTCGCCGGGCTGCTGGTGATGGCCGGGCTGGTGATCGTCACCGGCTATACCTCGATCAATGCCGTGGTGAAGGCCGAGCTGTTCCCCGCCCATATCCGGGCGCTGGGCGTTGCCCTGCCCTATGCCCTGGCCAACACCATGTTCGGCGGCACGGCCGAATTCGTGGCCCTGTGGTTCAAGCAGGCAGGCATGGAGCAGGCCTTCTACATCTACGTCTCGGTCATGATCGCCATCTCGCTGGTGGTCTATGTGCGGATGCGCGAGACGCGGCATCACGGGCTCATCCTCGAAGACTAGAGCGTTCCGATCGCGCGCGGCCCGACTTGCGCTTCACCTCGGCCGCCCGGCGCGAGGACGCCGGTAGCCGCCCGAAGGCGCAGCCACCCTCTGCCCCATTGCCGGGGCGGAGGGTCACCGGTTCTCCAACACTTTCGAGGTCAGCGCCACCAGATCGCCGATCGGCTCCTGGTCCTCGCGCGCATAGAGCGAGACGACCATGGGCGTCGCCTCGCCCAGGCCGTCGACCCGGCGCAGCCCCTGCCCCTGCGTCACCGAAATCGGCAGCAGCGAAATCCCCATGCCCGCAGAGACTGCCGCAAGCACGCTCTGCAGGCTGCTGCCGGAAAAGGCGACGTACCAGCGGCGGCCGATGGCCTCCAGTTCGCGGAACATCGTGTCGCGGTAGAGGCCGCCGTTGGGAAACGTCACCAAGGGCAGAGGATCGCGCGCCTCTACCGCGTGGCCGGGGCCGGCAAACCAGCCCAGCGGCTCCGGAAAGCTGGCGCGGCAATCCGCGGCGGGCTGGTCTTCCTTGACGACGACGATGTCGAATTCCCCCTGCCGGTACCGCCCGGCCAGATCGCGGCTCAGCCCGGTGACCACGTCCAGCCTGATCCGGCTGTTGCGGGCAGCGAAACGCGCCAGACCCTGCGCCATGGCAAGCGTCGCCAGGTCTTCCGGCATGCCGATGGAGATCGCCGCCGTGCCCGCCGGATCGCGCAGCAGGCTCTGTGCTTCCTCGTCGAGCTGCAGGATGCGGCGGGCGTGGCCCAGCAGGCGTTCGCCCATCGGCGTCGGACGCACCGGCCGCGCGGCGCGATCGATCAGGGCATGGCCCGCCATGTCTTCCAATCGTCCGAGTTGCTGGCTTATTGTCGACTGCGTCATGCCCAGTCGCTCTGCCGCGCGCGTGAAATGGCCGGTATCGGCAATGGCGACGAAACTGCGCAGGAGACGGGGATCGAGCATAAGTTCATTCATAGAGCGAATGATGGACATGCCAATATCTAATTTGTGAATGATAACGCGGCGGCGTAGATTTGCGGAAAAGGAGCCTTCCGCCATGAAGTTCGTCGCCCCGCTGATCGTCGCCCTCCTCGCCTCCACGACCTCCGCCCTCGCCGCCGGCGCACCGGTCACCGACAGCGCTGACATGATGATCCGCCACGTCACGGTCATAGACGTCGAACACGGGCGCGCCATAGGCGAACAGGCGGTCGTGCTGCGCGGCAACGATGTCGTGGCAGTCGGCAAGGACGGCGAGATCGCCCGGGCCTGGCATGCGCAGAGCGTGGTCGAGGGCAAGGGGCGCTTCCTGATCCCCGGCCTCTGGGACATGCACGTTCATTTCGGCGGCGGCCCGGACCTCGTCGAGGAGAACAAGGCGCTGCTGCCGCTCTATGTCGCTCACGGCATCACCACCATCCGCGACTGTTCGGGCGACCTTCCCGACCAGGTCCTGTCCTGGCGCGGCGAGATCGCCGGCGGCACCCTGTTCGGCCCCCGCCTGCTGACATCCGGCGCCAAGATCGAGGGGATCAAGCCGGTGTGGAAAGGCACGATCGAAGTCGGCAGCAAGGCCGATGTCGATGCGGCGCTGACCCGGCTGCAGGACCGGGACAAAGTCGACTTCGTGAAGATCACTGACAGCACGCTGGACCCGCAACTGTTCCTCTATGCCGTCTCGCAGGCCAAGGCGCGCGGGCTGCGAAGCTCCGGCCATATCCCGATGGCGCTGACCGTCGGCCAGGCGGTCGATGCCGGGATCAGCTCGATCGAACACATCGACTATGCCTACAAGGCCGGTGTGAAGGACGAAGCGGCGATCGCCGCCGATTTCGCCGCGGGCCGCATCGACCGTGCCGAGGCCAATCGCCGGCTCGACAGCGGGTTCGACACGGCGACGGCCATGGCCTCCTATCGCAACTTCGCGCAGAAGGGCGTCTTCGTCACGCCCACGCTGAACGGCAGCCGCATCCTCGCCTGGCTCGATGCCGACGATCACGCGCACGATTCCTATCTCGCCTATATCGGCCCGAAGCTGCGCAAGACCTACGAATGGCGCATCGAACGCGCCGCAAAGGCCGATGCTGCCGCGGTCGAGGCGCGCCATGCGCATTTCCAGCGCATGGCGGCGGTGCTGCCGCTGCTGGAGAAGGCGGGCGTCACCGTGATCGCGGGCACCGATGCGGGCTTCCTCAATTCCTTCAACTATCCCGGCATCGGCCTGCACGACGAACTGAGCCTCTTCGTGAAGGAAGGCCTCACCCCGGCGCAGGCCCTGTCCGCCGCGACCCGCGCCGGTCCCGCCTGGTTCGGCCTGCTGGGCCGCTATGGCGCCGTTGCCCCCGGCAAGGCGGCCGATCTCGTCCTGCTGGACCGCGATCCGCTGAAGGACATCGCCGCCACCCGCGCGATCCGCGCCGTCATCATGAACGGCAAGCTCTATGACCGCACGGCGCTGGACGGGATGCTGACGGATACGAAGAACAAGGTCGCGGCCTGGAACATCGCCGACAAGGCCGGAGCCACGCAATGATAGAGCAGCTCTTCACCGGCGCCCTGCTCCCGGACGGCAGCCTGGCCGACCTGGCGGTTTCGGGCGGCCGCTTCGTGGCAATCGGCCCCGACCTTGTCGCCGACGATACGGCCGGACGCGTGGATCTGGGCGGACACCTGGTGCTGCCGGGCTTCGTCGACGGCCATATCCACCTCGACAAGAGCTTCTTCGGCGAACCGTGGCAACCCCACCGCCCCGCCGCCAGCCTGCGCGAACGGCTCGCGGTGGAGAAAGCCATGCTCGCCGACGTGCGCCCTGCCGCGGTCCGCGCCGACGTGCTGATCGGCCAGGCCGCCAGCCTGGGCACCGTGGCGATGCGCAGCCATGTCGATGTCGATGCCACGACCGGGCTCTCGCATCTGCACGCGGTCATGGCCGCTCGTGAGAAATGGCGCGGCCAGATGGACATCGAACTGGTGGCCTTCCCGCAGGCAGGCATCGTCACTTGCCCCGGCACGGCCGACATTCTCGACGCCGCCATCCGCGAAGGCGCGGAAGTGGTGGGCGGGATCGATCCCGAAGGAATGGACGGCGATTCCGAAGCTCATCTCGGCATCGTCTTCGGCCTTGCCGAGCGGCGCGGTGCCAAGATCGACATCCACCTGCACGAGGCCGGACTGCCGGGCGTTGAGCAATTGCACCGCATTGCCGCGCGCACCCGCGCACTGGGTCTCGGCGGCCGGGTGACGGTGAGCCATGCCTATGCCCTGGGCGACGTGGAGCTTCCGGTGCTCGACACGATCGCCTGTGCCCTGGCCGACGCCGGGGTGGCGATCATGACCAACGCACCGGGAGATCGCGCCTTTCCGCCCATTCTGCGCCTGCACGAACATGGCGTGCGGGTCTTTGCCGGGAACGACAATATCCGCGACGCCTGGTGGCCCTACGGCAATGGCGACATGCTCCAGCGGGCGATGCTCATAGGCTATCGCTCGGGCTTCTACCGGGACGAGGATCTTGCCGTGGCACTGGCCATGGCGACGACCGAGGCCGCCGTCTCGCTCGGCCTCGAAGGCCGGGGCCTGCAAGTGGGCGCAGAGGCCAGCTTCGTGGCGCTTCCGGCCGTGAGTGCGGCGGCCGCCGTGGCCGCCCCGCCCTCGGAACGCCGGGTCTTCCGTCACGGCAAACCGCTCGGCGCGCCGATCCGATAAAGGAAAGCCCCGCAGCGTTCGGTACGCTGCGGGGCCTTTCGTGACCGCGTCGGTCCGGCTTACCAGGTGAAGCCGATGGTCCCCTGCACGGTGCGACGGTTGCCGTACCAGCACCAGCTGTAAGCCGCGAAGCAGCTGGTCAGGTACTTCTTGTCGAAGATATTGGTGGCGTTCAGGCCGATGGTCACGCCGCCGAGATCCGGATTCAGCTTGCCCAGATTGTACCGGAGCAGGCCGTCGAACACGGTGTAGGACGGGGTGTAGATCGTGGTCGTGCCATCGAGGCTGCCGGCATAGACCTTGTCGACATGGCGAACCCCGCCGCCGATCGAGAAGCCTTCCAGCGAACCGGACTTCGGCGCCCAGGCCAGGTTGGCCGAGATGCCGCCCTTGCCGACAGTCGCCAGGCCCTTGCCGACGTTGTCCGTATTGACGTCTTCGAGGACCTTCACGTTCTGGGTGCTGAAGGCAACCCGGAAGTTGAAGTCGTAGGGCAACGAGCCGCTGGCCTCCACCTCGACGCCGCGCGAGCGGACCTCGCCCGACTGGAACGCGGTGAACGTCACGGGATCGGAAACCACCACATTGGTCTGGTTGATCTGGAACCAGGCACCGGTCAGCAGGATATCGGTGCCGGGAACCTGGTACTTGGCGCCCGCCTCGATCTGCTTGCCGACCGAAGGCTTGGCCAGTTCGCCGCTTTCCAGCACCGAGGACTGCGGTTCGAACGAGGTGGAGTAAGTGACGTAAGGCGACAGGCCGAGTTCGGTCTTGTAGAGCGCCGCCGCACGCCAGGTGAACTTGCGGTTGGTCTGCACCGAGCCGTTCTGCTCAAGACGCGCCCAGTCCTGCCGGCCGCCGAGCGTCACGTCCAGATTACCCACCGAGATGCGGTCCTGCGCGTAGATGCCTTGCTGGCGCTGGCGGGTGGCGGTGGTGGTCGGGTCGATGAAATCGCCGTTGGTGTCGACGCCGGGGACCTCATAGGGGTTCGCGGGCGTCGCCATCGTGCCGTAAACGGGATTGTAGGCGTCGATCGTCGTGGCGGTGCCGAACTTGGCCAGCTCGGTCGAATGGGCAACCTGGCGGTCCACACCGAACAGGACCGAGTGGTGCACCGAACCCGTGGTGAACTCTCCGGAAAGCTGGTTGTCGTAAGTCCAGTTGTTGAGCTGCTCGTTCGTCGCATAGGACGCGCGGTTGTAGACCGTGCTGTCCGTTTCGACCGGCGTTCCCGAGGTATAGACGATACCCAGACGGGTCTTCACATACTGATAGCGCCCAGACGAGCGGAAGGCCCAGCCATTGCCGAAATCGTGGCGGAAGATGAAGGTACCCGCGGCCTGCTCGCGCTTGAAGAAGTCGTCCGGCTCGCCGCCGTAGAACTTGGTCGAGATCTTGCCGTTGGCGTTGTCGAACAGGGTACCGCTGGCCGGGAACACGCCGTAGTTGCCGTTGAACGGATCGTGCGAGTAGGCGCCGAGCACCGTGAACGTGGTCGAGGTACCGGCGCCCAGCGTCACGGCCCCGGAAACGGTTTCGCGGCGGCGCTTGCCGTAGCGCTGCTGGGCATCGGCCCCGTTGGCGCTGCCGTAGAGACGCCAGAGCACGGTTTCGCCCACTTTGCCGCCCACGTCGCCATCGATGCGGTAATTGCTGTAATTGCCGTAGGTGCCGGACACGGCGCCGTAGAAATCGCGGTTGATCGGCAGCTTGCTCTGCTCGTTGACGAAGCCGCCCGGGCTGGAAGAACCGTAGAGCGCCGATGCCGGGCCCTTCACCACTTCGATGCGGTCCAGGCGCGACATGTCCACTTGCGGCGTCGCATAGCCCGAGCCGCTGGAGAACATCTTCAGGCCGTCGAGATAGACCGGCGCATCGAAGCCGCGCAGCTTGAACTGGTCGTAGACCTCGGCCGAGGAACCACGCGTTTCCGGCGTGACGCCGGCCACATAGCGCAAGGCCTGGTTGAGGTTCTGGATGCCCAGCTCGGCAATCGTGGACGCGTCGATCACCGACACCGACTGCGGCGTTTCCGCCAGCGGAACATCGCTCTTCGTGCCCGAGGAGGCCACGGTTGCGGAACGGTCACCCTTGACGACGATGGTGTCGTCGGAATCGGCCGCCGCAGCCTGTGCGGCAGCAGGGAGGAGGGAAATGGCCACCATGCCGGTGGCTGCTCCCAGGAGAAGGCGGCCGCGGACCGTCGTTCGAAACATAAACTGCCTTTCGATATCGATAATGAGTCGCGATCGCGCCACTAGTGATAATGCGACTGGCTCGCAAGATTGCTGAGGGATTGCTGGTTGATTAAACAACCTGTCCGGTCTTTGTGTGGGATATGCGCCACAACCAGAAAGGTGCGATTTACGCCGAACGGGCCGCCCCGCGGCCTCGATCACGACCTGCTCGGTTTATGGTAGCGTTACCATCAAGCGTGACCTAAGCTCCCCCGCAAAGGGAGAGAACCATTGCTGAAATCCGTTCGCGCTGCATTCCTGCTCGCCGCCGGCGCCTTGCCTTTGCTGGCGTCCCCCATGACGGCAGCACGCGCGGCAGAACCGGATCGCGGCGCCCGCTTCGACAACTTTGCCTACCAGGGCCGCAGCCAGGACGCCGTGGAGCCCGGCCCGGGAGAATATCGTAACCCGATCCTTCCCGGCTACTATCCCGATCCTTCGGTGACGCGCGTGGGCGACACCTACTACCTCGTCAATTCCTCCTTCGCACACTATCCCGGACTGCCGGTCTTCACCTCGTCCGACCTCGTGAACTGGCGCCAGATCGGCAACGCCATCGACCGCCCGGATCAATTCGACTTCGCGGGCCTGCGAAGCTCGCGCGGGATGTTCGCCCCGGACATCTCCTGGCATGCGGGCACATTCTACCTGCTGGGCACTTGCGTCGATTGCGGCGGCAATTTCGTGATGACCGCGAAGGACGCCAAAGGCCCCTGGTCGGCCCCGGTCTGGCTGTCGTTCGAAGGTATCGATCCCTCGCTCTACTGGGAGGGCGACCGCGCCTTCATCGTCAACAACCGGGCGCCGAGCGGGACTGCGCTCTACGAAGGGCACCGCGCGATCTGGGTTCAGGAATTCGACTGGCACGCCGGCAAGATGGTCGGCGCAGCGACGCAGATCGTCAACGGAGGCGTGGACCTGGCACGCAAACCGGTCTGGATCGAAGGGCCGCACCTGCTCCGCCGCGATGGCCAATACTACCTCATCGCCGCGGAAGGCGGCACCGGGGAGCAGCACAGCGAAGTCGTCTTCCGCTCCCGCAGCGTGCGCGGGCCGTTCGTGCCCTGGTCCGGCAATCCCATTCTCAGCCAGAGGTCGCTCGATCCCGCGCGTGCCAACCCGGTCACTTCCGCCGGGCATGCCAAGCTCGTCGAAACGCAGGACGGCAAGTGGTGGGCAACGTTCCTCGCGACCCGGCCCTATGAAGGCGATTACTACAACATCGGCCGCGAGACATTCCTGCTCCCCGTCACCTGGCAGGATGGCTGGCCGCGTATCCTGCCGGCCGACAAGGCCATCCCGCTGGTCGCGGCTCGGCCGGACCTGCCCGCCGGCGCCGCCGCACCGGCTGCCTCGGGAGACTACAGCTACCGCGACACGTTCGACGGCGACCGGCTGGGCATGGCCTGGATCGGCCTGCGCACGCCCCGCGCGCCGATCTACAAGCTGGAAAACGGCTCGCTGGTGCTGGAAGGCGCGACGCCGCTGGGCGACCTCTCCGCCGCCCCCGCCTTTGTGGGCAGGCGGCAGCAGCACCATGACGCCGCCATATCGGTGGACTTGCGCTACGCGCCAGCCGCCGATGGCGACCGCGCGGGGCTGGCCGCCGTCCAGTCCGACAAGGCCTACCTGTTCTTCGGCCTTCTCCGCAAACAGGGCACGACCCGCGTCGCCCTTCTCGTGCGCGATGGCGATGCGCCCGAGCGTGAGATCGCTTCGCAGCCCTTCGCAGGCACCGGGCCGGTCACGCTCTTCCTCCACTTCAAAGGCGCCAGCGTGGACATCTCCTATGCCGCGGACGGGCAGCGCGCCACATTGGCGCAGAACGTCGACGTGCGCTTTCTCAGCACCAAATCGGCAGGCGGCTTCGTAGGTACGGTGGTCGGCCCCTATGCCTGGCAAGCGCGAGCCGCTGCGGCGCGCTAGCCGCGGGGGTCGTTGCGCACTATAGAGACCGGCTCATGGCCGTAACGCGCGAAATCCGATGCTCAACCTGACGACCCTGCAACTGTTCATTCGCGTTGCGGAGCTGGGGAGCCTGTCGCGGGCGGCCGACGAGGCGAACCTCGCCATCGGCGCGATCAGCCGCCGGCTCACCCAGCTGGAGCAGGACCTCGGCGTGCAACTGCTGGTCCGCAACGGGCGCGGCGTGACGCCGACGGCGGCGGGGAATGCCCTGCTGGCCCATGCCCAGCGCATCATGCGCGACATCGGGCTGGCGGTGTCCGACCTTTCCGACTACGCCAACGGTCTGAAAGGCAGCGTCGACATTCTCGCCTGCACTTCGGCGATCACCCAGTTCCTGCCCGCCGACCTCGCCGCTTTCGGCCATGCCAACGACAAGATCCGCCTCAACATCCAGGAGGTCTACTCCGCAGAGATCGTCGGCCGCCTTCGCGCCGGCGAAGCGCAAGTGGGCGTCATCATGGAAGAGCCGGGAACCGTGGGTCTCGATACCTGGAAATACCGATGCGACCGGCTCACCGTGGTCGCCCCGCCGCACTTGCTGTTCGGCACCCATTCGGTTCGCTTCCACGATCTGGCCGAGCACGAATTCGTGCAAATGGGCTACGATACCGCCAATACCCGCCTCCTCGCCCGTGCTGCCGACGAGCAGGGCTGGTCCTTCCGCCTGCGCGCGGCCGTAGACAGCTATGACGCGGTCTGCCGCATGATCCAGGCCGGCTTCGGCATCGGCGTCCTGCCCAGCGAAGCCGCCAAGAACTTCATCGTGCCGATGGGTCTCAAACTGGTGGAACTCGACGAGAACTGGGCCGAGCGCCAGATGCTGATCGCCGCCAACGGCGCCAGCCTGTCCGGCCCGGCGCGACTGCTGATCGACTTCCTGGTGGAACGCTCCGCCGGCCGCTGAAGGCCGACGTTTCGCAATGGCCAAAGCAAATGCGGACCGCACGCTATCGCGCGCGATCCGCATTCCCGGTCAGGTCGCTCCTCCTCCCCGACGCGGTTATGACTTACTTGTTGGCAAGTGCCGCCTGCGCCGCCGCCAGGCGTGCGATCGGCACGCGGTAGGGCGAGGCCGAGACGTAATCGAGGCCGGTCTTTTCGCAGAAAGCGATGGAGGCCGGATCGCCGCCATGTTCACCGCAGATGCCCAGCTTGATATCGGGGCGCGTTCTGCGGCCACGTTCCGCGGCCAGTTCGATCAGTTCGCCGACGCCGTCCACGTCGAGGCTGACGAAAGGATCGCGGGCGAAGATGCCCTTGTCGACATAATGCGTCAGGAAGCGGCTGGCATCGTCACGGCTGATGCCGATGGTCGTCTGGGTGAGATCGTTGGTGCCGAACGAGAAGAATTCGCCCAGCTCCGCGATCTCGCCCGCCTTGAGCGCAGCGCGCGGCAGCTCGATCATCGTGCCCACGAGGTAGTCCACGGTGGCGCCACGCTCGCTGAAGACTTCGGCCGCAACGCGGTCGACAATGGCCTTCATCAGCTCCAGCTCCTTGCGGGTGGCGACCAGCGGGATCATCACTTCGGGGATCGGCGCCTCGCCGGTGTTCTCCTTGACGATGAGCGCCGCCTCGAAGATCGCGCGGGCCTGCATCTCGTAGATTTCCGGATAGGTCACGCCGAGGCGGCAGCCACGATGGCCGAGCATCGGGTTGACCTCGTGCAGCTCCGCAGCGCGGCGCTTGAGCGTGTCTACGCTGACGCCGGCGGCACGCGCCACGTCTTCGAATTCCGCCTCGGCATGGGGCAGGAATTCGTGAAGCGGCGGATCGAGCAGGCGGATCGTTACCGGCAGACCGGCCATGACCGTGAAGATCTCAGCGAAGTCGTCACGCTGTTCGGGCAGCAGCTTGGCCAGCGCGGCGCGGCGCTCGGCCTCGCCCTCGGCCAGGATCATCTCGCGCACGGCAGTGATGCGGGCGGCATCGAAGAACATGTGTTCGGTGCGGCAGAGCCCGACACCCTCGGCGCCGAATTCGCGCGCGGTGCGGCAATCCAGCGGCGTTTCCGCATTGGCGCGGACCTTGAGACGGCGAACCTTGTCGGCCCATTCCATCAGCGTGCCGAAGTCACCGGCGAGTTCCGGCTGCACGGTGGCCACTTCGCCGGCCATGACTTCGCCGGTGGCGCCGTCGATGGTGACGGTGTCGCCTTCCTTCAGAACGCGCCCGTCGATGCGCATGGTGCGAGCGACATTGTCGATCTGCAGGCTGCCGGCGCCCGAGACGCAGGGGCGGCCCATGCCGCGCGCCACGACGGCGGCGTGGCTGGTCATGCCGCCGCGTGCGGTCAGGATACCGCGCGCGGCATGCATGCCGTGGATGTCCTCGGGGCTGGTTTCCACGCGGACAAGGATCACGGCCTTGCCCTGCTCGGCCAGCTTTTCGGCGGTATCGGCATCGAGCACGATCGCGCCCGAAGCCGCGCCCGGCGATGCAGGCAAGCCCTTGGTGAGCACGTCACGCGGCGCATCGGGATCGAGCGTGGGGTGAAGCAGCTGGTCGAGCGCGGCGGGATCGACGCGGGCGACGGCCTCTTCCTCGCTGATGAGACCTTCGCGCGCCATGTCGACCGCGATCTTCAGCGCGGCCTTGGCGGTGCGCTTGCCCGAGCGGGTCTGGAGCATCCAGAGCTTGCCCTGCTGCACCGTGAACTCGATGTCCTGCATGTCGCGGTAGTGCTTTTCCAGCACTTCGAACACACCGGCGAGTTCGCCATAAGTCTCGGGCATGGCCTCTTCCATCGAGGCGGCCCGGGCACCGGCACGCTCGCGGGCGTCCTTGGTGAGGTACTGCGGCGTGCGGATGCCGGCAACGACGTCCTCGCCCTGGGCATTGATGAGATATTCGCCGTAGTACGCATTCTCGCCGGTGGCGGGGTCACGGGTGAAGGCGACGCCGGTGGCCGAGGTTTCGCCCATGTTGCCGAAGACCATGGCCTGCACGTTGACGGCCGTACCCCATTCGCCGGGGATGGAGTTCAGGCGGCGATAGACCTTGGCGCGGTCCGACTGCCAGGAACCGAACACGGCGCCGATCGCACCCCAGAGCTGGTCGTGCACGTCCTGCGGGAAAGGCTTGTCCCAGAGCTTCTCGACGATAGCCTTGTATTCCGCGACCAGGATCTTCCAGTCGGCAGCGGTCATCTCGGTGTCGAGGTCGTAGCCGCGGTCTTCCTTCGCGATGTCCAGCGCTTCCTCGAAGGCACCGTGATCGAGTTCGAGCACGACGTCCGAATACATCTGGATGAAACGGCGATAGCTGTCCCAGGCGAAACGCTCGTCGCCCGAGGTCTGGGCAAGGCCTTCGACCGTCTGGTCATTGAGGCCGAGGTTGAGCACGGTATCCATCATGCCCGGCATCGAGATGCGCGCGCCCGAACGCACGGAGACCAGCAGCGGATCGGCGATGTTGCCGAAGGTCTTGCCGGTCACCTGCTGGATATGGGCAATGCCCTCTGCCACTTCGGCCTTCACGCTTTCGGGATAGACGCCGCCGTCCGTGTAGTAGCGCGTGCACATCTCGGTGGTGATGGTGAAGCCCGGGGGAACCGGCAGGCCGATCGCAGCCATGCCGTCCAGATTGGCGCCCTTGCCGCCGAGGAGGTTCTTGTCGCCCTTGCCACCATCGTCGACGCCGCCACCGAAGCGATAGACGTAGCGCGTTTCAGTCAAAGCCGTCATGGATCGAAATACCTCGTTGCTGCCAGGAGCGTTATCGTGCCCGAACCGGGATTCGGCACTTTGCTGCGATGCAACGGTGTAGATGACGGGATTTTTCCGCGACGACCATCGATAAATGGCAAAGCCGGATTTCACAATTTGTGAAATCCGGCTGCACTCGCGCGCTTCAGCGGGTCGGCCTGGTTTCCGGCATTCTGAGGAATACCGGCAAGGCTCCGATGGCCACGATCGCGATCATCACGCCCGGCACTGCCTGCCAGCCCGTTGCCTTGACCAGCAATTGCGCCACGAATGGCGCAAGCCCGCCGAAGATCGCCGTCGCGGCCGTGGCACCCAGGGCCAGCCCCGAAAGACGCCCCTCACCGGGGAACTGCTCCGCCGTCGCTACCGCCCCCACAGCGCTCACTGCCCCGCCCAGCGCCGCCAGCAACAGCGCGCCGATCAGCGCGGCGCCGTAGGATCCTTCTCCCATTGCGGCGAAGGAGGCGGCGGGCAGCAGCACTGCCAGCGCGCCCACGCCCAGCAACACCGGTCGGCGCCCGATCCGGTCGGACAGCGCGCCGATGAACGGCGTGACCAGAATGACGAGGAAGGCCGCCGCCGTGGACAGCCACAAGGCCTCGCTCTCCGCCATCACACCGGATTCGGTGACGAATGCCGGGACATAAGTGATGCCGACGTAATATGTGATCGATCCCAGCGCGGAGATGGCGAACCCGCGCCCGATCGCAGCGCGGTGGCGGGTAAGGACGAGGCGCAGCGGTCGTTCGGGCACCGTGCGGTGGACCAACTGCCGCTCGAACTCGGGGGATTCCTCCAGCGTTGCACGGGCCAGCAGCACGGCTCCGGCCAGGCCGGCGCCGAACAGGAAGGGTATGCGCCAGCCCCAGGCGTCGAGCGCGGCCGGAGCCAGCGCATTGACGACCAGCGCTGACACGCCCGCCGCCAGCAGGCCGCCGAGTTCGCTGGCGGCGGCCGCCGAGGACGTCACCAGACCCCGCCGCCGGCGGTGAGCGCCTTCCATCAGATAGGCGACGACGCCGGTATATTCGCCGCCGACCGAGAAGGCCATGACGCAGCGCAGGCCGAGCAGCAACCAGCCCGAAGCCGCGCCGATGCTGGCATAAGTCGGCATCGCGGCGGTGGCGAGCATGGCCGCCGTCATCAGTGCCATGGACAGCAGCATCATGCGCCTGCGTCCATAGCGATCTCCGACATGGCCGAAAACCGCCGCGCCCAGCGGCCGCATGAGATAGGCCACGGCGAACCCGCCGAGCGTGACCGAAAGCGATCCTTCGCCGCCGCCGAAGAACACGCGCGACAGCACGGTCGCCAGATAGAGGTAAAGCGTGAAATCGTACCACTCGACGATGGTCGAGAATGCGGCGATCACCATCGAGCGCCTCGAAAGAGGCCCGCGTTCCTGCCCGTCGCGACCAGCGTCGGCCTTCATCCGCCCGTGCGGCCCGCGTGATTCCTCTTTAACATGAACCGCATGATAGCCAGACGGCCTCGCTTGGCAATTCGCTTCCACGGGGCTGGACTTGGACCGGTTCATCATCGATGAAACCTCTGGTTCAATGCTCTTATCATGGACAGGATCGATATTCGATGCGCCTCGACAAGTTCGATCTCAACCTGCTGATCGCGCTGGAACTGCTGCTGGAGGAGCAGAACGTCACGCGGGCGGCGCAGCGCCTCAACCTGACACAGTCGGCCATGAGCGCGGCACTCGCGCGGCTGCGGCTGGCGCTCAACGACGAACTGCTGGTGCCGCATGGCCGGCGGATGGTGGCGACGCCCCATGCCCTGGCGCTGGCGCCGCAAGTCTCCGAAGCGGTCCGCAGCCTTCGCGCGCTCATATCCGGGGCGACGGCCTTCGATCCGGCCACGTCCGACCGACGCTTCGAAATCGCCGCTTCCGACTACATCGCCACGATCCTGCTCAGTCCCCTGCTGCCCCAGCTCAAGACAGAAGCCCCGAACGTGGCGATCAACGTCGTGTTGCCCACCCGCCAGACGAGCGCGCTGCTGGAAGACGGCAAGCTCGACTTCCAGCTCACGCCGGAACAGTTCCTCAGCGCCGACCACCCCAGCGAACTGCTGTTCGAGGAGCGCCACGTCGTGGTGGGCTGGTCGGGGAACCCCGTCTTTTCCGGCGAGATGACCGAAGAGGCCTTCCATTCTTGCGGCCATGTGGCGGTAAGGATCACCGGCGTCCCCTCGTTCGCGGAGCGGCACCTGCTGGCGGCCGATGACCGGCGGCGCATAGAAGTGACGGCGCCATCGTTCTCGCTGGTGCCATGGCTGCTGCCCGGCACGCACTTGCTGGCTTTGATGCATGAGCGGCTCGCCCGGCTCTTTGCACCCTTGTTACCGCTCGAAATCCGACCCGCGCCGATCGCCATGCCGCCGATGCGGGAGATGATCCAGTATCACGCGGCCCGGGCGAGCGATGCGGGCATGATCTGGTTCAAGGATCGCCTCATGGCCGCGGCTCGTCAGGATCACGGCGGTCAGGCGGGGTAGTCGGCGCTACGCCGTCCGGGGCGGCAGATGGCCTTTGCCTGCCGGAGCGCCTCGGCAGCCCCCTGCGCTGCAAGCCAGCGCGAGCGATCGGCCTGCGCATCGGGCAGCGCCCGGTGGGCGGGCGGCCCCGTCCGCGCCGGGTCTGTATCTGCAAGAATTGCCTTCACAGCCTCCCGGGATTCCTCCGGTGAAAACGCTTCTCCCAGCAGAGTGCCCAGTTCCCGCGCGATCATCTCGGACGTCTTGCCCAGCCGAAGCTGATGCTTGGGGAAACCCACGCTGCGCAGCAGGGCATTCAGCCACTTGGCATCCCAGGACGGCGCACTGGCGAAGAGGTCGTGGCCGGTCAGCACCTCCACCATGCGGAGCGCCACCCGGTCATGCGGCTCCCCCTCGCGCGCAAGCTGGCTTCGGGAGATACCGTGGATGGCCTCGGCCTCCTCGTCCCAGTCCGTCCAGTCCGGGTGCGGCTGGATCAGATGGCTTTCGCAGCGCCCGTCTTCGAACACCCAGGCCACCTCGATCGGATAGCTGCGCTTCGCCAGCGAAGACGCTTCGAAATCGAGGAATACGCGCATGCCCGCTCAGCACGCCCCCGCAGGAACGCGCCGAGCCGGACCTTCGGAGCCGAAAGCGTCAGGGACCACCAACGTAGGACCCTCTCTCCACGATCACTTCGCCTTCGTCCTCGCCGTCCCAATAGTGAGCGCGCTCTGCTCCCACGCGGATCAGCACGAGGCCGGGCGTATCGACGCCGTCCTTGAACCAGCGATCGAGATCCTTGGTCCAGTGCGCGGCGAACTGGGCCTTGTCGCGGATCAGTTCGCCCTTGCCCTCCACGGCAATGAAGAATGGCCGCATGCCCAGGATCCCGGCCTTGCCCTGGAAGTTCAGGCCGACGCGGGGATCGTCGGCGATCTCGGATACCATCGCGGTATCCTCGGTGGTGAAGAACCAAGAATCGCCGTCATATTCCACATCGCGGTTGTTGCTCATCGGCCGCGCGGCGATCGTGCCGCCGGGGCCGTGGGTGGAGAGCATCGTGAAATCTATGTCCTTCATCTTCTCGGCAAGGTCGCTGAGGGTCTTGCTGGTCATTGCAGTTCTCCCATGAGGTTGCCGAAATCAACCCGCGATGGGCATCGATGCTCCCGAGGGAAAGACCAAGCGGGCAGGAGCGTCGCCAGCCGGAACCTTGCGGCGCTGAGGGCGCTCAGCGGTCCAGCAGTTCGCGCACTTTCGCGGCCAGCGCCTGCATGGTGAACGGCTTGGAGAGCAGTTCCACACCCTCGCCCAGCCGCCCTTCATGCATGATCGCGTCGTGAGGGTAGCCCGAGGTGTAGAGAACGCCGAGACCGGGCACGATCTCGTGGGCGGACTGGGCCAGTTCGCTGCCCGACATGCGCGGCATCACCACGTCCGTCACCAGCAGGTCCACGGGTCGATCGCGCCCGCGCAGCAGGTCGAGCGCGGCAAAGCCGTCGGCCGCCTCCAGCACGCGGTAGCCAAGATCGCAGAGCGCGCCCACGGCGTAGCGGCGCACGTCATCATCGTCCTCTACCACCAGGATCGTCTCGGAAGGGCGGCCGAAATCCTCGGCGGCGGGATGGTAGGCCTGATCCTCTACTGCGCTTGCATCGCCGCGCGGAAGGTGAAGCACCACCCGCGTACCGCTGCCCGGCTCCGAGGCGATATCGATGCCGCCGCCCGACTGCTTGGCGAATCCATAGACCATCGACAGGCCCAGCCCCGTGCCCTTGCCCACGTCCTTGGTGGTGAAGAACGGATCGAAGACTTTCGCCAGCGTCGCCTCGTCCATGCCAACACCGTTGTCGACCACTTCGATGGCCACATAATCGCCGGCGGGCATGTCCCCGCCCGTGCCGGAATGGACCGCGTTGCGGGCGGTGATCCGCAGCGAACCGCCCTCGGGCATGGCGTCGCGCGCATTGACCGCCAGGTTCAGGATGGCATTTTCAAGCTGGTGAGGATCGGCCTCGATCATCCACACGCCGGAATTCGCATCGATGGCGATGGCGATGGCCTCGGTGATCGTGCGCGAGAGCAGGTCCGACATGCCCTCCAGCAAGTCGCGCACGTTCACCGCGCGCGGGTCCAGAGGCTGGCGGCGCGAGAAGGCGAGCAGGCGGTGGGTCAGTGCGGCGGCGCGCTCGGCCCCCTTCATCGCCTGTTCCAGCGAGCGCCGCACGCGCGGATCGGCCGAAGGCGCCACCCGGCGAGAGGCCATGTCGATGCTGCCGATGATGATCGTCAGGAGGTTGTTGAAGTCGTGGGCGATGCCGCCGGTAAGCTGACCGACGGCCTCCATCTTCTGCGCCTGGCGCAGGGCCTCTTCGGCATGCTGGCGTTCCGCGACTTCGGCGGCGACGCGCTGTTCCAGCGTTTCCGCCAGTTCGCGCAGCGTGGCTTCCTGCCGCTTGGCGTTGGTTACGTCGTATATGACGCCCAGCAAACGATAACCCGTGCCGTCCGCCTCATACTGCACTTCGCCGCGCCGGGCGATCCAGCGCAGTTCGCCGTCGTCGCCCCTGCGGATGAGGAACTCGCCCGCCAGCGTGTCCGGAAGGGCGCCCTGCACGCCTTCGGGGATCAGCGCCAGTTCACCTTCGCTGACGACCGAATTGATCGTTCGCAGCGGTAGCCGGTCCGCCGGGTGCAGGCCCAGCAACACGCAGAATTCGGTGGAGACGGACACGGTCGCAAAGCCGTCGTTATATTCGAAAGTGCCCACCCCGCCCGCACTCTGCGCGATGCGCAGGCGTTCTTCGGTACGCTTGCGCTCGGTAACGTCGACCAGCAGGCCGGTGAAGCGCAACGGCTCGTCATCGGCATCGAGATGGCATTGCCCGCGCCCGTGCATCCACAGGACCTTGCCCGCCGGCGTGACGACGCGGAACTCCTTGGAAAACAGCGAGGCCCCGGCCAGCATGCCCGCCACCGCGATGCGGATGCGCGGGCGGTCTTCGGGATGGATCGAGCGGAAGAACGTGGCGGTGGGGAAACCGTCCCGGATCTGGTCGGTGGGGAGGCCGTAAAGCTCGGCGAAGCTGGCATCGAGGAACAAGCGTTCCCCGGCGATGTCCCAGTCCCAGGACCCGCTGGCCCCGGCCGCCGCAAGAACCGCGCGCAATTGCTCGTCGTTCAGTGCGCTGCCCGCGGCGCGCGCCATCCCGTTTCCGCCCTTGCCATCACCGGCGCCGCCGCCCGGTCCCCCGTCCGTGTCAGGCATCGTCGCCCACGACGCTCGCGATGAATTCGTCCAGCAGTTCCTTCAGCGTCGCCAGCGAGGGGATGTCCATCAGCATGGCGATATAGCCCCTGATGTCGCGCATGCGCACGGCGAAGTCGATGTAGAGGAACAACACGAGCCCTTCCTCGGCGCCGGACTCGTCCACCTCGAACAGGGTGGCACCATTGCCGCGAAGCACTTCCGGGATCGTCATCGTCAACGAACGTTTCAGCATGTTCGCCATCGTCGCCAGGCAGGAATTGAGTATGACGTTGCCCGTTTCGGCCAGGGCCTCATGCTCCATCTCTACCACTTCCTCGGCGCTGAGTTCGCCGCCGGTAACGGCGCGCACCAGTTCGAGGCTGTTCGTCTCGGGAAAGATCAGGAGCGCGCGGCCCGAGAAAGGCCCGCTGAAATCCTGCCGTACTGCGATCAGCTCGGCCACTTCGCGCTCGCTGATGAGGCGCGCGGCGCGCCGGTGGCTTACCACTTCGATGGAAGGGACGGAGAGCAGAACCTGCTCGCCGATCATCTTGCGCAGGCTGGAGGCGGCACGGCTCACCCCGATATTGACGATTTCCGTCAGCGCATCGCGTTCAAGCTCGGTAAGGGCAACCTGCTCCGGAATCATGCCCGCGTGGTTCTCAGCTTGAGCGCGGCACCCGAAAGGAAGCCCGAAAGACCATCGCTGGTCACGGGCTTGGCGATGAATGCCGCACCCACTTCGCGGGCGCGGGCGATGATCTCGTCCTGGATGTTGGCGGTGATGATCGCAATCGGCATCTCGGGCCGCATAGCGCGCAACTCGGCCGCAAGTTCCAGCCCGTCCGTCTCGCTCATGTTGAAATCGATCAGCGAGACGTCGACCGTCTCGTTTTCGATCACTTCCAGCGCCTCCCGCGCGCTGCCGGCTTCCACTTTGCTCCACTCCGGCTGGAGCTGGGCCAGGGCCTTGGATGCCACGATCCGCGCAAGCTTGCTGTCATCCACGATCATCACGGTAACCGACACGGACTGCTCCTCAATTTCTGCTGCTCATGGTGCTGCCCGCGAGGGCGATTTTCCCGACCTATAGGGCGCGAACCTGAAGGCGGGTATAACTTTCATTACAAAGCCGGCGGTTGCGGTGCGGCAAAGGACAGGCGCTGAAGCAGGGGATCGGCAAAGTCCCCCTCGATCCGCCGGGCGAACAGCGCCAGCAATTGCAACACCGCGAAATGCGCGCCTTCCATGGCCGAGACGTCCACGACGCGCTGCGGATCGTCCTGCAGCGCCAAAAGCAGCGGCTCCGCATCCTCGACCGGGCAGGCCCCGACCAGACGCACGATATCGCTTTCCATGACGATGCTCATGACAGCAGCTCCGGCAGATCAAGCACGAGCAGCACCCCGCCATCGGCATCGACGGCAGTGCCGCCGATGGCCGGCATCGCGGCGAGCAATCCGGAGCGCTCGCGCACGGCGGCATCCATTCGCTCGCCCACGGCGTCTACGCGCAGCGCGATCCGCTCGCCTGCCGCTCCGGTCACCACCAGCCTCGCCGCTTCGCCCCCCGGCGTGTCCTCGTGGCCCAGCAGCGCCGCCAGCGACAAGACCGGCACCGTGCGGTCGCGGATCACGCAGGCGCGGCCATGTCCAAGCTCCTGGATCTCGGCAGGGTCGATGCGCCGCGTCTCGTGGATCTGGTCCATGCGCAGCCCATAGCGCTCGCCGGCGACACGCACCGTAATTAGGCGCGTCAGGATTGCCGTGAGGGGCAGGCGGATGGCTATATCGGTGCCCTGGCCGAGCGTGCTCTCCACCTCGATCGAGCCCTGCATCCGCTCGACCGCGCGCTGCACGGCGTCCATGCCCACCCCCCGGCCCGACACGTCGGTAACCACTTGCGAGGTGGAGAAGCCCGGCGCAAAAATCAGTCGCAGGGCCTGGCGATCCGTCAGTGCTGCCGCGGCCGCCTCGTCCAGGAGGCCGCGAGCCACCGCCGCCTGCCGGATTACCGCGGCATCGATGCCCTTGCCGTCGTCCGAAAGCGCGACCGCGAGATGGTCTCCGCTGCGCTGGAAGCTCAAGCGGACGGTCCCGGTGGCAGGCTTGCCGGCCTCCGCGCGTCGCTCGGCGCTTTCGAGGCCATGGTCGATGGCGTTACGCACGAGATGGAGCAGCGGCTCGAAGATGGCGTCCGCCACCTGCTTGTCCACTTCCGCCCCCTCGCCGGCCAGTTCGAACCGGACGTCCTTGCCGAGCGAGGCGGCCAGTTCGCGCGCCAGACGCGGCAGGCGGCGCAGGACGGGCTGCAACGGCACCCGGCGCACTTCGGCCACCGTCGAGGAAAGCCGCCCCAGCGCGCGTGACAGCTCGCCCTGAACGCGGCGCAGCTCGGCAGCCAGCGCGCGGTCCGTCACCGCCGCGCGCTCTGCCGTCGCCTCCAGGGCATTGAGCGCCACCGCGAGTTGGCCCACTTCGGCAGCGAGAACGTCGAGCCGCAAGGCCGAGACGCGCAGCATGCCGCCGCCCTCGCCCGGGTCGGCCGGGGCCGCTTCCGCCGCGCCGGGTTCGCTCTCGCCCTGGCGCAGCCGCACTACCTCGACCTGATCGGGCACCATGCGAAAGGCCGCGCGTACATCGTCCGGCTCGGCGCTGGAGAGTCCCAGCAGATGCATCGCGCAGCGAAACGGCTCGAACTGCGCGAGGTCCGGCGCGTCCGGCGCCGGTTGCAGTTCCATCGCCAGCAGGCCCGGCACCGCCCGCACGACGGTCAGGGGGTCTTCGCCGCGAAAGAAGCAATCCGGATCGGGCCTGTAGCGGAAGGCGGACATGGCACCGGCTCCATCCGCCGCGGCAGCGCTGCGGACAATCGGCGCGGTCCAGTCCGGCAGTTCGCCGGTCGTTTCCGGCGCCGCCGCCGGGTGTTCCGCTTCATCCAGCGAGGCCGCAAGCGCAAGGCTGCGCGTCTCGGCATCCGCCGGCAGCCGGCCGTCGCGTTCCACATCGTCGATCCAGCGGTCGACCTGGTCCACCGTTGCCACGAAGCCGTCGAAGTCTTCCGCCGTCAGCACCGCATCGCCGCGCCGGGCCTGATCCAGGCGCGTCTCGGCACGGTGCAGCAGGCGCTCGGCGGGCGCCATTTCGAACAGGGCCACCGAGCCCTTCAGGGTGTGGACCGCGCGGAACAGGCTGTCGAGCACGTCGCGGCGTTCGGGCTGGCGCGCCAGGGCCACCAGATCGCCTTGCGCCTGCGCCACGAGATCCCGTCCCTCGATCAGGAACTGTTCGAGCAATTCGTCCATCATGAGCGACGATAGACGATCGCGTCGTCAAGGCGAACGAGATTGAAGCGATCGTCGATCCGGGTCATCGATTCGCTGTGACCCAGGCAAAGATAGCCGCCCCGGCGCAGCGCGCCATGCAAGTTGTCCGCCGCCACCTGCCTGCCTGCCTCGTCGAAATAGATCAGGAGATTGCGGCAGAGGATCACGTCGAACTGGCCCTGTGCGGCCATGGAACTGGCGTCGATCAGATTGGCGTAGGCAAAATGCACGGATTCGCGCAAGTCCGCGATCAGGCGGTAGTGCCGCTCGTCCCGCTCGAAATAGGCCGCTCGCAGTTCTTCGGGCATGCGGGCCACGGCGCGCTCGCCATAGTCGCCCTCGCGCGCGGCGGCGAGCGCGGCGGTGTCGATGTCGGAGCCGACGATCTCGATGTTATAGGCATCCACCAGCGGCCAGAATTCGAGCAGCCAGATCGCGATGGAGTAGGCTTCCTCGCCCGTTGCGCAGGGCATCGACCAGATACGGATGCGGTCGCCGGGAATGCGCGTGCGCGCCAGTTCCGGCAGGATCGTATTGGCGAGCGCCGCGAACTGGTGTTCCTCGCGGAAGAAATAGGTCTCGTTGATGGTGACGGCATTGATCAGTTGCTGCCGTTCCTCCGCGTCGGTCAGGAGGCGGGTGAAATAGGCGCGCACATCGGGCGATCCGGTGCGCCGGATCCGATCCACCAGTCGGCGCTCGATATAATAGGTCTTTTTCGGGCCGAAAGTCATGCCGGTCCAGCCGCGCAGCAAGTCGCTGATGCGCGCGATATCGGCATTCTCGACGCCCGAACCCGGCGAAAGGCCCGTTCCGGTTTCCGTCATGCGCCGGCCCAGTCGAGCAACTGGCCGGCGATGCGGTCCATCGGCAATATCAGGTCGGCGCCGTCCAGCGCGACCAGCGCCCCCGGCATGCCCCAGACGACGGCGCTGTCGGCGTCCTGCGCGATCGCACGGCCACCCTCGCGCCGCATGCGCGCCATGGCCTGCGCCCCGTCGTTGCCCATGCCGGTGAGCAGTACCCCCACCAGGGCCTCGGCGCCCAGCACATCGCATGCGGACTCGACGAGCCGGTCCGTGCTCGGGTGCCAGGGCAGGTCGGCGCGGGCGGGCGCGGCCAGCACGAAGGCCTCTCCCCGGCGGCGTGACAGGATCACGTCGGCATCGCCGCGGCCGATATAGACATGCCCCGGCAGCAGCGGCACGGCGCCGGTCACTTCGCTGACGGTCAGCGCGCATTGCCGGTCGAGCCGGCGGGCGAGCGGCCCGGTGAAGCTGGCCGGCATGTGCTGCGCGATGACGATGGGCCAGGGAAAATCCGCCGGCAGCGGCTGCAGCAAGGCATCGAGCGCGGGCGGGCCGCCTGTCGAGGAACCGACGATCACCGCGGAAATGCCGTCCAGCGGCTCGGCGCCCGGCAGCTGGGCCGGTTCCCTCCCGACAAGCTGCGTCTCAGCGGCATGCCCGGCCCTCATCGCAGAAGCGCGCGCATGAGCCCTTGCCCGCAGGCGGTCGGCCAGACGCACGAAGCGCGGCAGGCGCGCAGACGCCGCCGCGCGCACTTTTTCCACGAGCGGGTCGGCGATCCGGTCGATCTCCAGCGAGATCGGCCCCTCGGGTTTGGCCACGAAATCGACCGCGCCCAGCGACAGCGCCTCCAGCGTCTCGTCGGCGCCCTCCTGCGTCAGTGCCGAGACCATGACGACCGGACAGGGCCGCTCCACCATGATCCGGTCGAGACAGGCGAGCCCATCCATCTGCGGCATGTGCACGTCCATCGTCACCACATCGGGCGCGAAAGTGGAGAGCATGGCCAGCGCCTCGGCGCCATCGCGCGCGACTGCGATCTCGAACCCGCCGTCCTCGCGGAAAAGCTGGACCAGCAGTTTGCGCATCAGCGCGGAATCGTCGACGATCAGCAGCCGGATCGCGGTCAACGCACCGCCTCCAGCAGATCGCGCCCGGCCGCGTCGATCAGGGTCAGGGGCGAGACCAGCAGGGCGATGCGCTCTCCCGCGCCGGCACCATCGGCCAGGCGCACATAACCCTCGAAGATCGCGTCCGCCTCGCCGCCGGCCTCCGGATGCTCGATGGCCGCGTTCGTCAGCCTGATGAGGCCGTCCACGCGTTCGACCAGCAGGCCGACGACATCCCCGCCCTGCCGCGCGAGCACGAGGCGCCTGCCCTCCCGTTCCGCCACCGATCCGCCGCCGAGCCGCATGGAAACGTCGATCACCGGCACTGCAGACCCGCGCACATTGACCATGCCTGATAGCCAGCCCGGCGCATCGGGAATGGCCGAGAGAACCGGCACCCGCGCCACCCCTTCCACGGAGCCGAGCGGCATCGCCAGCCGGTTTCCACCCGCTCGCAAGGCAAGGTAGGCGCTCTCCGCCTCCACAGCCGCCGGGATCACATCCGGCAAGTCGGGAAGCGCCTCCATCCCGGCCACCGCCTCGGCATCGAGCAAGTGTTCGGCATCGAGCACGGAAATCAGGCGCTCGCCCGAACCGGGACGGCAGATCGCCTGGATCGAGGTCTCCGCATCTCCGCGCAGCAGCACGCCCGGCACCGGCTCCAGGCGCCCATGCTCGACATGAACGACATTGCGCACCCGTTCCGTCACCAGCCCCACCCGGCCCGCGCCGACGCGCACGACCACGACCTGCTCGCGCGCGGCAGGGACTTCGGCCTCGAAACCCAGCAGGCGGGCCAGCGAGAACAGTGGCAAAAGGCTGCCGCGATGTTCGATGGCCCCCAGCGCCGTTGCCGCCGCTCCGGGAACGACGGCAAGATCGGCGGGCTTCGTCAGCACTTCCTGCACCTGATCGGCGGGCAAGGCGAAGCGCTGGCCGGCCAGATCCATGACCAGAAGTGCCAGGCGCTCGTCCCGAACCGCTTCGCCGCGCTCCGCATGCAGCGGTGCATGGCGCGCAGCGCGTCGCTCCGGAGCCGGGAAACTGGCCACGAGCAGCGCATCGAGGTCCAGGTTCTCGCCATCCCCTCCAGCGCTCAGGCCGAGCACGGCATCCACCGCCAGCGCCACCGGCCGGGCGCCGTCCAGCAGCAAGGCCCGCGCGGGCGCCCCTTCGCCGGCCCCATTCCTGGCATCCCCGAGCGCGAGAACGGGCAGGATGTGCCCCCGAAAGTTGCCAAGGCCCAGCAACCTGGCGGCACCGAACGGCACCGGGGTCAGTCGCGGCAGAGCCGAGATTTCGCGAACCAGGCGGGCAGGCAGGGCCATTCGCCGACCGCCCGCCACGAAATTGAGAACCGTATCTTCGCTTTCGGCCGCCGCCCGCGCGGACACGGACCGATCAGGCGCCGCGGTCGAGCGAAACGGCCAGCGCCGCGATGTCCTCGATCGCCGCCGCCAGTTCCTCCGCGCCTTGCGCCTGCTGGCGGGCGGCAGCGCTGGCCTGCCGGGCTGCGCCTGCGGCGAGTTCGGCGGCCGAGGCGATCTGGTCGCTGCCGCTGCGGATCTCGCGCACGGCGTGCAGGATCGCCTGCGCTCCGCCGAGAATGGCGGCATTTCCGCGCCCGGTCTCGGAAAGGTTTTCGGCCATGACGGAGAAACGCTCGATCATCGCGCGGTTCCGCCCGCCTTCGGTCTCAGCGGCGCCCACGATCTGGTCGAGATCGCTGCGTACGAGGGTCAAGTGGTCCTGGATGGCGCGCACCGCGTCCTTGACGTCTTGCGCATTGGCTGCCGCCTCTCGCGCAAGCTTGCGAATATCGCCGGTCACGGTCGAGAAACCGGCGCCGGCACTGCCCGCTCGGGTCGCTTCCACCGCGCCGTTGACCGCGAGCATGTTGGTCTGGAGCGCGACCAGGGCCAGCCCGTCGCCGATCTTCTCGATCCGGCGGCCGGTGTCGCCGATCGTGCCGAGCGACGACAGCACCGCGCGGGTTTCCTCGACACTTTCGGTGACGCCGGACACCAGGGCCATCACCTGGGTGCTGCCCTGCTCGGTCGTGGCGATCACTGCGGCGATGCCCGTGCTGGCCTCTTCCGCGCGTTCCTGCGCGGATATGGCCGCCTTTTCGATCTGCACCATCGCCGCGCTGGCCTGCAAGGTAGCCGCGCCCTGGATCTGTGCGCCGCGCGAAATCTGCTCGATGGCCACGAGGATCTCGCCCGCCGCGCCGGACAGTTCCTGCACGGTGGCCGAAAGCTCTTCGGCGGCCGCCGCGATCTGCTCGGCCGCGCCGCTTTCCTGGCCCTGCCCGGCGCTCTCTCCGCCGACTTCGCCCGAAAGCCGGTCTGCCAGCACTGCCAGCGTCTCGGCGGTCTGCTGGCTCTGCTCCAGCGAGGCCGCCTGCTGCTCCACGGCCTGCCGCGCTTCTGCTGCTGCCGCCGATTGCTCCTCGGCCGCGGCGGCGATCTGCTCCGCGCCCTTCTCCGCCTCGGTGGCGGCACCGTCGGCCTCCATGGCGGCCAGCGCGATATCCTGCGCGCCCTTCCCGAGCGAGGACAGCCGCCCGCGCGCCTCTTGAAGATCGTTCACCAGCGCCCGCCCGCCATTGGCCTGACCGATGGCAACCGTGGCGGCACGGCGGATGCGCTCGGCCACCTGGCGGATTTCGGAGACGATGCTGTCACCCAGACTGCGGATTTCCGCGGCGTTCCGCTCCGAATCGTCGGCCAGTTCCCGCACTTCGTCGGCGATGATCGCGAAGCCCCTTCCCGCCTCGTCGGCGCGCGCCGCCTCGATAGCCGCGTTGAGCGCCAGCATCCCGGTCTGCTCCGAAAGGTCCGCCACCGTGCCGCCGATCGCGATGATCGACGCGGCCGTGGCCTCCAGCTTCTCGACAAGCTGGACCGATCCCAGCTGCCGTTCGCCATTCAGGACGATCGCGGCAACCGAAGCGTCGATCTGCGTCGCCGCTTCGGCAAAGCCCGACTGCACCAGTTCGATGTGCCGCTGCGCAGCACCCGCGCGCTCGCTGGATTCGCGGAAATTGCCCCGCAGGCTGGCGATCAGCCCGAGCGATTCCTGGGCCGCACCTGCCGCTTCTTCGGCCGAGACGGAAATGTGATCGGCGGCCCGCTGGAGTTCTCCCGCAGCGCTTGCCGCCTCGGTAAGCCCGCTGGCGAGTTCCTGCGTCGCCTCGTCCAGCCGTTCCAGCACGGTGACCGCGCGCCGCCCTCCACGGGCCGATGCCGCGGTCGTGCGCGGCACCGGCTGCTGGGTGACCGGATCGGTGCCGGAGCCCGTGGGGGCCGTCTTGCGGGCGGCCAGCGCGGATTTCTTGACTAGGGGCATGGAAGACCTCTCAGATGACCCGGCAGCGGATGGGCCACTCGTGATCCTCCCGGCATATGCGCAAACCATGGCCGCCATCAAGCTCCCAGCACCCAAGCACAGGCGCGAAAGGAGCGGACGAACAGGAACGCCGACCCGGCGGCGGGCGTTGGCGGGGAATATCCGCGAGCAGGAGCGACAGCGCCATGACGAAGGAATTCAAGAAAGGCGACAAGGTGGAGTGGGACACCAGCCAGGGCGCGACACACGGCACTGTCCAGAAGAAGCAGACCACCGAAACGCATATCAAGCGCCACAAGGTCGCCGCCACGCCGGACGACCCGCAATATATCGTCAAGAGCGACAAGTCGGGCAAGAAAGCGGCGCATAAGCCCGAGGAACTGCGGCGCAAGTCCTGAAGCCGGGTCTGCGCGAGGCTGACTTGAGACGGACCCGGGAGCAATTCGCCGTGCAGAGGCGTTGTGCCGGGCAGGAGAAGGAGCCTGCCCGATGTCGCCCGCGACCCATATCATGACCACCGCCCGCCGCGAAATCCTCACCCGTCCGGTTCTTTCGCTCGTTCAGTCCGCGCTGCCCGCACTGTCCGCCACGGAGAACGAGGCGATCGACGCAGGCAATACCTGGTGGGACGCCGCGCTGTTCACCGGCAATCCGGACTGGGAGCAATTGCTGGCGATCCCGCCAGCCACGCTGACCGAAGAAGAACGCGCCTTCATGGACGGCCCGGTCGACAGGCTCTGCGCCATGATCGACGACTGGCGCATGACCTGGGAAACCCGCGACCTGCCGCCCGAAGCCTGGGACTTCCTGAAGCGCGAGAAGTTCTTCGGCATCATCATCCCCAAGGAACACGGCGGCCTTGGTTTTTCCAACTTCGCGCATAGCGAAATCGTGCGCAAGATCGCCACGCGCTCGGTCTCCACTGCAGTGACGGCCATGGTGCCCAATTCGCTTGGGCCGGGCGAACTGATCCTGCGCTTCGGCACGAAAGAGCAGCAGGAGCACTGGCTGCCCCGCCTGGCCGAAGGGCGCGAAGTGCCGGCCTTCGGGCTTACCAGCCCCGAGGCCGGGTCCGACGCCGCCGCGATGACCGATGAGGGCGTGATCTGCCGGGGCCAATGGAACGGCGAGGACGTGCTGGGCATCCGCCTCAACTGGCACAAGCGCTACATCACGCTGGGGCCGGTGGCGACCATTCTCGGCCTGGCTTTCAAGCTGCGTGATCCCGACCATCTGCTGGGCCATCAGGACGATATCGGCATCACAGTCGCGCTCGTGCCCACGGAGCTGCCGGGCGTGACCATCGGCCGCCGCCACATCCCCTCCATGCAAACGTTCCAGAACGGTCCCAACGAAGGGCATGACGTGTTCATCCCGCTGGAAAACGTGATCGGCGGGCCGGAGCGCGTCGGCCAGGGCTGGAAGATGCTGATGAGCGCGCTGGCGGCCGGGCGCGGGATCTCGCTGCCTTCGCTCTCGGCGGCAGCAGGCGCTTTCGCGGCCCATACCACCGGCGCTTATGCCCGCGTCCGCTCGCAATTCAATCTGCCGATCGGCAAGTTCGAAGGCATTCAGGAGCGCCTCGCCCGCATCGCCGGCAACGCCTATCTGCTGGACGGCGCGCGGCGGCTTACGTGCGCCGGGCTGGACCAGGGCAACCACCCGGCGGTGATTTCCTCGATCCTCAAGCTCCACGCCACCGAGCGGATGCGCGTCGTCATCAACGATGCCATGGATGTGCACGGCGGCAAGGCGATCATAGAAGGACCGCGCAACTACCTCGGCAGCCAGTACCGCGCCATTCCGGTGGGCATCACGGTGGAAGGCGCCAATATCCTCACCCGCAGCCTGATGGTCTTCGGACAAGGCGCGATCCGCTCGCACCCCTACCTGCTGGAGGAAATCCGCGCCGTGGGCGATGCCAATCGCGGCCGGGCGCTGGCGAATTTCGACCAGGTGCTGTGGAAGCACATCGGCCATGCGCTGAAGACGGCGATCCGCGCCTTCGTGCGCGGCTGGAGCGGCGGCAGGTTCGCCCCCGCGCCCAGGGCAGGCAAGGCCACGCGCTATTACCGGCAGATGAGCCGCTATGCCGCCGCTTTCGCTTTCGCTTCGGACATTTCGTTCCTGACGCTCGGCGGCGAACTCAAGCGGCGCGAACTGCTCTCGGGCCGCCTGGGTGACGTGCTTTCCGAACTCTACCTGCTGTCCGGCGCGCTCAAGCGCTGGGAAGACGAAGGCCGGCAGGACGAAGACCTGCCGCTGCTGGCCTGGTGCATGGAAAGCGGCTTCGCTACTATCGAGCAGCGCTTTGCCGAGATCATCGCCAACTTCCCGGCCCGTCCGGTCGGCTGGATGCTGCGCCTGTTCATCCAGCCGTTCGGCCGCCGTCGCAACGGCCCGTCGGACCGCACGATCCGCCAGTGCGCGGACATCCTGCTGGAACCCTGCGCCGCGCGCGACCGGCTGGTGGAGAACGTCTATATCGGGGGGGCGGACGAGGCCGTCGGCCGCCTGACCGACGCTTTCCAGCAAACCGTGGCGACCCAGCCCGTCCACGACCGCCTGCGCAAGGCACGCATCCGCGATCTGGACAAGGCGCACGAACAGGGCCTCATCACCGATGGGGAACTGGAGAGCTTGCGCGCCGCCGATGCGGCCGTGGCGGAAGTGATCGCGGTGGACGACTTTGCGGCCGAAGACCTCGACCAGTCCGGCCACGAAACGGCCACCCCGCGCATTGCCGAGCCCGCCGAATGAGCCGCCCGGTCTATATCGTCGACGGTGCCCGCACCCCTTTCCTGAAGGCGCGCGGCGGCCCCGGTCCCTTCACGCCGGTCGATCTGGCCGTGCAATGCGGGCGGCCGCTGCTGCTGCGCCAGCCGTTCACGCCGACGGCCTTCGATCAGGTGATCCTGGGCTGCGTGAACGTCATCGCGGACGAGGCCAACCCGGCCCGCGTCGCCGCCCTGCGCCTTGGCTGCGGCCCGCAGACCACTGCCTTCACCGTGCAGATCAACTGCGGCTCCGGCATGCAGGCGATGGACACGGCCTATCGCTACATCGCCGACGGCGGCAGCGACCTGATCCTGGCAGGCGGAGCCGAAGCCTTGAGCCATGCCCCGCTGGTGCTGCGGCAGGACGCGGTGGAATGGCTGGCGGAAATGCAGGGCAACAAGGCCGGCCCGCTCGGCGCGCTCAAGGCCGCAAGCCACTTCCGGCCCGATTTCCTCAAGCCCATCGTCGGCCTCGAACGCGGGCTGACCGACCCGATCACCGATCTCGGCATGGGGCAGACCGCCGAAGTGCTCGCCCACCTCTTCTCGATCTCGCGCGAGGCGGCGGATCGTTATGCGGTAGAGAGCCACAAGCGGCTGGCGAAGGCGCAGGCGGAAGGTTGGCTGAAAGGCGAACTCGAACCCGCCTTCGCCCGCGACGGCACCGTCCACGACCACGACGACGGCGTCCGGCCGGACAGCGAGCCTGCCAAGCTGGCCAAGCTCAAGCCCGTGTTCGAGCGGCCCTACGGCAAAGTCACGGCCGGCAACAGCTCGCAGATCACTGACGGCGCCTGCTGGACCATTCTCGCCTCGGAAGCGGCGGTGGAGCGCCATGGCCTCAAGCCCCGCGCGCGTATCGTCGACAGCCAGTGGTCGGCGCTCGATCCCTCGATCATGGGCCTCGGTCCGGTGCTAGCCTCTACCGCACTGCTGAAACGCAACGAACTCTCGCTGGACAGCATCGACCTCTGGGAACTGAACGAGGCTTTCGCTGCGCAAGTGCTGGCCTGCCTGGCCGCCTGGCAGGACGAGGGCTTCTGCCGTGAGGTGCTCGGTCTGGACGGCGCGGCGGGCACTATCGATCCCGGGCGCATCAATGTCGACGGCGGGGCGATCTCGCTCGGCCATCCGGTCGGTGCCAGCGGCGCGCGCATCGCGCTCCATCTGGTGCAGGCGATGGAGCGGCTGGGCAGCGGCCGGGGTATCGCCACCGAATGCATCGGCGGGGGCCAGGGCGGCGCCATGCTGATCGAACGCGCATGAAGGAGGCCGCGATGAACGATCCCGTATGGACTTATCTGGCCGACCGCGACCTGACGCTCGGCCCCGTTCCCCACGACCACCCGGAAAGCACCGAAGGCTTCACGCACTGGAGCTTTGCGCGCGATGCCGATGGCGTGGCCTGGGCCGTGATCGACCAGCAGGGCACGGGCACCAACACCCTGTCGCAAGCGGTCCTGGAGGAATTCTCCCGCATCCTCGACCTTGTCGAGCAGCGTGCGCCCAAGGCGCTCGTCATCCGGTCGGCCAAGCGGGACGGCTTCCTTGCAGGCGCGGACATCGCGGAATTTCGCGGCGTCACTGACGAAGGCGCAATCCGTGCGAGGATCGCGGCGGCGCACGAGGTGGTCGACCGGCTGGCCGCGCTGACGATACCGACAATCGCTGTCATGCACGGCTACGCCATGGGCGGCGGGCTGGAACTGGCCCTCGCCTGCACGCAGCGCATTGCCGTGGAGGGCACGCGCTTCGGCTTTCCCGAAGTGCAGATCGGCCTCCACCCCGGCCTTGGCGGCACCGCGCGCTTCACGCACTTGTGCGATCCGATCGAGGCGATGAGCGCCATGCTCACCGGCAAGTCGATCCATGACCGGCAGGCCAGGCGCATGGGGCTGGTCGATGCCGTGGTGCCCGAGCGCCATGTCGCCGCCGCCATCGCAGCCGCTGTCGGCGGCGATCTGGAGCAGGCGCGACAGGGTCTGGTAGAACGGCTGAAGGACAGCGCCCCGGCACGCCGCATCGCCGCCCGGCAGATGCGCGCGCAGGCCGAGGGCCGCGCGCCGTCTGCGCATTATCCCGCGCCCTATGCGCTGATCGATCTCTGGGAGGAGCATGGCGGCGACCTGAATGCCATGAAGCAGGCGGAAATCGGCTCCTTCGCCAAGCTGATGCTGACCGATACGGCGCAGAACCTGATCCGCGTGTTCTTCCTGAGGCAGAGGCTGAAGGAACTGGCCGGCAAGACTTCCGGCATAGCGCAAGTGCACGTCATCGGCGCGGGCGCAATGGGCGGGGACATTGCCGCGTGGTGCGCGTGGAAGGGCCTGCGCACCAGCCTGTCCGACGTGAAGCCCGAGCCGATCGGCAAGGCCATCGGCCGCGCGGCCGCGCTCTACGAGAAGATCGCACATGGCGACCGGCTCAAGATCCGCGACGCGCTGGACCGGCTGATCCCCGATCCCGAAGGCCACGGCGTGACGAGCGCCGATCTGGTCATCGAGGCCGCGCCGGAGAAGGCAGATCTCAAGCGCAAGCTCTACGCCGATGCCGAGCCGCGCATGAAGGACGGCGCCATTCTGGCCACCAACACCTCCTCGATCCCGCTGGCCGAACTGCGCGAAGGGCTCCAGCGCCCCGAACGGCTGGTCGGCATTCACTTCTTCAATCCGGTCTCGCGGCTGGATCTGGTGGAAGTGGTGACTCATGACGGCACCGATGCGGATGTCGCGGCACAGGCCCGCGCTTTCGTTGGTCGCATCGGCAAGCTGCCCGCGCCCGCGAAGAGCGCGCCGGGCTTCATCGTCAACCGGGTGCTGACGCCCTACCTGGTCGAAGCGCTGACCCTGATGGACGAGGGGCTCGCCCCCGAAGTCATCGACAAGGCGGCGACGGATTTCGGCATGCCGGTGGGTCCGCTGGAACTGGCCGATCAGGTGGGGCTCGACATCGGGCTGGCCGTTGCCGAGATGCTGAAGCGCGAACTCGACTGGCCGATGCCCGATGCCCCGCCATGGCTGAAGGAAAAGGTGGAAGCCGGCGACCTCGGCAAGAAGACCGGCAAGGGCATCTACGTCTGGCGAGACGGCAAGGCGGTGAAGGGCCACGGTGCACGGCACGGAAGCGCCGCAGCGCCCGAAACCGATCTGGCGGACCGCCTGATCCTGCCGATGCTCAACACCGCCGTCGCCGTGCTGCGCGAGGGCGTGAACGACGATCCCGACGTGATCGACGCGGCGATGATCTTCGGCACCGGCTTCGCGCCGTTCCGCGGCGGCCCGCTGCACTATGCCAAAGAACGCGGCGTGAGTGACGTGGTCGCGGCGCTCACCGAACTTGCCGCCAAGCATGGGCCGCGCTTCGAACCGGACGCGGGGTGGGACGCGCTGAAGTGACCGCATATCTCACCGATCCGGAAGAGATCGCGGATCGCATCATTGCCCATACCGGCGGGCGGATCGTGCTGGGCCTGCCGTTGGGGCTGGGCAAGTCTCCCCATGTCGCCAATGCCCTGTTCGATCGTGCCCGGGGCGATCCATCGATACGGCTCGTGATCTTCACCGCGCTGACGCTGGAACCGCCCGCGCTGGGGTCGGACCTCGAACGCCGCTTTCTTGAGCCGGTGTTCGCACGCACGATGGGTGGCTATCCCGAATTTGCGTATGCCGCCACCCAGCGGGCGGGCGACCTGCCGCCCAACATCGAGGTGAACGAATTCTTCTTCCAGGCGGGCAGCCGGCTCACCAACGCCGTGGCCCAGCGCAGCTACATTTCGGCCAACTACACCCATGCCGTGCGCTGCCTGCTCGATCAGGGCGTGAACGTGATCGCGCAGATCGTCGCCCGCCGGGAGGACCGCTTCAGCCTCAGCTGCAACAGCGACATGACGCTGGACCTGCTCCGCCATCGGGATGCGGGCAAGGCCGACTTCCTGCTGGTCGGTCAGGTCAACGACGAGCTGCCGTTCATGCCCGGCCCGGCAGACCTTCCCGCCGATGCTTTCGCCATGATCCTCGACAGTGCGGATACGCGGTTTCCCCTGTTCGGGCCGCCCAAGCAGCCGGTCAGCCCGGCGCAGCACGCGATCGGGGTCCATGTCGCCTCGCTGGTGGCGGATGGCGGCTCGCTGCAGATCGGCATCGGCGAGATCGGCGATGCCGTGGCCCATTCGCTGATCCTGCGCCAGCACCAGCCAGACCGTTTCCGCAGCGCCATCGATACCTTGCTCGTGGCCGGGCAAGTGCGCCCGCCCGTGGAGATGGGTGCCTTCGAGCACGGCCTCTATGCGCCCACCGAGATGTTGGTCGACGGCTTCGTCGAACTGATCCGGGCCGATATCGTCAAGCGCGAAGTCGACGGCGCCGTGCTGCACGGCGGTTTCTTCGTCGGTCCCCGCGCTTTCTATGCAGCGCTGCGCGACATGGACGAAGCCACGCGCGGCCTCATCCATATGCGCGAAATCTCCTGGGTCAACGCGCTTTACGGCGACGAAGCGGCCAAGCGGGCCGCCCGAGTCGACGCCCGCTTCGTCAACAGCGCGATGATGGTGACGCTGCTCGGCGCTACGGTTTCCGACGGGCTGGAGGACGGCCGCGTCGTCAGCGGCGTGGGCGGGCAATACAACTTCGTCGCGCAGGCCATGGAACTGGACGGCGCGCGCTCGATCATCACCCTGCCCGCCACCCGGCTGCACGACGGGTCGCTGCAATCCAACATCGTCTGGAGCTACGGCCATGAGACGATTCCCCGCCACTTGCGCGACGTGGTGGTCACCGAATACGGCGTGGCCGACCTTCGCGGCATGAGCGACGAGCGGGTGATCCAGCGCCTGATCGCCGTGGCCGACAGCCGGTTTCAGGACGAACTTCTGGAGGCAGCGCAAAGCGCCGGAAAAATCGGAGCGGATTGGCGCATCCCGCAGGAATGGCGGTCCAACCTTCCGCAGCGCATCGCCGACGCCCTGCCAAGGGACGACTTTCCCGCCTATCCCTTCGGCACCGATTTCACGCCGGTCGAGCAGCGGCTCGTGCCCGCGCTGCAGCATCTGTCCGAAACCGGCGGTCGCCCCGGCGCGCTGGCAGCCATCGCAGCGCGCGGACTTGCTCGCACCGCGCCGACGCGGGAGGAGGAGGAAGCGCTCGAACGCCTCGATCTGCAAGCCCCGTCAGGCCTGCGTTCGCGAACCTACCGCACCTTGGTACTCGGGGCCCTGCGATCCGTGGAATGAACCAGGCAGATCGGTCGGGCCGTTTTCAGGGCTTTGGTTTCGGCGCCGTGCCCTGGACCTCTGGAAAACATTCCCGAGCCAGGTTCTTCCACATCGGTTCCACCGCGTCCTTCCAGTCCCCGAAACCATAGAGAACCAGCGTGCCGTCGTGCCGCGCCTCGAAGGACATCAAGGGGCTCGTCGGCGTATCGGTTTCCTTGGCGACGCGAAAATTCACCTTCCTGCCGGTTTCCACCGACAGATTTTCACTGACGCCGACATCATCGAACTCGGTTTCCACGCAGGCGGCAACCTCACCGATGGGCCGGTCGGAGTGCGCCTTTATGAACGAAGAAGCCGGAGGCATCGCTGCCAGAAGCAAGATAGCGGCGGGAAACATGGCGCGCTGATACCACGAGTGGACAGATGACCCAAGTACCGGCCCTTCACGGAAGCGCCGGAAAAACCTGGTCAGGCTGTCAGGACTCGCTGCCGAAGAAGTGGTCGATCACGTCGCGTGCCAGACGGGAAGGCTTGAGTGTGACGGCATCGAGGCAGCACCAGCTGGACTTCACTTCGGCCAGCACTTCCTCACCGCGCTTGATGATCGTTTCGTAGAACGCCCGCGCACCCTGGACCTTTTCCAGGAGCACCGTGGCAATCACGTCGTCCCCCAGGAAAGTGGGTTTGCGGTAAGTGATCTCGTGCTTGAGCGCGACCCACAGATGTTGGCCCACCACTTCGGTAGGCGCAAAGGCGCGCCAATGGTCAAGGACAGCGTCCTGCACCCACTTGAGGTAGCTGGCGTTGTTCACATGGCCCATGAAGTCGATGTCGTTTGCATCGACACCAATGCGGAAGTCGTGGGGAATCGCGGTGCTCACAGGAAGACTCTAGCAGAAGTGCGGCGCGCGCAGCAGACAAATATCATCCGCTTCGGATAAGCCCGAAGCATTGCGGTATCACGACAGAACGGAAACGCCCCGTCGCACCACCGATGGCAATCGTGGTTTCGGGCCGTTTCCGCTTGGAAACGGCCCGAAACTCTCGGTTAAAACCTTTTGTCCGCTCGCGAACTAGAGCGCCTTGGCCATGTTCAGGTGCGCCGTCACCGTAGGCACCAGTTCCTTCGCGAAAGCCTTGAGAGGCGCGGAATCGCCGTTCGCCGCGTAGTCCTTCAGCTTGTCGAGGGTCATCTGATGCGCATCGACTTGCGCCGAGGCATAGGCCTTGTCGAAATCGGCCCCGGTGAGATTCTTCAGCGCATCGAGCTTCTGATCCTGCGCGTCGCTGAGGCCGGCGTCCGGCGTGATCGCGGGCGACAGCTTGTCAGCCACGCCCTTCAGCTTGGCGGTGGACTGGGTGTGCGCGTCGATCATCTTTTCGGCGAAACGCTTCACTGCGGCCGACTGGCCCTTGGCCATGGCCAGCTTGGACGTCTCGATCTCGAAGGCGTCGCTGCTGGCGGCGGCATTGGCGAAGGCCTGCGCAGGGGTCTGCGTGGCCGTGCCCATCGGCATGTCCGCCCCCGGAATGGCGCCGGGAACCACTTCCGTTGCCGGTGCCGTGGCCACGTCATTCGTGGCGGGAGCCTCCTTCTTGCAGGCCGTGAGAGCCAGTGCTGCGAACGAGACGGCGTATAGTACCCGGTGCTTCATGGTGATTTCCTCTTCCTCACTATGCTCCATCGTGAACCAACCAGTCCGCCGCGCGTTCCCGGACAGACTGCTCTCGGTCGCAAGGATCGCGGAGCGTCCCGGCAAGGCAGGAGCAAGACTATGGGAATGCTAGGAAATATCTTCGACAAGGTCTTCCATCGCAACAAGGCGAAAGCCGCCCCCGCGCCTACGCAAAACGCCCCTGCGGCACCCGCCCCCACGCAGGCCGCAGCCGCGCCCGAAGCGGCGGAACCCGTGGACGTCGGCGCGGTGCTTGAGGAAATGGCATCGATGAAGGCGGACCATGGCGGCAATTACCAGACCTCCATCGTCGACCTGCTGAAACTGCTGGATCTCGATTCCAGCCTCTCCGCGCGGAAGGAACTCGCAGACGAACTGGGCGTCCATGCCGCTGCAGACGGTTCGGCAGAACAGAATATCGCCCTCCATCGCGCCGTGATGGACAGCCTTGCCAAGAATGGCGGCATCGTGCCCGACAGCCTTCGCCAATAAGTATCAGACATCGGTAGGTATCAAATGAGGACCGAGCGTAAATCCTGAAAAGTAACCTCGGTTAATGCGCCCTGCCAAAGCGGCGCTATGAGCGCACCCCGGTGGGGTGAAGCCGCGGTCTCGCGGTTTCGGACAGGTCGGCAGCGTGCGGCGCCTAGCGCCCGTTGCCGGCCTGTCTCTTCATGTGGATCGAGCGTGCCGCACTTATAGCTCGCTTTCGCTGCCCGCGTCGCGAGCACGGCGGATCTCGTGAAGGGCCGAGGTCTGTTCCTTCTCTCCTTCCACCACCAGGTCAGGGCGGCCGGCAAGCTCGCCCGCAAGGCGCTTGGCGTACCCCTTCATCACTTTGGCGGCGCCTTTCACTTCCTTTTTCCTATCGGTCATGCCCAATCTCCTGATCGCGCGGTTCAACCGGGGTAGGGCGAGGCCTTCAGCAGACCTGCAAGGTGCGCCGCATTGCCTGCCACCATCCTTGCCGTCTTGGTGACTTTTTCAGGTGTCTTGTCCAAGTCCTTGAAATCGGTGGATCCCATTGCCTCACCTACCCAGTAACAGGCCGCGACAGCCGGGATCGTCCAGCCCACGTCGTTAAGAGACTGGAACAGCTGGGCCGACGAGAAATGGGCGCCGTCTTCGTTACCGACGATCGCTGCCACCGCGACTTTGCCGTAGCTGGGCATGCGGCCCTCGTCGTCGGTCTCGTCGAGAAAAGCATCCATCCGTTCGAGCACGCGCTTGGCGACGCTGCCGATCTGGCCCATCCAGATGGGGCCGCCGAACACCAGAATGTCGTGCGCCAGGATCTTTTCCCGCAGGCCGGGCCATTCGTCACCTTCGCCCTCGTTCGAGGTCACGCCGGGTAGCACGTTGAGCCCAGCCACCCGCACGGTCTCCGTGATCTCGACATCGGTTTCGGCAAAGGCCTTCGCGAAAACCGCGATCATCGCGTCCGTGGAGGAAGGCTCGGCTGGATCGGACTTCAGCGTGCAATTGATGGCCAGGGCTTTGAGTGTCACGGGCAGGCGTCCTTCTTCCGATACATGTTTGCAGAACCAACGCGGGACCCGGCGTTTGGTTCGAGCGCAGGGCGCCCTGCCGGCAAGACCGATTGAAAACGAAAGCTGGGAACGGGGCCGCCTGCTCGCGCCTTTCTTCTGTCGAAGGAGAAGGATCATGGCCGAGTACGAACCCGACGATTCCCGCAATGTCACCGGAACCGCCGGCACGCCCGACGGACGCTGGACCAACCACGATGGCAAGCCGCCCGAAGGCGTTCCCCAGAAGGATCCGGCCCGCGCCCGGGAAGCGGAGCTTCACCCCGACAAGGAAGACGAGCGTCTCAATCCGGGCGCCGATACCGAAACGACCGGCGGCGTGGGCGGAGCGCGGCGAGGCTCTCACGGCTGACCTTTCAGCCGCGGCACGCCGCAGCAACCATTTGTAACGCCGCGTTCGCCGCTTTCGCTCGAACCCGGCGGCCCCTGACGCGTTGCCCCCGAACGAGTCAGGGGAAATGTCGTCTTGCGAAAATCGATTGCCGCACCGTCCGTTACCTTAGCGTCCGTTACCATGGCGACGCTGGTGCTGGCGGGCTGCAACGGGCATCAGTCGGCGCTGGCGCCGTTCGGGCTGGAAGCGCGCTCCACGCTCTGGCTGACGGCGGTGCTGGCGGCGGGAGGCAGTGTCATCGCGCTCGGAATGGCCGCGATCTACTTCGTCGCGGCGCGGGCTCCGGAAGGAAAGCTCACTCACCAGAGCGGCATGCGTCTCGTCCTCTGGCTCGGCGCAGTGGTTCCGACCGTGGTGCTGACCGCGCTGCTGGTCTGGGCGCTTCCGGCCATGCGCCCCCTTCCCACCGGCGACAGCGATTTGCACATCCGCGTAGAGGGCGAACAGTTCTGGTGGCGCGTCGCTTACGCGCGGAGCGATGACAACGGCCCGGGCGGCCGGACGGAGCCGCTGCTGCTCTCCGCCAACGAAGTGCGCCTCCCGGTCGGCCGGACGGTCGTGTTCGAACTCACCGCCACGGACGTCATCCATAGTTTCTGGATCCCCGGCCTTGCCGGCAAGATGGACATGATCCCCGGCCGCACCAACCGGCTGGTCGTCAAGGCCGAGAAGCCCGGCACCTATCGCGGGGTCTGCGCCGAGTTCTGCGGCCTCAGCCATGCGCTGATGGCCTTCGACGTCATCGCCATGGAACCGGCCGCCTTCGATGCCTGGCTGACCGCCGCCCGCATACCCCCGCGCCGCACGCAAGACCGCGGCGCCGCGCTGTTCGCGCGCGAAGGCTGCGGAAGTTGCCACGCCCTCGCCGGCACATCGGCCCAGGCCCGCATCGGCCCCGATCTCACCCGGTTCGGCGAGCGCCTGACGCTTGGCGCCGGGATTCTCGAACCGACGGACGCCCATACCGCCGCCTTCATCCGCGATCCCCATCGCTTCAAACCGGGCGCTCGCATGCCCGCCTATACCCATCTCACGCAGGAGGAAGCCCTGGCCCTTGCCCGCTGGCTGAAGCAGACCAAGGCGGAGAACGCGCGATGAGCCTGCACGACCAGGACGATCCCGCCCTCCGCGCCGCGCAGGAACAACGCCTGCGTGAAGTCTGGGCGCCGCCCAAAGGCCTTTTCCTGCGCTGGACGGACACCAACAACAACCAGGTCGGCAACTGGTACGTGCTCACGGCCTTCGCCTTCATGCTCTTCGCAGGCGTGCTGGCGCTCATCATGCGCACGCAGCTCGCGGTGCCCGACAACGACCTGGTGGGGCCGGGCACGTTCAACCAGTTGTTCACCCTGCACGGCTCGGTGATGATGTTCCTTTTCGCCGTGCCGATGTTCGAGGCGGTATCGATCATTCTCCTGCCGCAATTGCTGGGCGCGCGGGACCTGCCCTTCCCCAGGCTTTCCGCCTTCGGCTATTGGTCCTTCCTGATCGGCGGCGTGTTCGTTTCGGGATCGATCTTCTTCGACGCCGCGCCGGACGGCGGCTGGTTCATGTATCCGCCGCTGACCACCCGAACCGACCTTTCCGGTCTCGGCGCCGATATCTGGATGCTGGGGCTTTCCTTCATCGAAGTGTCGTCGGTCGCCGCTGCGGTCGAGCTGATCGTGGGCGTGCTCAAGTGCCGTCCGCCGGGCATGCGGCTCAACCTCATGCCGCTCTATGCCTGGTACATCCTGGTGGTAGCGGTGATGATCCTCTTCGCCTTCCCGCCGCTGATCGCCGGGGATGTGCTGTTCGAGATGGAGCGCCTGCTGGACTGGCCCTTCTTCGATGCCTCGCGCGGGGGCGATCCGCTGCTGTGGCAGCACTTGTTCTGGATCTTCGGCCATCCGGAAGTCTACATCGTCTTCCTGCCCTCCATCGCGCTTTTCGCCATGCTGGTGCCCACGTTCGCGCGGCGCCACCTGCTGGGCTATCCCTGGATCGTGCTGGCGGCAGTGGGCACCGCGTTCCTCTCGTTCGGGCTATGGGTCCACCACATGTTCGCGACGGGCCTGCCGAAGATCAGCCTCGGCTTCTTCTCGGCGGCGTCCGAAGCGGTGGCGATCCCGACGGCGGTGCAGATCTTCGTCTTCATCGTCACCCTCTGGGCGGGCCGCGTGGTCTGGTCCACGCCGCTGCTCTACGCCACCGGAAGCCTCGCGATCTTCGTGATCGGCGGGCTGACCGGGGTGATGGTCGCGCTGGCCCCGTTCGACTGGCAGGCGCACGACACCTACTTCGTGGTGGCCCACCTGCACTACGTGCTGATCGGCGGCACGCTGATGCCGCTCTTCGCCGGGCTCTATTACTATTGGCCGCTGGTGACCGGCAAGAAACTGTCCGACCGGCTGGGACGCACGGCATTCTGGCTGATCTTCGTGGGTGCCAACCTGTGCTTCTTCCCGATGCATCTTTCGGGGCTGGAGGGCATGCCGCGCCGTGTGTTCACGTATCCGGCCGACCTTGGCCTCGGCGGGCTGAACATGGCCTCCACGATCGGCTCCTTCGTGATCGCCGTCGGGGTTGCGGTGATCGTGCTCGACTTGTGCCGCTCGCCCTGGCGCCAGATGGCCCCGCGCAATCCCTGGCAGGCCGGAACGCTGGAATGGCTGGCCCATCCGCAGGACGAGAACTGGGGCATCCGCTCGATCCCGCTGATCGAGAGCCGCTATCCGATCTGGGATCAGGAAGACTTCGTGCGCAAGGTGGACGAAGGCCGCTATTTCCTGCCCGATGCCGAGGAAGGCCGGCGCGAGACGATCATCACCTCGGTGCTGGACGCGCGCCCGGTCTCGGTCATCCGCCTGGGCGCTCCCAGCTGGAAACCCATGCTCACCGCCCTGGCGCTGGGCGGCGTGTTCATCCTGACCACTTATCATCTCTACTGGCTGGCGCTGGTTTCGGGCGTGGCGACGCTGGCCATGGTGCTCTGGTGGCTCTGGACCGGAACGGCGGAAATTCCCGAAAAGCCCAGCAAGCCGATCGGGCACGGCATGGAGCTGCCGCTCTACATCTCGGGCGGAGCCTCTCCGGGCTGGTGGGCCATGTTCATCACGATGATGGCGGACGCCACGGCCTTCTCCGGATTGCTGTTCGGCTACTTCTTCTTCTGGACCCGGCATGCCGACTTTCCGCCGCCCGACATGGCCGCGGCGCCCGGCATCTTCTGGCCGATGATCGCGCTGATGCTGGCTCTTGCGGGCTGGGTCGCCACGGTCGCCGCGCGCGAGATCCACGCGCGGGGTGGCATCGGTGCGGGCCGATTGCTGCTGCTGTTCGGGTTGGCCACCAGCCTGGCGGGTGTCCCGGCCGGACTGGCGGGGCCCTGGCTCTCCGGCATGGATCCCGCCACACACAGCTACCCAGCAATCGTCTGGACGCTGGCGATCTGGACCTGCCTTCATGCCGCCGTCGCGGCGATCATGCAGGCCTATGTTCTCGCGCGGAGCCTGGCAGGGCGGATGACCCCGCATCACGACGCGGATATTCGCAACGTCACCGTCTACATGCACTTCTTCGCGCTCACCGCCGCCTGCGCCTATGCCACCATCGGCCTGTTCCCGGAGGTGGCATGAGCGAAGACCCGCGCGGCGACCGCAGGAAATGGCACGAGCGGCTGCAAGTCACGCTCTGGACCCTGATCGTGCCGCCCACGGTCTGGGCGGCCCATTTCCTGTTTTCCTACCTCTGGGCGGCGATATCCTGCGCCAAGCAAGGCACCTTCGCCCGTTTCCCGACGCTGTTCGTGGCCGGGACGGTGCTGGCCCTGGCGGCCATCGCCCTGTCTGGCTGGATCGCCCACCGGCAGGTCCGCATGCCCGGCAGCCCGCCGCCGCACCAGGACGGGACCGACATCGACCGGCTGCGTTTTCTGGCGAAGGCAACCCTGCTGCTGGCCGGACTGAGCTTCGTGGGCGTGCTTTTCACCGCGCTGCCGGTGGTGTTCATCGGAGACTGCCGGTGAAGCGGGCCGCGCTCCTGACCGGGTTCCTGCTCGTGCCGCTGGGCCTTGCCTGCGCGCACTTCGGCATGACCGGCCACATGACCGCGCATATGATCGCCGTGGCCGTGGCCGCGCCGCTACTGGCATTCGGCCTGGCCGAAACCGCTCTCGATCCTGCGCGCCGCTGGCCCCGCCTGGTGACGCCGATGGCGATGATGCTGGTGGAACTGGTCGCCGTCTGGGCGTGGCACTTGCCCGCCGTGCGCCGCGCCGCCGACGCCGCACCCTGGCTGGGCGCCGCGGAATACGCCAGTTTCCTGGGCGCAGGACTGCTGCTCTGGAGCGCCGCGATCCACACCCCCCAGCGCGCAGCCGGAATCGGTGCGCTTCTGCTGACATCGATGCACATGACGCTGCTGGGGGTGCTCATCGGCCTCGCCCCGCGCCCGCTTTACGGCTCGGGAATGCCCGGAATGCACGACCACGGCGCGCCGTTCGGCCTTGACCCTCTGGCCGACCAGCAGCTTGGCGGGGTCGCCATGCTGGTGATCGGCGGGGCAAGCTACTTCCTCGGCGGCATTGCCCTTCTTGCGGGACTGCTGAGAGCCAAGCCGGAACCTTCGAAATGACCGTGAAACTGACCTGGAAACGCCTGATCCTGGCGCTGCTCACCCTCTTCGCGCTGGGCATGGGATTCGCCTGGTCCGGCCTGTTCCCCATCGCCGCTTCCTCGGGGCATTGGGCGATCACCGACTGGTTCCTCCACTGGACCATGCAGAACTCCGCGCGCACTTACAGCGCGTTCCAGACGCCGGAACGCGTGCGCGACGACCGGGCCCTCGTCAGCGCGGCGGGCCATTTCCGGCAGTCCTGCGCGGTGTGCCACGGGGCGCCCGGCATGCCGCCATCGCCGGTCATGCAGTCCGCCACGCCGCCCGCACCGGACCTTGCGCGCGTGGTGGGCGAATATGGCGACAAGGAGCTGTTCTGGATCGTCCGTCACGGGGTGAAATTCACCGGCATGCCCGCCTGGCCGGCCGGCGACCGACCGGACGAAGTGCGCCGCATGGTGGGCTTCCTGCGCCGCCTGCCGAACATGACCCCGGCCGAGTACGAGGCTCTCACCGCGCCTACTCCGGGCAGCAACGCTGCCCTTGCCGGCTGCACGGGTTGCCACGGAACCGACGGTCTGGGGCGCGGCCAGGCCGATATCCCGGTGATCGCCGGGCAGAAGGAAAGCTATCTCCTCGCCGCCCTGCGCGACTTCGCCTCCGGAAAGCGCCACGGTGCGGTCATGCAGGTTGCAGCATCGGGCCTCTCGGACGCGGAGTTACGCCAGGCCGCCCGCCATTACGCACGGCAACCGGGGCTGCGCGACCAATCCCTCCCCGCCGCCCATGCCATCGTTTCGGATGGACTGCCCGCGCAGCAATTGCCTGCCTGCACCACCTGCCACGCGCCCGGAAAGGCGGCGCCCGCCCTCGGCGGCCAACGGGCGGACTACCTCGCCGCCAGATTGCGGCAATGGCGGGGCGAGGAAACCGTGATCGACGCACACAAGCCGCGCGACCCGATGGCCGTCATCGCCCGGCGCATTCCCGAGGCGCAAATCGATCCTCTCGCCAAGGCCCTGTCCGGGGACGCGACGGCGCGCTGACTACCCGGGATTCCTCCGCGCAGGGCAGCCAGCGGCACGCCTCATGCGTTCCCGAAACCAACAGGCTCCACTGAAAGGCAAAATCGGCATGACCGAAAGCGGAAACGACCCCCGGGAAGACGTGCTGGATTTCTGGTTCCGCGAACTCTCTCCCAAAGACTGGTTCGAGACCGCCGAGGCCCTGGACCCCGCGGTGCGTGCCCGTTTCGGCGCGCTTCACGCCCAGGCCGCAGAAGGCGCGCTGGCGGACTGGGCCGAGACCCCGCTCGGCCGGCTGGCGCTGATACTCGTGCTCGACCAGTTCTCTCGCCATATCCATCGCGGCACGGCGCTGGCCTTTGCCAGCGATCCGGCGGCGCAGCACCTCGCCGTCGAGGGCATAGCCGCCAGAATGGACGAAACCCTGGGCTTTGCGCAGCGCCAGTTCTTCTACATGCCGCTGATGCATGCCGAGGACCCCGTCCTCCAGGCCATGAGCGTCGAACGCTTCAAGGCCCTGCGCGACTATGCCGAAGAAGTGATGGGCTTCGCTTCGGGCCATAGTGCCGAAATTGCCGCTTTCGGGCGCTTTCCGGGGCGCAATCTCGCTCTTGGCCGAAATTCCAGTCCCACAGAGATCGAACATCTGAACAGCGGCGAGCCGGCATCCTGATCGCAGCGCAAGGCTCCCAACCCGCCCGCGCCCTGCCACTCAGTTCCGCAACATGATCCAATCGTCGTCGCCGCCCTTGTCCCGCAGGACATCGAGGGCCGTCTGGACGTGAATCGCCGCGAGATCCTGACCGCAGGCGTCGAGGCGGCCTATGGCCTCCTGCAGCAAGTGCGTAATGCTGCGCAGCTCAAGGACAAGCTGTTCCTGGTTGGTGAGTGCCATCAGACCGTTCCTCCCCCTCGGGCCTATCCCCCCTAGGTCCAAGAAGACAGGCTAAGCCAAGGAACGCTCCGAACCAAGTAGAATTACGAATGACTCCCATTGGATAGTCAAATATTCACCTTTCCGGTACTGCGCGCGGCCCGCCGCAAGTAATCGCGCATCAGCGCCTGCCCCTTGTCGGTAAGACAGGCATGGTTGCCGCCCGACGCGGCATCCGTACAGCGCGTCACCAGCCCTTTCGCTTCCAGCACGTTCTGCCAGCGCAGCACCGTATTGGCCGAGGAGGTGCCGAGCGGCGCCGCGGGTTTGCGGGACTGGCCGATGAAAAGGTCGAGCAGAATGTCCCAGGCCGGCTCCCCGAAGAAATCCGCGCCGAGCATTTCATCACGGATCCGGCGGCATCGATAGATATATTCGGCCAGGGGCAGCAGATCGGCATCGCCTTCCGCGGCCCCGTCACCCAGCCCTTCGCCACCTGGATGGCCACTTGGCCCGCCTGCGGACACATGCCCGGACAAGCCACTCTCCGGCGTCGGCCCAAGCCCGCCGAAACCCTCTTCCCCAAGTTTTCTACCCATCGCCCCCAGCTGTTAACGCCCCGCGACTCCTGCGCGCCCGCTGAAGCGCATGACTTAAGCGCTGGTCAGTGACAACGCTGTCAACGACGAAGACCGGCCGGACTTCAAAAAGTTAATCTAGGATAATTCCGGTCCACTATTGCTGCAGGTAACGGCTCGGCGGCACGCCCAGCACGCGTTTGAACATCGTGGAGAAATTCCCCGGCCCATCGTAACCGAGGTCGAGCGCGATGGCGGTGACGGAATCGCCGGCAGCCAGCCGCGGCAGGGCCACCGAGAGGCAGGCCTGCTGCCGCCATTCCGCGAAACTCATGCCTGTCTCCCGGCGGAACAGCCGGGTAAACCGGCGGCGGTTCATCGCCAGCGCATCGGACCATCGCTCGATCGTGTCTCCGGCGCGGGGGCTTTCCAGAAAGCGATGGCAGCGTTCCGCCAGCGCGGGGTTACGCGGAAAAGGCACGACGATGGGAATGACCGGCGCCTGGCAGATTTCGGCGACCAGCAGAGCCATGACCAGTCCGTCGCGGCCCTCCAGGTCGTATTCGGCCGGCACTTCGGACGCCGCCACCAGAAGCTGCCGCAGCAGCGGGGACACCGCGACCACCCGGCAAGTATCCGCCAGAGCCGCGCCCGCCGAAGGCGCCACCAGCACGCTGCGCGTCTGGACTTTGCCCACCATCCGCACCGAATGCGGCGTTCCGGCAGGGATCCACACCGCGCGCTCCGGCGGTGCGACCCAGGCGCCATCCGGCGTGCTCACGGCCACCACGCCGCGCGAGGCATAGAGGAACTGGCCGCGCCGATGGCTGTGCTCCGCCAGTTCGAACGAGGGCGGATAATCGTTGCCGATACCGACGACCGGCCGCGGCACGTCCTCGTAATCCGCCGGCTGGCGCTGCTGGATCTGATGTCCCACAATCATAATTGATTGACCCATATGCCGAAGCGGGACGATCTCAAAGCGAATAGGAGAGGCGCCACGAGCAAAGGACCGCGAAGGAGGCGGCAAAAATGGCCCAGAAATTGGCAGCAGGCGGGTCCGGCCCGGCAATGGACGATCGCGGACAGGCGGCCGTGAATGGAACCGTGTTCGGCGTGATCGTCGCCATCAGTTTCTGCCATCTTCTGAACGACATGATGCAGTCTCTGCTGCCCGCGATCTATCCTGCGCTGAAGGCCGACCTGGGCCTGAGTTTCGGCCAGATCGGCCTGGTGACACTGGCCTACCAGATCACCGCTTCGATCCTTCAGCCACTCGTGGGGCTCTATGCGGACAAGCGACCGACTCCGCTCGCCTTGCCCGGCGGCACGCTGTTCTCGCTGGCCGGACTGACCGTGCTGTCGGCCGCGCATAGCTATGGACTTGTGCTGGTCGGGGCATCGCTGCTGGGCATGGGGTCTTCCGTGTTCCATCCCGAATCCTCCCGCGTGGCCCGCATGGCCGCGGGCGGACGGCACGGACTCGCGCAGTCGTTGTTCCAGGTGGGTGGTAACGCCGGTCAGGCGCTAGGGCCATTGGCCGCCGCGCTGGTGGTGGTGCGTTGGGGACAGTCCAGCCTGGCCTTCTTCGCGCTGCTGGCACTGCTGTCCGGCGCCGTCCTGTGGAACGTGGCCGCCTGGTATCGCAGTCATGGCCTGGAACGGCTGGCGGCCGGCGGCAAGGCGAAGCTTTCCGCGGGCCTCCCCAAGGGCCACGCCGCGCGCGGCATCGCCATCCTGCTGGCGCTGATCTTCTCCAAATACGTCTACCTCGCCAGCCTGACGAGCTACTTCACGTTCTACCTGATCCACCGCTTCGGCCTCACCGTGCAGAACGCGCAGTTCCACCTCTTCGCCTTCCTGGCCGCCGTCGCGGTCGGCACGGTGATGGGCGGGCCGCTGGGCGACCGGTTCGGGCGCAAATACGTGATCTGGTTCTCGATCCTAGGCGCCCTGCCCTTCACGCTGCTGCTGCCCTATGCCAGCCTGTTCTGGACAGGCCCGCTGACCGTGGTGATCGGCCTGATCCTGGCTTCCGCCTTCCCGGCCATCGTCGTGTTCGCGCAGGAACTGGTGCCGGGGAAAGTCGGCATGATCTCGGGCCTGTTCTTCGGCTTCTCGTTCGGCATGGGCGGTCTGGGCGCGGCCGTGCTCGGCTGGCTGGCCGACCGCACGAGCATCGAGACGGTCTACCACGTCTGCGCCTTCCTCCCGGCGATCGGCCTGCTGACGGCATTCCTGCCGCGCGTGAACAAAGCCTAAACCGGCCTGGGCCGGGCCCTGGAGGGTCTGGCCTAGCGCCGGCGGGCGGCGGCGACGAGCGCGTAAGTCGTCACGCCGCACAGGCCCAGGGCGATGGCGAACCCCGCCCCCGCGCCCCACTTCGCGCCGAGCGGCCCGGCCAGGAAACCGCCCAGCGCCAGTCCGGCAAGGGGAAGGACGATGAGGGCGAGGCAGCCGATCGCAAACACAAGTCGTCTCCAGTTTCCTGCCGCAGGTCCGGGCGGTCCACAGCCCGCAGACAAGCGGCCTTCCGGCCTGAGCATCGGCCGCTGCATGCAATCCCGTCCGGCCCTTGGCAAGGCTCGGATAAGCCCGCGCGCGCCATGGTCGCCCGATAGTCTGCATCGGCACTAACAATAATCCGTGACGGAAGATTAAATCGCCAAGCTCTTGTTAGACCGCGAATTTCGCGGCGCGCGATTTGGCAACGGGTTGCAACGAAACGATAGTTTCTTTTCACCGGGCATCACCCGCAGTACGCTCCGGGCAAGATACGGAGCGAGGGAGCAAGTACCGGCCGGGACAACCCGGCCGAATTGCGGCGATTTTCGGCAGTATACCCAGATCATTCCGAACCGAACACTTGCGCGCGCCGCCGCGGCGTCGGCTACCTGTGCGCGGGATAAAGTCAAATCATCACCGAAAACAGAACAATATCGGTGGGAAAACAAAAAAGAAAAACACGATACCGGGAGGAGAGAACAGGCATGAATGCAGGGAAGCTGACGCGCGTCATGATCATGGGCGCCGTGCTGGGTGGCACTTCGACGGCGATGCCGGCACTGGCGCAAAGCCAGCCGACGATAAATCCCGGCGATATCATCGTTACGGCCCGCCGCACCGAAGAACGGCTTCAGGATGTGCCGATCTCGATGACGGTCTATGACGGCGCCACCATCGAAAAGCGCAATATCGTCGTGGCATCGGACCTGGCGACCTATACCCCCTCCCTTTCCGTCAACACGCGCTACGGCGCCGAGAAAGCCAGTTTCTCGCTGCGCGGTTTCAACCAGGATGCCTCGACGGCGCCCACCGTGGGCGTCTATTTCGCGGACGTCGTGGGCGTTCGCGCGCAGGGCGGCACGACCTCCGGCAATACCGTGGGCGCCGGCACCTTCACCGACCTGCAGAACGTGCAGGTGCTGAAAGGCCCGCAAGGCACGCTCTTCGGCCGCAACACCACCGGCGGTGCGATCCTGCTGGTTCCGACCAGGCCGACCGATCTGTTCGAAGGCCATATCGAAGGCACCATCGGCAATTACGACCAGCGCCGGATCCAGGCGGCACTCAACGTGCCGCTGGCGGAGACGTTCAAGGTACGCCTCGCGGTGGACCGCAACAAGCGCGACGGCTACATGAAAAACCGCTCCGGCATCGGGCCTGACGCCTACAACAATACCGACTACGTCTACGCCCGTCTCAGCGTGGTCGCCGACCTGACGCCCAATCTCGAGAATTACACGATCTTCCATTACAGCCGGTCGGATACGAACGGCTACGCCACCCATTACGAGAATTGCGATCGCGACGCAGCCAGTCCTTTGGCAGGCGGTCCGTTCACCCGCTACTTCACCGCAACGGCCGCCTGTGCCCAGATCGACCGGCAGGCCGCGCGCGGAGACGGCAGGCTCGACGTGGAAGTGAGCAATCCCGATCCGCGCTTCCTGCTGGAGACATGGCAGGTCATCAACACGACGACCTGGCAGGCCAGCGACACGATGACGGTGAAGAACATCGCCAGCTACGGCGAATTCCGGGAGGATTCGGCGTTCAATCTCTACAGCGACAACTTCCGCATCGCCGACACGCCGGTCACCCGCACATTCCAGTCGCTGGGCTACGTCACGGTGGGCGCGCCGTTCAACTACATCGCGCTCGACATCCAGCCCAATTATCACGCCGCGGCGGAATCCACCGCAACCGAGGAACTCCAGCTCCAGGGCCGCTCGGCCAATGGCAAGCTGAACTACGTGATCGGCGGCTACCTGGAATTCAGCCGGCCGATCGGATGGAACCAGCAGCGCACCGGCATCTATGGGAACTGCCCGGATGCCGGGAACCTCGGCTGCTCCGGCGTGCTGCCGCTGGGCCTGCCCGCTTCCAGCCTGGGCATCGCGCTGGTCTCTGAATCGCGCACGCGCTTCGATTTCGACAACCACGGCGCCTTCGCGCAGGCCACCTACAACTTTACCGATCAGTTCGCGCTAACCGGCGGCTTCCGTTACACGTTCGACAAGACGGTGGGGGTCTCCGAAAGCAACCGCTGGAACCTGGCGACGATACCGGGACTGGGCACGATCCCCGTCGGGCGCGTCTGCAACGACGTGCTCAATCACCCCACCGTCAACCTCCTCGCCAACGGCGGCGACACGACCGCCTGCAGCACGCGGATTTCCAACAAGTCCAACCGGCCGACCTGGCTGATCGACCTGGACTTCAAGCCGACGCCCGACATGCTGTTCTATGCCAAGTATGCGCGCGGCTATCGCCAGGGCGGCGTCAACTTCACCAACCCCGGCCTTGAAACATGGGATCCGGAGAAAGTGGACTCCTACGAACTGGGCGCCAAGCTGACCTTGCGCGGGTCCTTGCCCGGCTATTTCAACATTGCCGGTTTCTATAACGATTTCAGCGACCAACAGGTGTTCGGCGCCCTCATCGCCAAGCAGGGCAGCGGCCTGGCCGGCGGCGCTGCGATCATCAATGCGGGCAAGTCGAAGATCCAGGGCGTCGAAGTGGACACGGGCATTACCCTGTTCCAGCGGCTGCGGCTCTCGGCGGGCTACACTTACCTCGATACCGAGATCAAGGAACTGGTACCCCCCACGCTCAGCCCGGACAGCCCGTTCGAGCAGATCATCCCGCGCGGCCAGCCCGGCGATCCGCTCAGCTATTCGCCGAAGAACCGCCTGACACTATCGGCGGATCTCGACGTGCCGCTGGGCGAAAAGACAGGCTCGCTGTCCTTCGGCGGCAACTATACCTTTACCTCCAGCCAGGCGGTGGACGGCAACTTCTTCACCGCAGCCACGGCCGCGAACCCGCAGCGCGTCACGATCCCGGCCACCAACCTCTTCAACCTCAACGCCTCCTGGAGCGACGTGTTCGGCTCGGGCTTCGACATTGCCGCCTTCGCCACCAACCTCACCAACAAGCGCTTCAAGACCGCATCGGGCGGCGGCTACGAAAGCTCCGGCATCCTGGACTTCGCCTACGGCCCGCCGCGGATGTACGGGCTGCGGCTGAAGTTCAACTTCGGAAGCTGACGCCCCGCACGCCCCAATGCCAGTTCTCCGGCCATTCGCCCTGCGAAGCGCCGGAGACGGCTGGCATCTCGCCGCGAACTGGACCACAAGCGCGGCATGTCCCGGTCCCGGCTGAAAGTGTTCTTCGACGGCGGCTGCCGCCCCAACCCCGGCCCGATCGAGGCCGCCGCCGTCATCGGCGGCGCGGTGCATCTCTTCGAAGACCTGGGACAGGGCAGCAATGAGGATGCCGAATGGCGCGCGCTGAACCGCGCGCTGGAACTGGCGCAATCGCTGGGGCTGCAGGACATCGAGCTGGTTGGCGATGCGCTTCCCGTTATTCGCCAGGCCAACGAGGCGCTGAAGCGCGGCGAACCCCGCAACCGCCACGAGGCGGAATTTCTGGCCCTCGTCGCCAAGGCCCGACCCGCCCGCATTCGCTGGATCAAGCGCGAGCAGAACCTGGCGGGCATAGCCCTCGCCCGGCGCCATCCGCGTTGATGCCCGGGCGGGCGGGAAGCGGCTGATCCTATTCGATGGGCGTCAGGCCCAGCAGGTCTTCGACGGCCCGCGCCAGATTGTGCGTCGTATAGGGCTTCTGCACGACGATGCGCGAGCGATGCTCCTGCGGAAGCAGCGCCTGTTCGCCGTAGCCGGTTGCGAAGAAGAAAGGCACGCCCGCATCCGTCAGCCGGTCGGCCACGCCGAAGCTGGTCTGGTCGCCCAGGTTGATGTCGAGAATCGCGAGGTCCGGCATGCCGCCATCAAGCGCCCCATGCGCCCCTTCCGCGCTGGAAGCCGTATCGATCTCCGCGCCGAAACGGCCCAGGATGTCTTCCGCGTCGAGCGCGATGATCAGGCTGTCCTCGACGATCAACACCGACATGTCCGCCAGCAGATCGTGCGGGATCGGCATCTTCGACTGGGCCGGTCCATGCGAAATTCGGCGCGGGTTGGGCAGCTTGATCGTGGTGCCCTTGAAATTGCGCTGTTCGGAAAGGTGCCGTGCGGGAATGCGGAAGGTCGCCCGCACCCCGGCCGGATCGTAGACGATGTCCGCCGCGCCGCCCAGATCGTAGGGAACCGAACGCTTGATGATGGTCGTGCCGAAACCCTTGCGCGTGGGTTCCTTGACTGTCGGCCCCCCGCTTTCCGTCCAGGTCAGGATGAGGTCGTCGTTGTCGGCACGCTCCCAGGCGATCTGGACGATCCCCTCGCCCGAGAGGCTGCCGTATTTGGTGGAGTTCGTCACCAGTTCGTGAACCACCAGCGCCATGGAGGAATAGGCCTGCGGATTCAGCAGGATCGACGGCCCCTCGTAATGGATGGAGCTTTCCTTGTGCGCGGCGAAGGCGGCCGCTTCGGCATCGATCAGCGCCTGTAGCGGTGCCGGCCCCCAGTGATCGTCGGTAATCTGGTTGTGTGCGCGGGCGAGCGAATGGATGCGTCCATCGACCACCTCGACGAATTCCTTCACGGCATCCTCGTCAGGCTGGGACTGCCGCACCAGCCCCCGGATGACGCCGAGGATGTTGCGCACGCGGTGGTTCAGTTCCGCGATGAGCAGTTCCTGCCTGCCATTGGCCTGCTGCCGCTGCGCCGCGGCTTCATCGGCCAGGCGGAGCACCACTTCGATCAGCGTGGCGCGCAAGGTCTCGGCCACCCGCAGCTCGTGCTGCAGGAAAGGACGGGAGCGGCCTTCAACCTGCTCGTTCCATTCGGCGAAACTCTCGCGCGGCGTCAGGCGCGGGCCGTTCGGGCCATATTCGATCGGTTTGTGCGGATCTCCCGCCCAGCGCACGGACTGGCGCATTTCCGAGCGGAACAGCACGACGTAATCGCGCGGCGATCGCGAGATGGGAATGGCCAGCAGCCCGGCGGCGTCCCTGGCATAGCTTCCGGCCCCCTTGACCAGCGAGCCGATGTGATCGGTGGCAAAGACCTTGCCCGCCGCCGTGGCGTTGAGGGCGCGGACGATGGCGCGAAAGTCCTCGCTGGGCGGCACGGACCCGGAAAAGGCGTAGTTGCCATTGATCCACACGCCCACCCCATCGGCGGGGATCGCGCTCATCAGGATGTCGGCAAGCCAGTCGGGGTCCTTCAGCAGCGTTTCGTCCGACGCGACGGCGCTGAGGAGCTGGTCCGAGATATCGCGCGCGCGCCGCTCGTATTCGGCCATCTCCCGGCGCTCCCGGCTTTCCAGGCGCATGGAGAACATCTGGGCGAAAAGGTCGCTGACGGAGCGACGCTCGAACGTGGGCGAGATCGGCGAATAATGATGGCAGGCGAACAGCCCCCAAAGCTCGCCGTCCACGACGATGGAGATCGACAGCGAGGCCCTGACGCCCATGTTGCGCAGATATTCGATATGGATCGGCGAGACCGACCGCAGCACCGAAAGCGACAGGTCGAGCGGCTTACCTTCGGCATCCAGCTGGGGCACGATGGGAACCGGCACGGCATCGATATCGTGAATGACCCGCAGCAGGTTGCGCTTGTAGAGTTCGCGCGCCTGACGGGGAATGTCGCTGGCGGGATAGTGCAGTCCCTTGAAGGATCCGATACCGGCCTTGCAGGCCTCCGCCACCACTTCGCCGTCGCCGCCTGCCGCGAACTTGTAGACCATCACCCGGTCGTAGCCCAGCAGCGCGCGGACCTGGCGCGCGCCTTCCCGGTAGAAGGAGGCCAGGTCCGGCCGGGTGTCCAGCCGCGCCATCATCGCGCGTACCATGCCGCTGGAATCCCCGCTGGTCGGCACGCCGGGTTCGAATTCCAGGACGATCTGCCCTTGCGAGAGATGAAGCGCGAGGTCGTAGCACTGCCCGCCCTCGACCAGTCTCACGCCGAACATGCGCTCCACCGAATCCGGAGACACCAGATAGGCCATGCGGTTGCGCAAGTCATGGATCAGCGAGGCCGGGATGAAGCCGGAAAACGGCTGGCCGACAAGACTTTCAAGGGGAACGTCCAGCAGCGCCGCAATATTGGCGGAAACGCGCGAGATCACCCAGTCCGTGCTGAGAGCGATCAGGTAGCCGACGGGTTGGACGGCGCCCAGCAGGTGGATGGGTTCACGATCGCAGTTGGTCAGATCGACCGTCATACCAGTGTTCGTCACGTCGCCTCTTGATCTTCGACTGCCCGGTCGCGGCCCGGATGCGCCTTTGATTCCGCAATCCGGGTGCAACTCGCGAAACTCGGGCAAGTTGCTGGCTCTGCCGATTCATGCAATCGTTGCGACCGCGAAAAGTCCTGCCGCCGATTGCTGTCAGGCGCAAGCGAGAGACGCATGGCGCCTGCGAATTCGCGCCGCCGGTCAGGCGAGCGGATCGGGCGATGGTGTCGCATCGGGCTCGTCCCGGTCGGCCAAGGCCGCATCGACCATGGCGCTCCAGATCGCGCGGCAGCTGGCGCTTTCCAGAGCGAGATCCCCGGCCGCTTCCATGTGATCGTCGGGCTCGCGCAGGGCCAGGAGGGCGGCGGCAATGTCCGCTTTCAGCCGGTCCTGATCCGCCTCCGCCAGATCCTCCCAGCGCGCGGGTGCGGACTGTTGCTGCACCACGGCGCGTGCGGCTCGCTCGATGGGGGTCATGATAACGTGTTCCTCCTTAGGGCATGGGGCCGAAGGCGCAGGCCCGTCTCGAAAGAGACGGCAACCCTGCGCGTTCGGCCTGCACCATGCAAACGGAGAAACCGCCCCGTCGTTGCCTCAGGGCGTCGGCGAGACCGGCGCGGAGGGCTGCGGAGCGGCGATCTCCACCTCCACCCGGCGGTTCCTGGCGCGCCCTTCCTGGTCGTCGCTGCCATCGAGCTTGCGGTTGGGCGCGATGGGGCGCGCCTCTCCCAGCGCGACGACCGAAATGCGCGCTTTCGCCACTCCCTTGCTTTCGAGATAGTCGCGCGCCGCTTCCGCCCGCCTGCGCGAGGCGGCCAGGTTGTCGGCATCCGAACCGCGGGAGTCGCTGTGCCCCCAGATCGTGATCGCCCCGCCGGCCGCGAAAGCGGGCGTGGTCAGCAACCCGTCCAGCAGCGCACGCCCGGCCTCGTCGGGCCTGGCGCCCTTTGCCGGATAGGGCACGACGAGGTGGACCGTCTCGACCGGCGGTGCCTGGGTCGGCCCCACATCGACATCAGCGCGGATGATCGATTTCTTCGGCTCGTCCGCCGCAGGATCGGGTGCGGCGCTGGCGTCCGCGTCAGGAAGGGCGCTGTCGGGAACGACGCCATCGGGCGCTGCCCCCTGCGTGGCGCTATCGGTACTCTCTCCCTCGCTTCCGGTGCCCTGCTGGCAGCCGCCGAGGGCCGCCAGCAGGATCGCGGATGCGATCATGGGCGCGCTTTTCATGCTGTCGCCTCCTTGTTTTCAATCGTGTCGCGGGTGTTTTCGGGCTCGCCGTGGCGCGACGGGCCATAGGAAATGATCGTGTCGCCCGGTTGCGGGGTGGGCCGCGAGGCGTGCGTGAAGAACAGGATCCTGCCGTCCTTGCGCAGCAGGAACAGCATGTTCGCATCTTCCGGCAGCGCAGCCTGCGCATCGGCGAAGTCGAACTGCTCGCTAATGCGGGTCTTGCGGAAGGCCCAGCCCGCGCGTTCGTGCTCGGCGATTTCCGCCACGCCGATCCCGGAGGCGAACATCGCGCGGCCGCGCAAGGCTTCGGGCAAGCTGCGGTGGTCCTCGTCATCGCCCATCCCGCCGAGCTGATAAACCGAGTCCCGGCCGATGTCCGGGGCGAACTCGCTGCAGACGAGCGCATTGTAGGCTTCGTTGTCGGTCGTCGCGGCCAGGACCTGGAACTGCGTGAGGTCGAGCCGCTCGTCGGTCGATTCCGCCAGGATCTCTCCGTGGTAAGTGGCAATGCCGGCCTGCCGGGCGACGGAAAGGCGCTGCCAGCTGGTGTCCACGATCATCACCGGAACGTCGAGCTGACGCAGCTGGTTGGCCAGCGAGAGGCTCCACGAAGTGCTGCCCACGATCAGCAGCCCCTTCTTGCGCGCGCCCGTCACTTTCAGCCAGCGCGCCACGTAGCGGATGCTGAAACCATGCGCGAGGATAGTGGCCACGACCACCGAGAACGACAGCGTCACCAGGATGCTGCCGTCGCCGTAACCCAGCTGGTCGAGCCGGAGCGCGAAGAGGCCGGACATCGCCACGGCGACCACGCCGCGCGGCGCGATCCATGCCACCAACAGCCGCTCGTTCCAGGGGATCTTGCTGAAGGCCAGGCTCAGCAGCACCGTTGCCGGGCGAACCACGAACAGCAGCGCAAGCAGATAGGCGATGAAGCGCCACTCGAACTGGCGCAGCACTCCAAAGTCGAGCGAGGCGGACAGCAGCACGAAGACGCCCGAGATAAGGAGAACGGTGACGTTCTCCTTGAAGGGGTGAATGTCGCGCAGGGAATCCAGCCGCATGTTGGCGATGGCCACGCCCATCACCGTGACGGCGAGCAGACCGGTTTCCTGCTGGATCATGTTGGAGAGGACGAACGTGCCTATCACCGCCACCAGCAGGACGGGCGCCTTGAGATATTCCGGCACATGTCCGCGCGGGAAGGCCCAGGCGATGGCGCGGGCCACGGCATAGCCGATGAGCCCCGCCACGAGCGCGGCAGCCAGGAGGGCGGCCAGCACCGAAAGCAGCGTGCCGCCTTCGCCCGCCCGCCGCAGGTATTCGTAAGTGATGACGGCGCAGAGCGCGCCGAAGGGATCGTTGACGATCGCTTCCCACTTCAGGATCGCGCGCGGCCGCGGCGCGATGTTGCTCTGGCGCAGCAGGGGAATGACCACGGTGGGCCCGGTCACCACCAGAATGCCTGCGAACAGGATCGCGACCGGCCAGACCAGCCCCGCAACGTAGTAGCAGGCCACGGCGCCAAGCACCCAGCCCACGGGAATGCCTATCATCATCAGGCGCGTCACCGCGCCTTCGGTCTTTCTGAGTTCGCGGAAATTGAGGCTGAGGCCGCCTTCGAACAGGATCAGCGCCACCGCGACCGAGATCATCGGTTCCAGCAGGTCACCGAAAGTGTGTTCGGGAACGACGAGGCCGGTGACGGGACCTGCAAGGACACCGGCGGCGAGCATGAGGGCAATGGCCGGCCAACCGGTACGCCACGCGATCCATTGCGCGCCGATACCGAGGAAGCCGATCAGCGCGAAGACGAGGGCTTGCTGCTGCATGACGGGAGGCATAACCATCTCGGGCAGCCAAGGTAACCGGCGGGCACGAATTTTTTTCCCCAGCAAGCCCCTGAACGGATCGCTAGCCGGCCTCCGCCAGGTTTCGCTCCCGGATCAGCTGGACCAGGGCCCGCAGACCGGCCGGGGTATGGCGGTTGCCCGGATAATAGAGCGTGAGGCCCGGATAAGGCGGGCTCCAATCCTCCAGCACCGCCACCAGCCGGCCCTGCGCGACATGCTCCCTGACCGACCATTCGTTGAGATAGGCCAGCCCGATACCGGCCAGGACCGCTTCCTGCATCAGTGTCATCTCGTCCAGGACGAGGGCGCCGGGAACGTCGACTTCCACCGCCTCTCCCCGCCGCTCGAACTCCCATTTCCAGATCGCGCCGGTGGCCAGCCGCGCGCGGATGCAGCGGTGATGCAGCAGGTCCGCAGGCACTTGCGGCGTTCCCCATCGCGCGAGGTAACCCGGCGTGGCGACGACGATCATCCGCACCGGACCGCCGATGGGCACCGCGATCATGTCCTGCGGCACATGTTCCATCAGCCGGATGCCGGCGTCGAACCCTTGCTGCACGATGTCCACCAGCCGGCCTTCCGTCGCCAGCACCAGGTTCATGTCGGGGAAACGCGCCAGATATTCGAGGAAGATCGGGGTCAGGGTCATGCGGCCAGCCCCGGCGGATGTATTGATGCGCAGCGTGCCGGCGGGCGTGTCGCGGTGGCTGTTCACATCCTCGATGGCGCTGCCGATTTCCACGAGCGCAGGGGCGATGCGGGCAATGAATTGCGCCCCGGCATCCGTGGGCGAGACGCTGCGCGTCGTTCGGTTGAACAGCCGCACCCCCAGCCGCCGCTCCAGCGCCGCAACGCCGTGACTGAGCGCCGACGTCGACAGGCCCAATTCCTCGGCGGCAGCACGAAAACTGCCAAGACGCGCGATCATGACCACGCCTTCGAATTCGGCCAGGCCGCTCTTCATTATCCCTATTCCTTCATCAACCCATCCCGTTCTATCCTGCTTATCCAGATAATTCCACAGAACTACATCAGCCGGGTTCCCAGGAAAGGACCCAGTGACATGAAGACCATCGACACCATTTACATCGACGGGCAGTTCGTGACCCCGCACGGCACGGAATTGTTCGATCTCCACAATCCGGCCACCGCAGGCGTGATCGGGCAAGTTCGGCTCGGCGACGCGATCGACGCCCGCAAGGCGGTTGCTGCGGCACGGCGCGCTTTCCCGGCTATGGCGCGGACGAGCAAGGCCGAACGGTCCGCCATGCTGGAACGCCTGGCCGCAGCCCTGGAGACCCGCCGCGCCGAATTGCTCGATGCCGTGATCGAAGAATACGGCGCGCCGGTCTCACGCTCCGCCTGGATGGTGGACTACGCCGTGGGTGCCTTTCGCGAGGCGGCCAAGGCGCTGGAAGACTATGCTTTCGTGCGCCAGATGGGCACCGCCACGGTAACGATGGAACCGCTGGGCGTCGCCGCCATCATCACGCCCTGGAATGCCAATCCCGGGTTCATCGCTGCCCGGTTGGCCATGGTGATCGCGGCCGGGGCGACATGCGTGATCAAGCCCAGCGAAATGAGCGCACTGCAGACCCAGATCGTTACCGAAGCCTTGCATGAGGCACGGATCCCGGCGGGCGTCTTCAACATCGTCAATGGCCGGGGCGACGTGGTCGGTGCGGAACTCAGCGGCCACCCCGATATCGCGAAAGTCTCCTTCACCGGCTCCACGGTCACCGGCCGGGCGATCCTGCGCACCGCGGCCGAGACCTTCAAGCGAGTCACGCTGGAACTGGGCGGCAAGTCGCCGATGGTCGTGCTCGGCGATGCCGACTTCGACGCTGCCATCCCCTTCGCGCTCGCCGCCGGCTTCAACAACAGCGGCCAGGCCTGCATCGCGGGCACGCGCATTCTCGTCCCGGCGCACAGGCTGAAGGCGTTCGAGACCGGCATTCGGGAAGCCGTGGCGCATGTCCGGTCCGGTGATCCGCGCGATCCGGCAACGACGATCGGGCCCATGGTCAGCCAGCGCCAGTGGGACCGCGTGCAGTCCTACATTCGCAAGGGGCAGGAAGAAGGCGCGGTCCTGCTGGCCGGCGGCGAAGGCCGTCCCGAAGGCGCGGCCGAGGGCTGGTTCGTGAAGCCGACGATCTTCACCGGCGTGCGCAACGACATGACCATTGCCCGCGAGGAGATCTTCGGCCCCGTCCTTTCGATCATTCCCTACGAGGGCGACGAAGAGGCCGTCGCTATCGCCAACGACACCGACTACGGCCTTCACGCCTATGTCGCTGGCGGCGACCCGCAAAGGGCGCGCGCCGTGGCCGAGCGCATCCTGGCGGGCCGCGTCATCATCAACGGCGCGCCGATGGAAATGACCGCCCCGTTCGGCGGCTTCAAGCACTCGGGCCTCGGCCGGGACAACGGCGCCTTCGGCATCGAAGCCCTGCTGGAGGCCAAGGCCATCATGGGCTGAGCCCCCGGTTTCGCAGGGCTCCGCCTTGCGACGCCGCCCTACGACAGGGAAGCGAGCAGCGTTTCGGCCCGCCCAAGATCGCGATCCTGGGCGGGCCGTGACATATCGTGCCGGGCCTGCTCGACAAGCGCCCTGGCCTCATGGGCCTTGCCCTCCTGGACCAGCGTCGCCGCCAGATCGAGCGCGGCGCGCAGTTCCCACGCACGGGCGCCCTGATCGCGGGCGAGACTGCGCGCTTCCTCCAGCAATGCCCGCGCCGCGCCTGCCTCATCGGCGCTGGCCGCACCGACTATCGCGGCCTTGATCCGCAGCAGTTCCGGCAAGGCGATGCGCTCTTCATTGGCGGTGCAGCGGGCAATGGTGGCATCGACGACCTGCCGCGCATCCTGCAGCCGGCCCTCCGCGGCCAATCCGCGCGCCAGGGCGATCGAGAACGGCGTCGTCAACAGATCGTAGCGCGCCGCGCGCAGAAGCGAGAGGCTCTCCTGCAGCGCCAGAACGGCCGCGGCATGATCGCCCCGCTCCACGGCCACTTCGCCCCGGAAACCCCCGGCGGCCGCGATATAGGGGCCGAGCGCGTTGACTTGGGCGCTATCGGTGAAAGCCGCCAGCGTCTGGTCCACCAGCGCCATCTCGCCCATCCACAAGTAGACCGAGAAAGCCCATATGAGCGCGATGCAATGCGTTACCGGATGATCCAGCCCCGCCGCCTCGCGCACCGCCTGCTCTGCCAGAGCGCGCGCAGCCATGGGTTCGCCGGAGAGCCACAGGGTCCGCGCGAGGGCAATGGTGGACCGGTTGCGATGATCGAACCCGAAAGCGATCGTCCGGCTGCGCTCGGAAGGCGGACTGGCCGCCAGCGCGCGTTCCAGGTCGTGCCGGGCGCGGGTCTGGTCGCCTGCCAGGTGATGGGAGATCCCCGAAAGCGAATAGGCCACCGCCAGGGCCTCGGATTCTCCGATCGCCTCGGCAATCTCCACCGCCCGTTCGGCATGGCGCATGGCGACTTCGTATTCGCCGATGCGCTCGTGGAAGATGTGCAGGCGGGCCAGCGTGCAGAGCTGCCCCCAGCGATCGTCCAGCGCAGTGCCGATTTCCAGCGCGCGGGTGAGCGCCGCCCCTGCTTCGGGACTGTTGCCGCGGGTGAACATCAGCGCGATGCCCAGCGCGCTCTGCAATTCCAGTTCCATCGCACTGCCGCGCTGCTCCGGCTCCAGCGCCGCGATGGCGCGGGCCGCCCAGGTGCGGCACTCCACGAGGTGCGACAGATTGAGGAAGACCCGCAGGCTGGCGGCGGCCAGACGCACGGCGAGCTTCAGGTCTCCCTCCGGCCCGAAGCTCCAGTCCAGGGCGCTGCGGATATTGCCCAGTTGCGGCCGAAACGAGCGCGGGTCCTGGAAGGCGGCGGCATCCTGCGCCGCGATCGCTTCCAGTTCCGTCAGGAAGAACGCCGCATGACGCCGGGTGGTGGCCCGAAGCTCCTCCGGTCCGCGCCCGGCAAGCTTTTCCTTGGCATAGGCGCGGGTCATCTCCAGCAGGCGATAAGTCCCCGTGCCGCGCAGGCGATTGGGCGAAATGAGCGACTTGGCCGTGAGTTCGTCGAACGAGGCCGCCACTTCGTCCGAACCGAGCGCGGCATCGCTCACCACATAGATGGCGGCATCGATCGAGAAGGGGCCGACGAAGACGGAGAGCCGGTCCAGCACGGTTCGTTCGGCCGGGGAGAGCAAGTCGTAACTCCAGTCCAGCGCGGCGCGAAGGGTCTGCTGGCGCGGCTGCGCGGTGCGCCGCCCTGCCCATGCAAGGCTGAAACGCTCGCCGATCTGGCGGGCCGTAGCCGCCACCCCGTGAGCGGCGACGCGCACGGCCGCCAGTTCGATAGGCAGGGCCATGCCGTCCAGCCGGAGGCACATCCCGGCGATGAGGCGGGCATCCTCCGCGTCGATTTCCAGCGCACTGTCGGCCGCCCGCGCCCTTTCGCAGAACAACTGCACGGCGGGATAGGCCAGCAATTGCGCCCGCGTCATGCCATCCGGATCCTCGGGATAGTCCAGCGCGTCGAGGCGGTGGACATGTTCCCCCCTCACCCGCAACGGCTCCCGCGAGGTCGCGACGATCCGCACTTGCGGCGCGGCTTCGGTGATCCGCTCGACGATCTCTGCCGCCTGCTCCACGACATGCTCGCAATTGTCGAGCAGCAGCAGGAACGGCCGGTCACGCAAGTGGCCCAGGATCACCGCGGCGGGATCACCGCTATGCACGGATATGCCCATGGCCCCGGCGATCATCGGCGGCACGAGCGAGGGGTTCTCCAGCATGCCGAAGTCGACGAAGGCGGCATCGCCCGCGAAACGCGCCGTCAGCCGGTGGCCGATCTCGACCATGAGCGACGTCTTCCCCACGCCGGCCGGGCCGGCGATGGTGAATATCGGGGTATCGACCACGCGGTTCAGCAGGAGTTCCACATCGCGCTCACGGCCGATGAGGTGCGGCAGCGGCGGCGGGATATTGGTCGTGAAGCCTTCGGCCACCTTCGGTGTCGTGACGTCCGGCGGGGAACCGGCCTCCGCCGGTCTCTCGACCGGGGCGACGAAGGCGTAGCCGACGCCGACTTGCGTGGCGATGTAGCGCGCGCCGCCACCCTGATCGCCCTCGCCTGCCCCGCCGCCTTCGCCTGCCTTACCGCCTTCGCCTGCCTTACCGCCTTCGCCCAGAATCTTGCGCAGACCCGCCATGTGGAAGCGCAGGCTGCCGTCTTCCACCACCACATCGGGCCATACGCGCCGAAGCAGTTCGCGCTTGGACAGGACGCGGCCGGGCTGTTCGGCCAGGGCAACGAGCAAGTCGAACGAACGCCCGCCGATCTCCACCGGCTGTCCGTCACGCGTCAGCAGACGCGCGCCGGGAGAGAGGCAGAACGGCCCGAACACCATCTGCTCGCCGAACGCCGGGTTGTCCTGATCCGCCACGATATCGCCTGTCCTCTGGATCCCCGCCTGCCGCTATGTGTCGACGGGATCACACAAACCTGACTAGGCGTTTTCAGCAGTTTCCTTCCCAGATCAAGACACGGTGCGCAAAGGAGGGCGGGATTATCCAAATGTAACCGAATAGGCGCGGACGCCCGGCTGCGAGAATTCGATGCGAACCGTGCGATCGGTGACGGCGCCGTGCTGGCGGACGATCTGGTAGAGCCGGTCCTGCCGCAACTCGCCCCAGCCGGCCGCGTCGGTATCCGCGCCATGATCGGCGCCGGGGGCCGCGCCGTCGATGGTCACCCGGAAGCGCACGGGCTTTCCACCGGCAGGCGCGCCGAGCACGAAGTGGGCATCGCGGGCATGGAACCGAAAGCGAATGGAGCCGTCCGAACCGCCCGACACGGCGAATTCCGGCCCCACGCTCCAGTCGCCGGACAAGTCCCAGCGGTTCAGAGGCAGCGCCCGCGCGGGAACATAACGATGTGCGGCATCGCGCTCGAACCCGCCGGGCGAGGCGAAGGCGGCCGCCTTGGCATAGCCGAGATAGGCTTCCGGCGATCTCAGGTTGCGCCAGTCGGCTTCGACTTCGATGCCTTGCCCCGTGATCGAGGCCAGCGGCACGCCCGAAACGTCATGGCCAGCCTCGGTCAGGAGCTTGCGCAGCAGTTGCTCGGCCTGGTCGTAACCGCCTTCTCCCACGCGATAGGCGCGGACCTGGCCTTTCGCGTCGATGAAATAGAAGCCCGGCCAGCCCTCGTTCGCAAAGGCGCTCCAGATCACATAGTCGTTGTCCTGAAGGTTGGGATAGCCGATGCCCAGCGCGGCAACGGCGCTGCGGACTTTGGCGGGATCGTGCTCGAAGCCGAACTCCGGCGCATGGACGCCGACCACCTGCAATCCCTTGTCTCCATAGCGATCGCTCCAGGCACGCAGATAAGGCAGCGCCCGCAGCGAGTTGATGCAGGAGTAAGTCCAGAAATTCACCAGCACCACTTTGCCGCGCAGCGTCGGAGCGCCCTGCGGCGCCAGCCATGGCCGAGCCCGTTCCAGCAGGTCGATCGGCCCGATGCGGGAGGGAGTGGCTGCGGCGACGGCGTCGCCGTCCTGCAGCGGGCGGGCCAGCGCCTCGCGGCAGCAGAGCGCCGTCGTGCTTCCAGCGGTCATGAGGGCGGCGGCGATGAAGCCCAGCGAGCGGTTCGTTGTCATGGCGGATGGCTCCCTTGGATGGAGGCCGCGTTCTAGGCGCCGGTAAGGCAGTCCTGCACGCCAGCTTGCGTTAGCTGCGCGCAGTTTCGCCCGGGGCGGCGGCGCACAACAGGCGCTAACGCGGCATCACCGCAGCTAACGGGCATACCGCGACGATCCCTCTACTTTGTCCGCCACACGGCCCGGAGACCGGCCAAGGAGAAGAGAGATGATCGCAGACAATCTGACATCGCGCCGGAATTTCGTGGCCGGGGCGGGAACGGCCGCGGTGGCCCTGGCCGCCCTGCCCGGCACGGCCCGCGCGCTGGCATCGGACGATGCGCTCGGGGCGGCCGCCATGCCCGGAAAGGCCGGTAGCGTCCGCCCGTTCCGGGTCACGGTGCCTGCGGAGCGGATCGCGGCCATGAAGCGCCGTATCGCCGAAACCCGCTGGGCCGATCCCCAGCCCGTGGAGGACGACAGCCAGGGCGTGCGCCGCCAGACGTTGCAGCCACTCATGGCCTACTGGGGCGGCGCCTACGACTGGCGGCAGGTGGAGGCCCGCCTCAATGCCCTGCCGATGTTCATGACCGAAATCGACGGGCTGGACATCCACTTCATCCATGTGCGCTCCCGCCATGAGCACGCCATGCCGATGATCCTCACCCATGGCTGGCCCGGCTCCGTCCTGGAATTCCTGAACGTCATCGCTCCGTTGACCGACCCGACCGCCCATGGCGGCACGGCCGAGGATGCCTTCCACCTCGTCATCCCCTCGATCCCGGGCTTCGGGTTTTCGGCCAGGCCGACCACGCCGGGTTGGGGATCGGACCGGATCGGCCGCGCCTGGTCCACGCTGATGCTGCGGCTCGGTTACGACCGCTATGTCAGCCAGGGCGGCGATTGCGGATCGGTGATCTCTCAGCGTATGGCGCTTCAGCATGTGCCGGGCCTGCTGGGCATCCATCTCAACATGCCCGCCGTGGTCCCGGCCGACATCGCCCGGACCCTGGCAGCGGGAGATCCCGCACCCGGCCAGCTCTCGGCCAAGGAACGCCGGGCTTTCGAGCAGCTCCAGGCCTTCTATCGCGATAACTCGGCCTATGCCGCGATGATGAACACCCGGCCGCAGACCATCGGCTATTCGCTGGTGGATTCGCCCGTGGGCATGGCCGCCTGGATGTACGAGAAGATCGCCCAGTGGACCGACAGCGGGGGGCAGCCGGAGCGCGTCCTGGGCCGCGAGGCGATACTCGACGACATCTCGCTCTACTGGCTGACCGAAACCGGGGCTTCGGCCGCGCGGATCTATTGGGAAGACCATTCGAACAACTTCAACGCGCGCGGCATCATCGACCTGCCCGTGGCCGTCAGCGTCTTCCCGGGCGAGATCTTTCGCGCGCCTAAAAGCTGGGCCGAGCGCTGCTACCGCAACCTGTTCTACTTCAACGAGACAGAAACCGGCGGCCATTTCGCCGCCTGGGAGCAGCCGGCGCTCTTCGCCCGGGAACTGCGCGCTGCCTTCCGCTCCCTGCGCTGACGAACCCCTCAATTAAAAGGAGAATACCCATGTCCGACATCAAGACGCTCTATACCGCCGAAGTCCATGTCACCGGCGGCCGCGAAGGCAAGGCCCGCAGTTCCGACGGGCGCCTCGACATCGCGCTGTCCACCCCCGGCACGGCAGGCCAGGGCACCAATCCGGAGCAGCTCTTTGCCGCCGGCTGGTCGGCCTGTTTCGAGGGCGCGATGGGCATTGCCGCCGCGACCAGGGGCGTGACGCTCCCGAGCGACCTTTCCATCGATGCCCATGTCGAACTCCGCCACGGCCCGGACGGCTATGCGCTGGCAGCAAGGCTCGACGTCCATGTGCCCGGGCTCGAGCCGGACCTCGCGCGCCAGATCATCGAAGCGGCGCATCGCACCTGCCCTTACTCCAAGGCGGTGAAGGGCAACATCGACACCGTCGTGGCCCTGGCCTGACCCTGTAACGGAGATTTCCATCATGAAGACTGTCCTTGCCGGCGCACTGGCCCTGGCTGCAGGCGCGCTCGTTCCCTATGCCGCGGCAGAGGCGCAGACGCGCACGCCGACACCGAAACCGACGATCGTGTTGGTCCACGGCGCCTTTGCGGATTCCTCCAGCTGGAACGGCGTCATTTCCGTGCTCCAGCACGACGGATATGCCGTGGTTGCCGCGCCTGACAACTTGCGCGGGGTCCGTGCGGACGCCGCTGTCGTTTCGGACGTGGTGAAAAGCATTGCCGGACCCGTGGTGCTGGTCGGCCATTCCTACGGAGGCTCGGTCATCTCCGAGGCGGCCGATGGACTGCCGAGCATCAAGGGGCTGGTCTACGTCTCCGCCTTCGCGCCGGACACGGGCGAGACCGCATTGGGTCTGACCGGCAAGTTTCCCGGCAGTACGCTCGCTCCGGCACTGGCGCCGCCCGTCCCGATCGCGGGCGGCGGCAAGGATCTCTACATCCTTCAGGCCCGTTTCCGCGACCAGTTCGCGGCCGACGTGCCAGCAGCGGAGGCACGCCTGATGGCGGCCGGACAGCGCCCGGTGGCCGAGGCCGCGCTCTCCGAACCCTCGACCGCGCCGGCCTGGAAGCATGTGCCTTCGTGGTTCGTCTATGGCGATGCCGACCGGAACATTCCGCCGGCCGCCCTGCACTACATGGCCGAGCGCGCGCAGTCGCGGCAGACGGTGGTCGTGAAGGGCGGCTCGCATGTCGTCATGGTGTCGCACCCGGCCGAAGTCGCGGCGCTGATCGAGCGGGCCGCCATGGCCAAATAGGACGGCAACGCCGGTGCGGGCGATAGCGTCCCGCACCGGCGTCATGGCCAGCGACTGGCGGCAAGCGGGCGATCGATGTCGCCCGCTTCAGCGTGCGTAGTCGGTGAAGACCCGGTCCGCATCCGGTTCGCCCGCGTCAAGCCTGGCATGGCAGGCCGCGCAGGAGCGTGTCAGTGCCTCGTCGGGGTCAGGCCTTCCGTCCTCGAACTGGCCGTAGCCCCATCCGCCGCTGGCCGCATAGCGCCGCGCATCCTTGACGCTGACCTGGACGTTAGTGGCCGCCCCCGCCACGAAGGACTGCGGAGCGGGAAACACCGCATCGTTCCGGGGCGACGATTCGAAGCGCCAGGCCAGCCGCACGATCACCGCGCCATCGGGGAACGGCCGCGTTCCCGCGCGATAGGCGCGCAAGGCGATCTCGTTGCCCAGGATCGCACGGATGTCGTTGTTCTTGCCCGCCTCGTGCGCGACGCTGATGAGCTTCCAGTCGCGGTAGCCCTCCGGCAACCTCACGCCGTAGACAGGAGCCGCTTCCCTCTGCCGGTCCTGGGCCGCCACCATGGTGGACAGGCCCAGGACCGCCGCAGCCAGCGCGAGGCAGCAGGCACCGGGACGCAGCGTCATGCCAGCTTCCCCGCATCGAGCACGGCCTTGGCGAAGGCCTCGGGCGCCTCCTGCGGCAGGTTATGGCCGATCCCGCCGGTGATGAGGCGATGCTCGTAGGGGCCGGAGAACTTCGCGCGGTAAGCGCCAGGTTCCGGGTGCGGCGCGCCGTTGGCATCGCCCTCCATGGTGATCGCGGGAACGATGATCGCAGGCGCCGATGCAAGCTGCGCCTCGGCAGCGTCGTACTGCGCCTCGCCCTGCGCCAGGCCGAGCCGCCACCGGTAGTTGTGAATGACGATATCGACGTGGTCCGGATTGGCGAAGGACGCGGCCGAGCGCGCGTACGTCTCGTCGTCGAAAGCCCAGCGGGGCGAGGCCTGCTGCCAGATGAGGCGGTTGAAGGCTTTGGTGTCGGCCGCATAGCCGGCGCGGCCGCGCTCGGTGGCGAAGTAGAACTGATACCACCATTGCAGTTCGGCCTTGGGCGGCAAGGGCTTGGCATTCCCCGCCTGGCTGCCGATCAGGTAGCCGCTGACCGATACCAGCGCCTTGCACCGCTGTGGCCAGAGCGCCGCCATTATGTCCGCCGTGCGGGCGCCCCAGTCGAACCCGGCGACGATGGCCTGCCGTATCCCGAGCGCATCCATCAAGGCAATGCCGTCTGCCGCCAGCGCGGCCTGCTGGCCATTGCGCGGGCTGGCCGCCGACCGGAAGGTGGTCGTGCCGAAGCCGCGCAAGTGGGGAACGATGACGCGGTGCCCCTGCGCGGCCAGGATCGGGGCGACCTGGGCGAAGCTGTGGATGTCGTATGGCCAACCGTGGAACAGCAGCACGGGCTGCCCGGAAGACGGGCCCATTTCCACGTAGCCGATGTCGAGCGTGCCGGCAGCGATCTGCCGCACCGGCTCAAGGGCAATGGATGCCTGCCGCACGGGCGCGGCCGCCATGGCGCTTTTCGGCCCGAGACCAGCCACCATGGCCGCTGCCAGCGCCGCGGCGCCGGCGATGAATTCGCGCCGCCGGGAAGGGGTAAGAATGGGCGTTTCGTTGAGCATGACGACCTCCTTGTCTGCCAGGAAGTCATAAACGGGCCGCGCCGATCCGGCTTGTTAATTGGCGTGAGGTTCTGTGAGCGCAGCGGAAAACGACTTCATTTCATCGCCCTGAACCGGAGCCACCCTTTCCGAAGGCCGAGCCGCCGCGTGCGATGGTTTCAATCCAGCGCAGGCGGCGGCCAGGAAGTGTCAGGGCCGGACAGGCGCCACGCGCCAGACGGTGTTCGAAAGATCGTCGGCCACCAGCAGCGCTCCGCCCACCGGATCGTAGGCGACGCCCACCGGCCGGCCGCGGGCATGACCGTCCTTGATGAAGCCGGTCAGGAAGTCCTGCGGCTTGCCGGAGGGGCGGCCATTGGCGAAGGGCACCCAGACCACCTTGTAGCCGGAGAGGTCCTGCCGGTTCCAGCTGCCGTGCTCACCGACGAAGGCCCCTTGCGCGAAGTTGCCGCCGAGGCCCGTTCCCGTGACGAAGGACAGCCCCAGCGCGGCGACATGGGATCCCAGCGCATAGTCGGGACGGATCGCCGCACGCACCATGGCAGGCTTCTGCGGATGGACGCGGGGGTCCACGTTCTGCCCCCAGTAGCTATAGGGCCAGCCGTAGAAGCCCCCGTCGCGCACGGAAGTGAGATAGTCCGGCACCAGTTGCGGGCCCAGTTCGTCGCGCTCGTTGGCCACTGTCCAGAGCTGGGCATTGGCGGGATTGATGGCCATCGCCGTGGGATTGCGCACGCCGGAAGCATAAGTCCGGTGCGCGCCCGTCTGCCGGTCGATTTCCCAGATCTGCGCCCGGTCCTGCTCCACGTCGAGGCCGCGCTCGCCGATATTGCTGTTGGAGCCGATGCCGACATAGAGCTTCGAGCCATCGGCCGAGGCCGTCATCGCCTTGGTCCAGTGATGGTTGATGCGCGAAGGCAGCTTCACGAGTTCCACGCCCGGACCTTCCGCGCGGGTCATGCCGTCGCGATAGGGGAAGCGGATCACCGCATCCTGATCCGCCACGTAGATGTTCCCGTCGGCATAGGCGAGGCCGTAGGGCGCGTTGAGCCCGGTCGCGAATTCGGTGCGCAAGTCCGGCTTGCCGTCGCCATTGGTGTCGCGCAGCAAGGTCACGCGGTTGCCGCCCTTCACCGAGGTCTTGCCCATGGACTTGATGTAGCCGGCGATCACGTCTTTGGGCCGCACGGTCGGCGCGTCCTGGCCGCCCATGCCTTCCGCCACGAGGATGTCGCCATTGGGCAGCACCAGGATCTGGCGCGGCACCTTGAGCCCGGTGGCGATGGCGGTGACGGCAAAGCCGGCCGGCGCCCTGGGCGCTTCACCGTTCCAGCCCGCCGGAGTGGCGATGTTCATGGGCGGCAACAGGGTCTGCCGCTGCTTCGGCAGGTCCGGCTGCGCGCCGGTCTGGTCGAGATCGGGATTGCTGCTGCCGCAAGCCGCGAGCGCCAGCGCCGATGCGCCGATGGCGATATGGCGAAAGATCATCGGCCTGCCTCCACTGCCAGAACGCGGCCTTGCGAATGGCCCACCCAGCCCGCGGCCAGCGCGAGGATCGTGCTCAGAACCGAGAGCACCACGCCCATCGTTCCCACCGAAGCCCAACCGTCATGGCTGTGCTGGAAGGCGTTGAACAGCCCCGCGATCCACGCGAGCGCCAGCAGCACCGTCACCACGCCGTTATGGCGCCGCTCCACCCGCTCCCGCGCGGCCCAGGTGGCGATGGCGCTCCAGAGCAGTGCAAACCCGCCGAACAGCAGCGCGCCGGTAATCAGCCAGGCGGAGAAGTTGGTCCACTGGATCTGCGCGGTCTTCACGTAAGTCACGTCGGACAGGAGCGCGCTGGGGAACAGCGCGACTGGAAAGGCCATCAACAGCGCGTGAAGCGGATGAAGCGACCGGCGAAGCGGACGGATAGGCCGGACGGCCGGCTGCGCACTGAGCAAGGTGGATCTCCCGATGGGAAGGGATAAGTATCGCTCCTGCAAATGCCCGGTATGCCGTTTTGTTTCGTCGCAGGGCGTCGGTCCTGCTCATGGCACGAGGCTGGTCACCTCCAGCCGCTGGCCGGCATAGCTGGCGAAGCCGCCACTGCGCGGCTGGCCCTGCCCGTCGCGCGAGAAGTCGATCGCGCTGGGCCGCGCGCCCGAAAGCGACCCGAAAGTCACTTTCAGCTTCATCTCACCGGGCTTCGGACCGGCTAGAACGATGTCGGCCTCATAGGTCGATGCACCGGCGGGATGGACATGCGTGGTCTCGCGGCCGTTGTAGACGGCGGCGCCATCGTCGCTGAAATCGACATAGGTCTTGGAGATCGTCGCCGCTGTCCGTTCATAGGCGATGTACCCGGAGGTCCGGCCATAGACCTTCACGTTCACCGCCTTCGCCTGATCGGCCAGTTTCGGAACTTCGGTCATATCGGAAGACGCATAGGTCATCCGTTCGGGCGTCGCGCGCGCCTTCACCGCGGGGCCGGGCCGGTATTCGGGCAGCCACACCATGCGGATGCGCTTCGTGGAGCTGCCCCTGCGGTTCTCGATCCACATTCCCCTTTTGCCATCCGGATTCCAGGACAGCGGCGAGTTGAACACCCAGCCCGCCTCGGCGCCCAGGTCCTTGCCGAGGTAGCCGTCCTGTCGCTGCGAGGCGGCGATATCGATGAGCGCCGGACCTACGCTGCCCTCACGCGAACTGCGCACGCCGGTAACGGCATAAGTATAGGCGAACATGCTCAGCCCCATGTTGAGCGCGGCGGGATAGGGCCGCGGCATCAGGCCCAGGATGGCCGGGTCGGTCTGCGCCGAAAACCGCGTCGTCATCGTCAGCCCCAGGCGTTCGTCGGGCGAGAAGATGGTGGTTTCGGTATAGCCAGGCGTATCGGTGACGGCCTGAAGGCCGCCGCTCGCCAGGTCCAGCGTGACCGAGTCCGGCAAGTCGCGCCTGATCGCCCCCACCAGCGAGAGCGCCGTGCCGCCTTGCACGAACTGCTTCACTTCGCCGCCGCGGACAGGCTGCGGGATCACCCCATCGGCATGGCGCGGGTCCGCGGCGAAAGGTTCGCGCGTGCTGACGATGCGCGGCGCGGTGATCCGGTAGCTGTCGCCTTGCCGCTGCAAGGCGCCCGTGAACACGGCCGCGGAGAAATTCGCGAAGAGCGTCGTCCAGGCGACGTGCCGATTGTCTGGAGCGATCACCATTTCCGACCAGCGATGGGCGATATGATCGCCGTCCGCGACTTCGGACGGGTAGAGCACCGGGATCAACCGGGCCTTTTCGCAAGTCTCCAGCGGGGTCGCGCATTCGATCACGAAGTCGCCGAGGAATATCCGGCGATCGTCGGGAAAGACCATGAAGCGAAGGCCGTTGTCCTTCGGGCGTTCGGGGATCCGTCCCGCGAAGAACGGCCGAAGGGCGCTGCCGTCGTCGTTCATTGTCGCCAGCGTCAGGTCCCGCTCGTCCCCGCCGGCATGGCTTTGATAGGCGACGAGGACTTTGCCGGAGGGCGTGTATGTCGCCGAAATCAGCTGCTCGCCCTGGGCAAAAGGAACGGTGGCCAGATCGGCCCGGCCGATGGGAGCGGGATTTTGCGGCTCTGCCGCGGCATCGGCAGCGATGAGGAATATCGCGCTGCCCAGCAGCAATACGCGTGATGCGACAGCCATTGTTTCATTCTCCAGTCGGCGCGGTGGCTGCGCCTGCCCCATGATCGTCATGAATTGTGCCCGCGTTTTCGAGCATGGCGTGGCAGAGGCTTCGCAAATGGCGGTTCGCTGGCAAGAACGATTGCGTTAGCGGGTCGAACCCCTTGCAAATCCTGCGCTTTTCAGCCGCTTTTCCCGTTCGCGGTTCGCGAATGGGAAACCTGTTTGCGTGAATTGGCCAACCGGACCCAACGGAGTGGCTGGTCCTGCTGCCTATCTCAACTCGATTTCCGCTGCGTATGGCGCGGGTTTATGCGGGGGCCTGCGAGGCGCCAGCATCGACTGCCGCCTTGGCGGGCGGATGGGGAAGGTGTTAGAGGCCCGCGCCATTCACCCGGAAACACGAAAGACACGGCTTTGACGATCCAACCCGCCGCCGCCTTCAAGGACAATCTCCAGCAGCTGCCGCCGATCGACGGCATTCAGCGCATCGACCTGCTCGACGAAACCGGCACGGTCGTCGCCGGCATCGAGAACCAGCCGGGCAAACAAGGCTCCCTGGCCGTCTACAACTACCTGCAGCAGTCCTTCGGTGCGCTCGATGCGGCTGCGGCCGAGCATGGCCTGGCTATTTTCGCCGAACACACCCCCGACGCGCGCAGCCGCCCCGGCGCCCATCCGAATGTCGACCTCCTGCTCGACATCGCCGCGGGCGGTACTCCCCTGCGTATCGAGGTGATCTCCGCCGCCGGCTGATGGCAGGGCGCACCCTCGGCCACATGCGAAAACGGCCTCCCCCGCCATGGCGGGGAAGGCCGTTGAAATCCGCCCGAAAGGGCTCCTATCGCATCAGAAGCTGACGCCCAGCGTACCGAAGACCTGGCGCGGTGCCGAGGAGTGGAACACGAGGATGGTTCCGTTGACATCGTCCGGTGCGAAGACGCTGTTGTCGAAGTTCGACGCATAGCGCTTGTTGGTCAGATTGGTCACGTTCAGCGAGAGCTTCGCGCCCTTCAGCGGTCCGAAGTCGCCAAAGTCGTAGACAAGGCCGAGGTCCACGGTGACATAGCCGCCGAAGCTCTGGTCGTTGGTATAGGTATAGTACCGGCGACCGGTATACTTGCCCTGTACCGAAGCGGAGAAACCGTCCTGCTTCACCGACAGGACGCTCGCCAGCATTTCCTTGGGCGTATCGACCTGCTGCTTGCCCGCGGTCGCCTTGATGACGCAAGTCGCGCCGGTGCACCAGTTCAGATCGTCGTCATACGTGGACTTGTTGTACGAGGCCGAGTTGTACCAGTTCAGCCAGGGCAGCGGCTTCCACAGCACACCCAGTTCCACGCCCTTGCTGGTGACGCTGCCGGCATTGTGGAACGAGTTGCCGCAGCCCGGATTCTGCTGCTGGTTGGTCGGGCAGGGATTGTACTGGAGCAGGCGGTTGTCGAACTTCACCCAATAGCCGCTGAGCGCGACCTGCAACTGGCTGCTGACGAAGCGATAGCCGCCTTCGACGCTCTTCGAGGTCTCGGGCTTCAGGGTCTTGCCCTGCGCGTTCCACACGGTCTGCGAGACGGACTGCGGGCCCAGCTTGAAGCCGCCCTGGAACATGGCCATGTTCTCGGCATAGCTGGCGAAGAGTTCGTGCTGCGGGGCGACCTGCCAGTGCAGGCCGATTTCGGGCAGGAAGAAGTCCTTGGCCGTCAGCGAGCCGGTGGCGAACTGGCTGGAGGCCGGCGGCGGGGTCTTGGCGATGCCGTCCTGCGCCTCGGCGTCCGAGCGGGAGTACGTGCCCTTGAAGCCGAAGTCGACGGTGAGCGCGTCATCCAGCAGCTTGATCGTGTCCTGAACGTAGAACTGGCGGGTCTTCCACTTCGTTTCCTGCACCCACTGCGCCGTATCCGGCTGGCCCTCCAGGAACTGCCCGATGTCGAACGGGCCGGTCACGTTGGTCCAGATGTAGCGCGCGGCGCTGCTCTTGTTTTCCTCGATCCAGAAGCCGGCCTGGAACTGGTTGAAGCCCACGTCCCAGCTCAGGCTGCCGAGCCCGCCGGTACGATTGATGGTATAGCGCGTGTCGCGGATCTGCACCGGCACGTCATCGGCAGTGGTCGCCGTGCCCTGCTTGGACCAGCCGACGATCCAGTTGTTGCCGGCGCCCTTGTCGGTATGGTGATAGACCTGGACGCGGGCCTTGATCGCCTTGGTGATGTCGAAATCGCCGGCGAGGTAGAACAAGTTGTCATTGCGCAGGATCTGACCGTTAGTGAAGGTCACGTCCGAGTTCTTCTGCGGTGAAGGCGCGGCAACGCACTTGGTGGGCGCGGTCGGTCCCGTCACCGAGCAGTAGGCGCGGTCGAGGTACGATTGCCAGTCAGGCGCATAGCCGCCCCAGTCCCAGCCGAGCCGACCCTGCATTTCCTTGGAGAGATAGGCATCGTCGGCCTGGTTGGTGCGCGAAATGTCGGCAAAGGCAGTGATCGTGCCGCCGGTGAAGGCGTACTTCGCCTTGCCGTTGAACTGCTTGCCAGTCGACTTGTTATAGGCGCGCTGGTTCACGAACAGGTCCTGTTCGCTGTAGTGGCCGGAGACATAGGCCGAAAACCCGCCATGCTCGCCGGTGTCGAAGCGCGCGAAAGTGCGCAGGGTATCTTCGCTGCCGACCGTCTGGCTGACCGTCAGTCCGATGTCCTGGTGCGGATCGCTGCTGAAATAGGTCAGCGCGCCGCCAAGGTTGCTGGTCGAAGGGATGCCAAGGCCGGCGATGCCCGTCGCCAGGTCGGCCCGGCCGAGGTTCTCGGAAATCAACGCGCGGCTGATCGAAAGGCCGTTGTAGTTGTTGTAGGCGCCGTCGCCCAGCGGCATGCCGTCCAGCGTATAGCCCAGGTGGGTGGTGCTGAAACCGCGCACCTGCAGCGAAAGGGACTGCTCGTTGACGCCCAGCGCGTCGATCGACTGCGCGCTCACGCCCGGCAGGAAGTTCAGCGCCTTCTGCACGCTGGTACCCGGCGGCAGGGCTTCAAGGTTGGAGGGCAGCAGGGTCGAGACCGAGCGGGTCTGGCCGCTGCCGATCACGACGATATCCCCGAATTCGCTGCCATCCGCGTCACTGGGCGCGGTATCCTGCGCCTGGGCCATTCCGGGCGCGAATACTGTAAAGCCGGCAGCAACCGCCAACGTGACAACGGACTTGTTCAACACTTATACCCCCCTTGGATGCGAAAGCGCCGCGACGAGTTCACGGCGCCGGCAACTTTCCGGAGCGGGCCTATTTCACGGATTGGTGACGGTTTCGCTACAATGCGGAAATAAATCAGTAAAACTTCCCGAGCGTCGTCAGCGCGGTCGAAAAACGACCATGTCTGTTCGGAGGTGCGGGCGCAGGTGCCGGCGCCGACTTGGGAAAGCCCTTGATCGCCGCCCGCAGGCCATTACACGACAGGCGATGAAAGCACCGGAAGCGCGATCCCCAGGCGGCGAGCCCACTATCGACGATGTCGCCGCCGCCGCGGGCGTTTCGATCCGCACGGTGTCCCGCGTCCTCAACAAGTCGCCCAAGGTCAACGAGAACACCCGCAAGACGATCGAGGACATCATCGACCGGCTCAACTTCAAGCCGAGCCGGGGCGCCAGGGCATTGGCCATGCGCCGCTCGTTCCTGATCGGGCTGGTGCATAACGACCAGAACGCGCTGGTGCTCGATTCCATCCAGCGCGGGATCGCCAGAGTGGCATCGCCGAACGGCTACGAACTGGTGGTCCACGCCTGCCCCGATAAGGATGACGCCGTCATCGACGACGTCCTGGCCTTCATCGACAGGTCGAGAGTAGACGGCATCATCCTCTTGCCGCCGGTCTCGGGCGTACCGGGCCTGCCCGAAGCGCTGGACACCTGCCCCGTCACTGCCGTCGCGCTGTCATCTATCCCGATCGAGGGATTTGCAGGCGTGGTCCTCAGCGAGGAACGACAGGCCGGTGCCGAAGTGGCGCGCCATCTGCTCGGCCTGGGCCACCGCGCCCTGGGCCTCGTCAACGGGCCGGAAGGGGTCGCCTCCGCGCAGGAAAGGCGCACGGGCTTCCTGGGCGAAATCGCGAACCAGGCGGGGATCTCGCTGGCAGAGACCTCGGGAGACTACAGCTTCGCCTCGGGCGTCCTCGCGGCGGAAGATCTGCTGAGCCGGGAGCCGCGCCCCACCGCCATCTTCGCGGCCAATGACATCATGGCCGCAGGGGTCATGAAAGTGGCCGCGACGCGCCGGATCGCGGTGCCCGACCAGCTCTCCATCGTCGGTTTCGACGGCAGCATCCTCACGCGCATGCTGACCCCTGCCCTCACCTCGGTCCTGCGCCCTTTCGGTGAAATGGCCGCCGGCGCCGCCGGGCAACTGATCGCGCGGATTGAGGGCAAGACGGCAGCACCGACCATGCCCCATGCGCTGGAACTCGTGCCTGCCGAGTCCACGGGGCCCGCCCCGGCCTGACGCCGAAAGGGCCGCCCCTTTCAGTGGACGCAAGCAGGGTCGAGACGTCCCGCCGCCAATCCTGCGAGGCCGGCCTCCACCGCGCCGACGAAGCGGGGGTCCGCGCCGAGTTCGCCGAAAACCTCGCGCATCGCCAGCACCGCCCGCCAGTCTTCGGCGCGCTGGAGCAGCGGACCCGACAACGGATCGGTGATCGCCCGGCCCTCACGCGCGGCGGCGGCCAGGAAGCGCAGCCAGGCGGCGATGGGCAGCGCCAGCCGCGCGACCGGGCGGCCCGCTGCAAGAGCGGCGCGCACCGTGTCCAGCAGGCGATAGGGCAGCTTCTGCGATCCGTCCCAGGCGATCTGGGAAAGCAGGTGGCGGATCGCGGGATTGGCGAAGCGGGCCAGAATGTCCGAGATATAGGCCTGCAGGTCCAGCCCTGCCGGGGCGGAGACCGATGGCGCGATATCTTCGCGCATCAGGCGCTCGGCAAATGCGGCGAGTTCCCGGTCGGCCATGGCTTCGGCCACCGTTTCCAGTCCGCGCCCCAGGCCGATATAGGCCAGCGAGGAATGGGCGCCGTTAAGCAGGCGCAACTTGGCGGTTTCGAAGGGGCGAACGTCTCCGGTGAAAGTCACCCCCGCCAGGTCGAGCGCGGGGCGCTCCCCAGCGAAACGCTCCTCGATCACCCACTGCGTGAAGCGCTCGCGCTGGATGGGCCAGGCGTCCTCCTGCCCTATCGCTGCGGCGACACGCCTGCGCAGGGCGTCGTCAGTGGCGGGCGTGATGGAATCGACCATGGCATTCGGGAACGCCGCATGATCGGCGATCCAGCGCGCGGTCTCGGGGTCGACCGCCTCCGCCAGCGCCAGGGTCGCGGCTTCCAGCTTGCGGCCATTGTCCGAGAGATTGTCGCAGCAGAGCACGGTCACGCCGGGCAGCCCTGCAAGACGGCGGCCCTGAAGCCCGCGCACCAGCCAGCCGGTGAAGGATGACGGCGTCCAGTCTCCGGACCGCGCGGCTTCGAGGTCCGCGGCGATGGCAAGGCTGGCGAAATCGAGCGTGCCGTCCGCGGCGAGGCAGTAGCCCTTTTCGGTCACGGTCGCGCTGACGATGCGCGTATCGGCATGGACCAGGGCCGCCAGGATCGCAGCGGGATCTTCGCGCGTGAGCACCCGGTTGATCGCGCCGATCACGCGGTAGTCGGTCTCCGCATCGAGGCGCGCCAGGGTGTAGAGCCCATCCTGCGGGTTCAGCGCATCGGCAACGCCGCGCGAATGGAGGCTGACCCCGGTCAGTCCCCAGCGAGGGTCTTGAGCCAGCAGCGTATCGAATGCAGCCGCCTGATGGGCGCGGTGGAAGGCGCCCGGCCCGAAGTGGACGACGCCCGGCCGCACGGCCGCGCGGTCGTACCGCGGCGCCGCGACCGAGCCCGGCAGCGCGGCCAGCGAGGCTTGCGAAAGGCGGGTCACGCCAGCTCCACCACGCGCGACGCCGGGGCCTCCAGGCCATAGGCCTTGCGCACGAGACCCAGGGTCAGTTCCTGCGCCAGCTCTGCCGCTTCCCAATCCGCCAGGCGATGCTCAGAAACCAGCCGCGCCAGGAAGCCGCAGTCGATGCGGCGCGCCACGTCGTGCCGTGCCGGGATCGACAGGAACGCGCGGGTATCGTCGTTGAACCCTACCGTATTGTAGAAGCCTGCGGTCTCCGTGGTCATTTCGCGGAAGCGGCGCATGCCCTCCGGGCTATCGTGGAACCACCAGGCCGGGCCAAGACGCAAAGCGGGGTAATGGCCCGCGAGCGGCGCCAGTTCCCGCGCGTAAGTCGTTTCGTCCAAGGTAAAGAGAATGACGGTAAGGCCGGGCTCGTTGCCGAACAGGTCGAGCATCGGGCGCAGTGCCTCGACATATTCGGTGCCGCGCGGAATGTCCGCCCCCTTGTCTCGGCCGTGGCTGGCGAAGAGACGCGCGTTGTGGTTGCGTGTGGCGCCGGGGTGGATCTGCATGGTCATGCCGTCCTCCAGGCTCATCCGCGCCATCTCGGTGAGCATCTGCGCCCGGAACAGCTCGGCTTCCGCGGCATCGGCCTTGCCGCCCATGACTTTGGCGAACAGCGCCTCGCACGCCGCAGCGGAGAGGTCGGCGGTGCGCGCGCTGAGGAAACCGTGGTCCGTCGCCGTGGCGCCCATCTCCCGGAAATCGGCGCGGCGCTTGCGGTGTGCGGCGAGGTAGCCCTGCCAGCTCCCCACGTCCTCGCCCGAGAGCTGTGCGAACCGGGCAAGGTCGCGCGCGAAGGAATCGTGCTCGGGATCGATCACCGAATCCGGGCGATAGGTAGTGACCACATTGCCCTTCCAGCCCGAAGCGCGGATCGCCTTGTGGTGCTTCAGATCGTCGCCCGCGCCTTCGGTGGTGGCGAGCAGTTCGATGTTGAACCGCTCGAGCAGCGCGCGCGGCCGGAATGCGGGCGAGGCCAGCGCCTCTGCTATCGTGTCGTAGTAATGGTCCGCCGAACCGGCATCCAGCGTGACCGCGATGCCGAAGACTTCGGCAAAGACATGGTCCAGCCACATGCTGGAAGGCGTCCCTCGGAACAAGTGCCAGTTCGCTGCGAACAGACGCCAGGCCTCGCGCGGATCGGTATCGGGCAGAAGCCCGCCCTTGCGCGGCACGGCCAGCGCATCGAGGTCGATCCCCTGCGAATAGAGCATGCGGAACAGGTAGTGGTCGGGGGCCAGCAGAAGCTCGGTCGCATTGGTCCAGGCGGCATCGGAAGCGAACCACGCGGGATCGGTGTGCCCGTGCGGGCTGACGATCGGCAACCCCGCCACTTGCGCATAGAGTTCGCGCGCAATGGCCCGCGTGTCGGGATCGGCGGGGAACAGGCGGTCGGGGTGAAGCGAAAGCTGCGGCATCCGGAATCTCCTTGGCTGCCGTCCGAATATCGAGTTGTGCCAGCGCTGGCAATGGCGTATCGTCGGGCCATGATCGAGACTCTTGCCCCCTCCGTCGATGCCGTTCGAATTGCTCAGGAAGACGATGTCGCCGTCGCCCTGCACCCGCTCGATGCGGGCCGGGAAATCCGCCTGCCGGGCCTTCATGTCACCTTGCGCGATCCCATTCCCGCGGGCCACAAGTTCGCCGTCGCGCCGATCGCCGCCGGCGCAGCCGTCCACCGTTACCGCGCCCCGATCGGCCTGGCCACGCGCGACATCGCGGTGGGAGAGCACGTCCACTCGCACAATCTGAGCACGGCCCTGGCAGGTGAGAAAGCCTATGCCTTTGCCGGCCCCGGCCCTGCCGCAGCAGGCGCAAGCACGAACGCGGAGCGCACCTTCCGCGGCTATCGGCGTACCGACGGCAGCGTCGGCACGCGCAACGAACTCTGGATCCTGCCCACGGTGGGCTGCGTCGGCCGGCTGGGCGAGCGACTGGCCGCGCAGGCCAATGCCGGAATGGTAGCGGGCCCGGAGGGGGCAGAGGGCGTCCACGCCTTCAACCATCCCTTCGGCTGCTCCCAGCTTGGCGCGGACCTGGACGGCACTGCCGCGATCCTCGCCTCGCTGGCGCTCAACCCCAATGCCGGCGGCGTGCTGCTGCTCGGGCTGGGCTGCGAATCGAACCAGCTCGATGCATTGCTGGAACGCATTCCCGAAGCGCGCCGTTCGCGCTTGCGGGTGCTGCGCGCCCAGTCCGAAACGGACGAGTTCTCCGCCGGTCAGGCCCTGATTGCCGAGCTTCTGGCCGAGATGGCAGGCGACAGCCGTGAAGACGTGCCCCTATCGGCGCTGCGCCTGGGCGTGAAATGCGGCGGTTCCGATGCCATGAGCGGTTTGACCGCCAACCCGCTGATCGGCCTGATGGCCGATGCCGTCACCCAGGCCGGCGGCGCCGCGATCCTGACGGAGATTCCCGAAGTCTTCGGCGCCGAGAACCTGCTGCTCGAACGCGCCACCAGCCAGGAAGTGTTCGACAGCCTCTCCGCGCTGGTGAACGGGTTCAAGCGCTACTTCCTCGATCACGGCGAACCGGTCTCGGAAAACCCCAGCCCCGGCAATATCGCCGGCGGGATTACCACGCTGGAGGAAAAGTCGCTGGGCGCCGTGCAGAAGGGCGGCCTCGCCCCCGTGCGCGACGTGATCGGTTATGGCGAGCGTATTTCGCCGCTGCGGGCGCAAGGCGGCCTGACGGTGCTGGAAGGTCCGGGCAACGACGCCGTGTCCACCACTGCGCTGGCGGCGGCGGGCGCAACGATCACGCTGTTCTCGACCGGCCGCGGTACACCGCTGGGCAGCCCGGTGCCGACGATGAAGATCGCCTCCAACCACGATCTTGCCGCGCGCAAGCCCGGCTGGATCGATTTCGACGCCGGCATCGCTCTGGAACAGGGCATGGAAACGGCGGCAGAGGCCCTGCTCGACCGGATCCTCGCGGTGGCCAGCGGCGAACCTGCGCGCAACGAAAGCAACGACGAGCGGGCCATCGGCATCTGGAAACGCGGCGTCACGCTTTAGCGCCCACGCCGGGGATCACAAAGGCTTGCCGCAAGCCTCCATCGGCAGCGAAAACTGCGGATTGGCCAGGAAGCTGTGGTCGGTAAGGCTCTCCAGGAAGGCGATGAGCGGCGGCATGTCCGCGCTCTGGACGGCTTGTCCGTGCGCCGCGATCGCATCGGCCAGCGACGCCGCCGAACCGTCGTGGAGGTAAGGAGCCGTCACGGCAACATTGCGCAGACCGGGCGTGCGGAAGCGACCCAGGTCGTCCGGAGAGGCGGATATCTCCGCAAGCCCGGGATCGGCCCCGACCGGACCGATCCTGTGGAACTTCGCGTCCGTGAGATCGGCCCCCGCATGGCACCCTGCGCAGTCGCGCCTGAAAGTGGTCAGCCCCTGCCGCGCCTGGCCTGAAAGCGCGTCTTTCTCCCCGCTCTCGAAACGATCCCAGGCGCTGCCTCGGGAAACCAGCGTCCGTTCGAAAGCGGCCAGCGCCCTCACCACGTCGGCATAGTCGATCCGCCCCCGGGATTGCGGAAAGGCCTTGCGGAACAAGCTGCGATAGCAGGGATCGCGGCCGAGCCGCCGGGACAGTTCCGCTTCCTGCCCCTTCATCGCCATCTCGACCGGGTGCTCGCCCAGGATCGGCACCGAGGCCTGCGCCTCCAGCGTGGCCTGCCGCGGATCGGCCCAGGTCAGCGGCGAAAGCCAGGCGAGGTTCTGGAGCGCGGGCACATTGCGCCGCCCCGGATCGTCCAGCGCTCCGGCATGGGTGCGATTTCCGTCCGCGAATGCGTGGTGCTGCTCGTGACAGGTCGCGCAGGACATCGTGCCGTTGATCGAAAGGTCGGCATCGTAGAACAGGCGCCGCCCCAGTTCGACTTTGACCGCGCTCATCGGATTGTCGGCGGGGATCGGGGGTGCGTCCGCGCCCCAATTCCACGCGCCGCGCTCCCCGGCCAGGGCGCCCGAAACGGCCGTGGCCAGCAGCAGGAGGCCGATCAGCCCGTAACGCATCGCAGCCTCAGGACGGGCGAGCGACGGGTGACGGACAGGATGCGCAAGTCATGAAATTCGGTCCGATGTCCGTTCCCTCTTCGCATGCCGCGATCGCCAATCCTCATCGTCTAACCCCGGCGTCATTATGCTTTACGGCGCGGCAAAGCTATATACGACCGGATATAGCGAATCGCCGGGACGGCGACAGGTCAAAAAAATGGGGGTTTCCTTGATACGTTCCGCTTCCGCGCTTGCGGTTACTTTTTCCTGCGCCCTTTCCTTGTCGGTCTCGGTGCCTGTTCTGGCGCAGACGAGCACGACTTCAGGTCGGGACGATGCCTTTACGCTGGGCCAGATCATCGTCACTGCGCCGACGGAATCGACGCCGACGATATCCTCCACCACGCTTGACGCCGATGCCATGCGGCTGTTCCAGCGCAACAGCCTGGACGATGCGGTCAACCTCATGCCCGGCCTGTCCTCGTCGAACAGCGGCGGATCGCGCAATGAGCGCCTTATCAACGTGCGCGGTTTCGACCGCTACCAGGTGCCGCTCTCCATCGACGGCATCCGCGTCTACCTGCCGGCAGACGGCAGGCTCGACTATGGACGCTTCCTCACCGGCGACATTGCGCAAGTACAGGTGGCCAAGGGCTATGCTTCCGTTCTGGACGGGCCCGGCGCAATGGGCGGGGCGATCAACCTGGTGACGCGAAAGCCCTCTCAGCCGATCGAGGCCGAGGCACGCGGCACGCTGAACCTGGGGCGCGAGGCCGAATATGCAGGTTACAACGTGTTCGCCCTGCTCGGCACGCGGCAGGACAAGTGGTACGCGCAGGCCAGCTACACCCGCAACTTCACCGATCACTGGGACCTGCCCGGCAGCTATGAGCCCAGCGCCGGATCGGCGGAAGACGGCGGCCACCGCGATTTCTCGCGCACCGAGGATTGGCGCGTCAATGCCAAGCTGGGCTTCACGCCCAATGCCACTGACGAATATTCGCTGAGCTATACCCGTCAGGAAGGCGCCAAGAACGCGCCGCTGCACATCACCGACAGTTCCGCATCCCAGCGCAACTGGTCGTGGCCCTACTGGAACATCGACAGCATCTACTTCCTCTCCACCACGGCGCTGGGCGATCTGGCGACGCTGAAGACACGCGTCTACCGCAACAGCTTCGACAACCTGCTGCGCGCTTTCGACGATGCCAGCCAGACCACCCAGACGCGCCCGCGCGCCTTCAACAGCTATTACGCCGACAAGGCCTGGGGCGGATCGGCCCAGCTCGATGTGGACGTGAGCGAGGCCGACCGCTTCAGCGTGGCCGCGCATTACCGCCGCGACAAGCATGTCGAATGGCAGGAGAGCTTCGCAAACGGTATCGGCACGACCGAGCCGAAGCAGACCAGCATCGAGGAAACCTACAGCATCGCGGCCGAAAACCGCCTTGCCTTCAACCCCGCGCTGGCCCTCACCGCCGGCGTCAGCTTCGACTGGCGCAATCTTACCCGGGCGGAAGACTACGCCAGCAACGCGCTGATCGAATATCCGCTGCACAATGGCCAGGCGCTCAATGGGCAGGCACAGCTGGTATGGACACCGGACTCGGCCACCAGCCTCCATGCCGGCATCTCCTCGCGCGCCCGCTTCCCGACGATTTTCGAACGCTTCAGTTCGCGCTTCGGCGGAGCGACCTCCAGCCCCGACCTCAAGGCCGAGCGCGCCACCAATTACGAGATCGGCGGAGCACGCGACTTCGGCCCGCTCCACGCCGAGGCCGCTGTATTCTACTCGCACCTGAGCGATGTGATCGTAGCCTTCCCGACCATCTTCAACCAGCAGCCCGTAACCCAGAGCCGCAACCTCGGCAGCGGCAACTATTACGGCGGCGAGATCGCGCTGACCGCGACGCTTGGCGACACCCTCAGCCTCGGCGGCAACTACACGTACACGCACCGCGATATCGACGATCCGACGAACACCGCCTTCCAGCCCACCGGCGTGCCTACGCACAAGGCATTCGTCTGGGCCGACTGGGCGCCTCTGGACGGCCTGCACATCCTGCCCAATGCCGATATCGCCTCGGACCGCTGGACGGTGAACACCGCCGGCACGCGCTATTACCGCACGGGCGCCTATTTCCAGGCCAATATTTCCGTGAACTACGAGGTCTACCGCGGTGTCGTGATCGGCGCCGGCGCGCGCAATCTGTTCGACGATTACTACGTGCTCACCGATGGCTTCCCCGAACCCGGCCGCAGCTTCTTCCTGAGCTTCGCCTACAAGTATTGACGCCGCCGAACGCTCCAGCCGGTAACGGTCCGGCTGGAGCAGGCGTTTATGCCCGTGCCTGCGTCGAGCAGCGGGCGCGGTGGGAAAGGAAAGCGCGCGCCCAATAGGAAAGCCTGCGACCGGCACAGTGCTTCCTGCCTGTTACGCCGTACCCAGGCTGCGATTGACAGGAACGAATGCCCTGCATGGGTGGACAGGCCGGGCGAAGCGCTTCAATAGGGCCGGGCTCCCCGCCCTCTCCCATTCGCTCATCAGAGAGTCTCGCACCGTGATCAAACCGAGCCGCCTGCTGCCTCGCCGACTTCGCGTGGTCCTGCGCCGTCACGGTCCGGAAGCGCTGGTCTGGCGCAGGCGCGTGGCGATCGTGGGCGGGGCCGTGCTGGTCGGTCTGGTGGCGCTGGTCTTCGCGGACATGGCGGACAAAGCCAACGCCTTGTTCCACATGTTCGCAGCCCGCTGGTGGTGGGGGCCTCTGCTGGCGACGCCTGCAGGCTTTGCCGCCATCGCCTGGATCACGCTGCGTTTCGCGCCTCTGGCCAAGGGCTCGGGCATTCCCCAGGTGATGGCCGCGACCAAGAACCCGGAGGCGGCGCTGTCCACCCTGGTGTCTGCCCGCGCCGCCATTGCCAAGTTCTTCCTGACCGTGGGCGCGCTTCTCGTGGGCGCCTCGGTCGGCCGCGAGGGTCCGACCGTGCAGATCGCCGCAGCCATCATGGGCAGGATGCACCGCATGCTGCGCGTGCCCTTGCGGTCTTCGGTCTATATCGCAGGCGGCGCGGCGGGCGTTGCCGCTGCCTTCAACACGCCGCTTGCCGGTGTGGCTTTCGCCATCGAGGAACTGGCCGCAGCTTACGAGCAGCGCATGACGCTGCTGGTCATGGCCGCCGTGCTGATCGCTGGCATGGTCAGCCTGGGACTGGCGGGAGACTACATCTACTTCGGCGCCATGCGCCAGACGCTGGGCTTTCAGCAGGCGCTGATCGCCACCCCGGTCGCGGGCATCCTGGGCGGGATCGCCGGCGGCGTGTTCTCCCGGCTGATGCTGGGAGCCGGAACCACGACCATGCGCCCGATGGGGTGGCTGCGCGCACGTCCGGTGCTGTTCGCCGCGATCTGCGGCGCCATCGTCGCCGCGCTCGGCGTGTCGACCGGCCTGACCTGGGGCACCGGCTACGATACTGCAAACGGCATCATCGCCGGCCAGGACGTGCCCGTCTGGTTCGGCGCGGCCAAGTTCGTGACGACACTGGCGACGGCCGTCTCCGGCGTGCCGGGCGGCATCTTCGCGCCTTCGCTCTCCATCGGTGCCGGGATCGGCGAGCTTCTGCGCGGAATCTTTCCGGGCTATTCGCCGGGCGCGATCGTCCTGCTGGGCATGGTCGCCTATTTCACCGGTGTCGTGCGCGCGCCGCTCACGGCCGTGATCATCATCTCGGAAACGACCGCCAGCCGCGGCCTGATGATGCCGCTTCTCGCCTCTGCGCTGATCGGCGATTTCGCCGCCCAGTTCGTCTGCAAGGAAAAGCTCTATCACGGGCTCTCCCAGCGGTTCCTCCAACGCGCCGCCTGAGAGCGATCCGATGGAAGCGCGACAGTTCGAGATCGACGGAAGCGTCATCACGGACATTCCCGCCTTCTATGCCGAGATCAACAGGGTCTTCATGGCCGGGGAATCCTGGCTTCTGGCAGACAGCCTCGATGCCCTGAACGACCTGCTCTACGGCGGCTACGGCGCGATGCAGGGGGCCGAAAAAGTCACCTTGCGCTGGAAGGACATGGCAGCGACACGCGCGGCCCTCGGGCCGGAATGCACCCATGCCTTCCTGAGCGGAAGGCTGTGCCAGCGAACGATGTTCAATGGCTCAACAATAGCCGGGCAGCTGACGGCCCTGGAGCAAGGCCGCGGCACGACTTACTTCGACATCGTGATGGAAGTGTTCGCCGACCATCCCAATATCGAAATCGTGCCCGCTTGAGCGAGCGGCCGGCTGCCGGCGTTTCTCTTCGGCCCAGCTTTCCGGCCTAGCTTTCCGGCCTAACTTTCCGGATCGTACATGAACTCGCGCAGTTCCTGCGCGCAGCGGCAGGCGGCAGCGATCCTGGCCGCCCATCGCTCAGCCTCCTCGCGGCTGGGCAATTCCAGAACGGTAAACCCGCCGTCCAACCGGCTGCCGGGATAGATCCGCGAAGATACGCCTCCCTCGCCGGAAACCAGCACGGGGGGAACGCCCTCCTCTATTCCGCCGCCGAAAACATAGACTCCCGCCGCCTTGGCCGCGGCGATGACCGCATGGGATTCCCTGGCGGCCACCGCGAGTTCGTCCGGCGTCAGCACCATGGCCTCGCTCGGGAAGGAGATGAGGTACTTGGTCATGCCTGGGAATATGTCTCCGACGACCCTGCCCGGCAAGCGCGCGATCGGGCCATCGGCGGGAATGGTCGGCTGAAGCCCCCGGCACCAGGCCGGGGGCTTTCACGGCCTAGCGGCAGACGCGCACGCTGCGATGATGGCGCCATACGGTGCGGCAATGGCTGGCGTGGCGATAGGAGTGACGATACGAATGGCGGCGGCGGACGTCATGACGGCGCGGCGCAGGACGATAGCGGCGGTCGTCGCGGCGGGCATGGTCGCGGCGGGCATCGTGATGGTGTTCGACACGGTCGTGACGGTCGTAATGATGCTGAGCGCTCGCCGGCGAAGCCAGGCCAAGGCTCCCTGCAATCAGTGCCACGGCGAGGGATAACTTCGGAATCCGCATGTACTTCTCCTTGATGTCCAAAGGGAAAACGCGGCTAGGGCAGTTTCGCTGCCAAGGCTCATGCTCTGCGGCGGGAAGACCGTCAGGCGGGACGTAGTCTGGCGGAAGGACGGCAACAGGCAGTGCGCGCCCGCGCCTATCGGCACGCCCTGCGGGCCTCACGGCAGGCCCGCAGGGCGCCGCCTGGATCAGGAATGGAGGTCCTCGAACCAGTCCAACCGCTTCATGATCCACTTCTCCGCTTCCAGTACGGCGAAAAGCAGCACCCCGAGCAGGACGATGATCACGCCGTCGAACAGCGACACGGACCGCGTATCGAACACCTCGTGCATTACCGGCAGGTAGGTAAAGGCGAACTGCGCCAGCACCACCGCGCCGACCGACAGCAGCACGGACGGCGTTCCCAGCGCGCCGCGCAGGGTCAGCGACCGCATGTGCAGGTAGCGCACGTTGAAGAGGTAGAAGATCTCCCCCACCACCAGCATGTTGACCACCAGCGTGCGCGCCGTCTCGACATCCTCACCCCGGGCCAGGGCGCCGAAGAACACCAGCAGCATCAGGCCGGTGACCAGCAGGGAGACGAACACGATCCGCCACAGCAGGAACGGTGAGAGCAGGGAGGCGTCGGCCCGGCGCGGCGGGCGCTGCATCACTTCGGTTTCAGGCGGCTCGAAGGCAAGCACGAGGCCCAGCGTGATCGTGGTGACAAGGTTGATCCATAGGATCTGCGTCGCCGTCATCGGCAGGGTGAAGCCGGCCAGGATCGCCAGCACCATCAGCATGGCCTCGCCGCCGTTGGTCGGCAGGGTCCAGGCGATGACCTTGCGCAAATTGTCGTAGACCGTGCGCCCCTCGTTCACGGCCGCGACGATGGAGGCGAAATTGTCGTCCAGCAGGACCATCTGCGACGCCTCGCGCGCGGCTTCGGTGCCGGTGAGGCCCATGGCGGTGCCGACATCGGCCTGCCGAGCGACGGCGCATCGTTCACGCCGTCTCCGGTCATCGCCACGATGGCGCCCCGCGCCTGCAGCGCCCGCACGATGCGCAGCTTGTGCTCCGGGCTGGCCCGCGCGAAGACGCTGACGCCGCCCACTACCTCCATGAGTTCGGCATCGCTCAGCCGCTCCAGTTCCGCGCCGGACATCGCCACCGGATCGTCCGCGAGATCGAGCTGGCGGGCGATGGCGCGCGCGGTCTCGACATGGTCTCCGGTGATCATCTTCACCGCAATGCCGGCGCTGCGGCACTCAGCGATGGCGCGGCGCGCCTCTTCGCGCGGCGGATCGATGAAGCCCATGAGCCCGAGCATCGTCAGCCCCTGAAGATCCTCGAAGCGCAGCCGGTCCCGGGCGCTCGGCAACGTTAGCATGGCGAAGCCCAGCAAGCGCTCGCCCTGGGCCGCCGCGCGGGCAGCCAGCCGGTCCCATCGGGACGGATCGGCCTGCCCGCCCGCCAGAGCCAGCACAGCCTCGGGCGCGCCCTTCACGAAGACCACATGATCGCCGCCCGGCCCGCGGTGAAGCGTCGCCATGTAGCGATAGTCGGCATCGAAGGGGATCTCATCCAGCCGGGGCCATTCGGCGGCCACCCGGGCAGGGTCCATCCCCGCTTTCGTCCCCAGCGCAAGCAATGCGCCTTCCATCGGATCGCCCGTCACGCTCCACACGCCGGACTCCTCGCGCAGACTGGCATCGTTGCACAACATGCCGCAGCGGATGATCGCCGCCGCATCGCCGCCATCGACTTGCCCCCCAGCGGGGGCGTCCAGCGGATCGGCCGCGATCATGCCCTGCGGCGCATAGCCGGAACCGGACACCTCCAGCGCACTCGAAGCGGTGAAGACGTGGCGCACGGTCATCTCGTTGCGCGTGAGTGTGCCGGTCTTGTCGGTGCAGATGACCGAGGTGGCGCCCAGCGTTTCCACGGCGGGCAACTTGCGGATCACTGCCTTGCGCGCAGCCATCCGCCGCACGCCGATGGCCAGGGTGATGGTGATGACGGCAGGCAGACCTTCCGGAATGGCGCCGGCGGCCACCGCCACGATCGAGATCAGCGCATCGTCCCAGGCGAAGCCGCGCACCAGGACCGCGAAGATGAACAGCAGCACCGACGCGCCCAGGATGGTGAAAGTAAGCTGATGCGAGAAGCGGTTGATCTGCCGGATCAGCGGCGTCACCAGCACCGGCACCGCCTGAAGCATGCCGCTGATACGCCCGATCTCGGTCGCGCTGCCCGTGCCGACGACCAGGCCGGTGGCCTGCCCCTTGGCCACCAGCGTACCGGAAAAGGCCATCGAGGCGCGGTCGCCCAGCGGCGCGTCGACGGGAACGGCCCCTTCCCCTTTTTCCGCCGCGACGGATTCGCCGGTGAGCGCGGCTTCCTCGATGGCGAGACCTCGCGCCTTGAGCAGGCGCAAGTCGGCAGGGACGCGGTCTCCCGGCTCCAGCAGCACGATGTCTCCCGGCACGAGATCCGCCACATCGACCGAGGTTCGCTCTCCCCCTCGCAGCGCGACGGCGTGGGGAGACAGCAACGCGCGCATGCCGTTCAGCGATTCCTCCGCCCGGCCCTCCTGCACGAAGCCGACGATGGCATTGACCACCACCACCAGCATGATGACCGATGCATCCACCGGATGCCCCAGCAGGAACGCCGCCAGTCCTGCCGCGATCAGGAAATAGATCAGAGGATTGTGAAACTGCATGAGGAAGCGCCGTAAGGGATGCACGCGCGCGGTTTCGGGGAGGCTATTGGGTCCATATTGCAGCAAACGCGCTGCCGCCTGCTCGTACGACAGACCCTCTGGCGCGACGCCGAGTTCGTCCAGCACTTGCCGGCCGTCCAGGGCATACCACGGGGCCTCGGCCACAGGGCTTAAGGGATTGGCGACGGACCGGTTCATGCTGTCCCCTTTTCGAAACCCTGGCGATCCTGCCGCTGGCTGCCGCGATCAAGGTGCTGACAAGGTAATAGGAAGGCTGTCCGTAAAACAGACCGAGATTACATGAAGATGATGCGGGACAATCTTGCATTGCACAATCACCGAAGTGCAAGATGATAATTCCAATAATCCGATCGAAACGCAGCCAATGGAATGGAACGAGCAGTTCTCGATGCTGCGCGGAAGCGACCGGATTACGCATTCCGGTGAGGCAACAACCTGCAGGAATGAGGAGATACTGGCCGCGATTCCAGCCGAACTCCCGGTGAGGTTCGGTTTGGAACGCGGCGGTCCGCGCGTTCATCCGCATTGCAGGCACCGGAAGGGTCGCCGCGCGTTCAGCATCCATGACCGAGACGATCGAAAACCTGCAGCGCAAGATGGAGGAAGCGGCCAGCGCCTTGGACTTCGAGGAAGCGAAGCGCTGCCGGGACAAGATCAGCCTCCTGCGCGGCGGCGCCGGCGCGGAAGAGGTCGAGCGCGCCGATCTGTCGGGATTGCAACGCCAGCGTCCCGGCGCGATGGGGCTCGGAACCAACCAGCAACGCAGCACGCCGCCCGCCGGCTGGAAACCGCCGCCCCGACCCGATCCGATGACGTCCGGCCGCACTCCACGCGGCAAACCGCGGGGGAAATGATGGGCGACGCGCGCGCGGCAGCTCTGGCCTTGCTCGCATCCCGTGAACCGGGGGCCACGGTATGCCCAAGCGAAGTCGCCCGCGCGATAGCGCCCGGCGACACCTGGCGGGAGGCCATGCCCGAGGTCCATGCCGCCGTCGATTGCCTGCTGCTGGAGGGACGCGTGGGATTAAGCTGGAAAGGCCGTCCGTTATCGGCCCGGACCGGCCCCTATCGCATCCGCCGCCTGCCTCCGAACTGAACCGGATCGTGCGCCATAGACCGGTTCATCGGAACGAAAAGGTCCGCCGCCCGAGGCGCCCCGCCGGTCCAGCGCCCTAGAGCAGTTTGTCCAGCGTCAGCGGCAAGTCGCGCACGCGCTTGCCGGTGGCGTTGTAGACAGCATTCGCCACTGCCGCCGCCGTGCCGGTGATCCCGATCTCGCCGATGCCCCTTGCGCCCATCGGCGCATGGGGGTCCGGAATGTCGGTCCAGATCACGTCGATCTCGGGCACGTCCATGTGCACGGGCACATGATATTCGGAGAGGCTGGGGTTCATCACCCGGCCCTTGCGCTCATCGAACTGCGCTTCTTCCATCAGGGCCAGCCCCAGCCCCATGATGATGCCGCCGCGGAATTGGCTGGTGGCCGTCTTCGGATTGAGGATGCGCCCACAATCGAACGAGCCCAGGAACCGGCTGACGCGCGGCTCGCCGGTGACCGTGTTGACGCGAACCTCGCAGAACATCGCCGCGTGGCTGTGCATCGACCAGTGCATGGTTTCCAGCGGCGGCGGCCCTTCGGCCTCCACGCTTACCGACGGCTGCTGCGCGCGTGACAGGATCGAGGCATAGCTCTCGTGCCGCGCGGTCTCGTCGGCCTTGCACAGCCCCTGGTCGCGGCTGATCACGTCATCCGGCTTGAGACCGGCGAGGGGGGAATCATTGCCCGCCAGCTTGAGCAGTTGCTTCACGAGTTCGCGATGAGCGGCACCCACGGAGGCGCCGATAGCGGCGGTCTGCTGCGATCCGCCCGCCAGCACCACGCCCGGCAGAGTGGAATCGCCGTAATTGAAGCGCACGGCCTCGATAGGCAGGCCCAGCCTTTCGGCGGCGACCTGGGTCTGCGCCGTGGCGGTACCCATGCCCATCTCGTGCGCGGCGATATCGACCACCGCCTGCCCGTCCTGCATCAGGGTGATCCGGGCCGCGCCGCCGCCCATGCGGTAATAGGGGTAAGTCCCGGTGGCGCATCCCATGCCGACCAGCCACTCTCCCTCGCGGCGCATGCCGGGGCGCGGGTCGCGGCGATCCCAGCCGAAGCGCTCCGCGCCCGTGCGCCAGGCCTCGACGATATGGCGCGAGGAGAACGGCAGGCCGGAACTCGGGTCTTTTTCGGGCTCGTTGCGGATGCGCAGTTCCACAGGGTCGATGTTCAGCGCCTCGGCCAGTTCGTCCATGGCGCTTTCCAGGGCGAACGTTCCCACCGACTCCCCGGGCGCTCGCATGAAGGTGTTGGCGAGCATGTCGAGTTCCACCACCTGCACGTCCAGCTTGAGCGTCTCGGAAGCATAGGCGCTGCGGGTGGGCAGGATGAAGGGTTCCGGCATGGCGTTGCTGGCGGTTTTGACGGTCACGCCGGTATGGACAAGCGCCTTCAGGTGACCCTCGCGATCCGCGCCGAGCGCCACCCGTTGCTCCGTCGGCGAGCGCCCGCCCACCACCCGGTAAACGCCCTCGCGCGAGAGGACGAGGCGCACCGGACGACTGCACAGCTTCGCGGCGAGCGCGGCCAGCACCTGATGCTGCCAGAGACACTTGCCCCCGAAGCCGCCGCCCACGAAGGGCGAGGTGACGATGACCTTGTCCTCCGGCATGTCGAACATCTGGCCGATGGACCAGGCGGTATGGGCCACCAGCTGCGACGCGTCATGAATACGCAGCACATCGCCCTGCCACGCCACGGTCACCCCGTGCAGTTCGATGGCATTGTGGTTGTGGCGCGGCGTCGTGTAGAGCGCGTCCACTTTCACTTCGGCCGCGGCAAGCGCCGCTTCGGCATCGCCGCGCTCGTCATGAAGCGGTTGGCCCATGAACAGGGCCGGCTTGGTGCCTTGTTCGCGCGCCTCGTCCAGCGAGGTCAGGGCCGGAGCCGCCTCGAAGGTCACGCGGACCAGCGATGCGGCGTGGTCGGCCTGCTCCTGCGTTTCCGCCATCACGACGGCGACCGGTTCGCCGTTCCAGTTGACCTCGCTTTCCTGCATGATCGGCAGATTGTCGCCATTGGCGGCCTTTGGCGCCGACATGAAGACAGGGGGCGGAGCAAGGCGAGGGGCATTGTGGTGGTCCATCACTGCCACCACGCCGGGCGCCGTCTCTGCGTGGGAAGTGTCCATCGCCGCAATACGCCCCTTGGCGATCGTGCTGAACACCAGTGAGGCGTAGACCATGCCCTCCAGCGGAAACTCCGCCGCGAACGTGGCCCGGCCGGCCACCTTGAGGGGACCGTCGATACGCGACAGCGGCTTGCCGACATGGCCGTAACGCTCGCGGATCAAAGGATCGGGCTCGCCTCCGGGGATCCAGCTGTCCGGCGCGAGGGCGACCGCTTTCGCCATGACGCCCTGAACCGCGCCCTGCAGCGCCTGCTTGGCGTCGCTCGCGATGCTCATGCGATCTCTCCTGACAGGTCTTCGAGCACGGCGACGAGCGTGCGCCGTGCCAGATCGATCTTGAAGCCATTGCCCGAAAGCGCCTGCGCGGAAGCCAGTTCCGCCTCGGCAGCGGCAGCGAAACTGGTGGCCGACAGCGGACCGCCGCGCAGCAGGGCCTCGACTCGCTCGGCCCGCCACGGTTTGTGCGCCACACCGCCCAGTGCGATGCGCACGTCGCGCACTTGCCCGCCCTCGATATCGAGCGCCGCCGCCACGGAAACCAGCGCGAAGGCATAGCTCGAACGGTCCCGCACCTTGCGGTAGGTGGAGCGCGCGGCGAATGGCATCGGCGGTATCTCAATTGCGGTGATGAGTTCGCCCGGCTGGAGCATGGTATCGACGTCCGGCAACTCGCCCGGGAGACGGTGCAACGCCGTGAAGGCAAGGCGCCGTTCGCCGCCGTTTCCGCGCAGATGGACCACGGCGTCGAGCGCCGCCAGCGCGACGCACATGTCGGAAGGGTGGACGGCGACGCAAGCGGACGAGGCGCCCAGAATGGCGTGATTGCGGTTGAAGCCGCCCACCGCGTCGCAGCCTTCTCCCGGATGGCGCTTGTTGCAGCGCGATCCGGCCTCGTCGTAGAAATAGGAACAGCGGGTACGCTGCAGGATGTTGCCCCCGACAGTCGCCATGTTGCGGATCTGCCCGCTCGCGCCGGCCAGGATGGCGCGCGCCAGCATCGGGTAGCGCAGACGGACCGCACGGTGCTCGGCCAGCGTCGTGTTACGCACGGCAGCACCGATCAGCAGCCCGCCACCGGGCAGCTCGTCGATCCCACCCGGCAGCCCGGTCACGTCGACGAGGCTTTCGGGCGTCTCGATGTTCTCGCGCATCAGGTCGACGAGGTTGGTGCCGCCGCCCAGATACCGGGCGCCCGCCGCGCCGCCCTTGAGAACCGCCGACGCCGCATCGGTGGCCCGCATATACGTGAACGGGGTCATTCCGCAGCCTCCGCCATGGTTTCCGCCCCGTAAGTCTCGGCGATGGCCTCGACGATGCCGTTGTAGGCGCCGCAGCGGCACAAGTTGCCGCTCATGCGTTCGCGCAGTTCCTCGTGGCTGAGCAGGATGTCCTCGCCCCCCAGATCGACCGTGACATGGCTTGGCACGCCGCGCGCAATCTCGGCAGCCATGCCCACGGCGGAGCAGATCTGGCCGGGCGTGCAGTATCCGCACTGAAAGCCGTCATGTTCCACGAAGGCCTGCTGCAGGGGGTGCAACCGGCCGGGCTGGCCCAGCCCCTCGATCGTCGTGATCGAGCGCCCCTCATATTGCACGGCCAGAGAGAGGCACGAGAGTATCCGCTCCCCGTCGGCCAGCACGGTGCAGGCTCCGCAGGCGCCCTGGTCGCAGCCTTTCTTGGTGCCGGAAAGTCCGCAAGTCTCGCGCAGGAAGTCCAGCAGAGATACCCGCGCATCGTGCGGAGCGTCCTGGGCAGCGCCGTTTACAAGTATCGTCATGGTGATCGGCCTCTCGAGGGGCAGCATTTTTGAGGCGCGGGAAGACCGCGCTTTCAGATCAACTCGATCCCGGTCGATTGGTGCCCGCCGCCAAGTGCATGACGTGAGGAAAACCGCGAAAAACAGCCGGGCCGCATCCGGGGCGAGACCAATGCGGCGTTTTGCGCGGCAGACCGCCGCAAATGGTCCGGCACTAATGCGGAGCCGCCGAGTTGTTCCTTCGGCACGACCGGCCGGGACGGCGGGTTTGCAGGGCCGGAGGAGCGCTCGGGATCATGAAGAAAACCTATCATGGCAGCTGCCACTGCAAGGCGGTCACTTTCGAAGCGGACATCGATCTCGAACTGGGGACCGGCAAGTGCAACTGCACGTTCTGCTGGAAACAGCGCATGTGGAACGCCGGCCATCTCGCCCCCGGCGATTTCCGCCTGCTGAGCGGAGACGGGAAACTGGCGGACTACGGCAAGTCGGGCGACTGGGGCGAAGGTCATCACCGCTTCTGCTCGGTCTGCGGGATCGCGACCCACGGTCACGGCCATATCGAGGCGATGGGCGGAGACTTCGTCACCGTGCATCTTGCCGCGCTGGACGATCTGCCGGTCGAGGACCTGGTCTCCGCCCCCCTTGCCTACATGGACGGCCTGCATGACGACTGGCAGCATCCCCCTGCCGAAACCCGGCACCTCTGACGGACATGGCAGCCTTGCCCCGCCCGCCCTGCCGCCCTCGCCCTTGCTGAATTTGCCCGAGGCATCATGACCGCCCTGCCCACCACCGATTGCGACAGCGGCCAGGCCGTGGCGCGCAAAGGCAAGACCGTCGCCCATCCGCGCTGGACGATTGCGGCGACGATGCTGGCATCCAGCCTGGCCTTCATCGACGGCTCGGTGACCAATGTCGCCCTGCCCGCCATCGGCCAGGAACTCAGCGGAGACGCCGCCAGCCTGCCCTGGGTCATCAACGCCTATCTCCTGCCGCTCTCGGCGCTGCTGCTGCTGGGCGGCGCCGCGGGCGATCATTTCGGGCGCAAGCGGGCCCTGGTGACGGGCATCGTGCTGTTCACGCTTGCCTCGATCGCTTGTGCCCTTGCCCAGGACCTGGCGATGCTGCTGGCCGCGCGCGCGGCGCAGGGCATCGGTGCGGCCATCCTCATGCCAAACAGCCTCGGCATCCTGGGCAGTTCGTTCGAGGGCGAGGCCCGGGGGCGCGCCGTCGGCACTTGGGCAGCGGCAGGCGCCATCGCCAGCGCCGTCGGCCCGCCGCTCGGCGGCTGGCTGGTGGACAGCGTCGGCTGGCGCGCGATATTCTACCTCAACATACCAGTGGCCGCCGCAGCGATCCTGGTGGCCTGGCGCTATGTGGAGGAGAGCGAAAAGGGCCGGGAACCGCTCGACTGGACGGGCGCACTGCTGGCGACCGCCGCCCTCGGCGCGATCACCTGGGCGCTGACCTTGTGGTCCAGCCATCACGCGGCATCGACCGGAACCTGGATTGGGTTGGGGGCGGGTATCCTGCTGCTGGCCCTGTTCATCATGACGGAACGCCGCCTGGGCGAGCGCGCGATGATGCCGCTGGCCCTGTTCGCCTCCCGCCCCTTCGTGGGCCTGACCCTGCTGACCCTGCTGCTCTACGGCGCGCTGGGCGGCTTGCTGATGCTACTGCCCTACCTGCTGATCGTCGGCGGACACTATAGCCCGACCCAGGCCGGCTTTGCGCTCCTGCCGTTCTCGATAGTGATCGGCACCGTCTCGCGCCTTGCCGGGCGCCTGACCGAGCGCATCGGCCCGCGCTGGCCGCTCACTCTTGGCCCCATCGTCACCGGCGCCGGCTTCGCGCTGATGATGCGCGCAGATCCCACGGCCAGCTACTGGACCAGCATCCTGCCCGGCATCGCCGTGATTGCGCTGGGCATGGCCGGCGCGGTGGCACCGCTGACCACTGCCGTGCTTTCCTCGGTGGACGAGCGCCATACCGGCACCGCCTCGGGCTTCAACAGCGCGATTGCCCGCACCGGCGGGCTCGTCGCCACCGCAGTGGCCGGCGCGGTCATCGCCGTCTCCGCGGCGGAACTCACTGCGGCATTCCAAACCGCCGCGATCGTCGCAGCCGTTCTTGCAGTGGCATCGGGTCTCGTCGCCCTGTTCACACTCGAAAGCGGCACCCCGGCCGCCGCCCCCGCCGCGCCGTGAGCCACGTCTGGAGCTTTACCTCTCGACGGTCACGCGCAGATATGTCGCAGGTATCACCGTCTGCCCGGCCGTGCCCCGGTTTTCGGCCTCGAAGAGCGCCTCCAGCTCCGCCTGCAACGCGTCCCGCCGGCCGTCTCGCCCCGCCGCATCGAAAGCGTTCATGGTCGGTCCGTAGTAGTCGCGGAAGACGGCGAGGAACGCCGCAGCCGTTCCGGGATAGCGAAAGGTATAGGTCGCCCTTTCGCAGGCGATCCGCTCCGGTGCGATGCCCGCGGCACCGAAGCGTTCGCGCACGAGGTCTTCCTGGCCCCAGCTCACCGGGCTGACGAAACCCTCGGGCGGCGGCGGCATGAAAGCGGCGCATGTCTTCAGCACCATGGCAACCAGCGTCGGATCGCCGGGTATCCAGTTGCCCATGACGATCCTTCCGCCGCGCCGGCAGACGCGAACCATCTCGGCGGCGACATCATGCGGACGCGGCGCGAACATCGCGCCGAAGATGCTGACGACCAGATCGAAACCGGCATCGCCCAGCCCGGTCAGCGCGCTGGCGTCGCCCTCCTCGAAGCGCAAGTTCGCCAGCCCTTCCGCGCGCGCCCGGGCATTGCCAGCGGCAACGAGTTTGGAGGCGATGTCCACGCCCAGCACATGCGCGCCGCGCCGCGCCGCCGGAACCGCCGTCGTGCCGTCGCCGCAGCCAAGATCGAGCACCTCCATGCCCGGCCGAGGCGCGATCCAGTCGACCAGTTCCTCACCGCTTTCCCGCATGGTTGCGGCCAGACGGGTGAAATCGCCTTTCTCCCACAGGGCCTTGTTCGCATTCTGCGGCTTCGCGCTATTGTCCTCCTGCATCCCAGCTCTCCACGGTCGGGCCGATCCTCGGCTTGTGCGCGGAGAATATCACCTATCCCTGACGGTAAACTTCGTCTTTTCGGGGTAAGGGTGACGGGCGGCGGTGCTCGGAACGGCGCGGACCATCGTTGCATATATAGCCACGATTATGACCGTATGATCGGATCATTGGCGCATTATCGAATTGTCCGCAAATTCATATTGCTAACTACGCCACAAACCCGCACTCTTCGCATGGAGCCAAGAGGCCCGGGGAGAGGGAGGAATACGCCGCAAATGACAGACCTGCCCAAGCCGTCCCGCCGCGATCTGCTGGCGGGCGCCACCCTGCTGTCGGGCGCGCTCGCAGCGCCGCACGCGCTTGCCCAGGCGGCCACTTCGGCAACCGAGATCCTCGGCTTCTCGAAGGACACCCGCGAACCCGATCTCATCCTTCCCCTCTGGCCGGAACGCCGGATGCCCGGAGGCCCGGTGCCGCAAGTGACGGAATCCGTGGACGACCAGTGGGACAATGCCGGCCTTCGCTACCGCGTGGCCGAACATGTCACCCGGCCCACCCTGTCCTATTTCGCCGCCGCCAACCCGACCGGGGCGGCCGTGCTGATCGTGCCGGGCGGCGGCTATTCCCGCGTCGGCATCGACCGCGAAGGGTACGAATCCGCGCGCTGGATGAATGCGCAGGGCGTGGCGGCATTCGTGCTGCGTTACCGGCTTCCAGCGGACCGCTGGGGCGGCAAGGCGCTGGTGGCACTTCAGGACGCGCAGCGCGCCATGCGGCTGATCCGCGCGGGCGGTCCTGGGCGGTGGAGCGTCGATCCCAAGCGGATCACCGTGATGGGCGGCTCCGCGGGCGGGCACCTCGCGCTCAGCCTCTGCGTCAAGGTCTACGACCGCACCTACCCGGTGCTGGACGAGGCCGACCACCTGCTCACCCGGCCGGATGGGGCGATCCTGCTCTATCCCGTGGTCACGCTCGGGGCCGGCGCCCATGTCGGCTCGCGGCTCGCCCTGCTCGGCCCAGACCCTTCGCCCGAGGACATTGCCCAGTGGTCGTTCGACGGCAAGCTGCCGGGGATCACGCCGCCGATCTTCCTGGTCCATGCCGTGCATGACCGCGTCGTGCCGGTCGATCACTCGCTCGCGCTGTTCGCGTCCGTGCGCGCATCGGGCGGGGCGATCGACATGCACTTGTTCGAGGACGGCGCCCATGGCCTGGGCCTGCGCGCAGACCCATCCTGGCCGATTGCCCGCTGGCCCGATCTCGCACGCCAGTGGCAGGTCCGGAACGGCCTTTCCTGAGCCGCCCCGTTCAGTCCGCCTGATCGGGGGAGCGCAGTGCCGAGCGCGGCTGGCTGCGCAGCGAAAGCCAGGCCACCAGTGCCGCCAGCGGGTGCAGCATGCCCATGAGCAGAAACACCTGGTCATAGTGCCCTGACTGCGCCAGCCGTCCGACGAGCTGGGTAGAGAAGATGCCGCCCAGTCCGCTGCCCGCCGCGACGATGCCGAACACCGTGGCCACGACGCGCGTGGGGTACAGATCGACCACCAGGGTGCTCAGGTTGATCTGGAACACGAGGTGCGCGAAAGCCACGGCCGCGGCGATTGCGAAAGTCAGCGGGATGGCCGGCCCGGTCGAGATAGCCATGCCCACCGGCGCCAGCACCGCCGCCGCCGCCAGGCCGATGAGCCGGCTGCGCGCCGGGTCGATCCCGCGCCGGATCAGCCTGCCGGAGAAGACGCCGCCGCCGATGCTGCCAAGGTCTGCCGCCAGATAGACGATCCAGGCCGTCGCGGCGATCGTGGCCAGGTTCAGCCCGCGCTCGTCGGACAGGTATTTCGGGAACCAGAACAAGTAGAAGTACCATACCGGATCGGCCAGCATCCGCGACAGCGCAAATCCCCAGAGCGGACGTTCGCGCAAGATCGCGCGCCAGGGCGTCGGCTCGGCGGTCACGGTGGGGCCGGCCTTGCCGCGCGGATAGATCGCCAGCCAGGCCGCGAGCCACACGAAGCCCAGCGCCCCCGTCACCACGAAAGCCGCGCGCCAGCCCTGGGTCAGGGCCAGCCAGCCGATCAGCGGCGGGGCGATCGTCGCGCCGACCATGGCGCCGGCAGTATAGGTACCGAAGGCGAAGCCCCGCTCCTGCGGCGGAAAGTGCTCGGAAATCGCTTTCGGCCCGGCGGTGTAGTTGCCGGCCTCGCCAAGCCCCAGCATGGCGCGGGCGCCGCCCAGCGCTCCGGCGCTGCGGACCAGACCCGTCGCCATGTTGGCCAGCGACCACCAGCCCACGAACAGCGCCAGTGCCAGCCGCGTCCCCAGTCGGTCGGTGAGCCAGCCCGCAAACAGGTAGGCGATGGTATAGGCGATCAGGAAGAACTGGACGACCTGGGCATAGCCGATATCGTCCATGCCGAGGTCCTTCTGGACCATCGGCGCAAGGATCGAGAGCGTCTGTCGGTCCACGTAGTTGAGAACCGTGGAAGCGAAGAGCAGCGCCAGTATCGCCCAGCGCATGCGGCCGGGCGCGGCGGGGGCAGCGGCCTCGGCACCCGCGCTCGGCGCGGGAGCGGCCGAAGCGGAGGCGGCCTGAACGGGTGAGGCCATGTCAGCCTCCGATCTCGGGCGCGGCCTCGCGAAGCGCCGCGACGAGCGGCTCGGTAGCGGCTTCCGGAATCCACCCCGACAAAGCCAGGCCCGCATGGGCCGGATCGCCGGTGGAAACCGCCACGACATGATGATCGCGCTCGTCGGCAACGTGAACGCGGGCGTAGCCCAGCTCGCGCACTTCGGCGAGCTTGGCGATCAACTGCTCGATCCCATCCGGGAACATCGGAATCTCGCGGTCCCGGTAGATATCGCGCACTTCGTCGTCGTCGTGCTCGGACAGGAGAACGATGCCGATGCCGCTGGTCGTCGCGGGCAGCAGGCCGATGCGCCCCAGCCCCGCCGAGGCCTCGATGCCCGGCGGCGCGTGGAACAGATAGCTCACGCTGTCTCCCCACAGCACGCCCAGCGCCACGGTGTGGCCGAAGCGGCGCAGCCCCTCCAGGACCGGCAGTGCGCGGCGGATCAGGCCGGAGGCGAAGAGGCTCTGCGCCGCCAGGACGTGCATGCCCGCCCCGGCGGTATATTTGCGATTGGCGGTCTGCCGCGCGATGCCCAGGTAGGCCAGCGTCTTGAGCAGGCGATTGATCTTGGTGGGATCGGCATCCAGCCGCCGCGCCAGTTCGCGGCAACCGACCGGCTCCGGCGATGTCGCAAGCGCCTGGAGCGTGGCAATGCCATCGATCAGGCTCTGGTTCGGCTGGGCATTGAGTTTAGCGCGCACAACATGGTCCTATGCACCAAGGTTCGATCGTTGCCAATCGGAGCGCCGTCACGCGACGTGCTCCGCCAGCTCGTGGAATTTCGCATTGGGCCGCACGCCAAGGCCCGGCCCGGTCGGCAGGCGATAGCCATCCGGTCCGTGGGTCATATCGGTATCGAGCACCGCCAGGTTCCGTTCGAAAACGGAGTGCTGCCATTCATGCTTCCACAGACCCGGCAGGGTGGCGGAGGCATGGAGGCTGGCCGCCAGGAAAATGCCGGCGCCGATGGTGGCATGGGGCGCCACCGCCACGCCGTGGGCCTCGGCCAAGGCAGCGATGCGCAGGAACTGCGTCAGGCCGGTGTGCCCCATCTCCGGCTGGACATAGGCGATCGGGCCGAACGCCAGGCGATTGGCGAATTCATAGGCGGTGTACCACTCCTCGCCGGCCGCCACCGGAACCGGGCTCTCCGCCGCCAGCCGCGCCAGCCCCGGCATGTCCTCGGGCTTGAGCGGAGCCTCCACGAAGCCCGGGCGCAAGGGTGCGAGCCGGGCGATCAGGGCGCGCGCCTCTTCCGGCGAGAATTTCCAGTGCAGGTCGATCAGCACTTCCGCATCGGGACCGAGCGCGCCGCGCAGGGCGGCCATTTCCTCGACCACGCCTTCGTGGCTGACGACGGCGGCGAACTTGAACGCCGTCATTCCCCGCGATTGCCAGTCGCGGGCCAGGGCGATCCGCTCGTCCAGCGTGGCGGCAGGCAGGCCCGAGAGGTAGCTGGGGATCGCGCCGTGCACTGCCGGCCCGATCAGTTCGCGCACGGAAAGTCCGCGGTGCTTGCCGGTCAGATCCCACAAGGCAATGTCGATCGCCGCCAGCGCGTCGCCGTGAAAACCGCCCGTGCATCCGCGCACGCGCATGAGATCGTAGAGGCGATCCCACGTTTCGGCCGGGTCTAAAACCACGCCGTCCATGAGCACGGGTGCAAGCAGATCGTTGACGATCTCGCATGTCGCGCGCGGCGCGCAGATGCCGTAGGTTTCCCCCCAGCCCACATTGCCTTCGCCGTCTGTCACGCGCACGACGATGGAGCGATCCACCGTCGGGTAGATCGTCCCATTGCCCCTCCGCACCAGGTAGCCGCGCGCATTGACCCGCTCCCCCGGCCCCAGCGGCCCGAGATTGGGCGTGTCGCGGGGGACCGTGACGATGAAGGTGTCGACCGCCGCGATCCGCATCGTCACGCTGCTCCTTGCACCATGCCGGGCGGCAGCAGATCGCCAAGGCGCGCCAGCAAGGCATCGAGTTCCCGGCGGTCGTAGCGATCGAGTTCCGGGCCGGGCGCGCGAACGTAAGTGCTGTCGATCAGGCCACGGCGCTGGAGTACCGCCTTTGTCAGACGCCAGCGGAAATTCGCCTGCATGCTGAGCAGGGGCAAGGTCCGCTCGAACAGATCGCGCGCGTCCTGCTCGCGCCCTTCGTCGAACGCGGCCAGCATGCGAACGTGGAGTTCGGTGACTTCGCAGGCGGGCATCGTCCCCCGCGCGCCGCGCACGAGTTCGTCGATCACGTAGCGCGCACCGGCACCGCCGAACACGGCGTCGAGCGAGCCGCCCGCCAGTTCGCTGAGGCAGGTGATGCGCTGCCCCGAAGGCGCGGCCTCTTCCTTGACATAGCGGATGCCCGGAACCTCGTGCGCCAGTTGCGCGACTTGCTCCAGCGGCATGCCTATCCCCATTGGCGGCGGCGCGTTCTGCACCATGATCGCAATTCCCGAACCCGCATGGGCCGCCTCGAAGAAGCGCTTCATCCCTTCGAAATCGGCAGCATAGGCCTTGGGCGTCAGGATCATGGCCGCCTGCGCGCCGGCCCGGGCGCCGGCTTCGGCATAAGCGATCACCTCGTCCGTATTTTCGGTGCTGCCCCCCACCACGAAGGGAATGCGGCCATCCAGCCATTCGCCGATCCGCGCTGTCAGGTGCAGGCGTTCGTCACGGTCCAGCATGTCGTATTCGCTGGCAAGGCCGGGGAAGACCACGCCCTGCGCACCGGCTTCGACGATATAGTCGAGCACGCGGCGCGTGCCGGCCTCGTCGATGGCGCCGCTTTCCGTGAAGATCGTCGGCAGGATCGGCAGGACCCCCTTCAGTTCGATCACATAACCCTCCCGATGTTTCTGTTGCTATATGTGCGGTACACCCACTCATTTATAGATGTCAATGCGCTTGCACGACTAGTAATGTTGCTTTATTAGCGATTACAGAGACAGGGCGGTGACACGACCGAAAACCTGCCGACAACGAAGAAAATGGAGGGGTGAACGATGAAGGAGCATGTGATTCGCAGCCTGCTGGCGTCGAGCGCGCTGGTTTCGGCAGCCTGCTGCACACCGGCATTCGCGCAGGCGCAAACGAGCGGTGAAGCCGCCGCACCGGCCACCGGTTCCAATCCGCCGATTTCCGACGAGGCTGCGCAGGAAATCATCGTTACCGGCATTCGCCAGAGCCTGGGCGCAGCGCGCGATCTCAAGCGCGATTCCATGCAGTTCGTCGATGCCATCGTGGCCGACGACATCGGCAAGCTGCCCGACCGCAACGTGGCGGAATCGCTGGCCCGCGTCTCCGGCGTCCAGGTGGACCGGGGCATCGGCGAAGGCTCCAACATTTCCGTGCGCGGCCTGCGCCAGAACGTCTATCTGTTCAACGGCCGCGAGATATTCGACGCCACCGGCCGCGGCGGCACCGGGCTGGACCAGCTGGGCAGCTCCACTTACGGCCTGCTCGCGCTGGTGCCTTCCGAACTTATCTCCCGCCTGCAAGTCACCAAGCTGGCCGGCTCGGACGAGATCGCCGGCGCGCTGGGCGGTATCGTCGATATCGAGACCCGCATGCCGCTGGACGGGCCGAACCAGATCGCCGCCCGCGGCGGCATCAGCTACGACGACCTCACCGAAAAGCCGAGCTACGAGATGTTCGGCCTGGCCTCGCACAAGTTCGCGGACGACATGCTGGGCGTCCTCGTCTCCGCCTCCTACGGCCGCCGCCGCCTTTCGCAGCAGGGCCTCGACACGTTTGCAGGCTATACCCGCTTCACCGATGCAGCCGGCGCCACGCACTTCGGGCTTTCCGATGCGCGGCCCGAGGAAATCGACGAGACGCGCAGCAAGTTCGGCCTCGACGGCGTGATCCAGTGGCGCCCCTCGCCGGGCATCGAACTGACGCTGGACAGCTTCTATTCCAAGCTGGTTTCCGACCGCGAACGCTACTGGCTCTCGTTCAACCCGTTGGTGGGCCTCACCAATGCGACGTATTCGCCGGACAACGTGCTGATCTCCGGCCGGTCCACCGCGCCGGTCCTGACCAACACCGAATATGCCAAGACCAAGGCCGATACCTGGTCTACCGCGCTGCACGGCGACTTCGAGGTGACGGACACGATCCACACCAGCGCCGAAGTTTCGTACAACCGCTCCACCTCCAGCTACGACCAGAACTACTTGCGCCTGCAGCCGGTCGCCGGGATCACGCCGACGATCGACTTCGATCTCTCCAGCGGCGACCTGGGCGCCTATTCGATCAACGGCATCGACCTGACCGATCCTGCCCAGCTTCGCTTCACGATCCTGTTCGACAACCTCTACCGCGCCCGCACCGAGGCCACGGCGCTGCGCAACGACTGGGACTTCAAGCTGGGCGACGGCTTCCTCGACAAGCTGCGCGTCGGCGCGCGCTACCAGCGGCTCGACACCCGCGCCAACCCTTCGCTGGCGGACATTCGCCCGGCCGGCGGCATCCCGGCAACCCAGCTGGGCGATTACGTCCGCCTGCGTTCCAATCCGGACTTCGCCAGCGGCGACTTCGCCGGCCTGCCGCGATCCTATCTCGTCGCCACCGACCTCATCACGGGCGGATGCAGCAGCTGGACGGACTTCCCGCAAGTCTCCCAGGCCGCCGCCTGCCTCAACCCGACCGCCACGACGACGTCGCAGGCCGGAACTTACGAGATCAAGGAGAACTTCTACGAAGGCTACGGCAAGCTGGAATTCGCCACCCAGGGCGGGTTCAGCCTGAGCGGCAACATCGGCCTGCGCTATCTGCATCGGGGGCTGACCTCGATCGGCAATCTGATCAGCAGCACCGGCGCGGCCACGCCCACCAGTTTCCGCCGCAGCGACAACGAATGGCTGCCTTCCGCAACCGTGAAGGCCGACATCGCCGACGGGCTGGTGCTGCGCCTGGGCGCAGCCAAAGTCCTGGCCTTCCCCAATACCGCGGACCTCAACAACGGCCTGACCCTGTTCAACACGGCGGTCTTCGTGGACGGGGTGCAGATCACGCCCGGCACCGGCAACGGCGGCGCGCCGGATCTCGATCCCTACAAGGCCTACCAGTTCGACGGATCGCTGGAATACTACTTCGGCCGCCAGGCGATGGCCTCGCTGGGTCTGTTCTACAAGGACGTCTCGACCTTCATCGTCTCGGAACAGAGCGCGGAAGTCTACGGCGGCGTGAACTACCTCATCAACCGCCGCGTCAACGGCGACGGCGCCAAAGTGAAGGGACTGGAGGCACTGGTGCAGTTGCCGTTCTACTTCCTGCCGGATCCGTTCGACGGCTTCGGCCTGATGGCGACGTACTCCTACATCGACTCCACCACACCGATCCGCGACGTGGTGGGCCGCACCCTGGCCTTCCCGGGACTTTCCAAGAACAACGTCAATCTCGTGGGCTATTACGAGAAGGGGCCGGTCAGCCTGCGCGTCGCCTACAACTGGCGCGATGCCTACCTCGTCAGCCTCTCGGCTGCCGGAACCGGCATCTACAACGACAATTACACCGACCTTTCGGCGACGTTCCGGTACGACATCACGCCCAGCGTCTCGCTCAATTTGGAGGCCAACAACATCCTCAACGAGCACCAGCGCACGTATGACGGCACGCAGGACGCCTTGCGCACCAACCTGTTCTTCGGGCGTATGTACAAGGCCAGCGTCAGCATGAAGTTCTGACGGACGCGAACGGCCGAAAGGGAAGCCGAGTGGAAGAAAGCGAACTGAACGGCCGGGTAGCGCTCGTCACCGGCGCGGCCAGCGGGATCGGCGCGGCGATTGCCCGGCGGTTCCGCGCTGCCGGAGCCAGGGTTGCGGGGATGGACCTGCAACCCGCGAAAGAGGCCGACCTGCCGCTGCTGGCGGACTTGCGCTCCAATGCGGCCGTGGCAGCGGCCGTGCAGCGCATGGAGGAGCAGCTCGGCCGGGCGGATATCCTCGTTCACGCGGCTGCGGCATCGGTTCCGGGCGGCGCCCTGGATACCGATCCTGCCGCTTATGCCGATATCTACGACGTCAACGTCATCGGCGCCGTGCGGCTGCTGCGCGGTGTCGTTCCCGGCATGCGCGACCGGCGCAAGGGATCGGTGCTCCTGCTTTCCTCGATCAACGCGCGCTTCGCCACGCCCAGCCTTGCCGCATATGCCGCATCCAAGGCCGCACTCGAAAGCCTGACGCGCACAGTCGCGCTGGAGCTTGCGCCCGAAGGCATCCGCGTCAACGCCATTGCCCCGGCCTCGATCGACACCCCGCTCCTGCGCAGTTCGTTCGAAAGCCAGACGGACCCGATCCGGGCGCGCGAAGACAATGTTCTGCGCCACCCGCTCGGGCGGCTGGGCATGGCCGAGGACGTGGCCGAACTGGCCCTGTTCCTGGCCTCAGACCGCGCCGGATGGATCACCGGCGCCATACACCCCATCGATGGAGGCGCCGGTGTCACACGCCGCTAAGACCGAATCCGAAGCCGATATCGTCGGCATAAACTGGGGAAGCACCAACTTCCGCGCCTATCGCATCGCGCCGGATGGTTCCGCGATCGACGAATATGCCGCGCCCACCGGCGTCGCCGCGCTCGACCGTGACGGCATGGCGGAGGCCGTGGCCGGGCTGGTGGCGCGCTGGCCGGACCATGGGCCGATCTATGCGTCCGGGATGATCGGATCGAACATCGGCTGGGCCGAGGCCCCTTACGCGCTGGCACCTGCCGGACTGGGCGAAGTCGCCTCCGCCTGCGTGCCGGTCGAGATCGGCGGCACGCCGCTGCGGATCGTTCCCGGCATTGCCTGTCGCCGGGCCTTCGACGACGCGCCCGACGTGATGCGCGGCGAGGAAGTGGAGCTTCTGGGACTTCTCGCCATGGGGCAGGCGCAGGGGATCGCGGCCCTGCCCGGCACTCATACCAAGTGGGTGCGGATCGAGGACGGCCGCATCGCGGACTTCTTCACCGCCATGTCGGGGGAAATCTTCGACCGCCTCACGCTCCAGGGCCTGCTCGCCTCGGTCGTCGAGGGCGAGGCGGTGGAAGGCGATGCGTTCCACGCGGGCGTTGCGGCCGGAAAGTCGCGGAGCCGCGGTCTTGCCACCCAACTTTTCGGCGTGCGCGCAAAAGTGGTTCGCGGCGACCTGCAGCGCAGCGAGAGCGCGTCCTACTTGCGCGGACTGCTGATCGGCTCGGAGCTGGCGGACGCGCTGGATGTCAGCGCGGACTTCGGCAAGGCACAGATCCCCTTGATCGGCAACGGCCCGCTGTCGCGTCTCTACGCGGCCGCGCTGGCGTCGATCGGGCTGGAATCCCGCTTCATCCCCTCGGGCGAGGCCTGCCTGAAAGGATTTCGCGCCATCCATGATGCGCGGCACAGGGATTGATAGCCGGAGGGGCGGCGGAACACGCTGCTCCCGATCGGCTGGGGCATTGCCCGATCGGCTGGGGCATTCACCGCCAAGGCATCTGAATGCCGCGGCGTATACCTGCAGTGCCAATGGCCAGCCCGCGGGGCCGGCCAGGCACTCAGGTCAAACCGGATAGCGTCAGTCGGCCAGGGCCAGCTTGGCGGCAGGCGCAGTCGATGCATCCGCGCGGCGGGTTTCGATCTGGCTGCGAATGTCGGCCACGACGGCGGCGCGGCAGTCCTGAGCCTTGCGCTCGGCGGCGAGGTGAACGCTGGCCATCTTTTCACCGCATACCGTGCGCGCGGCCTTGTCCATGCGAATGGCGAGGCGCTGCTGCCCGTCTGCCGTGGCGAGATCGAGACCCTTGATTTCGAGAACCGTCTGGTCCTTCGCGAACGGATTTTCGCCGGTAGCTGCAGTGGCCGACGTGGCAAAAGCCAGCGACGCCAGCGCAAGAACGCCAATCTTCATCATCTTCTCCCAAGCAGACACAAGGAGTCACACGGTGGCGACCACCGCACTCATAGCGCCCGATCAAAGAAATGACAATCGATCAGCTCATTTATTCACTCCAACCGTCAATTTTTGTTCAGCGTATTACTAGCACTGCTAGTTCAGTAATACTTCCAAGCATTCCGATCGGCAGTTTAACCTGCCGGGTATCCCTGCTGTCGCTCTCCGCCCCGAGGGTGGTGACGGCAATGTTCCGCGCACCGGGCGCCGACCAGGCCCGCACCGTCTCGACCGGAAGCAGCACTTTCCACGAGCGCCGGCCTTCCGTCTCTACCGGATGCCCGTTGATCAGGACTTGCGCCTGCGGATCGCTGCGTGCGCCCGAGACGAGCAGGCAGTCCGCATCCGCGCAGGAAACCAGTTTCGCTCCGGGGTGCTGGGCAGCCTGGGCCGAAGGCGCGCAAGTCATGGCGGCCGCCAGAACCCCGGGAGCCAGAACCCCGAGAGCCAGTCCGCCGAGAGGCCTGCGCCCCGCGGCCCGAACCTCTACGGCGCGATGGGAAGCACGCCGCCTCATCGGCTGGTCCGGCGCTGCGCGTTACCGCCCGCAGCGCCCCGGATCGCCCCGGCCCGCGCCTCCATGCCTTCGCGAAGGAACCGCAGGACCGCCGAAGCGGCGATGCGCAGCGGGCCTGCCTGCCGGGAGTGCTTGCTGGGAAGATCGTTCCTGACGCTCATCTACCGCCTTCACCTTGTGTCTGGTGAAAAGACTGCAGTGCCGGAGGTCATCACGGCAGGGGTAAAATCCCGATGCCGCCCATAGATCGGATCTATGATCGAGGCTGGGCGCGCAGACGGCGAAACACTTCGTCGATGAACAGCTGGGTCGCCGTGTCGCGTTCCGGCTCGGAGCGGGCGAGCAGGAAGATGTCGTAAGCCGGTTCGATATCAGCATGGAGCAGCGGCCAGAGCGCGCCCCGCTCCACTTCCGCGCGCACGGCGGGCATGGGCAGGAAACCCATGCCCACGCCGCACAGGATCAGTCGCCGCGCCTCGTTCATGTCGTCGGCCAGGCCGGTCACCCGCGTGCCCAGCCGGTAACGGCGGCGCAGATGCGTGATGACCTCGATCTCGTCACTGCCCATGAGCACGAAAGCCTCGTGCTCCAGTTCGCGCGGCTGAGTGATGCGGTAACCGAACAGCGGATGATTGCGGGCGCAGTAGAGTTGCTGGCGTTCGACGAACAGCGGCTCGTAGACCAGGCTGCCGCGCACGCTGTTGTCATAGCCGATGCCCACTTCCACCTCGCCCGCCTCCAGCGCCTCCAGCACCTGCCGCCAGGCGGAGACGCGGATTTCGATGCGGATGTCCGGATTGCGCCGGTGGAAGCTCGCGATCGCTTCGTCGAATTCGGGAGAGACGATGGCGGACACGATCTGGATCCGCACCACCCCCTCGACCCGCCTGGTGGCCTGGGCCACCTGGTGCGGCATCATCCGCGCCGATTCGAGCATGTCCTCGCACAGGATCATCATCGCCTTGCCGGCGGCGGTCATCTCCACGCCATTGGCGGAGCGATGCAGCAAGGTGGCGCCGACATGGTCTTCCAGCCGCTTGAGCGCCGCGCTGACGCTGGGCTGCTGCTTGCCAAGCTGGCGCGCCGCCGCGCCGATTCCCCCTGCCCGCACGATATCGACGAAAGTGCGCATCAGGTTCCAGTCCACCCGGCTGGCGAACTTCCTGTCAGTCAACGGCGTAGGTTCGCTCATGCGTCATCTGTCCCATCGGCGCCGGTACCGCAGCGATCAAACAGAACCGGACGGATCGGGCGACCGGAAGCGGAAGCGAACGCAGTCCGGCCGCTCCCGACGCTATCTATCTGTTCTTCTTCAATTCCGACTTCGGCCACCAGGTCAGCGTATGCTCGTCGTGCGCCGTCGTCCACACGCCTGACGGCGTAAAGCGCAGCGCGCCGCTGCCGGCCGGCTTGCCAAAGCGCGATTCCACGGCGCCGGTCCCGGCATCGATGGTCGCAAACACCTGGTCGTCGGTGGTGCGCAGCCAGATCCTGCCGCTGCCAGCGTCGATATCGCCCCACTTGAGGTTCTCCCCGACTTTCGTGCGGCCGGTAACCGTCACGGTCTGGGGATCGATGCGGGCCAGCGTGCCATCGCCTTGTTCCTGGACCCAGACCCCCCCCTCGCCCGCAATCAGGAAGCCCGGTTCCGCACCGAGCGGAGCGCGCCCGGTGACGGTATTTGTGGCCGGATCGATGCGCTGGACCGAGCGCTCCGCCGCGCTGACCGCCCAGACCGCATCGAAGCCGAACGCAAGGTACCAGGTCCCGCGATCGACCTTTACCGAGGCAATGACCTCGTTGGTCGCCGGATCGATGCGCGAGACGACGCCCTTGTCATCGCTGGCCACCCAGATCGAGCCGGCGCCGGCAACGACGTTCAGCTCGCCCTGCGGATTGGCGATGCCCGTGGAGATCGTGGCGAGCACTTTGGCCGAACGGATATCGATGCGTTTCACGGCCAGTTCGTGGCAGTCCGCCAGCCAGAGCGAGCCATAAGCCACCGTCATCGCCCCGCAGGCGCGGCTCACCGGCACTTCCGCGAGCTTGCCCTTGCGGGACCACTGCTCCACTCTGGTGCGGTTGGTGATCCAGACCGTCTTGCCGTCCACCGCCAGGAAGTCCGCGAAGCCCGGCACGGCGATGACCTGCTCCGCATGGACCTGGCCAATGCCTGCCACCGCGGCGCCGGCCATGGCAGCGCCGGTCAGAGCCGCCATCGAAATCCACTTGCGCATGCTAACCCCCTGTTTCTCGTACCGGTGTTTGCTCGTACCGGCTTGTGTCGAGCCGCCCCTCAGGCGGCGCGTGCCACGAAGGCGCGCCAGCCGCCCAGGCTGGTGATGTCCTCGGCGCCGTCCAGGGCGCGGGGCTCGGCCACGAAGCCCTTGACGCTGCTGCCGTCGGCCAGGGTAACCGTGCCGATGGCCAGCGGCGCCGGAACGTCGACGACGAAGCTCCCGAACTCGGCGACACCCAGTTCGTAGACTTCGACCTTGATCGGTGCGCCATCCGCGCTGTGGACGAGCGCGGGCTTGGGCGGCACGCTGTCCGCCATGGCGTAGAGCCGGTAGTTGGGCGCGGTCTCGAAAGCCCCCACGAATTCGGCATCGCGCGAGGTGAGCTGCCAGTGCAGCGGCATGTCCTTGAGATGGGCGCCGACGACGGCGAGCTTAACGGTCTGCATCTTTCCCTCCAGATCGAGTGGTGGCGTTGACGGAAGCGCGGCGGCCGAAAGATAGGCATCGGCAGCATCGAACAGGGCACGGTCGCTGTCGGCAGGGCCGATCAGGGTGATCCCGAAGCCGGTGGCATTGGCGCGGATCCCGGCGGGCACGGCCAGTGCGGCCATGTCCAGCAGGTTCACGAAATTGGTGTAGAGCCCGAGGTTGCTGTTGAGCGCCACCGGCGCCGCCAGCATCTCGGCCACGCGGTACGTGGTGCCGGTGGTGGGGAAGGCCAGCATGTCCAGCTCGTTCCACAGGAGATCGGCATGGCGCTTGAGATCGGCCATGCGGTAGATCCCGTTCCACAGCTCGGTAGCGGCGATAGCCGCACCCGGCTCCACCACCGCGCGGACGGTCGGGTCCACGGCGAGCGGGTTGGAGGCCAGGATCCCGGCCATGGCCGCCGTGCGCTCGGCAACCCAGGGGCCGCCGTAAAGGAGTTGCGCCGCCTCCAGCAAGGGCGCGAGGTCGATCTCGACGATTTCGCCCAGCGCGGCGAGGTGGGTCAGGGCCTGGTCGTAGAGATACTCGGATTCGCCGTCGCCGAACCACACGCGCTGCTCGCGCCGCGGAACGCCGATGCGGCGCAGGGCGAGCGGGCGGTCGGCCAGTGGCCTGGAGTAAGGATCGGCCGGGTCGAAGCCTGCCACCACCCCGTCCACCAGCCGCGCATCGGCCGTGCCGTCGGTGAAGACCGTGATGCAGTCGATGGAACGGCAGGCGGGTACCAGCCCGCGCGTGCTCCAGCGGCCCTTGGTGGGCTTGAAGCCGATCAGGTGGTTGAAGGCGGCCGGCACGCGGCCGGACCCGGCCGTATCGGTGCCGAGCGCGAAGGCGACCAGTCCCGCCGCCACCGCGATCGAGGAACCGGAACTCGATCCGCCGCTGACATAGGCCAGGTTCGAGGCATTGCGCGGAATGCCGTAAGGGCTGCGCGTTCCATTGAGGCCGGTGGCGAACTGGTCGAGGTTGGTCTTGCCCAGGCAGATCGCCCCGGCCGCCAGCAGGCGCGCGACCGCATCGGCATCGCTTTCGGGCTCGTAGGCGAAAGCGGGACAGGCCGCCGTCGTCTCCAGCCCGGAAACGTCGATATTGTCCTTCACCGCGAAGGGGACGCCCGCCAGCGGCAGGTCTTCCCCGGCCGCCACCCGGGCATCCACGGCGCGGGCGGCAGCCAGGACGTCCTCACGGCTGGCCCGGCTGATCCAGATCTGCGGCTGCACTGCGTCGTAGGCCTCGATGCGCGCCAAGGCATCCTGCGCCACGGCGAGCGCCGAGGTCGCCCCGCCCCGAACGGCGGCGGCGATGTCCTGCACCCCGAGACGGCCAGCTGCGGTTGCGGTTGCGGCTGCGGTCGGGGCGGTGATGGCGGGCCCGCTCATGCGCTGCGCCTCAGGGCCAGCATCGGCGCGCCGGGCTGAAGCGACTGCCCTTCGCGCATGTAGAGTGCCGCCACCGTTCCCGCGCCGGGGCTTTCGACCGGACATTCCATTTTCATCGCCTCGATCACGGCGATCCTGTCGCCTGCCTCAACTCTGTCGCCCGCTGCCACGAGCAGCCGGGTGACGCTGCCGCCGTAAGGCGCCTCCACGAGGTCCGCGCCGTCGGGCGGGACGATCGCGGCTTCCACCGGGACTTCCACTTCGGCGGCCGCTTCCGCCTGGTCGAATTCCCCCCGGCGCTGCCAGTCCTCGCGCTCATCGTCGAAGGCGGCCTGCCTGCGGGCCTCGAATTCGGCGATCCCTTCCGCATTGTCCGCCAGGAAGGCGCGGTAGTCGGCCAGCCGGAACTCGGAAGGCTCGATCGTGATCGACCGGCGCCCGGCAGGAAACTCGCGGCGCCATTCGGCCAGTTCCTCGGCGCTGACGGGATAGAAGCGGATCTGGTCGAAGAAGCGCAGCAGCCAGGGCTTGCCCTCGGTGAAGGCATCGGTCTGGCGGTAGGTGTTCCAGACCTGGGTGGTGCGTCCGAACAGCTGGTAGCCGCCCGGCCCCTCCATGCCGTAGATGCACATGTAGGCGCCGCCGATACCCACCACGTTGGGCGGCGTCCAGGTCCGGGCGGGATTGTACTTGGTGGTGACCAGCCGGTGGCGCGGATCGACCGGCGTGGCGACGGGTGCGCCCAGATAGACGTCCCCCAACCCCATGACGAGGTAGTTGGCCTCGAAGATCAGGTTCTCCACCGAGGCCTGGTCGGGCATGCCGTTGATGCGGCGGATGAACTCGATGTTGTCCGGGCACCAGGGCGCATCGTCGCGCACGGTGGCCATGTACTTCTCGATGGTCTCGATCGTCGCCGGATCGCGCCAGCTCAGCGGCAGGTGGACGACGCGCGAGGGGATCGTGAAGTCCTCCAGGTCGCCCAGCCGCTCTTCCGCCGCGATCAGCGTGGCGAGTGCCGCGCGCTGGTCCATCGCGGCACCGTCGAAATGGAGCTGGAGCGAGCGGATGCCCGGCACGATGTCGATGATGCCGGGAAGCGCCAGGCGCTCCAGTTCCGTCATCAGGGCATGGACGCGGATGCGCAGTTCGATGTCGAGCACGATCGGGCCGTATTCGACCAGGATGTTGCGATCGCCCTGCTGGCGATAGACGGTGCGCGGACGGCCCGGACCCTCGGGAATTTCGCCGAGGATGGGGGAGAGCGTCTCCACCGGCCGCACCGGGGAAGCGGCGGGCACGGCGCCCGTCGCCACGAAGTCGCGCTGCATCGCATCCGCCGCCGCCGCATCGTCGATGGTGACGGGGGCGAAGCGCAGCTTGTCGCCCGGCGCGAGCTGGCCGATCTTCCAGCGGTCGGCCGCGATCACGACGAAGGGACAGACGAACCCGCCGAGCGAGGGACCGTCCGGACCGAGGATGATCGGCATGTCGCCGGTGAAGTCCACCGCGCCGATCGCGTAGGGATTGTCGTGGATGTTGGAGGGGTGAAGCCCCGCCTCCCCGCCGTCGGTGCGCGCCCAGCGGGGTTTCGGACCGATCAGGCGCACGCCGGTGCGGTTGGAGTTGTAGTGGACCTTCCACTCGGCGGCGAGGAAGGTTTCGACGTCCTCACCCGTGAAGAAGTCCGGCGCGCCGTGCGGGCCGTAGAGCACGCGCAGCGTCCATTCGCTGCCGATCTCGGGCAGCGGCACCGAAGGGAGCGCGGCGCCGACATCGTCGCTGCCCAGGTGCAAGGTGTCGCCCGCCAGCAGGCGGCGCGCGGCATGGCCGCCGAACTGGCCAAGCTCGAACGTGCTGCGGCTGCCCAGATAGGGCGCGATGTCCAGACCCCCGGCGAAGAGGATATATCCGCGCAGGCCCGCCGTGGAGGCGCGGCCGAGCGCCAGCGTCTGGCCCGCGGCGACATCGACCGGCACGCCGCGCGCTACCGGCTTGCCGTCCAGCGTGGCGCCGAAGTCCGCGCCGGTCAGGCAGATGCGGGCCGGTGCGACGAAGGACAGGGTCGGCCCGGTGACCGTGGCTTCCAGCCCGGCAGTGCCTTCGGGATTGCCGAGCAGCCGGTTGCCGAGCCGGAAGGACTGGTCGTCCATCGGCCCCGATGGGGGGACGCCAACGGCCCAGAACTTCTGCCGGCCCGGCCAGTCCTGCACCGTGGTCGCGGTGCCGCCGCTGACCACGCGGAACGCGCGCGGCTGGTAGGTGATCGTGTCGAGCACACGGGTCGAGACTTCGCCGCTGACGAAGGGCGCGGAGCGCACCACTTCGCGCAGCCAGCGCAAGTTGGTTTCTATGCCGTCGGCGCGGCTGCCGTCCAGTGCCCGCTGCGCGGCTTCCACCGCCTCGGCGCGGCTTGGCGCGTGAACGATCAGCTTGGCCAGCATCGGGTCGTACCAGGCGCTGACCGTGCTTCCGGCCGTGCACCAGGTCTCGGTGCGGATGTCGTCGGGAAACTCAAGACACGTCAGCGTGCCCGAAGTGGGCCGATAGTCCAGCGAAGGATCCTCGGCATAGAGCCGCATCTGCACCGCATGGCCCTGCGGCACCGGTGTGCCGGCGTCGAGGAAGGCATAGTCGCCGCCAGCGCCGCGCACCATCCACTCGACCAGGTCGATGCCCATGACCGCCTCGGTCACGCCGTGCTCCACCTGGAGGCGGGTGTTCATCTCCAGGAAGAAGAACTGCTCCCGGTCGGCGTCGTAGAGATATTCCACGGTACCAGCCGAGCGATAGGCCGCGGCTTCGCCCAGGCGGATGGCCGAGGCGATCAGTTCGGCGCGAACATGCTGGGGCAGCAGCGGTGCCGGGGCTTCCTCGACCACTTTCTGGTTGCGGCGCTGCAACGAGCAGTCGCGTTCGCCCAGTGCCATGACGCGCCCCTGCCCGTCCCCGAAGAGCTGGACCTCGATGTGGCGCGCGCGGCGGATGTAGCGTTCCAGGAAGACGCTGGCATCGCCGAAATTGCTGAGGCCCTGCCGCGCGACCGCGTCGAAAGCCTCGCGCAGGGCCGCTTCGTCCTCGCAGACGCGCATGCCGATGCCGCCGCCCCCGGCCGTGGCCTTGAGCATGACCGGGTAGCCGATCTGCGCAGCGGCCTCCACGGCCTCTTCCTCGCCCGTCAGCAGGCCGGTGCCCGGTGCCAGCGGCACTTCGTGTGCCGCCGCCAGCGCGCGGGCGCTGTGCTTGAGGCCGAAAGTGCGGATGTTCTGCGTGGTCGGGCCGATGAACACGATCCCCGCCGCCGCGCAGGCCTCGGCGAATTCCACCTTCTCCGCCAGGAAGCCGTAGCCCGGATGGATCGCCCCTGCCCCGGTCCGCCGGGCGGCGTCGAGGATTGCCGGGATGTTCAGGTAGCTTTCCGAGGGCTTGGCCCCGCCGATGCAGACGGCCTCGTCCGCCATGGTGACGTGGCTGGAACCCTCGTCCGCTTCCGAGTAGACGGCGACAGAACGAAGGCCCATGCCGCGCAGGGTGCGGATGATGCGGGTGGCGATCGCGCCCCGGTTGGCGATCAGGACCGTATCGAAGCTCATGCGGCGACGATCATGCGAACGGGCGTAGGATTGAAGCCGTTGCAGGGGTTGTTGACCTGCGGGCAGTTGGACACGACCACGATCACGTCCATTTCCGCGCGCAGGTCAACGGTCAGGCCCGGCGCGGATATTCCGTCGACGATGCCCAGCGACCCGTCCGGCTCTACCGGTACGTTCATGAAGAAGTTGATATTGGAGACGATGTCCCGCTTGCCCCGGCCTTCGGTGAGGTTGGCTTCCAGGAAATTCTCGACACAGGCATGCTCGGCCTTGGTGTGGTGGCCGTAGCGCAGTGTGTTGGATTCGCAGGAACAGGCCCCGCCGATGGTGTCGTGGTACTCCACCGAGGTGGCGGCGATGGTCATCAGCGCGTTGCCCTCGTTGGAAAGCAGGCGGGTACCCTCGCGCAGGAAGAGATTGCCCTGCGCGGCCACGGTGTCCTGCGCGCTGTAGCGCTCGGCATCGTCGGCGGCGGCATAGAGCAGGAAGTCGACGGCCTGGTTGCCTTCAAGGTCGACGATGCGCAGCGTCTGCCCGGCCTGGACATGGTGCAGCCAGGGCGCGCGGGCGGGGACGGTCACGTCGTGGATCACGGCGCCCGAAAGGCCGGCGAGATGGGGGTCGGCGGTCATGCAACCTGTCCTTTCAACGACGGAAATAGTCTTCGACATTCCGGAAGGCGCGCAGGCCTTCGGGGCTGGCGGTGCGCAGCGGATCGTCCTCGCCCGTCACCGCGCCGCGCCATGCCGAGGCGCGCAGCGGCGTGACGCTCCAGTTCGGCCGCGGATCGAGGACGTGAGGCACGTTGGCGATCACCACGATCACGTCCATCTCGGCGCGCAGGACCAGGCTGCGACCTGGCGCGAAGGGGCCGACATCGGGCGTGATCCCGCCGTCCGCCTCGATCCGCGCGCCCTTGAACAGGGTGATGCAGGGATGCACGTCGCGGCGGCCGAGGCCATGCTTGGCAGCGCCCAGCAGGAAGCGGTCACGGCCGTTGGGATAGTCGCCGCTGTTGCGGCCATCGCCGTACTTCGCCGCATTGGTGGCCGCGTTCGAGGTGCCGCAGAAGGTGTCGTGGGTACCGGCCTCGTCTTCGAGGATGCTCATGAGCACGCGCCCCATGTCGGACAGCAGCAGCTTGCCCGCGCCCAGATAGGCATTCCACTGAACCTTGACGGTATCGGCGACGTTCAGGCGCTCGGTCGGCATTTCCGCATTGAACACCAGCAGCGAGGCGCAGGCGTCGCCGGCAAGGTCGATCAGCCGCAGGCGCGATCCGCGCGAGAGCCGGCGCGTGGCATAGCCGCCTGCCGCGATGGTTTCCTCCCACACGAGGTCAGCGCCGTCCACGCCCTCGGGCAAGTCTTGGGCAACGGGCGGGAGCACGGGCATGCTCTCCACGATCGTCCCTGCCATGGCGCGGGCATGGTCCCGCGCGGCGAGCGGATCGGCCAGGGTCTGGGTCATGAATGCGCTCCGGTCTGTCTGAATGCATTGCCGTGCTGGTCGTAGAGCGGCGGCAGGAGGGCGGTGGTGGTGACCAGCTCAAGCTGCTGCACCCCGCGCACCCGGCGAATGGCGTCGCACAGTTCCTTCAGCCGAACGGCCGGTCCCTGCACGAGAAGAACTTCAAGCGACTGATCGTCTTCCAGAACGACGTGCTGGGAAGAGATCACTTCCTTCAGGTAACTGGCCTGCGTCTGGGAAAGCAGGTGCCGCACCCGGCCCCGCTCGCCCCGATAGACCAGGGTAATCGTGCCCGCGAGCATCTCGTCCGGGCGCATGAGCGAGCCGTGCTCCGCAAGCGCGTGGCGGATCAGCTCGGCGATGAGCTGGGAGCGCGACGGCAGCGCGCGTTCGGCCACCATCATGTCCAGCTGTCTGAAGAGATCTGCCGGGAGGCTCATGCTGAGCCGCGCCAGGCTTGCGGATTCGGAGCCCATGCCCACTCTCTTTTCAATTATTACCAATTACGTCAATAGTAATATTTTCGAGCTGTTCGGGTGCCGGCTCGGCACGCTCGCGCATCGGCAGGTCGTAGACCACGGTGGCGCCGAAACGGTGGGGCGCGTGGGGATCGTGACGACGCTTGTCGAGCGCCAGAACGCGGGTCCCCAGCGTGAAGGCCTCGCGGATGTCGTGCGTCACCATCACGATGGTCAGCGAGTATTCCCGCCATAGGCGCAGGATCAGCGCGTGCATGTCCGCACGGATGCCGGGATCGAGCGCGCCGAAGGGCTCGTCCAGGAGCAGGATGCGCGGCCTTTTCACCAAGGCCTGCGCGATCGCCAGACGCTGCTGCATGCCGCCCGAAAGGTGCGCCGGATAGAGGTCAAGGCTATGCCCCAGGCCCACGGCGGTCAGCATCGCCGTCGCTTCCTCCTCCGCTGCGCGCCGGGCGCCGCCGAACAGGCGTCCGAGCAGGGGCGCCTTCTCGCACTCCAGGCCCAGGGTCGTGTTGCGGAGCGCCGTCAGGTGCGGGAACACCGAATAGCGCTGGAACACCACGCCGCGGTCGGGGCCGCATTCGGGCGTGAGCGGCGTTCCGTCCATCAGGATCTTGCCCTGGCTCGGTCCTTCCTGTCCCAGGATCAGCCGCAGGAAGCTGCTCTTGCCCGCCCCCGAGGGACCGACGATGGAAACGAAGGATCCTTCCTCGATGTCGAGGTTGAGTTTCTCGATGATGATGCGGTCGCCGTATTCGACCCAGACATCGCAGAAGCGCAGCAGAGTGCTCAATGGCTTGCTCCATGGGCCCAGGGGAACAGTCGCCGGCTGAGGAACGTCAGCGCCACGTCGATCAGGATCGCCAGCAGGGCGATCCAGGCGACGTAAGGCAGGATCACATCCATCGAGAGATAGCGGCGAACGAGGAAAATGCGGTAGCCGAGGCCGACGTCGGAGGCGATCGCCTCGGCGGAAATCAGGAAGACCCAGGCCGGCCCGAGCGCCAGGCGCATCGCCTGTAGCAGCCGCGGCATCGCCTGCGGCATCGCCACCCGGATCATCACCTGCCAACTGCTCGCGCCCAGGGTCTGCGCCTTGATGATCTGCTCGGTCGGCAGGGCGGCGACATGGGCCGTGATGTCGCGGATCATGACCGGGGCGATGCCCACCACGATCAGCGCGACTTTGGCCGTCTCGCCCAGCCCCAGCGCGATGAACAGGATCGGCAGCAAAGCGATTGGCGGAATGACGGCGATGCCGGTCACCAGCGGCCCGAAGGTAGCGCGTACCGGCGGCAGCACCCCCAGCGCCAGACCCACCATCAGCGCCATCAGCGTCGAGATGCCAAGGCCGATGCCCAGGCGCTGCAGGCTGGCGAGGGTATCCGCCCAGAACACCAGTTGTCCGGTGAGCTGGTCGGGCTGGAACAGCAGCGCCGACATGCTTTCGGCCATGGCCCCCGGCAGCGGCAGGATCTTGTCGGCCGGGTTTACCGCATGCCGGCTGGCGGCCATGACGATATAGACCAGCACGAGCAGCAGGATCGGCGTGGCTCCCAGGAACAGCCGCCCCCCTCGCCCGACGTGACGATTCACCCAGCGCATTGTCGTTGTCTCACTTTGCGAGATGTTGGCGTCGTGGCGGGTCGACTGCGAAACTGCCGCAATCGAACCCCGCCTGCCGAACTAGAGCTTTCCGTCGGCCGCCATCTTCATGAAGCTGTCGTCGAAACGCAGCGTGACGTGCTGCGCGTCGCCCAGCGTCTTGCCGCCCGGGAAGGACATGCCGACGGCGTCGGCCGAGTTGGATCCCTTGAACAGCCCCTTGGAGAAGCTGAAGTCCCGCACCCGCGTCATCGTCGTGATCAGCGCCGGAGCATCCGTTGCGGCCACGGCGGACTTGGGATCGGCGTAGAGATGCGTGGTGCCGAGCTGGGAGTCGAAGGATTCCGGGGTGGCCCCCGCCAGCTTCGCCATGGCCGCGCGGGCGGCCTTGCCTTCGGCATCCTGGCGGATCATCAGCGCCGTCGTCTCGTACCAGATGCCCGCCAGCGCCTTGCCCAGGTTGGGATTGGCCTTGAGCGTGGCCGTATCCACGCAGAGCAGGTCGAGGATCTCTCCGGGAATGTCGGCGGAGCTGAACACCAGCTTCGCGCCCGGCTGGGCCTTCATGGCGTTGAGCTGAGGATTCCAGGCGACCGCGACCTTGACGTCGGGGCTGGCGAAAGCACCGACGATATCGGCATCGCCGGTATTGACCGTCTTCACGTCCTTCAGCGCCAGGCCCACCGAGTTCAGGCCGCGCGCCAGGAGGTAGTGCGAAACCGAAAGCTCGACCAGATTGACCGTCTGGCCCTTGATCGCCTTCAGATCGCCCCCTCCGGCATTCGAAATGCCTTTCATCAGCACGCCGTCGTTGCCGTTGGAATAGTCACCGACGATGATCGCGCTGGTGTCCTTGCCGCCAGCGGCCGGGATCGTCAGCGCGTCCATGTTGGCGACGGTCACGCCGTCCAGCTTGCCGGCCGTGTACTGGTTCACCGATTCAACGTAGTCGTTCACTTGCACGACGTTGATCTTGATGCCGTACTTGTCCGCCCACTTCTTCACGATGCCCGCCTGCTGGGCATAGGGCCAGGGCATCCAGCCCGCGTAAATCGACCATCCGATATTGAACTCGGTGCGCTTGGGCGCCTCGCTCGGGCCTTGCGAGCAGGCTGCAGTGAGAAGCACGCCCGCCATCAACGTGGCCTTGGCAATGCGACGGATCGGTACGATCATGAGTCGGTCCCCTTTCGCAGTGCAACATTGCTGCGATTCGAAAGGTTGTCCATCGAAAATTATTACGCTGCGCGTGTTTTGTAATACTTGCGCCAGCTGCCGCGCGTAACGGCGCGGCACAGGGAGCGGTTGCTGCGGCCTCAGGAGCATGTGCGCGGGAACGCGCGATCCGTGCCCCGCTCCCGCCCCGAGAGATCAGGCCGCCACTTCGTCCTCGGATTGCCGCTTGCGTGCGGCGCGGTCCGCCGTCCCCGCCAGCTCGTCCTGCTCATGCAGCGGCGGAAGCAGCGCCGTCGTGGTGACGAGCTGGAGTTGATGCACGCCGCGAATGGCGCGCAGGGCATCGCAGAGATCCTTCAGCCGCGCGGCGGGACCTTGCACCAGCAACACTTCGAGCGACTGGTCATCCTCCAGGAACACATGCTGCGAGGAGATGACCTCCTTCAGGTACTCCGCCTGGCTCTGCGCCAGTTGATGCCGCACCCGGCCCTTGTCGCCCCGGTAGACCAGGGTGATCGTGCCCGCCAGCATCTCTTCCGGCCGGGTCAGCGCTTCATGTTCGGCCAGGGCGTGACGGATCAGCTCGGCGATGAGCTGCGAGCGAGAGGGCAGTCCGCGTTCCTCGACCATCGCATCGAGCTGGCGGAACAGGTCGGCGGGAAGGCTCATGCTGAGCCGGGCCAGACTGGCGGCGTCGGTCTTCACGCTGCATCCCCTTGGGCCATCGTCATAATCCTTGCATCTGCGGCTTCGTCCCGAAAACCGGAGAGTGGAACGATCCTTTGCGATCGACGCTGGGCCGGTTGGGGGACGGGTGTCAAGAGCGTGCCGCGCTTCATGCCCAGAGGGTCCGCGCCCGAAACCCCGCCGTGTTACGGGGATAGCCCGCAAATATTACCATTGCAGAGCTTGGTAATATCGATAACGTGACGGACTTCGTGCGGACATATCGGGGAACTCCGTGGCGCAAAATCCAGCCTATAATTCCGCTTTGTCGGGCAATCCGCAGTCCGCCACCGCGCGGACCTATCCCAACGGCAACCCGGCGCTGGGCTACAACCCGCCCGGTGTGCGCCATACCGACAGCGCAGTGCCGCTGCACCGCAAGACGGCCGTGGTCCATGACTACGCCTGCGACGGTCCGGCACCGGGCAATCTGGCATTTCGCTGGACTTACGGCTCCAACGTCGCGGCCCGGAACCGCGATCCGCGCGTGCAGGTGGTGCAGTACAACGAGGATACGTTCGTGCTGCGACAGAACGTCTGCGTCCATTGGGAAGCGCCGTTCACTTACCTCCTGTTCGGCAATGCCGGCGCGCTGCTGATCGATACCGGCGCCACCGCGAACGCGCAGGCCTATCCCTTGCGCGAGACGGTGGATGCCATCCTTGCCCGCTGGTGCCAGGCCCGCGGACGCAAGTCCGTGCCCTTGACGGTTGCGCTCACCTCGGGAGAGGATGCCGCACAGAACCAGGGACTGGTCCAGTTCGCAGGGCGGCCGGACACGACGATCGTGCCCAAGCCGCTTGCCCTCATGAAGCGTTTCTACGGTCTCGACGCAAGCTGGCCTTCCGGATCGGGCCGGATCGATCTGGGCGGCCGCGTCATCGGCGTCATCCCGACGCCGGGCACGCACCGGGACGGGGTCAGTTTCCACGACCCCTACTGCGATTTCCTGTTCACCGGCGACCTGCTGTTCCCCGGCAAGATCAACATCGGCAACGACCGCGATTTCGTCGCCTCGCTGGAGCGGCTGCGCGACTTCGTGCGGCAACAGCCGGTCAAGTGGCTGCTGGGCGGCCACGTCGAGATGATGTTCGTGCCGGGCAAATACTATCCCCGCTTCGCGACCTACAAACCCTATGAGCGGGTGCTGGAAATGACCCCGGACCTGATCGACGAGGCGCTCGCCCACGCGCGCGAGATTCAGGGCAAGGACATGATGCTGATCCGGCCGGACTTCGTCCTGTTCAACGGCGTCAGCCCCGACCAGAAGACCAGGGTCTGGCCCGAGGGCGTGCCCGACATCAACCCGCCGCGCCCCTTCTGACGCCAAGGACCCTCTCCATGGATCGCCGCACTTTCCTTTCGCGCAATGCCGCTGTCGCCGCCGTCCCGCTGACGGGGCTGTCCCTGGCCGCCCTCTCCGACACGGCGGCCGCCGCTGCGCGGCCGGCGCCCATCGATTTCACGAGCGACCTTCCTGCCGCCGGCAGTTTCCCCAAGCGCTGGATCTGCGGTTCGCCGTCCTGCATGGACAATACCGACCCGCCCGTTCAGGTCCATTGGTACAATCCGCATACGGCCATCCTGCGGCAGAACAAGGCCTACAGCTACGAGGCGCCGTTCGCTCCGCTCTACTTCGGCAACGACCGCGTGCTCCTGCTGGACGAAGGCTTCGTGCAGCTTCGCACCGACTGGGACCTGCGCGGCGTGGTGGACCAGTGCATCGACGACTGGTGCCGCCGCAACGGACGCGATCCCGCCTCGCTGGAACTGCTCGTCGCGTTCAGCCACCTCCACGCCGACCACTACGCCGCGACCAACCAGTTCGCGGACCGGCCGAACACCCGGTACATGGGCCTTACGCACGAGGAAATGGTCGGCTTCTGGGGCATGACCCGGTTCCCCGAAGAGCGCGTGACCCTGGACCTCGGCGGCCGCGAGATCCTGATCTGGGGCTCGCCCGGCCATGTCGTGTCCGAGTTCACGTACTACGACAGCTACACGCAGATCCTCTATACCGGCGACATGTTCTATCGCGGCCGATGCTACATCAGCTTCTGGCAGCCCTGGTTCGACAGCATGAAACGCCTGATCGATTTCTGCGACACTCATCCGGTCACGCACGTCATGGGATGCCATGTCGAGATCAGCAAGGACGGGCAGGACTACCCCTATGGCCTGACCTACCAGCCGGACGAGGCCCCCGTGGAAATGACCGTGCAGCAATTGCGCGAGGCCTATGCCCATGCCCAGAAGATCACCGAGCCCGGGATTTATTTTACCGGCACCGTGTTCCTCTGCAACCAGACGCGCGGGACGACCACCATCGACCGCAATCCCTATCGCTACGATTGAACCTACCGCGGCGAATCGACATCCCGATTTCGCAGCGGAAGCACCGCTCCGACGATTGCGGCGATATGCGCCAGTGTTACCTCGCCGCCGAAAAACGGCATTAATCCTGCGTTTCCAGGCCGACTGTACCAAAACAAGTCAAACCGACATTAATACGCTTGACGAGAAACGTAATATCCATACCGTGTATCAAGTCGCCAGGCAGAGCGATGAAAATCCGGGAGAGAGAATCTGTAACAGCAGGCTGGTCCACTGGCCTGGATGGGGGGTTTTCGATGGAACAACTGCCAATCTCCTGCACGGTTCTCTCGGACAACGAGCGATCGGCCGACGCCGACCGGACCGCAGACACCACGAAGCAGTGGTTGTTCAACCTGGTGCCGCCGGCCTATCTCGTGGTGATCGCGGCGTTCTGGGCCTTCGCGCCCAAGGCGGTGATCGAAAACTCGTGGACGCTGATCGTCACCTCCTCCCTGATCACGCTCAGCGTGCTGGGGCTGGAACGGGTGAACGAGCGCCACGCCGGCTGGCGCATGAATCGGCGCGAGTTCTTTACCGACCTGTTCTACGTGGTGCTGGGCGCGACTGCCATTTCCTGGGTTTCGACCCATCTGGCGGAAGATCCGCTGAAGGCGCTGAAGCAGTCGCTGGGCATCACCACCGAATGGGCCGCGCATTTGCCCTTCCTGGTGCAGGTTGCCCTGGTGATCGTGGTGATCGAGTTCGGGCAGTACTGGATGCACCGCCTGATGCACAATTTCACGCCCTTCTGGCTGACCCATGCACCGCATCATCATATCACCCAGCTCAACGCCGCGAAGGGCTACGTCGGCAACCCCATCGAACTGTTCCTGATCGGCCTGAGCGTGCTGGCCCTGTTCGACCTGTCGGCCGCCGCCGTGTTCTGCGGGCTGAACATCCTGGGCGCGGTCTCCACGTTCGCCCATGCCAATGTGCGCGCGGATCCGCCGAAGTTCTATTCGCTCTTCTTCACGACGATCCGGCACCACAGCCTGCATCACTCGACCGATTACGAGAGCACGCGCTGCAACTACGCCAATTCGCTGATCCTGCTGGACCGCCTGTTCGGCACTTACCGCGAGGGTGAGGCCAGCGTCGTCGGACAGGACGACCTCCGTCGCCTGTCGATCCGGGAACAGTTCGTTTTCCCCTTCCGCCCCCTGCTCGACCGTGCCCAGGCGCGCCGAGCGGAAGCGAAGCGCGGCAATTCGGTGCGGGCGACCGGCTGATCCTCCGGGATCGAACCGGCCGCAGTGAAACGCCGCACTGAAACGAAGACCCTCGACCCGCCGAAAGGCGATGTCGGGAACCAGAGACGCGCAGGCGCGACATCCACGAAGATGGCCGGCCCGTCATGCCAATAAAAGCGGTACCCGAGACCTTCGGCGCAGGCAGGCCGGAGCCCGGGGAACCTCAGCCAAGGACAGGGAAGCACATGACACATCGCGCGAAATTGAGGGCAGCGCTGCTGACCGCAACATTCTTCACGGGCGCCGCCGGTGCCACGCAGGCCATGGCACAGGACGCCCAGGACGCACCCGCCGCGGCCATCCAGGAAGGTGACGCCATCGTCGTCACCGGAACGCGCCGCGCCACGACGATCATGGATACGCCGATCAACATCTCCGCAATCGGCGCCGAAGAACTCTCGCGCCAGCGGATCGACGACGTGCGCGACCTGGCGGACTTCACCCCCGGCCTGACGATCTCGGATACCGGCCCGGGCTCGACCGGCTCCATCGTCCTGCGCGGCCTCAACGCCTCGGATGTCGATTCCAACGGTGCCAACTACGACGACTCCCTCGGCATCTACCTGGGCGAAGTGCCCCTCTTCTACGATTTCAAGCTGCTCGACATCGCGCGCGTGGAAACCCTGCTCGGCCCGCAAGGCACGCTCTACGGCCTTGGCACGCTGGCCGGCGCCATTCGCTATATTCCCAACCGCCCGAACGTGGAGGAATTCGAAGGCGAGGTTCACGGCCGCCTCACCACGAAGAGCCACTCCGACAACTTCGGCTACCAGCTGGACGGGATGATCAACATTCCGCTGGTGCGCGACCATGTCGCCTTCCGTTCGGCCACCGGATATTACTACGATCCGGGCTTCATCGACTATCCGCTGCTGCTGCAGACGCCCGGCGTTTCCCTACCCCAGCCCGGCGGCACGGACGGTGTCACCCGTGAAGAGTTCGCGGCCAATCTGCGCCGCAGCAAGGACCTGAACTTCGAGCGGACCTTCACCACCCGCAACCAGTTGCTGATCCAGACCACCGAAGACCTCAAGGCGATCTTCACTTACGCCTTCCAGCGCACCCGCACGGACGGCGCCCAGTCCAACAGCAACGGCGTGCTGGGCACCGGCAAGTACCAGAACGCCGCCCGCTACGAGGAGCCGGTCAACCGCCGCGCCCACCTCGCCAGCATGGAGATCAACGCGAACATCGCCGATATCGTCGATCTCGTCTCCACCACCGCCTATACCAACGTGCGCACCCGCAGCCAGACCGACAACACCGACCTGCTGCTGGATCTCGACTACGACTACGAACTGTTCCCCGCCTTCTCCAGCTGGAACGAAAGCGACGGCCGCCGCAAGCAGTTCAACCAGGAGATTCGACTGGTCTCACGCCATGGCGGCCCGTTCAACTGGGTTCTGGGCGGCTTCTACAACCAGCAGAAGTACCATAACGACTATGCCGAGCACACGCCTGGCCTGTCCGACTTCTACGGCGTCACCGGCAATCCCGACGATCTCGAATATGTCAGCTACACCAAGTCGAAGGTGACCGAAAAGGCAGTCTTCGGCGAAGGCACCTTCAAGATCACGCCGGAATGGCAGATCACCGGCGGCGCTCGCTACTTTAAGTACAGTTCCGACGTGCAGGGCGCGCTGGTGCTGCCTCTGCTGGGCGACCCGCTCAGCCCCTACGATGTCGATCCCGCCGGCGGCAAGGCCAAGAAGGACGGCTGGGTGTGGAAGCTCAACACCTCGTACAACTTCACGCCTGACTTCATGGTCTACGGCACGTACAGCAAGGGCTATCGCATCGGCGGCCCGAACCGCGTGGCGCCATGCCCCGATCCGGTTCCGGCCAACCAGCAGAATGCCTGCGCCCTGCCGAACGAAGTCCAGTACGGACCCGACAAGACGCGCAATGCGGAAATCGGCGTGCGCATGCAACTGTTCGACCGTAAGCTGTCCTTCAACTTCGATGTCTTCCACATCAAGTGGGACGGCATCCAGGTCGACTCCGCCACGTACTACGGCGTGACCGGAATCACCGTCAATGGCGGTTCGGCCAAGTCGCAGGGCTTCGAAACCTCGTTCCAGTTCAAGCCGGTGCCGCAGCTGGCGATCCAGGGCAGCTATTCCTACACCGATGCGAAGCTGACCGAGGACGTGCCGGGGATCATCACCATCCGCACGACACCGAACGACTACGACGGGCGGCCGAAATTCACGCAGCTCGACGCGCTTTCGGGCGACCGGCTTCCCGGCTCGGCCAAGAACGCGGGCAGCCTGGGTGCGACTTACACCGTCCCGATGGGCGAAGGCAGCATCAGCGCCAACTGGACGGCGACCTACCGCGGCAACGTCGTCTCGCGCATTGGCTGGGACCGCGGCTACGGGGACAAGATCCCCAGCTACGTCCTGCATCGCGCGACCTTGTCCTACGAGACGGACAAGTACACCGTCAGCCTCTTCGCGAACAACATCTTCGACAAGTACGCAGTCGTCTCTGTGGGTCAGGACCGTTCGCGCATCGGCGTCAACGACGGTGTCGCCGTGCGCTACTACCGCCAGACCGTGGTCAACCCGCGCACGGTCGGCGTGGAAGCACGGATCAAGTACTGAGAAACGTCGGATAGCAGGGGGAATGGGGTATCGCGCGGTGCCCCATTCCCCCCGCGCCGATCATCGCAGGCGCCGCCGCCTTCCGAGGCGGCGGCGCTTGTTCTTTCGGGAGGCTAGACCTCGATGCCCTGGGTGCGCAGCCAGTCGCGCGCGGGGGCCAGCGCCGCCTCGTAAGCGCGCCACTTGCCCATCCCGTCCCGGTTCATCGGCCGGCGGACCTGCGCCGCGCTGGGGGTGGCGACGGCCGAGCGGTTCTCATGGAAGGACAGGCACGCCGCGTCCCAGGCCAGGCCGCAGTGCTCCAGCAGCCGGCGCGTTTCCCCTTCCTGGTCCGTGACCAGCGCTTCGTAGGACAGCTGCAGCACGCGGCCGGGCCAGATTTCCTCCCACAGCGCAAGCAGCCCGTCGAAACGCGCATAGTAGCGCGCCGTATCCATGAGATCGTAGGAATAGGCGTAGTAGGCCGACTGGCTGGCGAAGAGGTTCTTGAAGTTGCTCCACACCGTGTCCAGCGGATGACGGCGCAGGCAGACCACTCTCGCTTCCGGCAGGGCGCGCAGGATATGGCCGATGTAGAGGAAATTGGCGGGCAGCTTGTCCGTGAAGCGCGGCTTCTCGCCGATGCGGTGAACTTTCGCGCGCGCCAGATAGGCCGCGCCAAGCGCAGCGGGTTCGATCCTGCCGCTGGCCGCCACGGTCTCGGGGTCGATGACCTGCCGCGAAGGCGCGCCGGGCAGATGTGGCAGCGCCAGTTGCTTGACCGCCAGCGGCATGGCCTGAAGTTCGCCCGCAGCCTCCACGGCCGGATGAGAGGACAGGATGCGATCCACCAGGGTCGTGCCGGTACGCGGCATGCCCACCACGAATATCGGCGCTTCGCTGCCATCCCCCGCGCCGCGCGCCAGTTCGGCGGGCCTTCCCCCGAACAGAGCCTCGATCGCGTCGAAGATGGCTGCGTCCTGCGCGAAGTCGTAGCGGAGCGCGCGTTTCTGCGCGGCATTGGCCGCAGACAAGTGCGCCAGCGAGGCGGCACTTTCGCCGATGTCCTCCAGTTCGCGGGACAACGCGTAACGGATGCGCAGCGCATCTTCCGGCCGCGGGGCCGAGGCCAGCGCCGCCTCCAGCCGCGGGACATGGTGGCTCTGCACCGACTGCCGCGACAGGATCGCCAGGGCATAATGCGCGCGGCCATGCCCCGGATCGCGCGCCAGGATCGCCTCGTAGTGGTCCCGCGCCGCTTCGACCTTGCCGGTAAAGCCGCAGGCAGCAGCCAGGTTGTAACGGTAGTCGAGGTTTTCGGGCTCGCCATCCACCGCCGCGCTGAAAGGCGCCAGCGATCCCGCATGGTCGCCAAGCCGCGCCAGGACGCAGCCGATGGTATCGAAGGTGAGCGGATCGCCCGGCCCCGCCGCCATGGCGCCACGCGCTGCCGCGCCCGCCTCTCCCTCGCGCCGGACGAGAACGAGCAATCTGGCGAGCTGCGCCAGATGCTCTGCCTGCCCGCCCCGCGCGGCAGCGGCCTCGATCAGGGGAATGGCCTTGGCCACATGGCCGGCTTCCGCCGCCGCCAAGCCCAGCAGGAAGTAACCCTCGGCCCGAAGCGGATCGGCCGCGACCAGTTGCTGCGCCGCCGCGGCAGCCTGCGACAGATCGCCCTGCGCGAGCGCGGCACGCGCCTGTCGCTCAAGCATCGCGGGCGAAACGGCCGTCAGCAAGACAGGAAATCACCCATCGCTATCGTCATGCTTTGCAGAACCATGAGGGAGAGAAACCATATGCGCCCGCACAAGTCCATCTCATCCGGCGCGGCCGATGCCCGGGCCTTGCGACCGGCTACGATCCCAGCAACTTCTTCCTGAACAGGGACCGGACGAGCCTGTCCTCCAGAATGCGCCCCACGACATAGAGCGACGCGAAGATACCGGCGAAGACATAACCGGGCGTGGGCGAGTGCTTCTTGTCCTTTTCCTTGGGCTTCTTCGGATCCTTCTTTTCGGGAGCAGGAGCGCCCAGCGCCTTGTCGATGAAGTTCATCGGCAGCGCCGCGTCATCCCTGGCCGATTTCGCGCTCTTGCTTTCGGTCTCCGCAGCGGGCTTTTCGAACTTGCCCAGAACGACGGTCAGCTGGGCAAACGCCAGGAAAAGCAGGGGCGCCAGAAAGCAGAACAGCAGGGCACGGCTGGTCAGGTGGTAATGGAGCACCGATCCGGCCAGCCCCTTCTCGATCCGCAGCACGCCGCCGTCGAACACGGACATCTTGTCCTGGGCGGCCTGGTCCTTTTTCTGGAAGACCAGCCGGTCGCTGTTGCGCTCATGGCTGGTGCCGGTCTGGCGGAAAAGCGGACGAAGCCTGTCAAAGGCATCGTCGCCGGACTGGTCGGGCGCGAGAGCCAGGCTGCCCCGGACATGCCAGATCCAGTCGATGAAACGCAGGTTCATGTGATCTCCTTGTGGAGAGCCCCGCCCTGCCGCTTCGCGCGGCAGGGCTGAAGCCGGGCCGCGAACGACCGCTTCGGGCAAGGCATGGCGGAGCGAAGAGGCCGACCGTGCAGGCAGGCGCTCACTCTGGCGCTCACTCGGCCGGTACCGCCTCGGGACGGGCGACGCGCTCCTTCAGCGTTTTCCAGCCCTCGGTAAAGGGATAGGTCATCTGCTCGCGGATCGACATGCGGCGGCCGCCTTCCATGCCGAGCAGCTCCGCCTCGCCATCGACGCAAGTGCCGAAGATGCGATCGATGAAGATGAAGGTATTGGAATAATTGCTGCGGCTGGCCTCGAAGTCCTGCGAATGGTGCAGGCTGTGATGCTCGGTGGTGTTGAACAGGAAGCGCCACCAGCGCGGGCTGTTGAAGCGCACGTTGATATGCTGGTACGTCCCGATCGCCATGCCGAAAGCCCCGGCCAGCAGCGCGGCGCGCGGCAGGAAATCGAAGAAACCGCCGATACCCAGGCCGATCAGGAACAGCTCCGTCGGGTTGCCCACGGCGCCTTTGTTGATGTTCAGCTGGGTTATATAGTGGTGCACCGAATGCGACAGCCACAAGGGGTACCAGTTGTGCATCCCGCGATGCATCCAGTATTGCCCGAAGTCGAAGATGAAGGCGATCAGGAAAGCCTGCAGCAGCAGCGGCATGCCCAGGAACCAGGTGAACTTGTCCGAGTGGAAGAAGTGCTGGATGCCCTCGATCATCGCGCCATCGCCGATGTAGCCATCGACCATGCGGAGCGCGGTATAGCCTAACCCGACATAGAAAAGGTCGGTCACCAGTTCCTTCCAGGTGAGGTTCCAGCTTTCGTGGCGGGGGAATTTCCATTCCATCGCCAGCAGCAGCACCTTGAAGCCGATGCCGATGCCGATCGCGGTCGATGCCTTGGCGATGGAATTGGGAGCATAGTACCAGAACAGGATCAGCGCGAAGAGCACTGTGGGCTGGAACCAGGTGAAAACGAACTGCTTGACCGGACCGCCCTCGACCCGGGGAATGTTTTCCCAGCCCACCGTGACCGGTGCCTGAGTGCCTATCAGCCTTTTACCTACGCGAACTCCGTCCATGCGCCTGCCCTCGTATTATTCTTCCACCCGTCTTGGTAATACTAATTGGAATCATAGTAATACGGAGTCGTGCTCGCGTCTACAGCATATCGTCGCTAATCGTGCCGGGACCTGCGGGTTTTGATCGACTGCCACATTCCTGCAGGAAAGCCATGCTCCGCGCGCCGCGCCTTGGCAGCCTCCCCGCTCCCAGTGCAGACGCTGGCGCGATTCGCCGAGAAGGCTTGATTTCCCTGCCCCTGGAGTGGCACATAAGGGCATGCTTCCAGAAACCCGCGCGATGATCGCCGCAGCAGCTTACGCCTTTGTCGCCGGCAAGAAAGTCGCCGGAGTGTTCGATCATTCGGCCAAGCGCGATCTGCAGATCGCCGCAGAGAGCCGGGGCACCCTGTTGCAGGGCTTCGATGGCGACCGCGCAGTGAAGTTCGGCGGCACCCTTCCCGAGATCTACGACACCGGCGCGGAAGCCTTCGTTTCCATGGAGATCGACGGTGCCAAGGTCCGCGGCCACGACCGCGGCGCCGACCACGCCTATTCCGCCCAGGTCACTGACCATTTCGTCCAGCTGTACGATTACGGCGAAAGCGCGTGGTTCACTTTCGACATTCGGGGCGCCGAACCGGGCTACGGCTATCATCGCGGTGCCGAGGCCAGCAGCTGATAGCGCCGCGTTCGGGGGGGCTGCCACGCCCCTTGCCGCCGGACAGCGGCTTTTTGCGAACTGGGCATATCCAACGGCCCCGTTGATGTGTATGCGCCGTGATGATCCGGCGCCGATCGATGGGACCTCGCCGCGTCACGCCGCCGCGCGGCTGCCGCCCGGCGTTTCAGCACCGCCCGCAGCTTTGCGGACATCGACAGGAAAGCCCCTTCGCTGCTCATGGATGCGCCCCTCCCTTCGCTGGCAGACCTCGGCTGGAGGCCGTTCTTCAGCAACCAGCTCTCCGATGACGAACGGCGCGATACCCTGCCGGTACGGATCATGGCCGTCTATCGCGGCCTCGTCACCGTCGTCGGCGCCGAGTTCGAGGGGCTGATATCGTCGCGCCTGCCTGCTTCCCGGGGACCGGAAGACCGCCCCGCCGTGGGCGACTGGATGCTCGTCGGGCGGGAAAAGCACGAAGCGCAGCGCCTGCTAGACCGTGAAAACCTGTTCAAGCGCCCCGCGCCCGGCAACGACCGCCGGGTCCAGCTGATTGCCGCCAATGTCGATACGCTGTTCATCGTCACCTCGTGCAACCAGGATTTCAGCGTGCCGCGGCTGGAGCGCTATCTGGTGCTGGCCCGCGAAGTGGGCGTCACGCCCGTGCTCGTGCTCACCAAGATCGACCTGACGGATCGGCTCGACCATTTCCGCGAGGCCGCGCTGGGGCTTCAGGCAGACCTCGAGATAGAAACCGTCAACGCCCGCGACCCTGAGAGCGTTGCCCATCTCTCTCTTCGCTGCGGCCCCGGGCAGACGGTGGCGCTGATGGGCTCTTCCGGCGTCGGCAAGTCTACCCTGGTCAACAGCCTGCGCGGGTCCGACAGCATCGCCACCCAGGCCGTGCGCGAGCATGACGGCAAGGGCCGCCACACCACGACCGTGCGCGAAATGCACCGGCTGACGGGCGGCGGCTGGCTACTCGACACCCCGGGCATGCGCGAATTCAAGCTGGCCGAGGCCGCCACCGGCCTTGCCGAAGTGTTCGACGACATCACGCTTCTCGCCAGCGAATGCCGCTTTTCCAATTGCGGACATCACAAGGAGCCGGGCTGCGCGATACAAGCAGCGCTCGCCGCAGGCACGCTGGAGCCTGAGCGGTTGGAACGCTGGCGCAAGCTCTCCGCCGAAGACATCAACAACACCGCTGGCGTGCCCGAACGGCGTGGCCGCAGCGACAGGAGATAAACACCGTGGCTGACCTCTATCTCAAGGCTCTGGAGTCCGAACGCAGGAGCCTCTGGGCCGAATGCCGCCTGAAAGGCCTTCCGAAGGGCTCGCCCGAGCGGCTGCGGATCGACGAACTGGACAAGCTCCTGGCCGAACACAAGGCCCGCAAGGCCTGAAGACTCTGCCGAAGGATGTCCGCATGGGCATCGGACGGCGGCACTGCGAACTTCAAGCGCGCTCACGCCTGGATGCTGTCGCCAGCACCAGGCAAAGCGCGCAAGTCGCAGCCTAGTTCACGACGTGGATCTGTGCTGCCGGGGTGGTGATGAGTTCCACCGGATCTTCCGGGCGGCGGCTGTCGGCCGAAGCCATGATGGCGTCGTGCTCGGCAAAGACCCGCTCGATTTCTGCCCGCTTGTCGAAAATCATGCGGGCAACGCCGGCCGTCATGCCGCCTTCGTCTCCCACGCGCCCCAGAACGCCGGCCAGGTCTTCCAGCGTGGCCTTTTCCGCCGAACCGTGAAGGCCCCCCTTTTGAATCACGATACGCAATGCATTCGTTTGCCACTACCGAGTCTCCTCAACGTAACCAAGAATGCGCGCCTCGTGGAAGGGTTTCAATTGGGCTATCGGAGTAGGGGTAATTTGGTCTTGCGCATGAGGGAAAGCCGCAACGCGCAGACGGACCGGACGAGGAAATACCCTCGCCCGGCCCCTATTGCTAAAGTGACTGAAGCCTTTTCAGCGGACTGACGATCAAGCCCCGAAGCCGCCGTCGATGGTCTGCATGGAGCCGGTGATCATCGCCCCGTGCGGGCCGGCGACGAAGGCAGCGAGTTCGGCGATCTCGCTCGCATGGGCATGGCGCTTGATCGCCATGAAGCTGTGCATGGTGGCTGCCATGGGTCCTTCGGCCGGGTTCATTTCGCTGTCGGTCGGGCCGGGCTGGATGCTGTTGACGGTGATGCCCCGGTCGCCGAAATCGCGTGCCAGGCCGCGCACCATGCCCTGCATGGCCGCCTTGGTCAGGGCATAGGCCGCCCCGCCCGCGAAAGGCATGCGGTCTGCATTGACCGATCCGATGACGATGATGCGGCCATCGGCGTTCATCCGGCGTCCCGCTTCCACGGCGGCGTGATAGGGCGCGCGAACATTGATGTCGATCATGCGGTCGACCGCGTCGGCATCGAGTTCCAGCGGATCGCCCAGCACCAGCGTGCCGGCATTGACGACCAGCACGTCCAGAGCGCCGCGTCCGGCCACGGTAGCGATCACTTCGCCGCGATCGGCGCTGTCGGCGCGGATCGCCACGGCGCCGGTTTCCGCTGCCAGAGCCTCGGCCGCTTCGCGCGAACCGGCGTAAGTGAAGGCGACATCGCCGCCACCTGCGGTGAACCGGCGGACGATCGCGGCGCCGATTCCGCGGCTGCCGCCGAGGATCAGGACGTTCTTGCCAGTGAATTCATTCATGACCTTGTCTCCATTCTCGTGGTTGTCTTTCAGGCTCTGGAACCAGATCCTGCCGGTGGGCCGCCTCCCCGGGAGGATCCCGGCAAAGTGGTTCGGCCCGCCCTCTGGACTTGTAGATGCCTTGCGGGCATCGTTCGAACTAGCCGGCAAATGCCGGAACTGGACGACGGGATTTCCGAACAATGATGAAGTTCGACGGGATCGTGGCTTTCCTCACCACGGCCGACGCAGGATCCATCAGCGCGGCATCGCGGCGGCTTGGCCTGGCCAAGTCCGTGGTGAGCGAGCGGCTGGCCGAACTGGAGCGCTCGCTGGGCGCGACGCTCCTCCAACGTTCGACGCGCAAACTCTCCCTGACCAGCAGCGGCCAGACCTTCCTGCCCCGCGCCCGGCGAATCCTGCGCGAGGCGGAGGAAGCCGCCGCGGAACTGGCGGCCCGCAGCGGCAGACTGTCCGGCCCGCTCCGACTTTCCGCCCCGGTCGGCTTCGGCATCCTGCATCTGGGTCCCGCCCTCGCACGATTTCTTGGCGAATATCCCGATATCGAGGTCTCGTTGGAGCTTGATGACGGCTTCGTCGATGCGGCTAGCGACGGCTTCGATGCCGTGTTGCGGCACGGTGCGGTGGGCGATGGCCGCCTGATCGCCCGCCGCCTGGCCGCCAGCCGGCGCCTGCTGGTCGCCTCGCCTGCATATCTCGAGCGGGAGGGCCGGCCCGCCTCGCTGGCGGAACTGGAGCGCCACCGCGGCATCCTCTATTCGAACAGGTCAGGCGACTGGCGCTTCGCCACGGAGACGGGATGGTCCGTGATCCGCCCGAATGCAGGGCTCCGCGTCAATAACGGACTGGTCATGCGCGATGCCGCCGCAGCGGGCCTCGGCATCGCCCTGCTGCCCAGCTTCTTCGTGCACGACGCCGTCCGCAGCGGAACCCTGGAAGAGATCGACATCGGGCTCCAGGCCGAGGGCGCGGAGTTGTTCCTTGCCTATCCCCGCGACCACGGCGCGGCCCCCAAGATCCGCGCCCTGGCCGAAAGCCTGCGCCGCAGCTTCGGCGATCCACCCTACTGGGAATCGTGAGCGCGCCGCCCTGCGCAGGCGATCCTTTCAGGGGATCCAGCGGTATCGCGGTCTTGCGGTGACTTCCGGGACGGGCGCGGAAAGATTCGCGCCGTGCCTTGGATCCTTGACGCTCTCGGGATCGACGAAGCCGTGGAACACCCCGCTGGAGGCTGAACCGCCGCGCTGCTCGACATCGCCAAGGTTCTGCGCCGTTCCCGAAAGAACGATGCCCTTCTCGTACTCCCCTATTCCCAGCATCGCGGTGGCGGCACGGGCCTTGTCCTTCAGCACGGTGTCGCCGCGCAGCACCGTGAGGCCCGAAACCACCGCCTCGTCCCTTACTTGCGCCTTGTCGAGCACGACGGCGTGATCCTCGATCCGCGCCTTGCCGGAAACGGTGCCGGCAACCACGCGGGCATAGGGGCCGACATAAGCGCCCGGCGCCACCGTGGCGGCGGGGCCGACCCAGCCGCCGCCGTTCGCGTGACGGTGGCCGCCCGGGATCGGCTCCGGCGCACCGGCCTGCCAGCGGTCGGGCATCGCGCCCTCGAACTGGACCATCCAGGGATAGCGATAGATCGCGTAATAGGGCTGGTCCCAGCGGATCTTCTGCATCCGCGAAGGGGTAGCCATGACGACGAGGTAGAGGCCGGTGTCGCCCGCCTGAACAGCCATCGCAGCCGCGCCCTTTGCGCCGCTCTGCAAGGGGGAGTACCGACTCTTGCCGTCCGCCCCCACCGCGACGACACCCCAGCGCCAGTCGGATGCGGGCGGCGGGATCGTTTCCGGCTCGTCCGCCAGCCCCGGCAGCGCATTTGTCGCGCTGGCTTGCTGGACGATACCCCGGAACGTCACGGTCACCCGCGCGCTGCCGGGATCGGGATGCAGCCTGACCACATTGTAGCCCCAGCGCTGCGGCGCCCACATGTCCGGCACGGCGAAGCGGCGGCGGCGCAGGTCCACGGGATCGAGCACTGTCGCGGAGAGAATGCCGGCGTCGGTGGTCTGCTCGTAAGTCCCGTAGTTCCGGCGAAAAACCGCGCTCTGGTCGCTGCCATCGGGGTTGGTGTAGTCCCAATTGGCGTTCCTCAGCGCCCAGTTCCCGAACACGTCGTTAAGCTGCGCCTGGGTCCAGTTCCGGCTCGCCTGCAGGACGGAGAAGGGATCGGCAGTGAGACGCGCGGGGTCGTCCTTGCCGGGGGCGGTTCGCCAGATCGCGTTGACCGCCTCGAAGCCGTATGTGTCCTTGAGGTATTCGAAGAACTGCCAATTGCAATAACGGCTGCGGGTGGAGCCGTAATAGAGGTGCGGATATTGCTTGAGCAGCACCGAGCAATGCGTGTTTTCGCGGAATTCGGGCAGTTGCACCGTCATCCAGTTGGCATGGCTCTCGAACATCCAGCCGGTGTAGGGCGAATCCATCAGGCGGCCGGTGGCGGCCTGAAGCGCATGCGTCAGTTCATGGGCAAGACCGAAGCGGTCCTTGAGGGCACCGGGATCGATCCACATGCCCATGTGGCCCAACTCATCGGCGCCGCCGGTAAGGCCGTAACCCACGCCGATATAGGCGTTGACCTTGAACTTGCCCGCAGAGCCGCAATGCGGCTCGGGAAATTTCAGAGTGCCGAGGAAATAGTCCCAGACATATTCCAGATGCTTCGCGGCAGCCCTGGCCACTTCGGGGTCGACCGTGCCCGCCTTCCAGTGAAGCGCGAAATGCGGGCTTTCCATCTGGAGCGGCAGCGCGGAATTCGCCGCGTCCGAAGGGTCGGTAGCCGCCACCTTCCAGTCCCCGGCCACGCAGGCCGCACTCGGTGTGGAGCCGGTGACCGGGGAGGCAAGCACCGGCGCTGGCGGGAAGGCCCCTCCCGAAAGAAGAACAGCCAGCACCGAAGCCTGAAGAAGGACTTTCATCGTCAGCGCGGACTCAGCGTGACGGTGGTTTCCGCATCGCCCAGCGCGATCGCAAAGCCGCCGCGATCGGCGGTGCCGGTATCCGCGGCGTAAGTCTTGCCGCCGGCCGTGGTCGTCTCGAACAGGAGACGCGCGCGCGGGGCGATCGCCGTGGCCGGATCGAGCTTCAGCACGACCTTGCCGGTCTTCGCGTCATAATCGGCGCTCTTGATGCGGCCCGATTCCAGCGTGATCCAGAGGCCCGCAGGGGCGATGAAGAGGCGGCGGCGGGCTCCGTCCTTCGGTTCGACATGAACCCTGGCGCCCTTGGCCGTCAGTTCGCCGCCGAAGCCCAGCCAGCCGAACTGCGGATCGTCGACCATGTAAGTCGCCGAGGTGATGGCGTGGCCGTAGAAGCCCATGCCGTAGTCGCCGGTGATGGCGTCCCACTTCATCATGTCGGGCCAGGAGTGGAACGCGGCCGAACCGAAGCCCTGCTGGTCGATATTGGTCACGCCGCCCATCATGCCGCCGTAGGCGACGCGCAGGAGGTGCAGGTCGGTGGGGTTCTGGCGATAGGCGTCGAACAGCGGCACTGCGTTCAGCGCGGAGCCGTAGTGGTGGATCTGCCGCTCGATGCGCGAGACCTTGCCGCCATAAAGGAAGTCCCAGTAGCGGCGGGCATTGCCGTTGTAGCCCCAGCTCGGAATGGTCGGATCATAGGCGAGGATGACCTCGCGCGTTTCGTCCGCCTGGGGCTGATAGCCGAAATAGCGCATCCAGGCGTAGACTTCGGGCTGGCCGGTGGAATCCCAGGCCATCTCGCTGCCGAACGGGAACTTGAGCGTGCGCCAGTGGTCGGCGCGGCCCTTCATCAGGCCCTCCATTTCCGTGGCTTCGGCACTCAGGCCCTCGCGCTTGAGGTCCTTGAGGATGTCGATGAAGACATCGCCCTCCATCTGCCCGAACTGCGCATAGTACGGCGCATCGCGCATCATCGCCACGGACGTGCGGTAGGCCCACTCCAGGTAGAACTTCCAATCGTGCTGCTTGACCAGGCCCTGGTTGTCACGCGCAAGGCGGTAGAGCACCCAGTGGCCGATGGCGACATGCGGATAGTTGTAGGAGCGGCCGAGATCGTCCGAATCCTTCTTCGACCAGGCCGTCCAGCTCTTCCAGTCGATCTTGGGATCGTAGTAGTTCGGGAACTCGACCGGATCGTAGTAGAAGATGCTCTTCTTCACCGCGCCCGCCTGCGGGCCATCCTCGACCTGCAGGGTGCCGAGCACGGTCTCGTTGACGAGGCGCTCCAGCTTGGCGACTTCCTCGGCATTGGGATTGTCGAGCTGCTTCATCATCGCGGCAACCCACGAACCGGCACCGCCCTCGTCGCTCATTCCGGACACCCAGACGCGGCCATCCTGCGTGAGGATCCTGTTGTCCTCGCGGTCGTAGGAAAGGATCGCAGGGCTGCGGTGGAAGGGATCGCCCTTGCCTTCGAACCACTGGTCGGTGGTGGTGAAGTGGCCGATGTCCGCCATCACCTGTTCGAGCGGCTTGGTGATGTAGTAGCTGACCGTCTGCTTCTGGCCATCGGCATAAGTCACGGTCAGCCGAGCCTGGCCCCAGCCGGAAGCCTTGACCTGATAGCGGGACCATCCCCCCCCGTTCTTGTAGGCGCCGCTCTTCTCGGAAGTCGCGGTGAGCGCGCCTTCGGGGAAGGATTCGATCTTCGCCACTTTGCTCGGCGTCTTGAGGAACAGGCTGGCGGTCTGGTCGGTCGGCACGACATAGCCGGGAATGCCCACCGCGACCGGGCGCTTGTTCGCCACCAGCGTGTCTTCGATCTTGCGGATATCGGGGGCAGTCACGAAGCGGAGGCCGATCGTGCGGCTTTCACCCGGAGCAAGCGTGATGCTGGTCGGCGCGTTCCACTGCTGGCCGGCCTTGGCCCATTCCTTCTCGGCGAAGCCCTTGCTGGCCACCGTCCAGTCGTAGAACCCTTCCGAGACCTGGCTCCGCTGGCTCTTGTCAGTGAAGATGTCGCCATTCCTTGCGGCGCGCGCCTCGATGATCGGGCGATAGGCTTCGAGCGGGGTGCCCTTCTCGGGCAGCACCAGCAGCGCCGGTCCCTGTCCGTTGAGGCGCGTGACCTGAAGATAGCCCGCGTCTCGGCCGATGTAGGGATCGACGAAGCTCGCCTCGGCATGGGCCTGGTCCAGATCGCGGTCGAGGATGATGTTGTCGAACACCATCGGCATGCCCAGGCCGCCGATCTCGACCGCGGCGCTGCTGGTGTTGACCAGAGTGAAGCGCATGGCGAGCACGCCCGCCTCGTTCACCCAGCGGCGCTCGACGCGCAGCGGCATTGCCCCGCCATTTCCGGAGGTGCCCATCGACGCGGTGATGTCGGCGGCGGCAAGCACGTCCTTGCCGCCCGGCAGCGCCGCGATCTGCTGGCGCGCATGGGCGGAAGAATAGTCCTGCCACTCGGAACCGGCCGTCTTGAGGCGGATGTGGATGTCGCCGATGTGGACGTAGCCGTCGCTTGCACGTTCGGCCTCGCGGCCGGCCGGCACGAAGTCGAAGGCGGTGTCACCCTTGGGCGAGAGATGGGCCAGCGTCTGGGTATCCGCACGCAAGGCGAGATCGAAGGTTGCCGTCTCCATCTCGGTCTTGCGGATCGGGGGGAATACCTTCTTCGGCTTCGGCGCCTCGCCCTCCTCCGCGTGAGCGATGCTCGTGGGCAACGCCGCCGGCAGAGTGCCGAGCACCAGGGCAATGAGCGGAAGGGGCTTCAGGAGACGCTTCATTTCTGATCCTTGAAGGAAATTAGTGGGCGGCCGTGGCGACGGCGGGCTTGGCCGGCTGTACCGGGCCGAGTGCAGGCGGCGTTTCGCCGAGCAGGTACTGGGTGAAATAGTCGCGCAGCTTCTTCCAGAAGAAGGGCCGGTAGACGTTGTGCGTGGCATTGGGCATCACGATGAGATCGACGTCCCTCCCGGCATCCATCAGCGCCTTGGCGAGCCGGTAGCTCTCGGTGATGGGCACGTTGTCGTCGATGTCGCCGTGGACGAGCAGCAGGTGGCCCTTGAGCTGTCCCGCTACCGCCAGGTTCGAATTGCGCTCCCAGGTTGCCTCGTCGGCATAACCCATCGAGACTTCCGGCCACCAGGTCTTGTCGAGGCGCAAGTCGTGGTTGCCCGAGGAGGCGACGCCCACCTTGAAGAAGTCCGGGCGGCGCAGCACGAAGCGTGCGGTGTCATAGCCCCCGGCCGAACCGCCGAACACGCCCACGCGGTTCGCGTCCATATAAGGGTATTTCGCGGCCATCTGGCGGATCAGCGCGATGTGATCGTCCAGCCCCACCTCGCCGAGGTTCTGGAAGGCAGGCAGGCGAAACTTCTGTCCGCGCCGCGAGGTGCCGGTGCCGTCGATCATCACGACGATCGCGCCGATCTGCGCCACGCTGTTGCCGGCCACGCGCCGCGCGTCGCTCCAGGTGGCAGGCACATCCGTGGTGGTCGGGCCGGTGTAGACGTTGTCGATCACCGGATAGCTGCGCCTGGGATCGAAATGCGCCGGGCGGTAGATCATGCCGTAGATCGGCGTCGTGCCGTCCGCGGCAACACCCTTGAACGGTTCGGGCGGGGTGTAGCCGGTGCCGCGCAGGCGGCTGTCGTCCGCCCGCGCCAGTTCCTTGACGATCCGCCCGGTCGCGCCTTCGCGCAGCACCGCGCGTGTGGGCGTTGTCGGGCTCGACATCTGGTCGACGATCCACTTGCCGTCGGGCGAGACCTGGGCATTGTGATCGAGCGGCTCGGGCGTGAGTTGGGTGAGTTCGCCGCCCGCGATCGGAACCCGGTAGAGCGCGCGCCAATAGGGATTGCGCGCGCCTTCTCCCGATGCTTCGCGGCCGACGCCGGTGACGACCAGCGACGCCTTGTCCTCCGCCACATTATCGACCGTGAGCACTTCCCAGGCCCCGGTGGTCAGCGCCTTTCCGCCATCCGGACCGAGGTCTGGCGTGACGAGGTAAAGCTGCGCCCAGCCGGTCCGCTCGGAGATCGAGAGTTCGCCGCCCAGTTCGGGCGCGGGAAAGATCATGCTGGAAGTCACGGTGACGACCGGCTTCACCGCCTCGTGCACGACGATCCGGGCCACGCCGGTCTGCGGATCGGCGAGGTAGACGGCCTGCTGCCCGTAGCCGCGCTCGGTCCAGAGCGCGCGGACTTTGCCATCCAGCCAGCCCATGTCCGGCGGCGCGGGGTAGAGAAGCGATTCCGCCGGCATCTGGATCGGCACGATCTGCGCCTTGCCCTTGCGCAGGGCCTGCCTGACATCCACCACGAAGCGCGTCGCCTGCGGCAGCTTCTCGGCCCCCGCTAGCGGATAGACGTAGCTGAAGCTGCGCGGGTAGAAACTGCCGGGCGGGTTCTGCTGGGTGATCGAAAGCTTCTTCACCGCACGCGTGTCGAGCCGCCAGCTCAGCAGGTAGCGGCCGTCCGGTGACCACTGCGCCGATACCGGCATGGCCGGTTCCTCGGTTCCTTCGCGCAGGATATCGGACAATTCCGGGATCGAGCGGCCATAAGGCTGCTCCCGCGTACCGTCCGTGGTGAGGGCCACTTCGCGGCCGCTGGCGATATCCACGGCGTAGAGATTGAAATCCCGGGCGACGATCTTCGTCTTGCCGTCCGGCGAAGCAAGGTCCATCTCGCGATGATCGGCCGCTTCGACCTGGAGGGCCTTGCCCGCCGCATCCAGGCTCCAGAGCGCACCGTCGAAGGCGCGGAACCGCACTTCGCCCTGCGCGGGGTCGTAGTCGACATCGGCGATCCGGGCATCGTCGATCGAGACCGGAGCGCCCTTGGCAGCGGTCAGCGCCGCCAGCAGCGCTGCGGTCGAGGTGATCTCCCGGCTCTGCTGGCTGGCAAGGTCCAGCAAGTGGTAACGCTGCTCCAGCCGGTTGCCGGTGCGGTAGAACAACCCGCCCTCCACGAAGCGAGGCGTGACATCGGCATTGTCGATGAGGTCGCCCAGCGCGCTGCCCAGGTATTTCTCGGCATCGGCATAACGCGCGTCGATGCTGGGGACGGCTGCGGCCGCGCCGCGCGTATCGCGCGCTTCGGCTGTGGCCGCGAGCATCGGCACCGCCCAGGCCAGGGCAACGAGGCTGATCGATTTCGCGAGAGGTAAGGTCGAAGCACGCACGGCTGAAATCGCTCGGTTGTTTCGGAAGACCATCGTGTCATGACCTCCGGCCAATCGATAATCAAGGAAAATATACGATATATAATCAGTTTTGTCTTAATGCGCTGTTTGATAGCGCTACCCCAGAACTTGCGCAGGAACCTATTGACTGAAAGCCAGGAACGCCTCCACTGTATACGATATTCGATAGGAGTATCAGCGTGCAATCAACTAGGCGTGGAACTGGCCGGCGCCCTGCCCTTTCCCTCGGCCGCGGTGCCGCCTCGGCCCGAATCCAGGCCTGCGCATGGGCGGCGATCCTTGGAATCGGCCTTTCGCCGGCGGGGGTCGGCGCTCAGGAAACCGCCCCGGTCAGCCGCGAGCTTGCGGTGCCCGGCAATCCCATTCTCGCCGACGGCGACTACTATTCCACCGATCCGGCACCGCTCGTCGCCGATGGCCAGCTCTGGATCCTCACGGGTCGCGACGAGGCGGCCAGCGACGTCAACGACTTCATCATGCCCGAATGGCAACTGCTGAAGACCGCGGATCCCGCCTCCGGCAAGTGGACGCATTACCCTGCCATCATCAAGCCGGAGAATGTCTTCGCCTGGGCCGAGAAGGCCCGCGCCTACGCCGGCCAGATCGTCGAGGGTCCTCGCGCCGCAGACGGCAGGAAGCGCTATTACCTCTATGCCCCCGTGCTGGAGAGAGACAGCGACGCCGAGGACAAGTTCGCGATCGGTGTGGCCGTGGCCGACAGTCCGCTGGGGCCGTGGCGCGATGCCCATCCAGCCGGTCCGATCATCTCGCAGAAGGTGCCCTACCCCAACAAGATCCAGAACATCGACCCCACCGTGATCGTCGACGACGACCAGCGGGTCTATATCTACTGGGGCACGTTCGGCCAGCTTCGCGGGATGGAACTGGCACGTGACATGATCACGCCCAAGGGACCCGAGCAGACCGTCACCGGCCTGACCGGCTTCTTCGAAGCCCCGTGGATCATGAAACGCAAGGGCACTTATTACATGCTCTACGCCGGCAACAACGCCGGCCCGAAATCCGACTGTACGCAGGCCGTCTACTATGCCTGCATCGCCTATGGCAGCGCGCCCTCTCCAATGGGACCGTGGACTTATCGGGGCGTCATGTTGCATCCCGTATCCTCCACCACCTCCCACCCGGGCGCGGTAGAGTTCAAGGGGCAGTGGTACCTTGCCTATCACACGGCGGATGCGAAAGGCGGGGGACACTTCCGCCGCAGCGTTGCGCTGGACAGGATGGAATGGGACGACAGCGTCGTCCCCGCGCGCATTCGCACCGTCGTGCCGACCTTGCGCCCGCAGCCCCCCTTGCCGCCCAGCCGCAACATTGCGCGCGCGGCCTGGGCCACCGCCTCGAACGATCCCGTGCCGGTGCAGTTCTGGATCAAGGCCCTGAACAACGGCGCCGTCAAGGAAGCACCGCTCCCGCCCGACATGTGGGGCAGCTGGTCACCGAACAACCCGCCGCGTCAGTGGATCGAATATCGCTGGGACAAGCCGGTGACGATCGACGGGTCGCGCCTGTGGTTCTGGAACGACCAGCCGGCCGGATCCGGCGTGGGCGTGGCGCCGCCTGCGAACTGGCATCTCGAATACTGGAATTCCACCGGAAAGCGCGGCTGGAAGACCGTTCCCAGGGCCAGCGCCTATGGCACGACCCCCGGCGCGTTCCAGGATGTTTCGTTCCCTGCGATCACGACCCGCTGCCTCCGCGCGGTGATGGACGCTTCCACGGACGGAAAGACCCATGCGGCACTGGCCGTCCAGGAATGGGAAGTCCTGGCTCCGAAGCCTCAGCCCATTGCCGTCCGCTCGGACAATTCGCCACCGGATAGCTGCTCCTGATCTTACCGAACGGGCCAGCAAACCTTCAAAAAACTCAGGAGAGGCGCGGGTTACAAACCCGCGCCTCTTTTGCCATCCGCTTTTCGGATCTGTCGCCGAACCCCATCTAGTCGGACAAAAATGTTTCCAAACCGTCACAATCGCCTTGACTCGTTGCGAATATCGTAGGACGTATACGATATAAGTAAGGGCATCGGATCGAAGGTGCCGCGGATCAAAACAGGGGGTTTTTCGATGAAATCATTGAGAGTCTTGAAGCTTTCGACGGCGCTGACTTCGATCGTCGCGGTCGGGATGGCTGCTCCTGCATGGGCACAGGGCACGCTGGGCACCGCTTCCGAATTGTCGGACCAGAGCCAGGCCGCCCCCGTAGACATCCTCGTGACCGGCGTGCGCGGCAGTGTCGAAGCCGCCGCCACCAAGAAGAGGAATTCCAAGCAGATCGTCGATTCCGTTGTCTCGGAAGACGTCGGCAAGCTGCCCGACAACAATGTCCCGGAAGCCCTCGCGCGTGTCACCGGCGTGCAGATCGAACGCGCCCGCGGACAAGGCCAGAGCGTGACCATCCGCGGCCTCGACCAGGTGCAGACCACGATCAACGGCAATAACACCAACCTCGGTGCTGGCCGCTCGATCGACCTTTCCGACGTTCCGGCGGAACTGCTGAAACAGGTAGACGTCTATAAGACCCGATCGGCCGATCAGGTGGAAGGCAGCATCGCGGGCACCGTGAACGTCGAACTGCGCCGCCCCTTCGATCTCAAGAAGGGCCTCACGGTCGCGGGCAGCATTCGCGGCTCCTACGACGATCAGTCCGAGAAAGTCAGTCCTTACGGCAGTCTCTTGATTGCCGACCGCATCGAAACCGGTATCGGTGAGATCGGCTTCCTGCTCAACGGCTCCTGGACCAAGACCAACTACCGCGAGAACTTCATCGAGAGCGAGTCGCCCACGCAGACCGTCGTCGGCGGCAATACCATCGTCATTCCCTATCGCGCGCAGTACGGCATCGAGCAGGGCAACGTGAAGCGCCCTTCGATCAATGCGGTTCTGCAGTGGAAGGCCAGCGACAAGCTCGATTTCGTGCTGGAAGGCGGCTACGTCGGATCACGCGAAAAGCGCTCGGTGGAGCGTCTCTACGTCCAGGACATGCCTTACGCCAGCAACTACAGCGACATCGTGCTGATGCCCGACGGCAGAACCGTAAAATCGCTGACCGTCAGCAACGCCAATGGCGTCAATGCCGGCATCGATTCCCTGTACAACTCGATCCACTCGGATCTCTACACCACGAACTTCGAAGCGCACTGGCATTCGGACAAAGTCCAGATCAATACCGGCTTGCAATACAACTGGTCGAAGACGGGTAACTACTTCGTCGAGAGCATTCTCAAGCCTCAGGGCCTGACCTCCGCCTCCGTCGATTTCGCCTCGGACATCTACAGCAAGGGCGCACCTTCGATCACGCTCAACGGTGCCGACCTGAACGACGTCTCGTCCTACGGCGTCGACCGCTTCCAGGACAATCTCGGCGGCTCCAAGAACAAGGAATTCGCGGCCCAGGCAGACCTGACGATCCAGCTCAGCGAAACCTCGCTGCTGCGCAGCCTGCAGGTCGGTGGCCGCTTCAACCAGCGTCGTACGAGCAATTACTACGGCTACCGCGACGGCCTGCCCCGCGTGAACGGCGCGCCCGCTCCGCTCAGCCTGTTCCCCGGCTACGATATGGCATCCCAGGTCGGCCCCGACATCGGCGGATCGACGATGCAGTGGTACCGCATCCCCGGCTCCCTGGTGCTGAGCCAGATCGACGACGTTCGTGCCTTCATCCAGCAGTACGATCCCGCCAATGCCGCGCGCTTCTCCACCATCGATCCGCCGAGCGACCGTGGGTCCACGTTCAGCTCCAACGAAAAGAACTTCGCGGCCTATGCGCAGATCAATTACGGCTTCGACATGGGCAAAATCCCCGTCGAAGGGTTGATCGGCGCTCGCTTCACCAACACCTGGGGCACGTCGAGCAGCTTCAGCTACCGGCCGGGCGATGCCTCCAACGGCAATCAGGATATCGTCGAGGCCGCAGAGGGCCAGGGCAACTACGCCGACATCCTGCCCAGCGTCTCGGCCGTCATCCATTTCACGCCGAAAGCACAGCTGCGCCTGTCCTACTCCACGAACGTCCAACGCCCGACCTTTGCCGACGCGCGTCCGTTCTATTCGCTTAACCTCACCAGCAATCCGCCGATCGTCTATGCCGGCAATCCAAGCCTCAAGGCGCAACGCGACCAGGCCTTCGACGTCAGCGCCGAATACTACTTCGGTCGCGGCGGCCAGATCTCGCTGGCAGGCTACTACAAGAAGGCCACCGGCTTCCTGCTCTATAGCCGCGAACAGGCATCGGCGGCCGAAATGGCGGCTTACGGCGTCAACCTTGCAGATTATGGCGCTGCGTTCGGCTATGTCGAGCAGCAGCGGAACGCAGGCGACGGTACTTTCGTGGGCCTTGAAGGCACGGTCCAGTCGTTCTTCGACTTCCTGCCGGGCATTCTCAGCAACTTCGGCGTCAGCCTGAACGCCTCGCACATCCTCAAGGCCCGCGTCGAATACGACGATGAGGAGAGCTTCCCGGGCGAGTTCGACTCCCCCAACACCTCGAAGTGGACGGCCAACGCGACCCTGTTCTACGACACGCCCAGCTTCAGCGCACGCGTGGCCTACAACTACCGTTCGTCTTATCGCATCGGCTTCTGGCTCGACGGCCAGGGCTCGGACCGCGCCCGGTATTCGCCCTATAACGGCGCAACCGACCGGCTCGATGCGGCGATCAACTATACGCCCATATCGTTCATGACGCTGTCGCTGGAAGCATCGAACATCCTGGGCAGCGATGTCTACCGCTATCACGGCAGCGAGGACCTGCTTCCCCTCGGCGTCCGCACTCTGGCGCGTACCGTCCAGGGCAGCGTCCGCTTCCGCTTCTGATCCAGAGCCCATCGACGGGACGCCATGATTGCCACCCGGCAGTCATGGCGTCCTGGCGTTTCAGACGCTTGCAGTGAAGATCGGGCGCCCCGGCACCGGCATCTCGGTGCGATAGATGGTGCCGGTGCTTGATTCCGTGAAATAGAGCCAGCGATTGTCCGGCCCGCCATAGGCTGCGTTAGTGGTATAGCGCCCTTCCGGCACGTCGATCCGCAGCATCGGCTCTCCCCGGTTGCTGAACAGCCAGACGGCGCCGAAGCCGACATGGCAGACCGCCAGGTTGTCGTCCTCGTCGATGGCGAGCCCGTCGGGGCCGGAACCTCCCGACATCTGGATATAGGTTCCGACTTTGCTCACTACCGCGCCGTCTTCCATCAAGGGGCAGCGCCAGACCGCGTTCGCGCGCGTAACGGCCAGGAAAAGCGCGGTCTCGGCCTTGTTGAGCACGAGGCCATTGGGGCTGGGAATGCCATCGAGCAGAAGTTCCAGCCGCCCGCTGCCGGCGCGTACGCGAAACAGGCGGCCATTGGGGTTCTGCCAGCCCGACTGGCCCTGATCGGTGAAATAGATATCGCCATTACGCGCGATGGTCAGGTCATTGCAGCCCAAGAACGGCTCCAGCAGATAGCGATCGAACCAGACCTCGGACTGACCGCTGGCCAGGTCGCAGATCACCATGCCCTTGTGATGATCCGCCACCAGCAGCCGTCCGTCCGCCAAGAACTTCATGCCGTTGGGCTGGCCATCGTATTCGAAACCCACCTCGCAGTGTCCTTCGGGATCGATGCGGAACAATCGGCCCCAGGGAATGTCGGTCACCCAGAGGTTGCCCTCTGCGTCGAAGACCGGCCCTTCGAGGAAGACCGGCGCGGCGGCGCCATGAAGCTGCACGCGCGCCCATTCGGTGGTTTCGCCAAACCGGCGAAGTGTGTCGGGAATGCGGCAGAAAACTTCCGCCATGACGGCGGGCGGCGCTGCGAACATGCTTCTTATCCTCTCCTGAAATCGCCCAGACGGTTTGCACTTATTGGATACATTAAACAGACCGCCCTCCGCTTGACGGCCAATTTTTAGGATCTACCCTTCCATACAGCAACAACACGTATACATATCGCTGGAGAGGTGAAGGTCCCATGAGTTCTCGCGAGCTCGTCTGCATCATCGACCCGATTCATGCCATCGGCGTAGAGCGGATGTCGCAGGCACACGATATCATCGCACCGGCGAACTGGCGGGACGACGCCCGGCTCGCCGAAACCAGCGTCATCGTGATCCGCACCAGCCCGCTCGGCCCGGAGATTTTCGGGGCCATGCCGCGGCTGAAAGCGATCGTGAAGCACGGGGCCGGGGTGGACAATATCGACATGGCCGCCGCGTCCGCCCGCGGCGTCATCGTCGCCAATACCCCCGGCGGCAACAATTCCACTGCCGTGGCCGAAGGCGCCGTGGCCATGATGCTGGCCCTGCTGCGCCGCACGCGCGACATGGACGGCCTGGTGCGCGAGGGTCGCTGGAACGAACGATGGACGGTGCGGCTGGGCGACCTGACCGGCGCGCGCGTGGGCCTCATCGGGTTCGGCCGCATTGCCCGCTGCGTGGCAAGGATCTGCGCAGCCGGCTTCGGCGCGGAAGTCGCGGCCTATGACCCGATGGTGCCGGATACGGAGATCCGCGGGGCGGGGGCGGAACCGCTGCCGCTGGAGGAGATCCTGCGCCGCGACGTGATCTCCATCCACACGCCTTTGACCGAAGCCACGCGCGGCCTGATCGACACCGTGGAACTGGGCATGATGGCGCGCCACGCGATCCTCGTGAACTGTTCTCGCGGCGGCATCGTCAACGAGGCGGCACTGGCCGATGCCTTGAAGGCGGGACAGATCGCCGGCGCCGGCATCGACGTCTTCGAGGCAGAGCCGCCCGCGCCCGACAATCCGCTGTTCGCTCTGCCGAACTGCCTGCTCTCTCCGCATGTCGCCGGCGTGACCGAGGCGGGCATGCGCGACATGGCCCTGAACGTCGCGCAAGTCGTCGAAGACGTGAGCCGCGGGGAGCGGCCGAAGACCCTGCTCAATCCGGAGGCCCTTGCATGACCGCGCCGCTGAAGTCCGTCATCTATCGTCAGATCCCCAGACCCGACCCCGCCCTGGTCGCCCGCGCCGCCCGGTTCGGCGTGGCCGACCTGCACGAGGGCCTGGGTGAAATCGCCGGGCGCATGGCGCTGATGAGCCCTGCCATGACGCCGATCGCGCCCGGACAGAAACTCTGCGGCCCCGCCGTCACCGCATGGAATTTCCCCGGCGACAATCTCGCCATCCACGCCGCCCTCTGGGTGGCCGAGGCGGGCGACGTGTTGGTTCTCACCAATGGCGGGGGGCACCAGGGTGCCCTCTGGGGCGATGTCGCCTGCACATATGCGCAGCGCAAGGGCCTGGCCGGGACCGTGGTGCATGGCGCCATGCGCGACGTCGATGCCATCCGCGCGCTGGGCTATCCGGTCTGGTCCACCGCCGTCTCGGTCGAGCACCCGAAGAAACGCGGGCCTGCCGCCGTCAACGTGCCAGTAGTGGCCGATGGGGTGCGGGTGGAGCCCGGAGACCTCGTGGTCGGCGATTCCGACGGGGTGCTGGTGATCCCGCGCGCCTTGATAGAACAGACTGTAGACAGGGCGGAGGCACGCGCCGCGGCAGAAGTCGAATTCCGCCGCCGCATCGGCGAAGGCGAAGTGCTTTTCGGGATCCTCGGCATGGACAGGATCGTCGCCGAACTCGGCATCGAGATTCACGACTGCACCTGGGGAGGGGACCGCTAGCGGTCCGGCAGGGTCTTGCAGGGAGTGCCGAGGCCGGCGATCGTCGGCTTCGGTGCTTCCTGCAAACCGGCCCCCGGGAAACCGGCATAATTGAGCTGCGAGGAGAGAGCCAATGACCGCAAAGGCTGCAGACCGGCGAATGCATCTGGTCAGCTTCCAGATCCATTCCCCGATCAACCACACCGTGCTCAGCTGGGCGGCCCCCGGCGACAACCGGCTGGATGCCATGGCCGACCTGAAGGCCTGGCAGGACCTAGTCCGCACGCTGGAGCGCGGCCGGTTCGACGGGCTGTTCTTCGCCGACACACCCGGCGTGTTCGACCGTTACCGCGACAGCCACGAGGACGCCGTGAAGTACGGCATCTGCTGGCCCAATCACGATCCCGTGGTCCTGCTCTCCGCCCTCGCCGCCGCCACCGAGCATCTGGGCCTCGCGACCACGATGTCCACGAGTTCCTATCGCCCCTGGACGATCGTGCGGCAGCTTTCCACGCTCGACTATCTCTCGGGCGGGCGCGTCGGCTGGAACATCGTGACCGGGCACTTGCGCGGCGAGCATCGCGCGCTCGGCCTGGAACAGCTGGAGCACGACCGCCGCTACGACGCGGCCGACGAATATATGGAGGTCTGCTACCGCCTCTGGGACTCGATCGGCGAAGGCGCCGTGCTCGCCGACCGGAACGCGGGCGTTTATGCCGATCCTGCCAAAGTCGCATTTGTCGACTTCAAGGGCGAGTTCCACAAGTGCCAGACGGTCGGGCCGGTCCTGCCCTCCCCCCAGAAACGGCCGGTGCTGTTCCAGGCCGGCACCTCCGGGCGCGGGATGCGCTTCGGCATCGAGCATGGCGACGTGGTCTTCGCGATCCAGCCCAACCTGCCCGGCATGCAGCGCACCATGCGCCAGCTTGACGAAGCCGCCGCCGGGCTCGGCCGCAAGGCGCCGGGCGTGCTGTTCGGCGTGCAACCGATCCTCGGCGGTACCGAGGAAGAAGCGCAGCGACACCTGGACGATCTCATCGAACGGCTGCCGCTGGACGGTTGCCTCTCCCGCCTCTCCGGGACGATGGGCGTGGATTTTTCCGGCATCGAACTCGATCAGCCGATGCAGGAACAGGCGACGCAGGCTTCGCAGGGCCTGATGAAGGCTTTCACCTCGGTTCTGGGCGATCGTCCTTTCACCTTGCGCGAAGTCGCGATCAAGTGGGGCCTTGCGGTGGGCATGCCGCAGATCGTCGGAACGCCCGAACAGGTCGCTGCCAGGCTCGAGGAGATCTGGCGCGAAACCGAGTGCCACGGTTTCAACCTCACGCCCACGGTCATGGCCTCCTCGGTCACGAACTTCGTCGACGAGGTCGTGCCGATCCTCCAGAAACGCGGGGTGTTCCGCACAGACTACGAGGGCCAGACTTTCGCCGCCAACCTGGGGCTTCGCTGAAACGCCGGTCGGCATGCATCATGCGCGGGCTTGCATGGTGCATCGACCGGGGCCAATGAGCCTCGATGCGCATTGCACTCTTCGAACCGGAAATCGCTGGAAACGTCGGCGCCATCCTGCGCCTGAGCGCCTGCCTCGGCGCGGCCGTGGACCTTGTCGAGCCGATGGGCTTCGCCTGGGACGACCGCCGCGTGCGGCGCACCGCCATGGACTACATCGACCACGTCACCATCACGCGCCACGCCGATTTCGAGGCTTTCCGCAGCACGATCAGCGCGAGCAGGCTGGTCCTCTTCACGACGAAGAGCGAACAATCGCCCTACACGTTCACGTTCAGGCCCGACGACATCCTTCTTTTCGGCAAGGAGAGCGCGGGCGTTCCCGTCGATGTCTCGGATATCTGCGACGCCCGGCTGCGCATCCCTATGCGACCGCAGGTCCGCTCCATGAACCTGGCGACCTCGGCAGCGCTCGCACTGGGCGAGGCGCTGCGGCAGACCGAAGCCCTGCCGGACTGACCGGCGCACATCGAAATGCCTGCCCGGATCTTCGAACCGGGCAGGCATTCGGGGCGATACGCCGTCAGGCGACGGAGGAGAGACGGAGCTCCTGCCTGCGCGCGCCGGTATCGAAGCGGGCGGCCTGGTCGTTGAGCGATCCGGCCTCGGTGGTGAGATTGCGGGCGGCGGCGGAAGTTTCCTCCACCATCGCCGCGTTCTGCTGCGTCGAATGGTCCATCGTCGAGACCGCCACGCTGATCTGGGTGATCGCGGTGGACTGCGCCTGGTTGTCCTGCGCCATCTGGCCAAGCAGGGCATGGACCTCGCCCACGCCTTCCGAGATGGTCTCGAAGGCGCCATCGACGCGCTGGACGGCATCGACCGCGGTGCCGATGTCGGTCTGGGTGGCGGTCAACTGTTCGCGGGCGCGCTTGGCCTCCTCTTCCGAGCGCATGGCCAGCGCCGAGACGAGATCGGCCACGACCGCGAAGCCGCGCCCGGCATCGCCGGCCCGGCCCGCCTCGACAGCGGCATTCATGGCCAGCACGCGGGTCTGGAAGGCGATCTTGTCGACGCCCTCGATCACCGAATCGATGCCCTTGGCGCTCTGGCTGACGCGGTCCATCGCCGCCACCGCCTCACCGGCCACGGCGCGTCCGCCCGAGACCGTGGAGAGTGCCTCGTCGGCACGGCGCACCGTCCGGGTCGAAGCCGAAGCCGAGGCCTTGAGGCGCTGGTCAATCTGCACCAGCGCGGCGGACGTTTCCTCCAGGCTGGCGGCATTGGCCTCGGTGCGGCGGGCGAGATCCTCGGAAGCCTGCGCGATTTCCGCCGAGCCGGTCTGGATGCCGCTGGCGCTGCCCGCGACCGCACCGATCATGCGGCGCAGTTCGGCCAGGGCGGCGTTGAAGTTGTCCTTCAGCGCGGCATAGCCGGCCGGGAAGGCTTCGGTGATGTCGCGCGTGAGGTCGCCCTGGCGCAGGGCGTCGAGCCCGTCGCCCACGGCGCTGGTGACGATCTTCTGCTCCTCGGCCGAGCGGCGGTCGGCTTCCGCGCGGTCGGCCGCGGCCTGGCGGAACACGTCGGCGGCGCGGGCCATGGTGCCGATCTCGTCCTCGCGGCCCAGTTCGGGGATCGCGCAATGCTCGCCCTTGGCCAGGCGGTCCACCGCGCCCGAAAGCTTGGCCATCGGACGGCCGATGATGCCGCCAGCGGCATAGAACAGCGTCGCCAGTACGGCCGCAACGATCACCAGGCCGCCGATCACCAACTGCCAGGCCATGCTGCGTGCAGGCGCGGCAATCGTCGCCTCGGGAACGTCCAGAACCAGCGCCCAAGTGGTGTTCAGGCCTTCGAACGCGATCGGCCGGACCACGCGGCGAGTCGCCACGCCGTCGACCTCGATATCCGTCAGCACCCGCGTCTCGCCCTTGGCGATGGCCGCCTTCACCTCGTCAAGGCCGGGATCGGCGTAGAGCTTGCCAAGGCGGGCGGCATCCGGGTTGGCCACCCAGATCGCGCCCGCGGAAAGCAGCATGACGCGGCCGGTACCGAAAGGCTTGAGCCTGGACAGACGTTCGGAAATGTTGCCCAGTTCCATGTCGAGCCCCGCCACGCCGATCACCCGCTCTCCCGAGCGCACCGGCTGGGTGATCGACGTCATCAGCACCGTCCGGCCGCCCGCGTCGAAAGTATAGGGGTCGAGGATCGCGCCCTCTCCGCTCTCGAACGACTGGCGGAAGAAGGGCTTGCCGTAACCTTCCATTTCGTTGTTCGGGATCTGGGCAAGCGTGCCGTCGGTCTTGACCCAATAGGGGCGGAAGTTGCCGTCCCTGCTCGATCCGGGCTGGCCGCCTTTGCCCGCGTCCGGTCCATCCCACTGGCCGGGCGCGATCATGGTCCAGGCGCCAAGCGCGACTTTCGACTTGAGAAGGTCCGTCCTCAGCACGTTCGTGGCGGTGCCGCGATCGCGCGCATTGCCGGCGTGCAGATTGCCCATGGTGGCCGCCAAGGTACGGGCGGTCGCCTCGAACGTGGCGATATCCGTCTTCACCTGGTTACCCTCGGCATCGGCCTGGGCGATGGCCGACTGGTCCGACAGCGTGCCGACGGCGGACTGCGTCTCGAAGACCACGGCGGTAAAGCCGATGACGAGCAGCACGGCGATGGCCAGTCCGGCGACCGTCATCAGCTTGCCCGCGATATGCATGCGGTTGAACACGTCTCTCATTTTCCAGCTCCAGGAATGTCTTGGCAGGCCGCAGCGGCTGCGAGGCACGGAAAGTGCGCCTCCCGCGCGGAAGACTCCCGACCGCAAACCAGGAACGGTGCTGCAAAAGCGCAAGACGGCATCGAGGTCCTCTGCTCGGACGGGAAGGCAGTCTTATTATAGGATGGTATGCCAAAGATCGGACGCAGCGATCGATTTGGCCGGATTGCGCGGCTTGCACCCGGAAATGTCGCAAAAAGGCAATTAGGAGTGCAGAATCTGCAATTGCAGGAAGGCCGCAGCGGGGACATATCGCCCCTGCCTTTCAGGCATCCTCTCCCAAAACCTATTCCGGCCGGTCCTTCGGGACCGGCCTTTTTTTGTGCGCCGAAGCGGCCTTACTTGTTCTTCAGCATCTCGATGGCGATCAGCGACGCCTCGTGCACATGTTCGCGGCATGCCTTGGCCGCGGCATCCGCATTGCGGTTGGCAATGGCATCGACGATCTTGGAAAGCCGCTTGAGCCCTGCAGCCTGGCGGCCGACGACCGACAGCGTCATCGCGCGCATCTGGCTGATGCGGCTGTTCAGGCGCTGCACGATTTCCCAGGCGATCTCATGCCCGCCGGTGGTGAAGATCACCTCATAGAAATGCGTGGAGGCATTGAGCGCGGCAATCGCGTTCTTGTCATTGTGCGCCGCTTCGATCGCCGCCAGCGCCTCCCGCAGCAAGGCGACGGTTTCCGCCGAGGACCGGTCCGCGCAGGCCGCCGCCGCCGAGGACTCGAGCTGCATGCGGATCTCGTAGATCTGCTGCGCCTGTTCCGGCGATATCGTGGAAAGGCGCGGACCGGATGGCGTGCTTTCCACCAGTCCTTCGGATTCCAGATTGCGGATGACTTCCCGGATCACCGAGCGGCTGACGCCAAGACGGTCTCCCAGGCTGCGTTCCACCAGCCGTTCGCCGGGCGCTATCTGCCCCTGCATGATGGCGTCGCGCACACGATCCAGCGCGATGAGCCTCAAAGTCTGCGGCCGCGCTTCGATCCGTTCCAAATCATCCTCCACAAAGGGTTCCGTTACTCTTGAAACTCTCATGACAAGAACCGTTGCATGTGTCTAGTCTTCTGGTATACCACCATACAACATTCCAAGGAGGTTGCCCGATGGCTCTGAAGATTCGCAAGCTCGTGTCCTATGTCGAGGAAGTCCGCATCGAAGGCGGCAAGGACGCCGCACGTCCCGTCACCACCGTTCTCGTGGCCGCTGTCGTGAAGAACCCCTGGGCCGGCCGTGACTTCGTGGAAGACCTTCAGCCCGAGATCCGCGCCTATGCCTCCGATCTCGGCGCACTCATCGTCGAGAAGCTGACCGCGACCATCGGCGGCGCAGACAAGATCGAGGCCTATGGCAAGGCGGCCGTCGTCGGCGGCGCGGGCGAGATCGAGCATGCCTCGGCGCTGATCCACACCCTGCGCTTCGGCAACCACTACCGCGAGGCGGTGAATGCGAAGTCCTACCTCAGCTTCACCAACAAGCGTGGCGGCCAGAACACCTCGATCCAGGTGCCGATGATGCACAAGGACGACGAAGGCCAGCGTTCGCACTACATCACTGCCGAATTCGCCATTTCCGACGCCCCGCTCGATGACGAGATCGTGATCGTGCTCGGCGCTGCCGATGGTGGCCGCGTGCATCCGCGCATCGGCAATCGCTACCTCGACCTGGAAGCCATTGCCGCGGAGAAGGCCGCGCAGCAGGGCTGACGGTGGGCGCGAACCCTTTCCCGACGGCCTATGAGGACACGGGCGGAGACAATCCGCCCGTGATCCTGATCCACGGCGTCGGACTGTCGCAGGCCATGTGGAGCGCGCAGAAGACCGCGCTTCAGGACGCCTACCGCGTCATCACGCTGGACATGCTCGGGCACGGCGGAAGCGCCGCGCCGGCCGCCGATGCTGGGCTGGACGACTATGCCGACCAGGTGGCCGAACTGATGGATCATCTGGCCATCGACAAGGCGGTGCTGATCGGGTTCTCGATGGGCGCCCTGGTGGCACGCGCCTTCGCCTTTCGCTTTCCCGGCCGCCTTTCGGGCCTGATCCTGCTCAACGGCGTCTTCGACCGTTCCGAGGCCGTGCGCGCCACGATCCTGGGCCGGGTGGACGAAGTGCGGCAGGCGGGCCCCGCCGCCAATGCCGATGCCGCGATCGAGCGCTGGTTCACGCCGCAGTTCCGTGCTGCCCGGCCCGGCTATATCGCCGACTTGCGCGCCCATATGGCGGGCAACGACCATCACGGCTACCTCACGTCCTATGGCCTTTTCGCCAGCCAGGACAACTTCGGCGCCGACCGCCTCGGCGAGATCGCGGTGCCCACGCTGGTCGCCACCGGGGAGTTCGATGTCGGCTCCACGCCCGAGATGACCCGCAAACTGGCGGCCCGCATCCCCGGCGCGCAAGCCGAAGTCATCGCCCATGCGCGCCACATGATGCCGGTGGAAATGCCGGAAGAAACCAATGCCCTGCTCCTGGACTATCTCGCTACGATCACCCAGGCGCCCATAACTGCCGGAGAGGCTTCATGACGACACGGAAATTCCAGATGCTGGTGGACGGCGCGTGGATCGACGCTGCTTCCGGCCGGACTTATGAATCGCGCAATCCCGCGACCGGCCAGGTCTGGTCGGTCCTGCCCGACGCCGACGAAGCCGATGCCGACCGCGCCGTGCGCGCTGCCGATGCCGCGTTCCGCAGCGCGGCATGGCGCGCCCTCACTGCCACCGCGCGCGGCAAGCTGCTGCGCCGCCTGGGCGACCTGATCGCCGAGCATGCGGGCGAACTGGCCGAACTGGAAACGCAGGACAACGGCAAGCTCATCCGCGAGACGCGCGGCCAACTGGCCTATCTGCCCGAATTCTTCCACTACAGCGCCGGTCTGGCCGACAAGCTGGAAGGCAGCACCCTGCCGATCGACAAGGCGGACATGTTCGCCTTCACCGTGCCCGAGCCGCTGGGCGTCGTTGCCGCGATCATTCCCTGGAACAGCCCGCTCTACCTGACCGCGATCAAGCTGGCCCCTGCGCTCGCCGCCGGGAACACCCTGGTCATCAAGCCTTCGGAACATGCCTCCGCCAGCATCCTGCGCTTCGCCGCGCTGGTCGCGGAAGCAGGGTTCCCCGCGGGCGTGGTCAATGTCGTGACCGGCCTCGGCCCCAGCGCCGGTGCTGCCCTCACCCGGCACCCGCTCGTGCGCCGCATCGCCTTCACCGGCGGACCTTCGACCGCGCGCCACGTCATCAAGGCCAGTGCCGAGAACTTCGCCAAGCTGTCACTGGAACTGGGCGGCAAGTCCGCCAACATCGTGTTCGACGATGCCGACCTGCAGAGCGCGGTGAACGGCGCCGTCGCGGGCGTCTATGCCGCTTCGGGCCAGAGCTGTGTCGCCGGTTCGCGGCTGCTGGTGCAGGACGGCATCTACGATCGCTTCGTCGCCGCGCTGACCGAGCGGATGGCCCGCATCCGCATCGGCGATCCGCTCGACCCGGATTCGGACATGGGCCCCATGGCCACCGAACAGCAGCTCGGCGTGGTGGAGAGCATGGTCGGCCGCGCCCGCGAGGAAGGCGCCGAAGTGCTGGCCGGCGGCCAGCGCCACGCCGGCCGCGAGGGCTGGTATTACGAGCCGACCCTCCTGGCGTGCAGCTCCGACCAGCTCGACGTGGTGCAGAACGAAGTGTTCGGTCCCGTCGCCGCGATCATGCGCTTCTCGGACGACGCCGAAGCGCTTGCGCTTGCCAACGGCACCGAATACGCCCTGGCCGCGGGCATCTGGACGCGCGACATCGGCCGCGCACACCGTTTCGCCCGCGACGTTCATGCCGGGATCGTCTGGGTGAACACTTACCGCGCGGTCTCCGCCATGGCGCCGATCGGCGGCTTCGGCGCAAGCGGTTACGGACGCGAGGGCGGCATCCATGCCGTGCTCGACTACACCGAACTGAAGACCGTCTGGGTCAACCTGTCGGAACAGCCGATGGGCGACCCCTTCGTGATGCGGTGAGAGGAGATAGCGACATGACGACAAGCGCAATCGATCCGGCCGAATTCCGCAAGGCCATGGCCGAATTCCCATCGGGCGTCACGGTCGTGACCGCCCTGGACGAGCAAGGCGCCCTGGTGGGCTTTACCGCCAGCACCTTCACCTCGCTGTCGCTGGACCCGCCGCTGGTGCTGGTGTGCCCGGCCCTGACTTCCGCCACTTATCCGCACCTCGTGCGCGGCGGGCGTTTCGCGATCCACATTCTCGCGGCCGAGCAGCAGGCGCTCGCCATGGCCTTCGCCTCGAAGGGCACGGACAAAGTGGCGGCACTGGAATGGACGCTGAGCGATCTCGGCAACCCGCTGCTCCAGGGCGCCAGCTGCGTGCTCGAATGCAGCCTCTGGCGCGAATACGAAGGCGGTGACCATGCCATTCTCGTGGGCGAAGTGCTGCGCATAGACCGCTGCGAAAGCGGCGTGCTGCTTTATCACCGCGGGCAGATGAGCAATCACGCTCACCTGGAAAAGGAGGTCGCGGGCGCATGACGATCCGGGATCTTCACCCCTTCCGCGATCAGGCTTTCGTCGGCGGGATCTGGACCGTATCGCTCGATACGGTGCCCGTGACCGACCCCGCGACCGGCGAGGTCATCGCGCAAGTGCCCTACCTCGGCGCGGCCGAGACCCGGACCGCCATCGAGGCGGCGGAGCAGGCGCAAGCCGAATGGCGCGCCCGGCCCGCAGGCGAGCGTGCCGACCTGCTGCTGCGCTGGCATGCGCTGCTCCTGGAGCACCAGGAAGCACTTGCGGCCATCCTCACCGCCGAACAGGGCAAGCCGCTGGCAGAAGCGCGCGGCGAAGTGCTCTATGCCGCCAGCTTCGTGCGCTGGTTCGCGGAAGAAGCGCGGCGGATCGAGGGCGAAGTGATCCCCGCGCCCCGTTCGAACCAGCGCATCCTGGTCTGGAGCGAGCCGGTGGGCGTCGTCGCCGCGATCACGCCGTGGAACTTCCCGGCGGCCATGGTGACCCGCAAGGTCGCCCCGGCGCTTGCGGCGGGCTGCGCGATCATCGTCAAGCCCGCGCCGGAAACCCCGCTGACGGCGCTCGCCCTGGCGGCGCTGGCCGAGGAAGCGGGCCTGCCCGCCGGGCTGCTCAGCGTCATCACCGGTGAAGCCGCTGCCATCGGCGAGGCTTTCATGAGCAGCGATGTCGTGCGCAAGCTCTCCTTCACCGGCTCTACCGGGGTGGGCCGCAAGCTTTACGAACAGTCCGCGCCCACGTTGAAGCGGCTCTCGCTGGAACTGGGCGGAAACGCGCCGTTCCTGGTGTTCGACGATGCCGATATCGATGCGGCCGTGGAAGGGGCATTGCTGGGCAAGTACCGCAATGCCGGGCAAACCTGCGTCTGCGTGAACCGCTTCCTCGTGCAGGACGGCATCCATGACGCCTTCGTCGAGCGGCTTCGGCAGCGGGTCGAGGGCCTGGTCCTCGGCCGCGGCACGGAAGCGGGCGTGACGATCGGTCCGCTCATCAATGCGCGCGCCGTCGAGAAAGTGGAGCAGCATGTGGCGGATGCCGTCGCCCGCGGCGGACGTCTGCTGGCGGGTGGAACGCGGCAGGAAGGCCTGTTCTTCCCGCCCACGCTGATCGCCGACGTTCCGCGCGATGCGCTGGTCGCCTCGGAGGAAACCTTCGGGCCGCTCGCCGCCGTAATCCGCTTCGAGACCGAGGAAGAGGCGATCCGTCTGGCCAACGATACCGAGTTCGGTCTGGCCGCCTATGCCTATACCCGCGACATCGGACGCGCCATGCGCGTCGCCGGAGCCCTGGAATACGGCATGGTCGGGCTGAACGAGGCAGCGATCTCCACCGAAGTCGCCCCGTTCGGCGGGATCAAGGCCTCAGGCATGGGCCGCGAAGGCTCCCGCCACGGCATCACCGACTATCTCGAACTGAAATACGTGATGATGGGCGGGCTTTAACCCCCACGTTACGGACCCTTGGGTCGCAACAGAGAAGCGCCGGCATCCATGAGGATGCCGGCGCTTTTTCGTTTCCCGGATCATGACATCTTGAACAGGATGCCGTGCGTCAGCCTTGCGCGTCGATCTCCGCAAAGACCTCGCAGGCGAGACGGAAGCTGTCCACCCCGGCCGGGATCCCCACGTAGACGGCGATCTGCAACAGCACTTCGCGGATCTCCTCACGCGTCAGGCCATTGGTCAGCGCGCCGCGAATATGCGCCTTGAACTCGTGGCTGCGGTTGAGCGCCGCGATCATGCCCAGGTTCAGGATCGAGCGGCTGCGGCGGTCGAGACCGGGCCGGTTCCAGATTTCGTCCCAGCAGTACTTCGTCGTCAGTTCCTGCATGGCCCAGTTGAAATCGTCCGCGCCGTCGAGCGCCTTGTCGACATAGGCATCGCCCAGCACTTCACGCCGGGTGGCGAGGCCGCGTCCGAACTTTTCGTCCTGCGGTCTATCGGTCATCCTGTTCCAGTCCTTCCACGATCACGATTTCCACTTCGGCCGCGCCTTCGCGCGCGGCGCGGGCGGCGCTGTATTCGGGCGAGGCATGGCAGGCCAGCGCAGCCTCCATGCTGGGAAACTCTATCACGACCGTGCGCTCGAAAGGCTCCGGCCCTTCGAGCGCCACCGAACGTCCGCCCCGCGACAACAGCTTTCCGCCATTGGAGATCAGGGCGGCCGGTCCAAGGGCCATGTAACCGGCGTAAGCCTGCGGGTCCGTCACATTGACCCGGGCGATCCAGTAGGCCTTGGCCATCGCGGTCAGGCGAAGGCCGGAAGGACGTGGTCGATGAACAGGCGCAGCGATTCGCGCTTTTCCTCGAACGAGAGGCTGTTATCGACCCAGATGCTGTACTCGTCGACGCCCAGCGCCTCGTAGCTCTTCAGGCGCTCGATCAGCTCGTCCGGCTTGCCGATCATGACGTTCTTGCGCAGCGTCTCGGGCACGTACTCGGGGAACTTCTCCGGGTTGATCGGCGGAACGGCGGTCTGGAAACCATTGACCGGCGGCGTCTTGTTGCCGAACCAGGCGCCGAACGAGCGGAAGAAGAACGAGATACCTTCCGCCGCGGCCTGCCAGTCGTCATCGCCGGTATGGACGTGGGCATGCTGCAGCACCATGATCCGGGGGCGCTCGGTGATCTGCGGCGCGGCTTCGATGGCGTTCTCGAACTTGGTCATGAGATCGGCCACTTCGGCATCGCCCTTGGCGAGCGGGGTCACCATCACGTTGCAGCCGTTGGCGACGGCGAACTTGTGCGAATCGGGGTCGCGCGCGGCGATCCACAGCGGCGGGCGGGCCTGGATCGGCTTGGGCACGCTGGTGGAAGTGGGGAACTTCCAGATCTCGCCGTCATGCTCGACATCGCCTTCCCAAAGGGGCTGGAGCAGCGGCACCATCTCGCGCAGGTACTTGCCGCCGTCCGTCGCGGATACGCCATTGAGCATGCGATCGAATTCGAACTGATAGGCGCCGCGCGCCAGTCCCACTTCGGCACGGCCGTTGCTGATCACGTCCAGCAGGGCGGCTTCGCCGGCCATGCGAATCGGGTGCCAGAACGGCGCGATGAAGGTGCCGGCGCCCAGGCGGATGCGGCTGGTTCGCCCGGCCACGGCCGAGAGCAGCGGAATCGGGTTCGGCGAGATGGTATATTCCATCGCGTGGTGCTCGCCGATCCAGACTTTGTCCATGCCGCCAGCCTCGGCCATGTCGCACAATTCAAGCAATTCTTCGAAGAGCTTATGGTGCGAGACCGAGGCGTCGTAACGCTCCATGTGCAGAAAGATCGAGAACTTCATCATCCATCCTTTTCCCAGCCTCGCTCGTGGCGGGGCTTAAAATTTCTCTTGCGACTCGCTCGAAGCAAGAATACCGTCCGATGGTATACCACAAAAACGATGGTGCAAGAGGATAACTGAAGCATGGGTAAAGCGGGTGATACCTCGGCCGGGGTGATCGAGGAAAACAGCATCGGCTTCGTGCCGCTGGCGGAACGGCACGGAAAAGTGCGCGATCTCTTCACGCTTTGGTTCACGACCAATATCGCGCCGCTGCCGGTGGTGACGGGCGCCATGGCGGTGCAGGTCTATCACCTGCCCTTGACCTGGGGCATTTCCGCCATCGTGCTGGGCCACCTCGTGGGCGCTCTGGTACTGGGTGCCTGTTCCGCACAGGGGCCGCAGATGGGCCTGGCGCAGATGATCCAGAGCCGCGGGCAGTTCGGCCGCTACGGCGCGCTGCTGGTGGTAACGTTCGCGACCCTGCTCTACGTCGGCTTCTTCATCTCCAACATCGTGCTGGCCGCAAAGTCGGTCCATGCGCTGCAGCCCGCGGTGGGCCTGCCGGTCGGCGCCGTGCTTTGCGCCCTGGCCGCAGCCGGGATCGGCATCCTGGGCTACAACGTGATCCACATGCTCAACCGTGTCGGCATGTGGTTCATGGGGGCCGGGCTGATCTTCGCCTTCGTCAACCTCGTGGCGCTCATGCCGGCCGGTCTCTGGACCCAGGGCCAGGGCTCGGCGATCGGCTGGCTGGCGATGTTCTCGCTCGCCGCGGTCTGGCACATTTCCTATGCCTGCTACACCTCGGACTATTCGCGCTACCTGCCGCCCAGCGTCGGCATTCGCGCGCCCTTCCTGGCCAGCTTCGCAGGCGCCGCCCTTGGCGCGGGCGCCTCGTTCACCCTGGGCGCGGTAGCCGTGGCCGGTGCGCCGGCGAACGCCGACCCGATGGCCATCGTCAGCGGCGCCACCGGCATGCTGGCACCGGTGCTGATGGCCCTGTTCGTCTTCAACATCATCAGCCACAACGCCCTCAACATCTACGGCGCCGTACTGTCCCTCATCACCATGGCGCAGACGTTCTTCGCCTCCTGGCAGCCGGGCCGCAAGGCGCGCGTGGTGCTGTCCACCCTGGTGCTGGCCGGCTGCCTGGCCGTGGCGACGACTTCTGCGGACGACTTCGTGCCCCGCTTCATCGGCTTCGTCATCGGCCTGATGGTCGTCCTGGCGCCCTGGGCCACGATCAACATCGTCGACTTCTACTTCATCCGTAAGGGCCGCTATGACATCGACTCGTTCTTCCGCGCCGACGGCGGCATCTACGGCCTGATCGACTTGCGGGCGGCCGCGGCCTACGTCGCGGGCATCGCGGTGCAGCTGCCCTTCCTGGCGAGCAGCATCTACACCGGCCCCTTCGCCAAGGCGCTGGACGGCGTGGACGTGGGCTGGCTGATCGCACCGGCCGTCACCACGGCGGTCTACCTGGCACTCGGCGCGGGACGGAAGGCGGATCTCGCCGCCGCCCCCTGCCCGGCCGAATGAACACGCACACCTGGGAGAGCGACATGGCCACGATAGCCCTGGAGCATGAGAACAAGAGCTTCCTCTCGACTGCGGAGGAAATCATCGACGAAGCCCGAAACGGCCGCATGTTCATCCTCGTCGATGACGAGGACCGCGAGAACGAGGGGGACCTCGTCATCCCCGCGCAGATGGCCACGCCCGAGAAGATCAACTTCATGGCGCGCTACGGCAAGGGACTGATCTGCCTGGCCATGACCGAAAGCCGCGTCAGCCAGCTCGGCATCGGCCTGATGAGCGCCCGCAACGGCACGAAGCACGGCACCGCCTTCACCACTTCGATCGAGGCCCGCGTCGGCGTCACCACCGGCATTTCGGCGGCGGACCGCGCGCGGACCATCGCCGTCGCCATCGACGGGACCAAGGGCAGCGACGAAATCGTCACGCCCGGCCACGTCTTCCCCCTCATCGCCCGCGAAGGCGGTGTGCTGGTCCGGGCGGGCCATACCGAGGCGGCCGTCGATGTCGCCAGGCTGGCGGGCCTCAACCCCTCGGGCGTGATCTGCGAGATCATGAAAGAGGACGGCACGATGGCACGGCTCGACGACCTCATCGCCTTTTCCCGGCTCCACGGCCTCAAGGTCGGAACGATCCGCGACCTCATCGCCTATCGTCGCCGCCACGACACCCTGGTGGAGCGTACCGCACAGGCCCGTTTCCACAGCCGTTGGGGCGGAGACTGGCAGGCCATCACGTACCGCAACCGCGCCACCGACACGGAACAGATCGCGCTCGTGAAAGGCAGGATCGACCCGGCCAGGCCGACGCTCGTGCGCATGCATGTGATTTCTACGCTCACCGACATCTTCGCCGCGCAGAGCAGCGGATCGGGCGTGCTCGAAAGCGCCATGCAGGCGATTGCCGAAGAAGGTGCGGGCGTGGTGATCGCCATCAACCGGGCACGCAACGATCGCTTTACCATGGCCCTGAAGGCGCAGGCGGGCACGCTCTCGCCCGCCGACATGGACGAACTGCGCGACTACGGCGTGGGCGCCATGATCCTGACGGACCTCGGCATCGAGAAGATGACGCTGCTGACCAACACGCACCGAACTCCGGTGGCGCTGGCGGGCTACGGCCTCTCCATCGAAGGCGAGCGGCCAATAAAACCGGGACTCTGAAGCCGGAGCGCCCAGGCGCCGCCTAAAACGCATATTCGACATTCCCGTCATCCTCGCTGCGGCCGCCCTGTCGCCAAGGAAGAGTCATGCTCCCCGTTCTCGTCCCCGTCGTCCTGGCCGCATCCGCGCCGGGCACTCTCGATCATGCGCCTGCCGACTGCACTGCATCCGCAGACAGCTGCGCCGCACAGGTCGCCGTCTTCTCACCTGCCCCTGGGCCCGCCCCCGGAGTTGCGGCTGCGGAGACGCCGAAGGTCGAGGCGGCGCCTCCCACGCCGGCACCCGCGCCTCCGGCTGAAGCCGCAACCAAGGCCCGGCTCAAGATCGGTGCCGCCCTGCGCGGCCGCTATGACCTGCGCTTCAACGATGTCGGCAGCGCGGGCCAGCGCCGGACGTCCAGCCACTTGTCGTTCGATACCCTGGCCTTGACGGCCGACTACGATTCCACGCGCTTCTTCGGCGCGGCCCAGTACCGCGTCTACGGCGGCAGCTTCATCTACGGCAAGAACGGCGGCTACGACGGCCATGTCGGCGAAGTGAACTTCCTGATGTACGCCTATGCCGGCGCCAAGCTCAACGCCACGGACAGCGTGACCGTGGGCGTACAGCCCGTGCCTTTCGACGACCGCTACTGGGGCTCGTCGATCCTCGACGATCTCGGCTTCGTCTACGGCATGGAAGAGACCTACAACCTTGGCATGAAGTTCAAGCGCCAGACCGCGGACTACCGCGTGGAACTGGGCTTCTTCCCGTCAAGCGGACCCAATGGCATGGGCATCAGCACCGATTCCTCGCGCTATTCCACGAACATCGCCAAGGCCGACAGCTACGTTCCGGACGGTTCGCGCAATGATGAGCGCAAGATGATCATCGGCAACGTCCAGTACGCGCTTGTGAACAACCAGGACACCACGCTGAAAGCGACCGCCTCGGCCTGGATTTCCAGCATCTACAATTTCGACACCGATAAGGAGGGCAGCAAACACCTCTTCGCCTTCAGCCTGACGGGCAGCCACGGCCCGTGGAGCGCCAAGGCCCTGGTCGCGCGGCAGGATATCGACCCGCGCAACCCCGGCCGCAACGACATGATCTCGGTCGGCGGCTTCGACGGAAGCTACAACATCGCCGCCAAAGGCACTTACGCCTTCGGCGAGATCGGCCGCACGATCGACACCGGCAAGCTGCCCTTCGACCTGCTCGTCTACGCCAATTACGGCCGCTTCATGAAGGACGCCGCCGGCTTCCGCGACAGCGAGCGCTTCGATCTCGGCGCCGTATGGACGGCCAAGGACAAAGGCAGGATCAAGGTCTTCTCCGAGTTCCTGCTCGGTCGTAACGATCCCTATGTCGGCGCCGGCCAGTTCATTTCCGGTGCCGCCCAAGGCGGCGACGACAGGTTCAAGGCGGCCTTCATGATGATCTTCGGCTACTATTTCTGACCCGCCCCATGCGGCCACCCCTTGCGGTGTTCGGCCGCATGGGGTGGCCGCAGGTCTTTGACTTCGAACCGGGATATGCCGTGGCGGCGTAGGACATCAGCGCAAAAATACGCGTGCAGGCGGGTCCTCTGATCCTACGCGCTACATGCAAACACACGCCCCCCGCGACGCCGATAGCACCCCGGCAAGGCGGCTCGCACAGAGCAGGCGATCTCTCAAAGTGTAGCAAATCGGCATCGGTCTGCGGATCGCTCCGGACAAAATCCCGCAACAGTTAGATGTGATGTTGTAACATGTCGTTAGCAGGACTACCCGATGGCCGCCCGGGCACGGAAACGTCCGCGGGCGAAATGGTACGTTATACCGTCCCATATCATTGACAGCATAAAGGCCCCGCCATGAGACTTCGATTGCTTTCCAGCAGCGCCCTCGCCCTCTTCGCGCTCCCCGCGCTCGCACATGCGCAAGCCGAACCTGCAGACCGCAGCACGAACGGTGACGCAGACGGCTACCATCACACCACCGGCTCCGACATCGTCGTGACCGGCGTGCTGCCGACGAAGCGTCAGGACATGCTGTCGAGCGTCGCCGTCGTGGAAGGCAAGGAACTTACCCAGGCCATCCGTCCCTCGATCGGCGAAACGCTCCAGCACGAACCGGGCGTTTCCGCCAGTTCCTTCGGCCCCAGCGCCTCGCGTCCGATCCTGCGCGGGCTGCAGGGTGAGCGGGTGCGCGTGCTGACTAACGGCCTCGGTTCGATCGACGTCTCCAACACCTCGGTCGATCACGCCGTCGTCGTCAATCCGCTGCTGGCCGAGCGCATCGAGGTGCTGCGCGGGCCGCAGTCGCTCCTCTATGGCTCGTCGGCCATCGGCGGTGTCGTCAATGTGATCGACAAGCGCATTCCGACCTCGGTTCCCGACGAGGCGATCCACCTGGGCGCCATCGCGACATACGGATCGGCCGCCGACGAGCGTTCCACCGCCGGATCCGCCGACGTGCGCCTCTCCAGCCAGTGGGTCGCCCATGTCGACGGCAGCTACCTCAAGAGCGACGACATGCGCATCGGCGGCCACGCGCTCACCCCGGCGCTGCGCCGGCAGGCACTCGCCTCCAGCCTCCTGCCTGCCGATCCGAGCGATGAGGAGCCGATCGATTTCGCAGCCAACGCCGCCGTCAAGGGCAAGCTCCCGAATTCCGGCGCCAAGACCTGGACCGCCGGTGCCGGGCTCGCCTATATCGGCGACGGCGGTAACATCGGCCTGTCCTACAGCCACTACGACAGCCTCTACGGCGTTCCGATCCGCTTCGCGACCGAGGCCGGCCAGGAACAGGAAGCGCCGCGGCTCAGCATGAAACAGGACCGCGTGGACCTGCGCGCGGAAATCGATGGCGATGGCAAGATCCTGGACAAGGTCTCGCTGCGGCTCGGCTATGCGGACTATTCCCATGCCGAACTGGAGGAAGACGGCGAGGTCGGCACCACGTTCTACAACAAGGGCATGGAAGGCCGCCTGGAGTTCACCCAGGCCCAGCACGGCGCCTGGCGCGGCGCCACCGGCATCCAGTTGTTCAACCGCGACTTCAACGTGATCGGCGAAGAGGCGTTCCTGCCGAAGAACTCGACCACACAAGTCGGCCTCTTCACGCTCCAGCAGCTCGATTACGGCGCGCTGAAGTTCGAGGCCGGCGCCCGCTTCGAGCACACTGCCCTCTCGGCCCAGCCCGTAGGAGACCAGGCCCAGTTCTTCGGCGGCAATCGTAACTTCGATGCCTTCTCCGGCTCGCTCGGCGCCTCCTACGGCCTCACGCAGGACTGGCGCATCGGCCTAAACCTCTCCCGCACCGAACGCGCACCGGCCGCTGAGGAACTCTTCGCCAACGGACCCCATGCCGGCACCGAGGCCTACGAACTGGGCGATCCCGATTTCAGGCTGGAGAAATCATGGGGCGTGGAAGCCGTCCTGCGCGGCAGCGGCGAGAACTACACGTTCGAAGCCTCGGCCTATCACACCTGGTTCTCGAACTTCATCTACGAGGACCTTACCGGCGATGTCGAAGACGGGCTGCCCGTCTACGCCTTCCGCCAGGCCGATGCACGCTACTACGGCTTCGAAGCGCAGGGCACCTTGACGCTGGCGAAGATCGGCAGCGCCCGGATCGTGGCCGATGCGCTGGGCGACTATGTCCACGCCAACATCGTGAACGTCGGCGCCGCCCCGCGTATACCACCACTCCGAGTTCTCGGTGGCCTCGGGGTTCAGACGCCCAAGGTCGACGTGCGCGGCGAAGTCGAACATGTCTGGGCGCAGAAGCGTATCTCGGAGTTCGAAACCACCACGCCGGGCTTCACGATGGTCAATGCCGAAGTGAACTTCCGCCCCTGGGGCGACGAACGACCGCTCAGCTTCGCGCTGTCGGCCAACAACATCTTCGACGTCGTCGCCCGCCGCGCCGCGTCGTTCCTCAAGGATTATGCCCCTCTCAGCGGCCGCGACATTCGCGTGACCGCCCGCCTGAACTTCTGAGCCATCGGTGAGGGACGGCAACAGGTCGTCCCTCACCTGCCCGCATCATGGAGGATGTCTCGAAAAACGGGCGGAAGACCCGGCGCAACGGCGAACTAGTCCGGCTGGTCGAAGACCTGCTCAAGCAGGCCTCAGCCCCCGCGTCCGCCTACGACCTGGCGCGCCTTGCCAGCGAAAGAGAAGAACGGCTCTATCCCGCACAAGTCTATCGCGCGCTTGCCGAACTGGTCCGGCAGGGCCGCGTCCGACGGATCGAGGCGCTCAACGCCTATTGCCCGACCCTATCCACCCCCGGCGCGATCGTATTTGTCTGCAACGATTGCAGCCGGGCGTTCCAGCACGACCACCCCGAGATAGACACAGCGCTCCGCCTCGCCCTGGAAAACCACGGCTTTCGCCTCGACCGGCTGATTGTCGAGGCCACCGGAAAATGCAACGATTGCCGCCAGCGGACAGGCGACACCCGCTCCTGACAAGGTGTCTGCGGCGGGGAAGCGGACGGGCCGTCAGCGCGTCGTGACCACACCACATCCAGCATTGCCTCGGCATCCGCCAACCATTGCCGCCTCGCCCCCAGCAGGCTGTCCTCCGCTGCGATTTCCAAACCTGATGATCTCGATCATCGGCCGCATACGCTTGCCCGAAATGCGCCGAGCGGCTAATCCGCTCTCGTGACAGCACGCTATCTTGCGTAGGATCCCTTGGCATGGTCCGCCTACCTCCATCAAAGCGCCGAACGCTGGACGATAGCAGTCGCCTGACGAGGCATGATGCAGCCGGTCGCGCGGGCAATTTGGCCATGACGGTATCGAATGTCATCAAACGCACCGATCGCGGCGTCGCCAGAATACGCGAGCGCGTCTTGCCGCCGTTGGCTGACTGGAACACCTGTCGGCTCGAACGCTCATCGGTGCATGTATCCCCCTGAGCGGGTTGACCTGCGGTGATTGAGACCGTGCCTTATAGCTGACCACTGGCGTTTTCTGGCGGTCTAAGCGCGTGACACGTTCTGGGACAGCCTCATCCGCCGCCTGCGGGAGGCCTGGCTCGGGCGCAATTAAACGGCCCGCCGGGAGCTTGCGATTGGGCGCCAGCAACTTCGGCTTCAAAGCTGCGCGGCATAGTCAGCGTGACCTTTGCGGAAACACGCAGCCTAGAGTCCACCATGCTATCGGCCGCGTGATCGACCGTTCATCCCAGCCTGCGAGGGAGTCGATGCGATCCGGGCCTCCGAGGATTCTCCAGCGCGTGCGGGGGTATCTTCTGTCGGCGATGAGTTCGGAAGGACCAGGTCCGGTTGCCGGGCGCGTCGCGCGTAAAGCCAGTTGTACGCGAGGTGCCGTCTCTGCGGCGTGCTCCCCGCTCGGGTTCTGTCGCGTGTGCGGCGCCAAGGCGCGCGCATATGAGCGCGCTTGCCTGGGCTGGGCTGTCGTGTGTGCGGATATGGGGATGTGTTCATGGTTGCGGGGGCAGGATTTGAACCTGCGACCTTCAGGTTATGAGCCTGACGAGCTACCGGGCTGCTCCACCCCGCGTCACCATTGAGGGCTGAGCGTGTCAGCCTTGAAGCGTGTTTTGTTGTCCGTTCCGGGCGGTGCCGGCGTGGACGGCGGGGTGCTTCTTCCCCGCGTGATGATGGCTGCGTTCGTCATGAACGCGAACAGGGCCCTTATGGGGCCCTGTTTGAGGGCATTTGCCCTTTGTCATTGTGATGGGTTTTTTTACAGCACGCCGGCTTCAATGCCTGGCGACGTCCTACTCTTCCAACGCTTGAGCGTTAGTACCATTGGCGCTGTCAGGTTTCACGGCCGAGTTCGAGATGGGATCGGGTGGGTCACTGACGCTATGGTCACCAAGCAATGGAGACGGCGTGCTGTTTTTTAATCGATGATGCCCGTGCTGCTCCTGTTTGGAGCTGTATATCTGGCTGGATGATCGTCCGATCATCTTTGACGATGCTCTGCTTGGTAGCAGGGCTGTCATTGATGGTGGGATTCATCAAGCATGAACAGAGTTATTAGGACCGGTTAGCTCCATGGGTTACCCCACTTCCACACCCGGCCTATCAACGTGATGGTCTATCACGACTCTATGATACCTAATCTCGAGGGAGGCTTCCCGCTTAGATGCTTTCAGCGGTTATCCCTTCCATACATAGCTACCCTGCTGCGCGGCTGGCGCCACGACAGGTACACCAGAGGTATGTTCAACCCGGTCCTCTCGTACTAGGGTCAACTCCTCTCAAGTATCGACGCCCACGGCAGATAGGGACCAAACTGTCTCGCGACGTTCTGAACCCAGCTCACGTACCACTTTAATTGGCGAACAGCCAAACCCTTGGGACCTGCTCCAGCCCCAGGATGTGATGAGCCGACATCGAGGTGCCAAACGATTCCGTCGATATGAGCTCTTGGGAATCATCAGCCTGTTATCCCCGGCGTACCTTTTATCCGTTGAGCGATGGCCCTTCCACGAGGGACCACCGGATCACTATGACCGACTTTCGTCTCTGCTCGATTCGTCAATCTCGCAGTCAGGCAGGCTTATGCCATTGCACTCTTGCAGCCGGTTTCCAACCGGCCTGAGCCTACCATCGCGCGCCTCCGTTACTCTTTAGGAGGCGACCGCCCCAGTCAAACTACCCGCCACAGAGGGTCCCTGCACCGGATAACGGTGCGAGGTTAGACATCAGAACATAACAGGGTGGTATTTCACCTATGGCTCCACAACAGCTGGCGCCGTTGCTTCAAAGCCTCCCACCTATGCTACACAATTCTATCCTAATGCCACTCTGAAGCTGCAGTAAAGGTGCACGGGGTCTTTCCGTCTAACCGCGGGTACTCCGCATCTTCACGGAGAATTCAAT
>NZ_CM166473.1:1247500-2050000 GCF_056857015.1 Novosphingobium sp. BL-S-34
ACGGCTCGCCCGGCATGGTCAGCCCCTTGAGCAGGACCGGCAAGGCTATGCTGGCGACGACCAGAGATACGATGATCACGCCGGCCGCCAGGAAGATTGCCAGATCACGCGCCGGGAACGGCGTTCCGTCGTTCAAGGCCAGCGGCAGCGTGAGTACGCCTGCCAGCGTGATCGCGCCGCGCACACCGGCGAAGGACATGGCCGCGACCAGCCGCCAGTTGGGGCTGCGCACGGTCGCTGCTACGTTTCCGCCATTCCCTTCGGCATGACGCTTGCGCAGGATCGTGAACTTGAACGAGAGCCACACCCAGGCGAAACGCAGCGCCGCAAGGCCCAGCACGATCGCGACGACATAGAGCGCGAGCCAGCCCGGCTCCGTATGGCCGGTGACCGCCACGGTCAGCTTGGCTTCGGCGAGAATGCCGGGAAGCTGCTCACCCAGCAGCACGAAGATGATGCCGTTCAGCGTGAACTGGATGGTGTCCCATACCGAATTTCGGCGCATGCGCGTGACGGCCATGGCTTCGCGCGAAATCTCGGCAAAGGTCATGGTCACGCCGGCACTGACGGCGGCAAGGATGCCCGAGGCGTGGAAATGCTCGGCCAGCATATAGGAACCGAAAGGTATCAGCAGGCTGACGAGGATCTGCGAGCCGGTATCCTCTCCCCAGCGGCGCGTGACCCACGCCTTGGCCCGCGAAACGACCAGAGTGACGGCGACGCCGATCACCAGGCCCGCTCCGGCAACCCAGAGGAAGTTGAGCGCGGCGCCGCCGGCGGAGAACGTGCCCGTCAACGCCGCAGCTACGGCGAAACGCAGGCAGACGAGGCCGGAGGCGTCGTTGAGCAGCGATTCCCCTTCGAGAATGTGCATCATGCGCTTGGGGATCGGCACGCGGGCGGCAATGGCCGAGACGGCGATCGGGTCGGTAGGCGAGACGACGGCGGCAAGCGCGAAGGCCACGGCCAGCGGCATGGCCGGGATCATCCAGTTGATGAAGAGACCCATGCCGATGACTGTCGTCAGGACGAGGCCCAGCGCCAGTTCCACCACGGTGGAAACGTCCTTGAACAATTCGTCCTTGGGGATGCGCCAGCCATCCAGGAACAGCAGGGGCGGCAGGAACAGCAGCAGGAACAGTTCGGGATCGAGGGACACGCTATAGGAGGTCGAGAGACCGATCACGCAGCCGAGCAGGATCTGCACGAGAGGCGTGGGGACCGACCAGGGCAGCATGCGCGATATCGCGCCGCTCACCACTACCGCTAGCAAAAGGAAAAGTACGACCGAAACTGATTCCAAACCTTGGCTCCTTCCATGTCTTCACACGCCATGTTTTCTCGCAGGGGACCATGGGGGCCCGGGCAAAGGATTGCAAATCCTGCATCCGTCATTTTTGCCGTGAATTGGCCCGGGGAAACTGTTTGAAACAGAATCGGATGCGTCGGCGCGGTCTCGACGGGTCTTGCGCACGCACCTTGAGGCTGGAAAGATGACATTTCGGTGTCCCCGTCGGCCGTTCGGCCGCGGCCCCTCGAAACGAAAGCGAGCAGTGACGAAGACCGCCCTGATCATCCGGCACGTCCCTTACGAAGGCGTCGCGGGCTATCGCATGCCCATCGAGGCGGCCGGATATGACGTCGACCGCATCGACGTGACCGACCCGGCATTTGCCGCGCTGGATCTACGCGAACCGGACCTGCTCATCATGATGGGCGGTCCCATGGGCATCTACGAGCAGGACCGGCATCCCTGGATTGCCTGCCAGATGCGCCGCCTTGCACTCAGGCTCGATGCCGCGCGGCCGACGCTGGGCGTCTGCTTCGGCGCCCAGATGATAGCCGCGGCGATGGGGGCAGAGGTCTTTGCCGGGCCGCACAAGGAAGTGGGCTTTCACAGCATCTCGGTGCATGACAACGCCATCGACGGCCCCTTGCGGCATATTGCCGGTGTGCCGGTGCTCCATTGGCACGGCGACACGTTCACCCTGCCCGCCGATGTCGAGCTGCTCGCATCCAGCCATCTCTATGCCCACCAGGCGTTCCGGCGCGGCAGCAATATCCTGGCGCTCCAGTTCCATGCCGAGATGGGGCTGGACCCGCGCTTCGATGCCTGGATCGAACAGTGGCCGGAATCGGTGATCGAGGCCGGCGGAGACGAAGCCTCGCTGCGCGCCGCGCATGACAGCCTTGGCCCTGCCGCGGTTGCGGCCGGACAGGCGATGATCGCGGAGTGGCTCGAAGGGCTGCGTTGAGGCCGAGGAACGCCGGTCAGACTTTCGTGGCTTTCTGCTCCAGCAGAATACGGCGAATCTCCCGACTGCGGGCGGAAAATCCGCGGTGCTCGAAGAGTCCCAGCGGCGGATCGGCCAGGCACGAAGCCAGGGTCAGCGCGGTCTCCAAGCCCGGCCGGCGCAATTGCAGATCCCGCCGCCAGCGCTGGAAAGCCACGCGCCAGCCGCGTTCGCCGATGGTCACGCGCACGCCCAGCCACGCCGCCAGCGTGTCCAACTGCACCGCTAGAGCACGCCGGGCGCGTCCGGGCGGGAACAGGGCGGCAAGTTCGCCGCCGTCCGGCCCGCCCTCTTCCTCCGCAAGCCGGGCCATGTCCACAAGATGGCGCAAGTCGATCCGGCCGCGCCAATAGTCGGCTTCCTGCAATTGGTCGTGGAGGACGAAAAGCGCCGTGAGCGCCGCGGGGGACGGCATCGCGACGGTACCCGTGCCGATGGCAAAGGGGCTGCAGGCATCGACAAGCCACTGCAAATTCCGTCCCCTGCCGATGCGCTTGAGGCGGTAGTGCAAGTCCAGCCCGCCGACGTCACGCTCTCGGCCCAGGTTGGCGCCCTGGCCCGGGCTCGTTTCCGTGGGACCGTCGAGCCGGCGGTAGCCGATGGCCTCCAGTGCGACGAAGGCGCGCGGGCCCTCGTCTTCGCGAACCATGAGGTCCAGGTCGGTCAGCAGGCGGTCGTCACATTCCGGTCCGCGGCGCGCGAGCAAGGCGGCGCCCTTGAGCAGTACCGGGACGATGCCCTCTGCGGCCAGCGCCGCCACCGCCTCGGTCAGTTGCCCATGCATCATGCGGTTGCGCGCAGCGGTTCGCTCGGCAATGACGTGGAGCATCCCGGCGGCCTCGGGCGGAACGCGGGCGTCCTGCCCCCGCAGCGCCCCGGCCAGGGCGGGCGTGACGAGCGTACGATTGGCAAGGCCCAGCACCCCTTCCCAATCGGTCGAAGGCGGGATGCGGCCCTTCAGGCATGCGCACAGATCCAGGAAGGCCGCATGGTCGCGGGAGCGGTTCGCCATTCAGTTCCGGCAGGGCCGGAAAGCGCGACGTCCCGGCATCGGCGCGCCGCGAACGGGATCGTTCGCGAACGTCGCGGCGCGGAATGGCGCGCTTCGCAGCCTCCTCTGGGCGGAACGATGGTACCGCCTAGGCAAGCAACGCCTCGATCAGGGGCAGTGCCGCTTCGGCCTCGGCATAATGGAGCGTGCAGGTATCGGCATTGTCGACCATCCGGGCAAGACCGCGCATCTGCGCGGCCGTGCAGCGCCCCTCGCGCACGAAGCCTTCCTCCAGCAGCCGGCCGAGGCAGTCGATCGGGGAATGGGGAACGAGCCCGGCGGCACGGCCGTCCTCCCGGCGCAGATCGACGATGGCGGCAACGCGCTGCCATGCCGGAGCGACCGGCGACGGCAGCGGCGCATAACGCAGCCATTGCCCGTCGGCACGAAGCACGGGCGGCAATGCGGCAAGGCCGGGCAGAACGGCGGCGAGGCGATCCCAGCTACCGCTCTTGACCGTCAGCGGCAGAGGCACGCCCATCACCAGCCCGCTGCGCGGATCGAACAGGACGATATCGTCTCCCGCCAGCCCGAGCGGACCGGCCGAGACGGCGGCCATGGTCGCCAATGTGGACTTTCCAGCGCCCGGCGCGCCGATCAGCAGCACAGCGCCGCTGCCGGGGCCCTGCGGCGAAACGAGGCAGGCGGCATGAAGGGCCACATATCCCGGCTGCTCCAGCACGAGATCGACGATGGCGCCGCGCAGCACCGGCGCCGCGGCATCGCGGGAAGCAAGCGTTCCGGCCTGTTCGTCGAAGATGCCGGCAAGTTCGTCCGGGCCCTGCCCCATGGCTTCCACGGTGACGCGGGCGGCGGAATCGATCTCCGCGGCACCGGCCTCCGCTACATCCAGGGCCGGTAAATGCGCATAGGCGGCAGCGAGTTCGCGGCCCCACGCCCCCTCGGGAAAGTGTAGCAAGATGTCCCGTCCGCCGGCGCGCAGCCGGACCAGATGGCCCTGCGCGTCGGACGGTCCGAAGTCGGCGGCCATGACCCGCTGGGCGCTCCAGGCAACCACGAGGGCGTCGACCTCGCCAGCGGACATGCCCATGGTCTCGTGCAGTTCATGGCGCAGATCGGCAAGGCCGATGCCGTCCGCCAGGAGCGCCACAAGCATTCCGGCCGAACCGTTGAGCGCGTTCAGGCGCTGGGTCGCCTCTATGAAAAGGACCGGGCGATCGGCGATGACAAGCGGAACCACGCCGTCCGCCAGGCGCAGGAGCGGACCTCCGGCCTGCTCCTTCCCATCTGGCACGACCTCATCCGGCACGACATCCCCGGCCGTCTGCGTTCCAGACGCCATGCCCCCGTGCATCGCGGCGCCCTCCCCCGGTTGGTTTCGGCCTCGATCCCCGCGAACCCGTCAGGCGCGCAGGTTTTCGAGGCCGAAGACGATCAGTGGCCCGTACCCTTGCCGGCACCGTCCTTGCCCTTGGGCGTAACGCCCTCGGACTTGGGCAAGCTGGCTTCGGCACTCACCGATCCGGCATGGGTATCCCCCGTGCCGGGAACGCCGGTGTCCTTCGGACCCGAGCCCGAACCGCCGCCGTCCTTGACGCTGCCGCCATCTCCGGTGGAACCGCCGCTACCCGAGCCGCCGCCCGGCGTGCTGCCGGAACCGCCGCCGCTCGAAGACCCGCCGCTGCCACCGCCGCCGCCGCCGCCACCGCCCGACTTCGCAATCGCCGTCGAGGTCAGGGACGTCGACAGGAGCATCGTCATCGCCGGGGGTACGAGAAGCGAATACTTCCCACAGGCGGCAAGAAAGGACCGCCGGTCGTTTTGGCCGAGTTCGGCCAGTTTTTCCTCCGCAAGCTTCATGTATTCGACTCCTCGCCAAGTCTTCCGAAGTTACATGAGTCGCAGGGGCCAGAAAGCGGCAATCTGGACCTGACGGTGACACCTATCCCGATGCCACGGCCGTCGAATCCAAATGGGGCAGGCCACTACCTCCAACGCGCCGCTTACAGGCTACCAAGGACTTAGGGCTTTTTGGACAAGGCCTGCCGGAGTGCCTGTAACGCCCCTGTTTCCGGCCCAGAATCATGGTGTGAAATCACGGCGTGAATCAGGCCGTGACCTAGAGCAGCGGGCTGACCAGACGCGCGCCGTTTTCCACGAAACGCCGCATCCGCGACCGCGCGCGCCATTCCGCCAGGGTCAGTTCGTCACTGCCGGCGATGTAGTTCTTCTGGATCCGCGCCAGATCCTCGATCCCCGGCCGGTCGAGAAGGAGCAGGCTGACTTCCTCGTTGAGCTGGAAAGAGCGCACATCGACATTGCTGGAGCCGACGATGCCCAGGCTCTCGTCTATCCGCACCGCCTTGGCGTGCAGCAGGAAACCGCGATAGCGGTGGATGCGCACCCCGTGCGACAGCAGTTCGTCGTAATAGGACGACTGGGCCAGGTTCACCAGCAGCTGGTCGACCACCTCGGACACGACGATATGCACTTCCACCCCGCGCAGGACGGCCGTGATCAGCGCGCCCAGCAGCCCCTCGTCCGGGATGAAGTAAGGCGTGACCAGCACGATCTCGCGCTCTGCCCGGGCCACCTGCCAGGTCAGCAGGGTCAGGAACCCCTCCAGCGGATAGTTCGCGCCGCTCGGCAGGACCTGAAGGATGGAATCGCCCGCGGGAGCCGGCAAGGCGAGTGCCGGTTCCAGCATTTCCTCGGTCTCCATGAACCAGTCCGACACGAAGATCGCCGACATCGCCGCGACGGCCGGGCCGGTGACGCGCGCCACGAGTTCGCGGTTGGTCACGCCCGGGCGGAAATCCTTGGCGACGATGTTGAGCGAACCGGCGTAGCCGATCTTTCCGTCGATCAGGAACAGCTTGCGGTGGTTGCGCATGTCGCGCCGGGTGCGCCCCCGGATCAGGCGGAACGGCAGCATCCGGCGCACGCGGACGCCCTGTCCGCGCAGCGCCAGCAAAGTGCCCTTGAGCCAGCGATAGGAGCCGACCGGATCGACCAGGACATGGCAGGGCAGGCCGCGATCGACCGCCCGGCCCAGTGCAGCGATCACCCGGCCGGCCGTGGCATCATCGGCAAAGATGTAGGAAAGCAGCCGCACATGCTCGTTCGCCGCGTCGATATCGGCAACCAGCCGCGCGATCACCGCGTCATAGTCGTCCAGAAGTTGCACCGCATTGCCGCCCACGGCGGGCAAGTGGCCCAGCCGGCCCGCCAGTTCGACCACTTCGGCCGGGACAAGCGCGGCACCCGGCGCATCGCGCGCCATGCGCCCGGCGGCATCGCGGAAGAAGCCGCGCAGGCTCTCGAAGCGCTCGACCCGCCAGGCGGGGAAGCGCGGACTGCCGATCGCGGTGAAAAGCAGCAGTCCGGGCACCGGCAGAAAGAAGATCAGCAGCAGCCAGCTCGCCGCCGCCGCAGGCGAGCGCCGCAGCGGCACGACCGCCAGCATCGTCAGCCGAATGCCCCACTCGACGATGTAGTAGGCCTCGCCGAGAGTGGGCAGCGTGATCATGCGCGGAAGTCTTGGGCAATCTCCGCATGATGCGCAAGGGCGTTCCCCGTCCTGCGTGCCGTTGCACGATATGGCGAACAGCCGAATTCGCCCGGGCAATCAGATCGCCGCGCCTGTCGATAATCCGCGCGTTCGGTCGTAGAGGGGGATGCAGCTTCATCGACGCAGCTACAGCAACAGGGCACCTGCATGACCGCCAATCCGTCTTCCGTGGCCAGCCAGCGCATCGCCGATATCCTGGCCGAGCGCATTCTCGCGGGCGACCTCGCCCCCGGTGCCCGGATCAAGCAGGACGAACTGGCGGAGGAACTCGACATCAGCCGCATCCCCGTGCGCGATGCACTGCGGATGCTCGAAGCGCGTGGGCTCGTGGTCATGCGGCCCAACGCCGGGGCGCGGGTCACCGCCCTGACCACGCGCGACCTGGAAGTCTCCTTCGAGATCCGCGCGCGCGTGGAACCTCTGCTGCTGGCCGAAAGCGTGCCCGGCCTGACCGAGGGCGACATTGCCGACCTTTCCGCAACGATGGCCCGGATCGAACGGGCGACCGATCTCGACGAGACCATCGCGCTGGGCCGGGAATTCCACTGGATCACGTATCGACGCCACGACACGCCCTTGCTGGCGCAGATCGTCGAGCGCGTGTGGGATACGACGCAAAGCTACCGCCGCGCCTATATGAAGCTCTCGCTCGGCCAGGGAAACCGCACGCACGACGTGGAGCACCGGCTGCTCTACGATGCGATCTGCCGCGGCGAGATCGAGACGGCGCAATCGGTGCTGTCGATGCATATCCGGCGCACTTCGCTGGGCCTGCAGCGCTATGCCCACCTCCTGAGCGCGGCACCCGAGGCGCGCGCTGTGCCGCCCGAATGACCCCGGCATAACGCCGGCCCGATCTCTTCGCCGCCGCGTTGCCTGCCCGCTCCGGAGACGGCTAGAGCATTGTCCCGTCAGGTGGAAACACCTGATGGCTCGGAAAATGCGACACATTGAAAGCTCGGAGCCGGGAAATCGACAGCCAGGAGGGAGCTTGCGCCGGATGCCGGATATTGCCGAACGCGCGCATAACATCGCCCAGTTGCGCGCCCTCGCCCGGCGCCGGCTGCCCCGTGCCATCTGGGAATTCGTAGAACGCGGCACGGAAGACGACCTGCTGATCGGGCGCAACGTTTCGGCGCTGCAGGCCCTGAACCTTCTGCCGCGGACCTTGCGGGACGTGTCCAGCCGATCGGCCCGCACGACGCTGTTCGGACGCAGCCAGCCGCTGCCGCTCGTCATTGCCCCCACCGGCGTGGCCGATCTCATGTGGCACCGCGGAGAGCGCGCGATCGCGGGCGCAGCGGCGGCCGCCGGCATCCCCTTCACCCAGACGACCAGCTCCACCACCGCCTTTGCCGAGATCGCCAAAGTCGCCTCGGCCGGCCATTGGATGCAGATGTACCTCTGGGAACGGCGAGACCTCTCCTGGCAGGTCGTCGACGCCGCGCGCGATCATGGGGCGGACGTCCTGGTGCTCACGGTCGACACCCCGCTCTGGCCGCTGCGCGAATTCAACCGCCGCGCCGGCATGTCCAACCCGGTGCGCCCCAATGCCCGGCTGGTCGGAGATTTCCTGCGCCGCCCCGGCTGGCTGGCCTCGGTGATCGGCCGCTACATGCTCGAAGGCGGCCTGCCCCAGTTCGCCAACTACCCGGCGGAAGTGGGCGGCCGGGTCACGGGCAAAGTCGCCAGGGTGACCAATTCGGCCTCGGTGGACTGGAAGGATGTGGAGGCGCTGCGGCGGCGCTGGCCCGGCAAGCTGGTGGTGAAAGGCCTGCTCCATCCCGAGGATGCCCGGCTTGCGGTGGAGCACGGGGTGGACGGCATCGCGGTCTCCAACCACGGCGGGCGCAATTTCGATTCCTCGCCGCCCGCGATCGCCGCCCTTCCCGCGGTGGTCGATGCCGTTGCCGGCCGGGCGACGGTCCTGTTCGACAGCGGCGTGCGGCGGGGCGCAGACGTCATCAAGGCTTTGGCCCTGGGCGCCGATACCGTGATGGTCGGCCGTGCGACGCTCTATGGCTGCGCCGCGGCGGGCGAGCGGGGCGCCGCCCATGCACTGTCCCTGCTCGCCAACGAGATCGACGTGGCCATGGCCATGCTGGGGATTGCCGCGCTGGACGAGCTGAGCCGGGACTTCGTGGTCCCCGCCGTCTAGCGCGCAACCTCGCGACCTTTCGAAGGCGCGATCTGGCCACCCGCGCGCCCGGCCTGCGGGCTATCGCATTTGGCTATTTCTGCCTCGATTGACCGGCGCCCGGCTTGAGGCCGCCAGCAAAGCTCAGCAATCAGCCCTACACAATTGCGGTGGCGGCCGTGCTCGATGTGATGGCCGAGTCGCAAGATTGCCGACCGTCGCTGGAGCCGGGCCGCTGCCGCGCGTGTCGCCAATAATGTCCGCCTCCCGAAACCAAGAGCAAGGGGCGGGCCAGAGGAGAAGTGCATGGAAGACCCCCGCGCCCTTATTGCGCGCGAACCGATGCATTACCGGCAGGTCATCGCCGTCGGTATCGCCACCGCGCTCAACGCACTCGACGGTTTCGACGTGCTCTCGATCAGCTTCGCCGCGCCCGGCATCGCCAGGGACTGGGGCATCGACCGCGCCGCCCTGGGCCTGGTGCTGTCGATGGAACTGTTCGGCATGGGTATCGGCGCCTTCGTGCTGGGCAACCTGGCCGACAAAGTGGGCCGCCGCCCGATGCTGCTCGCCTGCCTGGTGATCATGAGCATCGGCATGGCGCTCGCCTCGACCGCCGCCACCGTGCCGATCCTGTCCGCCTACCGCCTGTTCACCGGCCTGGGCATCGGCGGCATGTTGGCCGCGACCAATGCCGTCGTCGCGGAATGCTCGAACGCGCGCCGTCGCAACCTCACGGTCGCCATCATGGCGGGGGGCTATCCGATGGGCGCCATCGTCGGCGGTTCGGCCGCATCCTGGCTGCTCGCCGCGACGGGCCGCTGGGAATCGGTCTTCCAGTTCGGCGCCGTGGTGACGGTCTGCTTCATCCCGCTGGTGCTCTGGCTGGTGCCGGAAACCATGGCCTTCCTGCTGCTGAAGCGGCCTGCAGGGGCGCTGGACAAGATCAACCGCACGCTTGAGCGGCAGGGCCGCGCGCCCATCGCCGCCATGCCGCCCGCCGATCCGGTACCGCAGAAGGCCGGCGTCAGCGCGCTCTTCGCCCCCGGCATGGCGCATGTCACGATCATGCTCACCGCCACGTATTTCTTCCACATGATGACCTTCTATTTCCTGGTGAAGTGGATTCCCAAGATCGTCGTCGATCTGGGCTTCCCGCCCGCGCTGGCCGGGGGCGTGCTGGTCTGGGGTAACGTGGGCGGCGCGATCGGCTCGATCGCGGTCAGCCTGCTCAGCCAGAAAGTCGGGATCCGCCCGGTGGTGGTCGCCACGATGTTCCTGGGGGCCATGGCAGTCGTCGTCTTCGGCCAGGGCGCCGTCACGCTCGGCAGCCTCTCCGTGATCGCCGCCATCGCGTGCTTCTTCGCCAACGGGGCCACGGCCGGCCTCTATGCCGTGATCGCGCAAAGCTATCCCGCTGCGCTGCGGGCCGGCGGGACCGGTCTGGTCATCGGCATCGGCCGCGCCGGTGCGGCGCTCGGTCCGATCCTGGCGGGCGTGCTGTTCACCGCCGGATGGAGCCTCGCCCCGGTCGCCATCGCGCTGGGCTGCGGCACCCTGGTGGGCGGCGTGCTGCTCTCGCTGACACGTTACCGCGAGAGCGCCATCGCCTGATCGGCCGATAGGAATCGCCTGATCGGCGGATAAAAATGACGGGACGGCGAGTTCGCAGCGGCCGTCCCGCTAAAATAGCAAGACCTTCCAGAGAGGACTTCCCGATGCGCTCCCCCCGCGCCCTGCATCTGCTTGCCTGCGGCTCCCTTGCCGTCCTGACCGCCGCTTTCCCCTACCAGCCCGTATTCGCCCAGTCGGTTCCCCCGGAATCGAAGGACGTGGGCGAAGGCACGCTTTCCACCCAGGCCCCTCCCGGCATTCGCCCGGCCAAGTCGCAGGCCCGTCCGGCCGAGGCGCTCCCCGGCGGCCGTCCCGGCCCCGAGGGCCTGCCCCAGAACATCCGCTGGACGGAAGACTGGTCCAGGCCCGCCGCCGCGGACGATCCCCTGCTGGTGAAGATCAAGCACATCCCCATCGCCAATGACGATGTCTACCTGACGCTCGGCGGCGAGGCGCGCGTCTACTACACCGACTGGCACCACTCCTCGCTGGGCCTGAAGCCGAACGACAACAACGACCCGGTCCAGTCGCGCCTGCGCCTGCTGGCAGACCTGCATGTCGGCCAGAACCTTCGCGCCTACGTCGAGCTGGGCGACAACCGCGAATATGGCGAACAGTTCGCCACCGCGCCCAACCGCGACAAAGTGGACGTCTACCAGGCCTTCGTCGACGTGACGGTGCCGCTGGGCAAGGCCGGCAAAGTGACCTTCCGCCCCGGCCGCTTCGAAATGCCGCTGGGCAACGGCAAGCTGGTGGGCGTGCGCGAAGGCCTGAACATGCGCTTCACCTACCAGGGGGTACGCGCCACCTACATCCTGCCGGGCAAAGTCTCGGTAGACGTCTTCGCGGTGAAGCCGATCCTGATCGATCCGGGCACGTTCGACGACGGCCCTAACCACGCGCAGGACTTCCACGGCGTCTACATCAGCGCGCCCAACCGCATCGCCGGCTTCGGCACCGACCTCTACTGGTACGAGATGGAGCGCAACCGCGCGACCCTCGCCGCCGGTGTCGGCAAGGACGACCGCAACAACTGGGGCGGCCGCCTCTGGAAGCGCGGGGCCCGCTGGGACCTCGACCTCGAAGCCACCTATCAAAGCGGCTCCTTCATCGGCAAGGATATCGAAGCCTACGGCGCCATGTTCGAAGGCGGCTATACCGTGAGCAGCGCACCGATGAAGCCGCGGCTCGGCCTGCGCGCCAACTACTTCAGCGGCGACAAGGACCTTACCGACGGCAAGGTCGGCACCTTCGTTCCCGCCGCCGCGCGTCTGCCGCTCATCACCGAGGGCGCCTTCTTCAGCTTCTCCAACCTGATGGACATCTATCCCTCGGTGACGGTGAAGCCGCTTCCCGCGATCACGGTCATGGCCGGACCGGACTTCCTCTGGCGCGCGCGCAAGGGCGACGGCGTCTATATCGGCCCCTCGGGATCGAGCTTCACGCCTTACGATTCCAGCCGCTCGATCGGTACGGACCTCAACCTGGAGGCTTCGTGGCAGGCGACTGATCGCCTGGCGTTCCGTCTCTGGGAAACCTACTTCGCCGCCAGCGATTCGTTCCAGGCGAATGGCGGCAAGAACGGCAACTACTTCGGGCTCATGGCCAACTATCGCTTCTGAGGCGATCTGGAACGGCAGGCGATCCGGTACCGCCGGATCGCCTGCCGTGTACCCAGCTCAAAAGATCCGCCGCCTCGACGTGCCGCGAGGACAGCGAAGCGTCAGGCCAGCAGGTCCTCGTAAAAGGCACCGAACGACCGGGTGGGATGGCGGATCTGCATTTCCAGGATCCATAGCCCCTTGCCGGGCAAGGCATCGAAATCGCCCAGATTCCCGCCCTTGTGCACGGAGTGCGGATAGTCGCCAACCCGGTGTCCGCGGATGTCGAGGTTGAGCACCCAGCCCATCGCCCGCGCTTCTTCCTCGGCACGGGCATAAAGCGCGCGGCCGGTCACCTCGCCCTGCCCCCAGATCGCCTGCACCCGGTCGAACAGCACTTTCACGTCGCGCGCGCAGGCCTGCATCCCGGCATCCTCGCCAACGGTGAACGTGGCGCCCACGTCGCCCTCGTGCCCGAAGAACACCGGGCCCATGTCGATGAAATAGATATCGTCCGCGCGAAGGACGGCGTCGCCCTCGGATCGATCGCTGAAGATCTTCAGGGTGTTCTCGCCAAAGCGCACGAGCACGGGGTGCCAGGACTTCTCCAGGCCGAGTTCCGCCAGCGCCGCCTCGCCGATGGCCACGGCCTCGCGCTCCCGCATGCCCGGGCGGACCTGGGCGACGATCCGTTCCAGCGCGCGCCAGGACAGGGCCTGGGCTTCGCGCAGAGCTTCAGGCGAATAGCCCGGTCCCACGGCTTCGCGCGGGGAAGAAAGGGTCGTCATCTCGGCTCCGTCATGGCTGTGGGAATCCTTCTGCACGCTCACGCCTCCGGATCGCCGTAGACCCAGGCCATCGTGCCCGAGCGCAGGCGCACTTCGCGGCGCACGTAGTCTATCTCATAGGCATCGGCATGGGCCAGGTCCTCGGCGGAGATCCGGAACAGCGTGCCCTCCACCGCGTCGTCCTCGCGGTCGCTCGGCTCCACCATCGGGTGCCAGCGCGTGCCGCTCTTGGCGATGACATCGGCGTCGGTGATCTCGATCAGGCGCTGCCGCCAGCCGGGCATGGCATCCGGCTCGCCCTCGATCCGCCGTCCGAACAGCGCCAGTTGAACCGCTTCCTGGCGCAAGGTGCCGTAGGAAAAGAGGTGAACGTCCTGCATGGTCACTCCGATCGCCGGCCCGAACGGCCGTATCGCGCCGGATACAGCGCTGCCCGCCTTATGCAAGCCCGGGCGCCGTCACGCGAGCACGGCGTTGACGATGCGGGCCTGGGTGAATTCCTCAAGCCCGGCCTGCCCCTGATGGCGCCCGATGCCCGATTGCTTCGCGCCGCCGATCGGCACCTCGAAAGGCAGGCTGAACACGCGGTTGACCCAGACCAGCCCGCTCTCGATACGCCCCGCCAGCTTCAGGGCGCGCTCCGTGTCACCGCTCCAGACCGAGGCGCCAAGGCCGTATTCGCTCTCGTTCACGCGGCTCACCGCCTCGTCCACGCTGTCGTAGGCCAACAGCGGGATGACCGGACCGAACTGCTCCTCGCGCACGAGGCGGGCATGTTCCGGCAAGTCGCGGATCACGGTGGGCGGGACGAACCAGCCCTCTTTCGCCAGCGGTGCGCCGCCGACGACCACGCGTCCAAGCGCGCGGCTCTCTGCCAGAAGTTCCGCCAGCCGCGCGTGCTGTGCGGCGTTCTGGACCGGGCCCAGCGTGGTCGCGGGGTCGAGGCCGCTGCCGGTCACGGCCTCCCGCGCGAGGTCTGCCAGAGCGTCGCAGAGCGCGTCGATCTTTCCGCGCGGCGCATAGATGCGCTTGATGCCGATGCAGACTTGCCCGGCATTGGCCATGGCACCTTCGAACAGCCGGGGCGCGATGGCGGAAATGTCCGCATCGTCGAGCACGAGCGCGGCATCGTTACCGCCCAGTTCCAGCGTGAAACGCTTCAGGCTGTCCGCCGCCGAGGCCATGACCTTGCGCCCCGTCGCCGTCGATCCGGTGAAACTGACATGAGCGATGCCGGGATCCGCGGCCAGCAGCGGACCCAGCGTTCCGTCGTCGCCCAAAGTCTGGAACACGCCGGGCGGCAGCAGGTCGGCCGCCAGTTCGCCCAGCAGAAGCGCGGTCAGCGGCGTGGTCGGCGCGGGCTTGGCGATGACGCAGTTTCCCGCGACCAGTGCCGGCGCCAGCTTGAGCACCAGCAGCAGCAGCGGGAAATTCCACGGTACGATCGCCGCGACCACGCCCAGCGGATAGCGCTGTTCGACGATCCGCTCTCCCGGTGCATCCACCAGCACGCGCTCCTCCAGCCTCAGGCCCGCATGATAGCGCAGTGCTTCGATGGAAGCGCCGACTTCGCCGCGTGCCTCCGCCAGCGGCTTGCCCTGTTCCTGAGTCAGCAGGCGGGCGAAAGCCTCCGCGCGCTCCGCCAGGGCCGAGGCCAGCGCTTCCAGAGCGCGGGCACGGTCCTGCGCCGGGCTGTCGCGCCAGGCCGGGAAGGCCCGATTGGCGGCGGCAATCGCGCGTTGCGCCATGGCGCGATCGGCGCACCAGCTAGGCGTGAGCACCGTGCCGGTGGCGGGGTCGAAAACGTCGAAAGTGAAGGCGCCTTCGTGAAGACGCCCGTCGATAAGCATGGCTGGCTGCATGCCTGTCCCTTAGGCGCCGGACGCCGCGCCGTACACCCTGCCCGCACCCGCGTTCCGCCCGGCCGGCGCGGGCGAGGGAACAATCTCGAACCTTTGCAGTTGATTAGATGCGGGGTTGTGCCCGGCAGCAACGAAAGGAGCAGCCAGCCATGACAAGAATAGCGCCCTGTATGGGAGAAGAACGGAGGCTAGACCTCCTGACCATCGCCGGCATCACGGTGGTGCTCTGGATCGCGATCATCGGCATGGCCATGGTCGTGCTGTGACTTTCGAACCGGCACCTCAGCAGGCCACCTTGCGCAAGGATTTCTCGATCTCGCCGCCGCAATAGGCGTCGCCATATCGTTCCTTCGCGTCACTCGCCAGACGCGACAGCGCCGGCCTTTGCCCCATGCGGCCAACGAGAGCGGAAACCCGGGGTGCCGCGCGCTCCAGCAGCGATGCAATCTGGCCGAAGCGTTCGGTCATCGTCGACCAGAGCACGGCCGTGACCACATCGGCCAGTCCCGCCTCGTCGTCGCCGAGGAGATAACCCTCGCCGTCGCCCAGGCCGTGCGCGCGGCCGGTCGCTTCCCAGATGGCCATCCAGCGTTCCAGGCGCGGCAGGAATTCCTGCCATTCCTCCTCGCCCCACATCTCCCGTCCACCATCCATCGTGAGTTCGTCGATCACGTCATTGGCGTCGTTCACCACCTTGATCGATGCGGCCCGGCCTTCGGGCGTCGCGGGCAGGAGGTCCAGCTTGTCGCCCAGATAGAGCGCGATGGCGGGCATCTGCGCGATGGCGAAGCCGTTCTCCCGGTCGATCAGGACCGGCGGCCCCATGAAAGGCACCGGCTGATCGCCGGGAGACTTGCCCATGAGATCGGCGATGTCATCGCTGTCGTGCTCGTTCCAGGTCTTGCCGGCGAAAGCCAGGATCCCGCGAAGGAACTGGCCGCGAAACGGGACGGGCCAATAGTAAAGATCGAAATCGGACATCGCGCGCAGGCTCCTCGGGACAGGGTCCTGAGGGGAAAGCCTCGCGCCGCGGGACGTTCCCGGGCCAAATCCCCGCAGCCCCACCCGGCCTGCCCCACCGCACGGTGCGGGGACCGAATGCCTCAGGGCTGCGGCGAAGGTCTGGCTTGCGGCGGGGGAGGAGGCGGCGGCGACACGATTTGCTCGATCACCTTGCGCCCGTCGATCTGCAGCCCGTTCTGGTCCAGCTTCACGTCGACCGGCGCGCCGTTGATCTGGGTCGAAAGCACCGCCTTGCCCTGTTCGACGCGCAGATTGGCATCGCCCAGCGGAATATCGCCGAGATCGGGCACGTCGAGCGGCTGGACCGGGCCTTCCGGATCGGGGCTCTCGGTCGCGCGCGGACGGGGTGCAGCGCGCTCGCCCAGGGCCTGCTGCATGAAGTCTCGCCAGATGCGCGCGGGAATGGTACCGCCGGAAACCCCCTTGAGCGGCGTATTGTCGTCATTCCCCACCCAGACGCCGACCACAAGGTCCTTGGCATAGCCAACGAACAGCGCATCGCGGTTTTCCTGGCTGGTCCCGGTCTTGCCGTAGTTCGCCGCCTGGAGCCGCGCCCCGCGCCCGGTACCGCGATTGACGGCGCCGCGCAGCAAGGTCTCCATGTTCTCGTGGACATCGCTGGACAGGCTGCGGCGGCCGCTGATCAGCCCGTCGAACCAGCCTTCCTCCTTGGACTTGAACGCCGTGGGCACGACCGGGAAACGGTTGCCCGCGACACCCGCGTAAGCGGCGGTCAGTTCCATGAGGTTCATGCTGGAGGTCCCCAGCGCCAGGCTGGGATCGCCATGGGGCAGCGGCGCAGTGACGCCCAGCTTGCGGGCCATGTCGATCACCGCCTTGTCGCCCACTTTCTGGAACAGGCGCACGGCGGCGACATTGCTGGAATGGGCGAAGGCATCGGCCAGCGTGATCGTTTTCGAATAGGCCCCGCCCGCGTTCTGGGGGCGGTAGTAGCCGATCTCGAACGGGGTGTTCTCGATGGTGTCCTCGGGCTTCCACCCATCGTTCAGCGCCGCCAGGTAGACGAAGAGCTTGAAGGTGGAGCCCGGCTGCCTCTGTGCCTGGGTCACGCGGTTGAACGGCGACTTGGCGTAGTCCCTGCCGCCGACCATCGCCACCACTTCACCGTTCGGACGCATCGCCACGAGCGCGACTTGCGCCTTGCCGAGCGGCGCGCCTTCGATGGCGCGGCGCGCCGCGGCCTGAAAACGCGAATCGAGCGTGGTCTTGTAAGTCTGCGCGGCATAACTCGCCTCGTCGATCCCGCGCGCCTGCGGCAGCGCCCAGTCGGCGAAGTAAGTGCCGGTCGGCAGGTCGTTGCGCGAGCGCACGTCGAGCCGCGGCGGACGCGTGGCGCGGGCTTGGGCGGGCGTCATGTAGCCGGCATCGACCATGGCCAGAAGCACCACTTTCATGCGTTTTTCGGCCAGGTCGTAATTGTTGGTGGGCGCCAGGCGAGAAGGCGCCTTCATCAGGCCGGCCAGCATGGCCGACTGCGCCGGCGTCAGGCTTTCCGGCTTGCGGTGGAAATAGTGGAGCGAGGCGGCGCGAAGGCCATAAGTATTGTCACCGAAGTAGGCGTTCGAAAGGTAGCGTTCGAGGATCTCGTCCTTGGTGAGCCAGGCTTCCAGCCAGAACGCGATCAGCACTTCCCGCGCCTTGCGGGTGAGGCTGCGTTCGGAGGTGAGGAACGTGAACTTGGCCAGCTGCTGAGTGATCGTGCTGCCGCCCTGGGTGCCGCCGCCGCTGACGTTGCTCCACAAGGCGCGGGCGATCCCGCGCGGGTCGATGCCCCAATGGCTGTAGAAGCGGCGGTCCTCGATGGCGATGAAGGCCTGGGTGACGTGGATCGGCAGCTTCTTCACTTCGACCGGCGCGTCGACGATGGCGCCGTTGCGGGCGATCGGCGTGCCGTCCGCGGCCAGCAGGGTGATCTGCGGCGGCGAGATCGGCTGCAGCGATTTCGACATGGGCGCGGTCACGGCCAGCCAGCCGATCGTTACGATGAAGAGCATGAGCAGCGCCGCCACCCCGCGCGAGAACCACCACCAGCGAGAGCGGCGCCTTCGCGGCTTGCCTTCGGGCGGCGGAGGCGGGTTCGGGGAATGAGGGGAAAGGTCGCCCTGAGCGGGTCCGCCTTCCGGCAGACTGTCCAGGTTATCCAACGTCAAGGCCATGGTTTTCGGCTTCGCCTGCATTTCCCGTGTATCGGGCCCACCCCGGGCCGGATTCCGCCAATACGGGGTTCCGTGCCGCGTTGCGAGGCAATTGTTGTCGCAAAATCGACAAACCGCAGACCCGGCCCGATGACCATCGCGCCGGCCATGCTCTCGTTTACGCAGTCCCCGGGTCATCGGTCCTACCCAGCAGGGATAGGCCTTCGCTCTGCCGGGTTAGAGCGCGCGGCCCGGCCGGGCATTCGGTAGTATATGGTCCTGTAGATACATTCCGCCCTCACCCTCCGGTAGCGTCTTCCCATTCGCTTGAAGGAGGGAACGAGCGTGACGGCACTTGCAAAGATAGAAGCCCCGAGCCGCGAAGACCGGCAGAACCGCGGCCTGCTGACCCTGGACCAGAGCCTTGCGCTCGACAGCGAGTCCGCGATGGGCCTCTACGCCGCCCACCTCAACAAATACATGCTCCAGGTCTTCGACATCCTGGGCCTGGCGCAGATGGATATCGAAAGCGCACAGGGCGCCGAGATCACCTTGCGCGACGGGCGCAGGATCCTCGATTACTCGGGCGGTTTCGGCGTGCTGGGGCTGGGCCACAACCACCCCCGCATCATCGCCGCAGAGCGCCGCTGCCACGATCTCAAGGTGCTGGACTGCATCAAGATCGCCCCGCACAAGCTGCAGGGCGCGCTGGCTTACAACATCTCCCGCTTCCTGCCGGAACCGCTCGACGTCTCGTTCCTCGCCGTCTCCGGCACCGAGGCCAACGAAGCGGCGATGAAGATCTGCGAGCGCGTGCAAACGCCCAAGGGCAAGACCAAGTTCCTCTGCTTCAAAGGTGCCTTCCACGGCAAGACTCACGGCCCGCTTTCGCTCACCACGGCTACCGACGTGCAGAGCGGCTTCATCATGGGCGTGCCGAAGGAGAACGTGGTCTTCGCGACCTATGGCGACATCGCCTCGGTGCGCGAGGCGATCGCCCGCGAGAAGGCCGATATCGGTAAATCCGGCAGCGGCAACCGCATCATCGCCGGGATCATCGAGACGATCCGCGGCACGTCATGCCACGTTCCCGATCCCGGCTTCCTCACCGAATTCGCGCAAGTCTGCCGCGAGAACGACATCCTGACGATCTTCGACGAAGTGAAGGTCGGCATGGGGCGCACGGGCAAGTTCTGCGCCTTCCAGCACGAGGACGTGGTGCCCGACGTCGTCACGCTCGCCAAGACGCTGGGCGGCGGCAAGCGCGAGCTGGGCGCCATGGTCACTTCGCAGGCGCTGTTCGACAAGGCCTATGGCAACAAGAACGACTGCAACCTGCACAGCTCCAGCTTCAGCGGCATGGGCGAGACCTGCGCCGTCGGCATCGAGACGCTCAACGTGCTGGAGGACGAACGCCTGATCGAGCGCGCCGCCCGCATGGGTGAATATCTGCGCGCCGGGCTGGAGCGCCTGCGCGAGAAGTACCCGCGCAAGATCGTGTCGCTGCGCGGCAAGGGCTGCTTCCAGGCCATCGAGCTGAACTTCGGCCAGCAACTGGCTGAAAAGGCGATCGATATCCGCAAGAACCCGCTTTTCGTCACCTACGAGACGGTCCTGATCGGGGCGATGGCCCGCGAACTCTACGAGCGCCACGGCATCCTGGTGCACTTCCAGCCCGGCGCCCGCGACCTGCTGCATTTCATGCCGCCCTACATCGTTTCCGAAGCGCAGATCGACGCCCTCGTCGATGCCCTCGACGATGTGCTGGGCCGCGGCGTGGCCGATGCCACGGTGCGCTTCGTGGTCAAGAACATCAAGCGCGTGCTGGGCTGACGCCATGGCCACTCCCGCCGACAGGCTCACCCCCGCCCCGCGCAGCTTCACGGCTCCGCACGTCTCCGCCGCCGCTCCGGGTGGATGGATCGCCTGCGCCGCGATCCTGGTCCTCTCGCTGGTGCTGTTCCAGCTCAACGTCCATCACGGCATGGTCGTCACGCCGGACAGCACCCGCTACATGGGGATCAGCCCGATCCCCTATGACGCGCCGGTCTATCACTGGATGCTGGTGCTGCCCCATGCCCTGGGCATGCCGCTGCTGACGGCAGCCAGCGCCTGGGCGCTGGTCACCCTGGTGGCCAACGTGATCCTGATCTTCGCGCTGATCCGGCGCACGGCCGCAGACTGGCGCTATGCCGCCATCGGCACCGCGCTCATCGCATTGGCGCCGCAGTTCGTTTCGCTTCACGCTGCGGTGATCTCCGAGCCCCCGTTCATCACGTTCGTCCTGCTGACCCTGTGGTTCACGCTGGACTATTTCGAACGCGGCGCCCGGCGCGATCTCCTTATCGCCTCGCTGATGCTGGGCATGGCCACGCTTACCCGCTTCACCGCCCCGCCGATCGGCGCCGCCGTGGTCCTGGTGATCCTGGCGAACCCGCGACTGCCCTTCGGACGCCGGATCGCCGACAGTGCCCTGTTCGCCATTCCCGGCGCCGCGCTGTTCTTCGTCTGGGTCGTCGCCAGCACGCTGACGGTCGGCCATTCGATCGGGCGCGAACTGCGCTTCTACGGCAACATGGGTCCGGCACAGTGGTGGGCGAACCTGGAGACGACGGCCGCCTGGCTCCTGCCCGACGCGGTGCCGCTGGCCCTCCGCGTGCTGCTGCTCGTCGCCGTGCTCGGCTTCGCCGGCTGGCAGTTCGCACGCCAGCTCGCCGCCTGGCGCCGCGTTCGCCCCGATGCGACCCCGCGCGATGGGGGCTGCGACCCGCGCCTGGCGTTCTCGCTGATGCTCGGCCTGTCCTTCGTCGGCTACCTGGCTTTCGTCTGGCTCTCCACGGCGCTGGAAGCGAACCTGCAGTTCGTCGGCCGCTACGGTTTTCCGGCCTATGTCATGCTGGTCATGATGGTCACCGCGCAGGCCAGCGGCCTCGACCAGCGCCTCGGCGGCCTGCGGACGATCTGGCTGACCCTTGCCGCCCTCGCCGCGCTGGTCCTCGTCGGCCACACGGTCCGCACTTCGGCCCGCACGTATCAGGTGTACCGCGAGGGCATCGGCTTCCTCAGCCTCGAATGGCGCGCCTCGCCGACCATAGCCGCCGTCGAAGCGCTCCCGGGCAATGCCTCGCTCTTTTCCAACGGCCCCGAAGTGGTCGCCCTGCTCACCCAGCGCAGCGCCCAGATCGTGCCGCAGGAGCGCCTGCTGCGCACCAACAGGCCCGACCCGACCAACCCGCCCGAAGCCCAGCTTGCCCGCATCCGGGCCCAGGCGGACGCGGGCCTGCCGGTCTACGTGGTCTGCTTCGACCGGATCGACTGGCGCTTCTACCTCGCCAGCGAACAGCGCCTGAAGCGCGACCTCTCGCTCGAACCTGCCGGCGCCTTCGCCGACGGCCGCATCTACCGCGTCAAAGCCACCCTGCATCCGTGAATGCCCCAAGTTCACCCCTCCGTTCCAGGAGAATCCGGAAATGAACACATCTGAAATGAGGGGGCCTGAAATTGCGGGACCCACCACGAAGGGCGCCGCATCGCGCAACCGGAAGACCGCGCGCCTGCGCGACTACCTGAGCCTTGCCCGCTTCGATCACGCCACCAAGCACGTCTTCGTGATCCCGGGCCTGATCCTGGCCTATGCGCTGCGCGAACCTTCGCTGCTGGACGCCCCGGCGCGGATCGTGATCGGCTTCGTGGTGGCGATCGCCATAGCCTCGGCCAACTATATCATCAACGAGTGGCTGGACCGCGAATCCGATGCCCACCATCCCAGCAAGCACCACCGCACCGCGGTGTCGCTGCAGCTCTCCCCGGCGCTGGTCTACCTGCAATACACGGTCTTCGCGGCCTTCGGCCTGGCCCTGGCGACCTCGCTGGGCAGCGCCTTCTTTACCGTGGCAGTCGTGTTCCTGGTCTCCGGCATCGTCTACAACGTGCGCCCGCTGCGCTCCAAGGACCGGCCGTTCCTGGACGTGGTCTCGGAATCGGTGAACAACCCCATCCGCCTGACCCTGGGCTGGCTGATGATGGACCCCTCCAGCATGCCGCCCGCCAGCCTCCTGCTGGCTTACTGGGCCGGCGGCGCGTTCCTGATGGGCTCCAAGCGCCTTTCCGAATATCGCGACATCACCGCCATGGTGGGGATCGAGACGCTGACCCGCTACCGCAAGTCCTTCGCCGGCTACACGGCGGAAAGCCTGGTGGTGAGCTGCCTGGTCTATGCCATGCTCTCCTCGTTCTTCCTGGGCGTGTTCCTCATCAAGTACCGCGTGGAATACATCCTGGCCTTCCCGTTCATCGCCGGGCTGTTCGGCTGCTACCTCTGGCTTTCGATGCTGCGCGACTCCATCGCCCAGCGGCCTGAGCGCATGTTCCGCTCGCGCCGCCTGATGACCACGCTGGGCATCACCGTGGGTGTGCTGCTGCTGCTCTCCTTCGTCGACCTGCCCAGCCTCACCGCGCTTTCCAACCGCAGCTTCACGCCGGTGGACATGCTGCCCGGCCACGGCAAGTAAGGGAGTGGAAACCGTGACCGACGTGGCCTGGAGCAAGGTGCGGCTCGTGGTGTTCGACCTCGACGGCACGCTCTACGACCAACCGCCGCTCCGCCGCGCGATGGCGCTGGAACTGGTCAAGCACAGCCTTCGCCGCCGCAGCCTGCGCACGGTGGAGACGCTGCGGGCCTTCCGCCAGATCCGCGAGCTGCTGGGCGAGGTTCAGGGGGACGACTTCAACAACGAGCAGTTCCGCCTCACCGCGCGGCGTTGCGGCTGCTCGGAAGGCGAAGTCCGCGCGCTTGTCGAGGAGTGGATCGAGCGCCGCCCGCTGGCCTTGCTGCCGCGCTACAAGGCGCGCGGGATCGACGGCCTGTTCTCGGCCCTGAGGGCGACCGGGCGGCGGATCGCCGTCTGGTCGGACTATCCCGTCAACGACAAGCTCGCCGCGCTCGGCCTCAAGGCGGACCACGTCATCTGGTCCGGAGACCGCGGTATCGGCCGGCTCAAGCCCGATCCCACCGGCCTGCTGGCCCTGCTTGAAGAGGCCGAAGTCACGGCGGAGGAAACGCTGGTCATCGGCGACCGGCAGGACCGCGACGCCGCCGGTGCCGCCGCGATCGGCGTGCCCTCGCTGATCCGCAGCGCCCGTTCCAGCGGCGATGCCCTGTTCCGTCGTTTCGACGATCCCCCGTTCGCACCCATCCTTGCGGAGGCCCGCCATGTCTGACCGAACCCGGCGCCATACCGACGCGGTCGCGCGCTGCGTGACGGCCATCGTCGATGTCCTGATCGACGAATCCCGCCCGGACCTGCCCGCGCCGGAGCGCGGCCTGGTGGCGGACTATGTGCGCGCAACCCTGGCCAGCATGCCGGACTATTTCCGCATCGGCTTCCGCGCGCTGGCCCTGACTTTCGACGTGGCGGCGCTGCCGGCCCACGGGCAGCGCTTCTCACGCCTCGGCGCGGCGGAGCGACAGGCCCATCTCGCCGCCTGGCGCCGGTCGCGCATCGGCTTTCGCCGCTCGATGATCGCTTTCTACACGACTTTCGCCTGCTACGGCCTCTATTCGCTGCCCGCTACCGCGAACAGTGCGCAGGCGGCGAGGATCGCGGCTTGAAGGGGGCTGCCAACGGCGCCAGACACGGCTCGGGCGAGATCGAGACCGAGATCCTCGTCATCGGATCCGGCCCCGGCGGCGCGGTGAGCGGAACGCTCTTCGCCGAAGCCGGACGGGACGTGACCATGGTGGAGGAAGGCGATCATCTCGCCCTCGAAGCCGCGCCCCACTTCTCGCGCGAGGAAATGCTCCTCAAGTACCGCAACGCCGGTGTCGGCGTGGCGCTGGGGCGGCACAAGCTGGCCTGGGTGGAGGGCCGCTGCGTGGGCGGCGGGAGCGAGGTCAACCGCGGCCTCTATCACCGCACCCCCGGCTATGTCTTCGACGACTGGCGGCGGCGCTTCGCGGTGCACAGTCTGGACCTGGCGGAAATGACGCCGCATTTCGCGGCCTGCGAGGCCGTCGCCCGGGTGGAATACGCCGGCAGTGCCGCCTCCGACATGTCGCGCCGCCTCCAGCAGGGCGCCCAGGCGCAAGGCTGGCTGGCGATCGAGGCGCCGCGCCTCTACCGCTACGACCATGACCATGGGCGCGGCGTGAAACAATCGATGTCGGCCACATTCGTGCGCCGCTTCCTGGAGGCCGGCGGCGCGCTGCTTCCGGCAACCCGCATCGCCCGGCTCCGCCGCATGAACGGCCACTGGATCGCCGAGGGCACGCGCCGCGGCGAGGATGGCAGCCGGCGCGCGGTCACTTTCCGCGCGAAGACGGTGGTGGTTGCCTGCGGCGCGGTCCAGACGCCCGCCCTGCTGCGCCGCTCGGGGATCACGAAAAACGTCGGCGACAGCCTGCGCTTTCACCCCATGGTCAAAGTCGTCGCCGAATTCGACCGCGACGTGAACCATCCCGGAGACTTCGACCCGGTCCACCAGGTCAAGGAATTCGAGCCGCGCTTCGGCATGGGCTGCTCCATCAGCACGCCGGCCATGCTCGGCGTCGCGCTGTCTGGGCGGCCCGGCCACTGGGACCTGGTGGCGGAGCGCTGGCGGCGCATGGGCATATACTACGTCCAGTCCGGCGGCGGCGAGGCAAGCGTTCGCAACCTGCCCGGCTTCGAGGATCCCATCGTGCGGGTGCGCTTCTCGCAAGGCGATCTCTCGGTGCTGGGCGAGGGCCTGCGCCGGCTCTGCGAGGCGCTGTTCGCGGCGGGTGCGCAGCGGATCTATCCCTGTCTCGCAGGCTATCCTGACCTGCATTCCCCGGCGGACCTTGCCGGCCTGCCCGAACTGCTTCAGGCCAGCGACGGCAACGTCACGTCGGTCCACGTCTTCTCGTCCTGCCCGATGGGCGAGGACGACCGGCGCACCGCGGCCAATTCCTTCGGCAAGGTTCACGGCACCGACGGCCTCTACATCAACGACGCCTCGCTGCTCTGCGGGCCCACTTCGGTCAACCCGCAAGGCACGGTCATGGCCGTCGCCCATCGCAATGCCACCGAGGCGCTGACCCGCCGGTTCCACTGATCGCGTGCGGTGCGGGCCGGTCCGGCCCGCACCGACGCCTTTTGCCGCGGCGCCAAAGGCCAGCCGCGCTCTATCCCTCCATCATCGGGAATCCGACAGGAAGCAGCGTCCTGCCCGCGGGCCTTCCGGTTTCCCGGCGCATGCCTCCCGCTGCGGCGCAAGCCTAGCCGGCCTGGCCCGCCTTCATGACAAGCAGCGGAGACTCCCGCCGCATCGATACCAGCCAACCCAGCGCGAACAGCGCGGTCGGCAGCCAGAGCAGCAGATGGGCCAGCAGGATCGTCGCCGTTGCCTGCTCGGCATCGACGCCGACGGCGCGGTAGGAAAGCATGCCGAAGAATTCGTAAGACCCGAAATGGCCCGGCAACGCGGGCACCAGCGTGCCCAAGGTCGAGAATGCAAAGGCCACCAGCGGTTTCAATGCACCGCCCACCTCTCCGCCCAGGCTCACCCAGGCACCGAGCATGACGAGGCTTTCCAGCAGCCAGAGCGCGAAGGACAGCAGGACCATGCCCAGGATGCGGCGCGGATCGCCGGTGCCGCGCACGGCCCCTGCCACCGAGCGGGCGGTCTGGGCAATGCGGGCCACCAGAGACAAGGGAAACGTGCGTTCGGCCCATCCGGCCACCGCCTCGATCGCGCCGGGCGAGAGCAGGACGAGCAGGCTCGCCCCTACCGCCACTAACAGCACGAGGCGAAACTGCGCCACGATCTCGGCCGGCAAGGCCGTGTCGACCAGAAGCAGCGCCAGCCCGGCGACCATCAGGATCGAGACGAGATCGAGCACGCGCTCCACCACCATGGCGCCGAGCACATGGCCCATCGGCAGCGAGAAACTGCGGTGGAACCAGTAGACGCGGAACACGTCGCCGAGGCGGAACGGCAGTATGTCGCTGATCCCGAAGCTGGCGACGAAAGGCGCAACGCTCGGCCCGAACGGCACTTGCCGCCCGCCCGGATCGAGCAGGACGCGAAACCGCCAGGCGCGGAGCAGGAAATCGAGCCCATAGGCAAGCAGCGCCAGCACGAGCGGCGGCCAGCTCGCCCGCGCCAGCAAGGCGCCCACGGCCGCCATGTCCACCGAAGTCCAGAGCAGCCCCAGGAACACCGCGCCAACCAGGGCGCCGAGCCAGAAGCGCAGTTGTCCGCCGCCCTTTTTGCTGCCGGCGTCGCCCCCCGCTCCTGCCGCTGCCCGGTCCATGGTCAGCCGTTGTCGCTGATCTGGGACTGATACTTGACGAAAAGCGTGGCCAGGGTGGTGCGGCTGGAAATGTCGAGCTTGCGGTAGATGTTGTGGAGGTGGATGCTCACCGTGCCTTCGGTCGATCCCACCATCCCGGCGATGGCCTTGTTCGAGAAGCCCCGGCAGACCAGCGCGCTGATCTCCTTTTCGCGCGGCGTCAGGCTGGCGATCTCGCCGCCGATATCGACGCCGCCGCCGCGCTTGGCCTTGGCCACGAGGTCTTCGGGCAGCCACTTGCGGCCGGCCATGACCTCATGCAGGCAATCCAGCAGCGAATCCGAGGCATAGTCCTTCAGCAGCAAGCCCCAGACGCCAAGCCCGATGGCCTCGGCGATCTGCCTTCCGGTCATCGTGGCCGAGAGGAATATGACCCGCACAGGCCAGCCGTTCTCGCGAATGGCGCGCAGGATCGCCAGCCCGCCGACATCGGGCATCGACACGTCGAGCACGGCGACTTCGGGCCGCTTGTCGCGGATCACCGCCAAGGCGCGCGTACCGCTGCCCGTCGCTTCCACCAGTTCGACTTCGCGGGTCGCCTGGAGCAGGTCGGCCAGCCCGCGCAGCAACAGCGGATGGTCGTCGGCAACCAGGACCCGGCAGGTCTTGAGGTTCACGACGCTCATGCCGCCTCGTCCAGCGGGATGACCATGGTGACGCGCAGACCGTCGGCACTGTCATTGAGCGCGATCGAGCCGCCGAGCTGCATGGCGCGGCTGCGGAGCGAAACCGGGCCGATCCCGTTCGCCGCCGGTCCCAGGCCGCGCCCGTTGTCCACCACGCCGAGTTCGAGCGCGCTGCCCACGCGCCGCGCTTCCAGTGCGACGCGGGTGGCAGACCCGTGGCGCACGGCATTGGCCGTCGCCTCGGAGAACAGCGCGATCACTTCCTCCACCAGGTTGCGCGGCAAGTGGGTGGAGCGGCCGTGCCAGTCGAAAGCGACAGTGACGCCCCATTTCTTCTCCAGCAGGTCGGCCTGGCGGCGCAAGTCCGCCACCATGTCGGTGGGCTGGTCCGCATAGACGTCGCGCTGTTCCTCCACGAAGCGGCGAATGCGCCGCTGCTGCTCGGTGACGAGTTCCTCGATCGCCTTGAGGTCCTGCGCCACGTCGGGTTCACGGGCGGCCAGGCTGCGCAGTTTCAGACTGGTCGCCGTGAGATCCTGGAGCACGCTGTCGTGCAGGTCCTGCCCCAAGCGGCTGCGTTCCTCGGCACGGGCACTGTCGGCGCGCCGTGCCACCAGCTCGACGTGCTCCAGCTCGGAACCGGTGCGCGCGGCGATGATCTCGGTCAGGGCCAGGGCATCTTCGGGGCGGCCGTCCGGGTCCACCACGATCATCGCGCCGCGAAAGCGCAGGCCCGAAAAGCCGGAGCGCACGGCGTAGTCGTGCGGCAGGGGGCGCGGCAATCCCAGCGCATCGAGCGCCAGCGTCAATCCGGACATTTCTGCGGGGCTGACGAGGCTGGCGCGGGTGCGGTCCATGAAGTCCAGCCGCGCCTCCGCGAAAACGCTGCGGAACGTCGCCGGGTCGAGCGGCAGCAGGCGCAGGCCTTCCTTGCGCCAGTGGGCGATGAACCCGGTCGGCTCGTCCTGCTCGCGCCAGATGAGGATCAGGCTTTCGCAGCCGGTGATCGCGCCGGAATGGCCGCAGAGTTCCGCCAGCCAGCCGCGCCGGTCGCCGACGCCCGCATCCATCGGCCAGCCCGCCAGGCGCGCCAGCCGTTCGCGGCTGCTCTCGCGGTAGGCGCCGAAATAGCCGAGCATCACCGCGCAGACCAGGAAGTAGACGGTGCGGATGATCAGCACGTTCAGCTCCGATTCTCCGTCGAGGATGTCGGGGATGCCGATCGTGAACAGCACCACTTCCAGCATGACCGCGCCGATCATGGCGCCCATGAAGCCCCAGCGCACGGTCATCGCCAGCAAGGTGAAGGGCAGGAACGAGAAGAAGGGGCTGGTCAGTTCGTTGGTCAGGAACGCCAGCCAGCCGAGAATGGCGGTGTCCAGCACATGGACGAGGAAATGGACCGGGCTGTCGACCGGCCGCCGGATCGGCACGGCCACCAGCACGATCGCCATGACGAGGTAGATCGCCAGCACGTCCTGCACTTCCGCGCGGTAGCGGCTGGGCTGGGTGGGGTCGAGATAGATGGCGATGACGGCGAAGATCGCCGTAATCAGCCGTCCATAGCTGATCAGCCGATTGGGATCGGTGATCAGCAAGGCATTGCGTGCCCGGCTGACGCCGGATGCCGTCGCGTCGAAAGTCCGCCCCATGTGTTCTTCGGTTCCTCGCGCCCGCGCGGCATAACGGCCGGAAGCGTAGGAAAAAGCTACGAAGCTGCCGCAATTTCGTCGAGTCAGACTTACTGCTGATCGGCCTGCGAAAAGGGATAAGTGTGCGGTCGAATCCGCAGAACCGGTTGACGAATTCGGGCGCCGGGCCTAGTCAGCGCCCCAGCATCAAGAGTCGGGATCGCGCCCGGCACCAACCTGCTCCCGAGCAAGGTGGTACCTTCGCAGACATGCGAAGGGATGTGGCCGGACCGGCAACAAACGGGTTTTCCAGCTGCATCGCCGTCGTTCCTTCCCCGCTCGCCCGAAGTCCATCGCGCGCCAGAAGGAAGACCGCATGTCCGAACAGTTCCCCTCAGGACCCACGCAGCAGTTCGCCAGCGACAACTATGCCGGCATCTGCCCGGAAGCCTGGAACGCCATGGAGCAGGCCAACCGCGGCTCCGCGACCGCCTATGGCGAGGACGAATGGACGCGCCGCGCCGCCGACGCCTTCCGCGACCTTTTCGCCACCGACTGCGACGTCTATTTCGCCTTCAACGGCACCGCCGCCAATTCGCTGGCGCTGGCCGCGCTGTGCCAGTCCTACCACTCGGTGATCTGCTCGTCCTCGGCCCATGTCGAGACGGACGAGTGCGGCGCGCCGGAGTTCTTCTCCAACGGCTCCAAGCTGCTCGTCGCCCAAAGCGCCGACGGCAAGCTGACCCCCGCCGCCATCCGCGGCCTGGCGACCGGCCGCTCGGACATCCACTTCCCCAAGCCCCGCGTCGTCACGATCACCCAGCCCACCGAAACCGGGCAGGTCTATACCGTGGCCGAGATCGAGGCGATTTCCGCCACCTGCCGCGAACTCGGGCTGAAGCTGCACATGGACGGCGCTCGTTTCGCCCATGCCTGCGCCGCCCTGGACTGCGCGCCGGCGCAGATCACCTGGCAGGCCGGCGTGGACGTGCTCTGCTTCGGCGGCACCAAGAACGGCATGGCGGCGGGCGAGGCGGTGATCTTCTTCGACCATGCCCTGTCCGAGGACTTCGCCTATCGCTGCAAGCAGGCGGGCCAGCTCGCCTCGAAGATGCGCTACCTTTCGGCGCCGTGGATCGGCGTGCTGGAAACCGGCGCCTGGCTGGGCAATGCCCGCCACGCCAATGCCTGCGCCCGCCGGCTGGCCGGCGCCGTCACCGGGATCGAAGGACTGGACCTCATCTTCCCGGTGGAGGCCAATGCCGTGTTCCTGGCCGCGCCCGAGCCGGTGCTGGACGGGCTGCGCGCCCGGGGATGGCGTTTCTACACGTTCATCGGCGGCGGTGCGCGGTTCATGTTCGCCTGGGATGCCGACCCCGCCCAAGTCGACCGTCTCGCCGCCGACGTGATCGCGCTGGCGCGGGAAAGCACCCTCGTGCCGCAAGATTCGGGGACCGCGAATTTTCAGAGAAGCTCTGAGGAATTGGCAGTAAACACCCCATAACTTGCATGTTACGATCGCCCTTCGTGACGAGACGGGGGGCGATCCTTGGCAGAAGTGCGCAAAACGGCAGTCATTCTCGTCCACGGCATCGGCGAGCAGCGGCCGATGGACACACTCTGGAGCTTCATCGACGCGGCATGGTCGAAAGACCGCTCGCTCGTCGCGGGCTATGACAATACCGTCTACTCCAAGCCCGGCGTCACTTCGGACAATTTCGAGCTGCGCCGGGTGACGACGCGTTACTTCGACCCGCCCGATCCCCGCCGCGTCGACTTTTTCGAGTATTACTGGGCGCACATGATGATCGGCAACACGGTGGCCGGGATCGGCCGTTGGATCGCCTCCCTGTTCTTCCGCAGCCCGCAGAGCATTCCGCGCGCCTACCTGCCCTACTGGATCGCGGGTTGGCTGGTGGGCCTGGCGATCACCATCGCCATCGTCGCCTGGCAGCTCCTGTCCGGCGACAAAGCGGATCACCGCCTCTGGTGGACGCTGCTACCCGGCCTGATCGGCCCCGCGCTCACAAGCGTGATCGTGGGCATGCTGGTGCCCTATGTCGGCGACGCGGCACGCTACTTGCGAGCGGAGCCGGACAATGTCGAAGCCCGTCAGCGGATCCGGGCCGGCGGCGTCGAGCTGCTGCGCAAGCTGACCGAAAGCGGCGAGTACGACCGGATCGTGCTGGTCGGCCACAGCCTCGGCTCAGTGATCGCCTATGACATCCTGACCCAGGCCTGGGCGCAGCTCGATCCGCTTCGCCTCCAGGCGCTCCATGCTGCCAGCTCGCGGCTGTTGGAACGACTGACCTTGCTGGAGAAGGCCGGGGCGGTACTCGAAGCGGCCCGGCGCGGCGGCGATTCTGCCCTGGAGGAAACCGCCCTGCCCGCCTGGCGCAATGCCCAGCGCGCCTATCGCCGCGCCCTGGCCGGTGTGCCGGAAGCCCCCTGGCTGGTGAGCGACCTGGTGACGCTCGGCTCGCCGCTGGGCAAGGCGGACCTGCTGCTGGCCGATGATGCCGCCGCCTTCGAGCGCCGAAAGAACCGGCGCGAATTTCCCGTCGACCCGCCACTCTTCGAATATTGGAGCGAGCGGAACCGGCAGTTCTCCTACCCCGAAGGCAAAGGCGCGCGTATCCCCCATCACGCAGCGCCTTTCGCGCCGACCGTCTGGACAAACCACTGGTTTCCCACCTCGCTGCTGGTTCTGGGAGATCCCATCTCCGGCCCGGTGGCGCGCCATTTCGGCGCCGGCGTGAAGGACGTGAAGCTGCCGGGCAAGCGCCTGCGCTTCCAGCACCTGGACTATTGGACGCGAACGCCCAAGGACGAGACCACCCCGGCCGTCGAGGCCCTGCGACAGGCGCTCAACCTCCGCGACCTGGACGAATAGCGCTCCCCCCGTCGATCCCGCAAACGTGTGAAATCCCCATTGCTATTGCGATTGTATCTCATTAGCGGAGCAAATGGAGGGGAAGCTGGCGAAAGTTCGGGATGCTTATCGGCACCTGCTTTCCAGGGTAACGGTGAGTGGCGCCACCAGATTTTCGGAAAGCGATCAGGGGACGCGGCAAGTATTGTTCCAAATTCACTGGTTCCTCGGAATCACGGCCGGCTTCGTGCTGGCTGTCATGGGTTTGACCGGTGCCACGCTGAGTTTCGAGAACGAGATCATGCGCGCCCTCAGCCCGGGCATCGTCACGCTCTCCCACGCCACCGGCCCCGCCCTTTCGCCCGACGAAGTGATCGCCCGCGCCGCCGCCCAGCGCCCCGGCCAGGCCGTGGAGCGCTTGAACGTGGAGAGCGATCCCGACGCGGCCTGGACCGTCCAGTTCGCGGCCCGGGAAGGTGAGCGGCGCGGCGAGCGTAGCTTTGTCGACCCGCATAGCGGCATGCTGCTGGGCCAGGCGACCGGCGCGGGCTTCTTCCGCACGATCGAGAACCTGCACCGCTGGCTGGCCCTGCCCGGCGGCCCCAACGGCATCGGCCGCCAGATCACGGCCTTCTCGGCGATCTCGCTGGTGTTCTTCGCCATTTCCGGTCTCTATTTGCGCTGGCCGCGTCGCACGTTCGACTGGCGGGCCTGGCTCGTGCTCGATCTCAGGAAGAGCGGCCGTAATCTCTATCGCGCGCTCCATGCCGTCATCGGCGGCTGGGTGGCCCTAGTCTATCTGCTCAGCGCCTTGACCGGCCTCTGGTGGTCCTACGACTGGTACCGCCAGGGTGTGCTCTACACCCTCACCGGCAAGACCAGCCGCGAGGAAGGCGGACACGGCGGCACAAAGCCCGATCATGCCCAGGACCCGGCAGCCCCGCCGCGCCTCCTGCGCGCCTGGCCCACCGTGATGACCGCCATGGACGGCCGCTACAGCTCCATTTCCGTCACGCTGCCAGAAGGGCACGAACCCGCGACGTTCCGGGTCCTGCTGGCCGATGCCCGCCACGACCGAATGACCGACGATCTCAAGGTGGACCTTGCGACGGGCAAGCTCGTCAAGGCGGACCGCTATGCCGACCGCAATCTCGGCAAGGTCATCACCACCAGCATGTACGAGTTGCACCGCGGCGCCTTCTTCGGCATCGGCGGACGCATCCTGCTCCTGCTGACCAGCCTGACGATGCCCCTGTTCACGGTCACCGGCCTGCTGCTCTATCTCGCCCGCCGCAAGCGCAAGCGCGCCCTGGCGGAAGTGGCCGAAGCCGCGGCGAGCCAGCCCGCAGGCAACCCCGGCACCGCAGGCGGGATCGGCGACATGCTGATCGCCTTCGCCAGCCAGACCGGCGGCGCCGAGCGTCTCGCCCGGCAGACCGCTTCGGCACTGGGCGGCGCGCGCGTGCTGCCGCTTTCGGCCGTGGACGAAGGCGTGCTTTCCGAAGTCGACCGCGCGCTCTTCGTGGTCAGCACGTATGGTGAAGGCGAACCGCCGGACCCGGCGCGTCGCTTCGCGCGCCAGACCATGGCGACGCCTCCCGGCGCCGATCATCTCGAATATGCCGTGCTGGCGCTGGGTGACCGCGAATATCCCGAGTTCTGCGCCTTCGGCCATTCGGTAGACCGCTGGCTCCATGCCGGCGGTGCCCGCCGCCTGTTCGACATGATCGAGGTCGACGGTGACGACACCGACGCCCAGCGCCAGTGGCAGCAGCAGCTCGCCGCGCTTGGCGCCGAGCCGGACATGCCGGACTGGGAACCTGCCGCCTATTCCCGCTGGCGGCTGGCCTACCGGCGCCGGCTCAACGCCGGAAGTGCCGGCGGCCCCGCCTTCCTCGTCAGTCTGGAGCCCTGCGACGGCAGCGCTGCCTGGCAGGCCGGCGACATTGCCGAAGTGCTGCCCGGCGCCAACGATCCCGCCCGCGTCGCGGCCTATCTGGCCCACTGCGGCTTGGCCGGGTCGGAAATGGCGCAGGGCCAGCCGCTGGCCCACCACCTCGCCCTGGCGCTGATTCCCGACCATCCCGTCGCCACTGCAGAGGAACTTCTGGCCGCGCTGCGCCCGCTGCCCCACCGCGAATATTCGATTGCATCGATCCCGGCGGACGGCCGCCTCGACCTGCTGATCCGGCAAGTCGAACGAACCGACGGCACCCTGGGGCTGGGCTCGGGCTGGCTGACGCATTTCGCCCCCCTCGGCAGCGAGATCGCCCTGCGACTGCGCGGCAATGAAGGCTTCCACGCGCCCGTAGCCGGCCCTGCCGGACCGCGGCGGATGATCCTGATCGGCAACGGGACGGGCCTTGCCGGGCTGCGCGGCCATTTGCGCGCTTCCGAAGCGGCTGGGCGCGGCGGTCACTGGCTGCTGTTCGGTGAGCGCAATCGCGATCACGACGCCCTGCTGCCTGACGAGATCGAGCACTGGCTGGCACGCGGCACCCTCACCCGGCTCGACCGCGCCTGGTCACGCGATGCCGATTGCGGGCGTTACGTCCAGCACCTTTGCGCCGAGGCCGAAGCCGACTTGCGGGACTGGGTGGAAAACGGCGCGGCGATCATGGTCTGCGGCAGCCTTCAGGGCATGGCCCCCGCCGTCGACGCCGCATTGCGCGCGGCGCTTGGCGACGAGCGCCTGGAAGGGATGGCCGAAGCCGGGCTCTACCGCCGCGACATCTATTGAGGCCCCGGCCCGGAGAAACATTCCGAAACGCGTGGGACACCAACAGGAAGCCGGTTCCTGAGCAATATGCGGTTCGTCAACGCAAGCGGAAAGGAACCGGCGATGGTCCGTAGGCGTAACACGGCTCCGGGGTGGCTGCTGCCGCTCCTGCTGGTCGGATCGATGGTCGCTGCCGCAATCGCCGTCGCTTTCGTCTCGACCGTGGAGTGAAGGATTCGCCGGTGGTGAAACACGCCAGGAGTCCCGATTGCCCCATAGTACGCCTCTCGTCGCAACGGTCGTCGCCGGTCTGGTCGCCGCCTTTGCGATGGGTGCTCTTGCCCACCGGCTGAGGATATCGCCGGTCGCCGGCTATCTCTTCGCCGGAGTGCTGGTCGGCCCCTTCACGCCGGGCGTCGTGGCGGACAGCGCGCTGGCGAACGAACTGGCGGAGCTGGGCGTGATCCTGCTGATGTTCGGCGTCGGCCTGCACTTTTCCGTCCGCGACCTGCTCTCGGTCCGCAAGATTGCCGTGCCCGGTGCCGTGCTCCAGATCGCCTTCGCCACCGCGCTGGGAGCGGGGCTGGCGACCTGGCTCGGCTGGAACCTTGCCGGCGGCCTGGTGTTCGGCCTCGCGCTGTCCGTGGCCAGTACCGTGGTGCTGCTGAGAGCGATGCAGGTCGGCAAGCTGATGGACACCGAACGCGGCCGCATCGCCGTCGGCTGGCTGATCGTCGAGGATCTGGCCATGGTGCTGGTTCTCGTGCTGCTGCCCGCGCTCGCCGGCTTGGCCAACGGACGCGCGCAATCGGGCATGGAACTGGCGTGGATGATCGGCCTGACCCTGGCGAAAGTCGGCGGCTTCATCGCGCTCATGCTGATCGTCGGCAAGCGGGTGATCCCGGCCGCGCTGCACTGGGCCGCCCATACCGGCTCGCGTGAGCTGTTCCGCCTCGCGGTCCTGGCGATCGCGCTGGGCGTCGCGTTCGGAGCGGCCTACGTCTTCGACGTCTCCTTCGCGCTGGGCGCCTTCTTCGCCGGCATGGTCATGGGCGAGAAGCAGCTCAGCCGCCGCGCCGCCGAAGAGACTTTGCCGCTGCGCGATGCTTTCGCCGTACTGTTCTTCGTCTCGGTCGGCATGTTGTTCGACCCGGCGGTGGTGGTGGAGCATGGCGGCGCGGTTCTGGCCACGGTGCTGATCGTCATCCTCGGCAAATCCCTGGCCGCCATCGCCATCGTGCGGTTCTTCGGCCACTCGCTGCTTACCGCGCTGACGGTCGCCGCCGGTCTCGCCCAGATCGGCGAGTTCTCCTTCATGCTGGCCGCGCTGGGCGTCAAACTTGGCGTCCTGCCCGAAGAGGGGCGCGACCTCATCCTGGCCGGTGCGATCTTCTCGATCTTCGCCAATCCCCTGCTCTTCCGCTGGCTGGCCGGGCGGCACAGCATCGTCAAGTCCGTGGCCGCGTCGGAGAGTGCAAGACGCGCGCCGTCCGCAGCCGGAGAGCGCGTGGTGCTGGTCGGCTACGGCCGGGTCGGACGGCTGGTGGCGGACGGCATCTCCGGCGAGGCCCGCCAGATGGTCATAGTGGAAGAACGCGCCGACCTGGCCCGTTCGGCGCGGGAGATCGGCCATGAAGTGGTGGAGGGAAATGCCTCCAGCATGGATATTCTCGAAGAAGCGGGCATCGGCGAAGCCACGCGGTTGATGATCGCCATACCGGAAGGTTTCGAAGCCGGCGTGATCGCCCAGCATGCCCGTCAGCGAAATCCCGACATCCAGATCCTCGCACGGGCGCATTCCGACGAGGAGGTCGATCACCTCGAAAAGATCGGCGCGGACCATGTCGTGATGGGTGAACGCGAGATCGCCCGCCGCCTGCTGGAGCTTCTGCAATCGTCGCGGCGCCAGGGCAGCGGCGAGCCCGCCTGAATGCGGCCCCGGTTCCTCCATTTGGCTGATCGCCGGGCGGGAATGGTGAATTTCTCCTAAGCTATCCGAAGCGGCTCTGCAAAAGCGTGTTAGCTGCCGGCGCCATACGGCGTAGCGCTTCGAAAATCTGGTGAGGGCGGGCCATCCTCAAGAGCGGCTTAACAGCCCGCGACGTTCCTGTACTTTCATGACTGGGGCGGAATGCGGAGATAAGTCATGGAAAAGCCCAAAATCTTCAATGGACCGGAAGGAGAGAGCGATCGCCGCTCATTCCTGACCGCCTGCGGTAAATATTCGCTGCTGGTGCCGCCAACCATGACCATGCTCCTGTCCACGACACTAACTTCGCCCGCCATCGCCAAGTCCGGCGGACATGCCGGCGGCGGAAACGGCGGCGGGGGAGCCGGCGGTGGCGGCGGCGGGGGAGGAGCCGGGGGCGGTGGCGGAGGTGGTGGCGGCGGAGCCGGTGGAGGCGGCGGCGCGGGCGGTCCCGTCGCCCGCGTGGACGACATCTGCAACACAGGCGAATCCTCGACCGAGACACTCGGAGACCGCACCCAGCTTGCCGCCAATCAGGATCTGGAGGTCCGCGCGCGGACGTGGAAAGCCACATGCTGCAGCGATCCGGAACCGAAGGCGCGCAGCCGTCCTTTCCTTGCCCGGGTGCAAGCCAAGTTCGGCAAGGGGCCGGGCCGGGTCCCCAATTCGTCCTGCCAGCGCGTCTGACAGGATGATTGCGACCTAAGCAAGTCCGGCGTTTCCTAGCGTTCGCGCATCGCTTCGGCTGCCTTGTTGATGGGCTTCATGAGGTATTGCAGGATCGTCTTCCGCCCGGTCCTGATCTCCACGGTCGCCACCATGCCGGGCATGATCGCGTATTCATGGCCGTTCTTGGCGCGCAAGGTCGAACGCTGGGTCCGCACATAAACGCGGTAATAGACCTGATCGCGATGGACCTCGTCCTGCAGCGTATCGGGGGAAATGCGATCGACCGTCCCCGCCAGGGTGCCGTAGATCGAGGGATCGTATGCGGTGATCTTCACTGTCGCAGGCTGCCCCGGACGGATGAAGGCGATGTCCCGCGGCTGCACGCGGGATTCGATCAGGAGCTGGTCCTCCAGCGGCACGATTTCCATCAGCGAACCGCCCGGCTGGATCACGCCGCCGATGGTGGTCACTTCCAGGTTCTTCACGATGCCGCGAACGGGTGAATAGAGGATCGTGCGGTCCAGCTGGTCGCGGCGACCGCCGATGACCTGGGTGACCTGGTCCAGTTCCGCCCGCGCTTTCGCATAGTCAGCGCTGGCATCGATGACGTACTGGTTGCGCATTGAATCGAGCTTGGCCTGTATCTCGTTCTCCTGCCGGCGAAGCTGGATGATCTCCACCTGGTTCGCAGCGCCCAGATCGACGAGCGGCTCGGTCATGGCCAACTGGCGGCGGGTCAGAGCCAGAGACTGCCGCATGCTGGCCGTCGCGACATCGAGGTTCTGGCGCCGCGATCGCATCAGCTCCAGTTCGCGCGCCATGAGACCGGGTGTCTCCTTGACCGACGCGGGAAAGTTGGGACTGCCACCGCTGATTTCAGCCTCCAGCCGCGCGGCGGTCGCCTCCAGTGCCCGCGCTTTCGCCTCCGCCTCGCCCAGCATCGAACTGAAGCGCGCGCGGTCAAGCGTGGCGAGCTTTTCATGGGGGCGGACGATATCGCCTTCATGCACGAAGATGCCGTTGACGATCCCGCCCTCAAGGCTCTGGATCACCTGCGAGCGCGACGGCGGCGTGACTTTGCCGGAACCGACCGTCACTTCGTCCAGTACGCCGAAATAGCTCCAGACCAGGAAGGCCAGGATGCCCACCGAGAGGATCGGGATGATCCGCAGCCGCCCCACGGTTCGCAGCCAGCGGCTGTCTTCCTCTCCGCGCAGGCCCTCGAGCAAGCCGCCGCCAGCAATCGCGCTTGTGGGGTTACCGGCCGTCATACCTGCTTCTCCCTGATCCCGGCCGGTCCGGCCAGGGCGCCGAGCACTTTCTCCTTCGGCCCATCCAGCGCGATGCGGCCGGAGTCTATGACGACGATACGGTCCACCAGTTCGAGGAGACCCGGCCGATTGGTTGTGACCACGAGCGTGCGGCCGCGCAGCCATTGCCCAAGGTTGGCGACGAGCGCCCGCTCGCTGATGTCGTCGAGCGGGGCGGAAGGCTCGTCGAGCAGGAGGATGTTGCTATTGCGCAGCAGGGCGCGGGTCAGGAGCAACGTCTGCCTTTGCCCGCCGGACAGTCCGGCGCCGCCCTCCTGCAGCAGCAGGTCGAGACCTTGCGGCTGGTTCTGTACGAGCGGCAGCCCCCCGGTTACGGCCAGAGCGTGGAGGATCTGTTCGTCGTTCACGCCCGGCGCGCCGATCAGCAGGTTTTCGCGGATGGTGCCCAGGAAGAGCTGCGCGCCCTGCCCCAGATAGGCCGTGTCGCGGCGGACATCGACGGGGTTGATAAGCGTCAGGTTGGTCCCGTCCAGGAGCACTTCGCCGCTGGTCGGCCAGGCAAGGCCCGACAGCAAGCGGAGCAGCGTGGACTTGCCCGCCCCGATCCGGCCGAGGAATGCCACGCGCTCCCCGGCGCGGATCGACAGACGCTCCACTTTCAGTGCAAGCGGTCCATCGGGATCGTAGGCGTATGTCAAATCCTTGATTTCATAATAGCCGTTGAGCGTCGCCCGGCGCAGCAGGCCCCGTTCGGGATCGTGGTCCACCGGCTTGTCGAACAGATCCTCCAACCCGGTCATCGCCACTTTGGCATTCTGCCAGCGGGTGAATATCTGCCCGAACGGCACGAACAGGACCAGTGCGCGGCTCGTGAGGATCGAACAGGCGATCAGGGCGCCCATCGTCATGTCGCCTTCCATGACCTTGAAGGCGCCCGCCACGACCACGGCCGTATAGGCGAGTTGCTGAAGCGTCTGCGTCCAGTTGACGAAAAGCGCGGAAAGGAAGCGCTGTTCGGCGCCGACACGGGTGCCGGCAAGGGTCAGGCGTTCCCAAAGCGACTGGAAACGGGCTTCGGCCTGTGCCGACTTGATCTCGTCGATCCTTTCGATCGATTCGACCAGGATCGCGTTGCGCAGCGCCCCTTCCCGCATGCCTTCGGTGGCGAGGCGGGCCAGCGGGCGCTGAAGCAGCAGTCCCGGCAGCAGGATCAGGACAGCCGCGCCGATCAGCACGAAGGTCAATTGTCCCGCCAGGAAGGCGAAGAGCACCAGGAACAGCAGGATGAACGGCAGGTCGATCATCGCCGAAACGGTGGTGGACGTCAGCATTTCGCGTATCTGCTCGACATCGCGCAACTGGGCGATCAGCGCGCCGGTCGAGCGCGGACGGGCATCGTTGCGGATGTCCAGCGCGCGGGCGAAAATGCGCGAGGAAATCGCGATGTCGGCGCGCCGGCCGATGCGGTCCACCAGTTGGACGCGCGCCGTGCGCAGCAACAGTTCCAGGAACAGCGCCAGCCCGGTCCCCAGCGCCAGCACCCATAGCGTGGGGACGGACTGGGCCGGGATCACCCGGTCCCACACCTGCATGGCGAAGAGCGAGGTCGCGAACGTGAGGAGATTGCCGAAGACCGACCCGAGCACCACTTCGCCATAGCCGCGCCGGTCGGCCATGATGATGTCCCACAGCCAGGACCGCGAAGGTGCCCGCAGGAATTCGTCCAGCCGGGCGTCGCGCGAACGCGTGGAGAGCGGCTCCACGAAACCGACGCGGCCGGTGGTCCGGCCGCGGAACGTGTCGAGCGACAGTTCCACGGGCGCATCGTGCCGCATTCCGGGCATGGAAACGCGCACGCCCAGCCCGTCCCGGGCGTGTAGGATCGCCGTGCTCTGGTCGTTGAGTTCGACGATGGCCGGAAGCAGCAGTTGCGGCACGTCGTCAACGCGCATGTTCACGATCTGGAAGTCCAGCCCCGAGAGGCGCGCGGCGTGAACCAGGGTCTTCTCAGCGTCCAGGCCTTCGGACCAGTAGAGGCGTTTCGCCAGTTCCTGCGCGCCCACCGGCACGCCTTTCAGAGTGCCGAGGGCCGCGACGGCGGCGGTCCAGGGCGGCTGGACGATATCGGCGCTGTCAGCCATCGAAGTCTTCCTCCTCACGCAGGCGGGCAGGCAGGCCGAGCGAAGGCCGCAAGGTGCCGCTGACGTTTTCGAAACGGACGCGCGCTTCCATGATGTCGTATTGCGCAGCGATGCGCGAACTGGCTGCGCGGTAGATCTCAAGCTGGGTGTTCAGCAGTTCCGTAAGGGTGCGCTTGCCCAACTTGTATTCCTCGAAGAAGATGCGACTGGCGGTGACAGCCTGCTCTTCCTGGCGGGAATAGGCCGAGATGCGGGCCTGCCCGGCGCGGATTTGCTGGCGGGCCGAAAGCGCCTTGCCCCGTGCTTCCAACACTGCGGAATCACGCGCCGCCTCGGCCCCGCGGCGATCTTCCTCTGCGGCCTCGATCAGGTAGTGGTTGCTGCGGCGATAGAGGTCTCCGGTAACGGTCACCATCCCCGCGAAGGAATTGTCGCGCGTATTGTAGGTGTAGTTGTTGCGCGTGTAGCCGAGTTGGAGGCCCAGCCGGGGGTAGCGTTCGGCCTTGGCCTGGCCGATCTTCGAGGCGGCGGCATGTTCGGCCTGTTCGGTGGCCACCACCGCGGGCAGCTTGTCATAGTCCGGCTCGTCGTCGCCCGTCTCGAAGCGGGATATCTGTGCGGTCGGGTCCTCATAGCTCTGCGGAAGATCGCCGATGAGATTGAGCAGGCCGGACTGCGCGACAGCGAGCGAGGTTTCCGCCTGGATCGCCTCTCCCCGGGCGCTTTCCACCCGGACATCGGCGAGCATGAGGTCCGACTTGTCGGACACGCCGGCGTTGACCCGCAGGCCGATCAGGTGGCGCAGCCGTTCCAGCTCCTCCACTTGCTTGCGGGCCTCAACCGAAAGCAGTTCGAAGCGCTTGACCTCCAGGAAAGCCATGGCGCCCTGCTCCGCCAGTTGGTCCGCGACGGATTCCAATTCATATCGGCGCTGACGCATGGTTGAACGGGCGGCGCCGATCTCTCCCTTGGAGCGGCCGAAATCCCAGACCTGCTGCTGCAGATAGACGCTCGGCCCGGCCATGTTTTCGTTGAAACCGGAAGTGTTGCGGCCGGAAAGCATGTTCGGTCCGAGATTGGCCTGATAGGAAACCTGAGGCGTCCAGGCCGACTTGGCCGCGCCGAGATCGGCCCGCCCCCGCGCCAGGGCAGCGTTGGCGCGCGAAATCTCCGGGTGGCGCATCAAGGTGAGCACCACGGCATCGGAGAGATCGAGCCGGCCCGGCACCAACGGGGCATCGGACTGATCGTCGCCCGGCTGCCCGGAAGCTGCCTGGCCGGAGCCGGGAGGCAAGCCTTGCGGCGGCGGTGGAACAGCCTGCGCCCAGCCGGCCCGGCCATCTTCCGGTACGGCTGCGACGCTCGCCGTAGGGACGGCGTTCGGCGCAGCTCCGACACCGGGCGCCGCGGATTGCGGCGCCACGGTGCCTGGGGTCGCGGTGCCCGGCGGGAGAACTTTCTGCCTACCGATCGGCGGCAGTTCGCCCGAGGCGATTACGGCATGCGTATTATCCTGTTCCTGTGCGTGACATCGACTACCCACGATCCCCAGGACGGCGATTCCCACCGTTCCGGCGACCCTCCACTCCGTAAACGCCATGCTCCCCTTTCATGAACTGAGTTCGCTGGCCGTGCTTCCTGTCAGATGACGACCATCACCGGATGGTCGACGAAGATGTCGGTCGTACCCAGAGAGTAATGGTTGTAGGCCTCTCCATTGATGAGCGTCTGTCCCTGGAAGACCGCGCCGGTCATCGTCACGCTGTCGTTCCCATCGCCGTTGATGGTGAGTTGATGACTGCTTTCGGTGGCACGAATGACTCCCGCTTCCGTTAGGTTTATCCGCCGCCCCGCATCGCCGATCCCGAGATTGATCACCTCGATATTCCGGATGTTGGTGGCCGTTCCCAAGTCCAGCACTTGTCCGGTGCCGCTGTCGATCAGAAGTGTATCCGTTCCGGTTCCACCGTCGATCAATGTGTCCGCGGAGTCGTAGACCAGGGTGTCGTTGCCGGCGCCGCCGTTGAGGGTATCGGCGCCGGGACCGCCGCGCAGGAAGTCGTTGCCGTTGCCGCCGTTCAGCACGTCGACGCCGGCGTGGCCGTAGAGACGGTCGTTCCCTGCGGTGCCGTTCAGGAGGTTGTTACCGCCGTCGCCCTCGATGAAGTTCGGCGAACCGCTGGCGTTCAGCAGACTGAGATCGAGCAGCGTCCCCGTGGACGAAGAGGCCGAAAGGTTGGTGGTGTCAGTGGCGGTAATGCTGACCGAATTGAGAAGGTCCACGCCCAGGGTCGAGACGTTCTGTTGGAAGTGCACGGTGTTGAGCAGTTCGTTGACGGCCAGGTTGTCGATCGCGCCGCCGCTGAGCGAGGTGATCGTCAGGGTGGAGGTCGGCGCGAGGATGCCGAGCAGGCCGGCCGTATTGGTGACGGAGATCTGCAGGCCCAGTTCCGCTGCCAGCGCACTGGAGCCGGTCAGCGTGTAGGCGCCGAGACTGAGCGCCAGGAGCGGCGCGTAACGGACCTGGACGCTCTTCAGGTTGTTGTTCGGGTCGACCGCCATCAGCGACTGGGTGCTGAGGTCGATGAGGTTCAGCGCCTCGACCCCCACGAGGCCGAGCAGCGATGTGCCGGTGGCCTGGACGATCGGTGCCTGAGCCGGAATGGCGGCGATGCTGAGGTTCTGCGAGGCACTGTTGCCGACATTGCCCGCCGCGTCGACCACGCGGGCGATGATGCTGTGCGATCCGGTCGCCAAGGTTCCCGCGCCATAGAACCAGGTCGATCCGGAGGAACTGGCGTTGATCCAGGTGCCGCCGTCGATCTGGACCTGCACTTGCTCACCCGCCCCCAATGCGGCGCTGAGCGTGCCGCCGATGGTGGGAGTGGTATCCTGCGTGCTCCAGTCGCCCTGAGTGCCGGTGTCGGTGGTCAGCGTCGTAATCGCGATGGTCTGGACCGGCGCGGCGGTGTCCACCGTCATGCCATATGTATTGGACGCCGCGCTGGCATTGCCGGCGGGATCGACGGCCACGGCGGTGAAGCTGTGGGAGCCGTTGGCGATCGTGCCGGTCGGCGTGAAGCTCCAGGCTCCCAAACCGTTCGACGTGGTGCTGCCGATCAGGACATTGTTGTCGTAGACCAGGACCACGGTATTGATCGCGGCCGTGCCGTTCAGCTGCGGCGAGGCATCGTTGGAGATGCCGCCGCTGGGGACCGTGCCCGTGACCGGGGCGACATCGTCGACGATGCTGGTGATCATCGGCGAAGGCGGCGCGGTCAGGTCTACGGTGATGCCGAAGGCCGCCGAAGCGGTGCCGGGGTTGCCGGCGGCATCGGTGGCGAAGGCGGTGAAGGCATAATTGCCCTCGCCAAGGGCAGTCGGGGGCAAGAAGCTCCAGTTGCCGGTGGCATCGACTTGGGTTGTGCCGATCGCGGTGCCGTTGGCCAGGATCGTCAGGACCGAGCCCGCCTCGGCCGTGCCGCGCAGGAGCGGGATGGTGTCATTGGTCACGCCGCCATTGGCGACGGCACCCTGCACCGAGCCCACGTCGTCAGTGACGCTGGCGATGGCCGGGGCGGCCGGGCCGGCCGTGTCCACCCTTACGGTATAGGCTGCGGACGCGGCGCCCTGGTTGCCGGTGGCATCGGTGGCGCGGACCGTGAAGCTGTGGTTGCCGTCCCCCAGGGTCGTGGTGGGTGCGAAGGTCCAGACCCCGTTGGTGTCTGCGGTTGTCGTGCCGATCTGGAGGCCGTTGTCGAACACCGCGATGCTGGTATTGGCCTCGGCCGTGCCCGTGAGTGTCGGCGTCGTATCGTTCGTGGCGCCGCCGCTGGCCACGATGCCAAGCTGCGGCGCGGTGTCGTCATTTGCCGAGACGATCACCGGCGCCACGGGCGGCGTGGTGTCCACGGTGAAGGCATAAGCCGGGGACGTTCCGCTTACATTGCCCGCAGCGTCGCGTGCGGAGGCCGTGAAGCTGTGCGGGCCCTCCGACAGCGGCGAGAGCGGTGTGAAGGACCAGTCCCCCGATCCGTTCGCAACAACGGTCCCCAGCAGGACGCCGTTGTTGAAGATCGAGACGGTCGCGTTCCCTTCGGCGGTACCCGTGATCTGCGGGAGAGCGTCGTCGGTCAGGCCGCCATTGGCGATCGGTCCGGACACGCCGACATCGTCCGTCGCGCCGGTGATGGCGGGGGCCGCCGGGGCGGCGGTATCCACGGTTAGGTTGAAGGCCGCCGTGGGCCCGCTCTGGTTGCCGACGGCATCGGTGGCGGTCACCGTCAGGATATGACCGCCGGGATCGAGCGGCGTGGTGGGCGTGAACGTCCATGCGCCGGACCCATTGGCCGTGGTGGTTCCCAAGAGCACGCCGCGGTCCAGGATCGAGACGGTGGAATTCGCCTCTGCAGTGCCGGTCAGGGTCGGTCGGGTATCGTCGGTCTGCGCGCCCGATACCAGGGCGGTCTGGATCGTGCCCACATCGTCAGTGACGGACGTGACTGCGGGCGGGTTCGGTGCAGCGGTATCGACGTTGACGGTGAAGGCGCTGGAGTTGGCGCTTGCCGTGCCGGCCGCATTGGTGGCGACGGCCGTGAGAACGTGCGCGCCGTCCTGCAACAGGCTGGTCTCGATCGACCAGGCCCCGTTGATGTCGCTGGTGGTCGTGCCTACGGCCACTGCGCCTTCGTAGAGCGTGATCGTCAGGTTCGCGCCGGCGCTGCCGGTGATCGTGGGCTGGCTGTCATCCGTGGCCCCGCCATTGGCGATGGGCCCGACTATGGCGCCGACATTGTCGGCGCCGCCGGTAATGACCGGGGCGGCCGGCGTGGAAGTGACGATGGTCAGCGTGTAAGGCGCGGAAGCGCCGCTGACGTTGCCGAACGTATCCGCGGCCGTGACGGTGAAGCTGTGCGGCCCTTCTCCCAGGGCGGTCGGGGGAGTGAAGGTCCAGGCGCCGCCCGTCGCTACCGCGGTGCCGAGCAGCGTGGCGCCGTCGTAGACCGAGACGATGGCGTTCGCTTCTGCGATGCCCGAGAGCGTTGGCGTGGTATCGTCCGTGCCGCCTCCGGTAGCGACGGGGCCCAGGACACCGCCGGCATTATCGTCTGCGCCGGTGATGGCGGGCACGGTGGGCGGCGTCGAATCGATGGACGCCGTGGAGCTGCCGGAGAGATTGCCCGCCACGTCCCGCGCGGCCACGGTCACCGCGGCGGAGTCGGGAATGGGCGTGCCCGGCGTGAAGGTCCAGTGTCCCGTCGCGTCCGCCTGAACGGTGGTAGATCCGCCCGGATAGGTGATGATAACGCTGGCGTTGGCTTCCGTCGTGCCGGTAAATACCGTGCCGTTGCCCGGATCGACCACTGGCGCCGGCGGCGGGGTGAGGTCGAGCGTGAAAGAGATGGCGTTGCCGCTGATGCTCTCCACGCCATTGGCGGTCGCTGTGGCGGAAATGCTGTGAGGACCTGCGCCCAGGGGGGTGGTCGGCGAAAAGCTCCATGCGCCGTCCACATCGCTGTTGGTCGTGCCAAGTAAGGTCGTGCCGTCGTAGACGGAGATGAGCACGTTGGCACCGGCGGTGCCGGAGATCAGCGGCGAGATATCGTCGGTGACGCCGCCGTTGGTGATGGCCCCCACGACGAAGCCCGCATCATCACTGATAGTGGAAAGGACAGGCGTGGCAGGCGGGGTCATGTCGACGCCCTGGTCGACCGTGCCGGTCCCAGGACCGGAATTGTTGCCTGCTGCATCCCTCGCAGTGGCAGTGAGAGTGGTTCCGTTGGCTGCCTGTATCGGCAGGGTCAGGCTCCATTGGCCGACGCTGTTGGCTGTGGTTTCGTAAGTACCGCCGCCGGAGACTGCGAGCGTAATCGTGGCGCCGATTTCGCTCGTGCCCATGACGGTGGTGCCGTCGCTGCCGGTGATGACAGGCGCACCGGGCGCAAGAGTATCGACGACGATCGCGAAGTCGCCCGAAGGCCCGCTTTGATTGCCCGCAGCATTGGCGGCCGAGACGGCGATCGTATGCGGCCCGTCATCGAGGCTGGGCGCGTTGAACGACCAGTCGCCGGTCCCGGTTGCGGTCATCGTGGCGACGCCGGTTCCATCGATGATCAAGGTGACGATGGCGCCCGGATCGGCCTTGCCGGATATGACGGGCGTCGGGTCGTTGGTGGCGCCGCCGCCCAGGATGGCGCCAGGTGTCGGGCCATCGTCGGCAACCTGGACGATCGTGGGCACGCTCGGGTTTCCGGTCAGAACCGTGAAGACCAGGGCCGGACTTTCCGTGCCTGCATTTCCGGCAAGGTCGGTGGCGATATACGTGATGCTGTGAACGCCGTTGCCGAGCGCGATGCCCGGCGTGAGGCTCCAATCGCCGTTGAGGTCGGCTTGGACGGTGCCGATCGGCTGTCCGGCGTCGAAGACCCGAACCGTCGCGTAGGCTTCGGTGGTTCCGGAGAACAGGGGAAGCGTATCATCGGTCGTCGAATTGGGCGCGATCGCGCCCATGACGAGACCCTGATCGTCCTGCGCAGCGATGGCGACAGTTGCGGCAGGCCCGGTCAGGTCGACGAATACCGTCGTGGCCGACGAACCGTTGCCCGCCGCGTCGATCGCGGTCACCGCGATCGGCGTGTTTTCGGCATTGCTGCCGGGAATGGCGTAAGTCCAGTTGCCGGATGCGTCGACGTTCGCCGTCGCGGCCGTCCCGCCGCCGATGACGATGCTCACCGTCGTGTTCGGCTCGGCCGTGCCGCTGAGCGTTCCCGTGCCATTCGTGGGATTGACCAGGGGCGCCGCAGGGGGTGTGGCGTCCACGGTGAAGACGAAGGGCGCTGACTGCACGCTGCTGCTTCCGGCCGCGTTGGCGGCGCTGACGGTGATGCTCTGCGGACCGTCTCCGCCCGTCACGAGCACATATTGCCAGTCGCCAGTCGGCGAGGCCGTCGTGGTATCGATCGCAACGCCATTGGCGTAGATCGTGACCACCGCGTTGCCGTCCGCCCTGCCGATGAGGGTGGGCGTGGTATCGTTGGTAAGGCCGCCGCTCAGCACCGGCGTCGTGATGCCCGGCACATCGTCGTTGGCCTGGGTAATCGTCGGCACCGCAGGAACGGTGGTATCGATATTGATCTGATAGCCGGCTGAAAAGCTGCTGGAGTTGCCGGCAGCATTGGTGGCGATGGCCGTGAAGGTATGCTGGCCGCCGCCCAGCGTTCCCGCGGGGGTGAAGGACCAGTCGCCGCTGCCATTCGCCACGGTGGTGCCCAACAGGCCCGCCACACTGTCATAGACGGCGACGGTCGCGTTGCCGCCCGCGGTTCCGACGATCGTCGGCAGCGCATCGTCGGTCGTGGCGCCCGGCGCCACCGTGCCGACGATCGTACCGACATCGTCCCGCACCGAAGTGATGACCGGCAGGACGACCGGGCTGACGTCCACGGTCACCGCATAGGCAGCCGAGGCCGGGCCGACGTTGCCCAGCGGATCGGTAGCCGTGGCCGTGAAGGAATGCGGCGCCGAACCGAGCGGCGTCGTCAGTTGCAAGGACCAGGTGCCGGTGGCGCCGACCACGACAGTGCCGACCGGCGCGCCGAAATCGAAGAGGTTGATCGTCGAGCCCGGCTCACCCGTACCCGTCAGTTCGGGCAAAGTGTCGTCGGTGGTGCCGCCATTGGCGACATTGCCGGCCTGCGCGCCGACATTGTCCAGGATCTGGGTAATGCTCGGTGCCTGCGGCGGCGTGCGGTCGATCACCACGCTGTCCGTGCCCGAGGCATTGCCCGCCGCATCGACCGCCGTGACGATCACCGTCGTTCCGTTGTCCAGCCGGGTCGCAGGGGTATAGCTCCAGACTCCGTTGCCGTCGGCAAAGGTGGTGGCGTCGATCGTGCCGTCACCGTCGAGGTCCAGCAGGATCGTGGCGTCCGCTTCCGCCGTGCCGTTCAGGATCGCGCCCGCGCTGGGATCGATTTCGGGGGCAAGCGGCGCGCTGGTGTCCACTTCCAGCGTGAAGCCGCCGGACGCCAGGCTGGTATTGCCGACGGCATCGGTGGCCGTGGCGGTGAAGACATGCGGGCCTTCGGACAGCGCCGAAGTCGGCGTGAAAGTCCAGCCGCCAAGCCCATCCAGGGTCGCCAGGCCCAGGGGCGTGCCATTGTCGTAGACCGTTACGGTGCTGCCGATCGGCGCCGTGCCGCTCAGCACCGGCAACACGTCGTCCGTCACATCGCCGCTCGCCAGCGCGGCCGTGTAGCGTCCGACATCGTCGGCAGCGGATGTGATAGAGGGTGCGCCGGGAAGTGCAGTCGAGACCGTCAGCACGAAGTCCGGAGAGACGGCGCTGGGCACGCCGGCCTCATTGGTGACACTCGCGGTATAAATATATGTGCCCGGCGCAAGGGTGGCAGGCGTGAAGTTCCAGACGCCGAAGGCATCGGCCGTCACCGTGGTGACGAGAATGCCCCCCTCGAAGATGTCGACCTGGGCATTCGCATCGGCGGTTCCGGACAGGACCGGCAGGGTATCGTCGGTTGCCGCGCCGCTCGCCAACGCGCCCTGCACGGACCCTACGTTATCGAAGGCGGAAGTGATCGCGGGTGTGGTGGGAACCACGCTGTCCACAGTCAGCGTGAAGGGCGCCGAGGGCGTGCCGGCATTGCCCGCAAGGTCCGTGGCGATGACGACGATGCTGTTGCTCCCCTCCGGCAGCGCCGCGCCGGGGATGAAGTTCCAGATGCCCGTCGTGCCGTCTGCCTGGGCCGTGCCCAGCAGCGTCCCGTTGCTGAAAATCGAAACCGTGGAGCCGGACTCCGCCGTTCCGGTAAACGCCGGCCGGGTATCGTCAGTGACGCTGCCCGATACCAGCGGATCGGTGACCGCCCCCACGCCGTCTGCCACCGACGTGATGACGGGCGCGTCAGGGCCCTGGTTGTCGACCACGACGGTGAAAGTCGCCGGCAGGCTCTCGTTACCCACCGCATCCGTCGCCGTGATGGTGAGCGCGTGGCTCCCCTGCCCCAGCGGCACCAGCGGCGTCACCGACCAGGCACCGGAAGGACCGGCCTGCGCCGTGCCGATCACGGTCGTGCCTTCGTAGAGCGTGATGATGGCATTGCCCTCGGCCGTGCCGCTGAACGTAGGCTGGGCGTCGTCGGTCGAGGCACCATTCACAAGCGGATCGGTGTAGATTCCGACATCGTCGGCCACTGCGACGATCGTCGGCGCCAGCGGAGCGGTGGCGTCGACCGTTCCGATCGCCGGGCCGGAAGTGTTGCCGGCCGCATCCGTAGCGGTGGCGGAAATCGTGCCGCTGATCAGCGGCGCGAGCGGCGTATAGCTCCAGACGCCCGCTCCGTCAGCCTGGACCGAGGTGTCGGCGGTGCCGTCGTTGTTGAGGTCCAGATTGATGGTGGCGTTAGCCTCGGCCGTGCCGGTGATGGCCTGCCCGTCCGAAGGATTGATGACCGGGGCGGCGGGGGCTGCGGTATCCACCGTCAGCGCGAAGGCAGGCGATGGCTGGCTCTCGTTGCCATTGGTGTCGGTTGTCGTCACCGTCAGGCTATGGGCGCCTTCGCCAAGCGGCGCGGTCGGTTCGAACTGCCAGTCCCCCAGCCCGTCCGCCGTAGTCGTGCCCAGCAGGATACCGTTGTCGTAGATCGTCACGGTCACATTGGCTTCGGCCGTACCGTTGAGAGTGGGCTGGGTGTCGTTGGTGGACCCGCCGTTCGACAGCGACCCTTGCACGGGATCGGCATTATCCGTCACCAGCGCCAGGACGGGAATGGGCGGCGGCGTGGTATCGATGCTGTCATCCACGGTGACAGTGGCAGGCGCAGTGGAATTGCCCGCGACATCCACCGCCGTCACGCTGACGACCGTCCCGTCGGGCAGAGGCGCGGTGAAAGTGACGCTCCAGCTGCCGTCTGCCCCCGCCGTCACGGTCTGGTCGGCCGTGCCGTCGCCATTGGTGTCGACCAGCACGGTTGCGCCGATCTCGGTCGTACCCGTGAGCGTGATGCCGTCCGTGGGGTTCACGACCAGCGACGCCGGAGGCGAAAGGTCGACCACGACGCCGTAAGTCACCGAAGGGCCGCTGACATTGCCGGTGGCGTCGGTGGCGGTAACGGCAAACTCGTGTGGACCTTCGGCGAGAACGCCGGTGGTGAGCGTCCAGCTGCCGGACGGGTCGGCGGTGAGCGTGCCGATCAGCGTGGCCCCGTCGTAGATCCGCACCGTGGAATCGGGCTCGGCCGTGCCGTTGATCGTCAGCGTGGCATCGTTGCTCACCGAACCGCGCGGAACGACGCCGATGACGCCTTGCACATCGTCGACCACTTCCGTGATGCCCGGCGCGACCGGCACACTGGCATCGACGATCACGGCGGCCGGCGGCGAGACATTGCCCGCGGCATCGATAGCCGTGACGGAGATCGTCACGCCATCGGGCACGGCGCTTCCGGGCACGTAAGTCCAGTTCCCGGCTCCGTCCGCCTGGACGTAGGCATCGGGAACGCCGTCTCCGGTCATGTCGATACCCACGCCCGCGCCGATCTCGGCAGTGCCGGAGATCATCGTGCCATCGGTGGGATTGACCGTGGGCGCTACGGGAGCGTTCGTGTCGACAGTGAAGGCGAAGGGCGCGGACGCGGCGCCCTGGTTGCCCAGGGCGTCCGTCGCCACGAAGGTCAGGCTATGCGGCCCCTCGCCCAACGCGACCAGCGGCGTGAAGGTCCAGCTGCCGTTGGCGGCGACAGTGGCATTGCCGATCGGCGCGCCATTGTCGAACACAGTCACGGTCGAGCCGGGCTCGGTCGTACCGCCGAAAGTGGGCGCGGGATCGTTCGTGGCGGTATCGGGCAGCAACGGCGCAATCACCGGCGCCGTATTGTCGCTGCCGCCAGACACGACAGGAGCGGCGGGCGGCGTGGTATCGATGCCCGCGTCGACCGTCGCGTTCCCGGTGCCCGAGACATTGCCCGCAGCATCGGTGGCCGTGGCGCCGACCACGGTGCCGTCGCTCAGCGGGGCCGGCAGGGTGATGCTCCAGGTGCCGTCACCGGCAGCCGTCGTGGTCGCATCCGGCGTACCGTCGCCGTTGGTGTCGAGGCCGATGGTCGCGCCCGCTTCCGCCGTCCCGGAGATCGTGGTGCCATCGGTGGGATTGAGCGCCGGAGCGGCCGGAACGATAGTGTCTACCGAGAATGCGGAAGGCGCCGAGGCCGGGCTCTGGTTGCCCGCTCCATCGGTGGCCACGAAGGTCAGGCTGTGCGCCCCCTCGCCCAGCGGCGCAGTCGGCGTGAAGCTCCAGGTGCCATCGGCGGCAACGGTTGCAACGCCGATCGGCGTGCCGTTGTCGAGAACGGTGACGCTCGATCCCGGCTCGGTGGTGCCCTGGAACGTCGGCGTGGTGTCGTTGGTGGCGCCCCCGGCGGCGACGCCGTCGGTGACGACCGGGATCGGCGGCGGCACGTTGTCCACCCCGTTCACCACCGTGGCGTTCGCCGGAGCGGAGGGATTGCCTGCCGCGTCAGTGGCCGTGGCGCTGACGACGGTGCCGTTGCCGAGCGGGGCGGGCAGCGTGATGCTCCAGGTGCCGTCTGCACCGGCCGTGGTGGTTGCGTCGGGCGTGCCATCGCCATTCGTATCGAGGCCGATCGTGGCGCCGGCCTCGGCCGTGCCGGAGATCGTGGTGCCGTCGGTTGGATTCAGGACCGGCGCAGCAGGCGCAGCCGTGTCCACGGTGAAGCCGAGCGCCGGCGTGGCGGCGCTGGGATTGCCCGCCGGATCGGTAGCGGTGAACGTCAGGCTATGCGCGCCCTCGCCAAGCGGGGCGGCGGGCGTAAAGGTCCAGGTGCCGTCGGGGCCGACCGCCGCCGTGCCGATGGACGTGCCATTGTCGAAGACCGTTACGGTCGATCCGGCCTCCGCCGTGCCGGTGAACGTCGGCGTCGTATCGTTGGTCGCGTCGCCCGGCGCCAGGCCGCTGGTGACGACCGGGGTGGCCGGCGGTGTGGTGTCCAGGCCGCTGTCCACCGTGGCGCTGACGGCGCCCGAGGCGTTGCCTGCCGCGTCGGTGGCCGTGGCGCTGACGACGGTGCCGTTGCCGAGCGGGGCCGGCAGCGTGATGCTCCAGGTGCCGTCTGCACCGGCCGTGGTGGTCGCGTCGGGCGTGCCATCGCCATTCGTATCGAGGCCGATCGTGGCGCCGGCCTCGGCCGTGCCGGAGATCGTGGTGCCGTCGGTCGGATTCAGTACCGGCGCAGCAGGTGCAGCCGTGTCCACGGTGAAGCCGAGCGCCGGCGTGGCGGCGCTGGGATTGCCCGCCGGATCGGTGGCGGTGAACGTCAGGCTATGCGCGCCCTCGCCAAGCGGGGCGGCGGGCGTAAAGGTCCAGGTGCCGTCAGGGCCGACCGTTGCCGTGCCGATGGACGTGCCATTGTCAAAAACCGTTACGGTCGATCCGACCTCCGCCGTGCCGGTGAACGTTGGCGTCGTATCGTTGGTCGCGCCGCCCGGTTCGAGGCCGCTGGTGACGGCGGGCGCTGCGGGCGCGGCCGTGTCCACGGTGAACCCGCGTGCCGGCGTGGCGGCGCTCTGGTTGCCGGCGGCGTCAGTGGCCGTGAAAGTCAGGCTATGGGCGCCTTCGCCGAGCGGTGTGCCGGGCGTGAAAGTCCAGGTACCGTTGGCTGCGGCGGTGGCTGTGCCGATGCGGGTGCCGTTGTCGAAGACGGTTACCGTCGAGCCGGCTTCCGCCGTGCCGCTGAAGGTGGGTGTCGTATCGTTGGTGGCACCGCCCGACTGGACGCCGCTGGAAACGACCGGCACCGCAGGCGCCGTGGTGTCGCTGGGCGGAGTACCGACATTCCCGCCACCGCCGCCGCCACCGCCGCCGCCGGCAGCCGCAGCGACACCGCCGCCTACGGCCAGCGCGCCCAGACCGATCAGGAGGCCGTTGCTGATCCCCCCGCTCGCCGCCGCGCCAGCGGCACCGGCCGTGCTGACGGCGGCACTGTCGAGCGGGGTCAGGTTGTAGTTGACGGCCTCGGTGGAAACATCGCCCGGCGCCACGCAGGACACCTCGCTCAGGTTCACCAGCCATTGCGATCCATTGGAGGGATCGTCGAGCGTCAATTGCCCGAGGTCTTCCGGCGAGCAGCCGAAGTAGCCCTCAAGACGAATAATCGATCCATCCGCAAACTTCAGGACGAGGTCGTCGCCCTCGCGGACCATGGATGCGACGGAATTGGGCGGGGCGTCGATCTTGACGTTGGAATCGAGGGGGATCGGGATGCGGGTTTCGCCGGCCCGGGCGACGGCATTGGTTGTTGCCTTGGTGGCGCGATTCACGATCTCGACCCGCTTGTCCATCTCGGTCCTCCCAGCATTGAAGTATCGCCTAGCGCGATACAGCCGTTCGTTGCGCGAAGATGGCCCGCGTCTGCGGACGAACCGAAGAGATCGCCTTGGTTAGTTTTATCAACTAACCAATCTCTGTTTTATTCACCGTGACCTAGGGCGTCACGGCAACAGGATTTTTACGCCCCTCCAACTCATCAATACGTCTGCGGCCCAGTCCCCATCAGGTTTTTAACTTAGGCGATGTCACCTAGTTACGGCCTGCAACGTCGATTTCCAGCCGAAGTTTCCCGAGCGAAGTAAGCGATTTGTCACAGAGACTGCGCAATGGGACACGGGAAGGCAAAACACGACCAGATCGACGCGCGCATGAGCAGCGACGCGAAGTCTGCCGATCTCGTGTTGGGGCAACGGAATCCGCTATTTCTCAATGATTAGACGGCATCTTCAAAGAAGAGCACGAAGTTCTCAACGAGATGCATTTACATTCATTACGGCTCTATTTTTCAGGCCGAAATGGTTTTTGTTTCCGTCACTTGCATGAGTTCCGGTGCCGCCTCGAACGAGCGATCGAGGGGCGGGCGAAGGCCTCGGCGACCGAAATGGAGAGCTGATCCGCAGTACGCAGATCACGCGGCGCGCGTAGAGGGCGCTGGCGCGGTCGCTGTCTCGACAAGGACAGCCTTTGACTAACGGACAGTGGATTTGCCTGTTCCCGATACCGCCGATCGCGGCACCGGGCAGCGCCTTCAGTCCGAAGTCACCAGCTTGCGGGTCCGGCGATAGAGCGCATGAACCAGGACGAAGAACAGCAGCGTGCCGCCGACGAGCGCCGGTCCGGCAAAGCCGTCGCCTACCAGGGCCAAAGGCGCGTCGCTGCCCGAAGCCGCAACGATCCCGGCGAAACCGACGCCCCAGAGGCTCTCGCCCACGATCAGGCCCGTCGCCGTGAGCACGCCCATGCGCTCGGCGAATTCGGGATCGCGCTGCTTCCCGGCCCAGCGGTCGTAGAAGAAGCCCAGCACCGATCCGATCACGGTCGGCAGGATCACGCTCATCGGCAGGTAGATGCCGATACCGACGCCGAGCGGCGGCAGGCGCAGGCGGCCCATGGCGCCCAGCACTTCATCGATCACGATGAAGGCCACGCCAGCAGCGGCGCCCCAACCGATCATCGTCCAGTTGAGATTACCGCCGAGCACGCCCTTGGCCAGGGTCGAGATCAGCGCCGCCTGCGGGGCGGGCAGCGCGTTCGGGCCGGCATTGGCCGCGCCCGCAAAGCCGAAGGCGGTGTTCAGCAGGTCCAGCACCGGCGGGATCACCAGCGACCCGAACACGACGCCGATCACCAGAGCGACCTGCTGCTTCCACGGCGTCGCGCCGATCAGCTGCCCGGTCTTGAGGTCCTGGAGATTGTCGTTCGAGATCGTCGCCACGCCGAACACGATGCCGGTGACGATCAGGGCATAAGCCACCAGCGCCTCGGTGGTTCCGGTCGGTTGGTCTCGGCCGAACAGGCCCACCAGCATGAGCGAGGCCGCCACCACCGAGAGGATGCCGATGCCCGAAACGGGCGAGTTGGACGCACCGATCAGGCCCGCCATATAACCGCAGACCGCCGCGATCAGCAGGCCGATCACCAGAATGAAGGCCAGCGCGCCGGAAATCAGCAGCATTTCGGAGCCTGCCAGCGGTCCGCTGCCGATGACGCTCCACAGCAGCACCGCGATGGGCACCAGCATGGCGAGCGTGCCGATGAAGACGATGGAGATCGGCAGGTCCTGCTCTTCCACCGGCAGCTTCTCGCCCGCCTGGCGCGCACGGCTGGCGGCAAGGGCGGAACGCACGCCGCCGATGACCGGTCCGGCGATACGCAACAGAGTCCAGACGGCAGCCACGCCGATCACGCCGGCGCCGAAGAAGCGGACGTTTTCGGAGAATACGGTGGAAGCCCAGACTTCCGCCCCGCCCGGCAGTGGGTTCTGCGCGGTCAGGATCGGCAGGAGCACCCACCAGCCCACCACGAGGCCGAGGAACATGGCCATGCCGACCGAAATACCCACGAGGTGCCCCACGCCCATCAGGGCGAAGGAGAGGCCGCCGGAAATGCCGGTCGCACCGGGCCCGGCGCGGAACCAGACCGAGGCTTCCGCCACGGCAAGGCGCGTCTGGGTGAGGATCGCGAAGCCGGCGGACGCCAGCGCGTTCCACAGGAGGACGGAGAGACCCTTGGCGCTTTCCTCTGCACCTTCGCGCGATTCGGAGCCGACGCGCAGCACTTCGGCGGCGGCGTGGCCTTCGGGATAGGGCAGCGGCGTATCCAGCACCAGCGCACGGCGCAGCGGTACGGAGAACAGCACGCCGAGAATGCCGCCCGTCCCGGTGATCGCGGCGGTGGTCCAATAAGGGAAGCCCTGCCACCAGCCGATCATGACCAGCCCCGGCAACACGAAGATGATGGCCGCCAGCGTCCCGGCCGCACTGGCGACGGTCTGGACGATGTTGTTTTCGAAGATCGTCGAGTCCTTGAACCCGCGCAGGATCGCCATCGAGATTACGGCTGCCGGGATCGAGGTGGCGAAAGTCAGGCCAACCTTGAGGCCCAGATAGACGTTCGCCGCCGTGAAGAGCAGCGTGATCACGCCGCCGAGCAGCACCCCGCGCAGGGTCAGTTCAAGCGGCGATCCCGCGCGCGTGCTGCCAGTCTGGTTCGCCATGTTGTCCCGTTCAGCCGATCATGGGGCCCACCCGCCTTCTGCCTGGCGAGAAGGAGGCCCGATATGGAATTCTCTGCGATCTTCGGAAGTCGAAGCGGCACGCTCGCTGCCATATTGTCGCGCAGCCGTCCAGCGCGACCCGCGAACAGCGCCCGCTTTCAGGCGTCGCACGTGCCATTCGAGCAGCAAAAGCGCGGTTACCGCCACCGCCGCGCCCAGCATCATGTCGATCAGATAATGCGTGCCTTCCACCGGCGTGGACAGGAGCATCGCGGCATTCAGGGCGATCACCGGCCAGCGCAGCCCCGGAATCCGCCAGGCCGCGACGATGTAGAGCACGGCCGCGGCAGTGTGGAAACTCGGCGCCGAAACGATGCCCCGCAGATGCGCCAGGTCCACCACATGGACGCCGTGTGCCCGCAGCGCCGGGATCAGGCCGGGCTGCCAAAGCTCGCTTTCCGGCATGTAGACGATCGGCTGGTGCCACAGATGCGAGAACGGCCCCAGCGCCGGCATCAGGCTGAACACGGCCAGGGTGATGACCGCCGCCAGCCAGAAACCGGCCAGGAAACGATAGGCCGCCTCGCGCTGTCCGGACTTTGCCGCCGACCACAGCAGCAGTGCAGGCGTGATGTAGATGCTGCGATAGGCGGTCGTCCCCAGCACCTGGAGCCAGGGATGCGCGACGACCTGGCGATAGAGCGCGAGCCAGTCGAACCCCAGCGCCTCGTCGATCCGCTGCAGGGCGTCATCGGCATAACCATGCGTGAGCGCGGCGACCGGATAGCTGGCGGCCGCCCCCATCAGCGAGATCGCGGCGAACAGCGCCGCATACTCGCTGAACGCCGCACCGGCCTGCGCATGGCGCCACCGCATCCGGGGAAGGAAATGGCGGCATGCCAGCGCCAGGGCGCCCGCGAGATAGAACGGCAGGTTACCCGCGCGCCAGGGGTCGATCCGCAGCCCGGCCCGGTGCAGCAGCATCCCCAGAGCCACCAGGCTGAGCCCGAGGCCGACCATGAGATGGCGGCGAAGCACATCGCCCTGGCCCGATACCGTCAGGCGCGTGGCCGGACGGACTGCCGAACGCTCCGGCAGCCTCGCCTCCACGGCGCGCGCCTCCGCTCCGTCGAGTACGGAGGGCGGCACGGGCAGAAGCGGCTGCATCAGGGTCATTGCGGTTATCCAGGGGCGCGAAGCCCACGTTTCGAAAGGATCGCGTCCAGCCCGAATTCTCCTTAAGCGGGGCTTAACTGCTATCCGGGCGGCAGATTAACTCTTCGTCATGTTCGGTTTTCCGCGAAACGGCGGAACCTCTTCGCGACAGGGGTGTTGAGATCGGGACTGCTCAAAGAGGCAGAGACCCCGAGGGCCCAATCCCCACCCCCGACCGGGCCCCGTCACTCCATCAAGGCCGCCCCCATGCACGGTGGGCGGCCTTTCCATGTCCGGCGTAACGGCAAGACGGGCTTTTCCGGCGATCTGGGCGGTGGGTTATGGCCGCCGACCGCTTGTTGTCGGCGCAAACCCGCTCTAGAGGCCGCGCCCGGGTCCTCGCCTCTAAACAACGATGGACCGGGGGGCGGTGGCGCGCTGCGTTGCCGCCCCCTCCTGCTCGCTATCGTCCGCGGACCATGTGAAGAATACCGCGAATGTCAGAAAGAACGCGCGCCTTCGCCTTCATGGTCGGGATCGATCCGGGAGCGCAGCCGGTCGAGCAGATCGGGCACCAGATCGCGAAGATGGATCAGATCGAGGCGCGATCCCACCCGCGATGCGGCAAGATCGTAAAGCCGCTGGGCATGGTCGATCAGTTCGTCGTCGGTCATCGCAGGCGCATCCTCTGTTCGGCCATCCGCGCAAGCCGCTAGTCTTCCGCCGATGCCTGCACAAGCAGGCGCCCCGCACTATCCCCTTTCACGTCGATGGACCCTGCCGCCTCGACTTGCGGCGGCGGGCGCTCAGACCCGAACGTCCAGCATAAGGTAGCCCGGATCGAAACTGCCGCGACCGGCCAGGGCGTCCCAGTTCTCCACGCGCACCCGCCCCTGCTCGAAGAGAAGGCCGCATTCCTGGCGCAAGGCGGAGACCGTGCGATTGACGTGAACGGTGGTGAGGCCCAGCGCATCGGCCATCTGGGCCTGGGTGATCGGCAGGGCGAAATCGTCCCGCGCGTCCAGCCCGTGCGCTTCCATCCGCATGCCCATCTCGCAGATCAGGTGCGCCGTGCGGGTGACGGCATCGGCCCGGCCGAGATTGGCCGTCCATTTCGCCAGGATGGAGGCATCCGTCACGGTGTCGCGCCAGAACGCCCTGGCAATCGCGGGACGGGAATCCGCAAGCCTGCGCAAGTCGCTGTGCGGAATGTGCAGCACGACCGACGGCACCAGCGCCTGGATGCCCCAGGCAGGGAGCGGCATCGGCACCGAATGCAGATCGGCCATGTCGCCGGGAATGTGCAGCGCCGTGATCTGCCGCTTGCCGTCCGCCATCTGGTCGAACCGGGCCAGCAGGCCGTCCACCAGCAGGATCGCATGGTTCACGCCGTGGCCCGGAAGAACCAGATCCTGCCCGCGCGAAGCATGGACGCGGCGGCCGCCAAGCTGCTGCATCGCCTCCACTTCCTCGGCGGAAACCACGCTTCTCAGCTGGATACGCCTTACGAACAGAGCGACGGCGTCATGACTGTGCACAGGCGTTCTCCCCGTCTGCAGGTGCGCAAATTCCATGCGGGCACAATGGATCAGCCGGCCGTAAGTTGCGTGAGATCTGCTTCCGGCCATCTCGGGCGCGCGCGGCAAGGGCAGCCTCAGGATTCGTGGCCCATGATCTCGGCGTAGCGAGCCTCCGCGACGCCGTAGAACGGCCCGCAATACTTCACCAGGCCCGCGCGGTCTCGGATATGCACCAGTCCGCGCTGCGCCCTGATCCAGCGCTCGGCTTCGAGGTTGTGGATGGCGTGAGTTATGCTGGCCCGGCGCACGCCGAGGATGATCGACATCGCCTCATGCGTGAGCGCAAGATCGTCGTTGCCGATGCGGTCGTGGTACATCAGCAGCTTGCGCGCCAGGCGTTGCTGCACAGTGGCCCGCACGCCGGCGCTGGCGGCAAGGCTGATCTGCACGATCTGCGTCTGGATGTAACGCAGGAGGTAGCGCAGCAGCGACGGACTCGTTTCCAGCAAAGTCTGGAATTCCCCGCGATCCAGCGAAAGCGCCTCTCCTTCGATCTGGACGCAGCTGTCCCGTTGCGGAAGCAGGGTACAGATCGCACTGGCGCCGACGATACCCTCGCAGCCGACCACGCCGACTTCCAGCGGTATGGGAATGTCGCTGGTCTCCAGGTTGGAAACCACGCCCGATTCGATGAAGTAGACCTTTTCCTGAAGTTCGCCGCGTCGCTCCAGATACTGCCGGGTGGCAAGCCACTCCCGGCGCAGCAGCGATTCGACGCGCCCGCGGTCGTCTTTCGACATACCCAGCAACAACTTGTTGCAGGTCTTTCCCGTCTTCAATCCGCCTGTCATCGGCAGAGCCCTCCCCCTGGCCGGACCGACCAAGAGATATTCCATTTTATCAGGAAAATACAACGATCGATGCGCGCCAAGGTTCCTTGAGATGCGGCTTTCCCGACGCACCACGCAAGTATCTGCAAAAGCACCGTATTTTTACATATACTCATTTTCGATCAGTAGAGTTACCCTTTCGGGCTGCCCCAAACCACTGTACGCGGCCGTACAAAGTTTTCCTCTTTTTAAAACCGAGTGCGAACTGTAGATAAGCCCTCGCAAGAACGCCAAACGGCATACAATAATAATAAGTATACGATTATCGCCGAATGCACCGGCAAAGCGCCAGGGAATGCGCGTCCGGTCTTGCTGACTTATTGCGAGGAGGAACTGGATCGTCATGAGCATCGGCTCGAGGAGAGGGCGGACGAACCTGCGCGGATCGTCGTATGTCGCGGCACCGGCGCACCGGTCATGGTCACGCTCGGACAAGGATGGGCGTCCTTCGCTCACGCCTTCGGAATCGGCTGCCCTGCAGCAGCGGCTCTGGGCCCTGCTGGACGGAGACTAAGGGCGCTTGGGGCTTCGCGTCTCCCCTGGAGGCCCCAAGCACGGACGTGATGCATTCGCGACTTCGAAAGCAGCTATTGGACAGAGGATGAAGCATGATTGAGTTCGCAGGTTTCGAACAAGGCATCGATCGCGCCAGGTCCATGAGCGAGCACCTCGCCTCGACCACGCGGATCGCCGCGGAACAGATGCTCGAAAACGGCCAGGAAATTCAGGCGCAGATCGTGGCCCAGGTCTCGACGGCACGCGAACGGCTGCTGACCTGCCTGGACGGCATGGCCAAGGCCGGCGATCCGGCCAGTGCCTCGCAAGTCGGGGTGTCGTTTATCACCGATTCCGTACGCGCCTATACCGAGAACATGGCGCAATGGAGCGACCTGGTCCTGCGCAGCTGTCACCGCGGCCTCGATGCCGCCCAGCCGATCGCGGGCGAGCGAACCGTTCCCGCCGCATAACCGCCAGGCCCCGGCCTCTCCGGGACCGATCCATCGAAATTCAAAGTGCGACCCTGACTGGGCCTCGCGCGCTGGTGTGTGCGGGGCCTCATTGTCGTGCCGAAGCGGCGCAAGTCCTGCGCGTTTCACGCCCTCACCCTACCCGGCGCGGCTATCGGCAATCGTTGTCAACGGTTCGTCGCAATCGCGCGACCGGGTTGGCTAACCCGATCCTATGAATAGTTCGAGCGCATCGCGGCGCCATCGAGGAAAAGGGTTCAGGGTTCGTGGAATTGTTTGGTCTTCCGCCATATGAAGGCATTGCAACGCTGGTGTTTCTGGCGCCTCCCGTGGAACTGGCGTTCCGTTCGCACCGCAACGCGAAACCCGCTTCGGTGGAATGGCTGACCCGGCAATTCGACCGTATCGGCGACGAGACCCTGCGCGCCCGTACCGCCCAGGAACTGCGCAAGCTGGTTCGCGCCACCAAGGATATCCGCCGCGCCGATTTCACGACTGCTCTCGAACGCGCCCGCGCCGCGCTGCAGTCTCCGGCCGGCGAAGAGGCAGCGCACGCCGTCAACTGACGGGACTGCCCTCGCCGGCGCGATCTACCCCTGAGCGGCAGGCGCCTTGCGCACTTTCCCGTTTATCATGACGTGATCGAACACGATATCTTCCACGCCCTGCCCGTGGAGTTCCCCGTCGGCCAGTTGCAGAGCGAAGTTCTTCAGCAGCACGTCGCGGATTTCCGTCTGCCCCGGATTGGGCCTGATCGTGCCGAGCGCGCCGAACCGGCCGCTGATGCCGGAAAACTCCAGCCCGCGCACCCATGACATCGGCGGCGCCATGCCCTTGAGGTCGGTATACTGGCTCCAGGGCTCCACCGCCATGACCGTGCCTTCGGCATGATCCAGGCGGATGTTGCGGAAGCGGATATCCTCGTAACGCTGCGGCGTGTCGGCGCGCAGCTTGAGGCGCGCCAGCACCATCCTGCCGGTGACGCGGCAGTTCTCCATCACGACATCGCGCACGACCGTGGCCTCGCTGCCGCAGGCCAGGGCGTGATGGCCGCGCCGGAAGTGGCAGTTGCGCACGCGCAGCCCCTCCACCGGGGGGCTGTCCTTGTCTTCCAGGGCATGCGGCCCTTTCGATCCCTTGGCGGCGATGCAATCGTCCGTCACCGAGAACGTGCAGCCGTCCACCGTCACTTGCCGGCAACTGTCGACATCGATGCCATCGGTACTGGGCGCCTGGGCATAGTCGTCCGGCACTTCGAAGCGCGCATAGCGCACCAGCACGTCCTCGCAGCGATAGAGGTGCAGGTTCCAGAACTGGGAATCCTTGAAGGTCACGCCTTCGACAAGGACGTTCTTCGAATTCTCGATCAGGGCCAGGCGCGCGCGCGGCAGGCCCAGGTTCGGGAACTCGTCGGGAACGGGCGCGGCATTGCGCAGCTTCCAGAAGCGGTCCCAGACCGGGCGCCCCGCCCCGTCCAGCGTGCCGCTGCCGGTGATGCGCAGCCCGTGGCAGCCATCCGCATTGATGAGCGCCGGGGTAAAGCTGGGCTCGAAATGCCCCTCGATGCGGGTGCGGCGCGGCGGGAAATTTTCCATCCGCGTGGTACAGCGCAGCACCGCTCCTTCGGCGAGATGAAGGTGGACTCTCGGCTTGAGAAATAGCGCGCCGCTGACGAAAACGCCCTTCGGCACCACCACCGTCCCGCCGCCCCGTTTGGCGAGACTGTCTATCGCCGCCTGGATGGCGCGGGTGTTGATGGTGACGCCATCCGCCTTTGCACCGAAGCTTACGATCGACACCGCAATGTCCGGCTCCGCCCCCGCCCCGCCGGCCTGCGCCAGAAGCGGCAGCGCCATCACGGATAATGCGAAAGTACGGCGATCGCAGTGGCTGCTGGACATTTATGCTCCCGGTTCGGGTCGAAAATCGATCCCATATGGTGTTATCTTATTCCACCATACATGACCGCAAGCCCAAGGGAAGCCTCTGCATCAGTCGGTGAAGGCCGCCTCCGGCACGGCATATCCGCTCTGAACCGGCGTGATCAGCCCGGACAAGTCGAAGCCCTCGCGCTCGGCCGCTCCCAGGAAGTCCGCCGTCACGTCCGGCGCAAGATCGGCGGTGCGGGACAGGAGCCAGAGGTTGTCGCGATCGGGCGTGCCGACCAGCGCCACCGTATAGTCGGAGGATATCCGCAGCACCCAGTAGTCGCCCTTGGTGAAGGGGATCCAGCGCAGGAACTGGGGCAGGAAGCTGACTTTCAGGCGCGCATTGCTGCCGTCGATCGGGAAGGCCTGCCCGATCGATCGGTCCGGGTTCCCGTCCTTGTCGATGCAGCGGTTTTCCACCCGGACGCTGCCGTCGGGGTTGCGGGAATAAGTGGCGGTAATGTCCCGGGCTTGCGCATCCTCCCACTTGAGAGGCAAGCGGCAGATTTCGAACCATGTTCCAAGGTAGCGATCGATATCGAGCGCCGGAACGGTAGAGACTTCGCTGTCGTGGTCGGCCATGGGCTACTCCGTTTTGCGAGGAAACGAAGTGGTGCGCCGAGTTGTTCCGGCCCGCCGGAGCCGTGCTCAGCGCAATTGGCTGTCCTTGCTGCCACGCCGGTTGATGCCGGAGAAATCCGGCCGCTTGTCGCGCTGGGACTGGCAGGAAACGCATGTCCGCGCGCCGGGGAGTGCACGGCGGCGGGCGGGGGGAATGGTCTCTCCGCAGACCTCGCAATCCTCCAGCCCCTCACCCTGCGGCAATCTTGCCCGGGCGATGGAGACGGCGTCCTTGAGGCTGTCGTCGATCTGGTCCTGAACGGCGCCGTCGGGCGCCCAGCCGTTGGCCATGTGACTTTCCTTGCATGCCCCCTTCCGCCCGGTAGCGATATGGGGACGCCGGCCGGCGATTGCATCGGCTTTTCGGGAAACGGCTCTAGCTCTGGGGCTTCTGGCTGCGCAGGTAGGCGATCAGGTCCGCGCGGTCGAGCGGGTCCGGCACGCCGGGGAACTGCATCGTCGTGCCCGGAATCAGGGCGGAAGGCCCGGCGATCCAGGTGTCGAGGGTCTTCGCGTCCCAGGTTCCGCCCGCGCGCGTAAGCGCGGCGGTGTAACCGTAGCGCGTGCTGTTGGTGCCGAAACGCTTGCCGAATACCCCGAAAAGGTTGGGCCCGCCGCGGTCCATCGCGCCCTCGATCACGCTATGGCAGGCCGCGCATTGGCGGAACTTGCGTGCGCCGGAATCGGCGTCGGCCACTGTCATGAGGCGTTCGAACGAGGGATCGGGTCCGGCCGCGCGCAAGCGCTCCTCGCGCCGGTCGTCCCCGCAGCCTGACACGAGGGCGGTGGCGGCCAGCAGGACCGGCAGGGCTCTTTGCCATGTCATCGCCGTCAGTCGCGGTGGAAGAACGGCGGCCGGCCGCCCAGCACATTGCGCGCCATCTGGCCGCTGTCGTGCAAGGCCAGCGCACCGCCCGGCGTCGCCTCGTCCCAGAAACCGGGATCGGCATATTGGCCCAGCGCTTCCTCATATCGACGCAGGACATCGGCCTGCACCGAGAGCATCTCGACCGCAGCACGAACCTCGGGAAAATCGTCCCCCTCGCCCGCGCGCACCATATGCGAGAGATCGGCTCGTCCCGCCGCCTCCAGATATCCCGACACGAAACTGCGCGCCATCCCGATCACGGCGTGGCCGTAGCGGTCAGGCATCATGCTTTTCCGCCCTTGCGTTCAGGTCGGCCCAAAGCTTCTCGGTCCCGGCTTCCTGCGCCTTGTTCACGTATTGCGAGGCGACCAGCCAGCCCTTGATATATTGCAGCGGCACGATGCACCCGATCCCCAGCAGCGGGAAAGAGGTCAGCAAATGGACCCAGAACGGCGGCTCGAACGCGACCTGCAGCCAGACGGCGAAGAACGTTAGCGGAAAGGCGACGATGCAGAGCGAGAAGAACGCCGGGCCGTCGTCGGGCGCCGCAAAGCCGTAGTCCAGCCCGCATTGAGGACAGGTATCCTGCAACTTCAGCCACTTGCGAAACATCGCGCCTTTTCCGCAGCGCGGACACAAGCCCTTCAGCCCGCAATGGAAGATCCAGCGTCCCTTGCTGGGCGGCAATGTATCCGGCTGCGTCATGGTCCGATCCGAAAAATGTCCCTGGAGTCGATATTGCATCATATGGGTTTTGTATGCATACCAAGTCAATGCAAATCACATCGCAAAAATGGCTGCCGGAGATCGACCCGGCCCTCGGGCCTGTCTACCTGGCGATATGCGCGGCCATCGGGCGCGATCTGGAGCAAGGAAAGCTCGCCCCCGGCGACCGTCTTCCCCCGCAGCGCGAATTGGCGGAAGCGCTCGGCATCGACACTGGAACGGTCACCCGCGCCTATGCCGAAGCGCGGCGGCAGGGGCTGATCGATGCCGAGGGTCGCCGCGGCAGCTTCGTGCGCAATCGGCCTGCAGGCGGCATTTCCAGCGAAGTTGCGCCTTTCGATACCGGGATGAACCTGCCCCCGGTCCCCGCTGCCGGCACTTTCGCGCGGCGCTTCGCGCAGGGCCTGCAGCAGGTACTGGACGGACCGGCTGCCGCCAATCGTCTCCAGTATCAGCCCGCAGGCGGCGCGCCCGAGGACCGGGTGGCTGGAGCGCTATGGCTCCGTGCATCGGGGATCGAGGCGAACGAGGACAATGTGGTGGTCACCAGCGGCGCGCAGACGGCGCTCCATGCCGTGGCCAGCGCCATCCTCCAGCCGGGCGACGCGGTATGCACCGGCGCTTTCGTCTATCCGGGCTGGACCGCGATCTGCCGCAGGCTGGGCATGGCCATCGTGCCCCTGACCGGCGACGAAGAGGGTATCGACCCTGAGGCGTTCGAACGGGCCTGCACCGCCCAGCCGATCCGTGCGCTCTATCTCGTGCCCGAGAACGACAATCCCACGACCGGCACGCTCAGCCGGCAGCGGCGCGAGCGGATCGTGGAGATCGCGCGCCGCCACGACGTTCTCCTCATCGAGGACGATCCCTACTCGCGCCTGGACAGGACCGATATCCCCGCCCTTGCCGCGCTGGCGCCGGAGCGGACCTGGCATGTCGCCAGCCTCTCCAAGCTGATTTCGCCCGCGCTGCGGATGGCCTATCTGCGCGCGCCGCTGCTGCGCGACGCCATGCGGCTTGCCACGGATACGCACGAGACCACGATCATGCCGCCGCCGCTCAACATGGCCGTGTGCACGCAGTGGCTGGTCGACGGCACCTGGGCCGCCCTCGTCGGCGAAGTGCGCGAGGAATGCCTGGCCCGGCAGGCCATCGTCGCTTCCACTCTGCCCGCAGGCGCCTACCGCACGGCGCCTGCGGGCTATCATCTCTGGATCCCTTTGGGGGGGGAGACCCGCGCTTACGAACTGGTGAGCGCGATGCGCCCACTCGGCATCTCGGCAGTCTCCAGCGAGCACTTCCGCGTCGATCCGGCGTGCCAGCGCCATGCCGTGCGACTCTCGATCGGCGGCAGCGTGGACCACCCGCGCCTCCACCGCGCGCTCGAAACGGTAGACGCCCTGCTTCACCACCGCGACGGTCGGGCCAGCCCGATGGTCTGACGCCTTGCGACAAATGTCGCAGATCGCAACGCGCTGGCGATGCTGCAACTGCACATGCAATTTTGTCTATTGCGCTGCACCGCAACATGGCGCAAGAAGGACGGGCCTTTCAGGCATCCTCTCCCAAAACTTTTCAAGCCGGTCCCATGGGCCGGCTTTCTTTTTGCTGCGACTGCGTTGCGGCCGCCTCGCCATTTTTCGGCAGGGACCGGCGCCTGCTGGCAATTGTCACGGTTCGGTAACATTGGATGCCGATAGCCCGGCCATCATGACCGAAACCCGCCCCGCCGCCCCTCTCGCCTATTCCCGCCGCGCCGTCATGGGAGGCGCGCTGGCCGCGGGGACGCTGTTTTCGATCGGTGCACATGCGGCGGCCGGCCTGCCGCCGGGCCTGTTCACGCTCGGCGTCGCCTCGGGCGATCCCGAACCCGAAAGCGTGATTCTCTGGACCCGCCTCGCGCCCCAGCCCATGGCGCCCGACGGCGGCATGACTTCGGCCCCGGTGGACTTGCGCTGGGAGGTGTCCGAGGATGAACGCTTCTCGCGGATCGTGCGCTCGGGCGTGGCCCGCGCCGAGTCGCGCTGGGGCCATTCGGTCCATGTCGAGGCTGGGGGCCTGCGACCCGGCCGGGCCTATTTCTACCGCTTCATCGCCGGCGGCGAAGCCAGCCCGGTGGGCCGCACGCGCACGGCCCCGGCACGCGGGGCTGCCGTGGACCGCCTGCGGCTCTGCTTCGCCTCCTGCCAGAAATACGAGGTCGGCTTCTACGCGGCCTGGCGCCATGTCGTGGAAGAAGACCCGGACCTGATCCTCTTCCTGGGCGATTACATCTACGAAGGCGCGCCCAACAAGAAGGACGCTGTTCGCCTCCACCGCAATCCCGAACCGATGGATCTTGCGGGCTATCGGGTCCGCTATGCCACCTACAAGCTCGACCCGCTGCTCCAGGCCGCCCACCACGCCGCGCCCTGGGCGCTGACCTGGGACGATCACGAGGTGGCCAACGACTATGCAGGGGCGCTGGACCAGGGCAACGGCGATCCGGCCGCATTCCTGCGCCGCCGTGCCGCCGCCTACCAGGCCTATTACGAGCACCAGCCGCTGCGGGCGCGCCCACCGCGCGGGGCGGACATGCGGCTCTATCGCACGCTTGACTGGGGAAGCCTGGCCCAGTTCCAGATCGTCGACGACCGCCAGTACCGGGGGCCGCACGCCTGCCAGCCCGAGGGCCTGATCGAGGCGCACCAGCCCTATCACAGCCGCATCGGCAACTGCGCGGACCTCTATACCCCCTACCGCACAATGCTGGGCGCGGCGCAGGAGCGTTGGCTGGACGAGCGCCTGGGCAAAAGCACCGCGCAGTGGAATCTGCTCACCCAGCAGACGCTGATGCGCCAGACGGTTCAGCATTACGAGGATGGCGCCGCGGAATACTCGGCGGACAACTGGTCCGGCTATCCTGCCGCGCGCGACCGGATCTTCCGCCGCTGGGCCGAGGCCGGAACCAGCAACCCGCTGGCTCTGGGCGGAGACATCCACGCCTTCGCAGCCGCCGAAATCCACAATCCCGACCGTCCGGACGATGCGCCGATCGCCGCCGAATTCGTGGGCGGATCGATCACCTCGCTCCGGCCGGATCCGGACTTCAAGCGCCTGGCCGCCACCAATGGGCTGGCCTTCGCGGAGAACGACGTGCGCGGCTACGGCCGGATCGACATCGATGCCCGCGGGGCGGCCGTCACTTATCGCGGACTGGCGGACGCCCGGCGCGAGGATTCGGGGATTGCCGACATTGCCCGCTTCTCGCTGGAAGCCGGCAAGCCCGGCCTCCACGTGGAAAGCGTCGGGTAGCCGGCGCCTAACAGGGTTCGAAGGTTCCCGTGAGGTGCAGCCACCATGCGGGGGTCAAGTCGGCAAGGTGCTGGCGCAGCACGCCCGCAATGAGGGGCAGGAAGGCAGCCAATCAGCACGCCATCGTCAGCGGCCTCGATGCGTTTGAACAAGAACAGCTCAGCGTGCTGCTCGCCAAATTGCTGGCGACCGCGGAGTAAGCGCGCGGCGCGCAAGGGGGCAAGGATCGGGCACTATCCCGCCGCAACGTCCCTGTCCGACGGTCAGGAACTTCCAGCGCCAGAGCGCCCTGCCAGCGCGAGATGAGGGCTGCGAACATACGGTCCGGTGCGCGGTTCCGGCATGATCCTAGAGACAGCTGCGAACCAGGGCCCGCCGCAGGATCTTGTCCTCCAGCGAGTAGTACAGCCAGATGTCGTCCCCGATCACGAGGCAAGAGGCCGCGAAGGCGATGTCGGTCGCATCGCGGCTCCTTGCCGGAGGCGGCATGATGAGCGGTTCGAGGCCGCGTCCGGTCACTTTGCCGAAGTCGGGGGAGAAACTGATCCAGCCGATCCGCCACCGGGCGTCCATCGTGGCGCCGTTGTAGAACATCACCGGGTCGCGCCCGTCCTGCTGAACGATCGGGCCGGTCGACAAGTGCCAGTTGTCCCAGCCCTCTTCACGGATCGAAAAGGGGTCCTCCACCACGGTCCACGGCCCCTCCACCGTCGGGCCGATCGCCATTCCGATCCGCGAGGCATTGTCCCTGGCATATTCGTAGAACAGCCTGAAGCAGCCGTCCGTCCCCTGCGCCAGGGTCGCTTCCTTGATATTACCCTCGCCGCGCGGCGCCGTGAGCATGACACGCTGCTCGTGAAGCTCCGTGAGCGCCGGACCTTTGGCCACCAGCAGCGAGCCTTGCTGACGTGCGGCGTCTACCCCGGTATAGAAAACGAGATAGGCGCCGTCCTCGCCCCGCACGACCGTCGGGTCCTCGCATCCACCAGCGTCGTCGGGGTTGGGCCCCGGTATGATCGCCGGAGTTTCGCGCATCCGGAAATGCAATCCGTCATCGGAATCGCCGCCCCAGATGACGCCGGTAGGGTCTGCTGGACCCAGCGGGCTCGGCAGCACGCGGACGAGCATTCGATATGTCTCTCCTTCCGTCCAGACGAACGGGCTCATCAGATCGTGATGGGCGAGCCGCCCCTCAGGCCCCGCCACATCGAGCGTCACATCCTCCAGCGCCTCCACCACATAAGCGACCATGGGCTCAGGCTCCCTGGGCGACGGTGAGCGACAGGGCTCCGTCGATCGTCACGGTCGTTCCGGTGATGTAATCGGCGGCGGGCGAGAGCAGGAACAGGATGAGATCGGCAACTTCTTCCGGCGTGCCGGCCCGGCCCCAGGGTATCGCGGCCTCCTTTCGCTGCAACTCCTCCGGATGGTCCAGCGCGCTCTGGTTCATCGGCGTCAGGATCATGCCGGGGGCAATGCCGTTTACCGCGATATGCTTCGGTGCCAGTTCGAGCGCGAGCGTGGCGGTCAATTGTGCCAGCCCGCCCTTGGCGGCGTCGTAATCCGCCCCGCCTGGACGCGGCGCGCGTTCATGGATCGAAGACACGTTGACGATCCGGCCCCCGCGTCCCGCATCTTCCAGACCACGCACCATCCGGCGGCAGCTCAGAAAAGGTCCGTAGAGATCGACGCGGACAAGCCGGTCGAACTGAGCCAGCGCCATGTCCCGCAGCATGACGCCGGACATGTTCAAACCGGCAGAGTTGATGAGGAGATCGACGGTACCGAACCGCTGTTCGGCCATCGTGAAGAGATTCTCCACGGCCTGCTCGTCGCTGACATCCGCCTTTATTGCCGCTGCCTGGCCCCCGTCCTGGGCAATGGCGGAGACAACGGCATCGGCCGCTTCCGCATCTTCGAAGAAAGTCAGCACCACGGGGACGCCGCGTTTCCCCAGCTTCAGGGCGGTGGCACGGCCGATGCCGGATTCGCCGCCCGTCACGATTGCAACCGAGGTCTCTTCGAAGGGAATGCCGAGATGTGTCATGCAATCGGCAACACCTGAAAAGACCGGGAGTGCCGTCCCATGTCGAACAGCGCGCAAAAAGTAGCAACGGCGCCTGTCAGAACATCGCGCGCGCGCCGAAGACCGCCGAAACGCCCGAGACGCCCTCGCCCGCGGCACGCGCGAAATCGGCAGTCCCGCCCAGCTTGCGCTCCCAGTTCACGCCCACATAGGGTGCGAGGGAACGATTGCGCTCGTAGCGCAGCCGCAAGCCCAGTTCGAGCCGTTCGAAACCAGCGCCCACATTCAGTTCCGGCACGTCCTGGAAGGCGAAATCCACTTCGGCTTCGGGCTCGAACACCAGCGACTGGGTGATCCGCTGAGTATAGCCCGCCTTGCCGCGCGCGTGGATGTCGCCCTTGTTCGAGACCAGCAGCTGGCCTTCCAGTTCGAACCAGTAAGGCGCCAGTCCCTCGATGCCGAGCAAGGCGTAAGTGCGCCGCGGATCGGGCCGGAAATCCTGCCGCATGCCCAGTTGCAGATTGAACCACGGGTCCAGCGCATGACGCCAATAGGCGCCCAGTTCGATGCGCTCGGCCCGTTCGCCGAACAGGCCTTCGCCCTCGCTGGCCAGCACCACGCGGTCGATATCGCCCCCGTACCAGGCCTGTCCTTCCCAACCGAAGCCGTCGCCGCCCTTGCCCGACCGCCATTCGAGCTGATCGACCTGAAGCGCGAATGTGCTGAACGTCATTTCCTTCACCATTGCCGCACGCGACACCGCCATGCGCGCAGGCGGGAAGAAGCGATCGGCGGGAAAATCGGTTGGCACCGGCGGCGGCGGAGCATCGCCCGGTTCGTCGGAGGCGTTGACTTTGGGCATGGCATGCGCGGCGTGATCCATTCCGTTCATGTCACCCGCGCTCATGTCCATCTGCGCATGATCCATGGAGCCGTGATCGCTTCCGGCATGTCGTTCGGCCTGCGGTGCTGTCGCATCGGTTTCCTGCGCCTGCGCCTGCGCCTGAGCGTTCGCCTCCAGCGCCAGCATGGCACCGGGCAGCAACAGCGCGGCAAGGATCGGGAAGCGCCTCGTCATCAGGCTTCCTCCGCCCTGCGTACCGTCACGACGCGCATCATCCCTGCGTGCATGTGGAGCAGCATGTGGCAATGGAAGGCCCAGTCTCCCTCGCCGTCGGCCGTGAGGTCGAAGGAGACCTTGCCGCCGGGCAGCACGTTGACGGTATGCTTGCGCGCCCGGTGTCCCGGCTCTCCGTTGACGAGTTCGAAGAAATGGCCGTGCAGGTGGATGGGGTGCGGCATCATCGTGTCGTTGACCAGGTTGACGCGCACGCGTTCACCCAGACGGAACGGGATCGGCGCCGGGTTCTCCGACATCGCCTCGCCGTCCATGGACCACATGTAGCGCTCCATATTGGCGGTGAGGTGGACGTCGATCTGGCGGCTCGGCGTGCGCGGATCGGGATTGGCGTCGCGTGCGCGCAGCTGCGCATATGTCAGGACGCGGTGTTCCACCGTCTCCAGCCCGGTCGGCCGATCAGCCAGCCGGTCCACCGGCATGGGAGACAGCATCGCGACCCCCGGGCCCATCTTCACGCCCGGCGCGACGGACGGGTCGCGCATCGACATCGAGTGACCCTCCATGTGGCCGGTCATTTCGCCGGACGCCGGCTGGCTGAGGTCGATGACGCCGCCGGCTCCCATGTCCATGCCGGACATATCCATACCCATGTCGCGCATGGTGAGCACCGGGCGGGCGCGCAGCTTCGGCGCCTCGGCCACCAGGCCCGGCCGCTGCGCCAGCGTGGCGCGGACGAGGCCGGAACGGTCTATCGCCTCCGCCACGATGGCATGGCTCGGGGCCGTCCCCGGCTCGACGATGAAATCGTAAGTCTCGGCAATGGCGATCTGGACTTCGTCGGTCTCGACCGGCTGCACGGGATTGCCGTCCGCCGCCACCACGGTCAGCGGCAGGCCGGGAATGCGGAAATTGAAATTGGTCATCGAAGAGGCATTGATGACGCGCAGGCGCACTCTCTCGCCCGGCGCGAAGAGCCCGGTCCAGTTCTCGGCATGGCCGTGGCCGTTGATGAGGAAGCTGTAAGTGGAGCCGGTCACGTCCGAAATGTCAGTGGCATCCATCCGCATCTGCGCCCAGGCGAGCCGCTCGGCCAGGGTCTGGTCCCGCCCGGCCAGCAGGCCCGAAAGCGTCTGTCTCTGCCGATTGAAATAGCCGCCCTGCATCTTGAGCCGGCGCATCTGCTCGTGCGGATGGATCGGGCTCCAGTCCGACAGCACCAGCACATGCTCGCGGTCGCAAGCCAGCGGATCGACGCCTACAGGATCGATCACGATGGGCCCGAACAGCCCTTCGGCTTCCTGCATGCCGGAGTGCGAATGGTACCAGAACGTGCCGGAATGGGTGAGCGGGAACTCGTAGAGGAAAGTCTCGCCCGGTTCGATGCCGGGGAAGCTGACGCCGGGAACGCCGTCCATCTGGAACGGTACGAGCAGACCGTGCCAGTGGATCGAGCTTTGCACTTTCAGGCGATTGGTGACAGCGATCCGCACCTTGCTGCCTTCCCGCAGGCGCAGCAGCGGCGCGGGCAGCGTGCCGTTCACGGTCACGGCATGGGCAGAGCGGCCTCCGGTGGTGAAGTGGCTCTCGCCGATCTCCAGCGCGATGCTGTCTCCATAGAGCACTTCCGATCCCGCGCGGGCGTGAGCCAGTCCGGCCGTCCCGCTGCGCGCCCAGGCGGGAAACATGCCGAGCGTTCCGGCCACGGCACCGCCGAGAGCGAGAAAACGCCTGCGTTCCAGCAGGAGGCGAAACTGACTATCGTGAAGCGACATGCATCCGATACGCGGCGCGGCGCCCTATCCCTCGGAGAGAAACGACAATTTCTGCCGCGCGCGGTAGATCCGCGTTTCCACGGCCTTGCGGCTGATGCCCAGGATCGCGGCGGCCTCTTCCTGAGAAAGCCCCTCCACGGCGCAGAGCAGCAACGGCTCCTTCAGGGCATCGGGCAGTGCGGCAACGGCAGCGTGAATGCGCTCCACCGCGCGGCGGGAGGAGAGCGTTTCCTCCGGGCCGGACGCCGGGTCGACAAGGCCGGCCGCCGCCTCGATCGGCAGGGCGAAAGCGAAGAAGCGCCGCACTTTGCGCCGGCGCGCCCAGTCGTGGCATTTGTTGAGGGCGATGCGCAGGATCCACCCGCGAAACGGACGTGCCGGATCGTAACGGCGCAGCGCCAGGAAGGCGGCGACGAAGCTCTCCTGCGTCACGTCGAGCGCATCGGCCTCGTTGCCCAGATGGCCGCGCACCATGCGGAACACCGCGTCGCGGTGCCCCTCCATCAGCGCGGAAAAACCGGCCTGCCGCCCGGCCAGCGCCGCCGCGGCCGCTTCGGCCTCCCAGCGGACCGCTTGCGTGGCTGCCCCGGACACGCCGGGTCAGTCCTGCGGCGCGGTGGTCAATGCCTGGGCGACGGCCCGGTCGAAGCGAGCGGTCTGGTCGGCGCGCAGCACCGCGCGCATGGCGAAGACGTGCCGGAGCGTGGCTTTCTGCAATTCGCCCATGGCCACGTGCGAACGGTCGACCGCTTTCTCCACGTCCGGGCCATAGGCATGTTCATGTGCGATGGCGCGGGCGAGATCGGCGTTGGCAGCCGTCAATTCGCCTTCGAGCTGCTTCCGCCGCCCGGCGAAATCCTGCTCCAATCCGTCTATCCGCCGCTTCTGGCCAGCGTCCAGATCGAGTTCGCCGTGGAGCAAGGCGTGAATGCGGCTTTCGTCCGGCGCATCGGCGCGCAGCTTCTGGCCGATCCACAAGGCGGCCAGCGCCACCAGGAAAGACAGCAGGGCGACGAGTCCATAGCGATAGGCCTGCCGCACGATCAGGAGGCCAGCAAGTGCGAGGGAGCAGCCGCCGGCATGCCCAGCAGCGGTTCGACATGGGCATGGCGATGCTGCGTCGGTGCCAGCGGCATCGACAAGCCGCCCCAGAGCCCGACCACCGCCGCCACGCCGCAGGCCAGCACGAAGCCGCGCCGCGCCGACAGTCGCTCCCGTCCGGCGGCCAGACCTGCCATGACCGGCCCCTCCAGCCCGCCGAGCGCCGCGGGCACGGATTCCCGGCGCAGCCGCGCCAGCATGTCGTCGAGTTCGTTCATCGGCCCGGTTCCATTTTCCAACCTTCTGCTCGCGATACGCACGGGCGTAGCGCATCCCTTGAAGGCCGCGGGTAAAAATTCCTGCCGAGCGCGCAAGGGATCGGCTGAGGCCCTGCGTATGGTTTCAGGCGAGCCGGAGCAAGCAGCATCGCCCGGCCCCCTTATCGGAGCTTTCATGCGTTTTCCTGCATTCCCGCTTTCCTTGCGATCCGTCCTGGCCCTGCACCTTGCCCTTGGCGCGGCCGGGCTGGCACCCGCGGCATTCGCCCGCCCGGCCCTCGTCGCCGCCGATCCCGCTGCCGATGCCGCCGTGACCAAGCCGACTGTCCTGACCCTGACGTTCTCCGAAGCGCTCGACGCGACGCTCTCGGGGCTGGACCTTGTCATGACCGCGATGCCTGGCATGGCCCGCCATCAGCCGATGCCGATCAAGGGCTTCCCGGTGAAGGTCGAAGACCGCAGGATCGCCGCCGCGCTGCCCCGCGCCCTGCCGGCCGGCACTTACCTCCTGACCTGGCATGCCGCCGGCGCCGATCGCGACGGTGCCACGGGCAGCTTCAGCTTCACGGTGCATTGAGCCTCTGTTCCGGCGCGGTGAATTGGGGCACAGTCAACCCATGGCCGCGCTGAGGATTCCCGGGCCCACCCAGGCCCTGCGCAACCTGCTCGTGCGGCAGGTTCGCGCCGTGTTCAACGATCGCAGCAAGGGCGAAACGCCCGTCGTGCCCTCCCGGCATGCCCTGTTCGAACCGGACAGCCCCATCCGCATGGTGCATGCCGATGTCGTGGCGATGATGGTGGGCGGCATGCGCGCCCTGCTGCTGCAGATGCTCCATCCGGCCGCACTTCAGGGGGTGCTGGACCATTCCGATTTCCGGGAAGACGTGGAAGGCCGCCTGCGCCGCACCGCGCGCTTCATCGCCGTGACCACCTATGGCCATCGAGACGAGGCGGCACGCGTGGTCGGGGTGGTGAACGCCATCCATTCGCGCGTCATGGGGACCCTGCCAGACGGCACGCCTTATTCGGCCACCGATCCGCGTGTGCTCGCCTGGGTGCATCTGGCAGAAGCGACCAGCTTCCTCGAAGCCTATCTCGCCTACGGCAACCCCGCGATGCCACCCGAGGCGCAGGACCGCTATTTCGAGCAGAGCGCCGTGGTCGCCGAGATGCTGGGCGCCGCGCCGGTCCCGCGCGATCGCGCGGAAGCGGCGGCGCTGATGTCGGAAATGCGCCAGGACCTGCGCGGCAGCGCGGCAGCCCGCGAGGTTGCCGCGTTCCTGCTGGAGGGAGAGGGAGCACGGCGGCCCGGCACCGCCATGCGCGCGCTGGGCGCGGCGGCCGTCGACCTGCTGCCGCCCTTCGCCCGCACGATGCTGGAACTGCAGCGGCCGGGCCTCTCGGCCATTCCCGCACTGGCCGGAACCCGCGCCATGGCCGGCGCCATTCGCTGGGCCTTCGCGGGGAGCGGCTGAGCGCGGCACAAGCGGCGCGCGAGGAACGGCGCCCTGCGCGGGCCGAATGGTCGGCCGGCGGGGATATATCGCGCTTCCGCCCGCGTTCTGCTTCCATGTCCGACCAGCTCGCGTCCGACAAGCTCGTCACTGAAAAGGAAGTTCACATGGCAGATCTCAGCGCAATCGCCGAACACATGGAAATCATCGGCGCCGACGGCGTCCACATCGGCACCGTCGATCATGTCGAGGGCGACCGGATCAAGATGACCAAGGCCGACAGCGGCTCCCACGGCAGCCACCACCACTACATTCCGGGCGGACTGGTCGCTGCGGTGTCGGACGGACAAGTCCGCCTCTCGGCCGCGGGCGACGTGGCGCTCCTGTTCGAAGAGGAACAGGGCGGCGAAGCCATTTCCGACCATCGCGCCTGATCGACCCAATACGCGGGATCAAGCTGCGCGATCAGGCAGGCTGATCAGGCAGCGAGAGGCAGTTCGCGTGCGGCGGCAGGAGCTTCGGCTTCGGTCGCCGCAGGCGTTTCGGCCTGGGCAGTGGCCTTCGCCAGCGCGGGGATGTGGCGTTCGGCCATGACGACATCACGGCGATAGGCGAAATAGAGCGAAACAAGCGAGAACATCGGGAATACCTTTGAGGCGTGCAGCGCAGTGCTGCATTGCAACATTCCCGCTATGTGATCTCAACTTGCGCTTGCTGCAAATGCAAGCACTTCGCTTTGGATTGCATATTGCGCAATTGGGAGCCGGTACGACTGTAGAGATGTCGCTACCGGCGGCGCCATTCTCGGCAAAGCAACGCAATTGACGCTAATGCAAGCGTGATCGTGCAAACCGGGCAAAGTGTGCTCCCTGCCCCTTGCACCTTTGTCCCCTTCATGAAGAAAGACGGGACGGTTCGGCCGGACAAAACCCGGCTGCCTATACGGTTGGGAGCGGCAAAAATCGGCTCGCTGCCGCGAAAACTCAGACCGCGATCCGAGATTGCGTATAACGCAATTTTGCATGTGCGAAGCGAAACAGACCGGCAATCTTTGCGAGTCGACCGCCGCGCCGTGTGGGCGCGGCGGTCCTCTGCTTATTCCTCGTCCGGATAAGGGCCCTTGCCGCCATCCTTGATAAGCTGGTCCACGCGCTGATCGATCAGCGGCAGCGGCACGCCGCCCAGTTCCAGCACGGCGTCATGGAAGGCGCGGATATTGAACTTGGGACCGAGCGCGGTCTCCGCCTTCTTGCGCGCGTCCACGAAGGCGAGCTGGCCCATGTAGTAGGACAGGGCCTGCCCTGGCCAGGAGATGTAGCGGTCCACCTCGGTCTCGATCTCGTGATCGGAAAGCGCCGTGTTGTCGCGCAAGTATTGCTGAGCCTGCTCGCGGGTCCAGCCCATGGCATGGATACCGGTATCGACCACCAGGCGCGAGGCGCGCCAGGCCTGATAGCTGAGCATGCCGAAGCGGTCATAGGGCGTTTCGTACATGCCCATGTCCTCGCCCAGCGCCTCGCAATAGAGCGCCCAGCCTTCGCCGTAGGCCGAGAGGTAGCTGTCGCGGCGGAAGGCCGGCAGGTCCTTGTTCTCCATCGCCAGCGGCATCTGCATGGCATGGCCCGGCGCGGATTCGTGCAGGGTCAGCGCGATCTGCGAGTAGAACGGGCGGCTGGGCAGGTCGTAGGTGTTGACCAGATAGATGCCGGGACCGCCGCGGCCACCCGTGTAGAAGGGCGCAACGTCGTCCGGCACCGGCTTGATGGCGAAGCGGCTGCGCGGCATGTGGCCGAAGAACTGGTCCGCCTTGCCGTCGAAGGTCTTGGCGATCCAGGCAGCGCGATAGAGCAGCTCGTTCGGGGTCTTGGGATAGAATTGCGGATCGGTGCGCAGGAAGTGCAGGAACGCCTTGAGGTCGCCCTTGAACTCCACCTGCTGCATCACTTCGGCCATCTGCGAACGGATGCGCGCCATTTCGCTGAGGCCGATCTGGTGGATCTGCTCCGGCGTCCTGTCGAGCGTGACGAACTCGGCGATCTTCGACTGGTAATAGGCCTTGCCGTCCGGCAGGTCGTAGGCCGCCAGCGACTTGCGCGCGCCGACCTCGTATTCGCTGCGCATGAAGGTGAGCAGCTTGGCATGGGCCGGCACGACGCCGCCGGAAATGAGCGTGCGGGCCTCGGCGCGCAGCTTTTCCTGCTCGGCGGCAGGGATCGTCGAAGGTAGCTTGCGCAGCGGCTCATAGAACGGCGAGGCTTCCGCCGTCTTGGCCTGGACCACCAGCTCGATGCCCTTGTCACGTCCGGTCAACGTCACTTGCGGGCCGGTGAAGCCGCGCTTCAGGCCCGCGCGCATGTTCTCGATCTGCTGGTCGTAATAGCGCGGGATCTCGCGCAGCATCGCCAGGTAGTTCTCGGCGGCGGCCTGGTCCTTGACCGGGTTGCGCGCCCAGTCGGCCAGATCGCCCCAGAAGCTGGTGTCGGCGTTGAACGGCTTCTCGTAGTCGCGGAAGCGCTGCGAGGCGAGGAGCGCGTCGACCTGGCCCTTGTAGACGGCGAAGTTCACGCGGTTGGCGGGCGAGAGTTGCTTCTGGTCGATGGCGGCAAGCTGGCCTTCCACCTGCTCCCAGCGCGCGAGGCGCTCGGCCTGCGCCTTGGGGCCGAGGTCGGGCAGGGTGATCTTGCAGTCCTTGGGCGTGTCCTCGCAGGGCGCGAACTGACTCTGGCGCCAGGTATATTCCGCCGTGTAGACCGCCTCGAACGCCTGGTCGGCGGTCTGCTTCACGGCATGCTGGGCGGCAGGAGCGGCGGCAACCATGGAGGGCGAGGCGGCCAGAGCGGCGCCGGCCAGCAACATGGCCCGGCCAACCGAATTCTTCACGTCATTTCCCCTTTCGAGAACCTCGAGAATGTCCTGGTGGAACTTCGCCGGAATGCGCAACCCCTCCTTGTCGGATCGTGCGCGCGCGATCAGGCGGCGCGATCCCGGCAGGCGCGCGCCCTGCCCTTCGATCATGTCGAACATGGCTTCGGCGCGGCGCAGATGCTCTTCTACACCCGCGCCCAGGAAGCCGGCCGGGTCGATGGCGATGATGAATTCGCCGCCGATGGGAGAGCCGCCGCGGTCCTGATCGGCCGCCATCGATTCCGCGCTGGTCATGTCGCCGATCAGCGGACCTGCCAGCAGTTCGACCATGGCTGCGAGTGCCGAGCCCTTGTGGCCGCCGAAGGTGCGCATGGCGCCATCGAGCACGGCCTTGGCATCGCTCGATGGATTGCCCTCCGCGTCATAGCCCCAGTCGAGCGGGATTTCCTTGCCCGCGCGGCGGTGCAGTTCGATCTCGCCGCGCGCCACCGCGCTGGTGGCGAAGTCGAACACGAAAGGCGTGCGATCGGGGCGCGGCCAGCCGAAAGCGATCGGATTGGTGCCAAACACCGGCTTGGTCCCGCCCGCTGGCGCCACCCACGAGTGGCTTGGCGTGAAGGCGAAGGCGACGAGCCCCTGCTCGGCCAGCGCCTCGACCTCGGGCCAGAGCGCGGCAAAGTGGACGACATTGTTCAGCGCCATGGCGGCGATGCCGAACTTCCGTGCCTTCTCGACCAAGAGCGGCATGCCGCGCTCGAAGGGAAGCTGGGCGAAGCCGCCCTTCCCGTCCACGCGCACCAGCGCCTGGGCAGGCTCGCTCACTTCGGGCACCGCATCTGGCACCACGACCCCGCGCTCGACCGAATTGGCGGCAACGAGCAGGCGGTAAAGCCCGTGCGAGGTGCAGCCGTCGCGCTCGCCCGACACCATGGTGTGGGCGACCGCGGCGGCATGATCGGGCGCAAGGCCCCAGGCTTCGAGCACCGTGCGGGCGAGTTCGTCCGCCTCGGCTATCGTCAGGGCAACGTCTTCACTCAAGGATAGGCTCACTTCTTCTCGGTAAACAGGCGCACGCCGAAGACCGGACCGGCCGAGCTGCGATCATGCGGCACGAAGCGCACCTTCACGCTGCTCTTGCCCTTGGTCAGCGCCTCGGGCAGCGGATAGTCAACATCGAAGAACTTGCCCGCCGCATCGTTGTCGAGCTTCTGGGTGGCGATCTTTACGTTGTCGACCAGGATGTCGAACACCCGCGAACGCTCGCTGCCCCAATAGCTCGCCTGAAGCAGCAGCGGGCCCGGCTTTACCTTCATCTTGAACTCGAAGAAGCCACCCGAGCGGGCATCGCGTCCGTTGCGGCCACGATAGGAGACCGGGTACGAGATTTCCGAGGTCAGCTCGTGGTCGCGCTCGGGCTGCATTTCGCCCAGGTGCATGACGTCGATCGAGCGGGCGGCGAGGTCCTTCTGGCGTGCCTGTTCGGCCAGGAACGCGGCTTCTTCCGTCTTCCAGCCGCTTTCGGTGAAGCGCTTGAAGTAGACGGCGCTGCGGCGGTCGTACTGGCTGTAGAACGGCGCGAACATGCGGTCGCCCGGACGGATGATGCCGGTGGTCTGGTAGCGCGGACGGTCCGAGACCATCGGCGCGAAAGCGGCCAGCGGATTGTCTCCCACCATGGCGGGCTCCACCCCGGTGAACTCCATTTCGGCCGGGCCGAGATCGGCGGCCATGACCATCGGGCCGCGAACGACGGCCACCACGTCCTGCGAACCCTGCGCGGTTTCGAGGCGCAGTTCCAGCGGCAGGTTGAGCGCGATCACGTCGCCCTTCTTCCAGCGGCGGTCGATCACGGCATAGCCGCCGACGGGCGTAGCAGGCACCGGCGCGCCGTTGACGGTGATGGTGGCCTTGCCGTTCGACCAGCCCGGAATGCGCAGCGCCACGGCGAACTTGCCCTGCTTCACCGCATCCAGCGTGATCTTCACGTCGGACTTGAAGGGATATTCGGTGGCGATGGTGAAGGCCGCGCCCTTGGCCTTCCACTGCCCGGTCGAGGGGATGTAGAGGTTGACGAAGAAGGTATCATCGCCTTCCCAGAAAATGGAATCGCCGTGCTTGGAATGACTTTCCATGCCCGAGCCGACACAGCACCAGAAAGCTTCCTCGCCCGGGCCCGAATAGCCGCGCGGGGCGCCGCTCATCATCGGGGTCATGTAGGTGAAGCCGCCCGTCTCGGGGTTCTGCGCCGACATGACGTGGTTGAGGTGCGCGCGTTCGTAATAGTCGAACAGCGCGCCGTCCGGCTGCCACGCGTAGAGCTGACGCGTCAGCTTCAGCATGTTGTAGGTGTTGCAGTGCTCACAGGTCGATTCCGTGAGGTGCAACGCGACGGTATCGGGCTCGAAGAAATACTCGCGGTCGGCATTGCCGCCGATCACGTAGCTGTGGTGCTGGGTCACGCGTTCCCAGAAGAAGCGGGCGGCGCGGCCCGGCTCGTCCTTGCCGGTCAGTTCGTGGATGCGCGCCAGGCCGATCAGCTTGGGCACCTGGGTATTGGCGTGGAAGTTGGAGAGCTTGTCCTCCTGCGCCACCAGCGGATCGAGCACCTTCTTGTCGTAGATGCGCTCAGCCACCTTGAGCCAGCGCAGGTCGCCGGTCTGCGCGTAGAGTTCGGCATAGCTTTCGTTGAGGCCGCCATATTCGCAGCCCAGCAGTTCCTGCATCTGCTTGTCGTCAAGCGCGGCGAAGACCTTCTCGAAGTAGCCGCCCAGGCCGATCACGACTTCCAGCGCCTTGGCATTGCCCCAGGCCGAATGGATATCGAGCAGGCCCGCGAAGTACTTGTGCACGGTGTAGAGCGGCGACCACGATCCGTTGAGGTCGAACCCGCCGGACTTGATCTCGCCGCGCATGACCTCGGGGAAGATTTCCCGCCCGTCGACGACCTTGCCGTCCTTGGTCTTGCGGCCGAGCGCACCGATGTAGCCGTCCTGGCGCTGCGCCTGGCAGAGCGCCAGTTCGTCGACGATATAGTCGGCGCGGCGGCGGCATTCGGGGTTGCCGGTCTGCTGCCAGGTCAGCACCAGCGCGGTCATGTAGTGGCCCAGCGTATGGCCGGCGATGGTATCGGATTCCCAGCCGCCGTAGATCGGCGCCTTGGGCTCCAGCCCGGCGTACTTGCGGAAGTTGTGCAGGAAGCGATCGGGGCTGAGCGACATCAGGTAATCGACATTGACGTCCACCGCCGTGGCATAGTCCGACGGCGCCAGGCGCACGTCGGTCAGCGGCAGCGGCTTCGCCTTGATCGGCAGCTTGGGAGCGACGACGGCCGCAAAGCCCTTGAGAGGGACAGAGCAAATAGCCAGCGCCGCCACGCCAGCCATCCATTCGCGCCGATTGGCCTGCATTTTAAAACCCCTATCGAATATCGTATACGGTATTGATAGAACGAGGGGGTCTGGAGTCAATCCTTTCTTTGCAGCAATTCCGTCACGACTTCAGCGGCGCAGCGCCACTTGGGTATCGGCATGGGCGAGTTCGATCAGCGTGATCATCGCCTTGCGGGCCTTGGCGGGATTGCCCTCGGCGATCTGCGCATAGAGGGCGTGATGCTCGGGCATGGGATCGCGCGGACTGTCCTGCATGCCGTGCTTGATCGCCGTCGTCGAGGCGATGGCGGTCGAGATCGAGTTCGACAGCGCCAGCAGCATCTCGTTGCGGGTGGCCTCCATCAGCAGTTCGTGGAAGCGGATGTCCGCCGCCCGGCCCTTGGGGCTGGTGAGGGTATAGCGCTCCATCGAATCCAGCGCGTTGGCCATGTCCAGCAATTGCCGCTCGTCTCGCCGCAGGGCAGCCATTTCCGCTGCTTGCGGCTCCACCACCATGCGCAGTTCGAACAAGTCGCGCAGGAATTCGTCACTGGCGCCGCACTGGATCTGCCAGGAGAGCACATCGGGATCGAGCAGGTTCCATTTGCGCCGCTCGTTCACGCGAGTCCCCGCCTTGGGCCTGCTGCTGACCAGGCCCTTCGCCGTCAACATGCGAAACGCCTCGCGCAGGACCGAGCGCGAGACGCCGAGCAGTTCGGCATGCTCCACTTCGGCCGGGAATACGTGCCCCGGAGGATAGTCGCCATTGACGACATGCGTGGCCAGTCTCTGGGCCACTGCATGATGCAGGCGCCCGCTCAACAGCGGAAGCGCTTCGCCGGCCTCGCCTGATTCCATGCCCGGCCTCTTGTTTGCCATCATGCTCGCTCTCGTCGTTTGCATTTGGTCTGTAATATCGAAACCGATCTGGCTAGCCTGAAAATGAACAGATTATATATCGTATATTTTTTTAAGGCATCAAGAACGTCGAATGGCGGGTGGAAGATGGCCCTGCAGCGGCATGCTATAACGGCCTGACGGGAAAGCGCAGCACCACGCTCAGGCCCGGACGATTGTCGCTGAAAACGACCCTCGCCCCGTGAACTTGCGCGATCGCGGCGACCATGCTGAGCCCCAGCCCTTCACCGGGGATTCCCGCCGAACCCTCGGCGCGGTAGAACGGCTCGGTCACCCGCGCAAGATCGGCGGGGGACAGGCCCGGCCCGTTGTCCGCCACGGCCAGCAGAAGCTCTGCGCCCTGCCGCCCCGCCCGCACATCGACGCGGCTGCCGTCCGGCACATGCTTCACGGCATTGTCGAGCAAGTTGGACATCGCCTGGAACACCATGTCCAGATCGAGATCCGCCACCAGCGGCCGCCGCGCGTCGAGCACCAGATCGATACCGCGCCGCTCGGCCTCGGGCTGGTAGAATTCCACCACGTCTTCCAGCAGTTGCACAACGTCTGTGCGCTGAAGATGCACCGTCGCCCGGCCGCCTTCCAGTCGCGAGATGCGGATCAGGGCTGCGAAGATCGCCCGCAACCGGTTGGCCTCGACGATAGCTTCGGCCACTGCCTGCCGCGCGGCGGGATCGCCTCTGAAATCCTCGCCAAGATCGTGTTCCAGCACTTCCAGCTTGCCCGCCAGACGCGCCAGCGGGGTGCGCAGCTCGTGCGCGACATTGTCGGACACGCGCCGCACCGCCTCGAACAGGGTCTCGATCCGCGACAGCATCAGGTTGAGCGTCGCGCAGAGCCGGTCGAAATCATCGCGCGTGCCGCGCACCGGGACACGGCCGGACAAGTCCCCCTCCATCACCTGGAGCGCGGTGTTCACCACCGCCTCGATCCGCTTGCCGATGGCCTGGCTCATCAGCCAGCCGCCGGTTATGCCCAGCGCCAGCGAGCCGAAGAGCATCCAGAGAGCGCCGGTGCGCAGCAGGTCCTCGTCATCGACGATGTCCTGCACGTCGCGCCCCACGATCACACGCGCGCCGTCCGGCATGGCCCGGTCGCGGACGAAAGCGGAATGGTCGATCTCGAACCCGTCGACGAACTTGTCCGCCTCGATCACCGAAAGATCCCGCGCCGGCCGCGGCGGCCAGCTCGGCAGATTGGCGGCCACGATCTCGCCATCGGGCGCCACCAGCACATGGAAGGGCACGCGCGCCGCAGCGGTATGCGCGCGCCGGTCCAGCGCCGCGCGGGCCGCGGCGATCCCCGACTTGCGATAGATCCGCGCCACCTCGCCCGCCTCGGCCTCCACCGTGGCCCGCACGTCCGCCATCGGCCGCACCACCCGCCACCAGTACCCCGCGCCGAACAGCAGGCCGACGGACAGGCTGAACAGCAGCGCATAGGTCAGCGCCAAACGGAACGACAGGCTGCGAAAAAGGCGGGTCATGGCCGCATCATCCCGGTATCAGGCCGCGGTCATTCGGGGCGCATGACATAGCCGAGGCCCCTGATCGTATGGATCAGCGGCGCCTCGTCCTCCCGCGCGATCTTCTGCCGCAGCTTCGAGATGTGCTGGTCGATGATATTGGTCTGGGGGTCGAAATTGTAGTCCCAGACGTTCTCCAACAGCATGGACCGCGTCACCACCCGCCCGGCATTGCGCGCCAGATAGGCCAGGATTCGCAGTTCCCGCAGGGTCAGGTTGATCCGCCGCCCGGCGCGCGAGACGACATGGGCGACAAGGTCGATCTCCAGGTCCGCCACCCGCAAATGGTCGCTCGGCTCCGCAACCGCCGCGCCGCGCCTGCCCAGGCTCTCGACCCGGGCGAGCAGTTCGGACATGGCGAAGGGCTTGGCCATGTAGTCGTCCCCGCCCGCCCGCAGGCCGCGCACGCGCTCGTCCACATCGCCCAGCGCACTGACGATCAGCACCGGCGTGGCGTTCTCCGTCGCCCGCAGCGCCGCCAGCAGCTTGAGCCCGTCGAGCGAAGGGAGCATGCGGTCCAGCACGATCACGTCGTAGATCTCGCAAGTCGCCTGGACCAGGCCCTCGCGCCCATCAGCGCAGTGTTCCACGACATGCCCGGCCTCGCGAAGCCCTGCCGCGACATGGGCGGCCAGGCTTTCATCGTCTTCGACCAGCAGTATCTGCATTGTTCGTGTCCGGGCGGGATTAAGGACGGGAATCGTGCTCGTACCGGCACGAGGCCGCGCCGTCGAGAGCGGGGTCGGCCCGGCAAGATGGGCAAATCCAAATGTTTCCGCAATCATCCCGCGACGGAAATCGCGCATGGGGGCAGGATGTCCGCTTTGATTGCAGCCCCCTCGCACGTTCCCATGCCGCCGCCCGCCACCACGCTGCGGGGCGCGAAGCCCGGCCTCATCCATGTCCTGGCGATCGGCGGCGCGCATCAGTTGCCCCATATCGTCCCGGTGGCCTGCGAACTGGAGCGGCGCCATCCGGGCACGGTGAAGATCTTCGTGCCCAAGGCCGCCGATGCCCGCGCAGTGCGCGATCTTGCCGCCGGCATGGGGCTGCCGCTGCCGGCCCTGGTGGAGATGCGTCTTCCGCCCGCACTCGGCGCGATCGTTCCGGGCTTCGCGCGCAAGCTGGCCCGCCTGCTCTACTGGTCGCCGCTGCTGCGCGATGCCGAACTGATCCTCTGCGCCGAGCGGACCTCGACGATCCTGCCGCGGCTGTGGAAGCAGTGTCCGCCGCTCGTGCACATTCCCCACGGTGCCGGAGACCGCGCCGTCGGTTTCGAGAAGCGCTTCGAGCTGTTCGATCACGTCATCGTGGCCGGCGCCAAGGACCGCGACCGCCTGCTGGAGGCCGGTCTCGTCACCCCGGAACGCTGCACGGCCGCCGGCCCGATCAAGCTCGCCGCGATGCTGCGAACGGGGATCGACCGCGCGCCGCTGTTCGCGAACGGGCGCAAGACGATCCTTTACAACCCGCACTTCACCAGGAAGCTCAATTCCTTCGATGCGTTCGCCCGGAAACTGATCGAGGCCGTGGTCAAGGACGGCCGCTACAACCTGGTCGTCGCGCCGCACGTCCGCATGGCCGCGCGCTGGTCCGCGCGCCAGCGCCGCGAATGGGAAGCGCTGGCCGTGCCGGGGCAAGTGATCGTCGACCTGGGCTCTCCGCGCTGCAACGACATGACGTATACCTGCGGCGCGGATCTCTACCTGGGCGACGTCAGCAGCCAGGTCTACGAGTTCCTGATCCGCCCGCGCGCGTGCCTCTTCGTCAATGCCCATGGCGCCGACTGGCAGGACTGCGAGGACTACGCCATGTGGCACTTCGGGGATGTCGTCACGCCCGATGCCGACCCGATCGCCGCGATCGACCAAGCCTTCGCCGATCACCGCGCCTACGTGGCCTGGCAGAAGGAGCGGATGCGCTATTCGATCGGCGGCCTCGACTGGAAGCCCGACGGCACCCCCTTCATCGCCGGCGAGGATCCGATCCGCATTGCGGCGGATATCGTCTCGCGCACGGCCGGGCTGCAACCCGCGGCGGCCTGAAACGCGGAAATGCGCCCGTTCCTTCCGGCACGGGCGCATTTCCTTGCACTTCATTCGTCGTCCGAGCGGTGTGAGCCCTAGCTCATCCCGCCCATGGCGCGGACGTAAGCCACATTGGCCCGCATCCGCGATGTCTGGACGCTGATCCACGAACGCTGCGCGTCCAGCGCGTCGGTCTGCGCCGTCACCACTTCGAGATAGTCCGCCGCGCCGTCGCGGTAGCGCGAGAGCGCGATCTCGCTGGTGCGCTTGGCTGCCTGGGCCGCCTCGCTCTGCGCGCCGGCCTGGTTTTCGAGGTGATGCATAGCCGCGATCGCATCCTCCACGTCCTGGAACGCGCCCAGCACAGTGGAGCGATAGTTCGCCGCCACTTCCTCGTACTCCGCACGCGACATCTTCACTTGCGACTTGCGCGCGCCGCCGTCGAACAGCGTCAGCAATGCCGAGACCGGGCCGAGCGACCAGAACGTGTTGGGCGTCTTCAGCAGATCGCCATGCGTCGTCTGCCAGCCCCCTGCCGCGCCGAGGCCGATCGACGGGAACCATGCCGCTTTCGCCACGCCGATACGGGCATTGGCGGCAAAGACCCGGCGCTCTGCCGCCGCGATGTCGGGACGGCGCTGGAGCAGCTCCGACGGCACGCCCACGGAAACGCCCGGCACGTCGAGCGGCTCGCTGCGCATCGGCAGGGAGAACTCGGTCGGCGTCAGCCCGATCAGCGCGGCCAGTTCATGCTCGGTCGCCGCGCGTTCGTTGGCGACGGCCGAGACTTGGGCGCGGGCATTGCCGAGCACCGTGCGGGCGCGGTTGACGTCGATGCCCGAGGCGATACCGCCCGAATGGCGCGTATCGGTAAGCTTCAGCGCCCGTTCGAACGCCTCCACCGAGCGGTTCAACAGGTCTGCCTGCGCATCCAGCCCGCGCAGACGCAGATAGGCGTCCGCCACCGAAGCCTGCAGACTGAGCCGCGCCGAGGCGAGATCCCCGCCGGTAGCGACCGCTTCCGCATCGGCTGCCTTCACCGAATTGCGTACCCGGCCCCAGAGGTCGAGTTCGTAGGACAGGCTGCCGCCGACCACATAGTCGTTGTAGGTCCGTGCCGAGCCGGTCGACAGCGGCCGGCCCGCCGAGACGCGATCGCGCGAGGCTTCGCCGCTGACGCCGACCGTGGGATAGAGGTCCGATGCGGTGACACCGGCAGCGGCGCGGGCCTGGTCGTAGCGGGCGAGCGCGGCGGCCAGCGTGGGGCTGGCGGTCTCTGCGCGCTTTTCCAGATCGTCCAGCGTGGGATCGCCGAACATCGTCCACCAGTCACCGCGGGCCTCGGCATCGCGCGGGGCGGCCTGCGACCAGCCCGCAACCTCGCGGAAAGCGGGCGGAGCAGCGGTTTCGGGCGCGTGATAGTCGGGCGCCATGGAGCACCCGGCCATCGAGCACCCCGCAAGCAGCAGCGCAGCGGCTGCGCCGAACCTAGCCGCCATGGGCCGCGCCCTTGGCATCGGCAGGGGCTGCAGGCTTCTGGATCTTCACCGCGTCCCCGCTGCGCATCGAATCCGGCGGGCTGTCCACCACCCGCTCGCCCTGCTTGACGCCGACCGAGACCACCACCGTCTTGCCCAGATCGCGGGCGATGGTGACGGGGCGCACCGTCACGCGGTTGTTGGCGCCGACGATGGCCACGCTCGGGCCCTTGTCAGTGTAGAGGATCGTGCTGCCCGGCAGGGTCAGGCCCTGCACGCCGCCCGCCACGTCGAAGTGGGCCTGGACGAAAGCGCCCGGCTTCAGCGCGCCTTCGCTGTTGTCCGCCTGCACTTCCACGAGCACGGCGCCGGACTGGGCATCGACGGCCCCGGCGCTGCGGGTGACGGTGCCGGGGAATGTGCGGCCCGGATATTCGGGCAAGCTCAGGTCGACACCGACGCCCTGCTTGACTTGCGCCGAGTATATCTGCGGCACGCGGACATAGACGCGCATGCGGTGGACGTCGGAGACGGTGAACAGCGGCTGCGCAGCGGCATTGCCCGCCACGACAAGCGCGCCGATCTGCGCCGAACGGCTGGTCACGATACCTGCGAACGGCGCGGAGAGCCGGGTGAAGCCGCGCGTGGCCTCAAGCTCGCGCACGCTGGCGAGCGCGGCATTGGCAAGCGCGGTCTTGGCGGCGAGATCGCCCGCCTTCTCGTCCACTTCCTGCTGCGAGACCGCGTCCTGCTTGAGCATGGCGCTCCAGCGCTTGGAGGTCGTGGCGGCAAGGCGCTGGTTGGCCAGCGCGGTCTGATAGTCGGCCTTGGCCTGCGCCAGCTGCTGGTCCACTTCCGGTGCGTCGAGCACGGCCAGGGTCTGTCCGGCCCCCACCTTGTCGCCGATGTCGGCCTGCCAGCTGCGCACGTAGCCGTTGGTGCGGGCATAGATCGCCGCGCTGTTGAAGGCCTGCGCGGTGCCGGGCAGCGCAAGGCCGCCGGCATCGGCCGCGCCGGCCGGAGAGACGACCGCGACGGTGGGCACCGCGGCGTCTTCGGCCACGACTTCCAGATCGCGCGTGGCGCTCAGGCGGCTGGCGATGCCCGCGCCGACCACTGCCAGCGCGATCACCGCGGCGCCGATTCCGACGCGCTTGAGGGTGCGGCTCTCCGGTCCGGTGGACTGGTGAGCAGGTTCAGAGGTCGAATCATGCATGGGCGGCCTGCACTTCCTGGGGGGCGGCCTTCTCGCGGCGACGGCCGTGGACGAAGGCGAAGACGGTGGGAACGAAAAGAAGGGTTGCGATAGTGGCGCAGATCAGGCCGCCGACGACGGCGCGGCCGAGCGGAGCGTTCTGTTCGCCGCCCTCGCCAAGGCCGAGTGCCATGGGGCCCATGCCGATGATCATCGCCAGCGCCGTCATGAGCACCGGACGGAAGCGGACGAGGCCCGCCTCCATGGCCGCCTTCACCGCGTCGCCGCTTTCCGCGAGCTTCTCGCGCGCGAAGCTGACGACCAGGATCGAGTTGGCCGTGGCCACGCCCATGCACATGATCGCGCCTGTCAGGGCCGGGACCGACAGCGTGGTTCCGGTCGCGAACAGCATCCACACGATCCCTGCCAGGGCGGCCGGCAGCGCGGTGATGATGACGAAGGGATCGAGCCAGGACTGGAAGTTGACCACGATCAGCAGGTAGATCAGAACGACCGCTGCCAGCAGCCCCCAGCCGAGGCCGGAGAAGGCGGTGTTCATCGTCTGGTACTGGCCGCGGATGGTGATCGTCGAACCCTTCGGCGCCTCGGCCTTGAGCGAGTCGATCGCGCGCTGCACGTCGCCTGCCACGGCGCCGAGGTCACGGCCTTGCGGCGTGCCGTAGATGTCGATGACCGGCGCGATGTTGTAGTGCGAGACGACCGGGGCCGTGGTCGAGCGGGTCAGCGTGGCCAGCGCGCCAAGCGGCTGCGGGCGGGTACCGGCGGCGGCCCCTGAAACCGGCAGGTTCGACAGCTTGCTCATGGAATCCACCGCATATTCCGGTGCCTGCGCCACCACGGCATATTGCACGCCGTTGTCGGGATTCACGAAGAACACCGGCGCGGTCTGCGAGGTTCCTGCCAGCGAGTTGCCGAGGCTGGTGGTCACGTCCTTTTCGGTGAGGCCATACTGACCGGCGCGAGCGCGATCGACGTCGACGTCGAGCTGCGGCGAATTCGCCGGCTGCTGGAGACGCATGTCGGCAAGGCCGGGGATACGCGTCAGCTTGGCCATGAGCTTGCGCGCATAGACGCGCGAGGCGGCCAGGTCCTTGCCGGCGATCTGAACGTCGATCGGCGAAGGCGAACCGAAGTTCAGGATCTGGCTGGTGATGTCGGCCGGCAGGAACGAGAACTGGGTGCCGGGGAACGCGCGCGGCAGTTCGCGGCGCAGCCGCTCGACATAGCCGTCGGTCGGGGCATGGCCCTTGTTCAGCGTGATCAGCATGTCGCCGTCCTGCGGACCGATGGTGCCGCTGTTGTTATAGACGGTGTTGATCGAGCTGACCGGCAGGCCGATATTGTCGGTGATCGAGGCCACTTCGGCCGCGGGGATCATCTGCCGCACTTGCGCGCCGATGCGTTCGAAGCGCAGCGCCGTCTCGTCGATGCGGGTGCCGACCGGCACGCGGACGTGCATGGCGATCTGACCGGAATCGACGGTGGGGAAGAAGTTGCTGCCCAGGAACGGCATCAGTCCGAACGAGATGACGACGACCGCCAGGAAGCCGATCATGAAAGTCCGCTGCCCCTGAAGCGCCCGGTGCAGCAGGCCGAGATAGCCATCGCGCAGCTTCTCGAAGCGGGCTTCGAAACCGCGCTGGAAACGGACCAGCGGATTGCGCGAATCCGGCGCGCCGGCATTGTGCGAATTCTCGCCATGCGGGGCGTGCGGCTTCAACAGGTACATCGCCATGGTCGGCACCAGGGTACGCGACAGGATGAACGAGGCGATCATCGCGAAGACCACCGAAAGCGCCATCGGCACGAACAGGTAGCCTGCGACGCCTGGCAGGAAGAACATCGGCACGAAGACGATGCAGATGCAGAGCAGCGAGACGAAAGCCGGGGTGACGATCTGGGCGGCGCCGTCGAGGATCGCCTCCATCACGCCCTTGCCCTGTTCGAGGTGCCAGTTGATGTTCTCGATGGTCACGGTCGCGTCGTCGACGAGGATGCCGACCGCCAGCGCCAATCCGCCCAGCGTCATCACGTTGAGGGTCTGCCCGAAGACCGCCAGCATGGCGATCGCGGCCAGCACCGCCAGCGGGATCGACAGCGCGATGATAACCGTCGAGCGCCAGGAGCCCAGGAACAGCAGGATCATCAGCGAGGTCAGCGCGGCGGCAATGGCGCCTTCGTGGATCACGCCGTTGACCGCGGCCTTCACGAAGAGCGACTGGTCGCCCACCGGCAGGATCTTGAGATTGTCCGGCAGGGTCTCGGCGATCTTGGGCAGGGCCGACTTCACGCCGTCGACGATCGAAAGAGTGGACGTGGCGCCGTTCTTGAGCACGGTCAGCAGGGCCGAGCGGCGGCCTTCCACATGGACGACGTTCTGCTGCTGGGCGCTGCCGTCGCGCACGAAGGCCACGTCGCGCATGTAGATGGTGGCGCCGTTCACGACCTTGACCGGCAGGTCATTGAGCGCCGCGATCGAATCCGGGGTGTTGTTCAGGCGCACCGAGTACTGGGTGGCGCCGATCTTGACGAAGCCCGCCGGGTTGATCTGGTTCTGCGCGGCGATGGCATTGCCCACGTCGACCGCGGAAAGGCCCTTGGACTGGAGCGCCTGCGGATCGAGGTCGATCTGGACCTGGCGCTGGCGGCCGCCCGAGGGGAACGGCATGGCCAGGCCCGGAATGGTGACGAGGCCGGTGCGGATCTGGTTCTGGCCGATGTCGAAGAGCTGCTGCTCGGTCATCCCCTCGCCGGACAATGCCAGCTGGAGGATCGGCACGGTAGAGGCGCTGTAGTTCAGGATCAGCGGGGGCGTGATGCCGGGCGGCATCTGGCGCAGCACCGTCTGCGAAACCGAGGTGACCTGCGCCGTGGCGGTGCGGATGTCGGCGCCGGGCTGGAAGTAGATCTTGACGATCCCCATGCCCTGGAACGACTGGCTCTCGATATGTTCGATATCGTTGACGGTCGTCGTCAGCACGCGCTCGTATGGCGTGATGATGCGATCCGTCATGTCCTGCGGGGCGAGACCCGAATAGGTCCAGGCCACCGCGATGACCGGCACCTTGATTTCGGGAAAGATGTCGACCGGCGTGCGGAAGGCCGCCAGCAAGCCGCCGATGGCGATGATGATGGCCATGACGATGAATGTCAGGGGGCGGTGCAGCGCGGTCTTGACGATACCTAGCATCGAGAACTCCATAGGCCGCCCGGCACGCGGACACGCGCACCGGACAGGCGAATTCCTCTCCGAATCATTTTTTGGTTGAGTCCCCGCCGCTGCGACCCTCCTCTGCCGGAGCAGCGGAAACGGACGGGAAATCCTGCTGGAATAGTTAAGCCCCTAACGACCCTCTCGGCGATAGAAAAATGCGCTGAACGGAATACTCTCATGAATCGGTTTCATGATTGTTGCTGGTCGGTATCGCCGCCGGCCTGATAGCCAAGCGATTCAGCCGCGCGTTTCCGCGGGTTGCAGGAAGACCACCCGGAAATCGCCACGCTCCACGTCCGCCAGCGTATGCTGGGTAAAATGCAGCAGGCCCCGATCGGGGTGGCGAAAACTTCGCGTTCCGCCCTCCCGCGCCAGCACCGTCTGCGCGTTCCACGACTCCCGGAACTCGGGGCTCTGTTCCTGCAGCCACTGGACCACGCCCTGCACGCGCGGATCTGCCAGGCCGTGGCTGTAGTCGCGCCGGAACTCCGCGAGCAAGCGCCCGGCACGGGCGTTCCAGTCGGGCAGAAGCGCGCGTGCGGCCGGGTGCGTGAAGACATAGCGCAGCAGGTTCGGCGCGGGATCGTCCTCGAACAGCCCCACGAACAGCTGCCGGGCGGCCGGATTCGCCGCGCAGAGCGTCCATGCCGGGTCGAGCGCATAGCATGGCCACGCGATCTCCCCCACCAGGGCGGCGATGGCCGGAGGAGCCGCCTGCCCTGCATCGGCAAAGGGATCGACCGGATCGTGCCGCCCGGCGAGAGAGAAAAGATAGTCGCGCTCCGCCGCCGACAGGCTCAGCCCGGAAGCCAGCCGCGCCAGTGTTTCGGCGGAGGGACGCACGTCGCGGCCCTGCTCGATCCAGGCCACCCAGGTGGTGCCGATGGCTGCGCGGGCCGCTAGCTCCTCTCGCCGCAGCCCGGGCGTGCGGCGGCGCCGGTCGTGTCCCTCGGGCGTCATGCTCTCGCGCCGCGTGCGGACGAAAGCGCCCAGCAGCCGTCTTTGCTCCTCGTTCCGCATGGTAGCCTTTATAACAGGATAACAATGTTCATTGTAACAGGCTATAGTTGCGCCGATCGGGGCTTCGCAAGGAGAAACCCATGACTGAAGACCAGACCAAACCCAGCCGGCATGCGCTGGTGGACCGCCAGTTCGGCGCCACGGCCGCCGCCTACGTCACCAGCAAGGTCCACGCCGCCGGCGCCGATCTCGACCGCATTGCCGAGCGGGCGCGAGAAGCGCGGCCCTCCCATGCGCTGGACCTCGGCGCAGGCGGCGGCCACGCCGGGTACGCCATGGCACCGCATGCCGGAAAAGTGACCGCCTGCGATCTGGCGCCGAGAATGCTGGAAGTGGTGTCCGCCGAAGCGGAGCGCCGCGGTCTCGCCAATATCGCCGTTCAGCCCGCCGCTGCCGAGGCGCTGCCTTTTGCCGACGGCACCTTCGACTTCCTCGCCTGCCGTTTCTCGACCCATCACTGGCGCGGCGCGGAAGCGGGCCTGCGCGAGGCGCGCCGCGTGCTCGCGCCGAACAGCCCGGCCATATTCATGGACGTGGTCGCACCGGCCGATCCGGCGGCGGACACGCATCTCCAGGCAGTCGAACTGCTGCGCGATCTCTCGCACGTTCGTGACTATTCCGCGGCGCAATGGCTGGCCATGCTGGGCGGCGCAGGCTTTGCCGTCACCCGGATGACGAGCGCGCGCCTGCGTATGGACTTCGCCGACTGGACCGGCCGCATGCAGACCCCGCCCGCCCAGGCCGCCGCCATCCGCGCGCTCCAGTTGGCCGCGAGCAGCGAGGTATCGGCGCACTTCGAGATCGAACCTGACGGTTCCTTCACCATCGACACGCTCCTGATCGAAGCGGTCTGAGCCGTCGAAGCCTCCGCGCGCGAACCGGTGTTCGCGCGCAGTTGCCAAGGCGCCCCGCATCGCCAATCCGTGGGGCCGCCAGCGCGAAGTCCGCGCCGCCGATACGCGGCAAGGCCGCAAGCGCGGATCACCAAGACCATTGCGATCCCCCGCCCCTGGGCCTACGCGAAACGGACAAACCTGCAGAGACGAATTATGACATTCCAGACATGGTGGCTTTACGCCTTCGCCGTTTTCCTACTTTCCGGCACGCCCGGACCGAACATGCTTCACGTCATGACGCGAAGCGTGGAATTCGGCTTCCGCCGCAGCATGGCGGCCATGGCGGGCTGCATGCTGGCCATCACACTGGTCCTGGCCGCCTCGGCCGCGGGCCTGACCGCCCTGCTCAAGGCGATCCCCGGTGCCTTCGAGGTGCTGCGCTACTTCGGCGTCGCCTACCTCGTCTATCTCGGCATCAAGTCCTGGCGTGCGAAAGTCTCTGCCGAAACCGTGGTCGACGAAGGGCTGACCCGCCGCAGTTCGCCCGCCGCACTGTTCCGCGGCGGCTTCACGATCGCGATCAGCAACCCCAAGCTGCTGCTGTTCGCGGCGGCCTTCTTCCCCCAGTTCATCAATCCCGCAGAGCCCAAGGCACCGCAGTTCGCCCTGCTCGTCGGTACGTTCGCGGTGATCGAAATGCTCTGGTACTGCACTTACGCGCTGGCAGGCGGATCGCTTTCCACCCACTTGCGCAAGCCTTCGGTGAAGCGGCTGTTCAACCGCGTCACCGGATCGATCTTCGTCGGCTTCGGAGCGGCGCTGCTTACTTCCCGCACGGCCTGAGGCCCAGCGCGCCGCCAGGCTTCAAGCTCGCCAAGCTTCAAGCGCGGCTGGCTTCAAGCGCGGCTGGCCGTGCCGGCATGGTGGCGCGCGGCCCGTTCCGCCAGCAGGAAAGCGCCGACAAGGCCCGAGGGCTCGCGGCAGGCGGGGCCGACGATCCGCTGCTCCATCGCCGCCATGTCGCGCGCGCCCTGCACATAGCCGCCCAGCAGTTCGGCGGTTCGCGCCCGGATCAACGGCAGCAGCCGCTCCTGCTTCATCACCCCGCCGCCCATGACGATGCGCTCCGGCGCCATCGTCAGGAACAGCGTCATGCAGAGCTGCGCAAGATAGTCGGCTTCCACCGCCCAGAAGGGATGATCGGCCGGCAGATCCGAAGCGGGAGAGCCCCATGCCGCGCTGACGGCGGGTCCGGCGGCAAGGCCTTCCAGGCAGTCGCCATGGAAGGGGCAGGTTCCGGCGAAATCCCCATGCGCGGGATGGCGGCGGACCAGGATATGGCCGGCCTCGGGATGGCCGATGCCGTGGACCGCCCTGCCCTCGCTGACCAGCCCGACGCCGATCCCGGTGCCGACCGTGACATAGGCAAGCTGGCGCAAGTCACCGCCCACCGCTTCGACTTCGGCCAATGCCGCGGCATTGACGTCAGTGTCGATGGCAAGCGGGACATCGCGGAATGCGCGGACGCGGGCGAGCAGGTCGGTCCCTTCCCAGCCCGGCTTGGGAGTCGCCAGGATCCTGCCGTAATCGGGCGAGGCCGGATCGACGCCCACGGGCCCGAAGCTGGCGATGCCGATCCCCGAAACCGGGCCCAGATCGGCGGCATCCTCGAAGAAGGCCGCCACTTCGGCGAAAGTGCTGTCGGGATCGCGCGTGGCAATCGTGGCCGTGCGGAGCGAGCCCGTTTCGGCGGCGCCCACGGCGCAGACGAACTTGGTGCCGCCGGCCTCTATCGCTCCATGGATCGTCATGCGCTGGATCATCCTGCAGTTTCGACACGGCCGGGAACAGCAATGTCCCGCGCCGCTTCATCTTCTCCATTTCGCCTGTGCCATTGCCGATGGGCAGGCTGCAACCGTCTTGACCGCCGATAGAGCTGCGCCCGCGGATCCGGCTGGACTCGCGGGCGCAGAAAGGAGCGTTGGAGACGTCAGGCGACGGAGGAGAGACGGAACTCCTGCCTGCGCGCGCCGGTATCGAAGCGGGCGGCCTGGTCGTTGAGCGATCCGGCCTCGGTGGTGAGATTGCGGGCGGCGGCGGAAGTTTCCTCCACCATCGCCGCGTTCTGCTGCGTCGAATGGTCCATCGTCGAGACCGCCACGCTGATCTGGGTGATCGCGGTGGACTGCGCCTGGTTGTCCTGCGCCATCTGGCCGAGCAGGGCATGGACCTCGCCCACGCCTTCCGAGATCGTCTCGAAGGCGCCATCGACGCGCTGGACGGCATCGACCGCGGTGCCGATGTCGGTCTGGGTGGCGGTCAGCTGCTCGCGGGCACGCTTGGCTTCCTCTTCCGAGCGCATGGCCAGCGCCGAGACGAGATCGGCCACGACCGCGAAGCCGCGCCCGGCATCGCCGGCCCGGCCCGCCTCGACAGCGGCATTCATGGCCAGCACGCGGGTCTGGAAGGCGATCTTGTCGACGCCCTCGATCACCGAATCGATGCCCTTGGCGCTCTGGCTGACGCGGTCCATCGCCGCCACCGCCTCACCGGCCACGGCGCGTCCGCCCGAGACCGTGGAGAGTGCCTCGTCGGCACGGCGCACCGTCCGGGTCGAGGCCGAAGCCGAAGCCTTGAGGCGCTGGTCGATCTGCACCAGCGCAGCGGACGTTTCCTCCAGGCTGGCGGCATTGGCCTCGGTGCGGCGGGCGAGATCCTCGGAAGCCTGCGCGATTTCCGCCGAGCCGGTCTGGATACCGCTGGCGCTGCCCGCGACCGCACCGATCATGCGGCGCAGTTCGGCCAGGGCGGCGTTGAAGTTGTCCTTCAGCGCGGCATAGCCGGCCGGGAAGGCTTCGGTGATGTCGCGCGTGAGGTCACCCTGGCGCAGTGCGTCGAGCCCGTCGCCCACGGCGCTGGTGACGATCTTCTGCTCCTCGGCCGAGCGGCGGTCGGCTTCCGCGCGGTCGGCCGCGGCCTGGCGGAACACGTCGGCGGCGCGGGCCATGGTGCCGATCTCATCCTCGCGGCCCAGTTCGGGGATCGCGCAATGCTCACCCTTGGCCAGGCGGTCCACCGCGCCCGAAAGCTTGGCCATCGGACGGCCGATGATGCCGCCAGCGGCATAGAACAGCGTGGCCAGCACCGCCGCGACAATCACCAGGCCGCCGATCACCAGCTGCCAGGCCATGCTGCGTGCAGGCGCGGCAATCGTCGCCTCGGGAACGTCAAGGACCAGCGCCCAGGTGGTGCCGAGGCCCTCCAGGACGACCGGCTGGATCACGCGGCGGGTGGCCACGCCGTCGACGTCGATATCGGACACGACTTGCACCTTGCCGCTGGTGAGCGCGGCCTTCACTTCGTCGAGGCCCGCGCCTTCGTAAGGCTTGCTGAGCTTGGAGGAATCGGGATTGGCGACCCAGGTTGCCGAGGCGGAAAGGAGCATGACCCGGCCCGTGCCGAACGGCTTGAGCTTGGACAGGCGCTCGGACACACCGCCGAGGTCCATGTCGACGCCGACGACCCCGATCACGCGCTCGCCCGAGCGGACCGGATAAGTGATCGACGTCATCAGCATCGTCGTGCCGTTCACGTCATAGGAATAGGGGTCGACGATGGCGCCTGCACCGCTTTCGAAGGACTTGCGGAAATAAGGCTTTTCATAAGCATCCGCCTCGTTGTTCGGAGACATCGTCAGCACGCCGGCAGCCTTGACCCAATAAGGGCTGAAGCTGCCATTGCTTCCCGATCCGGGCTGGCCGCCCTTGCCGGCGTCGCCGCCGTCCCACTGGTCCGGTGCGATCATGGCCCAGCTGCCCTGGGCGACCTTGGACTTGAGCAGGTCGGTCTTCAGCACGCTCACCGCCAGGCCGCGATCGCGCGTGCCGCGCGCGTGCATGTCACCCAAAGTCGAGGCCAGCGCGCGGGCCGTTCCGGCGAAAGTCGCGACTTCGGTCTCGACCCGATTGCCCTCGGCATCGGCCTGCGCCACGGCGGACTGGTCCGACAAGGCACCCACGGCCGAGCCGGTCTCCACCACCACGGCGGTGAAGCCCAGCAGCAGCAGCACGGCGATGGCCAGTCCGGCGACCGTCATCAGCTTGCCCGCTATATGCATGCGGTTGAAAACGTCTCTCATTTTCCAGCTCCAGGAGGTATCTTCAGAAGGCCGCGGTAAGCGAGAAGAGCGCGGCGGCATCGGCAGCGGAGGCGCTGCCCAGATCGGTGTCGACATAGGCAAGGCCCAGAGTGACGGGTCCGAGAGCCGCGTCGGCGCCCAGCGACCAGTCGTAATATCCGCCGGGTTTCGGGCTGATCGCGCCCTTGCTGCGGCCACCGTGCGCTCTCAGCGTCAGCGGCGTTCCGGGGATCGGCGCGGCGGTCTCTCCGAAGAGATAGAGGTGGTCGCCGCCAAGTGCCGACTGGTCCCAGCTATAGCCGGAACCGACCGTGGCACTGAGCGGGCCGAAATCGTGAGTGAGCCGGGCGGTCGTCTCGAAATACTCGATTTTCGCCGCGCCGCTCCCCGTCGCCGGGCGTTCGCCGCCGGGATAGCTGTAATAGGCCAGGGCGACGTCGAGCGTGGTGGCGGCAGCCACCGTCCCGGCCCAGCCGCCGTAGAAATCCACCTCGGTGGGGCCGTAGCGATCGCCCATGTCGAGCGACGAGGCCCAGGTTCCGAGGTAGACCCCGCTCTTGTGCGAGAGATTGATCGTCGCCTGGACCGCCGGATCCTTGCCGGTCAGCGAAATTCCGCGAAAGCGATAGTCGCTGATGATCGTGGCGGCACCCGAGACAGAAAAGTCGGGCGTATCGTCGGCGGCCTGGGCAGTGACGGGCAGGAAGAACAGCGCCAGGACCAACCCGGCGGAAGAAGCGAAATGCATGGAAGTCCTGTTATGGGACGATAGGGGGCAGTGGCATTATAGGACGCCATGCCCCCGGACGGCCGGGATGCGCGTCGCTCCCCGCCGATCCCGGCAACAGAAATTTACAAATGCTTCATTCGACTGGAAAAAATTCCGCGACCGGCCGGGCCGGGCGCGGCATCGCGGTTACGCCGGGGCCAGGTCTACCGGCCCATCGGCCTGCTCGATTGCGGCCCGTTCATCCGCTGCCGCCTCGCCCCGCGCAGACTGGCCGATGGACGCGGCCTCGAAAGGTGTCGTCTGGTAGATCTCGTTGATCCAGTTGCCGAAGAACAAGTGGCCATGGCTACGCCAGGCATTGATCGGCGGCAGCGAGGGATCGTCGTTCGGGTAGTAGTTTGCCGGGATCGGGCCGCCATCCCTGTTGTATTCGTTGGCCAGCGTGTCGCCGTCGTACTCCAGATGGTTGAACATCAGCAGCGCGCGGCGGGCCGGATCGTGGAGCAGGCAGAGCCCGCTGTCGTCGCTCTCCGCCAGCACCCGCAAATCGCCGCCCTCTGGCAGGTCGGCGCGGCGCACTTGCGTCCAGCGCGAGACCGGCACTGCAAATTCGTCCGAGATGCCGCGCAGGAACGGCGAGTTCGGCGCGCGGTTGCGATGGGGGAATACGCCGAAGGCCTTGGCGTCGAGCGCATGCTTGGGCACGCCGTGGAAGTGGTGGAGGAAGGCCTGCGCGGCCCAGCAGATCGTCAGGCAGCTATGGACGTGCGTACGCGTCCAGTCGAAGATGCGGCGCAGCTCCGGCCAGTAGCGCACTTCCTCGAAGGCCATGCGCTCCACCGGGGCGCCGGTGATGATGAAACCGTCGAACCGCTCGTGCTGGACATCGCACCAGGGGCGGTAGAACGCTTCGAGATGCTCGGCCGAGGTATTGCGGGCGACATGGTCGCTGATCCGCACCAGGGTCAGCTCGATCTGCAAGGGCGTGGCGCCCAGCAGGCGGGCGAGCTGCGTTTCCGTGCTGACCTTGTCGGGCATGAGGTTGAGCAGCCCGATCCGCAGCGGACGGATATCCTGCCGCACCGCATCGCTTTCGCGCATCACGGCCACGCCTTCGGCTTCCAGGATGGAGCGGGCGGGCAGATCGTCGGGAATCTTGATGGGCACTTGCGTCGGTCCTATTTCGGGGATGACGCTGGTGGCTTGATCCGTTGATTGCCGGGTCGGCCACATCCTCCCCAAGGGGAGTGCCACCTTGCCCGGATCGGCAGGTTGGCGTTGGGCGTCATCCCAACTCTTGATGCTGGGAAGCGTCATAAGCGCTTCGGCCCGATCTTGCAACGGCCTGTCCGAGAGGCGATGAATGGGCGCTTGGGCGATGCGACAGCCATCGGCCGGTCCAATTGACGAAAGCGTAAATCGAGCCTAGCGGCCGGAAAGCCCAGCGGAATTGCCTGATCGCGGAAAAATCGTCTTCGCTGCAGAGACCGCGATATGCTAAGGACCATCGAATGAGTTTGCCGGCTGCCGCCGTGGCGTTGTTGATGACGGGCCCGTCGGTGCCCGACGCTCCTGTTCACTTCGCCGTCGATACCGCGGCAGAGGCAGGTGATCTGCAAGCTGGCAACCCGGAAGCTGGCAGCCCGAAAGTTGGCGCCCTTCAGCTGGCGGCACTTCAGCCTGCCGATGCGACTACCCCGCCGGTCTCCGATCCTGCGGCCCCGGCAAATCCGGCCCCGGTAAATCCGGCCCCGACGGTTCCTGACGCGTCTGCGCCGGCCGCCTCTGCCACCCCGTCGGAAGCCGCTTCCGACGAGCCCGAATCGGTCATCGTCGTCACCGCGCCCGAACCGGCACCGCCGGGCGATCCGCTGCAGAAGCTGAACATCGAATCCTTCAAGGCGGTCCAGGCCGTCGACCAGGCCGTGCTGGAGCCGGTCGCCAAGGCGTACAACAAGGGCCTGCCGCGCCCCGTTCGCCAGGGGCTGCGCAATTTCTTCACCAACCTGAGCGAGCCGGTGGTCTTCGCCGCCTACCTGTTGCAGTTCAAGCCCGGCAAGGCGGCGGAGACCGCAGGCCGCTTCGCGATCAACACGACGCTGGGCGTGGCCGGCCTGGTGGACGTGGCCAAGAAGAAGCCGTTCAACCTGCCCTATCGCCCCAATGGGCTGGCCAATACGCTGGGCTATTACGGCGTCGGCCCCGGTCCGTTCTTCTATTTGCCGATCGTCGGCCCGACGACGCTGCGCGACATCATCGGCGATTCGGTCGACAGGCTGCTGGTGCCCGCCGTCGTCGGCAAGCCCTTCACCAATCCGGCGGTCGTGCTGCCGATGACCATCGTCGACCAACTGGGCGAGCGCGCAGCCTTCGACGAGCGGATCAACAAGATCCGCAAGGAAGACAAGCCTTACGCCGCCTACCGCGAACTCTACCTGAGGCAGCGCAAGGCGGAGATCGAGGCGCTCCACGGCCGGATCACGCCCGACGTGGTGCCGGTCTACGGCCCGAGCATGAAGACGGCCGACAATAAGGACGAGGCCAAGGCGAAGGAAGCTGAAGCGGAAGCCAAAGCCAAAGCCAAAGCCGAAGCGACGAAGGACGTGACGGAGCAAACACCGGCACCGGCACAGCCCGCCGTGCCCGCACCGCAGGGCAGTCCCCCCGCGGCCCCGGTCCAGCCGGCCCCTTCCGAGCCCGCTCCTGCCACCACCGCCGCTCCCGCCGCTCCCATGCCCACCCTCGAAACGGTACCCACGCCCTAAAGTACGGAGGCTCCTGCCGGAAACCGGCGGGGAGTGCAGCGCTTGGGGTGGCCTTCGGGCCACATCCCGGTTAGGCTGGCCGGTATCTGCAAAGGCATCGGGCCATGTCCGCCGCCTTTTCCCGCCCGCCATCCCGACGAGAACGCTCGACATCGATGCCCCTGCTCAAGCGCCCCCGTTCCGCCCTGCGCGCCTTCCTGCACAGTGAGGCGTCCGGCGGCATCCTGCTGATGGTCGCGGCAGCTTTGGCGCTGATCGTGGCCAACAGCCCGCTTGCCGACACCTATTTCCACACGCTGCACGTCATGATCGGGCCGATGTCTCTCGCCCACTGGATCAACGACGGACTGATGGCGCTGTTCTTCCTGCTCGTCGGCCTGGAGATCAAGCGCGAGTTCGTCGACGGACATTTGTCCACCTGGTCCGATCGCGCGCTGCCCGCGATCGCCGCGGCCGCCGGCATGATCTGCCCGGCGGCGATCTACCTCGCCATCGCCGGGTCTACGCCCGGACTCGCGCGCGGCTGGGCCATTCCCGCGGCTACCGACATCGCTTTCGCCATCGGCGTCATGGCGCTGCTCGGCAAGCGCGTGCCCGCCTCGCTCAAGCTGTTCCTGACGACGGTGGCCATCGTCGACGACATGGGCGCCGTCGCGGTGATCGCGCTGGCCTATACCAGCGAGATCAACGGCGCCGCCCTGCTGGCGGCCAGCGTCATCATGGGCGTCATGTTCGTGCTCAACCGCGTGGGCGTGAAGGCCTTGTGGCCCTACCTGATCCTGGCCGCGGCGCTCTGGCTGGCCGTGCTGCTGTCGGGCGTCCATGCGACCATCGCCGGCGTCCTGGCCGCAAGCCTGATTCCGATCCGCGCCACGCCCGGCGCGCCGGACAGCGAGGAATCGCCGCTGCACCGCCTCGAACACGGGCTTCACGGCTGGGTGGCTTATGCCATCGTGCCGCTGTTCGGTTTCGCCAATGCCGGGGTTTCGCTGGCGGGCCTGGGCATGGAGCATCTGATCGCGCCGCTTCCCATGGGCGTGGCAGGGGGCCTGTTCCTGGGCAAGCAGATCGGTGTGTTCCTGGCGCTCTGGCTCTGCGCCCGTCTCGGCATCGCCAAGCGGCCCAGCGGCGCCACCTGGATGCAGACTTACGGCATGTGCCTGCTCTGCGGCATCGGCTTCACCATGAGCCTCTTCGTGGGCGGGCTGGCCTTCAGCGATCCGATCCTCATCGACGAGGTCAAGATCGGCGTGCTGGGCGGCTCCATCGTGTCCGCCCTGGCCGGATTCGCCGTCCTGCGCCTCACGGCCTCGCGCCGGAAGGCTCCGGTCGAGGCGGCCTGAAAGGACTGAACATCCGGGCGCCGCAAGGCCGGACGGCCCGGGAACGAAGGAAGAGAAGGGACCGCGCATGGCAGAACAACGGGGACCGGTACTCGTCGCCACGGATCTCAGCCCGCGAAGCGACCGCGCGGTGGACCGGGCGCTCATGCTCGGCGGACAATGGCAGGTGGAGACGTGCGTGCTCCACGCCCTCCGCCCCGAGGAACGGGTGGCCGAAGAGGATGTGCGCCAGACGCTGCCGGCCGATCCCGGCAATGTCCGCATCCTCCTGCCCGCCGGTCCCGCCCCGGACACCATTGCCGACGTGGCGCAGGACCTTGCCCCCTCGCTCATCGTGACCGGCATCGCCCGGTTCAATCACCTCGGCGACTATTTCCTGGGCACGGCGGTAGACCATATCATCCGCAATGCCGCCGCTCCGGTGCTGGTGGTCAAGCAACGCGCCCGCACGCCGTACCGGCGCATGCTGGTGGCCGTCGACTTGTCGGTGGATGCCTTGCGGACCTTGCGCACTGCCGGCGAACTCTTCCCCCAGGTACCGATCGAGGTGGTTCACGCCTATCACGTACCGTTTCGCGGCTGGGTCGATTCCGACGGCATGCGCGAGGAACTGCGGCGCGAGGCAGGCGCCCGGCTCGACGAATTTCTCGCTAACGAAGCCCTGCCGGCGGCGCTTGCCGCCAGGATCACGCCGCGTCTGGAACTCGGCGCGCCCGACGAAGTGCTCGCCCGTGCCATAATGCAGTTCGCGCCCGATCTCGTGGTCGTGGGCAGCCGCGACCGGAGCGGACTGGCGCAGGCGACTTTCGGCAGCAACACTTCGGCGCTGCTGGGCTGGATTGCCGCCGATACGCTTGTCGTCAAAAAGACGCCCGAAGGCTGAAGCATGTTCCAATCGGGTGGAAACACCTGATGACCTGGAAGATCCGGCGAACCAGAAACCTGGCCCGCCTCAAAGCTCTCCGGCTGCGAAGCCCAGCACATCGAGCAAGGCAGCGCGCGCGGAGCGGCAACGGTGCCACAAGTCCGGCTCGCCAAGGTCCTCAGGAGCGATGCTTTCCGGCCATTCCCGCGCGATCACCGCCTCGATCCGGTCGCAGGCGCGCTCGTCCAGCAGGAACCGCGGATCGATGGCGGCATGGGCTTCCCGCGATACCGCCACGCGCAGGCGAAGGCAGGCCGGGCCGCCGCCGTTGCGCATGGATTCGCGCACGTCGACCACTTCCAGACGGCGAATGGGATTATCCGCCGCGACCACTTCCTCCAGCCATTCCCAGACAGCAGAGGCCTCCCGCGCTTCCTGCGGCAGGATCAGCGCCATGTCTCCGCCGGGCAGCGTCACCAGCTGCGAATTGAACAAGTAAGTGCGGATCGCGAGGTCGAGGCTTATCCGCGCGGCCGGTGCCTCGACGATGACCGCGCCCGGCACTCGCTGGCGCAGGACGCGGTAGACCAGATCGCGGTCGGCAAAGGCCTGTTCGTGAGTGAACAGCACGTTTTCATTGGCCACGGCGACCACGTCATTGTGGAAGGCTCCCGCCGCGATGGCGATCTCGCCTTGCGGGACGAGCGTATGATCGGCGGCGGCAAGGCCGTGGCGACGGGCGATGGCCGCGCTGGCCGCGCGGTGCTGGCGGGCGGGAAAGACCTGCCCTGCACTGCCCTGGACCGCACGCTCTCCGTAGACGAACACCTCCAGGCTCCGCTCCGCGTGGCTTTCGCCCAGACGCATGAAATTGGCGGCGCCTTCATCCCCCAGACCGGGCGGCAGGGCCGGATGAACCGCAAAGAAGCGCGCGTCGGCAAAGGCCAGCCGCAACTGGCGGAGGGTCTGGTCATGCTCGATGCCGCGGTGGAGCATGGTGGAGAGGTTGGCCACGCTCAGATGGCAGCGTCCGTCCGCCGTATCCGCCGCGGGCGAGACGGTGGCGGCATTGGCGGTCCACATCGATGAGGCCGAGAACGCATTGCGCAGCAGCGCCGGGTCCTGCTCCCAGGCGGCGCGCAGAACCGCATCGTCGCTGCCCGAAAAGCCCAGCTTGCGCAGCCAGTCCGCATCGGGCCGGTCCTGCGGCAGGAGCAGCCCCTGCGGCAGGCCCAGTGCCAGCATGCGCCGCATCTTGCCCAGCCCTTGCAGCGCGGCCATGCGCGGGGCCGACGTGGCGCCGGCATTGGAAGCGGAAGCGATGTTGCCCAGCGAAAGGCCCGCATAGTTGTGGCTGGGCCCGACCAGCCCGTCGAAATTGATCTCGCGCATCCCGCAGCTCCTTCCAGCCTTGGCAGCACCGTCGCACAAGGCGTCCGCGCGGCCAAGCGCGGCGATTTTCATGCATATTTGACATGTTGGCCGATATCTTTTCCGCTAATAACCCCAATTCCACGCATGACGATGTGAGCGAATGGAATGAAGCCGGACGACCGCCGCTACCTGCCACCGATGGCCATGCTGCACGCTTTCGAGACCGCGGCCCGCCTCGGATCCTTTTCCCGCGCCGCGGAGGCGATCGGGCTGACGCAAGGCGCGGTGAGCCGCCATGTCGCCAATCTCGAAAGCTGGCTCGGCACCGCACTGTTCGACCGGCATGGCCGCCGCGTGGTGCTGAACGCGGGCGGAAGTGCCTATCTGGAGGAGATTGCCCCCGCCCTCGCCGCAATTCGGCGCGCCACCGGCCGCCTGATCGACCCCGAACCGGAGCATGTGATCGAACTGGCCGTCCTGCCGGGCTTCGGCATGCGCTGGCTCGCCCCCCGCCTGCCGCGGCTCACCCGGCAGCACCCGGACCTGGTGGTCAACATCGCCGCGCGGACCGACATCTTCGATTTCTCCGCCGAGCCCTTTCACGCCGCCATCCACGTCGGCGCAGCGGACTGGCCGGGCGCGGAGCACGACCTGCTGTTCCAGGAGCATGTCGTGCCCGTCGTCGCGCCAGGCCTGCGCGACAGCCACGGGATCGCCGCGCCGGAGGACCTGCTGCGCGTGCCGCTGCTGGTGCAGTCCGCGCGGCGCGATGCCTGGTCGCGCTGGTTCGCGATGTTCGGGATCGCTGCGCCGGCCATGGAGGGACTGCCCGGCCTCGGCCATTTCCTGATGCTGGCGCAGGCGGTAAAGGCCGGCGGCGGCGCGGCGCTCCTGCCCAGCTTCCTGATCGCGCCCGAACTGGAAGCCGGCGAGCTGGTGATCCCCATCGACGCCCCGCTGGCCGAAGACCGCAGCTATTGGCTGGCCTACCCCGAACACGCCCGCAGAAGCCCCGCCCTGGACCGCTTTCGGGCATGGCTGGCGCAGGAGTGCCGGCCCCAGCCATGATCTGTCATGGAACAAAGCGGCGCGGCGCAAGGTTGATCGGGGACACCCTTTATCAGGCGCACCCCCTAGCATGCTCGAAATTCCGACGCCGACCGAACCGCACAGTTTCGACCCGCCCCCCGAGGCGGCGGCGTTCTATGCCGACAGCCTGAAACTGCTGGGGTCCTGGGACATCCCCTACCTCCTGTCCGGCACATATGCGCTGACCTGCCACACCGGCGTCGTCCGCCCGACCAAGGATATCGACGTGTTCTGCAAGCCGGGAGACGCCCCCCGGCTGCTCGCCCGCTTCAAGCAGGAGGGTTACGACGTCACCGTGGAGGACGAGCGCTGGATCGCCAAAGTATGGTCCGGAAAGAACTTCTTCGACGTGATCTTCAACATGTCCTCCGCATCGATCCCGATCACCGACGCCTGGTTCAGCGATGTTTTCACGGCCGAGGTCTATGGCACCCAGGTCCGCATCACCCCGCCGACCGAATTCATCGTCTCCAAGGCCTTCATCCAGGATCGCTATCGCTACGACGGAGCGGACATCGCCCATACCATCCTGCGCAAGCATGACGAGATCGACTGGCACCGCCTCCTCTCGCTGATGGAACTGCATTGGGAAGTCCTGCTGCTCCATGTGCTCAACTTCCGCTTCATCTACCCCACCGAGCGCGAGGCGATCCCGCGCTGGCTGTTCGACACGCTGATCGAACGCATCCGCGCCCAGGCCGAACTTCCCCCCGCCGAAGTGCGGATCTGCCGCGGACGCCTGTTTTCCCCGCGGGACTACGTGATCGACATCAGCGAATGGGGCTTTGCGGACCTGGTAGGAAAAGGACTGGACGAGAAGCATGAACGACATGTCTGACACGCTCCGCCTGGCGGCGATCGGCGACCTTCACGTCACCGAGCAGGACGGCGGTTCCTACCGCGACCTGTTCCGCGAAATCTCCGACAATGCCGAAGTCCTGGCGCTGTGCGGAGACCTCACCAATTTCGGCAAGACCGGCGAGGCCGAGCGCCTGGCGGCCGATCTTTCGGCCTGCTCGATCCCCGTCGTGGGCGTGCTGGGCAACCATGACTACGAATGCGGACAGCCGGAGGAAGTCGCCAATATCCTGCGCCAGGGCGGCGTCACCATCCTCGACGATCAGGCCGTGGTGGTGAAGGACGTGGGCTTTGCGGGGGTGAAGGGGTTCGTCGGCGGCTTCGGGCGCGGCGAGCTGGGCGCCTTTGGAGAGGCGGCGATCAAGAGCTTCGTCGACGAATCGCTCAACGAGGCGCGCAAGCTGGAGAACGGCCTGCGCTCGCTGCGGACGGAGCGGACGGTGGCCGTGCTCCATTATGCCCCGATCCCGGAAACGGTCGCGGGCGAGCCGCCGGAAATCTTCCCGTTCCTGGGTTCCTCCCGCCTTGCCGATGCGGTGGACCGGTTCGAGAACGTCAAGGCCGTGGTCCACGGCCACGCCCATCGCGGCACGTACGAGGGCAAGACCACGCGCGGTGTGCCGGTCTACAATTGCGCGCAGTTCGTGGTCTCCGCCCGGTTCGGGCGCCCTTACGCCCTGCTGGATGTCTGAGCGACAGCGCGGGAGCATGGAAGCCGCCGACGTCTTCACCAAGCTGGACCTGGAGCTGCGGCCCGATCCTGCGCGCACGGTGATAAGGCCCTTCCACTTCGCCTATCCTGCCGCCTTCGCGGATCACCACCCGCCCAAGCCCCAGGTCATCGTCCAGCGCATCCTCTCGCTGAACGAGGACGTGCGCGAGCGGATGATCGACTTCGTGATGGGTCCGATGCGCGAGCGCCATTGCCACGCCGACGCCTTCTTCCTGCGACAGGTCGACAGCCTGGCCGACGAACTGGGCGATATTTCCGGGCTGAACCACCGCGACCGCCTGCTGCTGGGCGCCTACTTCAGCCAGGAATACGCCTTCGAATCCGCCGCCCTGTTCAATCCCAGCATCGTGCGGATCCCGATCGAGGCGCAAGCACAGGAGGCGCTTGGCCCCGGCGCGCCCCTGCGCTTCCTGCTCTCGCTGCGCGGCATCGGCGAGGGGCACATTTCCTCGGTAACTTTCCGCACCGGTTCCTGGGACGGCGGCGAGACCGTCACCATCGATCCGGCGTGGCCGCACTGCATCCCGCCCCGCATCGAAAGCGACAACGAGGGCTGGGTCCGCCTCCAGTGCGAGGACAGCCAGGACGTATCGGAAACCGTGATCTTCCCGGTCCTGCCCGAACAGCGGCAGGGGGTGGAGGACCTCCGCATGGTCATGTTCGTGGAGGACGACGGCCAGCGCTTCCTGATCGGCACTTACACGGCCTACGACGGCCAGAACACGCGGCAGGAGATGCTGCGCAGCGTGGACTTGCGGACCTTCGAGATGCGCGCGCTGGCAGGCCGGATGACCGGATACAAGGGCATGGCCCTGTTCCCCCGCCGGATCGACGGCCAGTACGTCATGCTCGGGCGGCAGGATGGCGAGAACATCTGGCTGCTGCGCTCGGACGACTTGTTCACCTGGGAAAGCGGGGAGCCGATCCTCGGGCCGGCCTACCCCTGGGAATTCGTGCAGATGGGCAATTGCGGATCGCCCATAGAGATCGACGAGGGTTGGCTGGTCTTCACGCACGGCGTCGGCATGGTCCGCGGCTATTGCATCGGCGCCTGCCTGCTCGACCGCGACGATCCCTCGCGCGTACTGAAGCGCACGCGGGCACCGCTGGTCTTTCCCAGCGCCGAACAGCGCGGCGGCTACGTTCCGAATGTGACCTACAGTTGCGGCGCCCTCGTCCACGGGCGGCGCGTGCTTCTGCCTTACGGCATCGGCGATGAGCTTACCGGCTTCGCCACCTGCTCGCTGGACGATCTGCTCGGTGTGCTGGTCCCTGCCTGACAACGTCGAAGCCCCCCCCTTCTCACGGCCCGCTTCGATCACCATCTTCGCCCGCAAGGAGAACCGATCCATGCCGACTTACGAAAAGACCGAAGAAGCCATCGCGCGCCTGACGCCCGAGCAGTTCCACGTCACTCAGCGCAGCGGCACCGAACGCCCCGGATCGGGCGAATACCTGAACAACAAGAAGCCCGGCATCTATGTCGATATCGTCTCGGGCGAACCGCTCTTCGCGTCCTCGGACAAGTACGAATCCGGATGCGGCTGGCCCAGCTTCACCAAGCCGATCGAACCGGCCAACGTGAACAACCTGGTGGACCACACCCATGGCATGACCCGCACCGAAGTGCGCTCTGCCCATGGCGACAGCCATCTTGGCCACGTCTTCGAGGACGGCCCGCGCGATCGGGGCGGCCTGCGCTACTGCATCAATTCCGCCTCGCTGCGTTTCGTCCCCCGCGAGGACATGGAGGACGAAGGCTACGCCAGCTACATCGACCAGGTCGAAGACATCGACTGATCCGGCCCGACCGCATGCCTCACCGTGCCCTTGCTGTCAGCTTGCGGCGTCGGTGAGGTAGGCACGCGGCTTCACGTCGCGCATCGCCAGCGTCGTGTTGAAGTGGCGCACGCCCGGAAGCCGGCGCAGGCGGTTGCGCAGGAAGTCGTCAAGGTCGGGAACACCGCCGGTCATCACCAGAAGCAGATAGTCGAAATCCCCGACGACAGCGTGGCACGTCAGCACCGCCGCTTCATCCAGCACCGCGCGTTCGAACGCCTCGTGCCGGTCGAATTCGATCGAGACATGGACGAAGGCGCTGGTGCCCAGCCCGATCGCTGCCGGATCGATCACCGCACGATAGCCGGTGATGACGCCAGCCTTCTCCATGGCCTGGACCCGCTTCCAGCTCGGCGTCTTGGACAGCCCCGCCACCTCGCCCAGCCCCGCAAAACTGAGCCGCGCGTCCTGCTCCAGCGCCGCCAGGATGCGCTTGTCCGCCGCGTCGAGGGTCATGCCCTTCTCCACCGAAACGTTCGTTCTCCCATCTTCACCGTACCGCGCCAATCGTTCTTCAGGAATAGCCTATGCCTTGTGGATTGGGACCAATGTCCCGCCCGGCCAGTGCTAATGTCCTCTCACAGCAAGCCCGGGAAGACAACATGGAACGCCGCAAGGTCTACGAACTGCTCGAAGCGCCCGCCGCGCTCGACTACGAACTCTATCTCCAGACCGATCGTCTGCTGACCTGCCAGAAGCCCTTCGACGATCTGGCCAATGCCGACGAACTGCAGTTCCAGATCGTCCACCAGGTCGAGGAGCTGTGGATGAAGCTCATGGCCTATACGATCGTCGCCGTGGACGAGCACTTGCGCGCGAAGCAGGCGTTCCGGGTGACCACCCTGCTCGGCCGCTGCCACCGCATCATGCGCATGATGACCGAGCAGCTCGACCTCTTGGAAACCATGTCGCCCAAGGAATACCAGCAGATCCGCCTCCAGCTCGGCAACGGCAGCGGCCAGGAATCTCCGGGCTTCCGCGTGCTGCTCCGCATCATCCCCGATCTCTGGCAGACTTTCGATGCGGCTTACGTTTCCGGCGCCGGGCGGACGGTGCGCGACATCTACGACCATGGCTATGCGCATGACGAAGCTTATGCCATCGCCGAGGCGCTGATGGAGTTGGACGAACTTTTCGGCAAGTTCCGCTGGCACCACTTGTTCCTCATCCACCGCTCGATCGGGATGGGCTCGGCCTCGCTGAAGGGGCGCTCCGTCGATCTGCTCCAAGCCGGTGCGAAACATCGCTTTTTCCCCCAGCTCTGGGACGTGCGCGTGGAAATGACCGACGAATGGGGCCATGACTATGGCCGCGTGCGCGACAGCATTGCGGAAAAGGCGAGCCAGTGATCGATGCGTGACCTGTTCCATGTTCCCGAGGGTGGCCCCTATTTGATGAGCCACTCGGTCGGCTGCCTGCCGCGCGCGGCGCGCGCCGCGCTGGACGCGTGCTATCTCGGCCCTTGGCAGACCACCGGCGGCGCTGCCTGGGGGCCGTGGCTGGAAACGATCGAGAAGTTCCGCGCCGCCCTCGCCGGGCTGATCGGCGTGGCGGCGAACGAAGTCGCGCCGCAGCAGAGCGTCTCCTCCGCGCTGTTCTCGCTCCTCTCCGGGCTGCGACCGACCCCGGAGCGCAACCGTGTGCTGATGTCGGAGCAGGCCTTTCCGACCGTGGGCTATGTCGCGAAGGGGCTTGAACGACTGGGCTTCGAGACACGGCTGATCCCCGCGGCCCAGTCGCCCAGCGACGCCGCCACCTGGGAAAGCCATTTCGACGAGAGCGTGGCGGCGGTCGTCGCGATGCACGTTCACTCGAACACCGGCGTCACCTCTCCGCTTGCCGAAATCGCCGCGATGGCCCGTCGCCACGGGGCGCTCTCCATCGTCGATGCCGCCCAGTCCGCCGGGATCCTGCCGGTAGCACCGCACGCCTGGGGCGCGGACGCTGTGATCGGATCGAGCGTGAAATGGCTCTGCGGCGGCCCCGGTGCCGCGTGGCTCTGGCTGCGCGGCGATCTGACGCCCGGCATCGAACCGCTCGACCTCGGCTGGTTCGGCCACGAAGACCCTTACGAATTCGACATCCGCAGCTTCCGCCCCGCTGCCGACGCGCGCCGGTTCCAGGGCGGCAGCCCGTCCATCGCGCCTTTCGCGCTCGCCCTTTCCGGCATCGAGACGGTGACCGCGCTGGGGCAGGACAGGATCCTGCGCCACAACCGGGACTGCATCGCCGCCTTTGCCGAGGCCGTGGACCGGCCGTTCGACATGACCGGCCGCGGAGGAACGCTCTGCCTGGAATTCGCCGATGTCGACCGCCTTCACGCGGTGCTCGCGCCCGGCGATTTCCGCTACGACGTGCGCGGGCGCTGCCTGCGGGCCTCGTTCCACGCCTGGAACAGCCCGGAAGAAGCGAAGGCACTGGGCCGGGCGATCACCGAAGCCCAGCTCGAGTTTCGCCTCGTTTCGTGATCGGACCGCGGTCCATCGTCGATAGTGCTGGCGTTCGGCGTCCGCGACTGTCGAAATCATAAGGTATACATATCGACATACGTCGGGGGATCGGCATCATCGGCCGCCTTGGATCGACCCGATTCAGCACGCCATCAACGGCCGACCGGCCAAGGAGTATCGATGACCTCCCCCACGTTCCGCGCCCCGCGCAGCGCCCTGCGCGCTCTGGCCCTCGGCGGCCTTCTTTCGGCATCGGTCATGGCTTCCGTGGCCCTGGCGGCGCCCGCCGCACCCGCCTTCGACGTCGCCCGCATTTCGAACGACATCAAGACGCTCTCCAGCGACGCCTTCGAAGGACGCGGCCCGGCCACCCCGGCGGAAAAGAAGACCATCGATTACATCGCCGCGCAGATGAAGGCCGCCGGCCTCCAGCCGGCCGGGCAGAAGGGCACCTGGTTCCAAGACGTGCCGCTGCGCAAGTCGGAGATCGTCGGCGCGCCCAGCCTGGCGATGACCATCGGCGGGGCCGCCACGCCCCTGTCGCAGGGCCAGCAGATCGCCGTCCGCGCTGCGGAAACGGGGCAGTCCTCGGTGGCCATCAAGGACCTGCCGCTGGTCTTCGTCGGCTACGGCGTCAAGGCTCCGGAACGCGGCTGGGATGACTTCAAGGGCGTCGACCTCAAGGGCAAGATCATGGTCGTGCTGGTCAACGATCCCGATTTCGAAGGCGGCGGTGCGGCTGATGGCGGGGCCGATTTCGGCGGCAAGCTGATGACCTATTACGGCCGCTGGACCTACAAGTACGAGGAAGCCGCCCGCCAGGGCGCGGCCGGCGTGCTGGTGATCCACGAGAGCGAGCCCGCCTCCTACGGCTGGGCGACGGTCAAGAACAGCAACACCAACACGATGTTCGACATCGTCCGCGCCGATCCTAAGTCTGCGCATACGCAGATGGAAGGCTGGATCCAGAAGGACCTCGCCGTGCAGCTCTTCAAGGCTTCGGGGCTGGACTTCGAAGCCGCCAAGGCCGCCGCGCGCAAGACGGACTTCAAGGCCATGCCGCTGAAGGCAACGATGAGCGCGGACTATGCGGTGAAGTCGGAGATCATCACCTCGCACAACGTGGCCGGGCTGGTGCGCGGCTCGAAGTATCCGGACGAAACCGTGATCTACTCTGCCCACTGGGACCACCTCGGCGTCGGCCTGCCCGATGCCAAGGGAGACCGCATCTACAACGGCGCGCGCGACAACGCCTCCGGCACGGCGGCGCTGCTCGAACTGGCGCGGACTTTCGCCAAGTCGAAGCCGGAACGCTCGGTGCTGTTCCTGGCCGTGACGGCGGAAGAAAAGGGCCTGCTCGGCTCGGAATACTATGCCGACAACCCGCTGCGCCCGCTGGCGACGACGGCCGGCGTCATCAACATGGACGGCCCGCTCTCGATCGAGAAGACCACCAACTTCAGCATCTCGGGCGCGGCCAAGCTCGATCTGCTGACCATGCTGACCGAAGAAGGCCAGAAGCTGGGCCGCCACTATACCCCCGATGCGCGCCCGGAAGCGGGCAGCTTCTACCGTTCGGACCACTTCCCGATGGCGAAGCGCGGCGTCCCGGCGATTTCGTTCAGCCCGGGCCGTGAACTCGTCAACGGCGGCGACGCCCGCGGCAAGGAACTGTCGGACATCTACACGCGCGACAAGTACCACCAGCCGGCCGACGAATACGATCCGAACTGGAACACGTCCGGCTGGAACAGCGACATGACGCTGCTCTACAGCGTCGGCAACCGCCTGGCGAACGGCCGCGACTGGCCTAACTGGTCGCAGGACAGCGAGTTCCGCGCGGCCCGCGACGCGACTTCCGCCTCGCGCAAGTAAGGCAGGCAAAGCCAGGTCGATGCATCGCCCCGGCGCCGGAAGACGGCGTCGGGGCCCTGGAGCCGGCCGGGCCAGCTGCCGCCGCGTTCAAGAAAGGACCGTTCCGGTCTACTCTGTCCGGAACCGTGCAAACCACGGCCCCGGATCCTTTTCTTCGAATGGAATGAAGGAGTTCCGCCAAGACCGGCACATTCGGTCAGGTGCAACGGCACCAGCAGACACTCCCGATGTCCTTCGAAATACTGCCTTTTTAACACCGCAATGACTTTTTTTTCACTTGTTCGGATGGCAGCTCTGCGGCAGCAATTCATTGCGATGAAACAAGAACTAGCCGCACTTCCAAACCCGTCCTCGGGTCGCACTTCGAAACGTTCGCACACTGATAAAGAGGCCGAAACAAGGCCCTTCCATACCGAAGCCTGAAACTGCATCGCCCGGCCGCGAAACTCGCAAAGGCGCTTCATAAAGCCCTCGACGAGCCCGTCGGCACATAAAAAATGGCCCGAAGGCCATAAAGACCTCCGGGCCAAGGAATAGGGCTGCTCTGTACGAGCCGCCTTCGGGTCGCGCCATTTGTGTACGCCTTGAATTGCCCCTGGCGCGTGACGGGGATCACGCCTCATCAGGAATCGACACCTAGCTTCTTCCCCTAACCCGCCTGGATGGGTTAAGCCCGATGCAGTCGTGCGGCGTTCACCGCATCGGCTAAGGGGCTGTGTCTTTGGATTTCGAAAGTCAGATCGAGGCTATCGGGGCGATTTTTCGGTGCGATCGGCAATCTGCCGAGTCCCTTGCCCGCGTCCTGATTCCGCAGCGCCTGGCCAACAAGGATATCCTGGCCCGCCAGGGCGAACCCTCGCACAATTGCTGGCTGGTCATCGACGGCGCACTGCGAGTCGAGACATATGGGCTGGAAGGGCAGCGCCAGCAGGTGGCGCAGCATGGGCCGGGCGAATTCTTCGGCGCCTATCCGGCCGCCACGGTGCACCGCGCCGAGATCAGCGCCTTGCTGGATTGCCAGCTACTCTGCGCCGAAGCCCCGAAAATCGCCGAACTCGTGGCCGGAAACGTCCAGATCGCTGCGGGTATGGCGCGCCTCCTCGCCCGCCAGCTCGACCGCGCGCTGGACCGCATGGTAACGCGCATGACCTATAGTGCCGCCGGGCGGGTCTATGCCGAACTGGTCGCTTTGGCCGACGGTCGCGACCGGATCGTGCCCTCGCCCCGGGTCACCACTCTGGCGCTCGGCGCCAACACCACTCGCGAAACCGCGTCGCGCGCCATCGCCGCCTTGATCCGCCGCGGGATCATCAGCCGCGACGACGAGCAACTCACCATCCATGCACCGCGCATGCTGGCCGAGTTGATCTGCTGAAAGCGATTCGCGCTGCGATCAGGCGGCAGTGAAGCGGCAGAACAACCCGATCGGCACGTCGCCAAGGCTCGTGACGATCTCTCCCGCCGATTCGAAGCGGTAGCGCGGCGCCAGGATATCCAGCGCGGCCACTTGCGGCCACGATGCGCAGATGCTGCCCGGCGGGGCCGCGCGGGCCAGCAGAACGGCCAGTTCGCCCGAGGCTTCCAGGGCTTCCTCCACCGCCACGGCCCGACTGTCGAGCCCCAGACGGACCTCCGGCGCGAGTCGCAGGGCCGCCTCCGCGTAGCTCATGGCCATCACCAGGTCTGCAAAGCCCAGGATTTCACCGCCTTCCCCATGCACCTGCGCGACGGGTTCATGACCGGCAATCGCGGGCAGCGGCTCCGCGGAAGCGACGATCGCCAGGTTCGAGGCCGGGTCCAGTGCCCCGCCCCGTGCGGGCAGCCAGTTTTCGAGGTTCACCTTGCAGACCGGCAGGTCCTGTGCGCGCCATTCCGTTTCGGCGAGCGCCGGATCGTCGGTCGGGCGCGAGACATGGAGCGCCAAGGCCCGTGTCGCCAGACTTCGTGCATGGCGCAGCGCCAGTCCCATGGCCACGCGCGCGCCGTTCAGGATCGCCGCCTCGGACAGGCCGGCATTGCCGCCCAGCACCTCGACGACGTCGGCCTTCTCGATCAGGCGATCGAACCGCTCGCCCCACTGGCTGTCGTATTGCGCGACCGAAATTTCCCGGAACCGTGCGATCGCCGTCGGCAGCACAACATGAAGCCTGGCGCCGCGCGCCAGCGCCATTTCCGCCACGAGGATGTCCGCACCGGCCGCCAATGCGCCGAAAACGGCGCCCGGCCGGATCTCGTCGAGCACGCTTTCCAGCTTCGCGCGCACTTCGGCCTCATCGTCCGGAAGACCGATGATCCCGTAGAAATAGAGGCTGGGCGGCGGCTGGAGATGATCGAACAGGTCAGGCGACCGGCCCAGCCGTTCGAGTATCTGCCGAAACTGCCGCAGCGTTACCGCGTGGTCTTCCCAAGCCTCCGGGGCCGCCTGCATGGCCCGTTCCAGCGCTTCGCGGCTCGCCTGCGGATCGTCCAGCAGCAGCAGCGCCTCGGCCTCGGTCGCGCCAAGCCAGTAGCGTGTCTCCGGCTCGTGTGCGCCGCTCGCCAGAATGTCCAGGATGCGGCCGGCGATGTCCCGCGCCTCCTTGGGACGGTCATTGAGGAAGGCGATGGTGGCTGCATTGATGAGCGGATAAGTCGCCGGGCGGCCGCCCGCGGCCTGTAGGTAGGCCTCCTGAGCCTGTTCGAGCAGGCTGGCCCGGTCGCCGCCCAGGCTGCGCAGCCCGCGATCCTTGAGCAGCCGGCCCTTGAGGCTGAGCGCATCGGGGGCGGAAGAGGCGCCGAGGCCTGTTTCCTCGAACATGCGCCAGGCCCGCAGGGTGTCGCCCGCACGCGCGATCTGCCTGATTCTGGCAAGGGCAGGAAGAGTCACGGGCGCACCCCTTGGAGGATTGGAAAGTCAGAAGCGCTGCGGCGGCGGGTTCTTGATGTCGGGATCGATGGTAAGGCCGATCCAGCGGGGTTCGCAGCGGGTGCCCTGCAGCAGGTCGACGTTGATGTTGAACGGATGCTTGGTCCCGAACTTCCCGCCGCGATTGAAACGCGCCTGGAAGCGGACGACCTTGTAGCGATCGAGTTCCTCGTCGTATTTGCTGTATTCAAGGCCGCCATAGAATGAGGAGAGCGCTTCCTTGGTGGTGATGGCATCCCACTGCTTCGAGAAATAGAGCTGGTCGCCTACCAGTTCGATCTCCACCTTGCTGTCGCAAGTGATGGGAATGTAGTCCAGATCCTTGCCGTCCACCACTTCGTAATGCAGCGAAATCTGCTCATCCACGACTTCGAGCGTCACGCGGAACGGCACGACAGTGGCATCGTCCGAGAGGCCGAGATCGAAGGACGGCGAAAGGCCGTACTGGGTATAATTGAGCGTAGACATGCGTTTTCCCCTAAACTTCTGAAAAGCCTCCCTTCAAAAGCCGCCGGCTTCTGGCGCGAGGCCCGGATTCGGATCAGTCTTCCAACGGACGGGCCAGCTTCATCTGCCAGAGCCGCCAGTCGTTGTTTTCCGGATCGGATGCGATGAGCCGGGCGACATCGTCCCGCGCTTCGTCCCGCAACTGTTCCGCACGCCCCTTCTCGCCGAGACTATAGAGCAATTGCGCATTCGAATAGCGCGCCAGCATCCAGTCCTGCTGATAGGTGGCGTTCTTGGGATCTTCCCGCACCAGGCGCTGCACGATGGCCGCCTGCTTCGCCCGCTCCCCAAGCGCTTCCACGTCGCGCCCCTGCGCCCGCAGGGCGTCCGCCATCCAGGCGTGACGGTTGGCGATATCGGCATCGAGGCTGCGGTCCTGCGGCTCCATCCGGGCCACGCGCTCCATCGTGCGAAGTGCATTGCCGCATTCGGCGAGCTGCTCTTCCGGCCCCTTCCGGGTGACGGCGATCGTGCAGATATTGCCTTCCGCATAGGCCAGTTCGCGCCAGTAGGCCTGGTTGCCGGGCACCAGGCGCACGAGGTGTTCCGCCAGCGCCCGATAGGCCAGGAACCGCGGCAGGGCCTTGTCGTAGCGCTTGGCGATGAAGTCCACGTAGCCGAGCCAGAATTCGCTCTGGGCATGGGCGAAGATGCGCGAAGGATCGCGCGGATCGGCTGCCAGCAAAGTGCCGGTGACGCGGTGCGCCTCGCTGAACTTGGCCAGGGCGCCGGCATGGTCGCCGCGCTTGTGGTCGTCTTCCCCCATTGCGTGGAGGATGCGGGCGCGGCGTTCCAGCGAGTCGGCCGGGAGGGCCTTGAGGTCCGACTGGTCGGCATAGAAATCGAGCGCGCGCTCGTTGACCGATTGCAGCACATCCAGGCGGCCCACGCCTTCCAGCCGCTGTCTGAGATCCGTCAACATGAACTCGATCAATCCTTCGGCCTGCTGTCGCTGATGTTCCGCCTCCATTTGCGCACGCAGCGCAAAGATCAGCATCAGGGCCATGGATAAAGTAAGCAGCACCGTAAGGAGCGTGATGGCAATCACACGGCGCAATTGACGTTGCGCATCGCGCTGGATGATCTGGTCCAGCGCGATGCCGGTAAGGCCCGCGACGATCTTGAGCCGGGCCAGCTTGCGCCCATCATGCTCGGCGCGGAAATCCGCCGCGATCGGTTCGTGGACCACGCCGTTCGCATCGGGGCCGACCAGCGAGACTGGGAAGCTGTCCTCCGGTTCTCCCTCCAGCAGCGCGGCGATCACCGGCCGGTCGGGATGGAGGCTGCGGAACAGCTCGATCTCGGCATCGACCCAGCGCGAATTGCGCGCCGCAGGGGAGCACAGCACCAGCAGCACATCGGATTGCGACAGCGCCTGGCGCACTTCCTGGTCGAGGCTGGAGGCCGCGGGCAGTTCGGCGCGATCCCGGAAGATCGGCGTGACGCGGCGCGGAACTTCCCCCGCGCGGGTGACGGTGCCGACCAGGCGCGCAGGGATGCGATAGGATTCCAGCCAGCGGTGCAACTGGCCGGCAAAGCGCTCGTCGGCATGGCTATAGCTCAGGAACGCGCGGTAGCGGCGCGTTCCCTCATTCCCCGCGATGTCCTGTTCCGCCGTCATCGGCAATAAACGACCATCTGCCAACGCCCCTGAAAGCCTTTGAATCGGCTCCATCCCTTATGGTTCAATAGCGGCCCGCCGCCTGTTCGTCGCCCCAAAGTCCCGCCGTCCTCTCCCCTACCAGATGGGCATGGCGGTGCAACGTTCGAAAAGCGCTGCGAAATTTCGCGCGTGGACCGGGATTTTCCCTGAGATCGCGCCGTTCCCAGAGGAGCCGTTTGACTTCATCGGTTGCAACCGTGATCCTGCGCGCAGGAGATGCGATGAGTCGGAACGGCCCCAGCCCCGAGCTGCGCCACATCGATGTGGTTATCGACGCGGTACGTTCGCCGAGCAGCGCCGGTGTTTCGGCCGTGACGGCGTCATGGTGCCGCTCTCTCCTCCACCATGGACTCGATCCCGGCACGGGCGCCAAGCGCGCCCGCGTGGACCTTGCCACCCTTGGCCATCGGCGCAGCGAACATGCCGCCCTGCTGGCCGTGGCAGGCCCGGTGCTTGACCAGATGTACCGTTCGGTCGGCAGATCGGGCTGCGGCGTGGTGCTCAGCGATCCGACCGGCATCGTGCTCGACCGCCGGGTGGGCGATGGCGACGCCGCCGAGTTCGACGCGGTGGGCCTTGTGGAAGGCGGCCGCTGGGGCGAGGCGGAGGAAGGCACCAACGGCATCGGCACCTGCCTCTTCGAGGACCAGCCCGTCGTCATTCACCGCGACCAGCACTTCGCCAGCCGCAATGTCGGCATAAGCTGCATGGACGCCCCGCTCCACGATCCGCACGGGCGGCTGGCGGGCGCGCTCGACGTCTCCAGCTACCGCCAGGACCATGGCCCCGCGATGGCGGAACTCGTCTCCGCCCTGGTGCGCGACGCGGCCCGCCGGATCGAGCGCGATTACTTCTGCCAGCATTTCGCCGGTTCGCGCATCGTGTTCCTGGCCGACGATCCGGTCCACGGCACGGCTCTCCTGGCCACCGACCGCGACGACCTGGTGATCGGCGCCAGCCGCGGCGCGCGTACGCGGCTGCGGCTCACGGACGCCATGCTCTGCCGCCCCCGTCCGCTTGACCAGGTGCTGGGCGCGGCGTCGTCCGGCCCTTCCTTCGAGGACGGCGACCGCACCGTCCTGCGCCAGGCGCTGGCGCAGGCCGGCGGCAACGCCAGTTCGGCGGCGCGCATCCTGGGCGTGGGCCGCGCCACCCTCTATCGCCGCATGGCCAAGGCCGGCCTTTCGCGCTAGCGCCATCGGGCTCAGGTCATCGGGCTCAGGAGAAATCCGCAAACTGTCTCGCGGGTGAGACACCAAGGCCGGCTCGCCCGCCCCCACCCGCTTTCGCAATCCTTTCCACTGCGCAACACTCATCCTCGACGAGACGCCACCAGGCGCCGCAAGAGAGGATATATCCGTGGACGCACTTGTTCAGGACCGGACCGCACTCCAGGCCCCCTTCGCAGAACGCTACGACAACTTCATCGGCGGTGCCTGGGTCGCGCCGAAGGCCGGTCGCTACTTCGACAATATCTCCCCGATCACCGGGCAGGTCGTGGGCCGGATCGCCCGCTCGGACGCTTCCGACATCGAGGCCGCGCTCGACGCCGCCCATGCCGCCAAGGACGCCTGGGGTAAGGCTTCCGTCGCCGAACGCGCGCGCGTGCTCAATCTCATCGCCGACCGCATGGAAGAGAACCTGCAGCGCCTCGCCACGGCCGAGACCTGGGACAACGGCAAGCCGATCCGCGAGACCCTGGCCGCCGACGTACCTCTCGCCATCGACCATTTCCGCTACTACGCCGGTGTGATCCGGGGTCAGGAAGGTTCGATCAGCGAGATCGACCAGGACACCGTCGCCTACCATTTCCACGAGCCGCTGGGCGTGGTCGGCCAGATCATTCCCTGGAACTTCCCGCTGCTGATGGCCGCCTGGAAGCTCGCCCCGGCCCTGGCGGCAGGCAATTGCGTGGTGCTCAAGCCCGCGGAGCAGACGCCGGCCTCGATCATGGTCTGGGCGGAGATCGTCGGCGACCTGCTGCCGCCGGGCGTGCTCAACATCGTCAACGGCTTCGGCCTGGAAGCGGGCAAGCCGCTCGCCTCGTCCAGCCGCATCGCCAAGATCGCCTTCACCGGCGAGACGACGACCGGCCGCCTCATCATGCAATACGCCAGCGAGAACCTCATCCCGGTGACGCTGGAGCTGGGCGGCAAGTCGCCCAACATCTTCTTCGAGGACGTGGCCGCCGCCGATGACGACTTCTTCGACAAGGCGATCGAGGGCTTCGTGATGTTCGCGCTGAACCAAGGCGAAGTCTGCACCTGCCCCAGCCGCGCGCTGATCCAGGAAAGCATCTACGATCGCTTCATGGAGCGCGCCCTGCAGCGCGTGGCCGCCATCGTCCAGGGCAACCCGCTCGATCCCGCGACGATGATCGGCGCGCAGGCATCCTCCGAACAGCGCGAGAAGATCCTCTCCTACTTCGACATCGGCCGCCAGGAAGGCGCCGAGATCCTGATCGGCGGCGAGGCGGCGCAGCTGGAAGGCGAACTGGCGGGCGGTTATTACGTCAAGCCGACCGTGTTCAAGGGCCATAACAAGATGCGGATCTTCCAGGAGGAGATCTTCGGCCCCGTGGTTTCGGTCACCACCTTCAAGGACGCGGACGAAGCGCTCTCCATCGCCAACGACACGCTTTACGGGCTCGGCGCGGGCGTGTGGAGCCGCGACGCCAACACCTGCTACCGCTTCGGCCGCGAGATCAAGGCCGGGCGCGTCTGGACCAACTGCTATCACGCCTACCCGGCCCATGCGGCCTTTGGCGGCTACAAGCAGTCGGGCATCGGGCGCGAGACCCACAAGATGATGCTGGACCACTACCAACAGACGAAGAACATGCTGGTCAGCTACAGCCCCCGGAAGCTCGGATTCTTCTGAGCTTCACCCCCGGCGCGCGCCGCACCGCTCTCTCCCGCTCGCGGCGCGCGCCCCCCACCCCCCGACCACCTGACTATCCCCCGAGAGGAGTGTTCCAATGGCCAAGACCATGAAGGCTGCCGTCGTGCGTGAATTCGGAAAACCGCTGACGATCGACGAAGTACCGGTTCCCGAAGTCGGCCCCGGCCAGATCCAGGTGGCCATCCAGGCCTCCGGCGTCTGCCACACCGACCTCCATGCCGCCGAGGGCGACTGGCCGGTGAAGCCCAACCCGCCGTTCATTCCGGGCCACGAAGGCGTAGGCTATGTCAGCCAGGTCGGCGCGGGCGTCACTCATGTGAAGGAGGGCGACCGGGTGGGCGTGCCCTGGCTCTACACCGCCTGCGGCCACTGCGTGCATTGCCTGGGCGGATGGGAAACCCTTTGCGAAACCCAGCTCAACACCGGCTACTCGGTCAACGGCGGCTTTGCGGACTATGTGGTCGCCGATCCCAACTATGTCGGCCATCTGCCCGGCAATATCAGCTTCACCGAGATCGCGCCGGTGCTCTGCGCTGGCGTCACGGTCTACAAGGGCCTGAAGATGACCGACACCAAGCCCGGCGACTACGTGGCGATCAGCGGCATCGGCGGGCTGGGCCACATGGCCGTGCAATATGCCGTTGCCATGGGCCTCAACGTCGCGGCGATCGACATCGATGACGGCAAGCTGGACCTTGCCCGCAGGCTGGGCGCGACGATCACGGTCAATGCCCGCAACGAGGATCCGGCCACGATCATCAAGCGCGAGACCGGCGGCGGGGTCAACGGCGTGCTGGTGACGGCGGTGAGCGAGAAAGCCTTCGAACAGGCCATCGGCGTGACCGCACGCGGCGGCACCGTGGCGCTCAACGGCCTGCCACCCGGCGACTTCCCGCTCAACATCTTCGGTATGGTGCTCAACGGCATCACCGTGCGCGGCTCGATCGTCGGCACCCGGCTGGACTTGCAGGAATCCATAGATTTCGCAGCGCAAGGCAAAGTCAGGGCAACGGTCGAGACCGCGAAGATCGAGGACATCAACACCATCTTCGATCGTATGCACAAGGGCCAGATCGAAGGGCGCGTCGTCCTCGACATGGCCGGATGAGGCTGCGGCAAGGCGGAAAGACGCAAGGTCGAACGAAGAGAACAGGAGTTCGCCGGGGTGACGAATGAGGTAAAACGGGTCGCCGCCACCCCGGCGGCACTTGAACTGGTCGCGGAACTGACCGCCGAATACGGTCCGGTGCTGTTCCACCAATCGGGCGGCTGCTGCGACGGGTCTTCCCCCATGTGCTACCCGCAAGGCGAGTTCCGCATCGGCGAAGGCGACATCCTGCTCGGCGAAGTGAGCGGCGCGCCCGTTTACATCGGCCGGGCGCAAGGCATGGCCTGGGCGCATACCCAGCTCATCCTGGACGTCGTTCCCGGCCGGGGCGGCATGTTCAGCCTGGACAACGGCCGCGAACGCCGCTTCCTGACGCGCGGCCGTGTCTTCACCGAGGACGAGTTGCGGCAGTTGGACAAGGGTTCGGGCTCGCCCTGAAGGCTGGCCCTGCCCGCTGCGCTGGCAACCGCGACGTCACCCATAGCGCCAGCAAGACCCCGAGCGCCGCAGCAGGCACGACAAGGAACCCTGAAACACGATCAGGATGCCGCTGCCGCCAAGAAACGAAGCGCCCTGCCAGACGGCACATGCGCGTTCCGCCGGCCGTTTCAGCGGGCCCCCGGCGCGCCGATGGTGAACGCATATGTCAGCGGCTTCAGCGCGATGCGATAGGGCATGTGCGCCCGGCCATCGAGGTTCCAGCCGGTGTCCCCGCCCACGCCAGCCTGCACCGCATCGATCAGCAGGGTGCCGTTGCCATGCGGGCGGATGTCGGCGCTATGCGCCTGCCCGGGCGGCTTCATGGCTAGGTCCGCATAAGGGAAAGCAAGCGCATTGACCGACAGCGGCTGCGCGCCGGTGACGCGAAGTCCGGTCCTGGCGCCTGTCAGTTCGATCCAGCGCACGTCGGTCTTGTTGCCCGATTCCTGCGGCCTTGCGTAATCGTGGAACTGGTCCGCCAGGGCGCCCTGCCACTGGGCGACGAGGCCGCCGGTCTTGCGATCGGCGTAAGTCTCCTGCGGACCGCGGCCGAACCAGCGAACCTGGTCGAGCACGGCGGGCGTCTCGAAAGCCAGGCCCAGGCGGAGCGGATCGGGCAGCGTGTCGCGCAGCGGCTCGAAATGGACAGTGACCCCCACCGAGCCGTCGGCGGCCATGGTCCAGCGCGTTTCGGTCTTCACCGAGCCCACACCCATGTCATGGCGCACGACCACGGCATTGCCGTCCCGCTCGACCGCCTCGACGCGGCGATGCTCGGAGAAATACTGCCACATGGCATGGCTCTTGGGTACGCCGGCGCCGACATCGTTGTCAGTGGGTGATCGCCAGAAATTGGGCGCTCCTCCCGTGAGCAGCAGCTTGCCGCCGCGGGCGTAGCGGGTGACGAGGCCGGTCGCCTTGTCGATCTCCAGCACCGCATCGCCCGAGGCGAGGCGCATGGCAGATGCGGTTTCACTGGGCGCGACCGTGCCTGCCGCCGCCGCGACGACGGCCGGCGCGGTCAAGGCGAACTGCTCCCAGCCCACCACATGCCCGGCGGGCTGCGTCGGCACGGCGCCGGCCTTGGCGCGGGCACGCAGCACGAGGATGCGCTCGGCCGAGCCGTCCCTGGCCGCCGGAACCGGCACCACCAGCGCAGCAGATCCCCCCGCGGCCACGTCCGGCGTCGCCAGAGCGCCGCTGGCGACATCCTTGCCATTCTCCATGACCGTCCAGTCGAGCGTGAAGCGCGAAAGGTCGATATGGTCGTGGCGATTGACCACGCGGTAGCCGTCCGCATCGTGGGTGAAGGCGATGGGCGCCTGGACCTTGGCGAGTTCGTAATATTCGGGATCGGGCGTCCGATCGGACTGGATCACACCGTCGCCCACCGGGCTGTCGTCGCCGTGCAGGCCCGCGTCCTTCGGATCGGGATCATAGTCCAGGCCCTGGCCCCAATAGGCCCGCCCGTCCTTGTCCTTCAGCTCCATGGTCTGGTCCACCCAGTCCCAGATGAAGCCGCCCTGCAGCTTGGGGTAGCGGCGCATCGTATCCCAGTAACCCTGGAGATCGCCCAGGCTGTTGCCCATCGAATGGGCATATTCGCACAGGATCAGGGGCTGGGTGAACGCCGGGTCCTGGGCGTAGTCGATCATCTTCGGCACGTCGTCGTACATCGGCGCGAAGATGTCGACATAGCTGTTCACCGGGTGGCGCCAGTTGCTCATGCTCCAGCCGAGGAAGTTGATCAGGCGGCTGGGATCGTTCGCCCGCACCCACTTGGCGGCGGCTTCGAAATTGGTGCCGATGCCGGTCTCGTTGCCCAGCGACCAGAAGATGATCGAGGGGTGGTTGCGGTCGCGCCGAACCATGCGCTCCACCCGGTCGAGATGGGCGGCCTGCCACTTGGGATCGTTGCCCAGCAGGTACTTGGGATCGTTGCCATGTTCCTGCGAGAGGCTGAGGTAGCCGTGGCTCTCGATATTGGCCTCGTCCATGACGTAGAGGCCATATTCGTCGGCAAGGTCGTACCAGCGCGGGTCGTTGGGGTAGTGCGACGTGCGCACGGCATTGACGTTCGCCGCCTTCATCAGTTCGATGTCGCGGCGCATCGTCTCCTCGGAGACGACGTGGAAGGTCTTCGGGTCGTGCTCGTGGCGATTCACGCCGCGGATCATCACGCGCTTGCCGTTCACGCGCACTTCGCCCTCGGCGATCTCCACGGTGCGGAAGCCGATGCGGCGGCTGGTGGCCTCCACCAGCTTGCCGTCGGCGTCGAGCAGTTCGACAAGCAATGTGTAGAGCTGCGGGTCCTCGGCCGACCATGTCCGCACCGCGGGCACGCCCGCCTCAAGGGACACCGTGCCCCCTTGCGCTGTGCCGCCGCGCGTCAGCACTTCCCGCTTGCCGTCGAGCAGCGTCGCGCGCAGGCGCATCGCCTCGGGCTGGCCAGCTAGGTCGACTTTCACGGTCAGCTTGCCGTCGCGATAGGCGTTCTCCAGCCCGGCATCGACCGTGAGATCGCGGATATGCGTGGCCGGCGCCGCGTAGAGCGTCACGCTCCGCTCGATCCCGTTGACGCGCCAGAAGTCCTGGTCTTCCAGATAGCTGCCATCGGCGAAGCGGTAGAGTTCGATGGCGACGGTGTTGCTGCCGGCATGGGCATAGCGGGTCACGTCGAACTCGGCGGGGAGCTTTGAATCCTCGGAGTAACCGACGCGCTGGCCGTTGACCCAGATGTAATAGGCCGCGCCCGCCGCGCCCACCGTCAGCAAGAGGCGGCGGCCGGACCAGTTCGCCGGCACCGTGAAGTCGCGGCGATAGGAGCCGACTTCATTGAGGCGATGGTCGATCCATGGCTGGTCGCGCGGGAAGGGATAGCCGCTGCCGACGAAAACCGGGCGGCCGTGCCCTTCGGCCTGGAGAATGCCCGGCACTTTCATGGTGCCCCAGCCGCTCACGTCGAAATCGGGCTTGAAGAATTCGGCCGGGCGGCTTTCCGGCGTGGGGGAGAGATGGAACTTCCAGTCCCCGTCCAGAGACAAGTGATAGCGCGATTTCGCCACGTCGCGCGAAAGGGCACCGGCGCGTGTCTCGAAGCCGTCGAACGTGGTGCGCATGGGCTCGGCGCCTTGCCGGACCACCTGGGGCTGTTCCCATTCTGCCGGGGCCGAACGATCGGCCGGAGACGCCGCGGCGGGCTGGGCCGTGGCGGCTTGCGCCAGCAGGAGCCCGGTCATGAGCCCGCCCACCGCGCAGCTGTTCAGGAAATGTCGCACCAATCCGCCCCTTGCCGACTCCCACCGGGCCGCCCCGCGCCGGAACGCCCCTCGCGGGAATGAAACCGTGAAAGCCGGATCGAGCCGGCCGTTTGATATATCGTATACTCAGCGAGGCGAATTGCAAGACAGCGGGCAGCGGCTTTCCTCTGCCGAGGAAGCATTCGCTGAGCGGCGCGGCCTGTGGTATGGCCCTGCCATTCGGATCGGGAGCACGGAAATGGGTGTGACGGGTATCGGCGGCTTCTTCTTCCGGGCGAAGGACCCGGAGGCGCTGAAGAATTGGTATGCCGAACATCTCGGCGTCGGCGCATCGCCGCATGGCGCCTGGGACACCCAGGCCGGCCCAAGCGTTTTCGCGCCCTTCCCCGCCGATAGCGATTATTTCGCGGCCGAAAAGGCGTGGATGCTGAACTTGCGGGTGGACGATCTCGACGCGCTTTGCGCGCGGCTGCTGGCCTCGGGCGTGGCCGTGGTGACCAATCCCGAATGGAACATGCCAGGCGTCGGCCGCTTCGCCCGCATCCATGACCCGGAAGGCAACCCGCTCGAACTGTGGCAACCTGACGACTAGGCCCGAAGTCCGGTTCCACATCCCTGCCGACCCCTCAGCCTGAGCCGGCCTGCCTCAGAACGCGATCTCCTTGCCTTCGAAATCGAAGAGCTTGCCGCTGTCAGTCACTTTCAGCTCCTCGATCACGTCCAGCAACTGCAGCGCCGCGCGTTCGGCATCGAACAGGCCGCCGGGCGGAACGTTGCCCTGGAACGGACGCGACAGGGCCGTGTCGACCGTGCCGGGATGGAGCGCCACCACGATCGTGCGCTCGCTGCGGCGCCGTTCCTCGATGGCGAGATTGCGCACCAGCATGTTGAGCGCCGCTTTCGACGCACGATAGCCGTGCCAGCCGCCCAGCCGGTTATCGCTGATCGAACCGACCCGGGCCGAGAGCGCCGCGAAGACCGATGGCGCCCCGCTGCCGGTTCCCGCCCCCGGTCCCGTCCGCGACTTGGGCATCAGCGGCAGGAAATGCTTCGCCACCAGCGCCGGCCCGATGGCATTGACCGCATAGAGCCGGGCCAGCCATGCAGGATCGAGATCGCGCAGCGCCTTCTCCGGGCCGTGGTCTTCCTCGTGGAGCAGCCCGGTGGCCACGATCACCAGCCCCGGCGGCGGCCCTGCGGCCACGCGAGCGGCGGCAGCGGCAATGCTGGCCTCGTCAAGCAGGTCGAGGTGATCCGCCCCGGTCCGCGATCGCGCGAAGCCATGGACGACCTCGTAAGCGCCTTCCTCGATCAGGGCCGCTTCGAACGCGGCGCCGATCCCGCCGGATGCGCCGATGACGACGGCGGAGGACCGGCCCGCGGCGCTCACGAGCGGGTGAACCGCCAGCGGTCGGCATCGCTCTCGGCGGCATCGAAGCGATAGCCGTCGCTGTCGAAACCGCGCATGGCGTCGATCTCGGTGACGTGATGTTCGCAAAGCCAGCGCGCCATCATGCCGCGTGCGCGCTTGGCGTTGAAGCTGACGAAGCGCGGGCCGTTCGGGCCGGGCTCACGGAATTCCACCTCGATCACCCGGACGCCCGGCAACTTTCCGGAGACGGCGGCGAAATACTCCTGGCTGGCCAGGTTGAGCACGGTTTCCGAACCCTCTTCCGCCAGCTGCTCCAGCAGGAACCCGGCGATGCGATCGCCCCACCAGTCGGTCAGGCTCTTGTGGCGCGGCGCCCAGCGCGTGCCCATTTCCAGTCGGTAGGGCCGGATCGCGTCGAGAGGGCGCAAGAGTCCGTAAAGGCCGGAAAGCATGCGAACATGATCCTGCGCGAAGGCGACCCCGGCCTCGTCCAGGGTATGCGCCTCGAAGCCGGTGTAGACATCGCCGGCAAAAGCGAAGAGCGCCTGCCGTTCGGGCAGTTCCGCGAAGTCGCGAAAGCGATCGGCGTTGAGCTTGGCGAGACGCGGCGAGATGTGCATCAGCTCGGAAAGCCGCTTCTGCGTCAGGTTCGCCGCAGACCGTGCCAGGCTGCCCGCCTCCTCAGCGAAATGCGGGGTGGTGACGGCAAGGGGCGGCAGGGCGCGCTCGAAATCGAGCGTTTTCGCGGGAGACAGGAGAGCGATCATCGATCGCGCGGTAGCGGGGGCGGACGACCACGTCAAACCGCCCCGCATGCCTCGGAAGCCCCGGTCAGCGGGGGCACTTCACCGGGTCGTTGCGCTTGCAGGCGGGATTGGCGCGTTCCCAGGTCGTGCGGGCCGCCTGGTAGTCCTGCACGGCCGCGTCGTGCTGGCGCACGGCTTCGGCATAGGCCGCCTGCTCGCGGTCCTGCCGCGCAGTCTCCGTGGCGATGGCGGCCTCACGCGCCTGTTCGCGCGCCACGTTGTCCTCGACTTGCGCCCGCGCCGCCTGCGCCTGCTGCTCGTTCAGTGCCTTGCGCCGCGCCTCTGCGTCGCCGGCCTCGGCGCCCTGGGGCAGACCCATCTCGGCCACGCTCTGCCCTGCAACCTTTTCACGAGGCGCGCCGGCAGTGGGCGCCGGTTGGGCCAGCACGCTGACAGGCACCAGAACGAGCGCGGAAGCCAGCAGGGACAGGTTGCGGATGCGTTTCATGAATGGATTCCTTCGGTAATCGTCGGGGTCGCTCGCGGATGACACTAGTCCGCAAACGGGAACGGCGTCGAGGCTGAGAAACGACCAGCGGCCCGGCCCGGTTCCAAACAGGGAAACCGAGACCGGGCCGCGCCGAAAACCGGCGTTTGCGCCAGCCCGATTACGCGTCGAGATCGACCGCCATTTCGCGCGGCCAGTGACGCAGCGCTCGGCAGGCCTTGAGGAAGGCGCCGGCATCCTTGGCACCGCCCAGTTTCAGGCAGGCCTCATCGAGATCACCGGCAATCCCGGCCTTGGCGAAGATCGCCTCCGCCGCGCCGGTGTAACCGATGAACTTGCAATGCGCGAAGGCGTCAGTGACGAAATCCTTCGCCGCCGCATCCATCGCGAGCAGCCCCGCGCCCTCCCCGGACACCACCAGAGCCACGGCATCGAACAGCACCGAAGGGCCGCCGTCGATCTTGTGCCTGGCGGCCAGACGGGTCCCGTCCGACAGCGTCACGCCGCCGACTTTGGGTGCAACCACCTCATAGACGGCGCCCTCGGCCTCCACCGCTTCGAGCAGGGCAGAGAGCACCGCCGCGTCGGCGCCGTCACTCACGAGGATGCCCAGCTTGCGGCCCTTGAAGTCCGCTGGACCGTTCTTGACGATGCTCAGCTTGTCCGAAGCGGGAAGGTTCGCGATCGGCTCGCGCGCCGCGACCGCGGGATCGGGCAACGGCAGGCCCAGCCCATCGGCCACGGTGCCTGCCAGCCCGGGGTCGATGCGGATCAGGTGGGAGACGGTACGCGCGCGAATGTCCGGGCGCTCCACTTTCGACAGCTCGAACACGAGGGCATCGGCAATGTGCTTCTGCTCGACGGGCGTCTGGCTCACGAAGAACTGCCGTGCCTGGCTATAGTGATCGGCGAAGGTTTCCGACCGCACCCGCTGCTTCGGGCCATCTGCCGTCTCGGCATAGCTGGTGAAACCGCGCACGGGATCCTCGCGCGGGCCGCCCTGCTCGGCGCCCCAGCTGTTCGGTTCGTAATTCGCCCGACCCTTGGGATTGCGCATGGCCATGTGCCCGTCCTGCTGGAAATGAGCCATGGGGCACTTGGGCGCGTTGATCGGAATATGCGTGAAGTTGGGTCCGCCCAGCCGCTTGATCTGGGTGTCGAGGTAGGAGAAATTGCGGCCCTGAAGCAGCGGGTCGTTCGAGAAATCGATCCCCGGGGGCACGTTCTGGGTGCAGAAGGCCACTTGCTCGGTCTCGGCGAAGAAGTTGTCCACCACCCGGTCGAGCACCAGGCGGCCGACGACGCGGATCGGCACGAGTTCCTCGGGGATGAGCTTGGTGGCGTCGAGCACGTCGAAGTCGAAGCTGTCGGCAAAGGCATCGTCGAACAACTGGACGCCCAGTTCCCATTCGGGGAAGTCACCCGCGTTGATGGCGTCCCACAAGTCGCGGCGATGGAAGTCCGGATCTGCGCCGTTGATCTTGACCGCCTCGTTCCAGACCACCGATTGCAGCCCCTGCTTCGGCTTCCAGTGGAACTTGACGAACGTGGACTTGCCCTCGGCGTCCAGCAACCGGAAGGTGTGCACGCCGAAGCCTTCCATGGTGCGGAAAGAGCGCGGAATGGCGCGGTCCGACATGGTCCACATGATCATGTGGAAGCTTTCCGGCGTCAGGCTGACGAAGTCCCAGAAATTGTCGTGCGCGGTCTGGGCCTGCGGGAAATTGCGATCCGGTTCGGGCTTGGCGGCATGGACGAGATCGGGGAACTTCATCGCGTCCTGGATGAAGAAGACCGGGATGTTGTTGCCTACCAGGTCCCAGTTGCCCTCCTGGGTGTAGATCTTGACCGCAAAGCCGCGCACGTCCCGCGCGAGGTCGAACGAACCCTTCGATCCGGCCACGGTAGAAAAGCGGACGAAGGCGGGCGTGCGCTCGCCGACGCGCTGGAACACGTCGGCCCGGCTGACATCGGCCAGGCTATCCGTCAATTCGAAGTAGCCGTGAGCGCCGTAGCCGCGCGCGTGGACGACACGCTCGGGGATGCGCTCATGGTCGAAGTGGAAGATCTTCTCGCGGAAATGGAAGTCTTCCAGAAGCGTCGGCCCGCGCGCGCCCTGCTTCAGGCTGTTCTGGTCGTCCGAAACCGGCACGCCCTGCTGGGTCGTCAGCGCCGCAACGCCCTCCCCGGCGCTCTGGCGGGTTTCTCCGCCGGATCCTTGCGTCTCGGCGTAGCTATGGGAGATCGCGGCGTCAGCCGGAACCGGGTCGGCCTTGGCGGGCGTTTCGCCGCCGATATCGGCGGCGGTGACGTCGGATGGGGCCTTCTTCGATGGCGTCTTCGACGGGCTCTTCTGGGCAGGTGCACGCTTCGCGGAAGCTTTCGTGGGGGTCTTGGCCATGGGCTATCCTCGCTGGGATGAGATGGCACCGATGCTCTCGCAGGCCGCCGCTTCGGCATACCTGCATGCTCGGTGTCTGTGCCCGATAACCCCGCCCGCGAAGGGGAGTTGCCGCCGATCCGCCGAAATTAACCTAGGTCATCGCGATTATGCCCGGGCCGGGCGCAAGGCGGTCTTCCCGCGCGACGGAAGCCTCTCCTCGGGCCGCAGGGTGAGGACGCGCACGCCATTCCGGGTGACTGCCACCGTGTGCTCGAACTGGGCGGACAGCTTGCCGTCCACCGTCACCACCGTCCAACCGTCATCCTCTGTGCGGACCAGGCGCCGTCCCTGGTTCAGCATCGGCTCGATCGTGAAGACCATGCCTTCTTCCAGTCTCACGCCGGTACCCGGCCGGCCGAAATGGAGCACTTCGGGCTTCTCGTGCATTTCCCGGCCGATGCCGTGTCCGCAATATTCCCGTACGATCGAATAGCCGGCTTTCTTGGCGTGATATTCGATGGCGTGGCCGACATCGCCCAGCCGCGCACCGGGCCGAACCGCCTGGATGCCTTTCCACATGGCCTCATATGTCGTCTTCACCAGACGCGCGGCCGCAGGCGCGATCTCGCCGACGGCATAAGTCTTGCTGGAATCGGCAATGAAGCCGTTCTTTTCAAGGGTGATGTCGAAATTGACGATGTCTCCCGCCCGCAACGTCTCGGTCTCGGAAGGGACCCCGTGGCACACGACATCATTGCGGGAGCAGTTCAGCACATAGCCATAGCCGTACTGCCCCTTGCTGGCGGGCCGCGCCGCCAGTTGGTGGACGATCATGTGCTCCACCAGGTCGTTGATCTCCATCGTCGTCCGCCCGGCGAGCGGCTGTCCGTCAAGGAACGTGAACACCGATGCCAGAAGACGGCCGGATTCGGCCATGAGTTCGATTTCCTCGGGCGTCTTGATCATGGCACGCGCGCTCCGCAGGCCAGATCGTCAGGGTCGACCCCCGCCTCCCTGAGTTCGCGAATGACGAGCTGCTGGAACGTGAGCTGTGGGTTCAACTCGCAGAGCATGCCGATCCTGATCCAGAAAGCCGCCTGCGCGTTGATCGAACGATAGGACGCCTTGCTGGCCTTGCGGAGCTGGTCGTGCAGCTCATCCTCGATATTGACGATACCCATGCAACCGGCCTTTACCATATGAAACATATACGAATCATAAATGGTTCATATGCAAGCCGACGAGTTCGGGCAAGGGGCAGCTTCTTCCGGGCTAGGCGTCTGAACCGGACTTTCGCAGCAAGTAGACATCCATGATCCAGCCATGCTCCGCACGAAGCGCGGCACGGCGACGCACGATCTGCGGGCCGATTTGCGTTAGGTCGCCCGCGATCAGGCATTGTTGCGGCATGCCGAGGTAAGCGCCCCACCAGATCGACAGGCCCTCCGGCGGCAGCGCGGCGAAGGCGCAAGTGCCGTCGAGCATGACCACCAGGGTTTCCGCGTCGGCTGGCCATCCGCCGTCGCGCAGGCGCCGTCCCGTCGTGATCGTCACGGGCGCTCCCAGACCGTTCAGCGCAATGCCGTGAGCCGCCGTGAGGACCTGGATGCTGGTGATGCCCGGCACGACATGAACCCTCAGCGCCCGCCCCCCGCGCTGCAGCCGCTCCGCGATCCGAAGGGTGCTGTCGTATAGCGAGGGGTCGCCCCAGACCAGCAGCGCCAGCGTGCCGCCTTCCGGCAGGTGCCGGTCGATCTGACTCGCCCAGACCTCGGCAATCGCGGCGTGCCAGGCATCCACGGCTTCGAGGTAGGGCGGGTTTTCCGAACGGACGGGGAGATCGAACTCCACGACCCGCGTCTCTTCCGTCAGCACGCTGTCGCAGATCGACCGGCGCAGATCGAGCAGATCGGACTTCGCCTCGCCCTTGCGGGGCAGCAGGATCAGGTCCGCCCCGTTCATCGCGCGGATGGCCGCAAGCGTCAGGTGGTCCGTGTTGCCGGTGCCGATGCCGATCAGGTGAAGATCCACCGTGCCGGTCATGGCTCCAGCTCCCCGGCCAAGCCCGAGGAAGCGAAAGGCGATTGCGCCGATTGCGGCCGGAAGCGGCGATCGTAGTCGGGGGCATAGAGGCTGCTTTCCGCCGCCACGCCCTCTTCCACGTCCAGAGCCCGTCCCACCAGGATGAGGGCGGTGCGCTCCATCGTTCCCGCCACGGCTTGCTCCACACCGTCCAGCCGCGCCCGCACGACTTTCTCGTCCGGCCAGCTCGCCCGCCAGACCACCGCCACCGGGCAATCCGCGCCGTAGTGTGGCACGAGATCCGCGACCACCGCGGCAAGGTTGTGGATCGAAAGGTGGATCGCCAGAGTGCTGCCGGTCGCGGCGAAGGCGGAAAGGCTTTCGCGCTCCGGCATCGCGCTGGCCCGGCCCGGTGTCCGCGTCAGCACCAGCGACTGCGCCAGACGCGGCACCGTCAACTCGGTCTCCAGCGCCGCCGCAGCGGCGGCGAAGGCCGGTACGCCCGGCGTCACGCTGATGGGGATGCGCAGCGCGCGAAGGCGGCGGATCTGCTCGCCCATGGCGGACCAGATCGAGGGGTCGCCGGAATGGAGACGGGCCACGTCATGGCCCTCGACATGGGCCTGCGCGATCTCCGCGAGGATCGCGTCGAGATCCAGGGACGCGGTGTTCACGATCCGCGCGCCGGGCGGGCAATGCTCCAGCACGGCAGCGGGCACCAGCGAGCCCGCATAGAGGCACACCGGGCTCGACGCGATCAGGTCGCGGCCGCGCAAGGTCAGCAGGTCTGGCGCGCCCGGACCGGCGCCGATGAAGTGTACGGTCATGAACTGGCTCCCTGGGCCATGGCGCAAGTGGCCATGCGATCGGACGAGATATGGCGGGCCGTCAGCAACCGGGCGCCGGGACCGGCCGCCGCCAGGGCCGAGGCTTCGGCAACGCTGCCGGTACGGCGAGCGGCAAGGCTGGCGGCGGACAGAGTCACCGTCGCCGCCGCTTCCAGCGCTTCGCCAGCGACGGGGACTGCCGGAACCTGTCGCTCCTGAGCAAGCAAGCGCAGCGGCGCGATCTTGTCGGCAGGCGCGGTCAGAACGTCCGGTTCGGCGCCATCCGCGCAGGCCCGCGCCAGAGCGTCACGCAAGGAGGAGAGGGATGCGCCTGCGCGAAATCCGAAGCCGGCCACGATCACAAGGTCACGCTCCATTGTACGACGGGATAGTGGGCTTTCCAGCCGCGCCGCGTGCCCAGCGGCGCGGCCTGCGCCAGTTCGATGCGCAGCAGCGTGCCGCCCACCTCGCCATGGACCCTGGCCAGCAGAGCCTCGCTTTCCAGCGTGACGGCATGGGCCACCAGCCGGGTGCCAGCGGGGAGACCGCAGAGCCGCTCCAGCAGGGGCGTCCCCAGCCCGCCGCCCACGAAGACGGCATCCGGCAGGGGCTGGTTTTCCAGCACCTCAGGGGCGCGTCCTTCCACCACGCGCAGATGATCGACGCCCAGCGCCAGGGCATTGCCCCGCGCCCGCGCCGCGCGCTCGCGATCGACCTCGAAGCCCACGGCCCGCATGTCGCGGTGAGTGAGCAGCCATTCTATCGCGATCGAGCCCGATCCCGTGCCGATGTCCCAAAGCATCTCGCCGGGCCGGGGCGCGAGCGCCGAGAGCGCCAGGGCGCGCAGCGGGCGCTTGCTGATCTGCCCGTCGTTCGCGAACCAGTCATCGCCGCGTCCGGACGTCCGGGGCAGGACGCGGCCTTCCCCCGCACAGAGCACGCCCACGGCGACGGGATGAGCCACGTCGGTCAGATCGAAGCCCTCGGCCGCCGCCTGCCGGATCCGTTCGCGCGGGCCGCCCAGCGCTTCGAGCACCGTGAGCTGCGATGCCCCGAACCCTTCCGCCGCGAGATAATCGGCCAGTTCCGCGGCAGCCGCCCCCTCGCGCAACAGCACCAAGGCCCGCTGCCCCGGCGCAAGGTGCGGACGCAACCGCGACAGCGGCGCCGCGTGGAGCCCCAGACACGGTGTCGCCTCGACCGGCCAGCCCAGCCGCGAGGCCGCGAGGGCGAAAGTCGAGGGCACCGGGTGCGCGGTCCATTCCCAGCGGTCGAGCGCCCGTGTCACCACCGAACCCGCGCCGAACCAGAACGGATCGCCGGAAGCCAGCATGACCACCTGCCGCCCCCGCAGCGCCAGCAGCGCGGCCAGCCCGCTCTCGAACGGCACTGGCCATGTCCGACATTCCGCACTAAGCCCCGCCAGCAGGCCGAGGTGGCGGGCGGCGCCGGTCACCACTTCGGCCGCCGCAAGGGCGGCGCGCGCCGCCTCGCCGAGGCCGGACAGACCGTCCTCGCTGATACCGACGATCGTCAGCCATGGCTTTTGGGGAGCTTCAGACATGACCCGCGTCCTCATTCTGGGCGGCACCACCGAGGCGAGCGCCCTCGCCGCGGCATTGGCCGAGCGCGAGATCGAAGCCGTGCTGAGCTATGCCGGACGGGTGGCCAGCCCGCGAAGCCAGCCGGTGCCGGTCCGCGTGGGCGGCTTCGGCGGCATTGCCGGGCTGGAGCGCTATCTGCGCGAAACCGCCGTCACCCATCTGGTCGACGCTACCCATCCCTTCGCGGCCACGATGAGCGCTCATGCCATTGTCGCCGCCAAGGCCGCCGGCATTGCGCTGGCGGCGCTGACGCGGGCGCCCTGGGCACCGCGCGGCGGGGATTGCTGGCACCGGGTCCCAGACCTTGCCGCCGCCGTCGCCAGCCTGGCGGGTCCGCCGCGCCGGGTGATGCTGGCGCTCGGCCGGATGCACGTCGAGGCTTTCGCGGCCCAGCCCCAGCACCGCTATCTGCTGCGCTTCGTGGATGCACCCACCGAAGCGCCGTCCCTGCCGCATCACGACCTCGTGATCGACCGCGGACCCTTCACGCCGGAGCGCGACACGGACTTGCTCCGTGCGCACCGGATCGACCTGCTGGTCTGCAAGAACGCGGGCGGCTCCGGCGCGTCGGCCAAGCTCGATGCCGCGCGGGAGCTGGGGCTTGCCGTGACGATGATAGACCGCCCCGCGATCCCGCCCCGCCGCGCGCTGGAACGGGTGGAGCAAGTGCTGGACTGGCTCGCTCATTCCGCCCACCGCGGCGTGTAGAGCACCGGGCCCCGGTCTCGCGCCACCAGCCGGGTGCGGCTCGATCCGACGATGACCATGGTGCGCATGTCCGCCATCTCCGCCCGCGCCTCGGCCAGCGGCACGAAGGTCAGGACTTCCTCGGGCGTGGAGACGGCGCGGGCGAAAAGGATCGGGCGCTCTGGCCCGCAAGCCTCGCGCAGGATCTCAAGGACGCGCGCGAAACCTTCCGGCCGCGCCTTCGAGCGCGGGTTGTAGAAGGCCATGGCGAAGTCCGCCTCCGCCGCCAGCCGCAATCGGCGCTCAATGAGTGCCCAGGGCTTGAGATTATCGGAAAGGTTGATGGCGCAGAAGTCATGGCCCAGCGGCGCGCCCGCCCGCGCGCTCGCCGCCAGCATGGCGGTGATGCCCGGCAAGACCCGGATATCGAGTTCGCGCCAGTCGGCAGGGCCCTGCTCCCAGGCCTCGTACACGGCCGCCGCCATGGCGAAGACGCCCGGATCCCCGGAGGAGACCACCACCACGCGCTGCCCCTCGGCCGCGAGCGAAAGCGCATGGGCCGCGCGCTCCAATTCGACGCGGTTGTCGCTGGCATGGAAGCGCAGGCCCGCGCGCGGCGCCACCCGGGCGACATAAGGGCCGTAGCCGATCACGTCGGTGGCGGCATCCAGGGCCGCAGAGGCCTCGGGCGTGACGAGCGCCTCGTCGCCCGGCCCCAGCCCGGCGATGGCGAGCCAGCCGCTCATGGCCGGCGCCCCTGTCCGTGGATCAGCAGGATCGAGAAGTAGGGCGTCACGGCTTCCGCCTCGGCGAGCGGCGTCACCCGCTGCTCGGCCATCGCGGCATGCTCCACCAGCCAGGCCTCCCCCTCGCGCCCGGCAGCGATGACGGCGCGGCGCAGCTTGGCCAGGTTGCGGCCGATCTTCATGACCACGAGCGCGTCGGTATCGCGAATGCGCCGCGCCAGATCTGCCTCCGGTAGCGTGGCGGTGAGGACGGTGAGGACATCGTCGCCCCAGGTCATCGGCGCGCCGCATGCCGTCCAGGCGCCCGACATTCCGGTGATCCCCGGCACGACGGCGACCGGCACCGGTGCCGGCCCTGCATGGCCCCCTGCTTCGGCCAGGCGGGTATAGAGGTGCATGAACGAGCCGTAGAAGAAGGGGTCGCCCTCGCAGAGCACCACGACATCCTCGCCCTCGCGGACGAGCTTCGCCAGTTGCTCGGTCCAGCTTGCGTAGAAGCGGGAAAGGCAGGCGTTGTAGCGCGGGTCTCCCAGCGGAATCTCCGTGGTCACCGGATATTCCATCGCATGCTCGACGACATCGGCGCGGAGCATGCCCTCGACGATCCGCCGCGCCTGACCGGGCCGGCCGGCCTTGCGGAAATAGGCGACATGCCTGGCTCCGCGCACCAATCGGTCGGCGCGAACGCTCAGCAGGTCCTGCGCGCCGGGGCCCAGTCCGACGCCGTGTACGGTTCCCACGCTCATTCCGCGCTGCTCGCGATGGCGTTGACCGCGGCCACGGTGATCGCGCTGCCGCCCAGCCTTCCTTCGACGATGCAGCAGGGCACCGGGCAGGCATCCCAGAGGGCGGCCTTGGACTCGGCCGCCCCCACGAAGCCGACGGGACAGCCAATGATCGCTGCCGGGCGCGGGCAATCGGGGTCCTCCAGCATGTCGAGCAAGTGGAACAGCGCGGTGGGCGCATTGCCGATGGCCACCACGGCCCCGCCAAGGTGCGGCGGCCAGAGTTCGAGCGCCGCCGCCGAGCGGGTATTGGCCATCGCCTGCGCCATTTGCGGGACTTGCGGATCCTGGAGCGTGCAGATCACCGCATTGTCCGCGGGAAGCCGGGCGCGAGTGATCCCTTCGCCCACCATGCGCGCATCGCACAGGATCGGCGCACCCGCCTCCAGCGCCGCCATCGCCGCGCGGGCGAATCCGGGCGAGAAGCGGATGTGCCGCGCCAGCTCCACCAGCCCCGAGGCGTGGATCATGCGGACCGCGATGCGCTCCTCGTCAGCGGGAAAGGCGGCGAGGTCCGCCTCGGCGCGGATCGTCGCAAACGACTGGCGATAGATGGCCGCGCCATCCTTTTCGTAGATATGCGCCATTCATGAGGCTCCGAAATGAGCAAGGACATGGTCGGGAGAAAGGCCGCCCAGCGTCGGCGGGTCGCCCGCGCGGCCACGGAGGGCGAGGTCGAAGACGCCGTCGCGCCCGGTCAGGACCACGTCGCTCGGTCGTGCGCGCGCGCAGCCTTTCGCGCAGCCGGAAACGTGCAGGCGCCCGGACACATGCGGCGCCAACCGGCGCGCCAGTTCGCGCGTTTCGACCGTCGCCTGCGGGCATGTCGGCGCGCCCGGACAGGCATCGGCGCGCAGCAGCGGGTCGCCGGGATCGCGAATGAAGCCGTCCACCGGCTCTCGCACCTCGGATTCGGCCAGAAGCTGCCGCCAAGACGTAACGCGAAGCGCCGCAGCGCCGGTCGCTGCCATCAGCCGCACCATTGCCTCCCCCTCGATCCGCCCGAACGGCACCCCGTAGCCATGCGGCGCAGCGGCTCCGACGGCGGGACGGCCATCCCCCCGCGCCCATTGTGGAAGAGCGGCCGTGTGGCGCCAGGCCCGGCGGGCAGCGGCGCCGCCTGTCTCCACGAACCAGTGCGCGAGCGCGATCAGGCGGTCTGTGGCCTCTTCCGGCAGGATGGAAACCCCGCTCTCGCGCCCGTCGAGGCGGAGCAGCAGGCCGCCGGCTTCCGCGCGCTCGATGCGGAAATCCGCAGGGCTGTCCAGCAGCGTGGCGACGGGGCCGGCATCGACCGCGATGCCCATCTTTCCGGGCAATTCGGGCAACTCGCCCAGACGGCCCAGGAGTTCTTCCGCGATCCGCGCGGTATCGTCCCCGCGATCCCAGCCGGGTGCGACAAGGAGGTTGCGCCGCCCCTCCAGAGCAGCGTCGGAATCGACCAGGCCCCGGTCGACCAGGGCGCGCAGCAGATCCTGCCAGCCCTGCTCGCGGACACCGCGGATCTGGAGATTGGCGCGATTGGTGATGTCTATCGCACCGCTGCCGAAACGGCGCGCCAGATCAGCAAGCACCGCGATCTCGGCCGCGGTCAGGCGCGCCAGCCGGGGCTTCACGCGCACGATCAGCCCGTCTCCGGCCATCATCGGACGCCAGGCATCCGGGCACCATCCGCGCAAGGCGAAGCCTGTCATCGGGACGCGCGTTTCATCCTGCCCCACGGCATCATCCTCTCGCGCGCAGCGACGATGACCGGGGCTTGCCGACGGGCGTCGGTCCGCACGCAACGACGGGCGGGCGCGATGAACGCCCGTCCTGCGCGCCGATGCAGCCCCAGCCGCACGGCTTCGTCGCTCACGCGGAGTACCGAGCCTTGGCCTATCCCTGGGCCAGGGCAAGAGCGACCGATGCGCCGGCAGGTCTCCTGGCTTGCGGGTCAAAGCGCGATGCTCGGCCTTCCCGGTCCGTGGCGCCGGGCGCCCGCGATCCAGTGGCCGGCTCCCCGGGGGAAGCCACGGCATCTTGCTCACCGCTCACAGTTGCAGGGACAGCCGCGGATTCGAGGGACGAACCCTCTCACCGCGTTCCCTATTAAGCCTCGTTCGAGGCACCGGCGCGATCTTGCCCGCCGATCCTGACGGATCGGGCGGGCACCGGGGCGCTAACGCAGGAAATGCCGATCCGCAAGTCTCATGGAGCCACGTCCAAACAGGGACGCGCGCCGGGAACGTGGTTAGAGACCCCCGGTCAGCGGTAGCTCAGCTTCGGGAAGAAATCTCCGCGCCCCTCGGGCAGCAGGTCCAGCAAGCCCCAGACCGGGTCCAAAGCATCCAGCGAGCGATGGTGCTGGTCCGGCTCCTCCGGGGCGTAGAGCAGTTCGCCGCCCCAAAAATGCCGAACCTCGCCGCCGTCCTTACGGAAGACATTGATCATCGGCTCGTCCCAGTCCTTTCCGTCCTCGTACCCGCGCTCCTGGCGCATGGCGGGGGTTACGCCGGCCGTGTTGCCGAAATAGTCCCGTGTGTAGCTGCTGCCTTCGGCCGAGAGGAACCGGAGATGCGGCCAGCGGCGCTCACGCGCCCAGGCCACCAGACGGGCCAAAGGCGAACGGGCGACGACGTAGAACGCCGCAGCCTGCGGGACATGCCGTGCGGCCCCGTCCAGCCCGTCGAGCAGATGCGTGCAACCGGTGCAAGGCTCGTCGCGCTCGGGACCGAACATGTAGCTGTAGAGGATCAGGCTGGGCTTCCCCGCGAACAATTCCGACAGCCGCACCTGCTCCGGGCGCTGATGATCCCCGACGCGTTCGAAGACGTAGTCCTCCTTGATCGTCCCGCCGGGGGGCAGCGCCCGGCGCATCGCCGCAACCGTTTCCGTCTGGCGGCGCAGGTCCATTTCGGCATCGAGCAGTTCGTTGCGCGCGCGGCGGTATTCGGCGCTTTCGTTGGGAAAACTGAGATGTTCCATGATCGGGCTCCTCCCTCCGGTTGCTCCCCTGACGCTCGCAGCCTGAACGCCCGAACGAAGGCATGAGTTCACGCAAAGGAGCGGCAAATCGCCGCCCCCTTCCGGCAACGCGGCAAGCCCCTGACGCAAGGCGATATTCCGACCCCGTGCTGTCATGATCCGGGGCTAGTCGCGCAAGGGACACACCCTGCCGCCCCGCCAGGAGGCGGGATCATGGCCGCAGCGCCGCGCTTCTGCACGGGGTACGCTGCCCGCGATCCCTGCCTTAAGCCCGGAGATTACCGCGATGAACCACCACCCGGCCGAAACCACCCTGTCCCGCCGCGGCATGCTCCTTGCCGGCGCTGGGGCAGGCGCCGCCACGCTTCTCGGCCAGGGCCCCGCACTGGCGGCGCCGCAGAATTCGGTCGCGCATACTGGAGGCGCGCGCAAGAAGCCGCTGGTGATCGGCCACCGCGGCTGCTCGGCGCTGCGGCCAGAGCACACCCTGGCGTCCTACGCCAAGGCCATCGACCAGGGCGCGGACTTCGTGGAGCCGGATCTCGTCTCGACCAAGGACGGTGCCCTGATCGCCCGGCATGAGAACAACATCGCCGAAACTACCAATGTCGCGGAGCATCCCGAATTCGCCCAGCGCCGCACGACCAAGGTGATCGACGGGGAAAAGGTCACCGGCTGGTTCACCGAGGATTTCACCCTCGCAGAGATCAAGACCCTGCGCGCAGTCGAACGGCTCGGCGCCATGCGCCCCGAAAGCAAGAGCTACGACGGCCAGTTCCAACTGCTCACGCTTGAGGAAATCGCGGACTTCGTGGCCGCGGAATCCGCCGCACGCGGCCGCAAGATCGGCCTCATTCCCGAGATCAAGCACTCCACCTATTTCGCCGGGATCGGCCTGCCGCAAGAACAGCGCTTCCTCGACCGCGTGGCCGCTAGCCATTATCTCTCGACCGCCCCGGTGATCGTCCAGAGCTTCGAGGTGGCCAATCTCAAGTGGCTGCGCCCGCGCATCGCAACCTATCGCAGCCTGCAACTCCTGCAACTGACCGTGCCTCTGGACATGCACCCCGCCGATGTCGCCGCCTCCGGGGGCAGCCTCACGTTCAAGCAGATGCTCACGCCCGCCGGTCTGGCCGAAGTCAGGACTTATGCCGACTGGATCGCCCCCGTGCTCCAGGGGATCATCCCCTTCGGCGATGCCACGGGCAAGTCCGGCCCGCTGGGCAAGCCGAGCACGCTGGTGCGCGATGCCCATGCGGCCGGCCTGCTCGTCTCGACCTGGACGGTGCGGCCGGAAAACAGCTTCCTGCCCACGGACTTCCGCGGCCCGGGCGGCGATTCGGCGCGTCAGGACAAGGCCTGCATCGAATTCATGCGCCGCTTCATCGCGGCGGGTGTCGATTCCTTCTTCACCGACGATCCGGGCCTCGGACGTGCGGCCGTGGACGGCACGGCCTGACACAGCACTCTTCGGCAACCCGCCCGCCCACACGAACCCGGATCGCCTGTCGCTTCGCTGCATGGTAGGATCCCGCATTGCCGGGAGCCTCGCCATGACGATCACCATCACCGCTTTCGAAAACTCGCCCGACCGGGGGCGGGGCCTCGCGCGGGACATGCGGGTACGCTGGGCGCTGGAGGAACTGGGCCTGCCTTACGAAGTGCGGTTGCTTTCGTTCGAAGCGCTCAAGAGGCCCGAACATCTCGCGCACCAGCCCTTCGGGCAGATCCCCAGCCTGGAAGACGGCGATCTCGTGCTGTTCGAATCCGGCGCCATCGTCCTCCACCTCGCCGGCACACACCCCGGTCTCCTGCCCGAGGATGCCGATGCCCGTGCCCGCGCCGTCGCCTGGCTCGTCGCGGCGCTCAACACGGTGGAGCCACCCATCGTCGAATGCACCATGGCGATGATATTCGAGCGGGAGCAGGCCTGGTTCGCAGCGCGGCAGCCGATGCTCGAAAAGCGCGTGCAGGCCCGCCTCCAGCAACTGACCGCCTCGCTTGGGAGCGCCGAATGGCTAGACGGTGCCTTCAGCGCGGGAGACCTAATGATGGTGACCGTGCTGCGCCGACTGGTCAGTTCCAACCTCCTCGACGCCTGGCCCCCACTGCTGGCCTATATCGCCCGCGCCGAAGCACGCCCCGCCTACCAACGCGCCTTTGCCGACCAGCGCGCGGTATTCGAAGCCGCATCCTGCGCCGGCCCCGAAGCACCGGCCTGAACGCCTGCCCCTGACCGCGCCTTTCCGGCACCCCCGAAAGAATACATATCGCCGGGTTAGGCTTGCGGAAGGTTTCGCGCGCTAGACCCGCGTGCGGTGCAGTCACGATCGAAACCGAAGGCGCTTGCCATGGACGCCACCCTGTTTTCTCCCCCCAGTGCCCCGGGATCGCCCGCCGAGCCCTCGTCGTGGTACATTTCGGCCATGGAGCGCCTCGTCGCCGCGGTGCAGGACTTGTCCCACGCGCGCGATCTGGACGCCGTCACCGCCATCGTCCGGGACGCCGCGCGCAACCTGACCGGAGCTGATGGCGCCACGTTCGTCCTGCGGGACGGCGACATGTGCTACTACGCGGAGGAGAACGCCATAGCGCCCTTGTGGAAGGGCCGCCGCTTCCCGATGAGCACATGTGTCAGCGGCTGGGTGATGATCAACGCACAGAGCGCGGTGATCGAGGATATCTACGCCGATCCGCGCGTCCCGGTCGAAGCCTATCGCCCCACATTCGTGAAGAGCATGGCGATGGTGCCGATCCGCCGCACCTCGCCCATCGGCGCCATCGGCAACTACTGGTCGTCCCGCCGCGCGACGACGGCCGAGGAACTGGCCATTCTCCAGGCCTTGGCCGACACCACCTCGGTCGCGCTGGAAAACGCCGAACTCTACACCCGCCTCCAGGGCGTGGTGCATCGCCTCCAGGAACAGCAGCGGCGCATCAGCGAGCAACAGACAAGCGATTGAGGGACATGCTGGTCATCATGTGCAGCGTCTCCGACTATGGGCCGGACCAGCGGCGCTCGGTCGAACTCGGCGCGGCGGGATATCTGCTCAAGCCGCCCCGTTTCTCAAGCTTCCGGGACATCGTCGCCGGCCAGCCGGGGCTTCGCCTGATCGAAGATGAGAGCGGCCTGACCCTGCTCCGCGCCTGCGCCTGAATTTTTCGCCTATAATAGGAAAAAGGGCGCGCGGGGCGAGACAGCCGCTGTCCCAGGGTAGCGAAGATATTTCCGGCACCCGACTGTCTGGTTGCGATTTGTTGACGAAAGCAGGTTAATGCAATCGCTTCGAAGGACCCAGAAAGTCGGGGACCAAGTAGGGATCGCGAATGCTTAACGGCCATAAATTAGCGGGTCACCGGGGGGTGGCAGCGATCGTTGGTCTTCTCGGGCTGACGCTTGGCGGTTCGGCGGCACTTTTCGTGACCTCGCAGTCCATGGACCGAATCGCGGCAAACCGACAGCAGCAGCAAGTCGAAAAGACCATCGCGCGCACACTTTCCGGTGCTGCAGCCCAGGCCGCGGCCACCAGCGCACGCATGGAACCTGCGCAGCGAATCGCAGCGCTCGGCCCGGACGAAGCCGCCAACTGGCTGGACAATGAGCTGGGACGGCCGACCGTCAGCGCTGAAACCACCCGGACCGTGGCCATCCTCTCCCGTTCCGGCGCGATCTACGGCTATACCCGCGGCGGCCGGGCCGACGAGGCCGATCTGGAGGAAATCCAGGACACGGCCAAGGATCTCGCCAGCTCGCTCCACGCATCGCCTGCCTCGGAAGGAACAGCCGCCAAGGCAGCGCCGGATGCCAAGGCTGATCTCGCCTCGGTTCGCGGCGTTCCCGTCGTCGTCGCTGCGTCCCGCATTCCCGCGGCGGGAGAGCCTTTGTCGCTGGTGACCATCACGTACCTCGACGATCCCCTGCTCAATCGTTGGTCCAGCACGCTAATGCTGGATGGGTTCACGGCCCTTGGCCCGCGCACCGCTGCGCCGTCCAACATGCGAAGCGTCCAGTTGTCAGCCTCGGACGGCACCTCGCTGGGCCGCCTCGCATGGCGGCCGGCCATGCCGGGGGAAGCAATCCGAGAATACGTTATCCCGGCCACCCTGGCGATCGGCGCAGCCGTGCTCGGCCTGTTCCTCATGGTAGCCTATCGTGCGAGCAACCTGAAGGACGAGGCCGAAACGAACTCGCAGCGCGCGCGCTATCTCGAACTTTTCGACCCCATCACGGGGCTGGTGAACCGCACGACGTTCATCAAGCAGCTTGAGCAGATCGCCGGCTCTCAGGCCTGCCAGCTCATCCTGCTGGACATCGACGATTTCAGCGCCATCAACGAAGAACTGGGCCATCGCGCCGGGGATCAAGTCATCCTCGACTTCGGCAAGCAGTTGCTCAAGGAATTCCAGGGTTCCCAGTGCCTCGTCTCGCGGCTCGACGGGGATGAGTTCGCCGTGCTGATCGTCGGCAATTCGGACATCTTCACGCTCGGCCCCCGTGCCACCGGCATCGCCATCACACGCGAAACGCGCGACGGAACAACCGTCGCCGTCACGATCTCAGCGGGCATCGCCGCTGCTCCGGAACATGGTCATACCGCCAGCGACCTGATGCGCCATGCCGACATCGCCCTCGGCGCTGCCAAGACGGCAGGACCGGAACGCCACGTCGTCTACGATCCCGCACTTGGGGAGGCCTTCAAGAGCCGCAAGGGCCTGGAAGCGCGGATGAAGAAGGCCATCGAGGACGAAGGCTTCGAGCTGTTCTATCAGCCGATCATCAGCCTGCGCACCATGAAGCCAGCCGGGGTGGAGGCGCTGTTGCGGCTGAAGCGCGGCGCCAAGGACACGCCCGCCGTTTTCGTCCCGGTGATCGAAAAGCTCGGTCTCATGCCGCAACTCGGCGCTTGGATCATCCAGCAAGCCTTCCGCGATAGCCGTCGCTGGCCGGACCTGCGGACCTCGATCAATCTCTCCCCGCTCCAGCTCGAGAACCCGGCGCTGCTCGATCAGATCGACTTCAACCGCGCCCGGTTCGACGTTTCCCCAAAATCGATCGGATTCGAGATCACCGAAGGCGTCCTCCTGAACAAGTCGCCCACCGTTCACGACAACCTCCAGGGTCTGCGCGACCGCGGTTACGTGATCGCTCTTGATGACTTCGGCACGGGATACTCATCACTCAGCTACCTCTCCGAATTCGAAATTCACCGACTGAAACTGGACCAGAGCTTCGTTCGCGGCGGCCGCCTGATCGAGATGCGCAGCGCCACGCTGATCCAGGGCGTGATCGACATCTGCCACAAGCTGAATATCGACGTTGTCGCAGAGGGCATCGAGGAAATCGCGGAAGCCGCCACCCTGCGCCAATGGGGATGCGATTTCGCCCAGGGCTATCAGTTCGGCAAGCCCGCCCCCGCCAGGATCGCCGCGCAAAACCTCATCACCCTCCAGAACAACGCCGCCGCGATCGTCGATTACCGCACGGGCGAGCCGATCCTGGGCGTGCTCTAACTGAGACCGGGCACCAGATTGTTGGCCTCCTAACTTCGCCGTCCACTCGCTTGATCGTCCCTACAACATAGCCACCGACGGCGCCTGTCATTGGCGTTCAACAGCAAAACGGCTAGCAATCGCGGTACGTAGAAATCACAAGCACCGCTGGCCTTGCAGCTATGGCAATGCCCGCAATCACGGATATCGCGCCCGAAGTGCATCAGAAGCGCACATGCCATTTTTATCACACCACGACCCGCGCCGGACTTAGCGTCAAGCAGCTGGGGGGAAATGGCAGCGCCAAGATTTGCGTGCGCCGCCACTTCCGCACCCTCGACGCAGATACAGAGTGCTCACATAAGTCGCAATGATCCCATATCGACACGATACTTATAAATATCCATTCGTTCCCCGCCCGATCACGTACAAACGCTGCCAAAATCGTACCAAGTAATTTCGCCCTCTGCCACCTACGATGCGGCTGCAAATTCACGGCCAGCGCAACCGTGTTTATTCTTTCAATAAGACCCCTTCGCCGCCAGAACCCCTGGCAACGTCTTGGCCATCAACCACGAGCGAACGCCACTCTTTTACTGCTCACGTAAGCCACATCCATGGTGACGCGTTGCTGATAGGAAGTGTCGCTTCTGCCACTGGTAAATGCCCGTGAGACTGGGCCTGACGCGGCAATAATGCTTGAAATAGGACCTGTATTTCTGGATTTCCTGCCCGACGATCGGCCTGGGTCCTGCCAGGCTCACTTCACCCGACAGAACATTGAGCAATTGCAGAAATGCATATTACTAAGGGTTAGCGCTCGCCGCGAGGCACGACATTCACCGGTTCGTGTCCGATGCGGAGCTACGCGCGCTCTACGAAGCCGAGGCCATTTTCGTTTTTCCATCCTTGTCCGAGGGCTTCGGTCTTCTCCCGATCGAAGCCATGCATTGCGGCGCGCCGGTTGTCGCGGCGCGGGCAGGCGCCATGCCGGAAGTTTGCGGGGATGCCGCCCTTCTCGTCGATGCTGACTCGGCCGGTTCATTCAAAGAGGCGATCCTGGCCGTTCTGGAAGGTCCCGCCTTAGGCTAGGCACTCTCCTTACACGGGCGTATCCGCGCCGGCCAATTGACATGGGACCATGCCGGCGAGCGGCTTCACACGATCATCTCGAGCATACTTCGGGAAGAACCTCCGTCTGAACGTCGCGGCCGGCCCGGTTCACCGTGACTCGCAAGTCGTCTGCCTGCCAGGCCAGCCAGTCTGCGCCCGGCGCCTCCCAATCCTGCAGGGACATCTCGGCGTCCTGTGCGTTCAGCCACCGCAGGTTCGGGGCGAGACGAGCGAACTGCCCCGGACGGGCGGCTCGAATGGCGGAAAGTTCGGCGACGTGATCTTCCAGCTCCCGGTCGCGGCTTTCCCAGTCAACCCAGCCGATGGCATTATCCTGGCAATAGGCATTGTTGTTGCCTTGCTGGGTTCGGCCGAATTCATCGCCGGCGGTCAACATGATGGTGCCTGTGGAGGCGAAAAGCGTGCCGAGCATTGCCTTCATGTCTGCGCGGCGTGCCGCCACTACACCGGGCACGGATGTCGCACCCTCCGCACCGTTGTTCCAGCTGAAATTCTCACCGTGCCCGTCGCGGTTTTGCTCGCCATTGGCCCAGTTGTGGCGTTCCAGGTAAGATACCGTATCGGCCAACGTGAAGCCGTCATGAGCGGCCAGGAAATTGATCGAACGGCAGCTATCTTCCATCGGTCCGAACAGATCGGACGAGCCTGCAAGCCGCGTCGCCAGTTTTCCAATGCCCTCCTCATGCTTCCAGAAACGGCGTACGTCGTCACGGAACCGATCGTTCCATTCCAGCCAGTTTGGCGGGAACTGACCGAGTTGGTAACCGGAAGGCCCGATGTCCCAAGGCTCTGCGATCATGACACGGGTGGACAGGATCGGATCGGCCGCAAACTCCGCAAAGATCGGCGCTGCAGGATCGAAACCAGGGCCACGCGCGAGGATGGGGGCAAGGTCGAAGCGGAACCCGTCGACGCCGCAGGTTCCCGCGAAGTGCCGCATGGCATCGCGGGTCAGGCGACGCACCGCCGGATTGGCGAAATCGAGAGTATTGCCGCAGCCGGTGTCGTTGATCAGCGATCCGTCCGGCGCATGGGCATAAGCTGCATTGTCGAGGCCGCGCAGGGACAGGACGCCGCCCTCCACGTCGCTTTCGCCGCTATGGTTGAACACCAGGTCCAGCAGGACACCGATGCCTTCAGCGTGGAGGGCCGCTACCGTCGATTGCAGTTCGGCAGTTCCGCCGGGGCAAAGGCCGGGATCGAGCGCCATCATCGCCACCGGATTATAGCCCCAGGCGTTGACGAGCCCGAGCGGCGGCAGGTGGCGCTCGTCGATCCAGGCGACGATCGGCATGAGTTCGACGGCCGTGACGTGCAGCTTCTTCAAATGCGCGATCACGGCGGGATGAGCGAGCGCTGCTACGGTTCCACGCAAGGGTGCGGGCACTTCGGGATGCAGACGCGTGAAAGCCCGGACGTTGAGTTCGTAAACCAGTCCGCCGACGACGAAACGCGGGGGCTCAACCAACGCGGGTTCGACGAGGGGAGGCACGAGCGCGCGCGGGACGATATCGGCGGTATCGTCGCCGAATGTAGCGAGCCTGGGGCTTTGGACGAAGCGGCGGTCCAGTTCCACGGCGTAGGGATCGACGAGCAGTTTTGCGGGATCGAACCAGAGCCCGCGATCGGGCGCCCATTCCCCCTCCGCCCGATAGCCATAGCGCGCGCCGGTGAGGTCGCCCGGCATTTCCAGCACCCAGTTCGGGCCGTTTCGCACCATGGCGTAACGTCGTTCCCCCTCGCCGTCGAAGAGGCAGAGCCAGACTGCCGACGCAAGGGGACTGCGCAAGGCGAAACGGGTCATGCCTTCGTAGACCGACACGCCGAGCGGAATCATGCTGTCAGGGCGCGGTAGAGGTCGGCATAGGCCTGGCCGCTGGCCTTCCATGAGAAGTCGCACTTCATCGCGTTCTTCTGGATCGTGCGCCACTGCTCAGCGCGGTTATAGAGGTCCACCGTACGGGTCAGTGCGGCTGCAAAAGCATCGTAATGGATGCCGTCGAATTGGACGCCAGTGGCCACGCCCGCGGCCAAAGCCGCCGGATTGGCATCGACCACGGTATCGGCCAGGCCGCCCGTGCGCGCCACCACCGGCACACAGCCATAAGCGAGACCATAGAGCTGCGTCAGGCCGCAGGGCTCGAACCGCGATGGCACCAGGATGGCGTCGCCGCCGCCCTGCATTCGGTGCGAGAGCGCTTCGTCGTAGCCGATCCGCACAGCGATGCGCCCGGGATGACGCGCGGCGGCCTGATGCAGGGCCTGTTCGATGGCGCTGTCGCCCGAACCCAGCAGGGCCAGGCGTCCGCCAAGGCCGACGAGGTGGTCGAGCACTTCCAGCAGGACGTCCATGCCCTTCTGCCAGGTCAGCCGGGTGACAACGATGAACAGCGGCCCCTCGTCGATCTCCAGGCCGAATTCAGCTTCCAGCGCGCGTTTGTTGGCCGTGCGCCGCTCCAGCTTCTTCGCCTCGTAAGGGGCGGCCAAAGTCGGGTCACGCGACGGGTCCCAGAGGCCGGTGTCGATGCCGTTGAGAATGCCGGACACTGCCCGGCCCCGCGCTACGATCAGGCCTTCCAGCCCCATGCCGAAAGCAGCGGAGCGGATTTCGCGGGCGTAAGTGGGGCTGACCGTCGTCACGGCATCGGCGCAAGCGAGACCGGCTTTCAGCATGCCGAGGCCGCCGTGATACTCGACCCCGTCGATCGACCAGGCCTCGCGCGGGAGGTCAAGGCGCGGGAAGACTTCAGCGCCGAACCAGCCCTGGAACGCCATGTTGTGGATGGTCACGATCGAGGGCACGCGGCCCGCCTCGCCGCCGAAAGGTGCGAAGTGGAGATAGGCCGGCGCCATGGCGGCCTGCCAGTCATGCGCATGGACGAGATCGAAGCGCCGGGGCTTGCCGCGGGCCACCATGGCCCCGCCGGCAATATCGGCAGCGGCGCGGCCCAGCGCCGAAAAACGCTGCCAGTTATCGCCCCAGTCCTGCCCGGCAACATCGGCATAGGGCGCACCGTCACGGGCATAGAGCGCGGGAGCATCGAGGACGAGCAAAGGATATCCGTCGATCTTGCCCGACAGCAGCCGCGCGGGAACGCCAAGCAGCAAATCCCAGGCATGTACGGAACGGGCGCGGCCGATCGCCTTCAGCACTGAGGGGTAGCCCGGCAGAAGCGTCGTCATTTCCACCCCGTGGCCCGCCAGCGCGGCGGGGAGTGCGCCGACGACATCCGCGAGACCGCCGGTCTTAACCAGCGGCACGGCCTCGGAAGCTACGGACAGGACTTTCAAGTGGATTCCCCGCAGGCCGCGATCGCAGACATGACCCTCACAGACATCACTTTCACAGATTCAGGCGATCGATCATGGGCTTGGTAATGAGGCAGACGCCATTGTCCGTCCGGCGGAAGCGGCGGCCGTCGAGTTCAGGATCCTCGCCCACCACCAGTCCTTCCGGGATGCGCACTCCGGAATCGATCACCACGCGCGAAAGGCGGGCATGGCGGCCGATGTTGCAATAGGGCAGGATCACCGCCTCGTTCACCGAGGAAAAGCTCCCCATCTTCACGCCTGTGAACAGCAGCGAGCGCCGCGCGAGCGAGCCGGAGACGATGCAATCCTGGCTAATCAGCGAGGAAATCGCCTGGCCGCGCCGTCCTTCCTCGTCATGGACGAACTTGGCGGGGGCGGCCACGACGGTATCGGTCCAGATCGGCCAATCGCGGTCGTACATGTCGAGCTTGGGCACGGTGTCGGTCAGGTCGAGATTGGCCTCGAAATAGGCGTCGACGGTGCCGACGTCGCGCCAATATTCCTCGATTTCCTCACTAGCGCGGATGCAGGAATTGGTGAAGCGGTGCGCCTGCGCCTTTCCGTGCTTGACGATGTAGGGAATGATGTCCCCGCCGAAATCGCGCTTGGAATCCGGGTCGGCAGCGTCGCGGCGCAATTGCTCGAACAGGAACTCGGTGTCGAACACGTAGATGCCCATGGATGCCAGGGCGTGGGCGGGATCGCCCGGAATCGAGGGGGGATCCTTGGGCTTTTCCAGGAACGAGGTGATCACGTCGTTCTCGTCGACATGCATCACGCCAAAAGCCCTCGCATCCTTGCGCGGCACCACCAGGCAGCCCACCGTCACGTCCGCGCCCGAATTGACGTGCTGCTGCAGCATCAATTCGTAATCCATCTTGTAGATGTGATCGCCGGCCAGGATGACCATGTACTTCGGCGTGTAGGAGGCGATGATGTCGATGTTCTGGAACACCGCGTCAGCCGTGCCTTCGTACCAGAGCAGCTCGGATATACGCTGGCTGGCGGGCAGGATGTCGAAGCTTTCGTTGCGTTCGGGCCGCATGAAGTTCCAGGCGCGGTTCATGTGCCGGATCAGGCTATGCGCCTTGTACTGCGTGGCCACGCCGATGCGGCGAATGCCGGAATTGATCGCGTTCGACAGGGCAAAGTCGATGATGCGGCTCATTCCCCCGAAATAGACCGCAGGCTTGGCGCGGTTGTCGGTCAATTCCGCAAGTCGGCTGCCTCGCCCCCCTGCCAGCACATAGGCCATGGCATCGCGCGCGAGTGGCGATCCGGTCGGCGTCCTCATTGCACTCACTCTCCTTCGTGTCGCCGTTTTCAACCGGCGTATTCGAGCATAATGGTTGCCAACGGCGGCAGTGTGACCAAGGCATGACCGTCTGCGGCTTCGACTTGGCCCAGGTTACCCTTGCCGGTTCCCCCGTAATGGGGAGAATCGCTGTTCAAGATCTCGTTCCATGTGCCGCCGCAAGGCAGCGGCAGTCTATAATCCGTGTGCATGGCCGGGGTCATATTCGAGATGATCGCGATCGGCGGCGCACCGGGCGCCTTGCGCAGCCAGGCGAAGACAGAATTGGCCGCATCGTCGACCACCAGCCATTCGAAGCCGTCGCCATCGCAATCGCCGCAGTGAAGCGCGGGCTTGTCGCGGTAGAGGTGGTTGAGGTCCTTCACCAGGTTGCGGATGCCTTCATGTGCAGGGGCGTCGCGCAAGTCCCAGTCGAGCGCGCGTTCCTCGCTCCATTCGCGGCGCTGGGCGAACTCCTGGCCCATGAACAGCAGCTTCTTGCCCGGATAGCCCCACATCATGCCGTAATAGGCGCGCAAGTTGGCGAATTTCTGCCAATCGTCCCCGCTCATCTTGTTCAGCAGCGAGCCCTTGCCATGGACCACTTCGTCATGGCTGAGCGGCAGGACGTAATTTTCGGAAAACGCGTAGACCAGGCCGAAAGTGATGTCGTTGTGGTGATAGCGCCGGTGCACCGGATCACGGGCCATGTAGCGCAGCGTGTCGTGCATGAAGCCCATGTTCCACTTGAAGCCGAAGCCCAGCGCGGAAGCATGCTCGCCTTCCGACACGTCATAGGCCGGCTGGGTGACGCCGGGCCATGCGGTCGATTCCTCGGCGATGGTGAAGACTCCGGGATACTGGCCATAAAGCGCGCGGTTGGTGGCGCGCAGGAAATCCACCGCTTCCCAGTTCTCGCGCCCACCCTGCTCGTTCGGGATCCACTCGCCGGCCTTGCGCGAATAATCGCGGTAGAGCATCGAGGCGACGGCATCAACGCGCAGCCCGTCGACGTGATAGCGATCGGCCCAGAACAGCGCGTTGTTGACGAGGAAGCTCTGCACCTCGCGCCGCCCGAAGTTGTAGATCAGGGTGTTCCAGTCCGGTTGGAAGCCCAGCCGCGGGTCCTGGTGCTCGTAGAGTGCGGTGCCGTCGAAGCGGACCAACCCGTGATCGTCTTTGGGAAAATGCGCCGGCACCCAGTCCAGGATGACACCGATCCCCGCCCGATGCGCGCCGTCCACGAAACGCGCAAACCCCGCGGGTTCGCCGAAGCGGGCACTGGGGGCATAGAGCCCGGTCGTCTGGTAGCCCCAGGACGGATCGTAGGGGTGCTCGCTGATGGGCAGGAATTCGATATGGGTGAAGCCCATCTCCACGACATAGGGGATGAGCTTGTCCGCCATGTCGTCCCAATTGAGGAACCAGTTGAAGCGGTCGCGCTGCCAGGACCCGGCGTGGACCTCGTAGATCGAGACCGGCACCTTGCGCGGATCGACCGATTCCCAGTGATCGCGATGGGCCTCGTCACCCCATTCGAGCTTGGCGGGGTGAGCGGTCATCGACGCGGTGGCCGGACGGATTTCCGACATGAAGGCGAATGGATCGGCCTTGAGCGGTTGCACGCTGCCGTCCGCGCCGACGATATGATACTTGTAGGCACGGTAATCAGCGATGTCGGGGATGAATATCTCCCAGACCCCGATGTCCTTGCGGCTGCGCATGAGGTGGCGGCGGTGATCCCAGTCGTTGAAATCACCCACCACGCTCACTAGGCGGGCGTTGGGTGCCCAGACGGCGAAATGGACCCCGTTGGCGCCCTCGTGCCGCATGATATGCGCGCCGAGCTTATCGAACAGGCGAAAATGCGTGCCCTGCGCGATCAGCAGGTCGTCGATGGGGCCCAGCACCGGCCCGAACGTGTAGGGATCGGTGACCAGCCAGTCGCTGTCGCCGGCGGTGCAGCGATAGCGGACAGGCTGCGGATTGCCGAGCAGCTTGCCCTCGAACAGGAAGCGGTCGTCCACTTTGCCCAGCATGCCGAGCCGGCGGCCGTCCAGGCTGAAGGCCTCGACCGTCTCCGCGCCAGGCAGGATGGCGCGTGCGTAACACCCGTCAGGCCCGGGATGGAGGCCGAGAAGCGAGAACGGGTCGGCGTGGACGCCTTGCAGCAGGGACTCGATAGCGCTTTCGGGTGGCTTCACAGGACCTTCCAGATGTCTTTGGCATACTCGGAGATAGTCCGATCCGAGGAGAACCAACCGACATTGGCGATGTTCCTGATAGTTGCCGAATGCCAGCCCGCCATGTCTTCCCACCGGGCGTCGATCGAGCGCTGGGCGGCGGCATAGCTGTCGAAATCGGCAGCGCACATGAACCAGTCGTGGTCGTAGATGCCGCCGATGAGGTCCTTGTAGCGATCCGGGTCGTCGGGCGAGAACACGCCCGAGGAAATCGCCGAGAGCGCCTGGCGCAGTTCGCGCGATCCGTCGATCACTTCGCGCGGGTTGTAGCCGCTCGCGCGCTTGGCTGCCACTTCTTCCGCCGTGAGGCCGAAGATAACAATATTGTCGCCTCCCACATGGTCCTTGATCTCGACATTGGCGCCGTCGAGCGTGCCGATGGTGAGAGCGCCGTTGAGCGCAAACTTCATGTTGCCGGTGCCGGAAGCTTCCATGCCCGCGGTCGAGATCTGTTCGGACAAGTCAGCCGCCGGGAAGATGCGCTCCCCCAGGCTGACGTTGTAATTGGGCACGAAGACCACTTTCAGCAGCCCGCCGACCGAGGGATCGGCATTAACGCGCCGGGCGATGTCATTGGCCAGTTTGATGACCAGCTTGGCGTTGTGGTAGCTCGGCGCGGCCTTGCCCGCGAAGATCTTCACGCGCGGCACCCAGTCCCGTTCGGGATGGCTGCGGATCTGGTCATAGAGCGCCACCGTCTCGATCAGGTTCAGCAGCTGGCGCTTGTATTCGTGGATGCGCTTGATCTGCACGTCGAACAGAGCGTCGGGATCGAGCCGGATGCCCATCGTCTTCTTGATGTAGTCCGACAGCGCCATCTTGTTGGCGCGCTTCACGTCGGCCACCCGCGCGCCGAACTGCGCATCGGCCGCGAAAGCGTTGAGGTCGGAGAGCTTTTCCGCATCGTCGAGGAAGCCGTCCCCGATCGCCTCGCGGATCACCGAGGTCAGCCCCGGATTGCACTGCTGCAGCCAGCGGCGCGGCGTGACGCCGTTGGTCTTGTTGTTGATCCTGTCGGGATAGAGCTTGTGAAGGTCCGCGAAGACCGTCTTCTTCATCAGGTCGGTATGAAGCGCGGCCACGCCGTTGACCGAATGGGCTCCCACGAAGGCCAGGTTGGCCATGCGTACGCGGCGCTCTCCGTTCTCGTCGATCAGCGAGATCGCCGAGATTTCGGCATCGCTGCAGCCGGCCTTGCGTGCTTCGCGCAGGACGCGGCTGTTGATCGCGTAGATGATCTGCATGTGGCGCGGCAGCAAGCGCTCGAACAGCGGCAGCGGCCAGGATTCCAGCGCCTCCGGCAGGAGCGTGTGATTGGTATAGGACACCGTGCGGCGGCAGATGTCCCAGGCTTCGTTGAATTCAAGGCCGTTTTCATCGACCAGCAGGCGCATCAGCTCGGCGACGGCCACCGAGGGATGGGTATCGTTGAGCTGTATCGCCGCCTGCTCCGGCAGGGTGCGGATATCGCCCAGGTACTGGACGTGACGGCGCACGATGTCCTGGATCGAGGCGGCGGTGAAGAAATACTCCTGCCGCAGCCGCAGTTCCTGTCCGGCCGGGCTGGAATCCGCGGGATAGAGCACCCGCACGAGGCTGTCGGCGCGGACCTGCTCGGCCAGGGCGCCGAAGTGGTCGCCGGCGTTGAAGGCGTCGAGCTTGATCGGATCGAGCGGGCTGGCGGTCCAGAGGCGCAGGGTGTTCACGCGCTTGCCACGCCAGCCGACCACCGGCGTGTCGATCGCCGTGGCCTCGACCTGCTCGGCCGGGTGCCAGAACACGCCGTCCCCTTCGGCCACGACCTCGCCGCCGAAACCGATGCGGTAAGTGCTCTCAAGCCGCTCGAACTCCCAGGGATTGCCGTGGGCCAGCCAGGTTTCCGGCAGCTCCACCTGCCAGCCGTCGTCCACGCGCTGGCGGAACATGCCGTTCACGTAGCGGATGCCATAGCCGTAAGCCGGAATATCCAGCGTGGCGAGGCTCTCCATGAAGCAGGCTGCCAGCCGGCCGAGACCGCCGTTGCCGAGCGCCGCATCGGGTTCCAGTTCCTCCAGAGCCGCAAGGTCAAGGCCGTGGGCCTTCAACGCGGCTTCGAACTCGCGGGTCATGCCCATGTTCGAGAGCGCGTCGCGCAGCAAGCGACCGATCAGGAACTCCATCGAGAGATAATAGACCCGCTTGCCCTGGGAATCGTAAGTGCGGCGGGTGGAATCGATCCACTTCTCGATGATTTCGTCGCGCAGAGCGAGGATCGAGGCGGTGTACCAGTCATGCTGCTTGGCCGCCCGCTCGTCCTTGCCGACGCGCTGGCGAAGCACCCTGACGATGTGCTTGTCCATTTCCGAGGGCGCTTCGGCCTTGCTGTTGGAAACAGGTTCGGTCGCCACGGGCACACTCCTGGTATTGGACGTGCAGGACCCTTTGAAAAATCCTGCAATTCGTATGGTTTAGCGTCAGGCAAGCAAAAGCGGACCGCTGCACTTTCCCGCGCTTCCCGATCATGGCTAGCACAGCGCCCGCTTGCGGCAAGGGGCATTGTGCAGTGCCGCAAAAAATTCGCGCCGGGCTGCCCCGCTGGTGATATGATCGCCCGCAAATACCCGCGAAAGGTGCTCATGAGCCTGATCGAATCCGACGTCGCCCCAACCCCTTTTATTCCTGGCGCCGCTTCCGGCCTTCCCTCCGCTTCTCCAGCCCTCGATTCGTCCCGTTCCCCCTGGTGGCAAGGCGCGGCGATCTACCAGATCTATCCGCGCAGCTTCCAGGACTCCAACGGCGACGGCGTGGGGGATCTTCCCGGCATCGCCCGCCGCCTGCACCATGTCGCCCGGCTGGGCGTGGACGCGATCTGGATTTCGCCCTTCTTCACTTCTCCGATGCGCGACTTCGGCTACGACGTTGCGGACTATTGCGGGATCGACCCGGTCTTCGGCACAATGGCCGATTTCGACGCGCTGGTTGCCCACGCTCACGACCTGGGCCTCAGGGTCATCATCGACCAGGTCTATGCCCATACCTCGGACCTCCATCTCTGGTTCGCAGAAAGCCGCTCGGACCGCGGTAATCCCAGGGCGGACTGGTACGTCTGGCACGATCCCCGCGAAGACGGCACCCCGCCCTGCAACTGGCAATCGGTGTTCGGCGGCCCGGCCTGGACCTGGGATGGCCGCCGCCGCCAATATTACATGCATACTTTCCTGAAGGAGCAGCCGCAGCTCAACATGCACAATCCCGCGGTGCAGGACGCGGTACTGCAGGCGGCCCGGTTCTGGCTGGAGCGCGGCGTGGACGGCTTCCGGCTGGACGCGCTCAACCATGCGATGCACGATCCGCTGCTGCGCGACAATCCTCCCGCCCCGGCCGACGGCCGCCTCCGCACCCGCCCCTTCGACTTCCAGCTCAAGACCTACAGCCAGTCCCACCCGGACATGATCGGCTTCGTCGAGCGGTTGCGGGCGGTCTGCGACGAATATGGCGTCATCCACACCGTGGCCGAGATCGGAGGAGACCATCCGCAGGCGGACCGGCGCGCCTATACCGCCGGGGAACACCGGCTGAACAGCGCCTATGGTTTCGATTTCCTCTACGCCCCCGCCCTCACCGCCCGCTTCGTGGCCGAGACCTTGCAGCGCTGGGAGCTTGCCCCGGACGAGAACGGCGGCTGGCCGAGCTGGGCCTTCGAGAATCACGATGCCCCCCGCGCCCTCTCCCGCTGGTGCGCGCCCGAACACCGGGGCATCTTCGCCCGGACGAAGATGGCTCTGCTCATGGCCCTGCGCGGCAATGTGATCCTCTACCAGGGCGAGGAGCTGGGGCTGCTTCAGGACGAGATCGCCTTCGAACAGTTGCAGGACCCCGAAGCCATCGCCAACTGGCCGCTGACCCTCTCGCGCGACGGTGCCCGCACGCCGCTGCCCTGGGAGGACCTCCCCCTCGGCGGCTTCACGCCGGTGTCGCCCTGGCTGCCGCTTTCCGCCGAGAATCTCACCCGCGCAGTCGCCATCCAGGAGAGCGATCCCGCCTCGCTGCTCCATTTCACGCGCAAGCTGCTGGCCCTGCGCCAGGCGAGCCCGGTGCTGCGGCACGGCGCGCTGGAGGATCTCGCCTGCGACGGCGAACTGCTGTCCTTCCTGCGCGTGGAAGGGGAGGAGCGCCTGCTCTGCCTGTTCAATCTCTCGCCCGAGCCGCTGGCGCCCAGCCCCGCACTCCAGGCCCTTGCGGTGCAGGGCGATATCGTTCTTGCCATCAACGGGGCGACGCCGGCTGCCCTCCCGCCTTACGGCGTGCTCTGGGTGAAGGCCCGATAAGGGGCGCGAAGAACCGCCGCGGCCGCCCTTCCTGGCACGCGCCGACCAACGATTTCGCTGGCTGGCACGGCTGCGCATTGTCTAGAGGGCCGGCATGATCAAAGCGCCTTCCCTTGCCCTGCTGCTCTCCGCGCTCCTGCTTTCCGCGGCTCCCGCTGCAGCCCTGGCGGAAACCGCCGTGGTGACTTCGCCCGAGCCGCTTCCGCCCCGGCACGATCGCCCGCGGGTGTTCCTGGGAGGCAGCATCGACATGGGCTCCGCGCCGGACTGGCAGAAGCAGGTGATCGAGGCGCTTCGCGGCGAGGACGTGGTCCTGCTCAATCCGCGCCGCCCGGACTGGAACCCAGCCTGGAAGCCCGAGGCCAGCGAGCCGGAGTTCCGCCGCCAGGTCGAATGGGAACTGGCCGCGCTCGACAGTGCCGACGTGATCGTGCTCTACCTCGCGCCCGGATCGCAAAGCCCGGTGAGCCTGCTGGAACTGGGGCTGCATGCACGCTCCGGCAATGTCGTGCTGCTCTGCCCGCCGGGTTTCTGGCGCAAGGGCAATGTCGACATCACCGGCGCGCGATACGGCGTGAAGCAGGTGACCAGCCTCGACGAACTGATCGCCGAGACGCGCCTGCGCGTGGCGGCGGCAGCGCAGGGCCTCAAGCCCCGGAAATGACCCGCGCCGCCCGATCCCGCGCTTCCGTTGTCTACTGCTGCGTCCACTCCACCCGGTAGAGGTCGAAGCGCCGGTCCTTCAGGTTCTGCACCGCGCCTGACTGACGGGCCGTCAGCAGCGCATCCAGGCTGAGGTCGGCGATGGCGATCGTCTCGGTATTGGCCGCGGTGTCCGCCGCCACTCCGTCGCGCGCAAAGGGGAAATCGGACGGCGTAAGGATCGCGCTTTCCGCGTAGTGGACGTCCATGTTCTCCACGTTGGGCAGGTTGCCGACCACGCCCGAGGTCACGACGTAGCACTGGTTCTCCACCGCGCGGGCCTGGCAGCAATACCGCACGCGCAGGAAGCCGCGGCGCTCGTCGGTGCAGAACGGCACGAACAGCATCAGCGCCCCCTGGTTCACGAGGTGGCGGGAAAGCTCGGGGAACTCGCTGTCATAGCAGATCATCACGCCGATCGGGCCGCAATCGGTGGGGATCACGTTGGCGCCGTAGCCGCCCTTGATGTTCCACCAGCGCCGCTCGGACGGGGTGGGATGCAGCTTCTGCGTCTCGTGCACCGCACCGTCGCGCAGGAAGGTATAGGCGATATTGCGGATCTCGCTCTTGCCCTGGCCCAGCTTGACGCGGGTGGGATGCGAACCGCCGATGATGTTGATGTTGTAGCTCACCGCCATGCGCTGCATGAATTCCACGAAACGCTCGGTGTAGTCCGCGATCTTCTCGATCGCAGCCGCGGGTTCCAGCTTGGTCTCTTCGATCGACAGCAGCTCCAGCGTGAACAGCTCGGGGAAGACCACGAAATCGCTCTCGTAATCGGCGGCCACGTCGATCCAGTATTCCACCTGCTCCTCGAACTGGTCGATCTGTTCGATCTTGCGCATCATGAACTGGACGGTGGCCACCCGCACGGTCGAAGGCACGCGCTCCTTGAAGCCGGGCACCGCCTTGCCCGTATCGCGCGGGGCGAGCGGGTTGGTCCAGTACATCAGGACCGCGTTGCCGCCGCTTTCCTTGTCGTTCGGGATGTAGTCCGGCAGAATTTCGCGCGGCTCGTAACCCTCGTTCATCTGGAACTGGATCACCTGGTCGCGCACTTTCTTGTCGCGCACGGCCTGGAGGTAGTCGGCCGGGTCGGGATATCGGCGCATGCGCCGCGAATAGCCCGGCATGCGCCCGGCGAAGGCGATGCCCTTCAGCTCGAAATACTGGCAGACTTCCTTGCGCTTGCGATAGAGCCGCTGGCCGATGCGCAGGCGGCGGTAATCGGGGTCCACGCAAACCTCGAAACCGTAGAGCACGTCGCCATCGTCCGACGGCGGACGGCCATAACCGCCGTTGCTGATCTCCTCCCAGGTATGCGGGCGGAAGGCCTGGGCGGCGGTGACGATCATCGTCGCGCAGTGGCCGACGACCTTGCCGTCATATTCGGCAACGAACTGTCCTTCCGGAAAATTGATGACCTGGCCCCGGATCTCGGCGCGGGTGAAGGCATCGGCCTTGCCGTAGACTTTCACCGAGAGCCGCGCGATCGCGGGTGCATCGGCTACAGTGGCGGGGCGGATGATGAGCTTGGCTTTTGTCTGGTCCATGAAGGCGTTTCCTACGCATGAGACCGGCAGAGGTTCCAGCCTCGAAAATGACTCTTTTCCCGTCGCTTGCGGGATATTTTCGGCCGGGCGCCCGTTATCCCCTTCGAAAGGAGAGACGAATGAGCGCTACACTCATTGCCCTCGCCCTGTTTGGCTGCAGCGATGACGGATCAGCTTGCGAGAGGCTATCGACGCCTGTGCAAACTTACGAATCGCGCGCCGAATGTACCGCACGCCTCGATGACGCCCTGGCTACGGAAGCCGCGTTGAAGGCGGAAGCGCCCACGGTTTACGCCCAGTGCCTGAGCAACCGCCAGATGGCCTCGCTTGGCAAGGGAACTGTCGATCTCAGGCGCGTGAACGGCGTCCAGTTTGCCGCCAGATAGCGTTACGTAACCCGGCACGGACCTTGGGAAGCGAGGGGGCAACTTCTCGCGAAACCTTGAGGGGAAGCTCGGGGCATAGGGGCGTCGGCACAAGCCGGTGCCCCTGCTCATCATACCGGAACCAAAAACCGGTGCCCGGCATGGGCTGACAGAGCCGTCAGCCGCGACCGCGGTAGCCCTGCACGCCCTGGTCGGGAACCCAGAGCCCTTCCGGCGCCGCGCCGGATTGCCAGAACACGTCGATGGGAATGCCGCCGCGCGGATACCAGTAGCCGCCGATGCGCAGCCAATGGGGCTTCATCTCGTCGAACAGGCGCTGGCCGATACCGACAGTGACGTCCTCGTGGAAGCCGTTGTGGTTGCGGAACGCGCCGAGGAACAGCTTGAAGCTCTTGGATTCGACGATGGTTTCCCCCGGTGCATAGTCGATCACCAGGTGCGCGAAATCGGGCTGGCCGGTAACCGGGCAGAGCGAGGTGAATTCCGGCGCGGCGAAGCGCACCAGATAGAGGCTGCCCTGGCGCGGGTTCGGCACGTAGTCCAGCACGGCGTCTTCGGGAGACGTCGGCAGCGCACTGTTCTGGCCCAGATGCAGCGGGGTCATGGTGGTGTCAGTCATGATGCCATTGATAGGTGCCCCGGCGCTGCGCTTCAAGCCATTCGACCGAGACGGCGACGGGGACCGGGACCGGAACCGTGACGGACATCCGACCCTGCAATGTGGGCCGCCGCAAGTGCGGCGGGGAAATGCGCCAAGGGCGCGATTGCCCGCGCGCCCCGCATTGGGCTATGATCGCTCACGTCTCGCCGCGCTGGAGCGGAGCATTAACCGCGGGTTCAGCGCATGGTCTAATGTGGGGCTGGGAGTTTGATGCGGGGCCGATGTGACTAATTTCGCGACACCACTTTCACGCGCGGCACTTGCGCTCGGCCTCATGGCGGGACCGACGACGGCTTTCGCGCAATCGACCTGGAGCTTGCCGCCCGGCCAGCAGGAAGGCCAGGGCGCGCCGCGCCCGCAAGGTCCGGTGGACCCGCAGAACCCCACCGTCACTCCGCGCGACACCGCTCCCGATGTACCGGCCGCAGCGCCCACTTCGCGGCCGACACCGGTGCCGACCATCGCCGCCCCGCCGCCGCCCGCCGCGCGCGCCAGCGACCGCCCGCAGCCGCGTGCGACCCAGCCAGCCGCCACGGCCACGCCCGCTCGTCCGGCGGAGCCATCGCGCACGGAACCCGCCGCCGCCGCGCCCTCACCCGCCGTCACCCCCTCGGCCCAGTTGCCGGCCCAGCCGCTGGCACCCGCCCCCACGCCGACAGCGAGCGAAAGCGCCGCTCTGCCGGCCCAGCCTTCCGCCGCGCCGGAAGCGGATCTCGCAGGCCCGCCCGCAGCCACGCCGCATTGGCCGGAGTGGTGGCTGGCCATCCCCGCTGCCTTGGTCGCGGCCGGGGTCGGCGTCTTCCTGCTCCTTCGCCGCCGCCGCGCACCTGCCACGGCCTGGGAAGAAGCCGGTCTCGAACCTGAAGCCGAGCCCGAGGACGAAATCGTCCAGGAGACGGCCGATGCCCCCGTCGCAGCCGCCGCCATCGCCGCGCTCGACCCCGTAGCCCCCGTTTCGCCGGCCCTCCGCGTACAGCCGCTGCGCAATCCCGGGCCGCAATCGCCGTCGCAGCCGGCACCAGCTGCGATACCGACCCCTAATCCGGCGCCGGCAAGGGCCCCGGCGCCGTCCGGTCCGGGCGTGATCGCAGTCGATTTCGAACCGGTGACGCTGCGCCTGTCGCTCGTCTACGCCACGCTGCAATATCGCCTGACCTTGGCCGCGCCGGAAAGCGGCCTTGCCGAGCCCTGGCGCGTGCTAGGCGACATGATCTCCGCCCACGCCTCGCTATCGCAAGTAGAGCAGCTCGCGCCCGAACCTGCCGCCTTGCCGCTGCGCCACACCCTCGAAGCGCTCTCCCCCGGCGAAACGCGCACGTTCAAGGGCGAACTGCAATTGCCGCTCAACGCGATTCGCGTGATGCGCCAGGGACAGGCCAGCCTCTTCGTGCCGCTCGTGCGCCTGTGCCTCGTGGACGAGCATGGCCATGCCGAGCGCCGCGTGTTCTCGCTGGGCGTTCCGGGCGAAGGTCCGGATCCCGCGACTGTCCGGCTCGCCCCAATCCGCCTCGACACCGGCCCGCGCGACCATGCTACGATCGCCGCCCGTGAAGTCGAAGCCGCCCGCGACATGGGGCAGGATCCCGATTCCCCGATGCGCCGCCTCGCCTGATTCTCAGGCATGCCGGGGCCTGAGCGGGCCAATTACCGCTTCGGCCACCTGCCGCCATGAAGCAGCCGGCGCCATCACGGCGTCCGCTGGCCGTCTTGCCTCTCGACCCCCGCCCTGCGGGGCGGTAGTGCTGGAAGCGCAAGAGCGGAGAGCACTTTGAGCGATTTGGACAATTTCGACGACCTCGCCCCATTCACCAAGCTGGTCGGCGGAGGCCGCCGCAAGGAGTGGACCGGCGCCGTCGTCAACCCACCGGTCTGGCGCGCGAGCACGCATCTCTACGAAAACACCGCCGCACTCGCGGAAGGCCCGCGCCGGAACGAAGACGGCCGGTTCTTCTACGGTCGCCGCGGCGCTCCCACGCAATGGGCGCTTTGCGAGGCCCTGACCAAGATCGAGCCCGGCGCGCACGGTACGGTCATCTATCCCTCGGGCGTCGCCGCGATCGCCGGAGTCATGCTCGCGCTGCTCCGTCCGGGCGACGTCGTGCTCATCACTGACAATGCCTACGATCCCACCCGCTCGATGGGCACCGGCATGCTTGCCGACTTCGGGATCGAGACCCGTTTCTACGATCCGCTCAACATTCCCGCCTACAAAGACTTGTTCTGCGAACGGACCCGCGCCGTCCTGATCGAGGCGCCGGGCAGCCTGTCGATGGAAGTTTGCGACGTTCCCGAACTGGCCCGCATCGCGCGCGCGAAGGGCGCCGTCTCCGTTCTGGACAACACCTGGGCCAGCCCGCTCGGTTTTGCCGGACTGGAAAAGGGCGTGGACGTGACCGTCATGGCGCTCACCAAGCATGTCGGCGGCCATTCGGACCTGATGATGGGCAGCGCCAGCGCGGGCAAGGAACTCTATGAGAAGCTGCGCAAACGCGCACAGGATCTCGGCATCGTCGTCTCGCCCGACGACGCGGCACTGGCCCTTCGCGGGCTGCGCACCCTGGGCGTGCGTTTGCGCCAGGAAGCCGAATCCGCGCTGAAGATAGCGCGCTGGCTGGAAGCTCGCCCGGAAGTGGCGCAAGTGCTCTGTCCGATGCTGCCCAGCTCGCCCGGCCACGACATCTGGACGCGTGACTTCATTGGCGGCTGCGGCCTCTTCAGCTTCGTGTTCAACGGCGGCACCATGGCCGACCGCAACCGCTTCATCGACGCCCTGAACCTCTTCGCCATCGGCTATTCCTGGGGCGGATTCGAAAGCCTCGTCGTGCCGATCGAACCGACCCGGCACCGCGAGATCATGCCCTGGCCTCCAGGCCAGCACGAGACGTCCGACCACTACGGCGTTCGCCTCGCCGTCGGGCTGGAAGACACGGACGATCTCATTGCAGATCTAGAACAGGCGCTCGCGGCCATGAAGCGGACCGGCGCGGCGACATGACCAACCCGGTCGTCCGCATGGTGATGCCCAGCCCGACGCCATCGCCCAGCGGCACGGCTGAGGCTGCGGCCCATGCGGCAGGCCGCACGGGGGCAGACCAGCCACTTGCGGGAGCGGACGGCCTCAAGAACGCAGTCACCTTGCACGGCGGCTTTCTCAGCGATCTGGTGGACACGCTGGACCGACTGGCGGTGCAGGTCGGCTCCAGCAGGATTTCGGTCTGGGATCTCGTGGTACTGCTCTTCGTGCTGGGGCTGGTGATCTCCATTGCCTGGGGGGCAAGCCGCCTTTCCAACCGTGTGCTCCGCTCGGCAACGGGGCTCGACCAGACCCAGCGCCTGCTGGCGGAAAAGTTGGTCAGCCTGCTGATCTGGACGATCGCGATCCTCGTCGGCATTGACGTACTGGGCATAGACCTCACCGCACTGACGGTATTCTCCGGCGCCTTCGGCCTTGCCATCGGCTTTGGCCTGCAGAAGACGTTTGGCAATTTGATCGCCGGAATCATCCTCTTGATGGACAAGTCGATCAAGCCCGGCGACGTCATCACCATCACTGACGCCGCCGGTATGTCTACTTTCGGCCAGATCCGCCGCATCGGCATCCGCGCCGTCTCGCTGACCACGCGCGATCAGAAGGAGTACCTGATCCCGAACGAAAACCTGATGATCAATCAAGTCGAGAACTGGTCCTATTCGAGCAAGAACGTGCGTATCCAGGTTCCCGTGATCATGCCCTATGCCTGCGATATCGAACGCGTGGAACATCTCATGCTGGATGCCGCCAAGTCGGTAAAGCGTGTCCTGGCCGCCCCGCCGCCCACCGTCTGGCTCGACAGTTTCGCCGAGCGCGGCGTCAGCTTCGTGATCCACGTCTGGATCACCGATCCCGAGGAAGGCGTAGGAAATGTGCGGTCCGACGTCTTGAAAGCGCTTTGGCGCCTGATGCGCGAGCAAGGCATCGAAGTCCCCTACCCCCAGCGCGACCTCAACGTGCGCGACACCGAAACGATGCGCGATGTGATCAAAGCGCTGCGTGGAACACACCAGATGCATTCACCCATCGACCCTTCAGTTTCAACCTGATTTCGCCCCTTTCTTAGCGCGCTCTCTGTATCCTAATTTGCCCCTAATTGCCGGCAAAATCGAATTAGGATACAATTAGGATACACTTTCCTGAGATACAACGCGCTTAAATGAGAAGGAGCCACGCATGGCAAAGCCGAAAGCACCGTTGACCATCGGGCAGCTCCGAGCCGCTGATTCCGCGCGAGCAGTTGCTCGGCTCACAGACACCACTCGGGGATTGACGTTCTTGGTCGGTCCGCGGGGCGGAGTATGGCAATGGCAAGGGCGGGTGAATGGAACGCCGCGTAAGATCCATGGTGGGCGCTTCGAAGGGGGGCTGGGAGTGACGCTGGCCCAGGCTCGTACGTGGGCTGACGACATCAACGGAAGGCTTGCGAAGGGGCTCGAGGTTTACCCCGAGGCTGACGCCGACAGCGCTTCGAAGTCAGCGGCGAGCTCAATTGAGACTCCTGCCATGACTTGCCAGCAAGCATGGGATTTATATTTAGAGACACCCGAAGGAGGCGGCAGAAACGCCGCGCGTACCCTTACCGATAAACGTCAAACATGGATACGCTTGTTCGCAGATCAGATAGGCCATAAGCTTCTGACCGACGTTACCTACCGTGAGCTTGCAGCGATTGTCGAACCGCTGAGGACGAACGGAAAGATCGCAGCCTTCAACAATGCCGTTCGGTATATCAGGCGCTACTTTTCATGGGCAGAACAGGCGGAAGTTCGCACAGGCTTGTCGGATTCTCCAGCGCGAAAGCTCAAAGCAGATTCGCCTAGCAAGCGAGAGCGATACCTCAGCGAACGCGAGATTCGTTGGCTCTGGGAGGCTGTCGGAGAAATCGATGCGACCTCGAGAGCTTACATCCTCACGGTCCTACTGACCGGCCAGCGGCGTGACGAGCTGCGTGAACTTGTCCGAAGCGAATTGGACATGGCGCGCGCATCGATGGAACTCTCAGCCGATCGGATGAAGGGTGGTGCCCCACATCTCACACCCTTTGGCGACAAGGCGTGGCAAATAATCTGCGGTCGTATGGCAAGCCACAACTATTCCTATGTATTTCCGTCTCCGCGCTCTCACCTCTTAGAAGCCTCCTACCAAGTTTATGATCTTAGCAATTCGATAGAATTCCTGAACGCCTTGATGAAGGCGAAAGCGACAGCCGCCCAAGTTGGGTATGAGCGCTGGACTACTCACGATCTTCGACGAACCTTCGCCACTATCGCAAGCGGAATTCTAAGCGAGGACGAAAGCGCCGTCCTTTCCACTGATCACATCGAGCGCGTTCTTGCCCATAAAATATCAGGAGTGCGCGGGATATACAACAAACATGAATATTTTAAAGAGAAACGTCGAGTTCTTAGAGTTTGGGAAAATGAGATCGAAAGTATTGTTGGAGAGGAGCTCTTCAATAAATACTGATTTATGCTCCGGGTAAGCAACCACTCGACATAGATTAACCTTGCAAATGCCAGTTAATTGAATCAACGATTAATTGTGGCAACATAAGAAATGTAAGATTTTGGCGCTGTGCGCCCTTAAAATGCCGCGCGCGCCGACCTTCATTCAATCCCCTGCATTCTAGCCACTATTGCCTTCAGACTGAGTAGGAACCATTGACGCCAACAAGCCCGCCATTCAGTGCCCTCGAACCCGTCGTTGAAACTTGCCCTACATTTTTCAACTTGCGGGTGCGCCTGAACGACCGGGAGGGGGACATTCGCGACTGTACCTGCACACGGAACAGGGGCTGCGAGGTATTTTCTTGATTTTTTGTCCCCCTCCTGTCTCAAGCGCGCTAACAAATTCTTGTTTCAAACAGTCATCAAGTGACTGCTGGGGGATGACGTGCGGATTATTGATCTAAATCGAAGCGGTGCGGAACGGTTTGAAGATGCTAACAAGGTGCTTCAGAACGAAGCTTTCGCACATTTGGGGAAGGTCATCTCCGCTCAGCTCGACCGGTTGAATAATTCCCCTTTCACCCCCCCGTCAGGGAATGAGCTTAATTACCTCCGCCCTCACGAAGGCATCTTAATTCAGGGCGGGCGCGGCAGCGGAAAAACGACGTTTCTCCTGAACGCATTGCATGAGCTCAAGAGTGGCAAGCAAGAATGGGCCAAGGGCCTGTCTGAAGGGCTTCATGTATTGCCAGTGATCGATCCGACCCTGATCGAGACCAAGGAACACATCGTCATTGTCATCATTTCCCTCATCGACGCAGCCTTGGATGACCCGAAGGCGAACCCCGACGCGGACAGGGAGAAAGTGAACACCGCACGCGAGGCGATGGCGGAGGGGCTGGGGCTGCTCGACGGGATCGGAAAATCGCATCCCTATGGGGAAGAGTGGGAGGACGCGGCATGGATCATGAGCAGGGGACTGCGGAAGGCAGCCAAGGGACGCACCTTCGAAGCCAAGCTGCAAACATTTATCGATGAAGCGCTGAAGGTTCTCAAAAAGAAGGCGTTCGTGCTGGCGTTTGACGATGTCGACACGAACTTTCAGCATGGTCACGCCATTCTGGAAACCATTCGGAAATATTTGGCGTCGCCGCAACTTATTATCATGATTTCGGGCGATCTTGAACTCTATGGCCGTCTTGTCCGGCGCAACATCTATGACACGTTCGGCGAAGGGTTGATGAAGCACGACCCCGATGTGATTGGCGAAGGCAAGACAGGTTTGTCCGAAGCCGTTCTAGAACTGGAGGAACAATATCTTCTGAAAATTGTACCGCCGCAGAACCGCATCGCAATGCTGCCGCTCAGCGGCATACTTCAGGCAAGCGGCACCTCGGAATTGAGGGTCCTTCCCGTTGGGGGCGAAAAACCAGGTGCGGACGAAGAAGCAGGTGCGAGCAGGAAAGCCCACGAACTGGTTCCCTGGGCCAGCAAGAGAATCCGCGAGCAACTTCTGGAAAGCGATCCGCAAGACGGCAAGACGCCGCCGCCCCATCCGTTCTTTGAGGTGGTGTCGCGTGAACATTTGCGTCTGGTCATCGGCTATCTCCGCGCATTGGGAGAACCCGATAAGAACGCAGGCCGACGGGGCGTCTTTACGGTGTTTGAAACACGCCTCCGCTCTGCCGGGTTGCGATCGGAACAATTTGCCGACGCCACATTGGACGTTTCCCTGCAAAGCGCCTTCCGATGGCTGGTTCAGCAAGACAAACCCACCTCTCTCGTTCGCTTCGCGGTGCCGAGCGATACGGGACAGGCCGTCATCCTCCACTGTTTTGCCCTGTCCATCGCTGCAAAACTGGACAAGTCCCCCGCCTCATGCCTGCGCGCCCTGTTCACGCTCAACCTGCCCATTTCCATGATGCAGCGCGACCGTTTCACCATGCCAGATGTGCGCCAATCCATGTTCAACTTCATTTGGGAAGACGCTAGCCCCAACTTGTTGGATGTGGCCGGGCGGATTGGCTCCATCAGCCGTCTTGGCAAGGACGAAGCGGGACCGAATATTGGCAATTTGAAGGCAAGCTCTTTCGGCTCCGTAGGTACGATGCAGACCATTCGTGCAGCAAATCGTTTCATCCGACTGTTTGATTATGCGGCGGATGAAGCGAAGAATGCGGCAGCTGCCAAGAAGAAGTTAAGAGCTGGAGAGGTCGCTGGGGCAGTAAAAAATCAGCCCTCGACATTCTCCAATAAAAAGTGGCTTACCAGCTTTGAAAACGGGGAACTGGCTGACCTGAGTGCCGAAAAAGGAATAGTCTGGTTTTCTCTCGAGAATCTCGAATCCCGTACCGGGCAATTCGGGGATGTGCTCGGACTGGCGACTTACGACCGCTTCAGCAGCCGGGGAGAGCGGTTTCGCTCGATTTCGGCGCTCTCTCTCTTCGCAGCAATCGGGGAACTGCTGGCGCGCGATGACATCAGCGACTTGGGCAGTTTGAAGCCGACCTCCATCATTCCAGCCTTCATGCCGGACGCGGAGTTGGCCCGCGCCGGTTCCAAAGATGACACCTCCACGCCTGAGGACGAAGACCACGACGACAGTGACGAGGTGGAGGCCGTTAAGTCCGACGATAAATATTCTGAATTCGAAACGAGATTGCAGGATTGGCATGCTTTTGCGCGTGCGAATTCGAACAAGGCCGCGGTGTCCCCCGCAACGCTGGCGCGCATTTCCGAACGGATTCATGATCAACTGCTCGCTCTGGATGACGAGGTGGCTCTGGCATGGAAGACCGGCCATATCCTGCATCGCCAGATTACAAATATCTTGCATGCTCTTCTCATTGTCACCTCCGGCAGTTCCGAGCGCCTCGATTCACCCAAGACATCCGACCGGCCCCTTGTCGAAGCTCTGCGGCGTGCCGCGGACGATGACGCGCGCAGCTTCCATTCTCTGGCCGCAATTGTGATTTCCTGTCCGCTTGTCTGGATGTTCCTCAATCCAGAGGAATTCTATTTGCAAAGCGGAAACCTGAAGGTGGATCTCCGCAATGAGGTCAAGAACGCTTTATCGGCCTGGCAAGAGGAGCATGGTGACGCTGTGGAGCCGTTCAAAGAGGCTTGGTTGACGTCTCCGGAAATAGATATCGCCATCGGTCACATCAGGAGCAGCAGCACCACCCAACAAAAGAAGGTGACGCAGAAAGGTTTCTTCAACGTTTTGAATGTGGTGCCGCGCTATCATCCGCAAGCCCGCGCTTCAAAATGATCAATGATGGACCTGAACAGATTGCCCGGCTTCGCGGGGTGATTGACATTGCCAAGGCGATGGTCACGAACGTGCATCTTGTTCGCTTTCTCGAACGTGACGCATCGGGCTATCGGGCAGAGGACGACCTCCGGTCACTTTGGGGGCGTGGTGACGGACGCGCTGAACTGAAGGCGGCCTATGCGAAGGGTCGATTTCTTCACTGCCGAAAACTCAATCCCCGGTTGACCGACGAAGCCGTCGAACACCGTATTGCCTGGGTCGCGGGTGAACTGGACCGCGAGACGCGTGGAGGGTGCCGGCTTATCCTTGATGACCCGTCCAAATGTCTGGTTGCGATACTTTCCTGCTTGGGCGAAAGGTTCCTGTGCGAATGCCGCGACGGGTCGTTGCGGGTGCGATCACGGCTGTTGGCCGAATGGCAGGACTTGATCTTGGTCGTACCGCCGATGCTTATTACGGCGGCCTGGATGGCGGCGCGCCAGCCCAAAACGGGTGATTACGGCCAGTCCCTCTCGGAACGGGCGAAGTGGCAGGCACGGGTTCAGGGCTGGTTGTGCGACAGCACCTTGCCGGTGGATGACGATCCGTTTCTCGACCACCTCTGCCGGACGGAGGGGCTTGATGAAACACATATGCACCTGAATGGCACGACAGAGGCGGACAAGATCTGGATCGACGCTCTGCGCCGACCTGATGCGGTTGTCGGCGAGCTGTTGAGAAAGGGTGTATCGCGCGAGGACGGATTGCATGCCGTGATCGGGAACGGCGTTGACAGATTGCTGCGGCAAGAAGACGAGCAACTCACGCCAAAACGTCTCAGGGTTCGGGTGGGACAGGCCATCTCGCTCAAGACCTTTCTGCTGGAGGAGGCGAGTAAAGAGCAGGCGCGGGAACCGACCACGGATGAAGAGGCGGATTTGCGCTACCGCCATGCTGTCAGCAAGCGGATAGGAGGGGCGCCGGTATCCAAGACAACCGCGGAAGCCCTCCAGCTCATCGACATTATCGGCATGCTTCGTCGACCGGAGGCCAGCGAGCTGCACGGCCTGGCGTTCTTCTGGTACGCGTTGCTGCGGGCGCAATTCTGCCGCCTGCTGGTCCAGCAAGTGTCACAGATTGGCTTTGACCAGTTCCAGCAAATTACCTTGAACGAACTGCGCGAAACGACCGAGAAGAGTTATCTGGACAGATTCCGGCAGATCGAACGCGGCGTGCAGAAGCCGGTCGATTTCCTTGAAGGACGCTTCGCACCCAAAAAAACGCCCGCTGGCACCGCGAGGCTCATGTCGCAGGTGCTGCGCGGTTACCTGATATTTCTGGACGAGAACGCCGATGGCTCGCCGCGTAAACACCTGCGGAAATGGTTGGCAAACCCCGAGACGACCGACATCTCCCTTGCCGACACCATCCGGCTCATTCGGAAGTTTGAGCGCGGCTCTGATAAAATCCCGGCCAGCGAACGCCGGTTGCGTTTGGGCCTGGTTGCGCATTTCATCAAGCGGACTGATGGGGCCGAGCTAGAGAAGTTCTACCAGCGGACGCACCCGGCGCCGGTTTGCAGGGACGTAAGTGTGAGGCGCGAAGCCGATCAGGCCGCGCGGGCGCTGGTCGCCTTGATGAAGAGCACAGAGGGCTTTTCAGAGCTTTTTCGCGGGGTGGATGCGGCAAGCAACGAGCGGCACGCTGGACCCGAAGTTTTTGCGCAGATATTCCGCAGAATGCGTCGCGCGGGTGTGAAGCGTTTTTCGTATCACGTCGGAGAGGATTTTGTTCACCTGGCCTCAGGCCTTCGCGCCATTACCGAGGCTGTTCAATTCCTGGAGCTGTCCGCCGGGTGCCGAATTGGACACGCAACAGCGGCAGGACTTTCCCCAGACAGGTGGTGGAAATCCCAAAACGGTTCGGTCATCCAACCTCTCGAAGACCGTTTGGATGATCTGGTTTTCGTTTGGGGACTGCTACGGCAGAAGTCCTTGATGCCAAATCAGATCGTCCTGATCGAAATGGAAATATGTCGACTGGCCATGTCGATCTGGAAAACACCTGAACTTACGCCCGACCTGTTGCACCGCGCATGGGAACTTCGGCACCTCGACCCGATTGTGCGGACATACGGCGACCATGACGTAGACCCGGACCGAAACGGGGAAATAAAGCTATTTCGTGACAGCGCGGCCAGCGATGCGGACGCGCACTCCCAATTTCTTCGGCGCCATGGCGTTGGCGTTGAAGCGGCCACGTTGCAACGTGCACGGCAGTCAATATTGGTGGAACGGGGATCCGACGTCCTGTCACCGGACGTGCTGGAGGCCGTTCAATCGGTGGTCCTGGAAACGCTGCAGCATCGTGGCATCGCCATTGAAACCCTGCCCAGCAGCAACGTGCGCATCAGCATCCATGATTCCTACGAGGATCACCATGTCAGCGGTTGGGTTGGCCACGGCAGGAATTTCTGCGCTACTTCCGTCGTCGTCGGCTCGGATGACCCGGGCATTTTCGCCACCAGCCTGCGCATGGAATACGCCCATGTCAAAAGAGCACTGCTGAGCAACGGCAAAGGAATCCAAGTCGATGCCCATCTGCAAGATATCTGCAAGACGGCAAAACGATATCGCTTTTGATTATGGCAAGGCCCGCCATAGGTTGCGTAATTCATCCTCAAATGTTTCAGCGCCGACCCGACACCAGATCATCACTTTATACTTGCAACGCGGAAGCTATCCACAGAGGACTGATCGGATCGTCCAACGCCGCAGACATTTCCGGCCATCGATGTGTGCGCCTGAACGAAGGGAAGCCTTTGGTCGGCTGCTGCCAGTTTCGCCGGATGAGCAAGGCCGCCGACAAAGCGGTCGTTGCCAACCTCATATCGCTTCCCTGATAGCGGCCATCGGTTCACCCAGTTACACGCGAAGCTGAACGACCGGGCGTGGGACTTTCCGGAACGTCCGCTTAGGAGACGGGGACCGGAGAAAGGCGACATTCGCTGTTGGCGATCTCGCCGATCGGCAGGTCCGGCTCGGCCGCTATGGGATCGCGCCGCATGTGGTGCGCTATCTTGAAAGGCCCGATTTCGATTGAGGCGCTGGCCGGCTTTTCGCTGACGGCCGATATCTTTCGATGTAGAGTGCGATATGGGTAAGCGCTTTAGAGGGAAGCCGTGCGCATATTGCGATGGGGTTGGCGCCACTGCCGACCATGTCTTCGCGCGCAATTTCTTCCCAGTCGAAGATCGCGGACATCTCCCCCAGGTTGGCGCGTGCGAACCCTGCAATCGCGAGAAATCACAGCTGGAGCATTACCTGCTGAGCGTGTTGCCATTCGGCGGGAATCATCCTGCATCCAGTGCGATTCTCGCGAACGAAGTGCCGCGGCGCCTGAAGAACAATCGAAAGCTCCACCTCGAACTGTCCGAAGGTAAGCGAGAAGTCGTTATGCAGACGCAGCACGGCGTGCGCGAAAGCCTGACCCTGCCATTCGACACCGACAGGCTGGGGCGGCTGTTCGAATTTGTCGCGAAGGGACTTGTCGATCATCACTGGCAGGTCCGCGTGCCAACGGACCATTTTGTAGGCGCAGGATTCCTCAGCAACGAGGGGGAGCGCCTGTTCGAGCAGCTGATGATGCGGCGATCGAAGGCGGAAGCGCGCGGCAATCTCGGGCGCGGGCTGGTTCTCTATCAAGGCGTGCAGACGCTCGATAGCCCAACGACCACGCTTTGGCGCTTCCAGCTATATGGCGGCATTCAGTTCGGGGGCGATCCGGGGGTACCGACGCAGATGCCGTCGAATATCTGGGCATCGACGTCGCGCACCCCGATGCCGGGCCTCTCAGCGCCCGGTTGATCTGCGTAATCAATCGAGTCCGAGGATCAGCTCGCGGGGCGCGTGGTCGTGCTTCAGGACATCGGTGCAGATGACCTGGTAAACATCACGCTGGTCGAGAAGACGCGCGATCTCACACTCTTGCCGTGGCGACCGGCGCTGGAGCGCCAACTCGGCAAGCCCGTTGCCGGCATCGTGCGCGGTGATCGGATCAACTGGCAGTGCCGTCGCGGGCGGGGCGGACCAACTATCAGTTGACCGCTCTTTGTTCTCCCGCATCTTCCCCTATATTTGAGGAAATGGGGTTGGTGACGATGTTCGAAATTACTGGCGCGCAAGTCGCCGATCTCAATGACGCCGATCTACGGACACTCGTCGCGCGTCTCGCCTTGGCAGAATTGCGTGTGCAGGGTTGCCCCAGCTCGTCGGTAACCGCTGGCGGTAATCAGGATGCAGCCGATGGTGGACTCGATGTGAGGGTCGAGTGTCCCTCCGCGCTGACGACGCCGGATTTCGTGCCGCGCCAGCACACCGGATTTCAGGTCAAGAAGCCAGACATGCCGGCGAGCGCGATCCGCGATGAGATGCGTCCTGGCGGCGTACTTCGGCCGGTCATTGCTGAACTCGCCGCTCGCTCGGGCTCATATATCATCGTCAGCGCGCAAGGGTCGGTCGCCGACAAGCCGCTGAGCGATCGTCGCGATGCGATTAGAGCACAGCTCGACGAGCTGCCTGAGGCCGGACAGCTGCACAGCGACTTTTACGATCGCGATCGGCTGGCAACCTGGGTCAACCATTATCCGGCGATTGCCGCCTGGGTCCGCACGCGGCTCGGCATCAGCATGTCGGGCTGGAGCAGCATCGGCGATTGGTGCGGCGCCGGCGTGAGTGAGGAGATGCCCTATCTCTTCAACGACAAGGCCTGCCTGACCGATGAGCGGACGAGCGACCGCGAGCAGCTCACGATCGGGGAGGGTATCGTTCGGCTTCGCGCCTCCCTGACCAAAGCTCGCCAGTGCATCCGGCTGATCGGCTTGTCCGGTCTCGGAAAGACTCGTCTCGTGCAAGCTCTGTTCGAGGATGGAGTCGGCGAGACTCCACTCGATCCGGGACTCGCCGTCTATACCGACTATTCGGCGGAAACAGACCCGACGGCCCGGGACATGGCGCGCCAGCTGGTGATCGCACGCCAACAAGCGATCCTGATCGTCGATAACTGCAATCCGGCGACGCACAGTGAGCTTGCCCGCATCTGCTCGGAAACGGGAAGTCAGGTCAGCCTCCTCACGGTCGAATATGATGTGCGCGACGACGAGCCCGAGCGCACCGAGGTCTTCCGCCTTCAGTCGGCATCACCCGAGATGGTGGAACTGTGGCTGGAAAAAACCTTCCCCAACGTGACGCAGGTCGACCGGCGAACAATATCGGAGTTCAGCGACGGTAACTTTCGCGTGGCGCGCGCGCTAGCCGAGACGCTCGGAAAAGGCGAGACCCTGGGAAAGCTCAAGAGCCGCGACCTCTTCGAGCGGATTTTCCATCAGCGCAACGAGCCCGACCGCGATCTCCTTTCCGTCGCCGAAGACCTCGCCCTGCTCTATTCAATCGACGGGGAAGACACGTCGGCGAACGGTGAGCTTGCGCGAGTTGCTGCTATTCGCGGCGTTGGAGTAGCGACCATATATGCGGCGCTGAACACGCTTCGTCAGCGCGGGATCGCGCAGCTGCGCGGACGGTGGCGCGCGATCCTGCCGCATGCGATCGCCAACCCACTCGCCGGGTTTGCCCTCGAACGCATGCCGCCGGCCGACTTCGATCGCTTTTGCGGGTCGCTCACAGCGCGGATGCAAAAGTCCCTTTCGCGCCGCTTGGGCTATCTGCACGACAGCGCCGAGGCGCGGACTGCGGTCGAACGCTGGCTCGGCGCCGACGGGCCGCTCGGCGATCTCGCAGCGTTGGGCGAGGATGGCCTGCAGATCATCACGAACATCGCCCCGGTCGCGCCAGATGCGGCGCTCGCAAGGATCGAGCGAGATATTGCGAGCCCAAGCGGTGCCGAGATACTTGATCCGCAGGCAAGCAACCGGTGGCAATGGATACGACTGATCAAGCTCCTCGCCTACGATCCGCCGCTTTTCAACCGCGCGGCGACATTGCTCGCCCGGTTCCTTGCCGCCGAACCGCCCAACCACAATCACAACTCAGCCTCGGACATGTTCGCCGAGCTGTTTCATCTACACCTGTCTGGCACCAAGGCACTGCCAGATCAGCGGCGAGCGCTCGTGCGCCGGTTCGCCCAATCCGGTGATCCGGCTTTGGTCCGCTGCGCCAGCGTCGCCCTCGATGCACTGCTGAAGGCGCACCATTTCAGTTCATCGAGTGACTTCGACTTCGGCGCTCGGTCAAGGGACTATGGCTGGCACCCGCCGACCTATGGCGACATCTGGGCTTGGTACAACGGCGCCGTCGACCTGGCGGTCGAGCTTTCGCCAGTCATCGATAACGCCCGGGACTACCTTGCCCACAGCGTGAGGGAGCTGTGGCACTTCGGCGCCTGCCATGATGCGCTCGAACGGGGAGCGACCCATTTTTCTTCCGACCGGCCTTGGATCGAGGGGTGGATCGGCTTCCGGACAGCACTGCGCTTCGAGGGCGACGCGATGCCGGATGAAGTGCGCACCCGGCTCGCCGCGCTCATCGAACGCCTGAAACCTACCGATCTTCTTCATCGGGCCCGTGCGGTCGTGCTTGGGCACAACAGTTTCGGTTGGGATGTGGCTGACGGCGACGCGGATGACGGCGACGTTATGAAGCCGTATGAGCGTGCTTCGCAGTTGGCGAAGGAAATCGGCACCGCGCTCGCGCACGATCCGGAGACGCGCGCTGCCTTTATCGCCGAACTGCTCGTCGAACAACATCCGCAGCGCGCCTACGAGTGCGGCATTGGTCTGTCGGATGGCGCTGCCAATCTTGATGTGATGTGGCTGGAACTCCTGGTTCACTTCTCCGCCGCTGATCCGGATAGGCGGAATGCGACGGTGCTGGGCGGGTTCATCCATGACGCGCACGCGAAGGATTCGGCCTTTGCCGACGCTGCGCTGGAGGAGGTCATCGGAAATCCCGATCTAGCCGCGAGCCTGCCGTATCTTCAGGCGCGTGTTGCTATCGATGCCCAGGGCATAGCCCGGCTTCGGCGTGCGACTGAACGCGGCGCCCTGTCGGCGCGCGACTTCCACAGCATCGCGAACGGTAGTGTCGGGGAGTCTCCGCCTGACGCGCTCGGTCCGCTACTGACCGATATCGCCAATTTGACCGACGGCGTGGAGATCGCGCTCGATATCCTTCACATGCACTTTTACCGCGATCGGGAGGAGGGCCGCCAACGTGCGCCATCCTTGATCGCTGTTGGCCGTGAGCTGCTGCTGCGCGCCGACTTCGGAAAGAAGCAGTCGTTACGCGATTTTGGGCTGCATACCGTCATTCGGGTCTGCTGCGCCGGATCCGATGGAAAGGCGACATTGCGGGAAATCTGCGCGCGCGTCCGGGCCGGGCTGGAGACCGTTTATCTCTCGTCTTACGATCTTGGTTATGTCTTGAAGGCGCTCTTCGAGACGCATCCCCTGATCGCACTCGACGAATTCCTGCTCCCCGAACTCAGGCCGAGAAATCGGGAGCTGTTTGAAGGGGACTTCGGGTCTGGCACGCCGGTGGAAGATGTCGGCGCCGAGACACTTGTTCAGTGGGCGAATATCGATCCGGATCGGCGCTATCCGCTGCTTGGCAAAAGCATCCCCATGTTCAAGCGGCAGCAGGGCGAAGAGGAGAATGGTGTCTCTACGCTTTTCCTGGAAATATTGGGCCACGCGCCAGACAAGCGGGCGTTCCTCGGTGATATCTGGTCGCGGCTGCATCCGCGCAGCTGGAGTGGTTCGCTCGCCGATATCCTTGTTCGGCGTCGCGTCGCGATCACGACGCTGGGTGACAATGTTGGAGGCGAGGTCCAGCAATGGGTCACCGACATGCTGCCCGAACTCGAACGCTGGATCGAACATGAGAGCAAGCGTGATCGGGAAGGCGAGCAGAGTTTCGAATAGCTGCTGATACGTGCGTCCCCAGCGGGGCTTTGACGCCGATCACGGCTTTCGCGCTGGGCGAATGGCCGGTTTTGGCGGGAACAGCCGTTCAAAACACGATAGGCGAACGGCGTAAGCTGGTTGCGACCTGCCGGTGGCGCCCTCCCCGACTCACGCCGACAAAGCGGTTATAGACCGCCTCATCTCGGCTCCTTGAGCGGCCGTTAGCTCACCGATTTTCGCATTAATTTGAACGAGCCGGCGAGGGACATTGTGTCAGGTACGCTTCGACACGCAAAAAAAGCGAAGCGATCCTATCCGCGAAGACTTCGTAACCTACAACGCCAGCTATCAATTTCTGATGTCACCTAACTTTGCATACGGTTATGCTGCGAATTTGCCTGACAAGATCAATTGCAGCCTCCCGCGTCACGACGCCTGTATACCGTGCGATGTTCCCTGCAGAACCCGCCCACCGGCCCTTCCCGCTCCCCTTGAGAAATGATGGGTAGCGTCGCGGTAGAGCCATCTTCTCGTAAAACCAAGCTTCAGCGGCGATCCGCACACGATTCTTGCAAATTGGCTCGACGTCACTCTTGGCCATGCCACGCAGGACCGTTGACGCGGAACTCACCGTTAGGAAGAAGGCTTTCCGTGGCTCGCCAACGGTAAGCGCAGTCTTTTCGTGGTTTGCTCGTCCGATAAGGTCCTGCAGCAAACGCGAGACTGGTCGATATGGAATGCCTGACAGGAAAGGCTCGCAACAACCACGCGATGTCGGCGGCGGCCGCATTCTCCAATCGGATTCTTGTACCTTCAAGCTTTGGAATATCGGAAAAATGTGCTGAAACTCTCTGATCCGCTGCTGGAAAGCGGATGGCGTCGATGTCCTGCAGGTATTCGACTGTACGCACTTTGCCCGAACGGATCGGATGGCGATCAGCCACCCATTAGCGGAATAGAGCGCTCCTATGGAGCGGGTGGCCAATGCGCATGGCCAGAGATCCGCGATCCGGCCTCGGCAGTCGTTCCGTATCGTCGTTGAAGGAGACCACCCATTGCCCACGTACTCAATGACCCGCAAATCTTCAAAAATATCGATCCAATCGATTTGAATATCGTTTGCATCACAAGGGTTTTACACAGCCGAGATGACAACGCCCCAAAATAGAACAGCCTCGGTGAATCGATCTATAAAGTCTTAAAATCCAGCACTCCGCTTCTATCTCACTTCTCGATGTGCGACAGAGGAGGGTAATGATAATGGCTGCGAAGCGAGAAAAGGCGCCGGCAAATTCAACACCTGCGATTTCGATCCGGTTGCTCCGCAATGACTGGACGGTAGACGAGGCTATCCGCAACAAGGACAAGCTGACAGAGAAACCGGCAACGACCGGAAGGCTCTTTCAGGAACAGACTTTTGGCAAGGATCCCGGCTGGCTCGGTTTCGTCAACGCCTTTGTAAGGGGGGAGCCGCTGAAGTTGCAGAACCAGAGCTGTTCGGCAGTGCTGTTCCTCGAAGTTAAGACCGGCGCGAAGAGTACGCGCACTTTTGCGCTCGCGTTCGGAGCTGCCCACCTTTCTCTTCACGCCAATGCTTTCGAGCGCAACTTCGGGCTCAAGGTGGCGCTGAACTCCGTTGCGCGCGCCAACCTCAAATACGTCGATGTCGCAACCCTGGAAGCAACACCGATTCAAAAACGCGCGCAGGCGAGCCGGAAGTCCGACCTCGACGGGTTCGGTGTCGATGTGCAGCGCGATCTTTTCCGGCTGGCCGGCGGCGTGCCGACCGATACCGATTTTGCAGGTTCGCTGGCCGGACGCGACGCCCTGACGCTCAACACGCGCATCCTGCCCACGACGATCGAAACGAAGTGCAGGAAGGCGCTCAAGCTCTTCGAGGCGCAGGACTACAAGAAGGACTACGCTTTCATTGACCATGTCAGCCCTGTCCGGGAGACCGATCTTATCGAGGCTCTCGACGAGCTCATCTATGCGGAAATCCTGCTGCTCCTGGACAACAAACCGTCCGATCTGCATCTCACGATCCCCGATGTCATCGATCCGGAACAGACGCATGAAATCGGCTACTTCGGGATCGGTTTTCGTGGCGGAACCAAGACCGGCTTCGGCGAGCTCACGATCGAGGACTATATTGCGGAGATCGGTAGAGGACACCCAGAGCAGATCACCAGCATCGAGGACATCAAGGGTAGCCACGAGATCCGCGTCGTCATCGATGGACATGGGCAGAAAGCGCACAAGCGCAAGGTCTACGACTGCATGATCTTCGAGGCCGAACACAACGGCACTACCTATGTCCTGTTCGCCGGCGACTGGTACTGCGTCGACAAGGAGTTCTTTCAGAACGTCGAGGCCGATTTCCAGAAATTGCTGAGCAGCGTCCCGCTGCGCGCCCAGACGGCATCGAAAAACGAACGCGAATTCATCGAGGAACTGGATGCTGATCCCAACCTTCTGAATCTCGATCAGGTCAAGGTTTCGCCAGCCGGAGCCCGCGGCGCGAACCTGGAGCCCTGCGATTTCCTATCGCGGGAAAAGGCCTTTATTCATCTCAAGGACGGGCACGATTCCGCGCCGATCAGCCATCTATGGAACCAGGGCGTGGTATCTGCGGAATCGTTCGTCGGCGACGCGACGTTTCGTGGCGAGATGCGAACTAAGGCACTCAAGCGTCAGAAAGAGAGCGGCAAGAAGGGCTTCGAAACCGTGCTTCCAGACGGCCGTCAGAAGAAACCGGCGACCGTGGATTACACAATCGTCTACGGCATCATGCGCCACCCCTATCAGCGATCCAAGAAACTCGACCTGCCCTTTTTCAGCAAGGTCAGCCTGAGAGCGGCAGCACGCCGTTTACAACTCATGGGCTTCACGGTTGAGGTCCATTTGATTGAAAAAACGTAGGAAGCAGAATTCACTCCCTTCCCACCTGCCGCCCGGTCGGCTCGCCTTGGCCCGCCCTGTCCTCCTCAACGATCCGCAGGCGAGCGGCCAAGCAACCCACGGAGCGTAGCTGCAACACAATCTCCAGTTGCCTTGGATGGCAAATCCGCAGAGCTTTCTGTTCCCACCATATTTGGAGCCTTTCTGTTTGTGCTCCACGGGCATACGGCGCCTTGCGAAAGCGCAATGGAGAACTCGTGGACGTCAGTCCGTAGCACGAAGACTATTTGCCCCTGGCATTTCTGCCAGATCCGGATGCGAACTACGATCCGGTGAAGTTCAGCTCGAGCCGTATCGCGCCTAATGGCGACGATCCCCGAGCTATTGAAGTTGCAAGTCTGATACGCCAGCGTCACGCCATACTGGATACATGCCGCGCTCGGGGAGCGGCGAAGCCGCGCAGCTTCTTCGGCGGATTGCTGGCCTGTTGCGCGAACTCAGTTGATGGTGGTGCCGCAAGCCGCGATGCCGCCGGCGGCCATCAACGGGAACGGCGCGATCACTCGTCGCTGCCTGCCTCGTTCTCTCGCTGGCGGATCGCTGGGTTAGTGATCAAGCGGGGCGGATTCGCGGGCATCGGCGGGTTTCTCTCCACTTCCTTGACGAAGGAGCCAATCGCGTAGCGCATTTCGGGCATGCCGGTGAGCAACATAGAGATTTCCTGCTCGGTCGAGGTCAGGAATTGAGCGCTGGCAATGACGAGGGGGGAAGTCGTACCCCAGACGCCTGCCACGGCACCAAGGTAAAAGGTTGCAGCCGTTCCGGCTGCGGCTGCGATCACCAGGTTGATGACGGATCGGTTCGCCACCCCGCCGGCCTTGCTGCCCTGCAGGTCACCGCGTTCGGCGGCTTCGCAAAGCCCGCGCATAACCTTCGCACTGTCGTCAGCGATGAGGAGATGTTCCTTAGCCGCGGCCAGCACCTCCATCGTCGTTTCGAGTTCCGGGTATTTTACCAGAAAACTGCTGGCATGCTCGTCCCACTCGCGAATGGTGGGGAAGGATTTGAGCCACGGCACCACCGAGCGCATGAGATTGTCGAGCGGCCGGCGCACCTCCGGATCGAGGGGAAGCGCACTGGAAGATGATCGCTGGGCAAGCCTGTCGTCGAGCTCGATGAAGGACCACATTTCAAGGGTCGCCGCGTAGACCAATCCAAGCAGGCCGCCGATTTCTTCCGCCGGCTGCTCAAGCAGGCGGGCCAACTCGCTCGCTGTCTTGCTTATCCCCGCCCAGCCTGGTTGATTGTCGAGCCGTTTTGCCTCTTCGGCAAAGCGGCGCGCATTCGAGATCGAAGCGTCCTGCAATTGCCGCATGACCGGCTTTGTCGCGATGGTGGCATCGCTATCGCTCGTCCCCGCAGCTATTGCGAAGTGGTCACCGTCGGCTTCGAAAGTTGCTCCGCCTTCGGTCTGCTCGAGTTCAGCCACCTTTGCGACAACGGGATTATCAGGGAGCACAAGGTCTGGTTTTACGAATTGAAGCGAGCTTATATCCATTCCGAGGTGGAGGCCTCGATCGGCCAGCGCGGCTTTGATATCCGTAAGCGTTTCGCGCCCGATTCCAACGGTGCGCAGAAGCGAGGCCTCGCTCGCCTGAACGAGTTCCCCGATGTATGCGAACCCTGCGTTTTTCAGCAGCCTCATCGCCCGGGTCGGCATGATCAGCTCTGACACCGGCTCTTTTAGAATGTCACTTGCCCGGAGCCGAATTTGATCTCGCGAGGGCCTCGGTGAGTTCGTTCGGATCCACCGGGCTATGCGGCTAACCGGCGTTACGTTACGCGAGAGGTCGGCCACGTTGACCTGGATGAATTGGTGCTTGGGAAACACCTGACCAATGTTCCAGGGGTCGATCTGAACTGAGAGCAGATGTCCGTTTGCGGCAGCCCGCTCGAACTGGGCGGCATGGGCCGGATAGTCTCCAGAAGTCAGCAGGTTTTGCGAAATGAGCAAAACGAAGGGGCCAGATGCCTCCTCGACGATCCGCCCGGAGCCCAGGGCATGGTTGATCTGAAATTCGAAGTTGGGAATTTGGGAGCGCAAGGCGTTGCCCAGTTCGAAGGCGGTTCCCTCGTCCTTAGGATGGGCGAGAAAAATCGCCGAAATACCTTCCGCTTCCATCGCTTCTGGCTAGCCGCAAGATCTGGCGCAGGCAACACTTAGCCCGGCGCTGTGGAAACTTCAGCGACCAATCCTCCAGCCGCTTCGCTGCGACCGGACGCTCTATCGGCTTCGGCATGTCGGCCTGCGTCCGGTGGTTTCCGCGCCCGGACTGATCAATGTTCAGTGAGCGTGCGCAGTCTTGATGCCGTTGGCGACAGCCTTCAGTGAAACCGTCCAGGCCCGCAGATAGTGGTCGCGAGATCGATGTCGCTGCCCCGCTTTAAGATGAACCAGGGTAGCTGTCCGAGCGAACGAAATACCTCTGTCGCGGTGTGTAAGCCGTTTTTCCCGAGCAGTCCGGCAATTGGGGCAGGCGCGCCGCCAAAATGCGAGCACGGCATCCTCATCCCTTGGTCGTTCTCCCGAACGTCCGTGCGTCATGCCGATTGTACCGTATCAGTTTTACAGCAACAGGGGGCATGGTGTGGAAAACCTCGGCCTGTCTCGAACACTGACCTGTCCAGCCTTCTTCAGGCGGCAGCAGCACCCTTGGCATTCATGGGTCCAAACCGTTTGGCGGTCTCACTCCCCAGCCGGCAATGCGGCGGGCATTGAGCGGTGATTTTTCAGAAATTCGTCTCAGCGCCTCGTCCAATGATGCCAGCATTTCCGGGGCAGTCGGCGCGATATGACGCGCCATCCTTACTGTTGCCTGGACGATAGGCCGTAAATCCTTGCCGTTGATCGCTTCGAACTCGGCCTGGAACCGTTCGGGGGGCAGGCTCGAAAGCAGGTCGGCATCTTCCTGGATCCATCCGTTCTTCCTTGCGACCGCGACAAGGACAGGTCTCACGTCGCGAGTGTTCGGAGCTGGAGCAGGTCTTGCTGCGAAAGCCCTTTTCAAATGCTCGTCTATTCGTTCGCCGTTCAAATATTCGCCGCCGAGTTCGTTGAAATAGGTTTGATCATCCGCCTGTGTGGCGGCAAAAGCGGCGATTAGCGCATCCGCTTCTGATGGACGATCACTTTCACGTAATAGGGCAACGGTGGAGTTGATACTGGCAAGATCGAGATGGGCTATATTCTCATGGGCCGCTTCGCGGATCGCATCGAGCACTACAACGTCATCGACGCTAAAGGATCCGTGGTACAGGTCCCATGCTGCGCTATAAGTGGCCGCCGATCGGAAGCGTATCGCCTGGTCGTGAAGTTTCTTGGCTGCGACGAGCAACTCATCGTGTTTGAAGTATCCGACCTGAGCGCCCTCGATGATGACCCGATCGAAATCGTCGCAGCTGACAAATGAAATGGCATCCAGTCTTTCGCCCCAAAGCGGGGAGGGTTCAGGGTGCTTGTCCATGTACTCCTGAACGTGTCGGTCGAAGGACTGGTAGCTGATTATTTCGTCCTTGGAGGGAGCCTGATCGGGCTCGTAAGCGATCCATCCGCCAAGAGCTACGGCGACAATCGCTTGATCGAGAACTTCCGAACAGAACGGGTTGATGAATTCTACCAGATTGATTGCCAGGTGCTCGATCTTCTTGATCACCCGAATGTTGGTGATTGCGAGTCGCGTTGTTGCCTCGCGAACTTTTTCTGCGACACGGGTACTGCCGTCTACGGCAATTGCGGCTGCTTCTGCCGGGGTAGGCTCGAACGTCAAGGAAATGTCGGCGACTTTCTCGAGCGTTCTACCGAAATCCACCTTGTTTACACCGTCCATCGCTTCTTCGTTGAGAAGGATGGCGACCCTGCATTTTCGCTGTTCCTTGAGGAACGAAATCAATCCAAGGACGTCGCGAGGTTTCAATCCCTCGCCTGCCCGTTCGAGGTCGTCGATGCATATGAGCTGCTCGCGAACGAGCAAAAAGGCCGAGCGCGATAGTGCCTTGCCAGCCTCTCCAAACCCAACTGTGCTAAGTGCCGCTTCCAACCATGCACGTGCCTTCCGCTTGTGCGTATAGGCCTGCTGGACAAGGTCGGTGAAGGTATCCGCATCGGGCCCGGCCGCGGCCTTTTCGGGCGGCACGGTGCTCTCGAATATTGCGTAGCGCAGATCGTCGAGTGAATTGAGACCGAACAGCGATACGTAGGCATATTGTTGTCCGGCCAATGCCCCGAGATCGGCTGCCTCCTTCAGATAGCGCTGCCATGCAAACGTTTTTCCGGTCCCCCATCGCCCCCGGATGCAGAGCACCTGGGGGTCTTTGTTTGCAAGAAATCGCTGAACTTCCTGAGCTACATTGGCTGTCGACATGGATGGCGACGTTAGCGGACCGGGGCGTCTCGCCAAGTCAGAAATCGATTGCGTGGGGAATCGCTTGCAGTGACAAGGCGTGTTTCTTGGGCAGCGTCGTTCCCGCGATGCAGGGCTCGGAGCAGCTCGCGACACCAGCCCGCGCGCGGGAAGCGTCGCCGATTACTTAAGCATCGCGGATTGGACACTTTCCCGGCCTCTCTTCAGAAGCTCTAGCGGAAGGTCGGCCGCTTGAGTGGCTACGTCAGGCTGCTATCGCCTTTGCAATCGGGTTTCTCGCAAAGGAGGAGACTGGTTCGGGTGGGCTTGACGATTGGGAGAAAGGCCGCGCAATCAGCCCGCTGCTCACTCACCTATGAGTGCGCGGCACAATGACTGCAAGGCGGTCCTGCAAGTGATCGATGCCGAACTTGGAAAACTCGGGCAAGGTGGTGACCTCGCTGACGGCCGTGCACGTGATTATCTCGTCGGCTGGATCAAAGGGCATTTCCATGACTTGGCCGAAATTCGTTCCGCCGAGCGAATCATTTCTAGCGTGCGTCCTCAGCGGCACCGGGCGAAACGTGCCTAAACGTATACATGGGTGGTTTCGAAGCGGGCCCAAAGCGCTGCCCCAAGGCGACTTAAACGAAGGGCAGCTAAGGGCCCTTCCGTGATCCGAAGGAGACGTTCCGGATCGTCCGACTTCCGAGACATGCGCTCACCACACGTTTCCTCCTGCTCACCTTTTTGTGCAGTAAGCCACCGGGTCTCGACACCAAGTATCTATGTCGTCGTTCCGCCACCCTACGGCTCGGGAACTGAGACGAATTTGCCTTGGGAACGTGCCATCCGATATTTTGCGATAAAGGGTAGCTCGCGATAGACCGCTACGCTGAAGAACCGCGTTCAATCTAACGAAAGTCACATTTGGTGCCTGCCCTTGTACCGTATCTATTCCAAAATGCGGCAAAGGTTCTTTTCCTTCTTTGACGCCGGGAACCTTAGTGCCTTCATCCCACTTCATATCGGTCCTTCCTTCTACTGGGCATATAAACTTTGATCAATTCCGATACACATTGGATCCTACGTTTCTGTGATTTGAAAGGCTATTTGCCAGCGCGGGCCCGCTCCCGCATAAACGCACGATCACTTTTTAGGAAAGCCTCCAACATCGCTGGCACTAAAGCAGCAACTGGTTCTTCGCGGCCATAGGTCACCGCGTAGATTTTGGCGTATTCCTCCAGTGCTTGGGCAAGTTCAGGTAAAACGTGAACCGACAGCTTCATCGGCGAACGATCAGGCAATGCTGGAAGTTTTAAATCGGCCATGAAGACGCTCCTACTGTTGCCAGGGCGGCAAGACGAGATCACGATGAACGACGAGGCGCACCGGGGCGCCAGGCCGGATCGTGATCGTGGGTTGTATCTGCAGACTGCGTGACACCAGCTGATCACCGGCACGAGATACGCTCTGCTGAGTCGACTGCCCGATGGCCTGAACGAGATCGCTTTCGCCGGTGAAGGTCAATTCCGAGCCAACCCCAAGCAACGTAGAAATCGCTGCACCTTTCACAATCTGCCAGGTATGCGCGTCGACCTGATCCTCCAGGCCCGCATAACCGGACAGGTCGCTGGCCGGCACGTTATCGAGGCGAATGGAACTGCCGTCCGGCATCACGATGCGCTGCCAGACGATGAGCGCCCGCTTCTGCCCGAAGGCCACCAGACTGTCGTAACTGCCGATAAGCCTGGCGCCCTGAGGAATGAGCAGGACATGCCCGGTTGCGCTATCGAACACCTGCTGGGTCACCTGGGCAATCACCATGCCCGGCAGGTCCGAACGCAGACCGGTGATCAGGCTCGCCGGTATGACACTTCCTGCCGAAAGCATGTTCGGTGACGCCGCCGGGACCAGGACATGTGACTCGATATCACTCCCCCCATTTCCCTCCGCAACAAAATCCGCCTTGCGCTGCTGGGCATTGGGATCGCCGGTAAAGTCGATGGCTATTTTCGAGCCTGCGCTTGTCGCTGGCGCCGGAACGGTCGCGGCGGATGCAGGGGTGCCCCCTACGCTTTCAGAAAGCCCATCGGACGCGGCTTCCGCCGACGAGAAAAACAGCCCCGAGGTTCGCGCAGCGCGCCGCTCTTCTTCAGCGCGATCTATCGCACTGTCCTGAACCGGCTTTGCGGCAGCTTCGGGCGGGGCCAACGATGGAAGGCCCCCTTCCCGCTGCTTCTGCAGGATCGGCCGCCCGAGATCGCCGGGCAGCGGCGGGCCCAACTTGGGCACGCCGTCGTAGCTCTGCGGCAATCCGGCGATGGCATCCGGCGGACCTTCCCGCGCCTGGGTGCCTTCATCTGCGCGCCCGGCCAGATGCAAGTCTACGCCCTTGAGCGCATACCAGGCCGCACCTGCAATCACCAACGCAGCGATCCCGGATAGGGTGATAATCGCCTCGCGCTTGAAGCGCTTGGCCAGGGGCGGCTTTTGCCGCAAGGCCAGGCTTTCCGGATCGAGTTTCGGCGAGATCTGCTGGACATCAGCGCCGGGCACTTCGGCCCTGCAATCAGATTGCCCGACCGGCGAAACCGCCTGCACGGCCTGAGCCACGCCCTCTGTTGGTTCGGGTCCGCTCATTTCCCCCTCCTGTTCGAGGTGCCTTCCGCGACCCGGACGATGCGAACGATCTGCTGGTTCCTGGTTCCAAGTCGCAGCTCGGCGGCGTTGAAGATGCGGTCGACCACGTAGAACCGGCCGCTCAGGCGGTAGTTCACCAGCTCTGCCGCACCTTTGCCATCGACGAGGAACAGCGGAGGCGCTTCATCGAGCACGATGCTGGCGGGCAACTGGATGAAGGTCTGCCGACCATCATCGAAGGCGCGGAGTGGCCGCCAGGTCGGCCGGTCGCCGGAGATTTCATAATTGAAGTTCAGAGCCTCAGGCATGACGCCGGCGGCTACAGGCCGTGCTGCTTCGGCGGCAGCATCCGCCCGTTTCAGCGCCACCAGCGCATCCTCGGGGTAGGTCCATGACATAGCCGACAGCGCCGCTCCGCTCGCACTCGACAGCGTCAGATGATAGCTGCGGCGGTCGGTCGTGACGACGAGGTTGGTGGTGAGACCGGCAGCGAACGGCTTGATCAGGATGTGGGTTCGCTTGGCCTCACCCTGCCCGCTGGTAGTATCGCCGATCACCCAGCGCGCGGTATCACCGCTCGCGACGGCGACGAGCGCCTCGCCCGGCTGCAGCGCGATATCGGTGATGCGGTCCGGCGCGGTCGCGACGTGGTAGAGCGCGCCTTCAGCAAAAGCCTGAACCTGAACGGCATTGAGAAACCGGCCTGCCGCGGGCTCGACCGTTGCGGCGTGATTAGCCCGTTCGATCACGGAGGCGCTGCCGCTTGGCGACGGCGCCGCCTGCGCTGCATCGTGCAGGGCCGGAATCAGCAGGGCAGCGGCGATGACCGCTGATCTCGTCGGGAAGGCGATCATGGTAAAACCTCCTGTTGCGGATTGAAAAGCGGCTGCTCAGGAACCGTCGCCGCCGGTTGCGGCCCCGGGCTCTTGGCCGCCGGCACATCGAGTTCCCGGCTCCAGTCGACGGCATCGACGTAGATCCCGAGCGGATTGCGGCGCAGGACGTCAGCGCTGCGCGGCGGCCGGGCCACGATCGTCAGGATCCCCGTCCAGTGACCGACGTCACCCTTGGCGCCGCGCTCGTACTCGGTCTCGGTCCATTTGACCTGGAACGAGGTGTCGGACGCGCGCACCACGCTCGTCACTTGCACGGACACCGTACGCTCGCCAATCTTGGCGAAGGGATCGGCATCGCGGGCATAGCCGTCGAGGAACTGCGCGCCGCGCCGGGTGGCGAAGTCGTAGGCCGACAGCCAATCGCGCCGCATCAGCACAGGATCGAGCGAGACCGAGCGAACACTTTCCACGAAGCGCGCCAGATGCCAGGCAATCTGCGGATCGGTCGGGGTATAGCGGCTCTCCGCTTCATTGACCGCACGTGGCTCGCCGAGATTGTCGACCTCGACGACATAGGGCACGACCCGGCTCTGCAGCGACTGCCACACGACGGCGCATGCCATTCCGCCTGAAAGGCCTATTAATCCGAGCGCGATAAGCCGCCAGTTGCGTGCCTGCACCCGGGCCGTGCCGATGCGATCATCCCAAACCTGCGCGGCGCGCTGAAAGGGTGTCTCCGGTTCGGGGGTTCGCCCGTAACGCTGGACCGCTCGCTTGAATGCCATGGTTCAATCCTCCTTTTCGTGGATGTCGGGAACAGCTGCGGCGCCGCCGCGATCACCCTCCTTGAGGGTCTGCAGTGCGACTTGCCGGTGATGGCGCGCGTCCTGCTGACGGCGCAGATCCCGCGCCCAGCCAGGCGCCGGATGGGTTGATGCCGGAGATGCGGCGGCGCCTTCACCGCTCCCGCCAGCGGCACCGTGGAAGGCCTCAGTCGCGGCGGCGCGCCCGCGCTGCGCAGCTTCGCCAATACCGAAAGCCTGGCTCGCTTTCTGCCGCGCGGCACCGCCGGCCGCCTTGCCGACGCCGCCAAGGCCTGCACCGATGCTGGATGATCCAGCGCTGCTCTGGCCGAGCCCGTAAGCGGTCGATGCTGCGGTTTTCATACTGGTGCCGGCCCGGATCGCGCCGAGCGCGGCGCCGCCGGCCAGACGCGCAGCGCCAGCGGCGCCGCCCGCACCTATCGCGACGATCCCGGCGGCGCCTGCCGCCGTACCCAGAGCCGCGCCTGCTCCCAGTTGCGGCGCGCCGGACACCAGACCCGAGGCGATCGCCGGGCCGAAAATCCCTAGCCCGAACACCGCGAGGCTCGCCAGCACCAGGCTGAGCGCCTGGCCGATATCCGGCTCCTGCCCCTGCAAGGCGCTGGTGAATTCATCGAAGAAGGTCGAGCCGATGCCGACGATGACCGCGAGCACCATGACCTTGATCCCAGAGCTGACCACGGCGCCGAGCACGCGTTCGGCCAGGAATGCCGTGCGGTTCCACAGAGCGAAGGGCACGAGAATGAACCCGGCGAGGCTCGTCAGCTTGAACTCGAGGATCGTGACGAACATCTGCACCGCGAGCACGAAGAAGGCGATGATGACGAGAAGCCAGGCCAGCAGCAGAATGACGATCGTCAGGAAGTTGTCGAAGAAGCTGGTGAAGCCCATAAGCTGCGAGGCCTGATCCAGCAGCGGCCACGCGGCGGTGAAGCCAGTGCCGGCGAGGCGGCCGGGTTTCAGAAGGTCGGCAGCGGTGATCGAGCCGCCCCCGGCAGTGAGGCCCGCCTGGGCCAGCGAACGGAACACGATGTCGCCGAGGGCAGCAAAGTTGCCGATGATGAACGCGAAGGCGCCGACATAAAGGATCTTGCGGATGAAGCGCCCAAGGATGTTGTCCTCGCCGCCCAGCGTCCAGAACAGCGCCGCCAGCGTCATGTCGATACCGATCAGCGTCGCACTCAGGAAATGCACGTCGCCGCCCAGCAGGCCGAAGCCGCTGTCGATGTAGGCGATGAAGCTGGTCATGAACCTGTCGATGACATTGAGGTCGTTCATGGGCCGGGCACCTTGCGATAGACATGCCTCTTGAAATTTCGCCGCGGGACGCAGCCCAGGGGCGCGGAAAAGCCGCGTCCCGCAACACGGCGACGGGAGAGGCGTGACCGTCGCCGTAACCGATGATTTCGAAGTGCTCGCCGGCCCGCTCGAGCCGACAGCACGGAATGGCAGGTCAGTCCGGCGTGTAGGCCGTGCCCGAACCCAGGAACTTCTTGGTTGCCGCCTGTGCGTCACTGGCGGACTGGGTGCGGTTCGCGCGCTCGATCGCCTCGGCCCGGTACTGCGCGGCCAGCATCTGCTGGATCTGGAACTGCTGCTTCGCCGTCAGCGCCAGGAGTTGATTGGTCGCCTGACTGGCCTGAAGCGCGCCTTCCGCGCCCTGGCTGCGCTCGACGATCGCCGAGAGCGATGCGGCGTCGGCCTCGACATTCTCGACCACTTGGGCCTGGATGCTCATGGTATGCTCATAGGCCGCCATGGCTGTCTCCATGCGGCTGCGCGCCGCGCTCACCTGCGAAGCGAGTGAAAGCGAGGTGCTGCCGCTGGTCGGATAGAGCTGACGATATTGCTGATTGAGTGTGGCGACCTGGAAGCGGATGCCTTGCGCCTGCCCCATCAGCGTATCGATCTTCTGCAGCGTCTGGGTCAACGCCTGAAGTTCGGGAAAGCGGATGGTGGTGAGGTTCTTCGCTTCGTTGATGAGGCTTTGCGCCTCGTTCTGCAGCGAGCGGATCTGGTTGTTGACCGCTTGCAGCGTGCGCGCGGCCGTCAGCAGGTTCTGGGCGTAGTTGGTGGGATCGTAGACCACCAGAGCGCGGGCCGATTTGGAGGGGATGACGGTGCCGATCAGCGCTGCACCCGCAATGGCAATCCCCAGACCCGCGCAAGCGAGCAGCGAAACATGCGGCTTGGCATTCACCTTCATAGATCTTCTCCAAACAGGTCGAGGGAAAGAGGGGACTCAGGGACCGAGGGGGCGGCACCGTGAACCAGGTCGGCTGCCCAGGACGCCTTGCTGCCCGCGAGGAAGCGGCGCAGGAAATCGTCGGTGCCGCCATCGGCGAGAAGCGCATCGATCCGCGCCTGGCTCGCCGGATCGGCGGCGCCGCAGATCGCCAGGGCGAGCGGACCGAGACCGAGCTCGAACAGGCGATTGCCGCGCGCAGATTGCAGGTAATAGTCACGCTTCGGAGTGGCCCTGGCGATGATCTCGATCTGCCGCGCGTTGAGGCCGAAGCGCTCATAGGCGGAGCGCGATTGCGGTTCGATCGCACGGTCGTTGGGTAGCAGGATGCGCTGCGGGCAGCTTTCGATGATGGCCGGCGCGATCGTGCTGTCCGCGATGTCGGCAAGGCTCTGGGTCGCGAACAGCACCGAGACGTTCTTCTTGCGCAGCGTCTTCAGCCATTCGCGAATCCGCGCCGCAAACAGGGGATCGTCGAGCAGGCTCCACGCCTCGTCGAGGACCAGGAGGGTGGGGCGACCGTCGAAGCGCTGCTTGATGCGGTGGAACAGGTAGGTCAGGACCGGCGCGACCAGCCCTGCCCGGTTCATCAGCGCCTCGGTCTCGAAGCATTGGACATCGGCCTCGGCCAAGCGTTCCTCCGCGGCATCGAGCAGCCCGCCGTAAGTGCCCTCGAGCGTATAAGGCGCCAGCGCCATGCGGAGCGGGTTCGACTGCAGAACGAGCGACAGACCCGTCAGCGTCCGCTCCGCCTCAGGCGCTCCGGCAAGGCTGGACAGCGCCGACCAGATCTGGTCCTTCACGTCGGGGGTGATCGTCACCTTCTCGCGCGCAATCAGGTCGCAAACCCAATCGGCCGCCCAGCTGCGTTCGGCCGCCTCGTCGATGCGCTTTAACGGCTGAAAGCTGAGACCCCCTTCTCCATCGATGCCCTGTCCAAGCGCATTGTGGCTGCCGCCCATGGCGAGCACGGCCGCGCGCGCGGACCGGCCCATATCGAAGATGACTATGCGGGCGCCCTCGTATCGGCGAAACTGGCAGGCGATCAGCGAGAGTAGGACGGATTTGCCTGCACCGGTGGGGCCCACCACCATCATGTGCCCGACATCGCCGACGTGGTTCGAAAGACGGAACGGTGTCGATCCCTGCGTAGAGGCGAAGAGCAGCGGCGCGCCGCCAAGATGATCGTTGCGAGCCGGTCCCGCCCAGACCGCCGACAGCGGCATCAGATGGGCAAGGTTCAGGGAGTGGACCAGCGGCTGACGGACGTTAGCGTAGACCTGACCCGGCAGAGAGGAGAACCAGGCTTCGACCGCGTTCACGCTTTCGCGCAGGCAGGTAAAGCCGAGGCCGTTGACCACGCGCTCCACCGCGCGGACCTTTTCCTCGACGCCGTCGCGATCGGGATCCGACACCGTGATCGTCGTCGTCAGATAGCCGAAGGAGACGTGATCGCCGCCCAGCGCCTGCAGTGCAATATCGGCATCGACAACCTTGTTGTCGGCGTCGCTGTCGACCAACTGGGCAGGCTGATTGTACATGACCTCCCGCAGTAGCGCCGTGATAGACTTGCGCTTGTTGAACCACTGCCGGCGTAGCCGGGTGAGCACCTTGGTGGCATCGGTGCGGTCGAGCCCGATAAACCGGGTCATCCAGCGATAGGCGAATGGCTGCGCGTTCAGCGCATCGAGCAGCCCCGGCCGGCTGAGATTGGGGAAGCCAAGCACCGTCAGGGTGCGCAAATGCATGCGGCCCAATCGCGGCTCGAAGCCGCCAACGAACGGCGTATCGGCAAGGATCGCATCGAGGTAGACCGGCGTCTCCGGCACGGCGAGCGAGACCGGATGGTCCGCGATGCAGTCGTGGAGATAGGTGAGTGTCCCCGCGCTATCCAATGCCCTTACCTCAGGCATGAAGCCGGAAAACAGATCAAGGACGCGGCCAGTCTCGGCGGCAAAGCCGGCAAGCGCCGTGCGCCAATCGCGCGGCGCGCCGCGTGGCTCATCAGTTTTCTCGACAAGGGCACGGCCGGCAGCATCACCGGCGTCGGCCGGTGGCAGCCAGACCAGCGTGCCGTAGTATCTGCTCTCGAAATGCTGGCCTTCCGCTTCGAACGCGGACTGCCGCTCGGCATCGATCAGGTCCGAGGCGGCATCGGGAAACCGTCCGATGGGATAATCCATCGCTTCACGGCGCTGCGCTTCGAAGAAGATCGCCCAGCCCGAGCCAAGGCGGCGCAGGACATTGTTGGCGCGGGCGCAAGTGCCGACAAGTTCGGCTTCGGTAGCGCTCTCGAGATCGGGACCACGAAACACGAAGCTGCGCTGGAAACTGCCGTCCTTGTTGAGGACGATACCCGGGGCGACCAGTGCGGCCCACGGCAGGTGATCGGCCAGGCGGTCGAAGCGGGAGCGGTATTCGGCAAGGTTCAACATGCCAAGTATCCTTTCTGGCGCAAATGACGCAGGAGCACGCCCGCGAAATCGGGATCGCGGCGCGCGGCAAACACCGCGAGGCTGTGGCCGATTGCCCAGAGCGCGATGCCGACCGGCCATTGCTGAAGTCCAAGGCCAACGGCGGCGGCGAGCGTCCCGTTAAGGATCGCGATCCCGCGCGGAGCCCCGCCCATCAGAATGGGCTGGACGAGGCTCGCGTGGATCGGTGTCTCGAAGCCTTCGAGGTGGCTCACGAAACCAGGGCCCCCCCGCCGAAGCTGAAGAACGACAGGAAAAAGCTGGAGGCGGCGAAAGCGATCGAGAGACCGAAGACGATCTGGATCAGCTTCCTGAAGCCTCCCGCCGTCTCGCCGAACGCCAGGGCAAGGCCGGTAGTGATGATGATCAGCACCGCCACGATCTTGGCGACCGGTCCCTGGACCGATTCCAATACCTTCTGCAGCGGGTCTTCCCACGGCATGCCTGAGCCGCTGGCCCAGACCGGGGAACTCATTGCTATGGCAAGTCCGAGCAGCGCGGCACTGCTGAGGTCACGACCGGCAATCCTGATAGCACGCATGTCATTCTCCTTCGGGTTGAACTGGCTGGGAGGTGGCGGCCGGGCGCAGGGCATCGACGACACGGTATTCCCCGCGCTCATCGAGCCCCATAACACGCGCGACGGTGTCGATGCGGCGGTCGGCGCCGCGTCCGGAAATGAAGACGATGAGGTCGATGGCCTCGGCGATGAGCCGGCGGGGCACGGTGACCACTGCCTCCTGCACCAGTTGCTCGATCCGGTAGAGCGCGACGCGCGCGTTGTTGGCATGGACGGTGGCAATCCCGCCCGGGTGCCCGGTGTTCCACGCCTTCAGCATATCGAGCGCCTCGGCGCCGCGCACTTCACCGACAATGATCCGGTCGGGCCGCAGGCGCAGCGTCGAGCGCACCAGGTCGCTCATCGATACCCGCCCTGCCCGCGTGCGCAGCGCGACGGTATCGGCAGCGGGCGATTGCAGCTCGCGGGTATCCTCGATCAGGATCACCCTTTCATCGAGGTTGGCCATCTCGGCAAGCAGGGCGTTCGCGAGCGTGGTCTTGCCCGAGCTGGTGCCGCCCACCACGAGGATGTTCGCGCGCTCGACCACGGCGCGCGACAGGAACCCGGCCGCGCCCGGCGTCATGATGCCGTCGCGCACATAGTCCATCAGTCCGTGGATTTTCGCAGCAGGTTTACGGATCGAGAAACAGGGTGCGGTCGCCACCGGTGGCAGCAGACCTTCGAAGCGCTCCCCCGCACTGCTGCCGTGCGGCGGCAGTTCGGCCGAGACGATCGGCGCGTCGGCATGCACTTCGGCGCGGATGTGCGAGGCGACCAGCCGAACGATGCGCTCGACCTGGGCCGGCTCGAAGCCGATCCCGGTATCGATCCTCCCCTCGCCGAGGATGTCGAGCCGCAAGGCGCCGTCAGGATTGACCATGATCTCGACAACGCGGGGATCCTCAAGCGCCTTGCGGATCGCGGGCCCCATGGCGGTCCGGAGCATGGCGCGGCGGCGGTCGGCGGAGATCTGATCGGGAGTGTCAGTCATGACTGCCGCCATCGCTTTCCAGCGAGGGAAGCGTGCGCTTGCCGCTGCCGATCTGGCGTCCGACCTGGGCGACAAAGGCCTCGAACCTATCGCGCCCGACGGCGCGGGCGGCCGCATCTCCCTCAGGCAGCGGCGCGGTGACCATCAGCTGGTAGCGGACAAACAGCGCCAGGGTCTCAAGAACAACATCGAGATCCCGCCGCGTGGCCTCGAGTTCCCGCGAGATGCGGTCCAGCCGCGGCTTCAGCAGATCATCGATTTCGCGGGCGCCCTTGCGGGCAAGCCAGACCTTGAGCGCGTCGTTAACCACGCGGCTTTTGTTGCCGCGGGGGCCCGCAGCGAGGCGATCGAGCGCGGTGCTCAGGTCCTGGTCGAGATAGAGGTTCTGCCGGATCTTCATGATGCCCTCACAGTCCGAGTATCTGGGTGTGGTCGCTGTCATCGAAGGCGAAGCCGCGCGCGACCGGCGTCATTGCCTGCGCCTGCTCCATCGCCCGCTTGTCCCCGGCGATGTCATCGTCCTCGGTGGCCGGTACGATCTCCGGGGTCTTGTCTTCTTCAACCGAGAGGCTGTGGCCCCCAGTCGAGCCCGGCTGACGCTGTTGCTGCAGGCCACTCTCGTCTTCGGAAGCGGTTTCCTCGGCGACCTCGGTGAGACGTGCGTCCTCGACGCCGACGCGGTCCGCCCAGTCGTCGGGACGGGCATCCGGCCGGTCGGCATATTGTCCGGCGGCAAGCATCGGCGCGGGAAGCCGGCGTTCGGTGAAGTTCGCATCGGCGTAGTAGCGCAGCTTGCCGGCCCGGATCGGTGCCAGTCCGGACAGCAGTACCAGTTCCTCGTCCGGCGACAGCTGCATGACCTCGCCGGGCGTCAGCAGTTGGCGAGCGGTTTCCTGCCGGCTGACCATGACGTGGGCGAGCCACGGCGCCAGCCGGTGCCCGGCATAGTTGCGCATCGAGCGCTGTTCGGTCGCGGTGCCCAGCGCGTCGGAAATGCGTTTGGCGGTGCGCTCGTCGTTGGCCGCGAAGGCCACGCGGACATGGCAATTGTCGAGGATCGAGTTGTATTCGCCGTAGGCCTTCTCGATCTGGTTCAGGCTCTGCGCGATCAGGAACGCGCGGATGCCGTAGCCGGCCATGAAGGCGAGGCTGGTCTCGAAGAAGTCGAGGCGCCCCAGTGCGGGGAATTCATCGAGCATCATCAGCAGCTGGTGCCGGCGCCCTTCGCCCGATTGATCAAGCTGCTCGGTGAGCCGGCGACCGATCTGGTTGAGGACTAGGCGCACCAGCGGCTTGGTACGGCTGATGTCCGAGGGCGGGATGACCAGGTAGAGCGAGCACGGCTGCTTCGCTTCCATGAGGTCGGCGATCCTCCAGTCGCAGCGCGAGGTGACCTCGGCAACGGTGGGGTCGCGGTAGAGGCCGAGGAAAGACATCGCCGTCGACAACACACCTGAGCGCTCGTTCTCGCTCTTGTTCAGCAGTTCCCGTGCGGCGGAGGCAACCACCGGATGGACTTTTGGCTGCTGGGCATTGCCAAGATGGTTGGTGGCAAGCATCGCGCGCAATGTCGCCACGAAAGAGCGCTGGGGGTCGGACAGGAAGGTCGCAACCCGCGCGAGCGTCTTTTCTTCCTCGGCGTAAAGGATGTGGAGGATGGCGCCGACCAGCAGCGAATGACTGGTCTTTTCCCAATGGCTGCGCCGTTCGAGCGCGCCTTCGGGATCGACCAGGATATCGGCGATGTTCTGGACGTCGCGCACTTCGTTGGCGCCGCGACGCACTTCCAGCAAGGGGTTGTAGCGCGCAGACGCGGCATCGGTCGGATTGAACAACAGGCAATGCGAGAAACGCGAACGCCACCCGGAGGTCAGGATCCAGTTTTCGCCTTTGATGTCGTGGATGACTGCCGATCCGGTCCAGGAGAGAAGCGTTGGCACGACAAGCCCGACGCCCTTCCCGGAGCGCGTCGGCGCAAAGGCCATGACGTGTTCTGGGCCGTCGTGGCGAAGGTAATTGCCGCGCAAAGATCCGAGCATAACGCCGGCCGGATGCAGCAAACCTGCCTTGGCAACCTCGCGCGAGCTTGCCCAGCGCGCAGAGCCGTATGTGGTGACCTTGCCCTTCTGCCGCGCGCGCCACAATGATCCCACCACCGCCGAGCCGCAGCCGAGGAATCCGCTAATGCCAGCGAGCATGCCCGCCCTGTCGAACACCTCAGGCGCATAGGCGTCATAGGAATACCACCACCAGAACAGCGCCCACGGACGATAGACCGGAAAGCCGCCGACCCTGAACCACGCCGTCCCAAGTTCGGGCTGGTAAGCTAGCATCGAGGCCGCCCACTGTGTCGCCAGCCACAAACCGGCGAACATGATCGCGAAGACGACAGCAATCTGGCCGATAAGGAGTTTGGTGGGCGTCACGGAGCATCTCCCGTCGACCGATGACGATCGGTCTCGACGGGATCAGGCTGCGCGATCAGTTAGGAAACGGGAAGTGCGCTGAACGGCGTTGAACGGCGCGGAACGGCGCGGAACAGCGCGGAACAGCGCGGAACAGCGCGGAACAGCGCGGAACAGCGCGGAACAGCGCGGAACAGCGCGGAACAGCGCGGAACAGCGCGGAACAGCGCGGAACAGCGCGGAACAGCGCGGAACAGCGCGGAACAGCTATCGCGGGGTTGGCGCTATAAGGTGATCAGTCAATGGCTGGCGGCACGCTGCAACTTCTCGAGGCGCCTTGCGCAGATTGTCGCAACAATATCCCGTAAGTGCCGAACCATCTCGGATAACGCCTGAAGATCTTCGATGCCAATTTCGTATCCATCGGAGTAACGCGCATCTACGTACGCCCGCTTCAGAAGTTCAAAACGGCGTCGGTCAATCTTATTTGCGCGCGGCCAAGCTGCAATAAGAGTTGGCTCCTTATCCTCGGCAAGAGAGCGCAGAAATTTTATATTATGAGATCTGGGAAAATACAGCGTCTTAACAAGTAGAACGCAGGCATATGCAGTCTCCGCGGCCTGATGAAGATTGAATGCGGCATGCTTGCGATAGCGTACCGGGTCGCTTTGGTTTATCATCTGACTTTCTGCTGTCTCCAGCCAGACCGCGATGTCAGGAAACTTTTCTTCATAGTATTTTGTCGAAAGAGCCAGAGCATCTGATGAGGTTAGGGCTTTGGGATAGCTGAATGTCGATCCTGGGAGTTCGTAAAGCGCGATCCCATCGCGCACTATGTCCGCCCAGAAATATTCACCTCGAGAAAGCGCCTGATTGACCTCCTGCATGGTGTGAACAATGATATTTACTTGGCGACCTATCGCCGGGTCGCGCAGCATCTTATCTTCCGCGACGTACCAAAACTCCGATACGTCCGTTAGATTTTCATGACTGACGACTATCAGCACGTCATAATCTGATTGGTAACCGTTCTCGGGCTCGTCTACCCAATCGTTGCGTGCGTAGCTTCCGAACAGGACGATCTTGAGAATTCGTCCGTTCTTTTTCCAAGGCTGCGTAGCCCGAGAAGTCGCAATATCGAACTCCGACATCAGAGTGGCTTTGGCCTTCTCTAATTCTTCTTGCTGCACAGCCGGCAAATGATCGATATCTTTACGCATTGCCCCAGATTCTCGCCTGAAAGCGATCCTTTGGCAACCCTTCAGCGATTGAAGCGCGGCCCGAAACTTCCAACCGGGTTTTGGCCTGATCAACGGAAGGTTTCGACCAAAGCCGGTCGTTCAGGTCAGCTACGGCAAACGTCTGCTCCTGACCGAAGTTGCAGACCGAACGCTGCGAAGCGGACCGCCAGAAAAGCGCCTCAATTCGGTCATTGGACCGCTGAATGCGGGCACCCAAGAGCTGCCATCGTCAAACGCCATATAAGAATCTTTATATGGCGTTTGGCGCGCTGACGATTGAAGCCAATGCTTAGTGTGTCGAGGTTCTCCGGTCGTTCGCGCGCCCGAGCTAAAGTGGGGAAGTTGGTGCGATCTTATGGCGGGTGCCGACATGGCTGCCACGACCCGCGACGTCTTTCTGCTTCACCGCCTCGTATCCCTGACCTATCCCGCGATTGCCGATCGGCTGGACCTCTCGGTGGTCGAGGTCGAGCGCCACGTCGCTTCGGCTATCCTTCATCTTGCGCGCGCCCTGGACGACGCGGGATGACACCCGCGCACGCCGTGTCATCCCGGGATTGGGAAGGAGGGTGGCGGCCGGTCAGCTGCCTGCGTCGCGCTTCGCCTGTTCGAGGACGAGATACGGGACGAGCGCGACCCACATTACCGTAATAAAACCATAGAGCTTGCTACCGAGATCGGCGGTCAGGCCGTGATTGTTCCAGCCGTGCGTCGCGATCCAATAGCCCTGCGTCGCGCCGATCCAGAGCAGCAATGACACCAATGATGCTCCGATTTCATTCCACGCCGGCTTGCCGTCGACCTGCGTCGCGAAATAGCGCAGCGCCATCGTGAACAGCGCCGTGGTCACGATGATGATGAGCAGCCCGACCGGGCGATCGCCGACCAGCGACTGACCCAGCGGGAACAAGGTTGCCGCCTCGATCGGAAACAGCTTGGCGACATTGGTCACATAGGCCGGCGACGCCACTTTGGGCGCCTCGGCCAACGCGAGCGAGAAATTGCCGTTGGCGCGCGCCATCGCCCGGGGCGACGGCGACACCCTGAGCGCGCCGATTAGCCCGGCGGGAGCCTTCACCGACAGGAATGCCGCGTTGCCCAGGATTCCCTGCAAAGTCGCGTTGGCAGTGTCGGCGTCGGCGATGACCTGATGGGTTTGCGCCGAATTGGTCCCGCTCGCCTCTGTCGCTTCCTGTGCCGCATGATTGGCTTGGTCGACCGCAGTGCCGCCATAGGGCACGTCTTTCCCCGAATATTTGGTGTCGCATTGCTCGGCGAGGCTGCCCGAGACCACCGCGCGCTGCAGCAGGATGGTGCGGTCGTTGGAATCATTGGTCCGTAACGCCAGCGCCGAAAGCGCGTCGCGAAGATCGGTATAGGCGGTGACGACTAGATCACAGGTGGCCATGGCTCACTCCTCACACTGCCGGAAAAAATGCCGCGACCTGGCTCAGGATCGAGAAGATCTGTTTGCGGTTCTCGCGCGCGACCTGCTTGCGACGCTCAGCCGAGATTTCGTTGTGTAGAACCGCCTGTTCTAGCTCGTCATTTGATGTGCGCAGATCCTTGATCGCTTTCTGCAACCCCGCGATCCGCGCCACCTTGCCGTCGGTCACCTCGTCGGCCGCGATCGCCAGGTCATGCACCCGCTGGACCCGCTCATCGAACCTGAGCATCGTGCGCTCGCGCGAGTAAGCCGCATCGAGAGCGAACAGCTTGTAGGTCGCGGAGTTCGCGTCCTGCAGGCGATTGAGCTTGATCACTGCCGTCGACAGCATGTCGAGCAGCTTGGTCGCGTTATGGCTTTCGATGACCCCTCTGACTCTGCGGACCTTGAGATCGGTCTGTTTGAGCTGAACGAGTGTCCCGATTAGATCGACCACCGCCTTGGCGGGATCGCTGCTCAATACGCCGAGATCGATTACTTTCGATCCCGCGATCCGGTTGATGTCTGAGCTCGCCGTGGTCAGCGTGTCGATCGCACTCGAAATCTCCGCCTTCGCATCGATTGGCTTCTCATCGAGAATATCGGCGAGTGCGCCCTGATAGGCGGCGATCCCGGCGATCGCCGCAGTAATCGCCTTTAGCCCCTGATCCGACACCGGCTGGAGGTTGACCGTTACCTGTCGCGACGGCGGCACGCCGCGCATATCGCATAGACCGCGCTTGGTCTTGGCCGGGTCCCATTTGAGATCCATCACGATCGACGATCCCCAGGTGCAGGTCGGATCGCTCGCGACCAGCGCGACGGCGGCCTCGCGGCGGCGCGCCTGGACATCGGCGACATAAGCGCTCGCGGCTGCCGTGGTGGCCTTCGCCTTGGTCGACACGTCACCGGCGATCTCAAGCCGCACCTGATTGGCCGCGCACCCCGCGAGTAGCAAAAACCCCAGCGCCGCCGTGCGCATCATAAATCTTCTATGATGGTGCGGCGCGTCATTTCTTCGGATTCGCGAAGCGCTGAAACAGATGCGAGACGCTGATCCGCATCGGCTCGAGCTTTCCCTTTGTGTCCGTGTGGTGGCAGGCAAAGCAGTTCTTCGAGCCGGTCTGCGTGTACGATTCCATTGCCACGCTCGACAGCCGGTCCTCGCCGCCCAACATCGCGTCGGTGAACGTCGCGCCGGACTTGAACACCGATCTGGGGTCATCCAGCCAGGTCGCGCCGACAAGAACGTATCGGGTTAACCATGCGGACTTGTTCTTTTTCGCGAAGCTATTGTTTAGCGCGGTGATCGCCCCGTCGATTGCCGTGACCGGTTTCGCTGGATCGGTCGAGCAAGCAGAAAAGGGGTAGACGCGAACGATCGAGCTTTTCGGTGCAAACGTCTGATTCGCATCGTCGACGACCGTCATGCTCGCCGGCTTCTTGTTGATGCCGCTCGCCGGATCACCTTTCGCCCAAAGCAGATAGGGCTGGCCGTCGTCGTTGACCGTTCCGTCCGCCGGCTCGCCCTGCAAGCTGCACTTGCTCTGGGGATCAATCGGATTGCCCTTGGTTGAGGGCGCATTGCGGACATACTCGAACGTCGCCCAGATCATCTCGGGATGATTGACCGTCGTGAAAACGACATGCAGTCCGATCATCGCGACGGTGACCGTCCGCAGCCCTTGCGCATCATTCTTCGCCTTGTCGACGACCAGTACCTTTTTGCTGGGATCGAACGTGGAGGCTGCGGTCGTCAGCCACGGCACTTTGGCCTGGACAACGATTCGATCACTAGGCGGGTTGGCTGCGTCAACGATCTGCCAAGCCGCCTTGAATTCGACCATGTCGGGCGGCAGCTCCGTTTCCGGGGCGGTCGCGAGCAGCTTGGCTAGGTTGTTATAACCCTTGCCCTTGATCTCCTTTGCGAACTCGGGGTCGACGAAGATGTTGTAGAAGATCGGATGCCCGGCCTCGTCGATCAGCACCGAGTTAGATCCTGCCTGAAGGATGTCACCGGCATCGCGGACCTGGGCCGATTTCTCGAGCCGCGGCGCCAGCACCATCAGCTTCTTGTTGCTGTTGGGATCAGCCGCGCCGCTCAGCAATCCAGCTTGGGGATCGCCCCCAAACAGATCGGCATAGCTCTGGTAACCGAGGAAGCGCGGGCTGTCGGCTTCGCCCGCCACTGCATAAAGAAAATGTTGAAGCGCGCGCTGGTAGAACTCGCAATCGTTGCCGCGCGCCGGTTCGATCGACGGCGGCCGCGGCGCCGAGGCGGAGAACCACGCAGCGTCGGCCTCGCATTCGTCCTCCTCGTCGGCGGCGGTGACCTTGGTTTCGGTCTCGCTGGTCGTTGTCTCCGTAATGGCCGGTTTGCTGCGATGGATAGCGACATAGGCGAAGACGCTCGCGCACAGGAGGAACAGGACAAAAGCGAGCTTGGCGAACCTAACCATGTTCGGGCGCACCCGCCGCCAGCCACGCGCCGATATCCTGAATGATCTGCTGGCCGCTCACTTGTGTGCCATCGACGTCGACCGAATATCCAGCATCGGTCACAAACGGCCCGGTATCGGGCATTTGCGACATCGCCGGCGCGGTGCACCAGCCGGCCTGAAGGATCTGGTAGAAAGGCGACGCCGGCATGTTGCCATGGTCGACGATCGGCACCGGTGCGCCGTTGCAATGCTTGCTCGGCACCATGCCGTTCATGAATGACGGATAATCGCCCTGCCAGAAAATGCCGTGCGCGGCATTGCTCGGGTCAAGGCTGCCATTGCCGGCTATCGCGTTCAGGTATTTTTGTACGCGTTCGAATGTGATCGGCATGACTCAATCCCCCTGATGCGAGTCGTGACGTCATAAAGATACGCCAACCATCCTCTCTGGAAAGAATTTTTTCGGCGCTTAATCCTCGCGATACTATCTGATGCACCGATTTCGAGCAATTACCTCAAATTTACATCCACTTCGGATGTTTGGCGCTATTGAGGCCTTCTGTCCTTATAGGGCGCCGATCGCGCGAATGTTGAACGTCAACTTCTGGCGACAGATGCCGTCTGAGGGGACGCTCGGGAATGTCAGCAAAGTCCCAGACCAAGGCGTTCAAGCAGTGCCGAGAGATATGTTGCGTTAAGAGATACCGGGCGGCGGTCGCCCCCGCCCGACGGTCCAATTCACGCCATCCGCGCGAACGAGGCCTGACACCGTTTTGCCTACCTGTCGCTCCAAAGGCGGGCGCCAAGGAAGCAGCGTGAAATCCCGGCTCCGTTCGATAAGAGCATGACGTCCGCTGACGAGATCGACAGCGCGCCTGTAGACGCCTTCGATTTTGTCGCCCTGACGAGCCTCCCGAAAAGGTATTTCGAGCTCGCCAGATAGCTGCGAGGCAACGCGCAGCAATTCACGCCTGCGCAGCGCATTCAGCATGTCGTCCGAAAAGACCATGCCGCCCGCCGCTTCGGTAGCGAACCCTTGCGCCAAAAGCCACTGCCGCCGCAGTACTCGCGCCTCAGCCAATTCTGCTCCGAATCCTGCCTCACGAGCCGGGGCCGCATTGCCGGAAACGAGCTCCCGATCGATCCACGTCGCGGCCTCCAATCCAGCCAGATCCTTGAGCGCTCCGCGAGATAGAACCTCGATGCCCACCGGTCGGTCCTGCAACCGCTGCGATTGCCACGTGGCAACGCGCTCAAGATGATCGCTGGAAATCACCCATCGACCCGATGGTTCGCGCTCCACCAGCCCGCTCTCGCGGCGCATCGCCTCCAGGCGGCGGACATGGGCTTCGGCAAAGGTCTGCGTAGCGGCCGGATCACGGCGAAGATGTAGCGCGACATCGTATTGCCCGCCGCTCCCGGCTGCGACGGCGGCGATCGTCCTGTCGACCTCGCGCACCGATGCCCGCAGCGGCTCGATGCGGACGACCACGCCGCGCCCTACTCCGCTGCCCTCATCGAGGCCGCTCAGCAAGCCCTTCCCTACCGCGACATAATGACTGCGGCCATCTGCCGCATCGACGATCAGGTAGTGGCGATCATCGTTTTCGTTGGAGAGCCCGCGAGATACCACTTTGCCCACCAGCGGCGTGGCGCCTTCGGCTGCCGGATCGTAGATCACCTGGGCAACACCGGATCGCTCCAGTTTGAGACGCGAGAAGTCGCGCTGCATGGTCCGGATGACGTCCCCGCGTTCTCCCATCACGCGCAGCGCTTCCTCCAGGCCAGCAGCAAGTTGGTAGCGATCATTCCCGAGCGGCTCGGCAAGGCCCATTCGCGCAAGCTTTGCCAGCCGGCCTGCGCGAAGTGATTGCTCGAAGGGGTCACCGGCCCGCGCGGCCACCTGCCGATCGTCCCCGGCGTTCCGGAGCAGCGCACGGTCGATCGAGGTGAAACGCTCCTTATCGATTTCCGCTCGGCGAGTGCCGGCGATTTCCCTGTCGGTTCGCGGCCCCAGGTCCAACTCGACAAGATCGCATACCCGCCCTCGGATACCGCCGGTCAAATAGTCGCGCGCAATGACCAGATCCTGGCCCCGCTCGTCTTTCCCGCGTACGACGATATGCGTGTGCGGATGGCCGGTGTTGAAATGGTCCACAGCCACCCAATCGAGCCTGGTGCCGAGGTCCTCTTCCATTTGCGCCATGAGCCGCCGGGTCAGTGGCTTCAGGTCCTCATATTGGTGCCCGTCCGCGGGCGAGACGATGAAGCGAAACTGGTGGCGATCCCCCTCTCCTCGCGCAAGAAATTCCTTGCCACTGGCAGCATCATGTTCCGCTCCATAAAGGGTGCCACGCTCCCCTTCCCTCGTGGTGCCATCGCGCTGGAGATAACGCAGGTGTGCCGCCGCCGCTTTGGCACCGTTCCCGCCCAGCTTGACGATACTCGTCTTGACCACCGCCCGCCGGCTACGCGGGCCGCCCGCGCTTCGGGTCGAAAGCACGCGCCCCACGCCGGCGCCCCGCCCAACTCGACTGCCGGAAAACCCGGATTTGCCGCGGCCTTTCCTTGCCATACCACTCGCGAGGTTTGCAGCTGCCAGAACCTTGCCGAGATAGCGCTGCTTTCCCTTGCCGCCCCGGGCTTTCTGGCGGCCGAGCCGGGGCGTAAACTCGTCGTCGTTGTTCATCGCTAGACCTTCCAATGCGGAAAAATCGTGCCAGCCTGCGCGTTCTACTCCGATCTGGAAACCGGTGCCGGCAGGACCCGCAGGAATGCTGGAAAAATCGCCGATCCGGCACTGTCCGGAGCGGCATAGTGCCTAGAAAACCTGAGAAAAACGACGTGCAGACAGTAGGTTATGGCAGCAGGGGTGCCATAGCTTTTATCTTGCCTTACGCCGCTTTGCCCTCCCTACCGCCCTATCGTGCGCGAACCCCTCCCCGCGCCCCTCTTGCGGAAGCCCAAGCAAGAGCAATCCACCGAGCAGCGAGAAGGCCGGGACGCTGGCCACGAAAGGACCAACATCCCGGCCGCAATCCTTCGCTGCCTTCATCGCAAGGCCGCGTACGCCTCACGCGCTTCACTCTCGCCCGCGCAAGCCCGCCGCGCGACGAGACCCTGCGCCTGCCCATCGCCGTCAACGATGCTCACACCCGCGAACCACCGCCCATCCAGCCTCCCGAGCACCGCCACCCGATCGAGCTCGCGCTCGCCCTCATCGCCGCAATCCCACGCGCCCAGCCACCGTTCGCACACGCGCGCGTCCCACACGAAGTCGCTCTCCTCCGCCTCCAGAAACCGCGCCGCAAGCGCCTCGCCTGCACCGCGCCCGAACTCCAGTTCCAGTCCCGCCACAAGGCTTGCGACAACACCGTCAACAACAACGCCAAGGTTCACATAATTAGCCATGAAAGCCTCCTAAGCCAGTGCGTCCCCATCCTTGAGGACCCCTGTCATCGGACGGTCGGCGCGGCGGCTGTCAGGGCCGTGCCGGCTTTAGCCGGTGCGCCGCGCAGCGGCGGCGGAGGAACCGATTTTGCCAGCAGAAAAACAAACAAACTCGCGCGCGAAGCGCGCTCATTTGCTGCGGCAAAATTGGAGGGGCCGCCGGCCTTTACAGCCGCCGCAGAGGCCGTCATGCTGGGAATTCCGAGGGGGTGGCTGACCTCTCGTCCTAGCGCACGTCTTGGGCCTGGGCTCCAACCTGAAAATGCCTGCGACACTGTGCAGGGTGTCGTGCACAGTACCGTTCAGGGCACCGCGCGGATAGCAAACAGCGGATCCATCGATGGGCGCGCTGGCGGGTTATCAAGGGGAGCATTCGGCACGGTTCTGCCAAGCGGCTTCGCGCTGGGCAACGCTTGATCGCCTGCAATGTCAGAAGGTTCGCGGACCTCCCCAAGCGAAACGAAGATCGTCTGACGTGGCGCCCCAAACCCGAATGCCGTGCCAGACTCAGAGCCTTGTCCGGCCACTTCGGCGAGATAGGCCCGGGTTTCCGCGGGCAGAGCACGGCCCGATGCGAGCGACGCCGCGTAGCGCGTCGGCCCCGCATTGTAGGCAGCAAACATGCCGGGATAGCCGAAGCGATCGTACATCTCGCGCAGGTATGCCGTGCCTGCCAGGATGTTGTCGCGCGGTGCATGCGGATCGCTTCCCAGCCCGAGGCGGCTTCGCAGTTCGGCCCAGGTCCCCGGCATCAGTTGCATGAGTCCCATCGCTCCGGCAGGCGAGGTTATCGGCCCTCCGCTCCGCTGCGTACGTCCCCTGCTTTCCGCGCGCATGACCCGCTCGATCCAAAGGGTAGGTACATCGAAACGCGCCGAGGCTTCCGCGATTTCGGCGCGCCATTGGGCGACGCCGCTTTGCTCTTCGGCGAGCACGGGACTGGCGGCCAACGCGATAGCAGATGACGCAAGGTTCAGCAGAGATCGACCTACTGCTCGTCGCCCTACGATGGGCCGCATCACGTCGCCGGTAACCACAACGGCCTCGCTTTACCGAGGATATCGCGCTCTTGTGTAGGCCCGAAGTACCGGCCGTCGAAGCTGTCGGCTCGCAGGTTCATCAACAGCAGATAGCTGCCCTGGCGAAGCCTCATGCAGCCCTCCCAGGCCGGTAACCTGCGCCCAGAGGGATCGGCAAACAGGCGCTGTACCACCGGCTTTCCATTCAGCATTACGGACGAGCCGCGCGCGCAGATCGTGTCACCTGCAGCGGCCCACACGCGCTTGACCAGCGGCACCCCGGCCGGAAGATAATGCCGGTGCGCTGCCAAGGCGCGGGCGTGTTCGGGCGGCCAGGCGACGACCATGTCACCGGGCAAAAGGCGCCCGCCGGGAGACACCAGATAGAGCCCGACAGGCGCGCTGGCACTATGATTCCACACGAGGCGCGGCACCGGCGGAAACACCAAGGTGAGATTGAGAACGGCGATGCCGGCACCAATGAGGACGGCCCGCCTGCGCAGGCGCCGGCGGTTGCGGCGCGCTGAGCGCAAGGCATCACCCCACGCAAGCAGCGGAAGATTGCGGGCGTCAGACATCGTCTTCGCCTCCGCTTCGGGCGAGCGACCAGGCTTCGATATCGTCAATGTGATAGCGCCAGTTGTGGCCGTGGCGGCGCGCCTTAGGGCCCTTGCCGGCAAGCCGCATGGCCCGCAGGGTATGGGGCGAAATACCGAGGTGGAAAGCTGTCTGCTTGCCGGTGAGATAAGGGCACACTTCGCGCGCCGCCTGGGCGCGGGTTTCGGCGTCATCGGTCATGATTTACGCTCCCTGTCGGCGGGCTAAAAACGCCTGCGCCGCGCAAGGGATGTCTCCTCTACAGAGCCTTGTGGAGGGTCGAAAATCGACATGCGCGTTTTCGCCCCCTCCCCCGCGACCGTTTCCTGTCCCCGCCGCCATGTTGCGATCCGCGAGTGGAAAGAGCACGAAACCCCATCCTCCGCCGCGCTGTGCGAAGAGCGGTATTGCCGCAAGCTATGATGGAAAATCGAGCCGCCAAGGCGCGTGTGCGAGCGGCGTCAGCGCTTATCACCGCGTTGCAGCGGCGCCTATCAGGCCGTCAGAGAACCCGGCCTGGACCAGCCGCCGCCGACTTCTCGATGCGGGAAGATGGCAGCAGAAGTCGCTGTCGAACCAGCAACTCCACCTGCGCGACGAGAGCTTCAATCCTCTCGAACAGCCAAACGAGTTCGTCGTCCCTGATCGCATAACTCGGCGCATACCGGGTCTTCACATAGGCATCGTTGAGCAACCTGAAGCAGCGGCGTGAAAACGCATCGTCCGGTCCCCAGAGATTGCCGAGGTTTGGCACCGCCACCGCGGCGCGTTCGCGCATCCAGTCGATCCGGTGGGTGCTGGGACTGTAGAGCAGATGGGCGAGAAGCAGCGTATGATAGGCGTGTTCGGCGGTCTGGTGGAGATTGAAAACCGCCTGGTTCGACATGCCTTCGGCCTGGCCAAAGCGGGCCATCCTGAGGAAGCTAATGGCCCTGGGAAAAGTGCTGTTGACAAGGCGCTGCGCCTGCTCGCGAAAATCTTCCGGCGCGAGACGTTTCGGCGCTGCAAACGGCTCGCCCGGCAGTCCGTAGAGAAGCAGCCCTCGGCTCACGGCATCGACGAAATAGGACTTCCCGCCCGACAGGCGGCTGTTGATGCCCGTCATCGTGAAAACGGCGAGTTCGACCGGCGCGGAAAGACGGCCCATAATGGCGTGCTCCCGCATCAAATGATCGCGCGTGTGGGTCCAATATTGGGCTTCCGCCAGCCGCTTGTCGTTGACGGCCAGCATGATCTCGTAGCGCTTCGGCGGCGTATCGCCTCCTTGCGGTCTCGGCCTTTTCGTCGTGGCAATAGCCTTTTCAGGGCACACGGCGCCGGGCGTATGCTCACCATGAAGGAGCACTTTCATCACGCGGCCGGCGCGCTTCCAACCTTGGGTCGCGCGGCCGATCGTGTCCTCGAATTCGGTGAAGATGATGCGCAGAATGGCGGCGACGTCGGCGCGCACGGTCTCAGGAAGGTGGTCCAGATCCGATTTCATCGACGCCGGATACTATCCAATCTCCGGCCGGCTGCAACCGCCGCGCCGGACAATCGCTCTCCGCCGCTCCCTGCTGAAACGAACCCGGCCCCGCGCAGTTTTTGCGCGGGGCCGGGAGCATCGCGGCGGGCCTTAGTCGGCCGGGTTCCAGATGATCGCGAAGGTGTCCTCGTCATCCTGGCCGGCCGCGCGGCCGAGGTTGGCGTAGAGCCGCCGGGGGCCGAATTCGGGAGCGGCGAGGCTGAGAGACACGTAGTCGTTGCCGGAGGTTTCGCTGCGGCGGATCCAGCCCGCCCCGACCTCGGCGCCGCCGCAAGTGACGCGGTAGTCGGGCTGGGTGTCACCGGACTTGGCGGTGTTGGGCGCTATCTCGATCTCGGCGCGGATCGAGAGGGTGCGAAGCTGGCCCTTGAAGCTGCGGCCGGTGCGGGTGACATATCCGATTGCGGGCATCTTTCGTCTCCTTGAAGCATTCGCCCCGGAGCCATTTCCGGGCGATGGGCAGACCTTCGGGATCGGTCACAGCGGGACGGCGAACCGTGAGGCCGAAGCACATGCGAAGGACCGAAGAACGCCGCTTATTTGGAGCGAAGCGTCCGCGAGGAGCCCGCGCAGCGGGCGGGGAAATAAGCAGCGGGCGATGGTTTTGCCGGCTCGCGGCCGTTCCAGGTCGATGCCCCTTCCAGCCGGGAATGGTCCCGAGGCGTAGCTGCTTTCATGAGGAGACGTACTTGCCCGCCCGGAGATGTCACCCGCACTGGTCGCCGCTTCGATGCCGAAGGAAGCACCCGCGCGCGTCCTGCGCATGATCGTCGAAGTGCCCGGCCCGGCGGGGGCCGGCGATGTCGCCGGCACCGGCCTTGGCAAGGTCATCACGGCCGGCCGGATCCGTCGCAGCGAAACTTTTATGGTGCCGCGCGTCCGCCCGGCCGTCGGTCTCGCCGGCCCTGCCTCGGCCTGCGTCCGAGGCCGTGCCGCCGGTCGGGCGGGCGAGCGTTTAGGCGTACGCTGGGACCACGACTACCTTCCGCCGCGATCGTTCCTGGCTCCGCGCAAGGATGTGCGGAGTCCACGCGTAGGTGTCTGACCTCGACGGGCGCGCGCTCAGCTTCGGCGCGGCGCGCACACCAGCCGGCTCGCAAGCAGGAAGATATCGCTGGTCGCGCCCTCCGGCGCGCCATCGACGGTAATGGCGTATCGCCACAGTTCGCGCACCGGCCGGGTCACGACTTCGCGCACGAGATCGCCGAGCGGGCCGTGCTTGACGAGACCGGCGACAAGCGTCCCCGCCTTTTTCAGATCTCCATCGTAGCGAACGAGACGCGCGCGGGTATCGTAAACGAGCTGGGCCATGTTCCATCTCCGCCAGTCATGTTTGTTCTTGAAGGTCGTGCCGACCTGCCGCCGGGCACAGAGACGACAACCCGGCCAGGGACTTGCGTATCCCGCAGGCGCAAAGCCCATCGGCGAACGGAGCCCTCGCTGAGACGTTCGCGCCCCGTTCTCTCCCACCCGTCTCGCCTGGGAAACGCCAGGCTCAGTCGCCCGGAACGTCCTATTCGAGCGGCACAATTTCGGCTTCTGGCAAAGGGTTCGGATCCTCGCGGAGATAATCGCCGACGATACCGGCGAGGCGTAGCCGCGTCGGCGTATTTCCCAGACAGCGCGCACGAACGCGTGGCCCGGCCCGGCACCGCTCGTCGCGCTATCGGATCAGAAGGTTCGCGACCATCGGGATTCAGCGGCGCCGCGTCGTCATGCGGGTCTCCCCGCAGAGCGAGCAAGCGCACTTTCCGCGCTCGAAACCGCCCATCCCGGCTAGTTCATGCGCGGCGTGGGCCGCGTCAGCCGGATTACCCAGCTTCAGTCGCTCGGTAATGCAATCATCGCAAACAGGTTCGGGAGAGAGCCTGCCCACGAACTTCTCGATGTCCTGAAAGATTGCTGAAGTTTCACCCATGCTGGGCCTGTGCCACCCGCATCGGATCCGTGCAACGGGTAGATGATCCGCCGCGCGCCCGGCACCGCAAGGTGCGCCGGGCGCGCGAAAATTTTTTCCCGCAGCACCGCTTTTGCGAAGACCCGCCGACGGTGGGAGCGGGACATCCCACCTGAAAAAGAGAATACCCGGCAGGCAGCAAAGCGGCCTGCCGGGCACCCGTAGTCAGGCCGCTTTCAGGTCTTCGCCATGCTCGCCGTCCAGTTCCGCCAGATCTGTATAATCCGTTTCGTCCGCGATGGTGTGATCGGGCGGATCGACCTCATCCGCCGCGCTGCTCACGGCAATCCGGTGGGCATTGGCCTCGGCAGTGCCGACACCGCCGCGCTCGGTGTAGGCAGATGGCGGGAAGGTCATCCAGCGCGGCACCCAGCCCTCCTTTTTCGTGCGACCTCCTGCCCCGGCAAGGTGATCACGGATGATTCCCTTGAGGACCTTGCCCGGCTGCTTGGCGTTGGCGGAGGCCACCATTTCGCCCGCCACTTCCCCGGCCATGGCCAGCAAGACCTCGCGGTCGCGTAGCGTCTCGAGGAAGGCCTCGTCCGCCTGCCACCAGTCTGCCATGGAGAGATTCAGCTCCATTCCGAGCGTTTCGATCACCGGACTACCCGCCGCCAGCGTTTCGCCCATGACGATGGCGAGTACGTCCATCACCGCGCCGTCCGGCAAGGCAATAAGCCGGGCAAGCAGGGCGTTCAGCCCGGTGGTCCGGCTGCTGCCGGTGACGGTAGGCTCGTCTTCGCCAAGACCGAGAGCAGCGAGAACGATTCGGCGCTTCTCGTCGAAGCAGGTTTCCGCCTTGCATTCGTCGAGGCTTACACGGCTTCCCTCGTGCCGGGCTGTCTGCGGCTCGATGCGAACGCCCCATAGCGGCGATCCGGCAACCGCGTGAGCGACCATGAGCCGAAGCGCGAGGCCGGTATGGCCAAGCAAGGCGGCGCGAACGGCGGCATGGCGGTGCAGGTCCAGATAAGTCCGAGTGACCGAAGTCATTTCCGGGCGGGCAAGTTTGCCCGCCCCCTCCGAGGCCTCACCGCGCGCAAGCCGGGCCGCGCCTTTGCGGCTGAGGTAGCCTTCATGGATCACGATTTCGCCGATGGGCCTGACATCGAGATAGACCCGCCCGCCCTTGCGCTTGGGCATCTTTTCGTACTCCCAGGAATGGAAATTCTCGTCCGGCCCGATGACGACGGCATCGGCCCAACCTTGCTCCTTGTATTCGCGGCGGCGCGCCTCGACGGCGGCATTCTGGAGCGACCAGAAGGACCTGCCGCAGGCGAAATAGCTGTCCTGCCCGAACAGGTCGGACACTGTCGCCAGCCCCCTGCCATCGAGCGGGAACAGCGCATGCGATACCGAAATCGTCTGACCTCCCAGAATCCAGCCTTTCAGCTGATGCCCCCTCGGCGCGTAAGCCTCGGGGTCGTCCAGCAGCGCCAGCCAGTCGCGCTGCTGGCGCTTGGATGCCAGAGTCAATTGCCGGACGGTCACGACATCGATTTCCTCGCGGCGATAGAGGTCGCGAATGCGCGGCAGCAGGTTTCCGAGCGCCAACACCCGCTTCACCGCAAGGTCCGGCAGACCGAAGGTCACGGCAATCTCTTCGACCTTGCGTCCTTCGCGGATGAGCCGCGTAAAGCATTCCCACTGTGTCATTTCTTCGGGATCGAGACGGGCGATGTTCTCGATCAGCGAGGCCTCGACCGCATCGGCATCGTCGCCCTCGTCAAGGATCGCACAAGGGAGAACGGCGGATTCCGCTGTGCTTCCATGGGCCTCGCCAGCCGCAGCGCCGTTTTCTTCCGCGACAATTCTGGCGGCGTGGAAGCGGCGCGAACCGGCAACGATTTCATAATGACCCGGCGGGCAGTGCGGCCGCACGAGGATCGGCTGGATCACGCCGCGCGCGCGAACGGTCGGCGAGATGTCGGAAACGTCCGGAGCCTTGCGGCCATGCCGCATGTTGGCCTTGCTGACGCAGAGCTTGTCGAGGGCGATGAATTCGAGTTTCATGATAAGGGTTTCCATCGATTTGGTGTTTCAGGGGTGGCCGGTCCTTCGCACCCGGGTGAGGGACGAGGGACCGGCAGTGAATGAGCGGATAGGAACCAAGGCGTCCGCCCGCGCCGGTCTGCTGCCGCTATCGCGGCAGAAGCCGGATCGCCGCCGGGTCCTCGCGCGTGAGGCGCTCCAGCAGGAGGGCGGCATCGGGGATCGAGCCGGCAAGACGCGAAGCTTCGGCCCAGATCGAAAGGCGGTGCCGGGTGGTAAAGACGAGGTCCGAGGCGATCCGCATGCCGAGCGGCAGAGTGATCGCCTCGATCTCTCTCAGGGAGAAGATACCCAGTTCGGGACTGCCAAAGCCGAGATCGGCCAGCCCATAGAGAGTGTCGCCGTCAGCATAGAGTTCGCTCGCGAGCCAGACCGCACGGCCCGTGGGATTGAACAGGCGCACCAGCGGCAAGGGGTCGAAACGTGGGTTGCGGATGCAGTGCTCGAAGTTTGCGGTAAGCAGCGAGCGGATGCCGGGAGGAATGAGGCTCATGACACCGCCCCCCCGTTGTTCATCCTTTCGCCGTTCGCCTCTTCGCTGCCTGCTCCTTCTGTCTCCATGCTAACGGCGTGGGCCATGTCATAAGCCGTCTCGGCGTCCGCAGCGGCATGGCGCGCCAGCAGCCAATCCGACGCCTTGCTGGCCATCGAAGCGGCCCGGAAGATCGCGCGGTTGTCCTCGCGAAGCACGTCCAGCCACGCCCCCAAGTAATCGGCATGACGCACGGTCGGCACGATCCCGAGCGCGGCGCAAAGGAAAGCCGAACCCATTTCCGCGACGAGTTCCTCGCGGGCGTAGTCCTTGGAACCGAACGCTCCGGTCAGATTGCGGGCGAGGCGCGCTTTACTCCCGGTTGCGTGACACATTTCGTGAAGACAGGTCCGGTAGTAATTCACCTGATCGTAGAACGCGGGCTGGGGCGGCACTTGCACGAAGTCTGCGCCCGGGGAATAAAAAGCCTTTGCGCCGCCGATCCGGAAATCGATCCCGCTGGCGGCAATGACCGCTTCGGCAACCGGCACGATCTCTCGCTCGGGCAGCGCGACCGGTTCCGGCATGAGGCCTTCTCTCAGTCCTTCGCACTGCGCCACGTTGAACACCGTAAAACGCTTGAGAAAGGCTATCGAGCGCGCTTCCCCGCCGCTTTCCTGCGCCCGCGTCTTCTCGGCCTCGGGGGTGAAACGGTCGGCATAGACGACAGTCGTGCCATGCTCGCCCTTGCGGACGTTGCCGCCCGCTTCCAATGCCTGCCGAAAGGTGAGCCAGCCTTGGGAAGGCCAGCCATGCTCGATAACCGCGCCCCACAGGATCAGCACATTGACGCCCGAGTAACAGCGCGAGGTCAGGGCATTACGGGGAAGGCCGACAATCGGCGCGCCGCATGCTTCGCTACTCCACGGCTGGACCCAAGGGACGCGGCCCTGCTCAAGCTCCGAAATGATCCGGCGGGTGACCTCGTCATAGAGCGAGGCCCGGTCCTGCCCCCGGCACTCCCGGCTCTCCTTCACTTCCTGCCACGGTCTCGGTTCCCGCGAACCCTTGCGATTGCTGCGCATGTCTCACCTCCATACGCCGCCTGAAAGACCCAACATGGGCCTCCCCGGCGGAGGCGGGGGTGGGCGGCACGGACGACCGACAAGGCCCGCTGTGAGGCGGTCCCTGCACCGCTTGCGGCCGGAACGTGAGTGGAGGAGCCGCGCCTTGGCGCGGCTTGCAGGGGTCGGCGGCGGGCCTAGACGGGCGGCGAGCCCACCTCCGGCGACGCCCGGGAGAGGCTCACTGATGACGCCGCGCGCGGGCGCAGCCTGCGGGCGTCAACAAAAGGCCGAGCCTGCTTGGCCGCCCCCGCGCCAGCGATCGTTGCCGCCAGGACGAGACCCTTCGAGCTTGTCTCGGGGGGGCTCGGTGCCTGCGGGCGGCGCCGGAGGCGATCAGCCTCGCCGCGCGCGGCATAGAGCGCGATCGAACCGGAGGAGCGAGGCGCCATGATGCGATTCAAAAAACAAAGTTTTGAGCGAAACCTGCATGGAGAAAGTGCGAGTATTTCATAGCGACCATGATTCATGGATGCACGTTCAGGATCGCAACTGGAGGAGATCGGCAGATCTCGCAAATGTCCCCGCTTAGAACATCATCCAGAATTGATAGCCTCTACGCTCGACAGACTTGCGCCGGAGGCAGCATGATGCTGTGGCGATTTCCTCGCACAGATACGATCGGGTAAAAACAGCATGGTGAACGAAACACTTCTCACTCTGGCCGCAGACATCATCTCGGCGCACGTCGGCCATAATAAGGTCGCGGCGGAGGAACTTCCGCAGTTGATTGCCGCCGTCTACGGATCGCTCGAGAACTTGGGACAGCCCGCCGCCCCCGTGGAGGAAGAGCGCAAGCCGGCGGTTTCCGTTCGCGCCTCGATAAAGCCAGACGCCATTACTTGCCTGGAATGCGGGACGAAGCTGAAAATGCTAAAGCGTCACCTCACAACCCATCACCAGATGACACCGGCCGAGTATCGCTCGCGCTGGAACCTGACCGCAGATTATCCGCTCGTCGCGCCGAACTACGCTGATACCCGCAAGGAACTTGCCCAGCGGATCGGCCTTGGCCGCAAGCCGCGCGGCAAGGCGGCAACGGCGGGAGGCAGCACGCAGCCGGTCACCGAGCCTGCCGTTACCCCGGCTCCCAAGGCTCCTGCGAAATCAGGCCCGGAGACCGATATCGAAACCGGTCCCAAGTCGGCAAAGCCGCGTTCGCGCCCGAAACTCGGGATTGCCGCGGGCGAGGCTTAACCAGGCGCCCACGCGCATTTGCGATAACAGCAGCAGGTGACGGTCAACCGCCCGCACCTGCCGCGTCAGCCACACCTAGAAAGCGCAGATCGCGCTCCGGCCGCCACGCCAATGTTGACTGGCCCAATATTTGTTCTTTATATGTTCTCTTTTGGAGGCATGTAATCATGGAAAAGTTGGAGGAAATCCGAGGCGCTGTGGCGGCCGAACTAGAACGGCGGGGCCTCGATAACCGAAAGTTCCTGCGCCAGATTCGCACCGGGCAGCAGGACGAGGGTCCTTACATGATCGGCGCGCTCGCCTGCGCAAAGTTGCTCGGCGATTCCGAAACCTGACATTCTAGCGAGGGCCTCGCCCAGTCGCGGCGGATCAACCGCCGCCCATCAGCCGTCTGAACCCGCCGCCTGCCATTGCCCGTGCCTGACGGGTGAGACGGCGGATGCGCGAGCGCAGGGAATCCGACGGATGGTTCCAGTCGAGACCTGCATCGCCGTGTCCCAGCAGAGACATGGCGATGTCCCGATGCGTGGCGCCTGCCGCCAGGGCATCGTGCACCCGCAATAGCACGATGCCGCGGCCGAGCGCAGGATCTCTTGGATAAAGCATCCGGCCGAAGCGCTGGTGTTTGTAAAGCAGGATAAGTCGCCGCATCGGCAGTATCCCCGCTTCGGCTGAAACCAGACTATCGAAATGAAACCGCAGGCGCATCGAGCGTTCCGTTGTCCATCGTCCTGACGTGACATCGATCCTGATCCGGCGCCGACCATCGGAAAGGACTGCATGCTGGCGCCCGGCTTGTCCGGGAACCAGCGTCAACCACGGCGCCAGCCGCGTCATGTCCATGCACTCCGCGCCCCCTGCACGTCCCGGTTCGGCCTCTGCCCTGAGCGTGCCGGGATCGAGATCAGCATGCCAAAGGATCCGGGCCGAGAACGCATCCCGGACCGGGTCTTCAGCGAAAGTGAAGCCCCCATTTCAGAGCATCGGCGATTGCTCCGCCGGTCGCCCGGCTCGCTTGGACATGCCAATCCACATAACCTGGGTCACGGCGCAGCCATTCCCACATCAGGCCTGCGCGATCGGTCGCGGAAAGACGTTCGTAGGCCCCGGCATCGCGCCAATCCGCCACACGCGATTGATCGCGCGGCACGTTCAACGCCGCCAACGCAGTCTGCCGTATCTCAAGGCGATTAACAAATTTTCATCGGTAAATGAACTGCTTACCCCTTTTGGGGGATACTCCGGGATGGCGAAGCAATGATATGACAATTTTGCGACACAACCTGCCGGGCAGCAGCTTGAGAAACCGCAGCCTGGCTTCAGAAAAACAGGAAGGGCGAACACCGGATTTCCGGTGGCAAGAGACGCCGCCGGTGCTCGTAATGTCGAACCTTGGGCAAGCAAGTACTCGAACTGATGGCGCGCTTCTGGCGCCTCTTTGAAATGTCGGCAACGATGGACGATCTCGGGGCGGTGCTGAACGAAGCCACCACCTCGCTCGGCTTCCAGCGCTATGCGCTGACTCACCATGCCGATCTCATGCACGCCGGTGGACGCTTCATGCGTCTCCACAATTACCCGGCGCAATGGGCGGACTTCTACGACCGCCACGGCCTCGGCTTCAGTGACCCGGTCCACCGTGCGAGCCATGTGACAGGAAGCGGATTTGCCTGGCGGCACATCCCTGCGATGATCCCGCTCAATCTGCAGGACCACAAGATCATGGAGCTCGGGCGTCAGCAGGGGATCGGAAACGGCTTCACCGTCCCGATCAACGTTCCCGGCGAAGCGAACGGGTCGGTAACTTTCGTCACCGGCACCGGCATCCCGCTCCATGAGCCGTTGTTGCCGCTGGCGCAGCTGTTCGGCACCTGGGCTTTCGAGAAGGCGCGCCGGCTCTCCAGCGGACGCGGTACCGGCGGCGCCAGTGCGCCAATACTGACTATGCGTCAACGCGAGTTCACGGCCCTTGCCGCCCTTGGCAAGACCGATGGCGAGATCGCCGACCTCACAGGTGTCACGAAGCAGACAGCTGGTCTCCATCTCAGGAATGCCTGCGAGTGTTACGGTGTTTCCAAACGCACATTGCTGGTGGTCCGGGCACTGTTCGACGGGACGATCACGTTGACGCAGATTTTCCGCCGATGACATATCGGTTTTCCGATATGGCGCCGATCGCCTGAACGGGCTGACCCTTGGCCGATCACGGTCAAGGAGTCAGACCCATGCTCAATATAGCGACCTTCGAAGGCAAAGAAGCCCCCGATGAGGCAATGCGGGCGATGTTCGCAGCCCGCAAGTCGGTGTTCGTCGACCTGCTCAAGTGGGATGTGCCAGTTCTCGCGGGTAAATACGAAGTCGATCAGTTCGACAACGAACACACCCGCTACTTGATACTGTCGGAACAGGACGGGACCCATTTGGCGTCGACGCGAATATTACCGACGACCAGACCGCATATCCTCGATAGCTTCTACGCTGCCTTCTGCGCCGATGGGCCTCCGTGCGGTCCGACGATCCGCGAGATCACGCGGTTCTGCCTCGACCGGCGGCTGCGAGCGGCAGAGCGCCGGGAAGCAAGGGACGCTCTCGTGTGCCGCCTGGTCGAATATGCCCTAATCAACGGGATTACCGGTTACACCGCGGTCGCATCGGAAGGATGGTTTCGCCAGGTGCTGGCGTTCGGGTGGACCTGTCGCCCACTGGGGCCGCCGCGGTACCACGAAGGCGAGGTCCTGGCGGCGCTTTACATCGAAATCGACCGCGACACGCCTCAGCGCATCGTCGATGCCGGGATAATATCGCCGTGGTTTTCCGATCATTTCGCAGCAAACTGAGGGAGACGGCTCATGGACCTGTTCTACGAAGTTGCCCGCTATGCTGCCGAGCTCAAGGAAAATGGATACTGCATCATTGCCGATGCGCTTTCCATGGAGGTGATCGAGACACTGGACGGTGATCTCGCCGAGCGTTTCGAGACCACCCCGTTCTGCGAAGGCGGCTTTTACGGAGCGACGACGAAACGCTTCGGAAGCCTGCTCCTGCGATCGCCACGGGCCGAAGCCCTCGTTCGCCACGCCCTGATCGTCGCGATCGTCGAGCAAATATTGCTGCCGTGGTGCGAGTGCATCCAGCTCAACACCACGCAGGCGATCGCGGTCCACGGCGGCGCGCCCGCACAGCTGCCACACCGTGACCAGGACATGTGGGCGGCACCCAAGGGCAGCGCCGAGTACCTCGTCAATGTCATGTGGCCACTTACGCCGTTCACGAACGAAAATGGCGCGACACTGATCTGGCCAAAAAGCCATGGCGCTGCCGCCAACGAGGCAACTCCTCCTGAGCCGGCCATCGCGATCGAATTGCCGCCAGGCGCGGCACTCCTCTTTTTGGGTTCGACATTGCACGGTGCCGGCAACAATCGAACCGACACTGTTCGAAGGGGGATTGTCGTCGGCTACTCGCTGGGTTGGCTAAAACCCTACGAGAACCAGTGGCTCGCTTATCCGCCGGGGATTGCAAGCCATTTCGACAGCGAACTCGCCGCCCTTGTCGGATACCGGCAACACCGCCCCAATCTCGGCAATTTCGAGGGGCAATGCCCTTCGGTCCTGCTGGATGGAGATTTCGATCCCGATCGGCCACTGGCCGCGATCGACGCGCTGCGCCCGGACCAGGCCGACCTTGTCGCGCGGCTTGCCGATCCCGAAACCCGCTGCCCTGGGCCGAGGCGATGAACGCGGGGCCGACATCGGGGCGGATCTACCTGGATTTGCACGAACTCGTCACCAGCCGGGAGACCGCCCCGGGAATCCGCCTCGACCCCGCGATCCTGGCGAAGCAGCTTAACGCCAGCACGACGCCGGTTCGCGAGGCATTGAACCGTCTTGTCGGTGAACGGCTGGTCGAGACGCGCACCGGTACCGGCTATCACCTGCCGCTCCTGGACGAGCCTGCGCTGAAGGACCTCATCGGCTGGTCGGCCGACATATTGAGCCTGGCATTGCGGCGCGCAGCGGGCCTCGCGGCGCCGATCGAGCTGCCACGGCAGAGCCCCATGGACTATCCCGACCGCATAGCCGCCGCATTCAGCGCGATCGTGAATGCTTCAGCGCAGGCCGAGTACATCGCCGCCATTTCCCAGGCGAATGCCAGACTGCACGCCGTCCGCTTGGGAGAACCCGACATTTTCGACGATCTCGATAGCGAATTTGAAAGACTGGATGCAGCGGCGCAATCAAACCACGCCGAAGACCTCAGGAAATTCGTGACCTCCTATCATCGGCGCCGCCTCAAAGTTGCAGCCGAGTTACTTCGCAGGCGCTACCGAACAGAACGAAATACCATCTAATACGGAAATTTGATATTCGTCAGATCGAATCCATATAAGTTTTCGATACCCATGGCCACGACCTACTCTTGGTTCCGCTGTCAATTCCGGCAGCGGGAGAAGGAGAAAGACCATGGTACGCGAACTGAACGAAGACGTGATCGAACTCGGCGCCGCCAGCGAGCAAACGCATGGCCAGGGCCAGGTGCCCGCCGATGAAATCCTTGGCCGGGTCACCGGTCTCTCCGACGACTGACTGAAGAGCGGGCCGCGACCGGCGCTGGTAGCCGATCGCGGCCCGACCATTTTTGGCCCGGGCGGGCCGCTTCGGGAGGTCGTCATGGGTTACAGGTTGCAAAGCAATCTGACGTACTGCGAGGTCAGCGACCGTCTCGTGTTCCTCGATCTGGTCGCGGATCGCTATTTTTGCCTTTCGCCGCGCCTTGAAGCAGGGTTCCGGTCGCTCATTTCGGGCGCGGCCGATACACCGCGAAACGACGATGCCGCGCCGCTGCTTCTGTCAGGAATTCTGGCGGAGGCACCGGGACCAACCGCAGTCGCGCCTTGCCTCCTTTCAAATCCCGCCCGAACCAGCCTTCTCGACGCGCCGCGCGAAACCGTCCGTCCGGTCGCAATCGGGTTGCTGGCAGGCGGCATTGCCCTGGCACGGTTCGCATTGCGGCTCGGCCGGCTCCACCGGATGATCAAGCGGCTGTCCGAGCGCAAGGCCGCCATCGGCGACGGCCAAAAAATCGACACGGCGGCCATGCGTGACCTCGCCGCCCAGTTCGCAAGGACAGCGCGCCTGACGCAGGCTCACGATCGCTGCCTTCCCCGCTCGCTCGCCCTTGCCCGCTACGCGCTCGCGCGAGGCTGGCCGGTCGATCTGGTCATGGGCGTTCAGCTTCGTCCATTTGCCGCCCACTGCTGGGTCCAGGCCGGCACTGACGTGCTCAATGACCGCCTGGACAACATCCGGCCCTTTACCCCGATCCTCGTCGTATGATGCGCGTCTCCCCCCATCCCGGCGCCCGAAACACTCGGGCGAGCTCACGTTTCGTTGGCATCCTGCGCCCTTCGCCAGAAGCACATCCGGCGTTTTTGGAAGGCTTCGCCGCGCGTGTCGGAAGCTCGAGCGAATGGAGCATGGCGCTGGACACCGGCTCGGCCGCGCTTGCGGCGGGGCGCGAAGCCGCGATCCCCCTCGGACCTGAGGGTGCAGTGATCGGGGAGGTCTTTCGCAAGCACGATGGATCGCGGGTCACCCACTTCAGCGGCGAGGAAGCAGCCCGCATTGCCGCGGGCGATCTCGCCGAACTCGTTGACCGGTTCTGGGGACCTTACGTCGCCATCGTGCACGCGGCCGGTGAAACCCGCGTCCTGCGCGCGCCGCTCGGCGAGCTGCCGTGCCTGGTCGCGCCGGTCGGCGAAGCCTTCGCGATTGCCAGCGACGTCGACATGCTGAGCGCATTCGGCCTCTACGACCCCCTGGTCGACTGGAGCGAACTCGCGCGCGAGCTATCCCGCAAGGACCGCGTCTTGACCGCAACATGCCTGTGGAGCCTCGAGGAACTGCGCGGCGGCACGATGGAGACATTCGCGCCTCAAGGACGCAGAACAACGACGGTCTGGTCGCCATCCCGGGCCTTTACCCAGCCGCGGATCGGTACTGCGGAAGAGGCGGTCGCACTGGTCTCGGCCACAACGCGCATGTGCATCAGTTCCAGGACTTCTGGGCTACGACGCGCCGTGTTGATGCTGTCGGGCGGCGTCGATTCCTCGATCCTTGCCGCCGCGCTTGTCGGCGCCGGCGTCCATGTCGAAGCGCTTACCCTCGTCACGCGCGACGCATTGGGTGACGAGCGCCACTATGCTCGGGCCGTTTGCGATCATTTCGCCATTGTCCTTCATGAGAAGCAGCGCGAGGTTCGGGACATTGATATCGGGACCAGCAGCGCCGCCGGATTGCCGCGCCCTTCCGGCAGGATCATGTGGCAGGAAAGCCTGCGCCATTCCCGCGCCCTCGCCAAAGAAACGGATGCCGGCGCCATTTTCAATGGCGGCGGCGGGGATCAGGTCTTCTGCTCGCTTCACTCCTCAAACCCGGTAGCCGATGCGCTCCGGGCCTTCGGCCTCGGCAAGACTGCCTGGCGCATGCCAGCATCATGAGCGATATCACCCAGGTTCCCGTTGCGACGATCATGGCAAATGGAATCCGGCGGGCATGGCTGGGCAAGCGCTCACCCGCCGCCGCCAGTGACACCAGCATGCTTTGCGGCCCTTTCACCGGCCCTGAAGACGATGATCCGCGTCCTCGTCCGGCCAGGTTTCTTCCTGGACAGGAAGCCCATGGTCGCATGATCGGAGCGGGGCAGAGCTATATCGAGACACTGGACCCACGCTCTGCCCCTCCCATTGTCGCACCGCTGCTGTCCCAGCCCCTCGTCGAAGCCTGCCTGCGCATCCCGAGCTGGCTGTGGTTCGGCCAGGGCCTTAACCGCTACGCGGCGCGGCAAGCATTCGCGCAGGATCTCCCCGAGAACGTGATATTCCGGCACTCGAAAGGCACGCCGGACAGTTTCACCGCCGAGATCTTCGAAACCTGGCGCCTCGAGATCAGGGAACTACTCGCCGAAGGCGAGCTCGCGCGGCAGGGCGTGATCGAGAGGGCTGCGGTGCTCGAAGTGCTGGACGATCCGCGCCCTCCCCATGGCAGTCGGTTTCGCAGGGTTCTGCAATTCGCCGAGGCAGAGGCCTGGGCTGCGAGCTGGGCCTAGCACTCACAAGTTCCGCGAGGAACGGTAGGCTGCGGGCCTGATATTCGCGGTATCGAACCCGTATAAATTCCCGATCCCGGGCCATGCGCGATAGCCTCGATCACCTGCCGCTTCCGGCAGGCCGATTGAGGAAGACGACAATGGCAAACAAGAACGAACTGCCTGCTGACCGAGTGGACCTTGGCCGGGCGAGTGCGCTGACCCGAGGAAACGGTCCGCTACCCGTCGAGGAAATCCTCGGCTCCATTCCGACAGAGCTCCTTGCCGACAATTGAAATGAACAGCGGCCGCGTTCCCGCGCGGCCGCTGTTCACGCCGTTCCGTCCTCCGGTCACGCAGTCAGGCTGAGCGCCCGATCCATTGTGAAGCCGTTGGCCGTGCAAGTGCCCTTCTCTTTCTCGCCTCACAACCGGCTTCCCGAACCGCAGCGCTGAGCCTGGCAACGGCCCTTTCGTCCGCCCCGGACATTCCACGGTGCAACGTGCTGCGAGCCGGAATTGATATTCGCGATATTGGATCGCTATCAATTTCGGATATCGCCCGCCCTCCCATAGCCTCGAGCAAGCTGCCGCTGCTGGCAGCGCAAACGAGGAGTATGACAATGGCACGTGAAAACGAACGGTCCGGTGACCTCATCGAACTCGGCGCGGCAAGCGTCGACACCCACGGCGGCGGCCCGATGCCGGTGGATGAAGTGCTCGGTAGTCCGGCCACCGGCCTCGGCGAAGACTGAATGCGAACCGCGGCCGCCGAATGGCTAGACGGCCGCGGTTCGTCGCCCTCCGGTCAGGGACGGGACCGAGGATGATCTCTCATTTCTTTCCATCGCGCATATTGCGACCGCTTCGCCGGATCGGGATCCTCCTTGTCCTGCAGCCAGAACGTGAACCAATCGATATTGCGCTCGTACGCGGCCGCACGGTGCGCGGGCTGCCACTTCTTGTGATGTTCACCCGGAAAAACGAACATCTCGATCGGCTGCCCTGCTGCCTTGAGAACCGCGAGCGTATTGACGCCCGCCAGATATTCCTCGTCCGCCAGTTGCATGAGCAGCGGCCGGTTCATCCTGTGCGCGTTCATGGCCAGCGAATAGGGCTTCCAGAATGTCCGATCCTCGCTGTCGGGAGCAGCGTACCCCATGGCCTCGAACTGCCTTTGAACCGCAAGGCCGTTGTAGATCAGGGCATTCTCGTCGACGCAGCAGGTGCTGACCGCGGCCACCTTGAACAGGTCCGAGTTGATCAGTGCCCAGCGCGCCGCCGAGGCCCCATCGCTAAGCCCCGTGATACCAAGGCGCGCGGGATCGGCGATGCCGCGATCAACCGCCGCCTTCACCCCGACCTCGATAGCTGACTGAATGCTGCGTCGCTCTGCCCAGTTGCGGTGGTAGGCGTTCAGCAATTGCTCCGGGGTCCTGATATCGGGATGGAGCGATGCCACCGAAGGGGGGCGCTCAATGCTGAGAACCGCAATGCCGCGCGCTGCGAGAGCAAAAATCGGGTACTCATCACCTGTGCCGCCGCGAAGAAAGCCTCGGCTGTTATACTGGACGACCACCATGGGCAGCCGGGTGCCACTGCGATAGCCCGGCGGCAGAGCGAGATCGCCCCAAGCTTCGAGACCGAGGTCGTTGCGCCACCGCAAGCGCTCAACCCTGCCAAGGGAAATTGCTTGGAACTCGGGGTTTGGATCGAAGAGATCCGACATCCTGCCGCTCAGCGTGTCGATCTGCGCGATACGTCGCGGCGTCGTCGCATTCTCGCGCGTGCAGACGAGACTTCCCCGCGCAAGCAGGCATCCCAGCAGGACGTCATCGGTCTTGAGGATTGAAACCGGCGCGGAGCCGGAATTACCCGACCATCGGTAAAGCGCGGTTGTTTCCTTGTTCCAGCCTTCCCGCCGCAGAAACAGCAGATCGTGCGCGAGCGGCGCCCACCAGACCCCCAGGAAATCGCCGTCACATGACGCGTGCCGACATGTGACAGTCGAGCTCTCACCGGATGCACGCGGGCTCGTGGTGACCGAGAGTTCCAGGGACGCATAGGGATTGCCATTACGGTGAGTGACGGTGGCAACCCGGCCGTCAGGTGCTGTCGCGCCCAGCGAACTATCCTGTTCAACGACGTGCTCTGAGGTGTCTGCGGGTCGATCATCGCCGCCATCGACCGAAACCGACCGGGTCACGAGCGGTTGGAGCGGCAGCTGCGGCACGGGGCCATGCGTCGGCAGGATCCTTTCATCGTAGAGCCAACCGCGGCGGCCTTCCGCTAAGATGTCCTGCAGTTTCTCTGCCGACGCCGCCCGGACTGTATAGATGACCCGCTTTCCGTCAGCGCTCCAGGCCGCAGCCTCCACATCGGCGTCGGAATGCGTGAGGGCTCTTGCGCCGTTCCCGTCTCTCCTGACGAGCCAGACCTCAACCTTGCCATCTTCACGATTGCCGTCCCGGCGAAGGAACAGGATCGACTGTCCGTCAGGCGACCATCTCGGCGTGACGACGACATTGAAACCGTCGGCGATCTGCGTTCCGTAAAATGGAAATCGCTGGAATATGTAATCGCCGGCGGGCGCGATCATTCTGATCTTGCGCCCTTTCCCAGCTTTCAGGTTCGCCGGTCCCTTGCCATCCAACGAGAGGGCAACGAGAGCTCGGCAATACCGATTTTCGAGAGGGTCGGCGCGCGTGAGGATGAAGGCAGCCTCCGTGCCGTCCGGCGAGATAGCGAGCGGGCCCGGTGCCTCGGTGGAGGCCCCATCTGCCGGTCCGAAATCGCGAAGCCGGATGAGATCGCCGGGTGTGATCGGCCGCAGTTCCGTTTGGGCCGACCGACCACCGGCGCCTATCGTGCGCGCAACAGTTGGATCGGCAGGTAGGAGGCCATCGCACCGCGTCTGCGCGATTGCAGGCACGGCAGCCGCCCCAGCCATGAGTGCGACCGCCAGACCGCAGGATCGCAGGTGCCGGCCGCTGGTCGAAGCGGTCACCATGCCTTGGTTACCCCGAAGCCGATGTAGCGACCGATCCCCGAGTAGTTCGTCGTGTCGAAGGACGTGTCGTAGATACTGCTTGTCGCGATGGTCTGGGGCGCATCGTCCAAGATGTTCTGGACCGTTAGGGTGAGAACGAGGCCGCGCAGCGGGCCTTGTGGCTGCTGAAAGGCATAGCGTGCGGTGAGATCGACGGTGGTCTGTCCGCTGATGTTGACGGTCGTGCCCGTCCGCTCGTCATCGACGCCGCCAACCCGGCTCACGGTGGTATTGAGCGAGAACCCGTCGAGGTTCCAGGTCGCGCTTGCGCGGCCGCGCCAGTTCGGCGGGTTGAACAGGGTGCCTGCAAGCTGCGTTGTCGCGGCACCGGCGATCAGGGTCTGGGTGCTGCGCAAATAGCTGGCATTGAGCGAGAGCGCGAGCGATCCGGCCCTCTCTCCGAGGTCCTGGGTGTAGTCCGCCAGGACGTCGACACCGTGAATACGCTGGTTTCCGGCATTCACGCTGGTATTGTTGGCGATGGCGACGACGCTGGAGGCGTCAAAGGCCGAGCCGGCGCCATTGTAGAACGTGGCGGCATTGGCAACGAGGGCCTCGACAGTGGCAAGGTTTGGGTTCCGCTCGATGTAGGGCGCGTAGAGCGCATTGCTCAGCGCCTGCGAGAAGTAAGTGATAGGCGCGACGATCCGGTCAGTGTAGCGCGTCGAGAAATAGCCCAACTGGAACCCGAGACCCGGTAGCTGACGCGGCTTGTACTCCAGCGTGGCCGTCCAGCTGGTGGCCTTTTCCGGACGAAGGTCCGGATTTCCACCGGTCAGATAGAGCGCAGTGCCGCCAGCGCCCCCGAGCGACGAGGCGTTGTAGTATAGCGCGCTCTGCGCCAGGTACTGCTGGTACAGCGTCGGGGCCCGGAAGGACTTGCCCCAGTTTGCCTTGAGCGCGAGATCCTCGACGGGCGCGAAGATCGCGCCCAGCTTCGGCGTTACGACGTCGTCAACCCCGGGATAATGTTCGAAACGCAGCGCCGCGCTGAGATTCAGGCGGTTGATCCAGTCAATCCCCTGCTCCGGCGCAACGACCGGCAGGCTCAGCTCGCCGTAGGCGTAGTAGCTGTCCTGCGAATGATGGCCGGTAAGGTAGTTGCCCTTGCCGCGATCGATGAATAGCTGGTTGTAGCGATAGCCGATGCCCATCGCTACCCTGGCAGCGCCCGCAGGCAATGCGAACAACGGTCCATCAGCGGCCAGCTCCACGGAACTGCCCTTGTTGCAGTAACACAGCGGGATGGTGCCCGTCTGCGTGCTGCCTGTGTAGCTGTTGCTCGCCAGGTGAACGTCTTCCGTCCCGTAGACACCCGAAAGCGCGAGGCGCCAGCCCCCCAGGAGGTTCAGCTTGAGCGACGGCGCAATCGAGAAGGACTTGCTTTGCGAGACCTTCTCGATGCGGCTTACCGAAAGATCACCGGACGTATTGTTCGGCTGGACGAGAACGCTGTCACGGTTGTTGAACAGGCCGTCGATTTCGAAGGTTAGATTGTCCGCGAGGTCCTGATGGGCTGCGCCGGCAAAGGCATTGCGCTTCATCGGCGGGATCAGTGTATTTCCGGGACGAGAAGCAGTGAAGGGCCGGTCGCCGGTCAGGATCTGCGTATTTCGGGCAAACTCATAGGAGCCGACGAAGCCGCCCGAGCCCCATCGCTTGCCAGCGGTAAGGCCGTACTGCTGCCGGAAATCACCGCCCGCCGTGGAAGTGCCGAGGTTGGCCGACGTAAGGATGCCGTCGTAGTCGCGGCGAAGGATGACATTGGCGACACCGGCCACGGCATCCGAACCGTAGAGCGCCGAGGCACCGTCAGCGACGATCTCGACGCGCTCGACAATGGCAAACGGCAGTGCCGAAATGTCGACGCCTTGCCGCGAACCATTGTACGCCAGACGGTGGCCGTTGATGAGCGTCAGCGTGGCATCGCTTCCCAGTCCGCGAAGGTTGACCGTCGATGCACCGCCGACATCGACGCCGCTTGCGGTGGGAACGTTAGCACCGAGGCCTGGATTCTGTCCTCCGCCGAACGATTGCGGAATGCTGCGCACGACATCGGCAAGTTCGGTCTTTCCCTGCTCCTGCGCCTTGTCGGTATCGACGGAGATCACCGGCGAGGTGACGGGAGCTCCGCGGATGCGGCTGCCGGTGACGGTTATTGCAGGACCCGCTTCGGATCTTTCCGAAGCCTCGGGGTTGTTCGGCAAGGTAGCGGCCTCGATGCGCCCTACGGAAAACCCGTCCTTGCTCCGCACTGCTTCCAGGCCGCTCCCTCCAAGCAGCAGACGCAGGGCTTCCTCCAGAGTGTACGTTCCGCGCAGAGCGGGAGCGCGCCTCGCGGCGACACTCCCGTCATCCGCAAGGACCGTCCGGCCCGAGAGCAGCGCCAGAGCCCGTAACGAATCTGCCAGGCGCTGCTCTGGAAGATCGATGGTTAGTTGCGCAGTTTGCTGCGCTTGTGCGACCGTCGGGCCAATAAGTACTCCGGTCAGCGAGGTCGTCGCCAACCACAGCGTGATGCCATATCCCGTCTTTTTCATTTTTTGCCGTTTCCCCCCTGTGCCGGACATCGGCGGGTCAAGGATGGAGACGGTGGTGGGGGTGACGGTCCCCCCACATTTTTTTGATCAGGAAAAAGCGGGGATCAGTTCGTCGGCGAAATTCTGATCTGATCAGGGTGGGAGCGATCGATGCGCAAGTGGTACATCCTGGCGATGACTTCGGCGAAACTGTCCGGTTCGCGCACGCGGAAGGCTCCGCTTACAAGGCGACGGCCAAGACCCCTGCCCGCCAGTACAAGCTTGGTGCGGTTGTAACGGTTAAGAACTGCAATCGCATCGTCGAGGCGGGTACTGTCAAGAGCAAGCATCCCGGAAGGCCACCCCGCGTCGGGACGGGGCGCGGCAACACGGCCGCTCACAGGCTCAATTGCCTCGCCGGATGTCAGCTTGAGGTCAGCCGCTGTCCCGGCGCTCCGGGTAACTGCAATCGGCCCCGCCGGCGCTGCAATCTGCAGATGCGGGCCGAGGTTGCTGGCATCGAACATTGACCCATCGACGCGAAGACTGTCCTGCGATGTCGCCACGATGAATTGGCGCGCGCCCTTTCCGCTATCGACGCGTACCCGGCCTTTCACGAGGAAAAGACGCTGCGCCGCGCCGCCGCCGTCAACCTTCACTTCGGTTTCGGTATCGAGCGTGATGAAGGGCCCATCCTTGAGGCGAAAGGTCCTGATCTCGCCAAGACCGGTTTTGTAAGTCGCCGCTGAAGCCGGCGTGATCAACTCGGGAATGAAAGGGTTGGATGCCAGGGCCATAGCGGCGAAGCAGGCCAGGGCGAGGGAAGCGGCAATGCCGATGGCTATGTGCGTGCTGCGCCGCTGATAGAAAGGCGCACGCCTCAGCTTCTCCGAGCCGATCCCGAACGGGCGCATCTCGCTGCGTTTCAGGTCGCGCGAATTTCCCCAGACCCGTTCGGCTTCATCGAAAGCTTCGCGGTGCCGCGGATCAGCTTCCAGCCAGACGGCGAGCTTGTCCTCGATGCCCGGCTCTCCGGCATTTCGCCTGAAAAGCCAGCTCGACGCCTCTCCGTGAAACTGATCGGCAAGCGAGTACCCCTCGCTGTCCGTCATGGCCGCAAATGCCGGCCGAGGTGCTTGATCGCCTTGCCCATGTGCTTCTCCACCCCTTTCACGCTCAGGCCCGTTTGCTTGGCGATTTCGGCATGACTAAAGCCATCGACCCGGCATGCCAGAAAAATCTGACGCGTCAGCGGTTTCAGGCGGGTTAGCGCATCCTCGATGCGTCGCAGTCGGTCGCGTGCCTCGAGCATCGCAATCGGATCGCCATCCGCCAGGACCACCTCTTCGATAGGCATGTGCTTGTCTTGCCCCCGCCGCACCGCGACACGCGCTCTGTCGACCAGCTGGTTCTGGGCGCATTGCCGCAGATATGGGCCTGGTTTTTCGAGAGTTTCCGCATTACCCCGTGCTACGAACCGGGCGAAGACCTGCTGTACGATATCTTCTGCATCGTCGAAGCCCGCCTTGCGCGCAACGAAGCCAACAAGGCCGGAGCGTTCATGGCGATAGAGTTTCTCAAGAGCGGCAACCTCACCCCTCGGAAGATCATGATCGGGGGGAAGCGGGTCGGACTCGTCAACCCCCGCGCGCGCAAGACTCAAACCGAAGCGCATCGGTTACGACCGGTTTCGCAAAAAGTGACCAGCAACCCCATGTGCACGGCTCTCCTCGATTACGAGGCAGAACCGGCTACGACCGGGTGGTGAGAAACGCACAAGAGCACGCGTCAACGCCTTTAGCTGCAAGCAGCCTGGACAGAGCGTCAACTACCCGGTCACGTCAGCCGAATACACGACGACGCAAAGGAAACTGTTTCTCTTGCGAGGTTCTCACGCCTCGGCATTGCTCACATGGTGCAACGCTTGGAGAAAGGTAATGAACTCTCGACAGTCTGCAAGCGTAAATTCACTTTCCACAGAACCGTGCCCGAAATAGCACAGCTTGGCCGCGCCTGACGGGTTTTACTCTATCGACGCGCGAAACTCGCTTTCGTCTTCACGAAGAGCCCTTGTCGAAGTGATCGGCAAACCTTGCTTTCCGTGCCCTTGTGCATTGCGGAGAAGCACGTATGGCGCGTCAGATGTGCTTCACCTACAAAGGACATGGTGCCTTCGTTCGGTCCGCTGATTGCCAAACGGCGAAAAGCCGTGAGCCAAGACACCAAACCGTCAATTCCTGGGGTCGGTGGCACATCTCAGGAAAGCAGTGAGCGCATTCTGACCAGTGAAGCGTTGGCGAGTGGGGACAGCATCCGCCCTTTCAAGTAAGCAGCAAAGACCGTCAGCGCGGGAGGAACACTGCAATATCTCAATATGCGTTTTGGTTTTGCCTTCAAACTCACCGGTAATAAGCTGCACCATCTCGCTGCGTGGCGGGTCGGATCTGCCTCTAATCACGACTGCCTCTGTGTCCGGGATGACCCGACACTTGACCCAAAACTCGTCGATACGGGTCATCTCAATCAATTCGTCCGGAAAACAGCCGCTCTGGAACGATGCGGCGTCGTCGAACGTGCCGCTGAGCCATATGCCGTACTCTTCGAAATACGGAAGGGCCAACATCCGATCATGGGCAGGTCGGGTGGCTTCGATGCAGTCTGTCATCACGCCTGAATAGACCGGACCCCACTCGTCGCTCATGCGCCTGAGCCCCGCCCACGCGAAACTCGTTCTATGGGAGAAACCCGGGTCGCGGGTGGGGACGCGCCCTTAACAACGGAAACTTCGCGATCTGCAGTAGACTGATAACAACTTCGACCGCGTCACGACCATACATCGGTATGCGCTCTCACGTCACACCGTCTTGATGCACGAGAAGCCACCCTTGGGCAGGATGCCCGACGACCGCCGGAACGCCCCGGCAATCGCCAAGGAGAACGTCGTGGCAAAGGTGCTGGTGCTCTACTACTCGTCCTACGGACACATCGAGAAAATGGCGAACGCCATCGCTGAAGGCGCCCGCGAAGCTGGTGCAGCCGTTGACGTCAAACGCGTGCCCGAGACGGTTCCGGAGGAGATCGCGCGTTCCGCGCACTTTAAGCTCGACCAGGCTGCACCGATCGCGGTGATCGACGACCTCGCCGAATACGACGCCATCCTGATCGGAACGGGCACGCGCTTCGGCCGTATGTCCAGCCAGATGGCGTCGTTCCTCGATCGGGCGGGAGGCCTGTGGATGCGCGGCGCGCTTAATGGGAAGGTCGGCGGTGCCTTCACATCCTCCGCGACCCAGCATGGCGGAAACGAGATGACGCTTTTCTCGATCATCACGAACCTCATGCACTTCGGTATGACCATTGTCGGCCTCTCCTACAGCCATCCCGGTCAGGGCACGATCGACGAGATCGCCGGCGGTGCCCCATACGGTGCGACCACGATCGCGGGCAGCGACGGCTCGCGACAACCTTCCGAGATCGAACTCGCTGGCGCTCGCCACCAGGGCATGCTGGTGGCGACCACCGCGGCCAAGCTGTTCAACTGATCCCCCGGCATCGGCGGGTCAGCCTGCGCCCCGGCTGCAGAGAGCGCATCAACCGTTGGACGATCGACTGACAATTTCGAGGCGTAGCGATCCGGCCCCATAGAACGCCTGCGGCGCAGCCAATCCGATATCACGACGCTGTCACCCCGAGCCCTCTGAGACCTTTTCCGATTCCCGTTTCTTCACACCTGTGTTGCGAGCCACACCTTCGAGACTCCAGGAGCTCTCGAACATCCTTCCGGAGCGCATCGAGCTTCGTCTGACCTAACTTGACGACCACTCCGATCCAGCCTGCAACGCACGGGACTAGCGCTCAACTTTGTCAGCTTTTATGCGCGCAAGCGCGAGCCTTACCCCATACCATGGCATATATTGCCCGACGGTCCCTTTGTGCGAGAATGGCGCGGCGTCGAGGCTCGTTCGGGGGGCTGCGCTTAAACGGGATCACGAGCGTGTCAACGAGAGCTGCCGATCTAGTCGCGAGCGTTCGTGGGTCCTCCGACTGGGACGCCCTCAGCGGACACGTGTGCGCCATATTCCGCGATCTCGACGAACAGTATGAGGTGATGATGCCGTTCTTCCGCGGGGGCATCGAGCGCGGCGAGCGCGCCTATCACACCATCGATCCTGCGCGCGTGAAGGACCACGCCGAGCGATTGGTCGCAGGCGGAATAGACGTGTCGGCCGCGATCGCTTCAGGCCAATTGACCATCAACGATTGGTCGCAGACATTCTTCGACCGTGGACCCTTTGATGCCATGGATATCATTGGCATGTTCAAGGATCTCTGCGAGGAGGGCCGCGAGATTGGCTATCCGCGAACCCGGTTCTTCTGCGAATACGAATACGCGAAGCTGATCCTGAACCCCGACCAGATGCTCGAGTACGAAGCGACGATGCAAATGCTCGGCCACGGGCCTTTCAACGCGATAGACGCATCGATCTGCTCGTATCGCATCCCCGAATGGACCGGTCAGGTGCTGGTGCAGGCGCTGCGGACCCATCCGACCGTCATCCTCAACGGCCACATCCACGAGAACCCCTTCTTCGAACCCCCGCAGACGGTCATCTCCGCACTCCATCAGAGGCAGCAGATGCATCGTTTCTGCTAAGCGGGAGCTGCGCACTTGCCTGAAGCTGCGCGGTCGCTGACCGAGGAGTGCGACTACCTCCGAGGCTGCGTGAACGACTTGGTCTCGATCCTCGGACTGCGCCCAATGTGGGCCGGCGCCGACCAGTCCCGTATCGCCGATATCCTGGCCGATGCCCTCGCTCAAACGGTCAGACCGCAATTCGTGCTGGTCCGCCTGTTCGACGCCTACGATGGGCCCGACATCGAGGCGTTCAGAGCAACGGCGAGCGACATCTCCACACTTAGGGACTCGGTCGCTTCCTCGGCTAACTCTTGGTTCAAGCACGAGGTCCGGCTCGGCAGTCACGCGCTCACATCCGTGATCGATGGCAACGAGCTTTCCATCGTAGCCCTCGATCTCGGGATCCGGGGCGAATTCGGGTTCGTGTTCGTCGGCTCCGATCATCCCGAATTCCCTTCTTCTGCTGAAAGGCTCCTCGTCAACGTGGCGGCAAGCCAGGCCCTGATAGCTGTGCAGCAGCACTGGCTCCTCCAGGAGCAGAAAGATGTCGCGGTGCGTCTCGACGCCCTTGTAGCGATGCGATCGCAGGAGTTGGAGGATGCCACCGAAGCACTCAGACGCAGCGAGGCACTCATGGCGCTTGCGGAGAAGGCCAACCTAACAGGTAGCTTCCGATGGCATCCCGCCAGCGACACGTTGGAGTGGTCGGCTCAGTCCCGCCGTCTCTTCGGATTCGAACTGGACAGACAAGTCACCAGCGAAGACTTCTTCAGCCGCGTGGATCCAGCTGATCGCGATCAACTCCGCAGCGCGGGCGATCGAGCGCTGCTGGAACCCATTGATCTCGATCTCACCTTCACGGCTATGCCGCCAGGGCATGATCCGCGTGTGCTCCATCTCGTCGCATTTCCGGGCACGCACGTGACCGAGCGGGGCGCCTACATCGGGACGATGCAGGACATAACCGAGCGGGTCCGCGCGGAGGCCGCAAACCGCCAGGCAGAGATCAGGATGCGCGAACTTCGCGACGAGCTGTCACACGCGAACCGGCTCGCGACGCTGGGCCAGTTCTCCGCTTCGATATCACATGATGTGAGCCAGCCGCTCTCCAGCGTTTCCGCGAACGCGATGGCGGGTCTGAACTGGCTCAATGCGCCCACGCCGAACCTGGACTCCGCCCGCCGCGCCATGGAGCGCATAGTGGGAGGAGTGAAGCGTGCGGCGGACATACTGGACAGGGTGAAGTCGTTCAGCCGGCGAAACGCACCGTGCGTCTTAGTCGACCTGAACGACCTTGTGCGCGACACCGTGGCGCTGGTGGATGCTGACGCGCGTCGACGCCGGGTCGTCGTTTCGATGGCGTCGATTGACGAACTGCCTCCGATCGAGGCCGATCGCGTGCAGATTCAGCAGGTCCTGATGAACCTGATCGTTAATGCGCTCGATGCCTTCGACGAGGGCTGGCTGGGTCCACGAACCGTCACGGTGAGTTCGTGGTGCCGAGACGGAGAGGTCGGTGTGGACGTCTTGGACACAGGGCCCGGTCTGTCGGAAGCGGCTCTCCCCCGGCTGTTCGAGGCATTCAACACGACCAAGCCCAGCGGCCTTGGGATGGGGCTTTCGATCTGCCGCGACATCCTCGCGGACCATCAGGGTCGCATCTGGGCCGGAGCCAATCAGCCGAATGGCGCGATCTTCTCGTTCGGCGTTCCGGTAGCCAATCCAGTCGCCGGGTCGAATTGACTGAGTGAAGTTGGGGACGTGCATCTTCTCCGATCCTACCAACGCGCGGGGGGCCGCCGCAGCGCGCTGGCTATCGCGCGCATATGGAGCGTAGGGAGTGCGCAACGGAATCTGAGAGGATCACAGAGTTGCTCGATGGCCCACGCCTAGCCCCGTTGACAGGATCGAAAGCCGACGCGCTCGTAGTGCTCGTCCACGGCTATGGTTCGAACGGAGACGACCTGATCTCGCTGGCGCGCGCGATCCAGCCGGCGCTGCCGGCCGCCGCCTTCGTAGCGCCGAACGCTCCGTCGCAGCTCCCCCAGATGGCCGCCGCCTACCAATGGTGGCCGATCGAGACCTTCTCCATGGCGGAGCGTGCCCACGGTGCCGCGGCGGCCGCCCCCGGGCTCGACGCCTTCCTGACGCTGGAGCTCGAAAAGGCGGAGGTGACTAGCGACCGCCTGCTGCTGGTCGGATTCAGCCAGGGGACGATGATGGCGCTGCACGTCGGGCTGCGACGCGCCCAGCCGGTCGCGGGCATCGTGGGCATTTCCGGCATGCTGGTCGCTCCCGAACTCCTTGAGGAGGAGATGCGCACCCGACCGCCAGTTCTCCTGATCCACGGGACCGAGGACGACGTCGTTCCGTTCAGGTCGATGGATCTGGCTGAGCGGACGCTGAGCGCGGCCGGCGTCGAGGTGGCGACACACGTCTCCGAAGGCGTAGGGCATGGCGTGGAACACGACGGCCTCGTCGCGACCGTCAATTTCGCACGCAGAATACTACTCTAGCCCGCCGCCGGAGCGATACCGTCCAAGGACGGTAGGGGCACCACTGCTCGTAGGATGGCGGCGCGGTCGCGGGTTGGCGCATGACTCCTCCTCCAAAGCAGGAGGATTAGAGATGGACGGACCCGTCGCAATTCGACTGGTCAGTGCCGCCGTGACCGCCGTCAGCATCATGTTCCTCGGCATCACCATCTGCATGGCCAGCGTGCCGGGATCGTCGCGCAAGGGCCGAGATCGCCCAGCGGGGCACGCCGACAGGAGTGCCGGCGTGCACCACGTGCCACCGTCCCGATTTACTCGGTAACGCGGCAATCGGTGCGCCCTCGATCGCCGGGAAGCCCGCCGCCTACATCATCGCCCGCCTCGCCCACTACGCCGGGCCGCAGGGACACAACCCAATGATGAAGCAAATTGCTGTGGGGTTAGCACCAGATGAGAAGCGGGCGGTTGCCAGCTACCTCGCGACGTTGAAGCCGGTCCATCGAGAAAATAGCCGATGAGGACCAAGAGCCGAAAAGGCATTCCAGGAACAACGATCACAGGGCAGGACAATCTTGAATCTGTTCCGCCTTCGCGATTGTCCGGCGGAGCTTTCTCGGGCAGCTAACGAGTGATCGGATTCATCGCGGGGGTGAGATTGCACAAGGGAGCATCAAGTATCGTCGGCGCATGCGCCGGCCTGCTGATGCTGCCCTGCGCGGCGACCAGCGGGGCCGCCCAAGAATCCGCTCAGACTGCACCATCCATTTCGGTTTCCCATCGCGGCTGGACGAAACAGATGGGCGCTCCAACCTTCGTTCAGTCCATCACTCAGGACAGACAGGGTTTCCTGTGGGTCGGAAGCCTGGACGGGCTGTTTCGGTTCGATGGTGTCAGCTTCGAACCGATCATGCCGCCGAAGGGCCACAAGCGGACCGCCTTGGCGGTGACGGCGCTGGCGACGTCGCCAGATGGGGACATCTGGATCGGATACGGGGCCGGTGGCGGCGTGTCCGTTTTCCGCGGATCGCGCGCCGTCGATGCGAAGCTGCCCCATCCCGGCGAAGCCATAACCGGGATCGCCATAGATGCACGCGGAGCCCCCTGGGTCATCAATTCTGGCGGCGGAGGCGAGAACATCCTTAGGCGGGCCGGTGACCGTTGGGTTCCGGTGCACGCTCCCGATGGCAGGTCCTTCAGCGACGTCGTCGACCTCGAGGTGGCGAGCGATGGATCGATGTGGGCCTATGCCTCTGGTAGGATCTACGTCGCTCGCCCCGGTGCGGTCGGCTTTGTGGCGACCGACATAACGGGCGATGAGATGGGCGACCTTGCGCGCGGGCCATCCGGAGAGATGATTCTGACCGAATCACATGGGGTCCGGCGTATCCAGGTCCATCCAGACGGACTTCCATCGAGCGCCACGCAGATCAGTTCGGTTCCGCCATTTAATCGCTTGAGCACATTGGTCGATCGTCAGGGCGTGCTCTGGGGCACAACCTACATGAACGGCGCGTTCTTTGGCCCTCTCGGCACTGCTCCCGTGTCCTATTCCGAGCCGCAAGGGATCACCTCGGCGAGGACCGTGGCGATCTTTATCGATCGTAGCGGCAACGTCTGGACTGGAGGCGAAGGTGGTCTCGATCGCTTCTCACGGCCAGTCGTCGAAACGGTGCCCGGCCTGCCGACCAATCCGCAGAACGGCTACAGGCTGCTGCTCAATGCGGCTGGAAACGTGCGGATCCTTGCCGGCAATACGGTGTGGGCGGTCTCCGGTTCCAAGGCGCCCACGCCCGTCATCGTGTTGCCGTCTCGGCCCTACGGCGCGTGCGTCGGAGGCCCGGGGGTCATCTGGACTGTTACAGGCGCAGGTCTTCGGGAAGTTCGCAACGGCCATCCGGTGAAGACCCATGAATGGCCGATCGCGCCGATCGCCGCACCCTTCTGTGCCGCGCGAGGTGACGGAGTCGTCCATGTCGTCGTCCCCGGAACCGGGCTCTTTCGGCTGGAAGGTGGCAAATGGCATCGAGTTCGACTGCCCCAGCATTTCGAGGAGATTTCGGATCTGGCGTTCGATCACAGCGGCCGGATGGTCCTCGTGGTCAATCGAGAGAGCATAGCCGTCGTCGATGGGCCGAGGGTGACATCCTGGAATGGCGAGAAGATCGGATTCGAGCATCCGACTTCGATCAGCTTTCTCTCAAGCGATACGGTGATTGGCGGCCTTACCGGTCTACTCAGACTGCGCGAGAACCGCATCTCCAAGCTCGACTTCGAGACCTATCCGTGGCTACGCGACACGCGTGCCCTGGTGGCGACAAAGGACGGCTATGTGTGGCTGATGGGCTTCAAGGGCATCAGCAAGCTGAGGCAGGCCGATCTCGAGGCGGCATTTGACAGTCCGGGTCGCCCAATCCCCTACCAGTTGTTCGACGACGACAATGCCACCGTTGGTATACCGCAACGCGCCTCCGGCCCCCAGGCCGCCGTCGATCGAAACGGCATCGCATGGTTCCTGACTAGGCAGCGGGTCTTTCAGGTTCGTTCCAATCACGAACCTTCCGCCGACCGTGCGGCGATCATCATCAAGTCGGTAGTGGTGGATGGGTCGCGGGTTACCGAGTTGGCTGGGCTGACGCTCCCTGGAGGACTCAGAACCGCGTCCTTCGATTTCGGCGTGGCCGACCTCACGACGCCGACCCACCGCCGCTTCCGATATCGCGTCGACGGCTACGACGACAGGTGGATCGAGATCGGCGGGCGCCGACAGATCAATCTGACAAGGCTTGGACCGGGTTCCTACAACCTCCGAGTCGAGACAGACAACGAGAAGAGGGAATGGGTCGGTCCAGGTGCGGAGCTCAGGTTCGTTGTCAGCCCACTGCTCCACCAGACCTGGTGGTTCCGCACTCTGGCGGTCTTGGGTACGGTTGTGATCGTCTGGCTTCTGGCACGATGGCGCATTCGAGCGGCCGAGGGAGCGGCCCGTCGCGATGCCGAGGGCAGAGTGGCGGAAAGGACGCGTATCGCCCGAGACCTTCACGACACATTTCTCCAAGGGTTTCAAGGTTCCGCCTTGCGCCTTCAGGCCGTGGCGGAACGTTTGCCAGAGGACAGCCGGGAACGGCAACGACTGGAGAACGTGCTTCGCGGCGTCGATGACATCCTCGAAGAGGGTCGTCGACGGGTCCAGTCACTACGGCGCGAGGACCGGCCGGTGGAACTGGACGAGGCGATCGAGGCCCTCGCCGGCGACCTGCTGGCAGGTGAGACGATAGCGTGGAAACTCAAGACTTCGGGAAAACCCAGGTCGATCACGGCCGACGCCGCCGACGAGATGCTTTTTATCATCCGGGAGGCGCTGGCGAACGTCATCCGCCACTCGGTGGCCGCTCACGTGGAGTTGAATATCCGCTACTCCACGGGCCAGGTGGAGATCCATGTTACCGACGATGGCGTCGGCATTCCCGCTGACGGAGCGGAGGATCTCGCCGCTGCCGGACATTTCGGCCTTGTCGGAATGAAGGAACGTGCTCTGTTGATCGACGCAAGCCTCCATATCGCATCCGCCTCCCCCGGAACTCGCGTGACGCTGAGCGTTCCGGCCCGGCGAGCCTATTCCAGCAACTAGGGATCGGGCGTCTCGGCAATTCGTCCGCCCCATGGCTGTGCAAGGCCCGGTCACTCAGAGCAGGAAGATGCCCCGCTGGTTGGCCACCGTGATCGCATGTGTGCGATCGGACACGTGGAGCTTCTCGTAGATGACCTTGAGGTGTGCCTTTACGGTCTCCTCGGACACGCCGAGCTCGTGGGCGACTTGCTTGTTGCCCCGGCCGAACGCGATCAGCTTCAGGACCGAGATCTCGCGTTCGGTCAGGGTCTCGTCCGCAACATGGTGGGCAATGCCATCAGCCACCTCCCGATGGATGTGCCGCACGCCCTTGCTGACCGATCGAATGGCACTCAGCATCTCGGTCCGCAGACTGTTCTTCAGCAGATAGCCCGTCGCTCCGGCCTTCAGCGCCCTGACCGCCTGGACGTCGCCCGCGAAGGTCGTCAGCACGAGGATCCTCGCGTTTGGATCCTCGGCGCGGATCGAGGTGATTGCCTCCAGACCGTCAATCCCAGGCATCTGGAGGTCCATCAGCACTACGTCGGGCCGGAGTGACCGGAAGCGCTCGACGGCTTCAGATCCGTCGGCCGCCTCGCCAACGAGCTCCATGTCCTCCTGGTTCTCCAGCATCGCGGCGATCCCGTCCCTGAGGACGGGATGGTCATCTGCGACGAGTATACGGATCATCCTGGGGACCACTCCTACTGGCTGGCACAAAGCAAACCCATCCGAATCGATGGCCAAGGGGACGTTAGCCAACTTCGGAGGCATCCGGCATCGACTTCATCCCTTCAGATAACTTGTTTGCAGTTCTTCGTCACAGGTTAGCGGGGCGGATGACGTAAGGAACCCCTAATCGGGGGAGCAGCCAACTCCCCGAATACGGATACCGGCCGAAGGCCCCGCATGTCAGACCCCGTTCCGGACGGACGCGGAGATCTGAGTGGACGACATGGCTGCCAATGCAACTGACGCGACACTCCGTTCCCAGGCGACCGCCGATAAGGATTCGGTCTATCTGACGGGCCTGGCCATGGCCTTGGGGTATTCGCTTGGAAATCCGCTTACCGCCCTCTCCGCCCAGGTGAAGTCGCTCCGCCGAAGGGTCGAGGCCGACGTGCTGGATGTTAAGCAGGCTCGTCTGGCGATCGAGCGGGTCGAGGCAATCCTCGAAGCCGCCACCAGCAGGGTGAGCGCAGTCACGCAGCAGTTCCACACTCCACGCGGATCGGCGTCGATCTGCGATCTGAACGATATCGTTCGTGAAGCCGCTGGACGCTATGCCCATCAGACCTTCTGCAGCCGGCTCCGCATCGATCTGGAACTCTCGGAGCTTCCCGAGCTCGACCTTGACCGGTCCCAGATATCACGGATAGTGGCAGAGCTGATGCTGAACGCGGCGGAGGCGATGTTCGTCAGCACCGCTTCGGACGGTCTCATGACCGTTCGCACCGCGTCCGGCGCAAACGATGTTATCCTCCAAGTCCACGATTCCGGCGGGGGCGCGATTGACCCCGAGCGGATATTCGACATGAGCCACACGACCAAGAGAGGGCGGTCCGGAATGGGCCTCAGCGTGGCCAGGGCGCTCGCCCTCGCCAATGGCGGACAGTTGTATGCTTCGGCGAACGACCGCGGCGGGCTGACCACCACGCTCACCTTCCCCAGACCTGGCCCGGAGATTCTGTAGGGCACCTCGCACCCCTACCAAGGTACGCCGCCAAGCCACGAAAGTCGCAGACGGCCGATACTCCAGACGGATGGCTGTATTGCGCAAACCACGGGATGATCAGGACCAGTGCCGCCTTCCGCGGTCATTCCCCGGAGCTCCACATGGCCTACCTGACGACCAACCCAGCGACCGGCAAGGTCGAGCGCGAATTCGAGACCATCACGGACGCGCAGCTGACCGCCATTCTCGAAGAGAGCGAGGACTGCTTCCGCAACGACTGGTCCAAGCGCTCCATCGCGGACCGCGCCGCAGCCATCCACCGTGCGGCGGACATCATCCGTGACGAGCAGGAGGCGATCGCAGCCATTATGTCGCGCGACATGGGCAAGCTGGTCGGACAGGCGATCGGCGAGCTGCAGCTGTCGGCCGCCATCCTCGACTACTATGCCGACACGGCGGCCGGCTTCCTCACCCCGAAGCCTTTGCCCGACGCACCGGGTGCCACCCTCCACGCGCAGCCGCTCGGCATCCTCCTAGCCGTCGAACCCTGGAACTTCCCCTTCTTCCAACTGGCCCGCGTGGTCGGTCCGCAGCTGATGGTCGGCAACGTCGTCATCGCGAAGCACGCCAGCAACGTGCCCCAGTGCGCCCTCACCTTTGAATCCGTCATGCGCGGGGCCGGCGTGCCCGCCGGAGCCTATTCGAACATCTTCGCGACCACCGATCAGGTCGGAACGGTGATCGACGATCCGCGCGTGCGGGGCGTCACCCTCACCGGTAGCGAGAAGGCGGGTGCCGCGGTCGCCGAGCGCGCCGCCCGCAACCTCAAGAAGTCCGTACTCGAACTGGGTGGCTCCGACGCGATGATCGTCCTGGAAGATGCGCCGTTCGAGGCCACGGTCATGAACGCGATGGTTGGCAAGATGAACAATGCCGGCCAGAGTTGCGTTGCGACGAAGCGGATGATCGTGGTCGGCGAGGAGCGCGGAAAGCAGTTCCTGGAGGCCATGACCGCAGCGATGGCGTCGCTGAAGGCGGGTGACCCGCTCGACCCGGCGACCACCCTGGCTCCCGTGTCATCGGAAGGCGCGCTCCAGGGGCTGCTGCGGCAGATCGAAGCCGCGCGCGCGGGCGGCGCCACGGTAACTCTCGGCGGCAGCCGTATCGACCGTGGGGGCAGCTATCTCGAACCCACCATCCTCACGGACGTGAAGCCCGACAATCCTGTGTATCGCCAAGAGATCTTCGGTCCGGTGCTGACATTTCACGTCGTCCCCGACGAGGCGTCGGCGATCGCGCTCGCGAACGACGTGCCCTTCGGTCTCGGTGGCTCCGTCTTCACCGCAGACCTCGAACGCGGCGAACGGGTCGCCCTTGCCATCGAGAGCGGCATGGCCTTCGTGAATGGCCCGACCTGGTCCACCCCGCAGATGCCGTTCGGCGGGGTCAAGAACTCGGGCTACGGCCGCGAACTGAGCCAGCTCGGGTTCGGCGAATTCGTTAACTGGAAGCTGGTGGCGATCGCTCCCGCCGGTGCGATGCCTCCCGGCGCCGACGCGGCAGGCTGAAACGGCTCGCCAGCCACTCGACGAGCTCGATCACCCGTCGTGGCTCTACCGAAAGCGAAACGGCCAGAACGTAGCGAGGCTCGAACGGCTCGGCCGTTGGCGGTCGGCCCCAAGGTAACCGCCATTCGATCGGCGCGGCCGCGAACTCCACCACCGTCCGGCCGTGCTACTGTTCGGGGATCACCGCCCCTATCGCACTTTCGCCTCGCGACGTCGCGGGATGCTCCAGGAGCCGCTCGAGTGGGCTTCCGATAAACGCCTTGGCGTCACTGGCGTCCATGACCCTCGGAAGGTAGAGAACGCCGCCCCAATCGTAGGTCTGTAGGGATGCTCGGCCTATCCGAAGCAACATGTGAGCGGACAGTTTGGTGACGCGCATGACTAGCATGTCCGCCACCATCCCCTCCCGCCATCGTGGGGCAGGATCGAGCCGAAGACCGGAAACGCAAAAAAACGGGAACCGCACAATGCGGTTCCCGCTCTCAGGTTCTCGCTGTAGTTCGATGTGTCCTATGAAGGGTCGCATCGACTGAACTGTCCGCTCCCGACCTATGAGAAGATGTAGTTGGAGAGGTCGACGGAAACGATAAGCGGCTCGGAGGCTGGTGTGTTGTCCGGCTTGCGCGGGTAGATCCGCAGCTTGCCGTAGAGCGTGATGCCCTGCACCTGGACCGGCTCGGTGAGATAGCGGGCGGCCGGATTGCTGCCCTGAATGTCGACCTCATAGTCGTGGCGACGAAGCATCCCGGCATCGTCGAAGTAGTAGGTCTGGACCGCGCTGTGGGTCGCGATTTCAGCAGGGAATGTCGCGCGCAGCCGACGCCAAGTCTCGCCACCCTCAGTCCACGGCTCGATCTCATCCGTGACGACGCCGGGTCGCTTGAGAAGAAAGGGCGACGTAAGATACGTCCACATCGTGTAGCCGGCGAAGTATCCGACCTGCGCGTCGCTCCAGCGCGTCTCCATCTCGTATCCGGCGAACGAGGCGCGCGGATCGAGAAGCTCCTCGACCACCTCGCCTTCGGGCGTCTCGATCGTGACGCGGTTCGGAGTGAAGTTCGAGTGGTTCTGCGTCGGCGCGAACGGCGAATGCGAGGTATGCTCGGTTGCCAGATCGATCTTGACATGGGCGTGTTCAAGCACGGTCGGCTTCCCCTTCAGCGCCCACAGAACGCCCCCTTGAACAAGGTCGGCATCCAGGGAGCGGAAGCTCTCGAAGCGCCCCAGGCCGCCATGCGCCCCAATCACGAAATCCAGAAGGTCGGTCATAAGAATCCTTTCGAACATCTCGCTGCAAGCCAGCAGGCGAACGCCTCTTAGAAGGTATGACAGGGAGCATGCGCCATTTGATCGCGGATAACGGTATGTGAGCGCCCTACTTCAGTATGGGCGGTCGCCACATTCCGACGTTGTCGACGTTGCGTCTGGGCGCGGGTTCAAGCCGACCAGCGTTGACGATTCGTGATGCGGACCCATTCCGGACCGAGCGCCTTGGGCTTCGCCGTCGCGCAGTAGACGTTCGCCGACAGCCACCACTTCTCGTTTGACCTGTCGACGACCTCAAGCCACCAGACGTTGCGCTCACCATCACAACGATAGGCTCGCGCCTTCAGCGGGTCCTTCATCTCGAAGGCCGCGCCAACCGCGCGGACGATCCAGCTGTCAGTGAACGACCTGTCTACGAGTTCGGAAAGAGCGGTCCGACCAACACCGAATTCCTGTGCCAGGAGCGCGATCGTGCTGTCGACGTCATCGGCCGCGCGATGGGCACCGTTGAAGAACCCCGCCTGGCACAGGAGGTAGCCGAGGCTCCGGCCGTCATAGCCGAAGTCGCGCCACGGGATCTCAACGCAGCTGCACGCCCCGGGAAGATCCCCGAGATCCAGCGAGCTTCCACCCGGGGGCGATCGAACTTGGCGTTATGAGCTATGCAGACGGTGGCGCTCGACAATATGCCGCGAGCGGTGCCGTCATCTATCACCTGTCCGGGGAGCGCAACGGTCGCGAGGTCACCTATCGCGTGACCCCGGACCTCGCGCGCAACGCAGCCGAGATCATGCTCGCGGCCATCGATCACGCGTCGTCGAAGCCCTGACTATCAGCGGCAGTTTTCGGACGGTTCGCGCTCGATGTGCTCGACGATGTGGATGACACCGCCGCTCGCGAGCGGGCCGTGCCCCAACGAGCGGTCGCCACGCTCGGCCAGTAGGCCCAGGATCGCGCTCGGAACGAGGTTGGCGACGACCAGATCGTCGCGGTCGATGCCTTCGCGTATCTCGGCGAGCGCGAGATACGCCGTCGGCACCGGGCTCCGAGCCCCTCGACTACCTTCTCGCGCGATCCCGCATGACAGGCATGGAACATCGAAACCTAACCGTCGAGCCGCGCGAACCTCAGCGTCTCTGTGAATAGGCGGCGGGTCGGGGACGCCCCGATGAAGATGCTCCGGCTATTGCCCCGCTCCGAACGGACATCGATTCAATCGCCGTGCGCGCAGGTCGATTCGAAATCCTGGCTCGAAGTGATGATTGCAGCCCTCATCGCGGTCTCCTGTCAGTTGGAAAGGCGACGAATGTAGGATGCAGTGTCTATTGTTCTATATATGTTGAACTATATAAAGTTCGATCGGCTTTGGTATTGGAGGCGACATAGCAATTACGAGGGGGTCGCGATGACCCACCCGTCGCTTCCGCTTGAGGGTCGCCCCGCTGACCTACGCAGTCGCCAGCATCTGCGCCGGCTGTTCGACCCGCCGCCTCTGCCGGGCAGCCCAGTTCTCGATGTCCTCGGCGCCGATCCCCAGCCGATCGAGAACGGCGCTTGCAGCGTCCAAGCCCGGCGGGATGGCGTTGTCTATCACCGGGGAGAGGCCAACAGCAGCGAACTCCTCGGCTTCGACCGAGCCGCCGACGACGGCGATCCGCGTGAGGTCCGGGAAGAAGCGGCGCGCCATGGGCGTCAGTCCGGTGGATTGATCAAGCGACGGCATGGTGAGGATGCTAAGCTGCCTTCCCGCCATCGCGGCGGGACCCCAGAACCTCGGATCGCCAAGGCTCCCGAACATCACGTGGTATCCGTCGGCCACCGCCTCGCGCAGACGTTGCGGATCGTCCTCGATGGCGGAGTAGCCAATGCCGAAGGAATTCAGAGCGTCGGCGATCGTCCGGCCGCGTTCATCCAGACCGACGATGAGCACGGGCTCGACGACCTCATGCGGGACGAGCTCCGTCTGCGACCGCGACGTCGCGCGGCGTCGGAGGCGGCCCGCCAGAACACGGCCCGCCGTGGCCAGGTTGGGAGCAACCGCGAACGTGAGCGCGACGGCGGCGATGATGACGGCGCTCCGCGCCTCACCCATCAACGCACGGACCGGCGGCTGTCCCCTTTCGAAGACCTTAGTTGGTCGCACACACACTTCGGTATGATACCGTCACAGCGGTCCGGCAGACTAAGAAGTCGTCAACTCCGAGCGCCGCTAGAACATGCTTGCGGCGCCCGAACACCATCCAACAGCTAGCGCCCCAAACTAGGGCGGCGCGTGGAAAAGGAGCCCAGCAGGTGATGAAACTTTCTTCCAGCGAAGTCGAGGCCAACAGATTTCTCGGAACGCCAAGCGATCTCGGCGATGACGCCACCCGCGACATCTCAGGTGCGCTCGGTGCACTGCTGGCCGACGTGTTCGCCCTCTACCTCAAGACCAAGAACTTCCATTGGCACATGAGCGGCCCGAACTTCCGCGACTACCACCTGCTGCTCGACGAGCAGGCCGCAGAGATCTTCGCGATGACCGATCCCATCGCCGAGCGTGCGCGCAAGATTGGTGGACAGACCATCCGGTCGATCTCCGACATAGCAGGCCGCCAGCGGCTCCTCGACAACAACGAACCCTTCGTTGATCCGCAGGACATGCTCGCCGAGCTGCACGACGACAACAAGCAGGTCGTGGCGGAGATGCGCCGCGTTCACGAGCTGTGCGACGAGCATGCCGACATCGCGACGGCCAGCCTGCTGGAGGTCTGGATCGACGAGAGCGAGCGTCGCGGCTGGTTCCTGTGGGAATGCGCGCGGAGCCGTCAGAGCGCCTGACGGGCGATCGACGGAACCGATACGCGCAGGACACGTATCCTTTCAATTCCCGCCTTCAGGAGCTCTCATGTCCAGAACCGTAGCAGACGTAATCGTCGAGACCCTCGAGCAGGCTGGCGTCAAACGCTGCTACGGCGTGCCGGCCGACACGCTGAACCATGTGACCGACTCGATCCGTCGGAGCGACATCCGTTGGGTCCATGTTCGCCACGAGGAGTCAGGCGGTTTCGCGGCCGGCGCTGAGGCCATGCTCACCGGCGAACTCACCGCATGTGCGGGATCCTGCGGACCGGGCAGCCTCCATTTCATCAACGGACTCTATGAAAGCCATCGGAACCGCGCGCCGGTCGTCCTGATCGCGAGCCAAATCGTGCGCGACGAACTCGGGTTCGACTTCCCGCAGGAGGTCGATTTCAAGCAGGTCTATGCCGGTTGCAGCGTGTTCTGCGAGGAGATCCGGACACCGGAACAGGCGCGGCGAATGACAGCGATGGCCGCTCAGGCGGCGTTGGCAAAGCGCGGCGTTGCGGTCCTCATCGTGCCCGCTGACGTTTCCTCGTCGAAGGCACCGGACGAACCCGCCTTCGCTGTCCATCGCACGTCCCCGCGGATCCTTCCGTCTATCACCGAGCTGCAGTCGGCAGCGGCACTGATCAACGCGGGTGAGCAGGTCGCGATATACGGCGGCTCGGGATGCGAGGAAGCGCATCAGCAGGTGATCGCCCTGGCCAAGAGGCTGCAGGCCCCGATCGCACACACTTCCCGCGCGAAGGACTTCCTGGAGCACGACAACCCCTACGTGGTCGGCATGACCGGTGTTTTCGGATCCGAGGCCGGTTTTCACACGCTGATGGAATGCGACACGCTCATCCTGCTCGGCTGCGACTTCGCCTGGCGGCAATTCTACCCGTCGGCCGCCAAGATCATCCAGATCGACATCGACGGCACGCATCTGGGGCGGCGCCATCCCGTCGACCTCGGCCTGGTCGGAACCGTGCGGGACACGCTCGACGCGCTCCTGCCGTTGATCGAAGAGCGCGACGACACCGAGTTCCTGGACGAATGCCTCGATCATCACGAGCGGGCAGTCGAGGCCCAAGGCAAGCATGCCCGCCTCGACGACCGCAACCCGATCCATCCGCAGTATCTGACCGAAGTAATCGCCGCCAATTCGGAGCCGGATGCCGTCTTCACCGCCGATGGCGGGTCTCCGATGGTCTGGCTGCTGAGGCACGTTCCATCGACTGGTCGCAACCGCACGGTCATTTCGCTCACGCACGGCACGATGGCCAACGCCATGCCGCAGGCCCTGGGCGCGAAGGCCGCCTTCCCCGACCGACAGGTCGTATCCCTGTCGGGCGACGGTGGGATCGCGATGATGATCGGCGACCTGCTCACAGCCGTGCAGGAAGAGCTCGCGATCAAAGTCTGCATCTTCAACAACAGCTCGCTAGGCTTCGTCGAGTTGGAGCAGAAGGTGGAAGGCCTGCTCGACAGCTTCACCGACCTGCACAATCCGGACTTCGCCGACGTCGCCCGCGCAATGGGTCTTTGGTCTCGACGGGTGGAGAAGAGCAGCGACCTCGAAGGCGCGGTGCGCCAGTGGCTCGCCGAGCCGGGTCCAGCTCTGCTCGACGTCGTGACCGACCGCTATGAACTGGTCATGCCGCCCAAGATCGAGGCCAAGCAGATATTCGGAACCGCGCTCTACTCGGCCACGGCGATTCTCGCGGGACGCGGAGGCGAGGTTGCCGGGCTGATCAAGAATGCCGTGACCTGATCCCACCATCGTCGTCCCCGCCTACCGATCCGAGAAGGGGTCCAGTTCAGTTGGCAGCCGGCAGGGCGCTTGCGCGCGCGGTAGCCTAAACGAGATCTTCGCCCCTCCGAGCGGCGAGGTGCCATCGAGCGTCAGCCTGCCTTGGTGGAGAGCGACGATCGATCTGCTGATCGTCAAGCCGAAGCCGGCACGGCCTGCTGCGCCGGGCACCAGTTCGGCGAAGGCGTTCGCGACGGCGGTCGCCGCTATGCCGGCCCCACTGTCGCTCACGGAGCACTCCACGCAGTCGTCATCGACAACTATATCGATGGCGACCTCCCGCACAGCGCAAGCGGACCGATCTACGGCCTCGATGGCGTTCATGAGGAGGTTGACGACAACCTGGCCGATCTGCGCCCGATCCATCGAAACGCAGTCGTCGCATCCCGTTAACCTGGTCGCGATGGTCACGCCCGCCGTCTTGGCGTCGCCTTCGACGAGTCGCATGGCAGCGGTCACGACGTTGCTCATCCGCTGGGGCGCGAGAACCGGTGCATGGTTCATCGCCATGCTGCGAAGACGGTCGATGATCCCGCGGGACCTGACGGCCGAGGAGAGGATCCGGTCGAACGCGTGTCGAGCCTCGTTGATCTGCGGGGCATCTTTGTCCAGCCACCGTGCACCGGTGGTCGCCATCGCGGCTATCGCGACTAGCGGCTGGCTGATCTCATGGGCAAACCAGCTCGACAGCTCCGTTAGAAGCGATAGCCTGTAAGATTGGACGAACTGCGCCTGAAGCCGGATGAGATCCGTCTTCGCTGCGACGCGGTCGCCAATGTCGACCATCGCGATGATCGACGCTCGCCGCCCATCCTCCCTTACGGTAGCGCTGGCGAGGATGACGTCACGCCTGCCGCCGTCGAGCATGTTCAGCTCCGTCTCGCATTCGTGATTGCGCGCCTGCACCCCGGCGACCAACGTCTGGATAAAGACGTCGGGCCGGCTCCGCCACGCGAAGGCGACCGATCGACCGACGAGTTCGTCCGCAGAACCGGCTCCCAGTATCCTCACCGCTTCGGGGTTGACGTCCTCGATGATGCAGAGATCCGCGGCGCGATCGAGCAGCCCCGGATTCGCTTCGAAGAATGCGCCCAAGTCCGTGTCGGGACCCACGCCAAGCTCCGCGTAGAAGGGCGACAAACGGTCACCGTTCACCCTGCAGAGGCCAAGGGGAAGGTTCCGGAAGAGAGTGCGCTGCAATGCGGCGGTGTCCGCCCCCGCATCCTTGGCAGGTGCCAGTCCGCGCAGATCGGTACATTGGACCGCGACGCGCACCTTCGACCCGACCCTTTGCGACACGCGAGCGGTGAAGATCACGGGACACGGGTCGCCGTCGATCCGACGCATTCGACCTTCACGTCTCACAACGCCGTCGGTGGCACCGGCGGATGCGATGACGTCGATGAATGCATCCCGGTCCGCATCGGGAAAGATGGCTACCGGGGTGAGGCCTCGAGCAGCTGATTCCGGCCAACCCAGCAATTCCAACGCCGCACGGTTGATCGAAACGAGGCGGGTGATACCGAGAAGCCGAGCAGGATCTACGCGCACATCGGGCTCACCCATCTGCGTCTCGGCAGATTCCAGCAGCTCGGTGACGTCGAGCTCGATCGCGGCGATCGCCATCCTGTCGTCGGAGAGACGCGGCCCACGCCTTGTCGTCGAAGTCCCGGTGCCAGCGATCGGATTCTTTGAGATACCGCGCCTAGGCGCATCGGAAGCGAGCGCCTGTGTCATGCTGTCCATCTCGGTTCCCGCAGATGTCTTTTGAAGTCAGCGTGCAGCCGCATCCTGTTCCTCACCTTCCTCCACCTCTGCGGTCGGCGGATCCCCGCCACGAAGTCGGTGGCAGTGTATGCAGGTCGCGCGCTTGCGTCGTCCCATACACCGGTATGGGCCGACGTGGGCGGCCGCCTGAATGACAACGGCTTCGTTTCACAAGACTACCGTGCCGGAAGCTCCAATCCACAGTTCCATCATGGGACCGTCGGTCATCGTCCCTTGAACGAGAAGACTGGCCGAGGCTTGCCGCTTTGAAAGGCATCGACAGACGCCGGCAGAGCCAGCTTCACGTCACCAGTTTCGAACAGAGGGAGTGCGATGTCGGCCAAGGACTCATCGGCCGCAGATACCCCGCCGGTTGCCCAAATACGCAGAAGGGTCTTGTGGGCGGCATGGGCACGCGTCGGCCCCGCCGATAGCCTTGTCACTAGTGTCCTCGCTTCCTCGCGAACCAAATCATCGGGAACGACGCGGTTCACTACGCCGAAGTGCTCCATGATTTGCGCTGGGATTTGTTCCGATGTCAGGGCCCATTCCATCGCCTTCGAGCGCCCGGCCCGTTCAGCTATGCGGTAGACACCGCCGAGCAACGTCACGATTGCGAGAGACTGCTCCGGATGGCCGAAGCGTGCAGTCTGCCCCGCGAATATCACATCGGCCCGGACCGCCAACTCCAGTCCCCCGCCGAGGCACAAGCCCTGGACGGCAGCCACGGTCGGGATGGGCAGCCGCTCAAACCGGTTGAAGCTCTGCATGAAACGTTCCAATAGATTTCGCAGCTCGTGCGCGCTCAGGTCCGGCCAAGGAACGATGTCGCCCCCGAAGCTGAAGTCAGGGCCATCCGCTTGCAGCAACAACGCACGAGCGTCGCTGTCTCCAATTGCGGAAATGGCATCGTCGAACTCATCCAACATCTGGGGCGACAGTCGGTTCTGAGCTCCGTTCGACAGCGTAATGACTGCGGTGGAGCCATCGATGGCAAAGTTCAGATGGGTCATCGCCAGGGCTCCTCAACCGACAGGTCCAAAGGACCAGACGACAGCCGAGGCGCTCGACGTCGAAGACTGGCCACGACATGACAATCGCAAGTTGAGGGACGGCGGGCCACTCGACACTCGATGGGTCCGACCCATACTTCAGTAGGCTGCACCATAACTGTTCGGTCGGTCGGATCGGCAGGCAGCAGTCTACTGGGAAATCGGAACAGCGAATGGCGGCAGTTCGCCAACAGCGGCATACCTTCGTCTTGATTGGACCCGACCTAAGACGAATGCATCTCTGCGGACCAACGCTCTACCCTCCATCAGAAGACAAGATCCGGACCTGAGATCAGATGTTGGGGAGCGACCGGATCACTTTCGCCGCGCGCGAGAACCAACTGATCAATGAGGTGGAGCGATGGTCAATCAAACAGGTAACCGCAGTCAACTTCGGATAGCAGTCGCGGGTGCGACAGGACGCGTGGGCCGCGCACTCGTCGCGAGGCTCGCCAAGGATCCTGTGCAGGTCGTCGCCCTCAGCCGAAATGCGAGCAGCATCGCTACCAGTGCCAGCGTCCAGGCGGCTGAGGCAGACTTCGACAAACCGTCGACTCTCCTCGAAGCGATGCAAGGTGCGGATCGTCTATTCCTCGCTCACGGCACGTCAGATCGGCAGGTCGCCAATGAGATCGCGTTGATCGACGCGGCGGTCACAGCGGGCGTCTCCCACATCGTCAAGCTCTCCGCGATGGGGCCGCCCACCCGCCTCCATCCATTCGACTGGCACATGCAGATCGAAGCCAATCTCGCTGGGCGGGAAATTGGCTACACCGTCCTCAGGCCGAGTTCGTTCGTTGATACCCTGAACCGTGCAAAGGCGCCCGTCGCGGAAGCGACTTGGGGTGGCGCCGCCGGAGACGGCCTCGTCAATCTGATCGACTCCCGGGATGTAGCGGAGGTCGCGCGGGTAGCGCTGCTCGATGAGCTCTTTCTCTCATCGCAACGAGCATATCACCTGACTGGGCCAGCATGTGTCACCATGCCCCAGGTCGCTGAAGAGCTATCAAAACTTCTTGATCGCCCTGTGACCTACCAGCATCGGACAAGGGCTGAGCAACGCGCCCTATTGATAGCCTCTGGCTCCAGTGAAATGGTCACAGATCTGCTGCTCGGACTGGATCGCATTTTCCGCGAAGGGGTCCTCGCCGAAACGACGACGACGGTTAGCGATCTGCTCGGAAGACCCGCGCGCTCCGTGGTCCAGTGGCTAACCGACAATCTCAACGGATTCATGAAGTAATCCGACGGTTTCGCCATCCCGCTTGTCATGATTTGATACTGCCGCCCCAGGCTCCCGGCGGGTATCACTGATCCGCGATCTAACGCGTCCATCCACCTCCCAAGCTCCTGTAGAGCGCAATCACCGCCGTCACGCGTTCGGACCGGTTCGAGAGCGCCTGAAGCCGAACCTCCAGCAGGGAGCGCTCGGCATCAAGCTGTTCGAGATAGGAGGAGTAGCCCGATCGGTAGCGACGGCGAGCAAGATCGAGCGCCGTCGCCGTCGCCACGACCTGCCGATCGAGAGCGTCCTGCTCCTGGGAAAGCCGAGCCACTCCTGTCATCGCGTTCTCCACCTCCTCGAAGGCCGTCAGGACCGTGCCGCGATATGCGAAGGCGGCAGCATCGCGGCGTGCCGCCGATGCGTCAGCCTGCGCACGGAGCTCGCCACCTTGGAAGAGTGGCGCCAATATGGATCCACCCAGTGAGAACAGGCTTATGGGGTTACCGAGGAGAGTGGACGCCACGCCCCCAACCGTGCCGCTCAGCTGAAGGGTCGGGAGAAAGCGTGCGCGCGCGGCGTCGAGGCTCCGGTCGGTCGATGCCAATCGCATCTCGGCCTTCGCAATGTCCGGCCGCCGCCTGACGAGTTCCGATGGCAACGCACCTGGAACAGCGATGCGCAGCAACGATTCCAGCCGTTCACCCCTGAGTATCTCTCCGGGCATGTCCCCGACTAGCACGCTCAGCGCATTCTCCTGCTGCGAGATCGAGCGCCTCGTTGCTGGAACGAGCCGCGCAGCCGCCTCAAGTGCCGCCTGAGCCTGCGCCAATTCGAGCTTCGAACCATAGCCGGCGTCCGTCCGCCGCCGGATCACCCCGAGCTCGAGCTCCCGCGACTTCACCGTCTCCTCGACGAGGAGCAGTTGCTCATCCAGTCCGCGGAGCAGAGCGTATCCGGAGACGACCGTGGCCGTCAGCGTAATCCGGGTCGCGTCCCGCGCGAACTCGCTCGCCTGGAACGCCTTCCGGGCGGCATCGGATGTCGCGGAGATGCGTCCGAAGAGATCAACCTCGTAGGATATTGTCAGCTCGCCCGCCGCCTGCGTCTGGTCGACGCCCACGCCGAACAGGTTGACGCTCCGGGATCTTCCGCCCCTTCCGTCGATCCCGACTGACGGCAAGAGACGGCTGGCTGCCTGCCTGAACTGCGCGCGCGCTTCCGCGACCTTCGTGCCCGCGATCAGCAGGTCGGTGTTTCGCTCGAGTGCCTTGGCCACGAGGGCATCGAGAACGGGGTCGCCGAACTGCCTCCACCATTCGCCGTCAATGGCAATCGGCGTGCCGCCGTTCCCGCGCCATCGTTCTGGAGCTTCGACACTCGCCAGCGGAGGCACGGCTGGCCGGGGACCGGCACAGCCCGCCAGGACTGAAGCGAGACAGAGCGCGCGAAAGGACTTCATGGCGTGGCCGCTAGCTCGACGCGCGCGTCGACCGACATGCCCGGCCGCAAGCGCGCAGCAAGAGGCTGGCCCTGATCGATGCGGATGAGGATGCCCAGCCTCTGCGGAACCTTCACGAAGTTGCCGGTGGCGTTGTCGGGCTTCAGGACCGCGAACTCCCAGCCAGTCGCCGGTGCGATGTGCGACACCCTGCCCGACAGCCGTCGACCACCGAGCGCGTCCACGGCGATCGAGGCTCGCTGGCCGATCGCCATCCGGTCGGTCTGACCTTCCTTGAACTGGGCAATCACCCACCGTTCGGGCGGGACGATCTCCAGCAAGGCGGTTCCATTCGTCACGAACTGGCCGCGTCGGACGTGGATCTCTCCCAGCTGCCCGGCCTCGGGTGCCCGGATGACAGTGTGGAGCAGATCGATCCGGGCCAGCCGCAACTGTGCCCGGGCCACTTTCACCTGCGCCTCCAGGCCACCCCGGCCGACGTCGATCGTCTTCAGGTCCTGACGCGCGATCTCCGTCTTGGCCGTGGCCTGACGCAGTCCGGATTCCGCCTGCGCCAGTGCCGCAGCGGTCTCGTCGCGCTCCCGCATCGATATCGAGCCGTCGCCCACGAGATCGATGGCGCGAGCCATGTCCGCCTTTGCTCGAAGAAGCTGCGCCGACGCATCGGCGGCAGCGGCGTCCTCGCCGGCTATTCCCGACGCCCGCGACGCCCGCGCCTGCTGGCTGTTGGAGAGTGCAGCCAGTTGAACATCGAGGTTCGCCTCCGCCTGCTCGACACGTGCGCGGTAGATGTCGTCGTCGATGAGCGCGAGCACCTGCCCGGAAGTGACCGTATCGTAGTCGCGGACCAGAACGCGGTTCACATATCCGCTGACCTGAGGAGCGATGACCACCGTCCTGCCGCGGACCAGGGCGTTGTCCGTCATCTGCGAGTTCCCGGAGAAGGGACCGATGCCCCAGACCTGAAGCACGATCGCGACCGCGAGCAGCAGCGCGAGGGCCAGCAGGACCGTCACGACCGGCTTCTGGCGTGGCGGATGCCAGGGGCCTGTGGTGCCGGACGTGTCCGGTTCGGGAGACGGGGCACCCGGCGCCAGTGCCGCCGGTGGCGATACCTCGGTCATGCCGGCACCTGCGTGGGCACGCTGCGGTTCCGTAGCCGGTCGCGCAGGGTCACGCCGGCGATGAAAATGCCGATCCCGAACGCGATGACCGTGACCACCCAGAAGGCGTCGTTGAAGGCGAGGACGCTCGCCTGACCGTTGAGCGCCTGCCCGAGCAGTGCGTTCGCCTGCTGCGACCGCGCGATCGGATCGCCGATGCGCGGAGCAAGCTGCTGCGCGTAGCCGCCGACGCGCTCGATGAACGCCGGATCTCCGGTGGAAATTGCTTCAGCCAGACGCTCGGAATGGACCCGCGTGCGCATGACTTGGATGCTGCCGAGCAGCGCCGATCCCGCCAGTCCCCCGACGTTCTGCGTGGTGCTGAACAGCACGACGAAGCTCACCAGGTAGTTGGGGCCGCGTTTGATGATGTGGCCTATGCCGAACATGAGCGCCGGGCCGAGGAACAGCGTCGTGCCAAAGCCGAGAAGCGCCTGGCTCAGATACAGTTCCGGAGGTCGGGTGAGGCTCGTGGAGTGCGTGTCCAGCCAGGCACCCAAACCGATGATGAAGGCGGCCGCCATGATCATCGTGACGATGCGCTCCGCCTTCAGCGTGAGCGCGACCGTGGCGATGCCAGCCGCCATCGCCACGAACACCGTAGCGAACAGGGGATGCAACTGGTCGCTGGTGAGCCCGCCGAGTGTCAGCAGTCCCACCGCGGCATAGGTCTGTTCACTCAGTCCGAGCCGCACGACGACAGCGATGAGCATGAAGAACAGGATGTCGCTGGTGCCATACCACCGGACCCAGAGAAGAGGCCGCGCCCGCTTGTCCTCGATGAGAAGCGCGAGGCCAAGCAGCGGAATCGAGGCGGCCAACGCCCATCCAAGCCAGGCGGCATCGGTCCACCAGTAGAACCGACCGAGGGACAGCACGGTGCAGATCAGCAGCATCGCGGTGATCACCAGCACGGCTGTCACCGCATCGAGTGGCTCGAACGCCTTTCCGCGCTCGACCGGCGGCAAGGGGATGAGATTGAGCATCGCCCACGCACCCAGCGCCAAGGCGAACTCCACCATGTGAAGCCCCTGCCATCCCATCGGCGCGATGGCGGACAGCGGAAACATCCGGGCGAGCGGGACGGCCAGCTGCGGAAGGCTGAAGCCGACCACGGCTGCGATCGGGCGCATCTTCACCGGGAACACCTGGAAGATGTTGTATAGCGAGAGCGTGGTGAGGCCGCCGGCGGCGATGCCGCTGATGGCCCGTGCGAGGATGGCCGTGCCCAGCGACGGATGCAGGATCTGGATGATCTGGGCCAGCATCAGCGCCCCGAGAACGACGTGCATCGTCGCCGTGATGCCGAACTGCACCCTCGCCTTCACGAGCATGAGATTGGCTGTCGCGTTGAACGCCACGTAGACTGCCAGCAGGAGATTGGCCTCTGCGACGTAGAGACCCATGTCGCCCGAGATCGACGTGAGGTTGGCCGTAATCATCCCGTTGCCGAGACCGCTACCCAGAGCCATCACGCCGGCCGAGACCGCGTAGAGCACCCGATTTCGACGAGTGTGCCGCGCAGAATAGGGAGCACCGGGAAAAAGAGGCTTCTCCTCCGGTGAGAAGCGATACTCGGAACGTGCGGCAGTCATGGACGTGGCCCCTCAGACCTCTCGCGCCGCCCGATGGACCAGGCGCTTCTATCGCGAAGGTCGCCAGCTTCCCGGCGTGAGCCGATATCGGCAATCTAGACGACGGTATGTCAGGGCCGGCACTTCGGACGGTGCCGCGGCCGGCCCCGACCTCGCTCAGAAGCGGAAGCCGACGCCGCCGATGATCTGGTTGCGCGAGAAGTCGTCGGAATAGTTCGAGTAGCGATACTCGCCGGTGACGAAGAAGCTCTGGGTCAGGGCGTATTCGACGCCCGCGCCGAGCCGGAAGCCCGACCGGTTGTCGCGCCGCTCGAACGCGACCGCCGTGCTTCCCGTCGCCGGGGTGAAGCGATCCGTGAACCGGGCATTCGTGTAGCCCGCCTTGCCGTAGAGGAGGACGCTCGGCGCCACGACGTAGCCGATGCGACCACCGGCGTAGAAATCGCGATCCGCACGCTCGCAGCGGCGGCCACCCGTCTCGGCGAAGCAGGACTTCTGCGTGGTGCCGGTAACTTCGACTTCCGGTGCCAGGCGGACGTTGCCGATCGCGATGTCGTATCCGGCGTTGCCGCCATAGACGAAGCCCGAGCCGTTCTCGCCGTCATGGTCGATGCGGTCCCAGCCACCGATGACCGTGACGCGCGGGCCGACGAAGGGCTCGTCCGCCTGTGCGAACGCCGGCACGCTGAAGCCGATGGCCGACACCGCGGCGACAGCGGCAAAAATCTTCTGATACATGGGGAGACTCCTAATAAGCGCCGAATGTCGGCCACTGGAGTCTGATTAGCGATTTCACCGGCAGGTTATTACAATACCAAGGTAATGGATATACCAAGTGACGTGATCTATAGACGCCACTCCGCAGACAATCTACTTTAGGAATGTCGCGATATTGCTTCTACATACCAATGTATCGGAGGAAAAAACATTGGAACGTGATCAGGCCGCTGCTCTGATGAACCCACCGATACCACCGTATGATGGCCCTGATGGCCAAGGGACTGCATGTTCGATTGGCTCCTTCCCCCCAAGGAGCATCCTCTCCAAGACTAGGGGCGGCCCTCACAGGCCGCCCCACTTTTCCTGGCAGCGATCTCGAAGATCGCGGATTGACCGGCCATTGGCGCGGCACGACGACGGGGCGGAGTCCGACCCGACGGCCGCTCAGGCAGTCTCGGTGAAGTCGAAGGAACCCCTGCCGACGGCGATCAGCGCTTCCATGTCCGCCATGTGCGAAGTAGCGGGCGCTGCGGTCGGCATGTCAGCGTCCGTCGTGACGACCGACGCCCCTCTCGTCAAAGTCCGATGCACCGGGCAGCGGTCGGCGATCTCCAGGAGGCGGCTTCGCTGGGTAGACTCCACCTCGCCTTCGAACTCGATCCTGCGCGTGAATACGTCGGGGGGATCGCATGCTTCGTCCCGGCGATGCCCCACTGCGGTGCAACGCACCTTCACGTCCCACCCCTTCCGCTCGATGTAGAGGAGAAGGGTCATCGTTGTGCAGGCGGCCAAGGCCGACGCGAGAAGCTGATACGGACTGGGTCCGGACCCGAGCCCGCCCGCAGCGACCGGCTCGTCGGCCATGAACTGCGCGCCGCCCGCGGTAACAGCGAGCTTGAACCGGCCCTCCGCCGTCTTCTCCGCAATGGCCTCATCCAGACGTTGGTCGATCTTCATTTCAGCTCCATTCGCAGGATCGCAACTTAACCGCGTTCGCAGACCTGACCCATGATGGTAACGGCCTTAGACGAAAAACCAGCTGTCGGGCGTTCGCCGGTCCACATCATGAAACGGGTGCCCGGGCTGGCGCTCTCCCAGGCATGCTGACCACCCAGCTTGCGTGACACCGCCTGAATGATGTGCGAGCCAAGCCCGTGCGATCCACCGTGGTGATGGCCGATGCCGACGCCATCGTCCTCGACGGCCAGCGTCCAGTCCCCAGAGGGAGTGACATCGAAGATGACGCGGACCTCACCGGGGACATCGACCTTGTAGGCGTGTTTGCACGCGTTCCCGACCAACTCCGTCACGAGGATTGCAAAGGCGGCGGCATGCTCATTCGGAAGATCGAAGTCATCCGCCCTCACCGTGATCGTGCGGCAGTCCCGGCTATCGGACACCAAAGCGCGAAGGGAGTCTCCGAGATCATCCAGGAAGACTCCCAGATTGATCGTATCGAGTTCGACTTCCCGATAGAGGCGCCGGTGGACGCTCGCCACGGCCTGGATCCGGCGCTGCGTCGCGGCGAGCACGCCGGCGGCCACCGGATCGTCCACGCACCGGCTATCGAGTTCGACGATGGCTGCGATAAGCGCCAGATTGTTGGCGATGCGATGGTTCATCTCGGAAGCCGCCAAGACGTCTTCGGCGAGGTGCAACGGGCGCGGATTCATATGAGTCACTCCACTCAACCCGATCAGCGGTGGCCACCCGGGCGAAAAGATCAGCCCGATCCCTTTCGGACATCACTTCCTCGCACCCGCGGACTGGCGCCCCCGAAAGGCATTAGCTCACAGTGACTTCGATAGCGCGTCGTTGGAGCGCGGTGCACCGGAACACCGGCGTGGGCGCTGCATACGTTGGTATGGAGTGGGGAACATCGCGCGCGACCGCCGGAGAATGAGAGGGCCTACCGACCGATGTTCGGATTCAGATAGTCCCACACCTGCGAAATGACCACGGAGCCTTCGCCCACCGAGGATGCGACCCGCTTCACCGAGCGAGCACGAACGTCGCCCACGGCGAAGATCCCGGGACACGACGTGGCGAACGAGGATGCACCGTGGGCCGCCTCCCCTGTCACGACGAAGCCCTTGTCGTCGAGTTGGACGAGATCCGATAGCCAGTCCGTGTTGGGCGCGGCACCGACCATGATGAACAGCGAGCATGCATCAACGCTCCGTTCGGCACCGTCCTCGGCGTTTCGCACGGTCACCCGTTGCAGGCGCACTTCCCCTTCCAGCGAAACCACCTCGGCCCCGTATTCGATCGTGATCGCCGGATCAGCCTCGAGTCTGCTGGAGAGATAGCTCGACATCGACGCCGCGAGGCTTCGGCCGCGCACGAGAAGCGTGACGTGACGGGCGGACCGGCTGAGATACATGGCTGCCTGGCCCGCAGAGTTTCCCCCGCCGATCACTACCACCGCGCCGTCATGACAGCTGCGTGCCTCGTTCTCGGTCGCAGCGTAGTAGACGCCGGCGCCTTCCAACTGGGCAAGCCCCTGAATCGGAAGGCGGCGATACTGCACGCCCGTCGCGACGACGACGGCCCTGGCCCGGACCCGCTGACCGTTGTCGAACGTGGCGCAATAGTCTCCGTCATCCAGCCGCTCGAGCACACTTACGCGGCGGGGCACGACGAACCTGGTGCCGAACTTCATCGCCTGCACCTCGCCTCGCCAGACGAGGTCCGCACCGGAGATGCCGGTCGGGAATCCCATGTAGTTCTCGATCCTGCTCGACGTCCCGGCCTGCCCGCCCACCGCGGTGTCCTCGACGACGAGGGCGCTGAGGCCTTCGGCACCGGCATACACGCCAGCGGCGACGCCCGCCGGACCACCGCCGATGATCACGACGTCGAAGGCTTCGTCATCGACGAGATCGCGCCCCAGACCCAGCAGCCGCGCGATGGACTCCGGTGTCGGATCCTCGACGACCGCCCTGCCGAAGATGACCATCGGGCCGGCCGCCTCGATGGCGCAGCTGCGGGCGGCGTGGATCGCCTCGTCACTCTCTGCGGGAAGCGAGGCGAATGGGATCCGGTTGCGGCTGGCGAAATCCTCGATCCGGCCGATCAGCCGATCCTCGTCCGCGCCGATGAGGATGAGCACGCTGTCCCTAGTGTCGAGCTGGCGCCGACGCCGCGCCGCGAACACCGTGATGATGATGTCCGACATCTCCGGGATGTGGGCCATCAGCCGCAGCATCTCGGCGCGATCCACCTCGATGACCTGCGTGGGTCGCGACGTCCGGAGGAGCATCGTCCAGTTACCACCGTCCAGGAATGCGATCTCACCCATGAACTGGGCCGGGCCGAGGGTGTAGGGAAGATGCCGCTCCTCGGTGAGCGGGTTCACCACCTCGATTTCGCCATCGATCACGTAGATGAAGCGATCGGCCGGTTCGCCGGGTTTCGCGAGGAAGACCCCGGCCGGGTATTCACGCAGAGCTCCAGCCGCACGCAGCGCCTCGACGTGCGACGCCGACAGCGGCGTCCGCTGCATCTCCTGCAGATCTCTGCCAATCGTCTCCATGAATTCGTGCTCCCGGGTGCAACCCCTCTGACGTTTGAAATCCGGCTATCCGGCGAGCGCTCGCTCTATGCAGTCTATCAATTCGTCCGGATCGAACGGCTTCCGTATGAAGCACCAGACGCCATGCAGATGCGCCTGACGCTCGATCTCGACGCTCGGAAACGCCGTTATCAGGATGATCGGCAGGCACTCGGCCTTGAGATGCTTCGCAAGATCGAGGCCGCTCCGGCCGGGCATCTGCACGTCGCTGATCACCAGGTCGAAGGCGTCCTCCCGATCAGATAGAAAAAGGTCCGCGGACGCAAAGAGGGTCGCATCGATCCCCATGCTCTCAACCAGGCTGCCAAGCGCCGACGCCACATCCTCATCGTCGTCCACGATCGCAATCAACTTCCGCGACCTAACCGGCGGTAACGCTTCACTCAAAAGACGGTCTCCTTCGACTCTCGACCATCTCTGCCGATCGAATCACATGGAACACACCGTCAGGGCATGCCCGACAGAATAACTCTCAATCTACAGCCCCGGACGCACAGACCCGACCCATACCGTGGTATTGGTTGCCGAGACATGCGGCCGGGGCTTACTCTATGTTGTTGACCGTCCGGTCTTCCGTCTGCCTGGAGCCGCGATGTCACTGTCCCTGCGCATAGCCGTCATCGACGATGACGATGAAATCAGGCTCGCGCTCGACGATCTCCTATCCAGCTTCTCCCATGTGGTGAAATGCTATGCTGACGGGAGCGCGTTCCTCGAAGACCAAGGGGAATTTCAACCGGACATGATAGTCACGGACTATCACATGCCGGGCATTACCGGGATCGAGACCATCAGGAGGCTTAGAGCAAGCGGGAACTCGACACCCGTGATACTTATCACTGCGTTCGCCAACGAGACCGCGCGCAAGGAAGCCATCGGAGTGGGTTGCCTTGCCCTACTGAAGAAGCCTTTCGATCCGAACGAACTGATAAGACTTATCGAAGGGGCAGCGGGCAGCTGCCCTCCTCACCATGCCTGAACGCAAGGGTTTCCAGCAGGTCTTATGGTGAAGGTGCGGCTGTTTCTCGGGCAACAGGTTCCGCAGTGAAACCAGCAGCGCTGCATATCCCCAGTTAACATCGATCGCGACGTCGGGTCTCGCATGAAGGCGATCAGCGCGAAAGTCCAAGGCGCTCGCACCTTGGGCGGGCCCTGTGGGTCAGGGGGCGTAGGTCCTGCTCGTGCTCTCCTCTGCGCCTCGACGAAAGGTCTTCGGAGCGCGAACGCATCAAGGTTCAAGTCGCCCGGCGGCGCGTATCCATGCCGAGCCGGACGATTATCAGAAGCCTTCGATCACGGTCTTGCCGATGACTTTGCCGCGCTCGACGATGCCATGCACCTCCTTGAGGTTGGCGGCATTTATCGGTGACGAGGTGCGAGTCAGCGTCTGCAGGACGCCCGCGTCGACAAGGGCCAAAACCTCCTCGGGCAATTTGTGCTGCTCAATCCTGTCGGGGTTGACGTCGACGGGGTTCACCGACACCGCCTTGACCCAGACGAGGATGCCACGCGGCCCCGGCAGCGGTTGTGGGATCTCCAGATCCAGGAGGAAATCGACACGGTCGATTGCTCCCGCCTCGTTGTAGCTCACGGCCTTTATATCGGCATCTCCATGATATTGGTTCCCAGCGCAAATCGGGGGTGGCCGAGCAGCGCGCCATCGCCGTTATCGAACGTCCGCCGTTCAGTTTCGCATGGCCGCGGATCGCTCACGCTTTCAATGAGCGCCTCTAGCTGATCCTCCGACCAGCCGGCCATGAGGAAGCGCCCGACCTCGGCGCTCGGGATTCCCCAGCCGCACCGGCCCGCGATGCGCGCGGTGTGGCGGAGCGTCTCCAGGCACGGGCCTTCCGGCTCGTCGCCGCCGACGAGACCGACCAGCGCTTGGCCGAACGGTGAGCAGGCTAGCGGCAACGATCCGGGTCGCGAGCCCATCGCGATTACGAGCCACTGAAGCGGAGTGAACGGCGAAGCGCTTGCGGGAGCGTCCGGCGCGGCGGTGGCTTTGATCTCGAACATGATGTCGGGGCTCCGATTGAAAGGGGCCGATCCTTGCGGTCCCTTCATCTTGCCCGGTGATCGAGGACCGAACCATTCTACGGAAGATGATGGAGCCCCTTACCTCGGTATGGCGGGCGGAGCTTCAGATCTCGGGCGGGAGCTGCTCCGTCAGGTGCTCGATAAGGACCCTCAAACGCCTGAGGTGCCTCAAATCCTCGTGACAGCCGAGCCAGAGCTCGCGGGACGGCGGCGCGTCGGCTCTCCCTCATCCGTCAGTAGGAAGCCGGGAGCCGACCGCTGAAACAATGCCGAACCCACCGCCCCCTATTACGCGCGGAGCCTGTGGTCAGCCATCGGTAGGCTGAGCCGCAAATGGCGCGCAGCGGAGGTCAGCGTGCCCGCCCGCGCGATCTCGAGGAAGAGCCTGACGTCATCCCAATTAATTCGATCTACGGAGTGCCGTCCAGCCATACTGCCAATCATTCATCCATGCATGGCAGATCGGATGCAAGCGATGTCTCCTCCACCGGAATGCATACCATCGGTCAGGTTGGCTCGCCCACCGGACAACGCGATATCGGTGTCAAACATACCCAGGAGCTTAGCGATGGATCACCGAGAGCACGATCGTCCGGTCGATGAGAAGGCGCAGCAAGATGCCGCTCTCGACGAGGCACTCGAAGAGACCTTCCCCACAAGCGACGTCATTCAACTCAGCGCGCACCCCGAACGGGAACTGGACGGTGAACCTTCCCGGCGCACATGGTTCGTGACCGGCAGTGCACGGGGGCTCGGCCGGGAAATCGTGTCGGCGGCCCTTCGAGCCGGGGATCAGGTAGTGGCGACCGCCCGCGATGTCTCGGCGCTGGCCGAACTCGAGGCCGACTATCCGGATCGGATGCTCGCCGTCGAACTCGACGTCACGGATGAGGCGATGGTGATCAACGCGGTGAAGCGCGGAATCCGTGCCTTTGGCGGTGTAGACGTGCTGGTGAACAATGCCGGCTACGCCGATGTCGCATCCGTTGAAGACATGACGTCCGAAGACTTCAGACGACAAATTGAGACGAACTTCTTCGGTGTGGTGAACGTGACGCGCGCCATCCTGCCGATCGTGCGGGAGCAGGGCACCGGTCACATCCTCCAGATCGCGTCGGTCGGGGCCCGTCTGGCGGTCGCAGGACTTTCTGCCTACCAGAGCGCAAAATTCGCAGTTCGGGGCTTCTCCCTCGTCCTTGCGCAGGAGGTGGGACCACTTGGGATCAAGGACACCGTCGTGCAGCCGGGGGGCATCCGCACCGACTGGGCGGGATCATCGATGAAATCGCCGAGGCCGAGCGAGCCATACGAGGCGACCGTGGGCCGAAGGACGGACATGCTTCGCTCCAATAGCGGCAAAGAGACCTCGGATCCGGCGCGGATTGCGCAGATTCTCTTGGAGATCGCTGGAAAACACGACACACCGGTCGAACTTCTGCTTGGCAGCGATGCGCTGGAATTCTCCAACAAGGCTGCAGAGGCTGTCGCCGCGTCGGACCTGAAATGGGCCGACGTCACACGAAGCTCCGACTTCGCCGTCTGACGATGCAGGCCGGAGCGTCTACGAGAGCATCAATGCCCTAATAACTGGGTTGGCGCGACTATCGGCCAGCGGCATCAAGCTGCTCGAACTCCTCGTCGGTCAAGGTGATGGAGAGGGCTCGGACGTTCTCCTCCAAATGCTTGACCGATGAGGTTCCCGGGATGGGCAGGATCACTCGGCTCCGCCGCAGAAGCCAAGCGATCGCTATCTGGCCCGAGCCAACACCGTAACGCGCAGCGATCCGCTCAAGAATCGACCCCGGTTCCGTAAGCCGACCAGCAGCCAGGGGGAACCAGGGAATAAACCCGATGCCGTTCGCGTCGCAGTAGTCGAGCACGTCCTCACTGCCGCGATCCGCAAGATTATAGCGATTCTGCACCGTGGCGACCGGAAAGACCGCGCGGGCGGCCTCGATATCGTCAATGCTTACCTCGCTAAGCCCCGCATGGCGAATGACGCCCGTGTCCATCAGCTGCCTGATGACTGCGAACTGCTCGTCGCGAGGCACCTGCCGGTCGATCCGATGGAGCTGCCAGAGGTCGATCCGTTCTACTTCCAGCGCCTCGCGGCTGCGCAGCGCCTGCGTCAGGAGATATTCGGGATCCCCGCGGGGCACCCATTGATCGGGTCCTGGGCGGGTCAGACCGGCCTTCGTCGCAATGTGCAAGCCCGAGGGATAGGGGAAAAGCGCCTCGCGGATCAGCGGCTCCGACACGCCTGGACCGTAGCTGTCGGCGGTGTCGATCAGATTGATGCCAAGTTCGGGGATTCGGCGGAGCGTCGCGAGAACCTTCTCCCGGTCGGCTGGAGGCCCCCAGATGCCCGGCCCCGTCACCCGCATGGCGCCGTATCCGAGACGGGAGACCTTCAGGTCCCCGCCGATCGAGAATGTCAGATCGTCCATGTTTCGCCTCTCGTGCAGCAGCTTGGAGTTAAGGACGCGGAGCTGGACACCGAAAGCGACTTCGCACCCGAATAGATATACAGCTTCATCACATTGCTGATCAGAACGAGGTAATGACCGAGCGGGCGATCGCGCCGTGCTTCAGGTCCTCATAGGCTTCGTTGATCTCGGAGATGTTCACCTCCCGCGATATCAGATCGTCGAGATTGAAACGGCCTTGGAGATATAGATCCGCATACATCGGGATGTCGTGCTTGATGTTGCTCGACCCCATGAACACGCCCTTCAGCTCGATCTGCCGGACGATCACGTCGAGACCCGCGACCGGGAAGGTCTGGCCGGGACGATGCAGACCGATGAGATATGCAGCACCGCCGGGACGGACGACGGCGACGGCGAGTTCCGACGTGACCGGGAGACCAATGACCTCGAAGGCATGGTCTGCGCCGCGCGGCAGGATCGCCTTGACGGCAGGAACGGGATCACCCTCGCCAGAATTGATGAAATCGGTCGCGCCGAACTTGCGGGCCAACGCCTCCTTGGCGGGCTGGTTGTCGATCGCGATGATGTGTGAGGCGCCCGCGAGCTTCGCGCCTGCGATCGCGTTCAGACCCACTCCGCCGATACCGATGACCACGACCGTGTCGCCGGTCTTCAGGTCTGCTGAGTTGATCGCGGCGCCCGCGCCGGTGATCACGCCGCAGCCCAGAACAGAAGCCTGCGGAAACGGCACCTCGTCGGGGATCTTCACCAACTGGTTCTCATGGACGAGGGTCTGCTCGGCGAACGCAGCGATGCCCCAGCCGGTGTAGACTGGCGTGTCGTCGGAGGAGCGGGTGAGCCGCTGACCATCGCTGGCGGCCCGCATCGTCTCCTCGGGATGCTCGCACTGGTAGGTGCGGCCTGACAAACACGACACGCAATGACCGCAGAACTGAACGAGCGAGCCGACCACATGGTCACCGACCTTCAACTCGCGGACATCGGGACCGACCTCCCGCACCACGCCGGCCAACTCGTGACCGAGAACCGCCGGGAGCGGCGTGCCGTAGTTGGCCTCGGCGAGGTGGAGGTCCGAGTGGCAGAGACCGCACGCCTTCACGTCGACCAGGACCTCGCGGCCCATCGGCGCGTCGATGCGGACCTCCTCGATGTCGAAGCGGACCTCGTTTGCGTTCAAAACTGCTGCCTTCATGCTCAATCATCCTCATTCGGCGATTGCCCACCGGAGGGGGCCTTGCTCGCCTAAGGATGGCGGATTGAGCCGGGTCAGCCAGACCTACCCCGGTATGGGTGCAGCCTCACTGGGTATGCCGAATTGGCTACGACGCCAGACCCCATACCGAAGTATTGTGTCGCTCGATCGACATAGCTGGCATCTATGGTCGATATCAGGCAACTTAGGACACAGCTAAAATGGAGGCCGCGTTGTTGAGTCAAGCGAAGGCGGCCAGTGGTATTGGCACGGTTCAGAAGCCAGTGGTCCTGGTCGTCGACGACGATCCCGACATCCGTGAGAGCCTGACCGACATGTTCGAGTCCGTCGGCATGCGGGCGGTCGTCTATGGAACGACGGCCGAAATGCTGAGCGATACGCTTCCTGATTGCCCAAGCTGCCTGGTGCTCGACCTGAGGCTCCCCGGCTCAAGCGGTCTGGAGCTCCAGTCGCAGCTGGCGAACCAAGGCATCGACATCCCCATCATCTTCATCACCGGTCATGCTGACGTGCCGACCAGCGTCCGCGCGATGAAGGCTGGCGCCCTCGACTTCCTATCGAAACCCTTTCGAGAACAGGAGCTTCTCGACGCGGTCGCTGATGCGCTCAGACGTGATGGCGAACGGCGCCTCCAGCAGCGCGAGCGCGACTCCGTCCGACAGCTCGCGCAGCAGCTCACCTTGCGCGAAACCGATGTGTTGCGCGGCGTCGCGCGTGGCCTCCTCAACAAGCAGATCGCGTTCGAGCTGGGCATCACCGAGGTGACGGTGAAGATGCACCGGTCGAGCGCCGGCAAGAAGCTGAAGTCGATCTCGGTCGCCGACATGATCCGCAAGATCGAACTGCTCGAGCTCTAAAGGCGCCCGCCGGGAGCCGACCGACGCCCTTTCCAAGCAGCGGCAGCCCACCCCAACCCGTCCAATGGCGTCCTCGGCCATACCAGGGTATGGCTGTGCCGCCGATCACCCGTGCGGCAACCTCCCCTCGCAGGGAGGACAGCATGGTCGAGATCAACATCAATGATGAGAGACGCGAGACGAGCGTGGACGGCGACACGCCGCTGCTCTGGGTTCTCCGCGACATACTGGGCCTGACTGGGACGAAGTTCGGCTGCGGCATCGCCCAGTGCGGTGCGTGCACGGTCCACGTCGACGGTGAAGCCGTTCGATCTTGCAGACTACCAGTCAGCGCAGTCGGCAAGCGGGCCATCACCACGATTGAAGGCGTAGGCTCCACGGCGATCGGTGCCGCAGTTCAAAAGGCGTGGCTCGATCTCGAGGTCATCCAGTGCGGATACTGCCAGTCGGGGCAGATCATGGCGGCCGCGGCGCTCCTCGCCTCCAATCCGAAGCCCGACGACGACGCGATTGACGCCGCCATGTCCGGCAACATCTGCCGGTGCGGCACCTACGTCCGCATTCGCGAGGGTATCAAGCAGGCCGCGATCCGTGCCTGAGGCCGCTCTCTCAAGGCGTGACGCCCTTCGCCTCGCTGCCGCGGGAGGCGCCGTCTTCCTGCTCGGCGTCAATCTCCGCAGTGCCAGCATCGCCGCCGTCTCCGATGCGACTACGGCAGCCTTCGCCCCCGACGCATTTGTCCGCATAGCCGGCGATGGACGCGCGACCCTCATCATGCCTCAGACCGAAATGGGTCAGGGCATCTACACCGCGCTCTCGATGCTGATCGCGGAGGAGCTCGACCTTCCACTCGACGGCGTGACGCTCGAGGCAGCGCCCGCAAGCGACAAGCTCTACGGCAACCCCATCTTCAAGGTGCAGGCCACCGGCGGCTCGACCTCGGTCAGGGGCTATTGGCTCCAGCTGCGCAACGTGGGCGCAAGCGCGCGTGCAATGCTCGTTGCTGCCGCAGCTCGTCGCTGGCGCGTCGATCCCGCAGGCTGTCGGACCGAGGCCGGCGCGGTCATCCACGACGACAGTGGGCGCCGCGCAGAATACGGAACGCTCGCCGGCGCCGCGATGCGAGAGACGCCGCCGACACAGCCTACGCTCAAGAGGCCCGAGCAATTCCGGCTCATCGGCCGGTCGCACCGTCGCCTTGACACACCAGAGAAGACGAACGGTTCCCTGAAATATGGCATTGACGCGATGCCTGAGGGCGTCCGCTTCGCGAGCCTCGCCTGCGCGCCCGTCACCGGCGGGAAGATCGCGCACATCGACGATACGCAGGCGCGTGGACTGCCCGGCGTCAGCCAAATCATAGTGCTCGACGATCTCGTCGCGGTGGTCGCGGACACCAGCTGGGGCGCGATGCGTGCCCTCGCCGCCATCGACATTCAGTGGAGCGACGGAGAGTTCGGTTCTCTCTCGACGGAGCACCTGCGGACCGCCCTCGCCGAAGCAGGCAGGTCCGAGGGAGCGGTCGCGGTGGATACTGGCGCGAAGCCGAAACTCTCAGGCGAGGAGGTGATCTCCGAGTTCTATGAGCTCCCGCTGCTCGCCCACGCCGCTATGGAGCCGATGAACTGCACCGTGCAAGTTACGCCGGACAGTTGCGAAGTCTGGGTCGGAACTCAGGTCATGACGATGGCCCAGCGAGCCGCAGCGGAGGAGGCCGGGCTGCCGCCAGAACGGGTGACGGTTCACAACCATCTGATCGGTGGGGGCTTTGGTCGACGGCTCGAGGTGGACGGCGTCCGCAAGGCCGTCCGCATCGCCCGCCACGTCGATGGGCCCGTCAAGGTCGTCTGGTCCCGCGAGGAGGACATTGCCCGCGCGCCGTATCGATCTGTCTATGGCAGCTGGATGCGAGCGAGCGTCGAGGACGGCAAGCCGGTCGCCTGGGGCCACAAGGTCGTCGGGCCGACGGTCGTGGGTCGCTGGCTCCCTCCCGCCTTCGATGGGAAGATCGACAACGACGCCGTCGATGGCGCCGCCGAGACGCCCTACGACTTCCCATCAAGCTACGTGACCTGGGTGCGACACGAACCACGGGGCATCAACACCGCCTTCTGGCGCGGCGTCGGTCCCAACATGAACGTGTTCGCGACTGAGAGCTTCCTCGACCGCGTGGCGCGCGAAGTCGAAAGTGATCCGCTCGAATTCCGCAGAAGCCTGATTGGGAAGCAGGTGCGCGCACGCGCCGTGCTCGATCTGGCCGCTGAAAAGGCCGGTTGGGGATCGTCCCTACCCGACCGGCATGGTCGCGGCATCAGCCTGCAATACGCCTTCGGCACCTATGTCTGCACGATCGCCGAGGTTTCGGTCGACGACGAGGGCGGCGTCCGGGTGCTGCGGATGACCTCAGCGGTGGACTGCGGAACGCCGGTGAATCCGGACGGCATCGTCTCCCAAATCCAGGGAGGGATCGTATTCGGCCTTTCCGCAGCTCTCCACGGTCGCATCACGATCGCCAACGGTCGCACCGAGCAGAGCAACTTCCACGACTACCGGGTGGTCCGGATGGACGAGACGCCGCGGATCGAAGTCCATGTCGTGCGTAACGCGGAGGTGCCCGGTGGCATCGGCGAGCCAGGGACAGTCTCGGTCCAGGCAGCGGTCGCCAATGCGATCTACGCGGCCACGGGCGTCCACCTGACCCGGATGCCCGTCGATACAGCCCGGCTGGCGAAAGGGGCTCTGTGATGATCGGGCGCCGCCGAAACCTGCTCATGCTCATCGGAGCCGCGCTCCTCGTCTTGCTGGTGGTGGCGTGGCGGATGCTCTTCCTCCCGGACGCCCTCGCCTTCGCTGGCGGAACGCGCGTATCGCTTGCGGAATACACGCGTGCCCCGCTGACGGGCGTGCCCGCCGAACTGGAGAATGCGGATCCCCTCACGAAGGGGCGTTACCTCGCTGAGGCGGCGGATTGCGCCGCATGCCACACGGCGAAGGGCGGCACGCCATTTGCCGGAGGCCGTCCCTTCAAACTGCCCTTCGGCACCATCTACACACCCAACATCACGCCAGATCGCGATACTGGAATCGGCGCGTGGACGGATGCCCAGTTCCTGCGCGCGGTGCACAAGGGCATCGGACGCAGCGGCGAGCGGCTCTATCCCGCCTTCCCCTACGCGTCCTATACGATGCTGACGGACGACGACGTGCTCGCGATAAGGCGCTACCTCGCGTCGTTGCCTCCGGTCAGCAGACCCAATCAGCCGAACACCTTCGCGTTCCCGTTCAACCAGCGCTGGCTGATGGCGATCTGGGGCACGTTCTTCAATCCGGGCAAGCGGTTCGAACCGGTAGCCGAGCGGAGCCCGCAATGGAACCGGGGCGCCTATCTTGTCGAGGCTGCCGGACATTGCGGAGAGTGCCATACGCCACGCACCCTCATGCAGGCGATGAACACCCGGGCCAAGTTCTCCGGTGGCCAGGCAGAGGGCTGGAACGCCTACAACATCACCGGAGACCGGCTGAGCGGCATCGGCGCCTGGACCGACGCCGAGCTCGCCCAATATCTGTCGAAGGGTCACGCTGAAGGGCGTGGCGTTGCGTCAGGGCCGATGGCGGAAGCCGTTGAACTGAGCACGAGCCGCCTGACCGCGTCCGACATCGCTGCGATGGTCGCGTATCTTCGCACCATCCCAGCCGTGCGCACCGAGGCCTCGCCTGAGATGGCAGGCCCCGCCCCTGCCCTCGCCAGCGCCGGTCCCGGGGACAACCTCCCCGGAAAGCGGATATTCCAAGGCGCCTGCGCCAGCTGCCACGCCTGGAGCGGCCGTGGGGCGATCACCAGCGACCAGCAGCTCACCGGCAACCGCGCGGTGAACGACGGCACCGCCGCAAACGTCGCGATGATGATCCTCAACGGCACGGGCGGATCCCCCGAGCGAGCGGGTGCATACATGCCGAGCTTCCGAGCCGCCTACACCGACGCCGAGATCGCGGACGTGGCCAACTACGTGACCGCGCGCTTCGGCTCCAAACCTTCCCGCATCAGCGCCGAAGACGTGAAGCGCGTGCGCGAGGAATAACTTCAAACCACAGGAGAACACGCAATGCACATGATGGACTGGAATGGATATCGCGACCAGGTGCTCGCCGGCGTCGGCGGCATCGGCAAGCTCACGCCCGACACCACGCGCGGCTACGCCATGCTGGGCGGTGCCGGTGCGAAGACCGGGCACCTCGATCCCAAGACGCGGGAGCTGATCGCAGTGGCCTGCGCGATCACGTTGCGCTGCGACGGCTGCATCACGGTTCACACCAAGGCCGCCCGCGAGGCGGGTGCTACCGAGGAGGAGCTCGCCGAGGCGCTCGCAGTCGCGATCTCGCTAAACGCAGGTGCCGGACTGGTCTACTCCACCCGCGCGATGGATGCGTTCGCCGCCTCGGCCGAGTTGTGAGAACACGGACGGCCGGAGGCGTGACCGCCCCCGGCCGTCGTCGCCTCCAGAAGAGCTAATCTACTTCCTGGGAGCGACCGACTGCACTTCGTCCGTCCAGATTTCTTGGTCAGGCTCAAAGATGTCACCCTAGATCGCTTTGACCGGGCGTTGCCACCCGTGGCTTGTTTTGACCTAGACTATATGCCTGCCATTTAGGTGAGAATGGACGTCGCTCCTGAACGCGCCCGCTTCCGAACCGGTGGCCCGCCCGCCCGGAGGATACTCGAAGCGAACGGCAGGACAGACAAACAGGCGAGGATCGCGGCGATGCAGGCGTCACCGATCGCAGGGCGTATGGCGGCAAACACGATGATCGCCGTGGCGGTCAGAATTGCCAGTGGCGGCGTTGCGCGACCTACCCCTCTTCTCTTCATTCTCCCAACTCCCTGAGAGTTGCGGGTTCCGGAGGCCGACGGTCTCGGAACCCGCCTCTGCGTGATCAGGCCGCCAGCGGGACGGGGATCGGATTCTCGACCATCGCAGCGTTGAAGCCGTTGACCACGGCATGCTCGCTAGCACCCGGATTGTCGCGGAACGCCTTGATGCCATCGACGATGATCTCCTCGTCGTCGGTTGCCAGCTTCGTCATGGTCTCCGCGATGAAGTCGTCGAGCGGCATCGCGCGCGGGTCGCCGCTCTTGCCGATGAGGTCGGTGTCCACCCATGGCGGAGCGATCTCCTGCACCAGCACCGAGCTGTCGCGCAGCATGAAGCGCTGCGAAAGCGTATAGGTGTGAAGCGCCGCCTTGCTGGCCGAGTAGACGGCGTTGGTCGCCAACGGCACATAGGCGAGAACCGACGTGTTGTTTATGACCACGCTGCGCGGCTGGGCCTTCAGGTGCTCGATCAGCGCCGAGGTCATGCGGATCGGCCCCAACAGGTTCGTCGTGAGGATCGCTTGGCTGACCGCATCGTCCACGACGCTTGAGGGATCGTCGAACGGCATGATGCCGGCATTGTTAATGAGGACGTTGAGATTGGGAAAACGCGACGTCAGCTCAGCGGCCGCCGCCTCGATGCTCGCGGGATCGGTGATGTCGAGCCGGAGGCCCGCCATGCCGGGGTTGGCCGCGACCACCTCGTCAATGAGCGCCTGACGGCGGCCGGCGACGATGACCTGATTGCCCAGCTTGTGGAACTGCTCGGCCAGCGCGCGGCCGATGCCCGACGTCGATCCGGTGATGAAGATGGTGTTGTCAGTCAGTTGCATGTCTCTTCTCCGAGGTAAAATGTTCAGTCGAGGTCGCCGCCGCTGCGGATCCAGGTGGCGACGAGGTTTGCGTCTTCGGTGGAGGCGTCCTCCCAGACAAAGTGTCCGGCGTTGAGGACCACGTGTCGGCAGTGAGGAAGGATGCGCTCGAGCAGTTCGCCGTTGGCAGGCGGCACCAGCGGGTCGGTCTGGCCCGAGATGACCAGGACCGGAGTTCCGATCTTCCCGGCGAAAGCCTGAAGGATCGGCAGATCGCGTGGATAGGCCCGGACATATTCCGCCGCCTCTCGATACCGCCCATCCGCGGAAGAGAGGCGGTAGTCCTCCATGACATCGGCCGGGGCTCCGTCGCCCCCAGTGCCTTGATGCCCTCGACGATCACTCGAGCATCCTTGCCGACATCCAAGCCCTCCACCCGGCCTTCGATGATCCCGCGCAGGCGCTCACCGACGAGACTCATGTCCGTGCCACCGCTGCCGATCGTGATCGTCGCGAAGAGGTCGGGTGCGTCATGGGCTGCGAACAGCATCGCGGCGGTTCCAACGTCCGGACCGACGGCATGGCAGCGCTCGATGCCCATCCGATCAAGCAGCCGAATGATGAACGCACCCATGCCCGCAGGAGAGAGAGCCGTCGGATTGGCGTCCGAACGCCCGAAGCCCGGCAGATCCACCGCGACCAGCGGACCGAGTTCCGCCAACTGGGTCCAAACCTTCCGAAACGCGTAGAGGCTTTGAGGCCATGCGCTCGTCAGGAGGATCGGAACGCCGGCCGTGCGCCCTCCCCGGACGATCCGCAGCGCGAAACCGTCCAGTTCGATCGTCTCAGGCTCCGGCATGACCTCCGCCAGGCCCGCTCTCTCGCCCACGGCGCTCACGACACCTTCGCGAGATAGCGAGCACCGGGTTCGGCATGGGCCAGATCAGCGGAGATGCGACGGCGCAGGGCCTCGTATTCATCCCAGAGCGCTCCGTCCTGAAGCGGCGGAATGGTAACCACCTCGCCCAGGTCGAGACCAGCCAGAGCCGCGTCGACCATCTTCTCGGCAGGCATCGCCAGCGGGCTGTCGGCGTATGTTCCGAAGCCGGCGATTTCCCAGAACTCAGTGGCCGTGCCGCCGGGCAGGACAGTCTGGACCCGCACGCCCCTGTCTCCAAGCTCATGCTGGAGCGACTGGGTGAAGGCGAGCACGAAGGCCTTGGTGCCACCATACACACCGTTGAGAATTTCGGGTCCGATCGCGACGATCGAGGAGATGTTGATGATCGTTCCAGTGCCACGGGCGACGAAGGCCGGTGCCACCGCGTAGCTCAAACGCATGAGCGCCGTGACGTTGAGATCGACCATGAGCTCCATTCGCTCGACGTCTGTGTCGAGAAGCGGGGTCACGCCGCCGAAGCCGGCATTGTTCACCAGCATCGTGATCGAGGCGTTGTCACGAAGGACCTGCTCGACCCGGAAGAGGTCGTCGCCGTCTGAAAGGTCGGCGGTGAGCACGTTGACCGCGCGGGCGGCCTCGTCGCTGATCCGCTCCGCGACGGCCTGCAGACGGTCGGTGTTGCGCGCGACGAGAATCAGATCGTAGCCGCGCTTGGCGAGCCGATCGGCATAGATCGCCCCGATCCCACTCGAGGCGCCGGTGACGAGCGCAGTTCCCATGTTGCTCATTGGAAGTCTCCTTCTAGGCCGCCCGTTGCGGTCGAGTGATAGTTAGGCTTGAAAGTGTGCGTCCGAAATGACATAGAAACGTCATTTCAGGACATTCCAAGGGCACGCCATGCGCAAGGTCGGTTTCATCCTGCATCCGGGCTACTCGCCTATGAGCCTGGCGGTCGCGACGGTCTTCGAGATCGCCAATCTGCAAGCCGGCGAGGCCGTCTACGACGTGCAGATGCTCTCCGAAACAGGCGGGCCGGTCCGGACGTCCGTGGGGTTCGAGGTGATGACGACGCCGTTCTCGGGAGAGCCGCTGGATCTGCTCGTCGTGGGTGGCAGCATGGAGGACGCGACGCCCGAGGTTGTTGACTTCGTCCGCATGGCGCCGAAGTTCGCCCGGCGCATCGCCGCGCCTTGCATTGGTGCCCTGGTCCTGGCGGAGGCGGGGCTTCTGGACGGCAGGCGCGCAACTACGCACTGGATGTATGCGCGCGGGATGGCGGAGCGGTATCCTCGGATAAAAGTGGAGGAGGACCGCATCTTTATCGCCGACGGGCCAATCTGGACATCCGCGGGCATGACCGCCGGCATCGATCTCGCTCTCGCTCTGGTCGAAGAGGATCTCGGCATGGAGGCCACGCGCTTCGTGGCGCGAAAGCTCGTCGTCTATCATCGCCGCAGCGGCGGTCAGTCGCAGTTCTCGACCCTTCTCGAACTCGAACCCAAGTCGGACAGGATGCAGGCGGTGCTGACCTTCGCGCGGCGCAACCTCACCAGCCGGTTGTCGGTCGAGGACCTCGCCGAGGTGGCGCATCTCTCGCCGAGGCAGTTCAGCCGCGCGTTCCAGACCGAGACCGGGCAGTCGCCTGCAAAGGCCATCGAGCATCTCAGGCTCGAGACGGCCCGCACGCTCATGGAGGACAGCAACCACTCGATCCACGTCGTCGCACAGCAGACGGGGTTCGCGGATCGGGACCGTATGCGGCGAGCGTTCCTGCGGACCTTCGGTCAACCTCCGAACGTGATACGTCGCGCGGCGCGCGGCGCTGTGGCACCTGATCTCATCGACGCCTGACATGGTCGCTAAGGCCTCAGAGCCTCGCGAGGAGGGTGAAGAGCAGCGTCGCGAGGAGGCCGCTTGATCCGATCGCCGCACGCAACGCCGCCTGCGAAAAGTGCCTGCCGTAGATGCTCATCGCTCACCTCGCTCTAGAAGGTGCCGGGCCAGCCTGCTGCGGGGGCGATGCAGCATCAGGGGGGTGGGTCTTGCTGGCCCGGTCGATGCGAATATCGCCGAACACCCAGCCGCCAAACAGCCGTCCGCCGGTCGGTCGAACCTGTTCTTTGGTAGGGGTCGCAGTCGACGACGTCATCCAGAGGCGCGTAGCGAGCATTTTGGCTTGACGCCTCCTGCTACCCTTCGAAACCGAAACGAAAGCGCAGTGCTTCAACAGCTTCGGGGAGGCGGTGTCGCAGGCGAATGGGTCGTGGCGCTGCAAGGGAATCCGCAGCGCGAGCGCGATCGCGTCCGCGAACCCGCAGGTCCGGCTGGCCTGGCTGGGCGGCACCGACTAACAGACACAGAGTCATAACGACACGGACGACCGCGTGTCGCCAGCGGCACTCGATGAACTAGGCGAATTCAACCTCGGCCATCAGCGCGTCAGCGAGCTGGCGGACCAGCTCGTGCGCGCCAAGCCGCCGACCTAGCCGTCGAGGAATATCCGGGCATGCTTCAGGAAGAGCTCCGGGTGCTGGAACTGCGAGGCATGCCCCGCGTCCGGATAGATGACCAGCTGCGCATCTGGAATGTGCTGCTGCAGGTGGAAGGAATTGATCGTCGGCAGCATCACGTCGAGCGTGCCGTTGACGATCATCGTCGGCGCCGTGATCGCCGCGAGGTCCGCGAAGCGCTCGCCGTGCGGCTCGAGCCAATCGCGACCCGCCAGCTGCTGCGCCATGATGCCCTCAGGCGCCGTCGGAGGATCGCGATCCTCGGTGCGCTCCATGCGACGCTCCCAGAACGCCCGACCTGCCGCCTTGCCTGTCTCCGAATGCCCGAAGAACAGCCAGAGGAAGTCGTCCTGGTTAGCATTTCCAGTCGCGCGCTGCCGCACCTCGACGATGAATGGCGAGGGCTCGCCGCCGCGTGGGCTGGTGCCGCACAGGATCAGCCGGTTCAGCCGCTGCGCGTTCGCCTTTGCGAACGCCTGGGCGACCATGCCGCCGAACGAGAAGCCCAGAAGATCGAACTTGTCGAGGCCGATCGCATCCACGAAATCGAGGATGGCGGCCGCCACACCCTCTATCGTCCGCGGCGTCTCACCAGTCGAGCCACCGATGCCGGGGAAGTCGACGAGGATCACCTCCCGTCCTTCCGCCAACCCATTCGTAAGGAGAGGATCCCAATGATCCATGCCGCCAGTGAAGTGCTGAAGCAGCACGATCGGCGTTCCCGTCGCGTGACCGAAACGACGGTATGCGAAATTCGTGCTACCGACTTCGACGTGACGCGCAGGCGCAGTCTGATGATTATCCATTACGATTCTCCTCTGCCGCCAGAACTGGAGCGTCGCCGGTCGCAAGGCGATACCTACGATGGTCTGGGGCGGCTTATCGGTTGGTCGTCACCCGTGGACAGGATGACGCGTCGCGTGGACGGAACTCATCAGCGACGGCTTCTTAAATGGGCTGGCCGAACACTGGCCGCGGCGATTGCGCTGTCTGGCTGCGGCAAGGGCTCCTGAACACTTTAACGAACGCCGCCGAGGGCATGCGCGATACCGGAGACATCGTGCAAAGACCGGGACGATTGTGATTGTCGAAGTCAGGTTCGCGGATAGCGTTTCGGGCACTTAACAGGAGAAGCCGGAACGGCTCTTCCAGCCGTTCTTCACGACAAATCCCAAAGCCTCGGCGTGAGCCTTCAGAGCTGCTGCACCACGGTCAAGAAACGGGGTCAGCTGAACATGCGCAATTCAGAGAGCGCCAGAGCCGCAAACACCTTTGCTCCCCATCGCGGTAACAGCCTCAGCCGCCCAGGCGCACCGACCATGGTATGGGCGCGCGCCGCCCCTAGTAGAATGGCGCACAGCAGCACGCAGCCGCATGATCATCACGCAACCTTCACGAGGAGCGTGATGACCTACACCCCCGCCAACCCGGCCTATGCCGATCCGCTTGAGCCCGCGCTGCCGCCGAGCAACTTCACGCTCGATATCGAACGGGTGGCGCTCGTCATCACCGATCCGCAGACCGATTTTCTCGGCGAGGACGGTGCCGCATACGCGGTGTTCGCTGAGAGTATCGCCGAACACGGAACGGTGCCCAACCTGCGCAAGCTGATGGAGGCGGCCCGCACCGCCGGGATCCCCATCATCATCTCGCCCCACTACTACTATCCCCATGACGACCGCTGGAAGTTCAACGCACCTGGCGAGGCGCTCATGCACAAGCTCGGCATGTTCCAGCGGAAGGACCCGCTCTCTGTCGACGGCTTCGAAGGCTCGGGCGCCGACTGGCTGCCGGCCCTGAAGGACGTGATCGAGGATGGACGGACCGTGGTCTGCTCACCCCACAAGATTGCCGGTCCCCAGACCAACGACACCTTCTTCCAGCTGCGGAAGACCGGAGCCACCCAGGTTATCCTCGCCGGCATGGCAGCGAACTTCTGCGTGGAATCCCACCTGCGCGACTTCGTCGAGCACGGGCTGGAGGTCGTAGTCGTCCGCGACGCGACTGCAGGAAGCAAGATTCCTGAGGGAGACGCATACGCAGCCGCGCTGCTCAACTTCCGCTGGCTGGCCAACGCACTCTGGTCGACCGAGGAAGCCGTCGAGAACTTGAAAGGAGCCGAATGACTGCGTTTCTCGAACCGGGCTGGACGCCGGAGACCAGCCGCCGCGAGCTGCTTGGCGGCATTGCCGCCCTCGGCCTAGTCGCCACCCTTCCCGCCTGCACCCAGGCCAACACCTCGCCAGACGTCAAAGGAAACACCACCATGGCAACCATCACTCTCAAGGACGGAACAGAGATCTTCTACAAGGACTGGGGTCCCAAGGACGCGCAGCCCGTAGTCTTCCATCACGGCTGGCCGCTCTCGGCCGACGATTGGGACACGCAGATGCTGTTCTTTCTCAGCAAGGGCTTCCGCGTGATCGCCCATGACCGCCGCGGTCATGGCCGTTCGACCCAGACCGACACCGGCAACGACATGGACACCTACGTCGCCGACCTTATCGAATTGACCGATAAGCTCGATCTGAAGAACGCCGTCCACATCGGCCACTCGACCGGTGGTGGCGAGGCAGCCCGCTACGCGGCCCGCGCCAAACCAGGCCGTGTAGCCAAGGTTGTGCTCGCCGGTGCGGTGCCGCCGGTCATGGTGAAATCCGACAAGAACCCTAGCGGCTCGCCGATCTCCGTGTTTGACGGCCTCCGTAGCGCGCTCGCAGCGAACCGCGCCCAGTTCTTCCTCGATCTGGCCAGTGGTCCCTTCTACGGGTTCAACCGCCCGGATGCGAAGGTCATCCCTGCGACCGTGCAGAACTGGTGGCGGCAGGGCATGATGGGCGGCGCCAAGGCGCATTACGACTGCATCAAGGCCTTCTCGGAAACCGACTTCACCGAGGATCTGAAGAAGATCGAGGTGCCGACGCTCGTCATGCATGGCGAGGACGATCAGATCGTCCCGATCGCGGATGCCGCCTTGCTTTCGGTGAAGCTCCTCAAGAAGGGCGAGCTGAAGACCTACAAGGGCTATCCCCACGGCATGCTCACGATCCACGCCGACGTGCTCAACCCGGAAATCCTGGCGTTCATCAAGGCCTGATTTGGTCGCGGTTATCCGAGAGCTGAAAATCTGAGGCTCTCCGCATCAAGTGGTGCGGGGAGCCTTGGTCTTGTTTCCGCTTCGGCTACTGCTGGTAGCTCACATCTTGGCCAGGACGCCCTCATAATCGTTGCGACGTTCTCCCGATATCGCAGCAACCGAGTTGATGCCCGCTCGGACAGATCCCGGCCCTACCGACGAAGCTAACCGCGTTCTGGCACATCAGTCTGCAGCCGAAGATCTCGAAGCAAGCGGCAGGTCAAACGTGAAACACGCCCCTCCTCCGTCGCCGTTAGTGACTGTCAGCTGACCACCCATGGCCTCGACAGCCGAGCGACATATCTGCAACCCCATCCCGATGCCTGTCGCCTTGGTCGTGAAGAAGGGTTCGAAAAGCCTCTGCAGGTTCTCTTCCGGTATGCCTGGCCCGGTATCATAGACGCGCACTCGCGCCGTATCGCCCTGCTCCGATATCTCGATGGATATTCGGCGTGGCTCGACCTGGCCGCGCATCGCGTCCGCTGCATTGGTCACCAGATTCACGAGCACTTGCTGCAACTCCACCGCGTCGCCCCTGATCATCGGCAATCTGGCAGGCGCGCTGATCTGCAACTCTACACTCGATCTCGCCAGGTCGTGGGTCAGTACGTCAGCGGTCTCGTTCACGAGTTTCGGCAGGTCGATTTCTTGCACCGCGCGCCTACCGGCCACGATATTCTCGCGCGTTCTAGCCACGATATCCGCAGCCCGCTCGGCCGTGCGTTCGACCCGGTCCAATACGCGCTCGATCTTCTCGATGTCCGGTCCATCACGCGACACTAGACGGCGGACGGTCTTCGCGTCGATCAGCAGTGACGCTATCGGCTGGTTCAGCTCGTGAGCGATGGACGCGGAAAGAGCACCGACGGTGGCGACCCGGTTCGCACGCGCCAGTTCCTGCTGAGTTGCGCGCCGCATCTCTTCGAGCCGCTCCTGCTCGGTCAGGTCGATGTGGCTCGACAGGTGTAAACCACCGGCCAACCGGTTGACCATAAAGTAGATCGGGATCCTGATCCCATCCTTCCCGATCAGCACGGTGCGGCCGTCGATGTGGTCGGTCCCGTCGTAATACATCTCGAGCTGGCGCAAGAGCACGGCTGGGCCCTCATCCGCGTTCTGCGCGGGCGGGTTGGCTGTGAGTTCAGCTACGCTGTCGTAGCCCATCAGGCGCGCGAGCGCCTCATTCACCCTCGTCGTGCGGATCAGCGAGAGCATATGAGCAAACTCGTCAGGATGCTCACCGAGATAGGCACCTAGCTCCGTAACGCCCTGCTCGCGGAGCCGATCAAGAAGAGGCTCGGTTGCGCTGAAGTCCATCTCGGCGAAGGTCATGTTGCTAACCTCGAAAAGGCCCGCATAGCGCCGCTCGGTCCGGAGCAGATCGTTCGTCCGCTCCTCCACCCGTTGCTCGAGCGTCTCGTTGAGCTCACGCACCTTCTGGTGCGCCAGAACCTCCTCATGGATGTCGGAGACGCCGCCGTAGTAGCGGATATCCTCGGAGCCATCGCCGACTTTGGCCGGGCGACCCACTAGAGACATCCAGCGGAAGTCTCCGTCCGCGTGCCGCAACCGATAGTTCACCCGCAGGATCTTGAGCGCAGACACTGCCTCCCGCTGTCGGATCAGAAACTCTCGTCGGTCATCAGGATGGACATCGAGCAGGTAGTCGCGTTGCCGGATTGTCGGGTGGAACTCCCGGCCTGACAACTGGGCATATCGGCCGTTGCAAAATTCAATGTTACCGTAGGTATCGGCGCGCCAGAGGAATTGGGGGACGGACTCCGTCAAGTTCGCCAGTTCGGCCTTGCTCGCCTCCAATTCGAGCCTGAGCGCTTGAAGCTCCTCCTTCGCCATGACTTCGTCGTGCACGTCCGATAGCCCGCCAAAACGCTCCACCAGGCCGGTGATGGGGGAGAAGGCGGGATTGTCGTAAATCTGCATCCACCGATAGCTGCCATCCGCCTGTCGGACCCGGACCTTCAGGTTTGTCACGGTCTGTTCCGCCACAGCCTTGGATACCGTCTCGCCCAAGATCGGCAGGTCGTCGGGATGCACGACGTCATTGTATCGCTGCCCGGCAAGCACGGACACGCGGTCAAGCCCAGTGACGGTCGTCCAACTCTGGTTGAGATACTCGATCTCACCCTGCGGATTGGATCGCCACAGCACGAACGGAACCGAGTTCGCGAAGAGGTCGACCTCCGAACGACTTCGCTCAAGATCCAGCTTGATAGCCTCGAGTCTCTTCCGGCCGACAAGCAGAGCCGCCGTGACGCTGATGGCGATGCATGCGAACAAGCATCTCAGACCGCTTGCCGGCGACGGATCACGAAGGTGGACGACCATCCAGGCGGTGATGGTCAGGGCGATACACGCCTTCGCCGCCCGAACGACCGCCTTTGATCCGGCGGCGAGCGAAACAAGGACGAGAACGACCAGGTAAAGTATTGATATCGCGAAGTCATACTCCGCGATGCTGTCTATCCAGAATACGCAGACCGCCAAGAGCGCAGCCAACGTGATTATGAAAAACCTACTCCGCCGTTCGCTCATGCCCCGCCAACTCTGCATCTCACCTCGGTCGATCGGTCCCAGGTCCCCCGATGCATAGCTGAACCACCGGCCGCTGTCGCGAAATCATTGCCGCGTGGCACCATCACCATTGTCGCGTGAACTGCAAACCGTAGGTGCGCGGTGGTGCCAGAACTCCGGACCCGCGGCTGCCATCCAGGTCACCGGTAATGGAGATGTTCGAGAACACCCTTGTGTCCGTCAGGTTGTCGACGAAAGCCGCGATCCTGTCCCTGCCTCCGGGCGCCACCAGGGTCATCCGGGCCTTGAGCCACCAATAGGCGGGCTGGGTCGCGCGAGGATCCTTGAAGGCTGAGAAGTAGATACGGTCCTGCCAGGTCGCATCCCCGCGGGCCGTGATCGACCAGCCACCCGATACGGGGAATGTTCGCTCCACGCCCGCGTTGGCCTTGAACGCCGGTGCCTGTGGCAGGGGATTGCCGGAAAGATCGAGGACGCCGAGCTGAGGGGTCTTCGTGTTGATCGTCCGGTATTCGCTGAAGCGCGCATGCAGATAGGTGGCGGAGAGGTTGACGCTCAGGCTCCGGCCAGGCCGTGCGGCAAGACTGGCCTCCACCCCATTGATCTTCGCCTTGGCCGCATTCCGGATCAGGACGGTGTTAGCATCCACATCCTGAACCTGCATGTCGGAATAGTCATAGTGGAACACGCTCGCCCGGAGATATGCCGACGGACCGATGTCCAGCTTCGTACCGACCTCATACGACCAGATGCTCTCCGGTTTGAAGGGCGTGTTCTGTCCGCTACCGACGTTGTAGCCTCCGGCCTTGAAGCCTCTGGAGGCGGTCGCATAGACCAGGGTGCCTGCGGTCGGCCGATATTCCAAACCCGCCTTCGGAGTGAACGAGCGGAACCGCACCGGCGGCAACCGAGCGTCGTTCTGCAGCGCGAAGCCGACGAAATCGAGCAGGTTCGTGCCCGCATGCCGGTCTTGGGAGTATCGCCCGCCGACAGTCACCGCCAACTTGGAGCCCAAAGCCAACGTCGCCTCCCCGAAGACCGCCCAGGTATCGGTCGTCGTGCTCCCGTTCGCCTTGAGAAGGCAGCAGTCCGCCACGCCCTGCCCGCCGAAGTATCCGGCTAGGAACGGGAAGAAAAACTCGTTCCGGATCGCGTTCCTCTCCCTAAAATAGGAAAGTCCGGCGACATAGCGCACGCCCGACTTCTCGGGATTGGACGCGAGGATGACGTCCTGGGTGACCTGCTCGGCCCGCTCCTGCTTGAACTGGGATTCACCCAGAACCGAGCTGTTCGTCAGGTCGTCGTAGTTCTGCGGACGGGTCCGCCGATAGGCGCTCGTCCAACTTAGCGTGCTGCCACCCAGATCGATTGCGACCGTCCCGCGCACTCCCCAGTTCTCCGGCTTGTTGTAGGGGAGGATGGAGGTCGAGACCTGCCGGCTTCCATATCCGCCGACCTCCCCCATTCCGATCCTCGCGTTGAAAAGCGGGCTGTTGTCGTAGCCCGGCCCCGAGAAGTGGAAGACGACCGCGCGATCGTCGGCCCGGTAGTAGTCGCCCGCGAGATCGACCGTGACGTCCGGTGCAGGCCGCCACCTCAGCGAGAGGCGCGACGTGACATCGTGCTGGTCCTCGGCGTGGCGTATGATCTCCCCGCCATCGACAGCACGGCCGAAGTAGAGGCGCGTGTAGCCGGAATGATTGTCGCTCCCGACGGCCCACCGGAAGCTGAGGTTCGGCGTGATCGGCCCACCGACCGCCCCCATCACGTCGATGTTGCTGTAATTCCCGACGGTGGCTGACGCGTCTCCGGTCCAGTCATCGGTCGGTCCGCGACTGACGAGGCTGATCGCGCCCGCAGTCGCGTTGCGTCCGTAGAGGGTGCCCTGCGGGCCCTTGAGGACCTCAACCCGATCGACATCGAACAAGGCGGGGGCGATCGCCGACGGGCGGGACAGGTAGACGCCGTCGGAATAGACTCCGATGCTGCTGTCGAACCCGCCGATGAATGTCACGGCACCGACGCCTCGGATGAAGAGCTGCGTCTCGCCTTGATAGGCGGTCAGCTGCATGCCGGTCTCGATCCTGGCCAATCCCTCGAACGTCCTCACGTTCGACCCGCGAAGCCGATCAGCGGTGAGAAGGTCGATGGACGCCGGCACGTCCCGCTCGGCGGCCGGCCGGCGTTGGGCCGTAACCACAATCTCGGCCTCGCCGTCACCGGTCTGAATGTCGCTCAACACCGCCGTCTTGGAAGGCGCTGCGTCCTGCGCCCAGGCAGCACAGGGCCAGCACCCCCCCACGACGATGATCGCCATCGTCCTCGCAATCACCACCCCGTTGAAACCCCGCCGCGCATGTGATCTCGTGGGCGTTCCCGTGCCCGCGTCGCACAGTTGGCCATTCCCGCCGCACTGTAGTGCATCAGCTCGTTGAACGAAAGAGGAACGCATCCTGTTAACTCGAGGTGACACGCGGAACGGTCGATCAGGTGGATGTCAGAAGGCGTCCGGGATAGCCCGCGGCTCCCGTCGCAGGATCGCAAGGGTTACGCAGAACGCAGCGGCGCCGATTAGAACCGCAACCAGCGAACCCTCCGGACCAAACGCGCCTCCCGTCACCCAACTCGGAAATCCTTCGTGCGGCATGCTTTGGAGGAGGCTGCCCTCGCTGGGCATTCCCGACACCGGCGCGCCGAAGATGCCGCCCTGCGCGAAGTTCCATCCCGCGTGGACGCCGACCGACAGCCAGATCCGCCCCGTCAGGAGGTAGAAGCCGGCGAGCATGAGCCCCGCCTCGACCGCGATGGCCGCCGCCGTGATGAAGGAAGCGTGGGGGTTGGCTAGGTGCGCCCCACCGAACAGAAGGGCGGACAGGATAAGCGCCGGCCTGACGCGTATCGCACATGCGAGCATCCGGAAGATCACCAGCCGCGCGAGCAGTTCCTCCAGCAGCCCGGTGCCCAGCGCCTCGCGAACGTCATGGGGAAAATCCGACCATCGACCGGTGGTGACATCGTAGGCCCCGACAATCCAAAGGGCACCAACCACGAGCGACATCAGGACGATGCCCAACGCCACACCGCCGATGATCTCGGCGGGCATCCGCCGGAGCGCCAGCTCTTCGACTTGGCGGTGCTCGAACCGCCGCACGAGACCGGCATAGGCGCCGTAGGCGAGCACCACCGTGACATACGCGATGACCAGCAGAAGCGTAGGGTTCGGCGCGACACTGCGGACGATCGACTGCAGCGAAAGTATCGCCACCATGACGATGAGCAGAGCCACCAGCCAGGCGAAGCTGCGCAGTGGACGACTCGGCCCCGGCCTCAGGACCCCACTCGCGATCGGGAGATGGCGAGCGAGCCAGGCGGTCGCCGGCGGCTCCACCGGTTCGACCTCACGCCGCCTACGATGCCTTCGCATAGGTGAAGCCCGCCTCCTGCAGCTCTACGAGATAGGCCACCACGCTGGGAACCAGAACGACGTCGTCGATCAGATTGTTCGTCAGATCCGCGGCGACCGTGTCGGGGCTTCCCGTGCCGGCCTTCGTAACGATGCCGCGCGCGATGGCGTGAATGGAATCGTGGCATGCTACCATCACCGCACCGCGCCGCTGCAGGGTCGCGATGTTGTTGTTGCCGGCTCCGTAGAACCCATCCACCTTCTGCCGATCATCGGTCGGGGACACCCCCGCCCGCTCGGCCACGAATGCGTTGCGGGTGATCTGGCCACCGGCGTTCGCCGCCAGGCCGTATCGGTCCCACATCGCCTGATTGAAGAGCGCGAGATGGGCGGTGCCGTGGACGGCGGCGACCGACAGGAAGTCGGGATGGCCATGCGCGAACACCTGGCCGTTCATCGCCTCCCGCATCAGGTTAAGCCACGGCGCACCAATGTCGGAACTCTCCCACATCTGCTTCCTGTCACCCCGATAGGAGAGCAGCAGGTCGGACGCCTCGTGATCCCACAGCTCGCGCCGATCGATCATGAACGGCACGGTGTCGAAGCTGCGCCGGCGCGGTGCAGTCCGGAGCCGCCGCGAGAGTTCGGCGAGCGCGCCCGATCCCGACGGAAGTGCGCTGCCGGCACCGCTGCCGCCAGCCTGGGCGAACGCCGCGCCGGGCATGGCAAGCAGCGCCGCCGCGCCACCGAGCATCGCGAACGCCCGGCGCCGATTGAGCGGTTGGTCGATCATCGCCGCCACCTTAGTATGCATAGACGTTGGCAGCGCGGCGCGCGATGCCGTCCATGAACATGGTCATGGCCCCGATCGTCGCGGCGTCCTGGATCTGATATCGCGCCGCCAGAGCGTCGAGGTTGGGATAGCCGACCCAGGTGCGTCCGCGGGCGTCCTCCCAGACGAGCATCCGCAGCGGCAGATCGAGACCGATCGCCTGCGTCACGTTCATGAGCTTCGTCCCCACCTTGGGATTGCCAAAGGTGATCACGGTCGTCGGTCGAAGTTGAAGATTTGCACCCTGCGCGTTGGCGGCATGGTCGACGGTCGCAAACACGGGGACCTTCGCCTCGGCGAGCGCGCTGCGGATCCGGGCGACGGTCTCGGCGGGGCCGTATTTGCTCTCTTCGACGACGATCTGCGCTTGGTCCACGCCTGGCCCGAGGTCCGCCTTGTATGCTTGGGCGATCTGACGGGCGAGGATCGTCAGATCTACGCCCTCCTTGTTGGTTAGCAACGTCACGCAGACGAGTTCGTCCGAAGCCGTGAAGCGGCTGAGATAGGAGCTGAAGCCGGGCGAATCTCCCTTCACCTCCATGAAGCCGGGATGGCGGGTGAACTCCCATCCGATCATCGCCGGGACCACGGTGCCGTTGGCCAGCTTGGTGGGCATGTAGACGACGTCGCGATCCGCCAGTTCCTTGATCAGGGTCGATCCAGCGAGGCCGATGTCCCATTTGCTGATGTCCTCGGCCGACGACCAGAGGTCACCGAAGCCGAAGAGATTGGATGACGTCTCGGGGGCGACCTTCGTCATCTGCCCGCCGACCATCCGGTAACCGGTAGCCGGCTCGACCGGATTGATGAACGGCTCTTCTGCCTTGAAGCGCGAGTGCTGATTGTCGTTCGGATGCGACGCCGGACGGTCAATCTTGGCTCGCGCTCCGAACTCGTCGGCGAACATCGTGCTCTCGAGATGCATCGTCTCGATCTGATGGCGCCGGACGAATTCACGATAGGGCACACCGCTCGAATGCTCGACGACGAGTGCCAGCAGCGTCGCGTCCGTTGCGCTCAGCGCCACCTTCGAGCCGCTCTTGAAACGGAGCGGCTCGGCGCGGACGAGATTGAGAAGCTCGTGCGGCTTGTATCGCTTCGCCTCGTCGATGTGCGTCCGATAGTCGGGGATGCCCGAGCTGTGCTGCATGAGCTGGAGAATGGTGATGCGGCTCCATGCCGCCGGGAGTTCTGGCACATACTTCGATGCCGGATCGGAGAGCTTCAGTTTCCCCGCCTCCTTCAGCTGCATGATGGCCACCGCCGTGAAGGCCTGGGTGACCGGGCCGATGTTCCACATGGTCTTGGTAGACGCGAGCTCGTCCAGCTCAAGGCTCGTCTTCCCGTATCCGGCCGACCGGGGAATGTATGGCGCCTGGACAATCGCCATCGTCAGGCCGGGCAGCTTATGCTTATCGATGAAGTCTGCGACCAGCTTGTCGATTGTTTCCCCATAGGTCGCCAACCGTGCGTCACCGCGGACGATGGGAAGCACCGGCGCCGGTGCCGTCTGCGCAATCGACACGGACGGAGCCATCGCCGCGAGCGCCGCGGTGAGCATGAGACGTTTGGAAAAGCTGCAGTGCATGGTCGTCCTTCCCTGCGAGAATTCGGCGCTCCGGGCGCCGGGTTTGGATGGACACATCTTTCGCAAGAGTGGGGCGGTCCGGCCATTGAACGCTAGGCGGGTTTGCCCCCGACTTCGGTAGTGACACAGGTGACGTCGGTGTGGCATCAGCCCACCCGCGCTACTGGGGGAATGGGCGCTGCGGAAATCGGCGGAGGCGTGATCAATCTTCCGCGGACCATCAGGGCCAGAGTGCCGATGGCGATACCCCCGACGACGAGATTCGCCAGAAGGAAGACGACCGGAGCCAGCGTCGCGATCGCACCGCCCCTATCCACCGGAGCCAGATGCACCATCGCACCGGCGAGCGCGGTCCCGCCGAAAGTGAAAGCCCAATAGCCGGGACCAAAGGGTTGCTCCGCAATCCACCGCGACAGGCGGATCAGCAGCATGGCTTGGAGAAGACCGTAGCCGATCAGGAGATGGACCACGAGATCGGGAGCACCATTTCCGACCGCCAGGTAGCTGACGGCCCCGACCGCCGGAGGCGCCAACTGGATGCCGAGGGTCGGTCGCAGGGCCGGCGGCATGGGCTCCGCGGTGTAGAGGCGAAGCAGCAGCACAGATTCCACCGCGAGCCATGTGAGGAAGCCTGCACCGAAGGCGAGTTGTCCCCACTCCTTCCATCCCAGCGACGCGGCGACGGTCCCGGTCACGAAGCCGCCCGCCACCATCGGGAGATAGAGCACCGGGGTCGTGGTTCCAGTCGCACGGCCTCCCTGCCACAGCAGTCCAGTGCGCCACAGCGCGAAGAACAACGTGAACCCGGCCCCCAGGATGAACAGAACGACCGCCGTCGGACGCGAATAGGCCAGTGCCCCCTGCGCGATCAGCAGCGTGCTGACCCCGGCCAAGCCGATGAAGCAGCATTGCACCGGATGCTCGGCCTCCTGCAACGCAGCCGCCCGCGCCCAGACCCACTTTAACGCGTAGAAGATGACGATTAGAAGCCACGCCGCGGCGGCGATTGCGAACAACACATCCGCAACAAAGGCCGGCGTGCCCCAAGCCGCATGCGAAGCGCGCCAAGCGTTCGATAGCCCGGCTAGGCCCAGGACGATGCCGAAGAAGGAGGCTGGGATGAGCGGTGGTCCGCCCGACTGCTTGCCCATGGGCGAATTCCTTTCCGATGCAGGGTTGGCCGAGCAGGCGGCGTTCCTGCTGCTCGCGACGCCTGGCATCGGTCAGGGTGGGACCGCAGATCGCCAAGGGGCAATCTGGACACTGGTATGGCCATCGCTGCCTAAGAGTGGGCGTAGCCTACGGCAGATGCAGCACGTAGCCCCCGACCGATAGCTCGGTCCGGCGATCAAAGCGCTCGGAATGCAGGGTCACCGTGATCTCAAGCGACCCCCTGTCCACTGTCAGCGCGAGGATATGCCCGCCGACCACGCCGAAGAGGACGCCGCCGCCGCTGGCGTGCGAATGGACCGAAGGTCGGCCCTTCTTCCATGCAAGCGTGCGATCGAGGTTGGTGATCTCGAGCCGGTGGAAGTCGTCGGGATCATAGGCACCCTTCGCATGGTTGAAGAATCCGAACCGGGCCTTCTCCACGAAACCGAACCCGGAGACACCCGCGGACGGGATGTTTCGGCCCGGGTGAGCGCCTCGAGGCAGGCGATGACTTTGTCCCCCTCCCCCAAGACCATCAGGTATCCGGTCGGGATCGCAAAATCGCGGCGCGCATCGCTCCTTGTCTGGGTTCCTTCATCACCCCCCTCACCGCTCTCGCACCGCAGTAGCGAGGGTGCCAATCCAGACGCTGGTATAAGGGATGAAAGCGTTGGGGAGCGCGCACAGCTTTCCTGTCGCCATACCTTGGTCGGTCATCAACCACACCCTTGGCGAATGCCTCTCAGCGAGCGCGCGCACTACGCTCCCCTCAACGAAGCACGATTCACAAGGGACACGACATGGCGCGAACCGACCTGACCACAGCCGCGGGCACGCCCGTCGTCGACAACGTCAACATCATGACGGCTGGCCCGCGCGGCCCCGCCCTCCTCCAGGACGTCTGGCTGATCGAGAAGCTCGCCCATTTCGACCGCGAGGTGATCCCGGAGCGCCGCATGCACGCGAAGGGCTGGGGTGCCTTCGGAACCTTCACGGTCACCCACGACATCTCGGCCTACACGAAGGCGAAGATCTTCTCCGAGGTCGGCAAGGAGACACCGCTGTTCATGCGCTTCTCCACGGTGGCAGGAGAGCGCGGCGCCGCCGACGCCGAGCGCGACATCCGCGGCTTCTCCGTCAAGTTCTACACCGAGGAGGGCAACTGGGACGTCGTCGGCAACAACACGCCCGTCTTCTTCTTTCGCGACCCGCTCCGCTTTCCCGATCTCAACCACGTCGTGAAGCGCGATCCGCGCACCGGTCTCCGCAGCGCGCAGAACAACTGGGATTTTTGGAGCCTGCTCCCCGAGGCGCTCCACCAGGTCACCATCGTCATGTCCGATCGCGGCATCCCGCGCGGCTTCCGTCACATGCACGGCTTCGGCAGCCACGCCTACAGCATGATCGACGACGAGAACCGCCGCGTATGGGTGAAATTCCACTTCCGCTGCCGGCAAGGCATCGAGAACCTGACGGATGCAGAAGCCGAGGCCGTCGTCAGCAAGGACCGGGAGAGCAGCGGCCGCGATCTGATGGAGGCGATCGACGCCGGTGACTTCCCGCGGTGGCAGCTCTGCATCCAGATCATGAGCGAGGAACAGGCTCGCGTGCACCGGCACAACCCCTTCGATCTCACCAAGGTCTGGCCAAAGGGAGAGTATCCGCTTATCCCGGTCGGCGAGGTTGAACTTAATCGGAACCCCGAGAATTTTTTCGCCGAAGTAGAACAGGCCGCCTTCACGCCAGCCAACGTCGTCCCCGGCATCGGCTTCTCGCCTGACAAGATGCTGCAGGCGCGCCTCTTCTCCTACGGTGACGCCGCCCGCTACCGGCTAGGGGTCAATCACCACTCGATCCCGGTGAACGCGCCGAAGTGCCCGTTCCACAGTTATCACCGCGACGGGCAGATGCGCGTCGACGGCAACCTCGGCGGCACGACGCCCTACTGGCCCAACAGCGCCGGTGAGTGGCAGGACCATCCGGAGCTGAAGGAAACTCCGCTGCCGATCGGCGATCTGGCCGATCATTGGGATCACCGGGTCGACGAGGATCACTATGAACAGCCCGGCATCCTCTACCGGAATATGAGCTCGGCCCAGCAGGAAGTCCTTTTCTCAAACACGGCCCGGGCGATGAACGGCGCGAGCCTGGAGGTGCAGCGTCGCCATGTCGGCAACTGCCTGCGAGCCGATCCTGCCTATGGTGCAGGCGTCGCCAGCGCGCTGGGACTCGAGTTGGAAGAAGCTGTCGACTGAAACCGCCGCTACCAACGTGGACCCGCCACCTACGAAGGTCTGGCTGGAAGGGGACGCTACCGGGAGCTAGTTTCAAAGTGCCTTTCAGGCATCCTCTCCTAACTAAAGGTCGGCCTTCGGGTCGGCCTTTTCTTTGCCAGTTGCAGATGGCCTACAGCGAAAACGTTGCTCACCTCCCGGGCAGCAATCGGACACCGTCGACGCCTTGACAGGTTGAGGCCTGCCCGGCCAGATTAGAGTATCACGCTGAAGGCGCAAATACCCGGTCGTCGACCATACGAACTAGCGCCCCGCTCCATCGGGCCACGCCTGATGACGGCGATGAAAGGCCATACCAGGGTAGGCCTAAAAACAGACTACTGAATGATGGTGCTGAGTTTCTCGGCGGGCAAATACTCGGTCATCACTTCGACGCGGACTTCTATCCGCCGGCAATGGAAGGACGACCCAATGCGTAGAGTTCTACTAGCGGCCCTGTCATATCTCGCCCTCGCTGCCTCCGTGCCGGCGAGCGCTCAGACGGAGCCCCGCCCTGTCATCATCCTCGTCCATGGAGCATTCGCCGGATCATCGAGCTGGACTGGAGTGATCGCCCGTCTCGAGAAGTCGGGCTACCGAGTCATCGCGGCGGCCAACGGACTTCGCAGCGTGAAGCAGGATGCCGCGCCGATATCGGCTCTCGTGCATTCGATCCATGGCCCGGTCATTCTGGTCGGCCACTCCTACGGCGGCCCGGTCATCACTGCGGCGGCCGAAGGCAACGCCAACGTGAAAGCGCTGGTCTACGTGTCGGCCTTCGCTCCCGAGGTGGGCGAGAATGCCCTCGAACTGAGCGGCAAGTTCCCGGGAAGCACCTTGGGCGACACCCTTACCAGCGTGCCCCTCGCGGACGGAGGCGAAGACCTCTACGTCGAGAGCAGCAAGTTCCACCACCAGTTTGCCGGCGACGTCCCTGACTCGACCGCCGCGACCATGGCCGCAACGCAGCGTCCGGTCACAAAGGCGGCGCTGAGCGAGCCGACCGACGTTGCGACGTGGAAGACGATCCCGAACTACGCGATCTACGGGACAGCCGACCGGAACATTCCACCTGCCGCCATGAAGTTCATGGCAGAGAGAGCCCATTCGAAGAAGACCGTTGTTGTCTCCGGCGCCTCGCACTCCATCATGGTGTCTCATCCCGACGAGGTGGAAGCGCTCATCGAGTTGGCGGCCACCGCCCGTTGAAGCTTATGAGTGGTCTATCGGCAACCGACCCTACGCTTTCAGCAAGCATGAGATACCGATCCGCGAAGAGGATCGTCAGTTCCACTGGCCGGTAGGCCGTCGTCCTGACGATCATCCTGCGCTGAGTGACCTCGGCCTATAGCCAAGGTTTTCGAACGGTTCAGGCCCCTCTGGCAGAGATGCGAATGGCCGATTGTTGGGAAGCCAGACAATCGGCAGGTTCGTCAGGCATGGCCGCTTTGGCCCAAGCTAAGTTCTGTCCCAAGCTCAGTCATTCCAGCTTGCGCGCGAGACGACCAACCGCTCCTGCTTCAGCAGCCAGGTTGCGATTATAGGCGAGCGGCATGCGCGGACTTTTCCAGCTCAACGCGTCCATGATTCCGGCCAGATCTTCTCCCGCGACGAACAGGTCTTGATTGAGACCCACACGCGTCGAATGCGCGCTGATCCCTTTTAGAAGCCGCGACAGATCATCAGCGGTCAGGTCTCCCAATGCGCCGCAGTCGAACGCGCGCTGGATTATTGCCCGCCAGATCGGTCCGATCGATCCCGGATGGAGCGCCGCGGCACCGATGTCATATTCGATCCGCGCCTTGACCGCGGGCTTTGACAGCGTTTTGCGCAAATCCCACGTCTCCCGGCCCGAGATGCTCGCGATCGGACGGCCCTTCACGGCTGCCCGCGCCTTGTAGCGCCTGACCTGCACCCGCCTGAATAATGGCCCTGCGTCGATCCCTGCCGCCTCTTTCCACGCCGCGATCGCCCGCACGGAACGTGGTGACAGATAAGCTGTGGCCCCCTCGCCTTCCTGATCTCCCTTGCTGCGCGCGATCGCAAGAAGGCGCGCCTCTGGATCAAGCGCCTCGAGGATGTCATCCACCTTGATCGCAACAAGCTCCGATGCGCGCAGCCCCGTGTCGTAGGCCACCGACAACAGCGCTCGATCCCGCAGGCCCGGCAGATCGTCCGCGCAAGCTTCCAGCAATGCCCGCACATTCAGCCCGCGGGGACTGTCGCGCTCCACGTCTCGCACCGGCCCCTTGAAGCGCAACGGACGCGCCTGAGCCTGCGCGGTGCCCTTCTCGCGCCGGATCGCGCGCAGCCGCAACTTCACGAGATCAGCCTGGGTGGGATCCTTGAGGTCGAGCAGCTGATGGATTTTGGCGATCGATGCTTTGTAGCGCCCGAGCGAGGCAGGCTTTGCCCCCTTCCCTGCCCGCGCATCGAGGTAGTCGGCGACGATCTACGGCTTCGCTGGTAGCGCGATCCTCTTCATGCGTCGGCACCAGAAGTCGAATGCCTCAAGATCGGATTTCAGCGCGCGGACCGAGTGCGGCGAGCTGGCGGCCTGGTAAGCGGCTATCAGTTCAGCGTTGACGACGATACGGGCTTCGGCGCGCATCTGGGTAGCAGTCCAGGCAAGCTCGGACATCGCCGCCGGCGTCAGGGCGGCCGTCACAGCGCCAGAGGCGTCGAATTCGCCGGTTTCAGGGCTTTCCTGCCCTTCTGATGCTCTGCCCTCCATAGCGGCCGCTGTAGCGCATCTTATAAAGATGCGTCAAACACGCTTATATGATAAGTGCAATTATCGTGGGTTGATTTGGCCGGCTGAACTTGAGATCAATACAGTCGTTTGGCACGGTTACTCCGATAGCGAACCGCCGTAACCCGAAAAACAGGGTGATATGTCTGTATTGACCACCTCGCTGCCGGCATCCAACCCGGTGAAATCGGAATCCCAATGGGTGGCCCTCTATCGAGGGGGAGCTGTATGTTCGTTTAGCCGGGATCGGCGCACCAAAGCGGATCACCCAAGACTTGCAACCAGCGCGATGACTTCTTCCAAGTTTGCCCGAACGAAATTGGGCAACATCAGCAACCGCTGTATTCGCTCCCTATCAATGGGCAATAAGTCGGCCAGCGTCCTATAATTCCCGTATTGGAGCGCAACTACAGTTCTCTGACTGATGGGAAGCTCCTCAACCGGTGTCTGAGGAGTAACTGTGTCAGCAACGGGACGCTGCCTCTCGCGATTAAGCTCGAGCGCCCGGTGGTAGAGTTGACTTGCCCGAGCAGGGCTGACGCCGAGCTTGGCTGCGATTTCCCGAAATGTTCGGCCCTCCGACCGCAGTTGCACAGTCAGCTGGCGCCGCTCTTCGCCTGCGGCGATCTTGGCACGTTCATACGGACGCATAAACAATCTCCCCGTAGCCCGCTCGAGGATAATGCCGGAAATGGGTTCAATTGCAATTAGGGGGTGCCACCCCCAGGCCCCTCTCATGTGCACGCAGGAGATCACGCTGGGCGGGGGCTCCGTGGAGATCGCAACGCCGGTCGAAAGGCCACCACATTTCCGGCGTCCGATTTGCTGCAGAGGGGCGCCGCACCCGCGCTGATGACGCCACCTTCTGACGGCAACGCCTGATCGTCGGCCGCACGGCTCAATGTATCGGCCCAATGCTGAAGCATTCGCCGGCGGGGGGTTAGATAGAGCGCGCTGTTGTAGGCGCCGCGAATCTCATCGTCGTCGGAATGCGCGAGCGCCAGTTCGATCCAGTCGGAATTGTAGACTTCCTGCTCGTTGGCCCAGGTCGAAGCCATCCCGCGGAAACCGTGCACGGTCTGCCGGCCGCGCTAGCCCATGCGATAGCACGCATAGCTCATCATGTTCTGTGAGATGGGTTTTCCAATCTTGGTGCCTGGGAACACCAGACGTTCGCCGTTGGTCTCCCGTAACTGGCGCCGCAGCAGGTCGACTGCCTGATGCGAAAGCGGGACGATATGCTCGCGATCCATCTTCATCCGTTCACCCGGAATGCGCCAGAGTGGGTTCACCCCATCGAGGTCCTCGAACTCATGCCAGGCAACAAAGCGCGTCTCGCTGGTGCGAGACCAGGTCAACAGGGTGAACAGCAGCGCCTCTGGCGTGATCTCACGCCGCCGGGGACCTCGTCGCCATCATAGTCGTGGATCGCCTGTACCAGCTCAGGAAGCCTCTGGAGCAGCAGCCGCGCCATGTGCCGAACCTTCGGCCGCGGCTTGAGGGCCCCGGTCAGGTGAATCGACGGATCATTAGTGGCCCAGCCATTGGCGATCGCATAGCGAAACACCTGCCCGATCGACTGCTTGATGCGCCGGCTGACATCGAGCGCGCCGCGATTCTCGACGGCCTGGAGCAGCTTGAGGATTTCGGGCGCGGTGATTTCGCCGATCGGCCGCGCGCCGATGGCCGGAAACACGTCACGCTCGAAGCGGTTCAGCAAACGCCCGGCGTGGGTCGGATTAAGCCCTTCGGTGCGGTTGGCATGCCACTGGCGCGCAATCACCTCGAAGCTCTCTGGTGTGAACGCGGGCGCAGGTGCGGAGACTTTGCGCGCGACACCCGGGTCCTTGCCTTGCGCGAGCAGCGCCTTGGCCGCGTCGCGCATCGAGCGCGCACTGGCCATCGACACATCGGGGTACTTGCCGAAGCTGAGCAGCTTTTCCTTGCCGCCAAAGCGGTATTTCATCCGCCACAGCTTTGAGCCGACGGTTGCACCAGGACATGCAACCCGCCGCCATCGGCGAGCTTGTACGGCCGGCGGCGCTTGGTGGCATATTTGACCTCAAGTTCCTTGAGCGACACGTGGGGGTATCCGTCTGGGGGTATCGCGAGGAAAATACCCCCAAAAATACCCCCACAGCAAATGACCGTGGGGGTATCGAACGGGATGCATTGGGACGCACGACAGTCCGCCGGGATGGTCGAAAATATGTGATATCGTTCGGAAAGCGTTCGCCCGTGGACGGTACCGGACAGAGCGGGACGGTCGGATCGGGACTGGATGTGGTTGCGGGGGCAGGATTTGAACCGCCGCCGCCGGGAAGCTGTATCCTAATTCCGCAATCAGCCACATTTAGGATACGTTCAGGATACACTTGCGTGAGATACCGCGAGTAGGCGTGGCTCTTCCAAAGACACTTACATGCTGATTTATAGATTTTTTTTGGAAAGCTTTTACCGCCTTATACCTTGTGAAACATCGATCCTTCGTAACCGTCCGATTGTTACCGCGGTGGTTGGGCCTTGAAGCGAGTGGCGAGTTCGGGGTCGCCGACGAAGGCATCGAGAAAGCCGTGCCAGGTCTGGGTGGTGCGGCGTGCTTCTCGAAGCATATCTGACAATTCGTCGACGCCATCGTCGGTGAGCGCCGTAATGGTCTCATCCGGGCCAGTGTAAACGCTGATGATGCTGCCGTATGTCAGATTGTCGCCGCTCCAGATGATGGCTTGCAACAGTTCCACGTCCTCGCCGAGCATTTCGGCAGCATAGGCCAGTGTGTGCACATGGGTGATCGTGGCCATCAGGCTACCTCTGCCAACGGTAGCAAGGGCACCCATTTCCAAGGCAGCAATTCCTCGATCCGGTTGATCTTATGATCATGGATACGGCCGAGCACGTCGGCGAGATAAGCTTGCGGATCCAGTCCGCTCATCTTGGCACTTTCAATAAGCGTCATGGCCCGCGCCAGGGTTTCAGCGCCTGCTTCGGAGCCCGCGAAGAGCCAGTTGCGTCTTCCGAGACCGATAGGTCTCACGGCTCGCTCAGCGGCATTGTTATCGATGGCGACGCGCCCGTCTTCGATGAACAGTGAGAAGGCCTGCCAGCGACCCAAGCCATACCTAATGGCGCTGGCCAGGTCGCCCTTGACGGGGATGCGAGTGAGTTGCTGCTCGGCCCAGGCGCGCAATGCCTCGAGTTTGGGTTTGCTATGCTCCTGGCGGATGGCACGCCGAACATCGGCAGGTTTCCCGGCGATTTCGCGTTCGATGTCGTACAACTGGCCGATGCGATCGAGGGCTTCTCGCGCTATCGGTGATTTGTTCGCTTTCCAGATGTCGTGGAAGTCACGTCGCCAATGGGCGAAGCAGGCAGCTTCCCGGAAGCGCGGTTCGCCGTCTGCGCCGGGCTCATAGAGCTTCGCATATCCCTTGTAGGCGTCGGCCTGGAGAATGCCGCTCGCATTGCAAAGGTGGTTTTGCACATGCTCCGCCTTCCAGTTGGGGGCAAAGCGATAGACCACACCCGGCGGTGCCGGACCGTTCCACGGGCGCTGATCGCAGACATAACCCCAGATCCTGCCTTGCTTCACGCCCTTACCGAGCCCCTGGGCCCGCCTTGTGTGATCCAGCACTTGGATCGGTGTATCATCGGCGTGGATGACGGTGCTGGCCAGGACCGATGCCTCAATACGCTCGATCAGGGGCTGCAGGGTTCGCATCGCCTTGCCGCACCAGTCAGCCAGCGTGCTGCGGGGAATGTCAGCGCCCATGCGGGTAAGGATTTCGTTCTGCCGGTACAGCGGCAAGTGATCGTCGAACTTTGAGACGAGCACGTAGGCAAGCAGGCTGCTGCCGGCCATGCTGCCGGGGATCGGGCGGCTCGGAGCCGGCACCTGCACCATTTTCTCGCAGCAGCGGCAGGACTTCTTCGGCCGCGCTACCTCGATCACCTTCAGCTTGGCTGTGATCATCTCGAGGATTTCGCTCACGTCCTCGCCGACGAGGCGTAACTCGCCCCCGCAATCGGGACAAGCGGCGCCCGGGTCGAGTTCATTTCGCTCGCGCGGCGTGTCGGACGCAACGCGCGGACGCCGGGCCATGGCCCGTGCGCTGTCTACGTGCGCAGTGGCCTCATCCTCTTCGACATCCGTCGGCAAAGCGACGGTTTGTGCCGCGGCGACCAGAATGTCCTCTAGGGCCAGTTCCAGCTGCTCGATCTCGCGTTCGATCTTTTCCGAGGATTTGCCGAAGGCCTGCTTCTTCAGTTTTGCAATGCGCAGACGCAGGGCCTGAACCACCAGATCATGTGCACGGACCGTTGCCGCCAGCTTCGCGTTTTCCGCCTGCAAGTCGGCGATTATCGCCTTCAGCAAAGCTGGGTCTTCGGGAAGATTTTGCGCCGCGCTCAGCATGATCCTGCTTACCAGCCAGCGGCAGGAATATCCATGAAAACAGCCAGATTCAGGAAGAAAAATCAGCCCACATGGGTAGGCGGTGCGCCCCAATTTGGGCGCCTCCAGTCGATGCCTTCCCAGAGCATCGCGAGCTGCGCCGAGGTCAGCCGCGCAGTCCCGTCCGCCGCAGAGGGCCAAGGAAAACGGCCACGCTGCAAGACCTTGTAGTACAGGCAAAATCCCTGCCCATCCCAGTACAGGAGCTTCACCCTGTCGCCGCGACGTCCTCGAAAAGCGAACACCGCGCCGCTTGTCGGTTTTTGTCGCAGCACCGTCTGGGCCAGCTGACCAAGGCCAGAGATGCCTTTGCGCATATCAGTGACGCCGCAGGCCAGATAAACCCGCACGCCAGTTCCCGGCCCGATCACGCCGCCTCCACGCAGCGGATGAGCCGGGTCAGGGCGATGGCCTCGATGTCGCTTCCAAACCGCAAAGTCCGGCCTTTCGTCAGGCGCAGCTCAACCATGGACGTCGCGCCTGGACCAGGGTTGTAGGCAACTTCAGGGGCTCGAACGGCAGGCAAGTCCAGGGGGAGAAAGACAGGCTCGGGGGCGGCTCCCAAGAGCCCGCGCTTCTTCAAATCATACCGCCAAGTATAAATCTGTTGTCGGGTTACATCGTGGCGCTGCGCCACCTCTGTCAGTGTCGCGCCATTCACGCCAACGGCACTGATGATCTCCAGCCGCTGCTGATCCGTCCACCGGCGCCGACGTTCCTGACCCAGTATCTCCGCCCTCATTGCAATCCCCGATCAAGAGACGTCGTTAGCGACGTCGCTATGACCGTCTCTTAAGAGATTATCGCGCCATCAGGCAGGCGGTCCCAATCGGACGGTTACGATCCTTCTGATGATTGCTCAAGTCAAGAACTGCTCCTAATTAAAGAAGGAGGTGCGTACTGAGGTTATCGTCACAACGCATGCTTGAGGCAAACCTTTCCCGTTGAAAGTCCAGCCCCCAGCACTTTGAGCACATGGATAATCCGCAACCCGATAACAACGCTTTTGCTCTTGCAGCTCTTTTCTCTTCTGCAGACGCTACATCAAAGTGAGGACCTTTCGAGAAGTCTAACTAGGGCCGCGCGATCAATAAGGAATGGGAAGACCGTTGAAAATGACAGAACGGTAATCGCTGGATTGCAATTAATGCCACCCATTTAATGGCTGGTGGCTTCCTGCAACTTCGCGAGGCGCATCTTGCAAACTCGATCGACGATATCTCGCAAATAACCGACCTTCACTAACACTGATTCGAGATCTTCAATGCTGATATCGTAATTATCCGAGTAACGGGCTTCGACATACGCACGCTTTATCAGCTCAAATTGGCGCCGATCAATTTTCGTCGCTCTCGGCCAAGCATTAATAAGCTCTGGCTCGTGGCCTTCAGCGATGGAACGAAGAAACTTGATGTTGTGTGACCGTGGAAAATACAGCGTACAGGTTAGAAGAAGGCATGCATAACAAGTTTCGACAGCCTGATGGAGATTGAACGCCGATTTACGCCTCCAATCCACGCTTGACGCAATTTTTGACATCGAGAAATCTGCCAAATCGAGCCAGTTTCCAATAGAATCCGACTGCTGACGGTAATATCTATCCGCCATCTCCAAAGCATCGGACGGCTTTAGAGCTTTTGGCATAGTAAATGAGGAGCCGTGTAGTTCGTACAGCGCTATTCCTTCGCGAACTATATCAACCCAAAAATACTGCCCACGAGAAAGTGCTTGGTTTGCCTCCTGAAGAGTGTGGACTATTATATTAACCTGGCGACCAATCATAGGATCTCGAAGGATCTTATCTTCTGCAACGTACCAAAATTCCGCGATATCAGTAAGTTTCTCGTGACTGACGATTATCAAAATATCGAAATCTGATTGGTAGCCATTTTCCGGTTCATCAACCCAATCATTCCGAGCGTAGCTTCCGAACAGAATGATTTTAAGAATTCGTCCATTCCTTTTCCAAGGCTGCGTAGCCCGGGAAGTTGCAATCTCGAATTCGGAGATCAGAGTGGCTTTAGCCTTCTCTAATTCTCCCTGCTGCTCAGCCGGCAAATGATCGATATCTTTACGCATTGTCGCAGATTCTCACCCGAAAACGGCGCTTTGGCAACCCATGAATAACGTCGGCCTAAAAGTTGTAGGCAAGGCTGGGGTGCGAGAAGTTCCGCAACGGGCGCGCGGGAGGAGATGTCGATGCGGGCGGTGCGGACATCTTAGCACGCGTCGCTCAACAACATCGGCAGTCTCGGCATTTCGGACCGCAGACCGACCAGTAGCACGGTCTCGCCTACGTCTGACCCGCCGGGCAACGGCATAGCCAATAGATCTAGATCCGACAACGACGACGACTTCGCTCGAGCCCCGTGTTTCGATGCCGGCATACGGCTTGGCGAACAGGTCGCCAAGACATGATCGCGGCACGCATTGGCCCTGAGCTCCGCATGGCCGTGGCCGGTGCGCCGTCTTACTTCCGATCGCACGTCAGACCGCGGACGCCCAATGACCTGACCGACCACGCCGGCATCAACATCCGCATGCAGACCAAAGGCGGGCTTACACACTGGAATTCGGCCGCGATGGCCGTGATCTCCATGCCCGCGTCGAAGGCCCGCTGATCCTCAACGACGTGCCCATGATCTTAGTAGCAGCGGTCGAGGGTATCGGACTCGCTTGCATCATGGACTACCAGGCAGAGGCGTTGCTGAAGGCAGGTAAGCTCGTGCGAATTCGAGAGGACTGGTGCCCGCCCTTTTTCGGCTATCATCTTTATTATCCGTACCGTGGCCAGTTGCCCCCCGCATCTCGATCCTCGTCGAGGCGCTTCGCTTTCAAAGATGAGGCGAGCGGAATCTCGGATCGCAAAGTGCGCTCTGGCTTCGACCAGCATACGCCCTGTACTAGCCGCCGGGTAAACGGCCGCTAATACAGGAAACAGCGGAGAACCGGCCTATAGAGTGAATCCGCCATCGATGGTGAGGCTCGCCCCCGTGATATATCCCGCTTCCTCGCGGGCCAGATAGGACACCAAACCGGCGATTTCCTCAGGCTTTGCCACGCGCTTCAACGGGCTCATCTGGGAGAGCATGTCGATGGAACCCGTGTTGATGTCGGTGTCGGTCGGACCCGGCTGGATGTTGTTGACGGTGATCCTGCGCGGCGCCAGGTCCAGGGCGACGCCCTTGACCATGGCCGCGACCGCGCCTTTCGTCATCTGATAGACGCTCGATCCGGCAAATCCGGTGCGGATCGCGACATTGCTGCCGATCGTGACGATACGTCCGCCATCGACGATGTGCGGCACCGCCGCCTGTATCGACAGATAGACGCCGCGGACGTTCACTGCCAGCATGCCATCCAGTTCATCGAGCGCGACCGCCCCGATCCTGTTCATGCGGAACAAGCCGGCGTTGACGAGGACGAGGTCGATCTTTTCGAAGCGATCCACGAAGCGGGCAACGGCTGCGGTGATCGCGGCAGGGTCTTGGCTATCGGCCCGAATTGCCAGGGCCTCTCCGCCTTGCTCGGCGATGGTTTCGGCCAGTGCGCCGGCCTGTTCTTCGCTGTTGACGTAAGTAAAGCCAACGGAATAGCCGTCCTGCGCCAGTCGTTTGACGGCGGCAGCGCCGATGCCGCGTGATCCGCCGAAGACGAGCGCAGTCCTGGTCGCGGGTTCGATATTCATGGCAAGTCCTTCTTGAGAATGATGGTGGAGAAAATCAGGGGATCAGCAGCAGCTTGCCGATGGTCGCGCGGCTTTCCATGTCGCGGTGCGCCTGACCCGCATCGGCCAACGGGTAGACGCCGCCGAACCGCACCTTGAGATCGCCTTTCAGGACCCAATCGAACAGGCGCGCGGCGTGCTGCCGAAACCGTTCGGGGCTATGGATATGATCGGAGAAGACTGCGTAGCCGAGCTTGATGCTGCGGGGCAGGGCAAGGAGATCGATCGGGCCAGGGCCGCCCAGAACGGGGCCGTACCAGCAGAAGGTCCCGCTTCGCCGGAGAGAATCGATCGATCCCTGAAATGTCGTCGGCCCGGAGCCGTCATAAACCACATGCACGCCTTCGCCGCCGGTCAGCGCCAGCACTTGCGAGGCAAAATCCCCCTTGGCATCGACGATGACATGGTCAGCGCCCGCTTCCCTGGCGGCGGCCACTTTGTCCGCGCTCGACACGCGGCCGATAACGGTTCCTCCCCGCAGTTTCACGATCTGGGTCAGCAGCAGCCCCAGTCCCCCCGCCGCCGCATGAACAAGGGCGATCTCGCCTGCCTGGACAGGGTGGAAATCCGTGGCGAAATGGCTGGCCGTAAGGCCCTGCATCATGATCGCGGCTGCGGTTCTGTCATCCAGCCCATCGGGGATGGCCACGAGCGATTCTGCCGGCAGCATGATCTTCCCGGCATAGCTGCCTGGGGCGTAGACCCAGGCGACACGCTGGCCGACAGCCATGGCAACACCCGCGCCCACCGCGACGATGCGACCTGCACCTTCCACACCCAGGATCTTGGGATTGGGCATTTCCGCCCAGGCCATGCCCTGGCGAACGCCGATGTCCATGAAATTGACGCCGGCAGCGGTAATCTCGACGAGAACCTCGCCAGCTCCGGGTGTGGCAGGCGGCTCGGGAACGTCAACCAGGTCGAGCACGTCCGCCCCGCCCACTCCGGTCATCACGATGGCTTTCATTTTCCGTATCCTTTTATTGAATGATCGTTCCATAATTAGGCAAATAAAAAGACGTCCGGCGCCTATTGCAAAGCGCGTAGGGCCAGATCGCCAAGAGCACGCAAGTCCTCGTCTCCCGCACCGGCCCGCGCGGCAATCCGCAAACCGGAAAAGCTCATCACGATGAACGAAGCGATCGTATCGGCAGACACATCCCGGGCAACATCCCCCTCGGCCTGCGCGCGCGCTATCGTATCGGTCAGGATGGCCCGCATGGCAGAGTCGGCAGCGTCGCGGATGGCGACCAGTTCCGGCCGGCTACGGCCGAATTCGCAGATCGAGCCGACGCCGAGGCAGGCATCCCGGGCATTGTCGACCACCCGGTCGACCATCGTCTGGATACCGTCGATGGCGCGTGGCTTGCTTTGCAGCATGGCGATATGCTCGCCGGTTTCATCGGCGGCATAGCGGCGCAGCGCCATCTGGTAGAGCTGCCATTTATCGCCAAAGGTGTTGTAAAGACTCTGCCGCCCAATGCCCATGGCATCGACCAGCATCCCGGCCGACGTGCCCTCGAAGCCATGTTCGCGGAATACCGCCATGGCTGCGCTCAGCGCTTTGTCCTGATCGAATTCCCTTGGTCTCGCCATGATGTGCCAGATAGGCGTTATGGAACGATCAGTCAAGTATTGATGAATGGATGCCAGCTTAGGGCAAAAAATCGGACCCTGAATAAGCTGCCGACTTGACTAGACCCTGGGAAAGATGCCGCGTGCCGACCTCGCTTCTATCCATCACCCCCCTGCGAAATGCCGCTCGAGACGCGCGGCTTCGCCGGGCGTGATCGGCATTACCGCGCCGTGCTTCGGACCGGCGAAGTTGGTGGCCTTCATCGGCGAGCCGGGGTCGTTGAACCGGCCGAGGTTGCGGAAATGCTTGAAGTCGCTCGTTTCGGAGAAGCCCATGTTGTTCGGCCTGGCTCCAAACACGTCGTACATCAGCACATAGGTGTTCGTTCCAGCCCGGCGCCAGAGATTGGGTGCCTCGGTTCCCACGGTCTCGGGATCGACGGGTTTGGGATCGAAACGATAGCCGCCGTCGATCCTGTCGGAGACGGCCTGGCGAAGATGGCCGGGCTTCTCGTGAGCGACATAGAACAGGCGATACTTTTTTCCGACGCGGGTGATGTCTCCATCGATCGAGCCGACATTCGCCTTCGGGTACGTGAACAGCGGACGCGGTGGCTGGGTAAGCGTCGTGAACGCGTCGTCGGCATAGGAATAGACTATGTGCTCCGTCCCGGCTCCGTCGCGCGTGGTGTAATAGACCATCAGCTTGCGGGTCTTGGGATCGTAGAGCGTCTCCGGCGCCCAGGCCGCGCCGAGGCGAGAAGTTTCGGGAAAGAGATTGTCGACCGGGACGATGGCATGAGTCCAGTGGATCAGATCGCGGGACTTCATGAATATCAGCGAGCGGTTGTTGCCCCAGCCATGTGTTTCCTTCGGCCGTTCCCATTCCGTTTCCCGCAGTCCCTCCCGCTGCGCGTAGATGTGAAGATCGGTCATGCTGAGGTAGAAGGCGCCATCGGGGCCGCGCATGATATGGGGATCGCGAATGCCCTTCTGTTCGGCGATGTCGCGGCCCTCCAGCACCGGCTTGCCGCCGTTGACGTCCGTGAAGGAATAGCCGTCGCGCGAGACCGCGATGTGCAGCGAATGGGTCTCGTCCTTGAAGTAGACCAACAGATAAGCGGTAAGCGCGGAAGCCGAAGGAACCGGCGAGGCTTTTTGATTGGTAAGGCTCTGCACGATCTCAAGCTGCTTTTCCGGCACGCCGCCGCCGGGCTGCGCCATGCCAAACGTGGCGGAAGCGCCGAGGGCAGCAAGCCCGATCGCCGCCAGACAGGCAAACTTCACCTTCATTTTCCTGACTCCCCTCGATGGCCCCTCGGCGCATCTCATTCCACTTCCAGCACCGTCACCGACTTGGCCGGCAGTTCGAGGTCTACGCCGCCGCCGGCGAGGCGGGCCGGCAGCGGACGCGGGACGAACGGGTCCGCCTTGTCGAACGTGATGCGGGTATCGATCCGGTCGGCGGTGAGCACCCGGGCGTTCGCGCGGTGCCAGCGGCAGCCATCCAGGCGGATCGTCAGCCGGTTGGCGCGCGCCGGATCGAGATTGGCGATCGTCACATGCAGCTTGCCGCTCGCATCGCGCGATGCCGAAACGTCGATGGAGGGCAAGCGAACGTCGCCCTGCACGTAATCCGGCGTCCGCACCGTGGCGGGCAAGGCCTGCGCCCCCTGATGGACCTGGTACATCTCGAAGACGTGGTACGTCGGGGTGACCACCATCTTCGAGCCTTGCGTCAGCACCAGCGACTGGATGACGTTCACCATCTGCGCCAGGTTCGCCATTCTCACCCGGTCGGCATGGCGGTTGAAGATATTGAGGCTCTTCGCTGCGATCAGCGCATCACGCAGGGTGCTTTCCAGATAGAGCTGCGAAGGGGCGTTCTTCTCGCTCTGGAACCAGGCACCCCATTCGTCCACCGCGAGCGCGACGCGCTTTTCGGGATCGTAGCGATCCATGACCTCCGAATGGCGGCGGATCAGGTCGTCGGTAAGGTCGGCACGCGCCAGAGCCGCCGCCCAGCCGGCTTCATCGAAGCCCACGTTCCGTCCCTTGGCATGCCAGTCGTTGCCGGCGAATGTGTAGAAGTGCAGCGACAGGCCCCAGAGCAGCGGCCGGTCCGTCGTCAGCGACAAGGGGGTCGGCTGCGGGCGCCACTTCATCGCCTGCGCCATCACGCGGTCCGTCCACACATAATCGTCGGTATCTGCGCCCACGGCGATGAGCTTCGCCCGCTCGCCGGAGTATGTGCGCAGGAAAGCGGCATAATGCCGGAAGGCCGCGGCATAAGTGTCCGCGGTCATATTGCCGCCGCAACCCCAGCTCTCATTGCCGACGCCGATGAAAGGCACTTCCCAGGGTGCTGCATGACCGTTCGCCGCCCGCTCCTGCCCCGGCGCACTGTCCTGCGGGGCGGTCATGTAGCGAAGCCAGTCGTCGGCCTCCCGAACGCTGCCGCTGCCGAGGTTCACCGAAACGAACGGCCTGGCGCCGATCTGGTCCAGGAAATCCATGAACTCATGCGTGCCGAAGGCATTGGTTTCCGGAGACTTGCCCCAGGCGGCATTGATCCCCCGCGGCCGCTTGTCGGCGGGACCGATGCCATCCCGCCAATGATAGCCGTCCGCAAAACAGCCGCCCGGCCAGCGGATGTTCGGAACCTTGATGCGGCGCAAGGCGCTGACTACGTCCGAGCGAATGCCACGCACATTCGGGATGGTGGAACCTGTGCCTACCCAGATCCCCTCGTACACGCCTCGCCCGAGATGCTCGACAAATTGGCCGTAGATGTTGGGATCGATCGTTGGACCGCCGCTGCCTACCGAAATAGACACCTCCGAGCGCAACGTCTTCGCCGCCTTCTCCGAGTCCTGAGCCTTTCCGCTCGCAGAAACGCAAAGACTGCCTGCAGCGAGAACCATCGTGACCCGTCCCGGCCACCGTCTGAATGTTCGAAACATCCTCTCCTCCCAATTGTCGGAGTATTAATGCCATAAACTGGCTGAGGTCAATTGCTAAGCGGAACACCAGTCCACATAGAGGGCCGGCGAAGATCGAGATGCCAGAGCTTGCATCTGCAAGCGCCTTCATCCGTTCAGCCTGGCCCTTCGGGAAGCGTCCGGAAGGCCGCGTCTCGGCGCACTCATCGGCCCGGGATGAATGCCAACTTGCGCTCTGCCGCGCATTGCGCTTTCGTTGTCTCCTGGCCGCGGTGCGACGGCCGACGGGGGGGCGAGAATGAAAAGTGTGGCAATGGTGGCGGCATTTCTGGCCGCATGGTGCGTGACCGGGCCTGCTCTGGCAGAGGATTTCGCCGTAGTGGGCGCCCGGATCTATGCCGATCCCCAAGCAAAAGCTCTCGAAAATGGCGTCGTGATCGTCCGCGACGGCCGGATCGCCGCCGTCGGCTCCCGCGCGCAAGTATCGGTGCCCCAGGGGATGAAGACCATCCCGGGTGCAGGACGCACGCTCGTCGCGGGTTTCTGGAACAGCCACGTCCATCTGATGACGCATGACTTGCTTCACCCGGACGCGGCCGACCCTGCGAAGCTGGAAGGGCAACTGCGTGACATGTTCACGCGCTGGGGCTTCACGACGGTGTTCGATCTCACCTCCAGCACCGCCAGTGCGACCACGCTACGGCGCATGATCCAAGAAGGACAGTTTGCCGGGCCGCAAATACTCACGGTAGGTGATCCCTTCTTCCCGAAGAACGGCACGCCGGTCTACGCGCGTCCGGTCTATGAGGCTGAGCATATTGCGGTGCCCGAGATACGCTCGACGCCAGAGGCCGTAGCGCGGCTCGATCGGCAGGCGCAGGCGGGTGTGGACGGCGTAAAACTGTTCACCGGCGCCATTCTGGGCGCCGAGGACGTCATGGTCATGCCGGCAGACCAGATCCGCGCGCTGACGGCCGCAGCGCATCGCCATCGCCTGCCGGTCTTCGCGCATCCCACCAATCGCGAGGGCATGAACGCGGCGGTGGAGAACGGCGTCGACGTGCTCGCCCACGCCACGCCGATCGCGGGTCCCTGGGATGCGGCGCAAGTGCGCAAGTTGGTCTCGGCCCATGTCGCGCTGGTGCCGACGATGATGCTGTTCGAAGTCTATCCGGCAGACAGCACGCCGGTCGCCACTGTCGTCCAGCAGGTCCGCGCACTCAGCGAGGGCGGCGGCGAGGTCCTGTTCGGCACCGACGCCGGCTTCATGGACGTGTTCGACCCAAGCGCGGAGTATCGCCTGATGGCGCAGGCGATGGACTGGCGCCATGTGCTGGCGGCACTCACCACCACCCCGGCGCGGCGCTTCGGTCAATCCCATGTGCGGGGCCGGATCGGGCGGGGATTGGCAGCCGACATGGTCTTGCTCGATGGCGACCCTGCACTGGACACGGCGGCCTTCGCAAAAGTCGCCGTGACGATCCGCGCGGGGGAAATCCTTTCCTCGATAGAGTGAGAGTGTGCACATCTTCCGCCTGCCGGGAAGACGCGGCCGTTTCCGGCACAAGTCGCTGCTTGCGGCCAGCGCTATCGCGAGAAACCTGCCCCGCCGGAGACTACGAAAGGGACGGCAGGCAACTTTACTTCGGCTGAAAGGCCCTTGAACCGCTCACACAGTCATCGCGGTAGCTTTCCCGTTTCCGCGTAAGGATGGGATCTGGCGATGGGTCGTGACCGTTGCCGATATGCCTTGTTCCTCCAGGGCACTTATGGCCTGTTGGACTACGGACGTGGCTTGAACGCCTACCAGACACTCCCTTATACGTCTCGCCTCTTCCACGTAATTTGAGCCCATTTTGTCCACGCCATCCAGAATTTCCGCGGCAGTGGTGCTTCTTATGTCGAAGACATAGTCCTGCTGCTGGAAGAGTGCCGCAAGGTCAGTATATTTGCTGGCCCACCCGAGTACGACTGCAGGGACACCGCTTCTGTAAGCGAATACCACCGAATGATAGCGCGACGCGACGACATATTTGAATCGCGCGAGGATGTCGATCAGCTCCGGGCTTGAGAACTCTCCGGAAATTACCTGAATCTTCTGGCTATTTCTCACTTTGCCAAGGACTTGCTTGACCAGATCCGTGTCAGCGGTGGACGTGTTCAGAATGTAGACATTTTCGCCATTTTCGAGCAATCTCTGGAGCATTTTCGCATAGAGATCGATTACCGCGGAAGCGTCACCGATCCTGAATACGTTCTTGTTTATAATGAAGCCAATGGAGTTTGGCGCTGGGTAATATTCCTTTACGTCTCTGTGCCTGGTGGAGATTTGGCTGGCGCTGGGAAAAATCTTTTCCCTTATCACCATGTCTGCCGACAATTCGACATTCTGCAGGCCAAGAGAAGTCAGGCATTCATACCCCTCGCACTCGCGCGCATATATCTTCAAGGGGTACGTCAGTTCTTTCTTTACCTCGTCGATGAAGTCGGAATCCTCTTTCTCACCCCAGTCGAATGGACCGAAGCTCTGCGGCATGAGGATGATCTTCTTGTTGAAGCGGCGAGCGATCCTGATTGTGTCCAACAACATTCGCCCGCTTTGCTTGGGCCACCCGGAGCCCAGCGTGTATCCACTCGCATCGAAGATAGCGTCCGCTCTTTGCAGGGCCTTCTTCATGTCCGTGATCTTGTTGCGCCACTTGTCGCTTTTCCTAAGGTACCCGACGATGCCGGTCGCTATCGGCACCAGGAACGGCACCTTGTACAAACCGTATCTCAAAGCAGGGCGCGTGAAATCGTCGTATGGCAGTAGCGGGAAGGTATACTGTTCCGGATCGTCGTATTTGCTCGCGAAACCGATTACTTCGCACTCGCCGTAGATCGATTTCAAGGAATAGCTCAGGGAGAGAAACATGGCCTGCGCGCCTTTGTTTCTCATCTGGATCCCGGTAATGATGAACGTCTTCATATTACCGACCCTGCCCCTTGATGATTGATCCGTCTCAGCGTGTCGGTACCAGTCATGTCCTTCTTCGAACGTCCCACCGGTCCGTACCAATGACTGAGCGATTGGCCACTCATCTGCTCTAATACCTCGATCGAGGGACCATAATAATCGTTAAGACGCTTTCGCAACTCATCGGTTAGCGGCGGGTACTGGATTTCTTGCGCGATAAGATTGCGAACGGCCCGGAATGCGGTGGTGCCTCGCAAGGGACGGGCGATCGGTTTCATCCAGGCAAGACGCTTGCGCAATCCAGCGGGCACGACCGGCACCGTCTTGTCCTTCACTTTATCCTGTCCGCCCGGTGCCAGAGGCCGCGGCGGCAAGCCCAGATGCGCCCGGATCCGCGACATCTGCGTTTCCGGGTCGCCTGCCACACCCTCGAAGAAGAGGGTAAGAAGAGCCTCACGCCCATAAAGCTCGATATAGGACTGCAAATGCGAGGCAAAGTTGCCGGCAACCAGGAACCGCAAATTCTCGCCCAGCGAGGGATCGAGGTAGTTTCCTATATCCCCCCCCACCTCGCCGCGCCTGAACAGCATGCAGTAGTCGGAATAGGCCCGCTCGACCGGGTTGCGTAGCTGTACAATCAGTTTCACATGCGGCAGGTGGCGGTGGAGGCGGGCCGCTGCTTCGGGCACATAGAGGTAGGAGTTGGACTTCTCGCCGACGATCTTGCCGGCCCCCTCCTCGCTGAACTGCGACAGATACCAATCTTCTCCCCGGCCGTATTCCCTGGAAAAATAATGCAACTCCGGATCGGGCATGTAAACGGCCGGATCCGACTGCAGCTGTGTCTGAAGCCAGGTGGTTGCCGATTTCGCCGCGCCGATAATGATGAAGTCAATTTTGTCGAACTGCATAGTATACTGGCGCCTCCAGTTAATGCGCTGGTACGGGGAGCGGTGCACCTCGATGATACCGCGCAAATGCGGTCGGGCTTGCGTAAGCTGGCTCCGGCAAGCACTGTCTTCGGGGTTTCAATCGTCCATGTCGCGCTCGGCGTTGGAACGGCTCCTTCCGACGCGCACAGCATAATGGCAGCGACCACGATTGTCCTGCCGGGCACACCAAACGCATTTACCGAAGATCGCTGAATCGCGGCGCACAACAACTCCCAAATTGCGTTTGGAAAACATAGGTGAAGCGCAGTCGAAACAAGAAGTGTTCTTTTGGCTTAGACCCAATGCGTCCGTTAAGGTTGTTCCGCAAGCAGGGCCACCGGCATGAAAGATGATCCTGCCAGTCGGCCCGGCTGAAAGGCGGTTCTGGACGCCATCGATGGCGAATGCACGATCGGCGGGATCGTCGAGATCGCGGGAGGCGAGGCAAAGGATCGTGCCCGAGCCTTCTTCGAGGCCCTGTGGTCCTAAGACCAGATCACGGTCGACGCCACCGCCGCGCGGAGCTAGCGACGGCGCCAAAGCGCGCTTGCCGGGCGCGGGGATCGACGCCATTACGGTAGCCGATGTTCGGAGCGGCTTCACCAGGCGGTCCCCGGCCATAGCCCATATCCACGCGAAGATTGCTGAACTCGACGGAGACAGATCATGACATCGTGCCCCCATAGCAGCACCATCAATCAGGTCACGCCAAGCGCGCGCGGCTGCGAGGAATGCCTCAAGATCGGGAGCCCCTGGCTGCACTTGCGCATCTGCCGCAGCTGTGGCCACGTCGGCTGCTGCGACCAGTCCCCGCACCGCCACGCCACCGCGCACTTCCACGCGGCACACCATCCTATCATCGAGGGATACGACCCGCCCGAAGGCTGGGGCTGGTGCTACGTCGACGAGGAAATGATCGACCTGCCCGACCAGACGCCGCAGCTGGGGCCGATTCCGCGCTACTACTAGGGCGTGAACGCAGGTACCAAGGCGGCCAGGGGCGTTGAGCAGTCTCCCGGTCGTTGCATGATGGCGCCCATCCTTGGAAGAAGCCGCTGGTTGGATCGCCCCCGCCGCAACGATGATCGCGGCCATGATGACCGCGTCCAACCTCGGCGCCCGCGTGACGGGATGGGGCTTTGTCGTGTTTACCCTCGGCTCCATCGCCTGGTCGGTGATCGGGCTCTCGTCCGGCCAGACCAACCTGCTTGCCACCAATGGCTTCCTGACGCTGGTGAGCCTGATTGGCGTCTGGCGCTGGCTCGGCAAGCAGCGCGCCTATGAGGACGGCGACAAGTCCGCCACCGAGGAGAGCCGGCGCTCTGCCTCTCCCACGCTGTCCACCGCCAGCGGGATCGCCGGAATGCCCGTGACCGCCAGAGACGGAACATCCATCGGCAAAGCCGTCGAGGCGCTGATCGCTTGCGAGGACGCGGCGCTGAGCTATGTCGTGATCGCGTCGAGCGGTGTCGGCGGGATTGGCGAGGAACTGCGCGCCGTCGCCCGGGCCGACCTCACCTTTGCAGGCGACAGTCTGAAACTGCGGCGCGAAGCGGCCTGGTTCCAGGCCTTGCCGCCGCTGGCCGATGGCGACTGGCCACCCGCGCCGGAATAGAAACCGCTGCCAGAGCGCCCTGCCAAAACTATCGGGGAACGATGGCAGGCCCAGCGCCGGGCGAGGGGTCCTGCGTGATCCACACCGGGTTAGAATAGCACCACCGATCGGCATCGGGGTCTTCGCCCTCTGCGTCGAGGGCCGGTTCGCCCTCTCCGGTATTGGTGCCGCGAAGCCGGATGTAATAGGGCGTCGAGGCTGGCGGCAGCGGGAAATCGACGACGACCTCGCCCCTGTTCACCTGCTTTTCCGACAGCACATGGCGCTTCGGCACATGGCTGTCCGGGGCACCGGCCCGCACGGAGCCCAGGATCACATCCACGTGATCCCATCGTTTATGAACGGGTGTTCGTCGCGGTTCGAAAGTCCGCCTCTCAGGACGCGGAATATGTCGTGTGCATGGCAATTGGGCCGGAAAGGCAGGAAAGATCGGGTGCGGCCGCCCCGTTCAACGGCCCCGGGCGATTACTGCCGCCCCGCGCACCGGAAGCTGGCGGCGCGCTTCGGGTCTCCGCTGCCAAGGTAACGGGCGGCTTCGGGATAAGGGCAGAGCGGGCGCTCGGCCGCGACTTTGCCGTTTTCGCGCTTGATCGACAGGATCGCGCCGGGGGCCGTGCCCGTGTCGAGCCAGCGTTCCAGCGCGGAGAGCATGTCATGCTCGGGCGCCCGGTCCAGGCCCTCGCCGCCGGTGGCGCCGAACAGGTCGGGGCCGGTGCCGCCCACGCAGTGGTCCATGCCCGGCACCATGTAGAGCCGCAGGAAATCCGACACCGCGCCCATCCGCGCCGTCACCGCGTGGAAATAGCCGGTGGTCGACTGCGCCAGCACCAGCGGATCGGCCCAGCCCTGGTACATCAGCAGCTTGCCGCCCCGCGCGCGAAAGGCGGTGAGGTCGGGATTGTCGGCATGGAGGTTCATCACCCGGTCGATGGCGGGCAGATCGTCGGCAATGCGGAAGGTGGCGGCATCCCAGGCCCGGTCGCGATGAACCCCGTCTCCGAACAGCGACACCGCCAGATAGGGAGGCCCCGGCGTGAACGGCTCGGGCAGCGGCGTGGCGCTGACGGGAACGCCGGGCAGGATGCCGGAATCGATGCGCTGGCCGTTCTCGTCGTGAAGCGGACCATAGATCCGCCGGGCGAATGCGATCTGCGCGGCGCTGAGGCACGCGCCGGAGCCGGGGCGGCAGAGCAGTTCGCCCAGGTCGAAACGGCAGGCAGCCGGGTTCGAGACGAGACCGTCCCTGACGCCGTCGTCGCCGTCGCACCGGGCGGCGCCCCTGCGGGCCACGAGCGTCCAGTCGGCCGCGGACATCAGCCCGGCATGGCGGCGGTGCTCGATCATCTCCCACATGCGCCGCGCGCTCATGGCCGGGGTGTTGACGCCGGGTGCGCCGGCCAGGATGCCGTCGTAGTCGCCGGGATAGCGCTGCGCCTCGGTCATGGCCTGGCGGCCCCCGCCCGAACAGCCGGAGAAGATCGCGCGGCGCACCGGCTTTTCGTAGAAGCCGGCGATCGCCGCCTTGGCCTTCACGGCCAGCAGGTGATTGGCGCGCTCCGCATAGTTCGCCGCGCGCTGCGGATCGCCCAGCAGCCAGTGCGGGTCGCTTGCCTTGTGGCCGGTGTCAGTGCTGGCGGCGGCATAGCCGCGCGACACGCCGCGTGCCAGTTCCCGGTAGTTGAAGCTGCCCGCCTGCCCGCCGACGCCGCCGGTCAGGAGATGGCCGTTCCACGCCCGCTTCACCGGCAGCCACAGCTCGAAGCCGATCTCCTTCTCGATCACGCCTTCGATCCGGCAGAACCCGGCCTGCACTTTCGGCGCGCGGGCATCGGGAGAGGCAAAGCCGCTCCCCGCCGCGACCGGGGTGGCCCGCGTGATCCGCAAGTCCGGCACCGCGATCCGGGCCGCACCGTCGCAGGCCCCACCCGCCTCCACCGGCCCCGCGCCGAGCGACAAGGCCGCGAGCAGCGCCAGCAAGGTCATCTCAGCCTCCCTTTGCGGGGATCACGGGAAGGGCGACCGAGGAGGCATGGGCCCGGTCGAAATAGACGGTGATGCGCGGCGGGGTGGCAATGTCGCGCGCGCGCTCGCGGTGGTCCGAACCGGTGACGGTGATCTGCATGCGGTGGCCCTTCCGGAACACCCAGGAGGTGGGCATCATGTCGAAGTGCAGGCGAACGGCCTCGCCCGGCTTCAGCGGCTGGGCGTCTGCCTTGTAGGCGCGGTGCCAGGGCACGCCGGCCGGCATCTTCCAGGGCGACGGCGCCTCCTTGCGCAGCGAGGCCTTCAGCCGCCCTTCGGTAACGACATGCACCGCACCGTCCGGTCCCACGTCTTCCAGGTAGGCGAAGACATTGGCGTCGGGCTGGTCGGCCGAGATCCAGAGGTCGGCGATGGCATTGCCGGTCACCTCGGTGTCCGCCGGAAGCACGGCGCCCGCCATGCTCACCCCGTTGCCCGCGACATGGCAGGGCTGCACTTGCGATCCGGAACCGGCATCGGGGCACTTCACGTCGTAGTTGGCAGTGAAAGTCACCGGCTTGCCGCGCCCCGCTGCGGCCGAGAGTTTCGCGCCGTCGAGGAAGAAGGCGCGCATCTGCGTCTGCCTGAGCGGCCAGTCCGTCGTCGCCCGCCACTCGGTGCCGGGGGCGGCGTTGACGGTGAAGTAGTGGATCGGCGCGTCCTTCTCCACGCCGGTGTCGATGCCCTTCAGATAGCGATCGTAGAAGCGGTGCATCTCTTCGAGCAGCGCGAAATCGTCGCTGTTGCAGTGCTTCCACGGGCCGATGACGACGCGCGATCCGGGAATATTGGCATGGGCGATGAAGGCCTGGTCGCGCAGTTCGTCATTCCACCCGCCCTGGATGTACAGCGGCACTCCGCCGAGACGGATCTGGTCGGCATAGCTGGACGCGCTGCCTTCCGCCCAGAACCGGCTGGCGACCAGAGACGACCAGCTGTCGCGATAGGGAAGCTGCTTCCACATGTCGTAGAGCGGCGTGGAAAGCTGGTGCTCCTCGGCGGCCTGACGCAGGATCACCTTGTTCTCGTCCCCATCGACGGGCGAGACCTTCATGTCGTCCTCGATCGTGCGCGTCGGGCCGGTGCCCCACTGCGCGAAGATGCCGCCGCGGCGGAAGGCATCGTACTTGTTCCAGGAGAAGCAGCCCGCGAAGACCGCCTTGAGGGCGGGCGGACGCATGGTCATGACATGCATCGCCGCATCGCCGGTGTTCGAGCAGCCGTAGACCCCCACCTTGCCGTCCGACCAGGGCTGCGACGCCAGCCACTGCGTCATGTCGAAGGCGTCCTGCGCCTCGTTGCGATCGTGATAGCCGCGCCGCACGCCGGTGGACTGGCCGTTCCCCCGCCGTGCCACCTGCACCACGACATAGCCGTAGCGGGTGAGTTCCTGGATGCGGCGATAGTCGCTCACCCGCTCGCCCGCCCCGTCGACGGTCTGCTGCGAGATCGACAGCGTGTGGTGCCAGATCACCGGGAAACGGCCGTCGACCGGCTGGCCGTTCCTGGTCGGGCGGTCCACCCGGATCGCCAGCTTCACCCCGTCGCGCATCTCCACATAGCGCGAGGAGGACGCCATGCCGTCATACGTGGCGGCGGGCTGGTAATGGCCGAAGCTGCTCTGCGGGGCCTGGGCATGCGCCGTCCCGGCCGAGAGGGCTGCCATGACGAGAGAGGGGGCGAGAAGAGATGCGGACAGCGGCTTCATCATTTCAGACGTACTCTCGAATGGAAACACACAGGATCAGGCAGGGGAGCAGGCGTTTCACTGCACCGGGAACTGGGCCTCGGCATCGCGGCGGGCCTTGGCCTTGAGCGCGGCGGCATCCTCGGGCAGCAGCCAGCGCTGCTTCACCATGGCGTCGACTTGCGTATCGTAGCGGCGGACGAAAGCCTGCGCCGAGCCGTATCGGGCCTTTAGCGTCGCTGCGTCGAGGTTGGTCCGCACGAAGATCGGGCGACCCTTGGCAGGCGTGCAGGCAGGCAGGTCAGTGCCCTTGTAGGGGCCGTAGGAGGCCAGCGGCACCTTGAACTCCGCCACCGGAAGCCCGCCCACCGGATTGCCCGTGGCATCGCGGCGGATCTTGTCGCCGTCCCACGCCAGCAGCGGCGCGTGCGGCGGCGCAACGCCCTTGTCCGCCCATTGCCGCAAGTTCTCGACCGCCGCGCGCGCCAGTGCGCCATGAGGGACGTCGCTGATCGGCAGGCGGCAGGTGTTGAGCGCGTCCTCCCCCTTCACGCCCGCCAGCGGATAGCCCTTGGCCGCCAGCTGCAGGAAATTCGGGCGCTTCTCGCGCGGTGGATTGCCGTCGATCATGCTGGCGCTGTGGACCACCGCGCCGAGCTGGTAGATCCGGTGCGCCCCCACTTTGGCGTCGCTGTCGGGCGTCTGCGGTCCGGGGCCGGTGCCCACCTCGAACTCGGACATGAATTCGATCACCGGCACGTCGATCGGCTTCAGGCTGCGGCGCGGATCGTCGTTGCGGGTCTGCGCTTCCTCGCTGTTGAGCGGGATATAGCCGCCGCCATTCCAGCGCGAGGATATGCCGATCAGGTAGCCGTCGAACACCGGTTTGCCGTTCGGCAGGCGCGCGCGGTCATGGAAGCCTTCGTTGATGAAGGTCCGCTGGACGCTGCCGGTGAAGGACCAGCCGCCCACCAGCATGCGCCGAACCTTCAACCCGCGCAAAGGGTTCTCCGCGCGGTCGCTCCGCAGCAGGGCGCCGATATCCGCCATGACCTGATAGCGGATGCCGTCCTCCTTCGGCCACTGGATCGCGCCGTAGCGCTGGGGCTCGAACCACTGGAGCACCTGGCTCTGCGCGGTCGGCACCGGTCCCTTGGCCGAAATCACGCGTGAGGGTGCATCGTCGCCCAGCCCCGCCGCCACGTAGATGTCGCGATGCGCCATCATGTAGCCGGACATCGCCACCCAGTGCGACGTGCCGCCCTGGGAGGGGTGGATCGGCTCGAAATGCACGACGCCGCTGAACTTCGCCGGATCCTTCGGGCGCCGCACGATGATGCGGGTGCCATAGGGAATGTCTTTGGCCAGCACCGCGAGCGTGCCCGAAGGATCGCGCCGGTAGGCATCGGCCGTGCCGTGGAGGAAGTATTCCTCCTCGACATAGCCCGCCGCGGCCAGGTCCACGGCCGGTACCGCGCCCGGCACCCAGGCCGTGTTGTAGACCTGGCTGCCCGCCGTGACGGGGATCGGGCCGTCGACCTTGTCGATCCCCGCCCAGGCCGGGACCGAGGCCGTGAGCGCCCCGGCCAGGATCATCATCGGGCCGCACACTGCCCGGCGCATCGGACCCGCCATCAGAACGTCTTGCTCAGCGAGAGGGAGACCATGCGGCCGATGGCACTGGTGGTCTGCGGATCGAAGCCCCCGCCGCCGCCGTTGGAGGTCGGCGCAAGGTCCACGAACGGCGGGTCGCGGTCGAACAGGTTCTGCACGTCCAGCCCGATCTTCACGCCCTCGGTGCCGGGAATGCCGGTGCCCTCCAGATCGTAGGACAAGCGCAGATCCACGGTGGTGTAGGGCTTGATGCGCTCGACCGGGGTGACATACGTGTTGTTGTACCCGTTCTGCCAGGCCACCACCACGCTGCCGTCGAACCCGCCCTTGGACCAGCCGGCGATGCCGCGGGCCCGCCACTTGAGCGGATAGTCGATATTGTTGGCCTGATCGATCACCGGGCTGTCGGGCGTAATGCCGACCTTGTAGGTGAAGAAGTGCGTGCCCCGCAGCGAGAAGCGGAAGTCGCCCGCGCTCTCGGTCGGGATCGGGACCGAAAGCCCGAAGTCGAGACCGCGCGTGATCGTCGTGCCCAGGTTGCTGGGGCGCCCGTCGATGAAGACCCCGGCCGCCTGCGCATTGGCGGCCGTGCCGCCGTTGACGTTGAGACCCGAGGCCACCAGATCCGCGATGCGGGACTGTGCCGCCGCGCCCCGCGTGATGATCGAGCCGAACAGGTTTTCCTGACGCAGCACGTTCAGGTTCGACAGATAGCCGTTGATCTGCCCTTCGTAGACGATGTCGAAATAGTTCAGGCTGAACACGGCGCGCGGCAGGAAGGCCGGCGAATATTCGCCGCCGAACGACCAGGTCCGCGCCGTCTCGGGCTTCAGATCGGTATTGCCGCCCGAAAGCGCCACGCCCTGCACCGTGGTGCCGACGGTGGGGTCGTAGTAGTTCTGGATATAGAGCTGAGTGCCGCCGGCACTCACCAGCTGCGTGAGCAAGGGCGCGCGGAAGGATTCGCCGTAGCTGCCGTGCAGCTTCAGGTCCGCCACCGGTTCCCAGTTGATGCCGATCTTGGGGTTCTTGGTGGTGCCCACGTCGCTGTACTTGTCGATACGGCCGGCCACGTCGAGCTGCAGGCTGTGGAAGCCCGGGATGGCATTGCCCGGTCCGAAGATCGGCACCAGCACTTCGGCATAGGCCGACTTCACGTTGCGCGAGAGGCGGAGGTCAGTGCCGGTCTGGGCTTCCAGCCGCCCGCGCAGCTGCCCCGTGCGCAATTTGAGCTGGTAGTATTCCGCGCCGATGGCCAGCTTCACGTCACCGCCGGGCAGCGTGAACAGGGTGCCGTCCAGCTTCGCCTCCGCCGCCTTCATGCGGCTGATGCCCTGCGTGGTGCTGACGTTGTTCATGATCGCGGCGATCACGTCGGGATCGTTGACCGAAGTGCCGAAGGGATTGAAGGCCATGGCCGGGTTGCTGCTGGCCAGAGCGGCGGCCAGTGCGGCGGAATCCGTCTGGCTGCCCTGGGTGAACACCCTGTCCTTGTTCCAGCCGTAGCTGCCGTAGGCGTCCAGCTGCCAGTCTCCGAACAGGTCCGCGGTGATCCCCGCCGTGCCCTGGATTGTCTTGGAGGTGATGTCCGAGGTCGAATAAGGGCCGTAGTCGTTGACGAAGGAATACTGCACGATCTCGCTGGCAGGGCTGGTTCCGGCAGGGGCCACGAAGAAGGCGTTGCTGCGCGGCACGTTCAGGTTCTGCGCCGCCACTTGTCCCCGCCGCACGGCATCGCGCCGAGAGGCATAGACATCGGCGTAGAAGCGGATCCCGTCCGTGATGTCCTGGTCGAAGTTGATGGTGCCCGCGTTGATCTCCTGCTGCGGCACCAGATCGATGGCCTTCAGGTTGTCGCACTTGTTGCTGGTGCCCGCGACGAGGCCGCCCGGCGTCGCGCCGCCCGCGGGGATCGCGTAGCTGCGGCCGCCGGTCACGATATTGCCCGGCGCGCATTGGGTCACGCGGTAGTCCGCACCCCCGCGCGCGGTCAGGTCGGCGCCGTAGAAGTCGCGGTCCTGGCCGCTCAGGTTGCTGCGATACGTGTGCTGGAAGGTTGCGGTGACCTGGCCGGTCGACCACTTGTGGCCGGCGATCATGCCGATCTGGCTTTCCAGGTAGTGATCCGCGACGCCGTGCTGGACCTCGATCTGCGCGCCTTCGTAGTTCCGGCGCAGGATCAGGTTGGCAACGCCCGCCACCGCGTCAGAACCGTAGACCGCCGAGGCACCGTCCGCGATCACTTCCACCCGCTCGAGCGCAAGGGTCGGGATGGTGGAGGGGTCGATCGTGGCCCCGGTCGTGCCTTGCGGCACCGCGCGGCGGCCGTTGATGAGCGTCAGCGTGGCATAAGGGCCGATGCCGCGCAGATTGATGGAGTTGCCATAGACCACGTTGCCCGCGCCGCCCGCACCGCTGCGGCTGGTATCGGAAACGCCGTAATTGGTGATCTGCGGGGTTTCCTGAAGCACCTTGATCGTGGTGGTCGCCGCCGACTGCTCGATCTCCGCGCGGCCCACGGCAACCAGCGGGGAACCGACCGGCGCGGCGCCGCGAATGCTGGTGCCGGTGACGATGATTTCCTGGATCGTCGGCGCTTCGGCTTCCTCTGCCTGCGGCTGCGGAGCCGCATCCTGGGCCCAGGCCGGCGTCGCCACGAGCGCGAAAACGGCCATGGCCCGACGCGAAACCAGGCGGGAAACGGGGTGACGCAAGGTAATGCGCGACATGTATTGACCTCCCAACCCGGCAGCACCGGGCATTTATCGTTTCGGCGATCTCACCGGCGCGAAGGGAGCAACAGCAGGGTGCCCGACCAGGCACGACACGACCTCTCCACCCGTCGCAGCGGCGTTATCGCCGTCCGCAGGCGCTCCTTGGCGCCATCGACAACACAATGATGGGGCTAGATCGTGGAGATTGTCAACTATCTTTTGAGAGGACGGTATTGTTTTTCTTTATAGCGATATCCCCGGCTCGTCATAAGCCAGATACATACGGTCCAGCAGCTCGCGCAGAAGCGCCAGTTCGGCCTTTGTCAGCTGATGCAGAACGGCATCTTCCGTTTCCGCCAGGATCCCGAACAGTTCGTCCAGATAAGTCTTGCCGGCTTCGGTCACGAACAGCGCATGGCGGCGGCGGTCAGTGGGCGAACGTTCGCGCACGGCCAGTTCGCGCTTCTCCAGCTCGTCCACGATCTGCACCGTGATCGACTTGTCCAGACCCACCGCCTTGGAGAGTTCGTTCTGTGAAATCCCCGGATTCGCCGCCACGATCGAAAGCGAGGAGAACAGGCCCGAACGCATGTTGCGATCCGCCGTCGCCGCGGCGAAATCCCGCGAGAGCTGGTTCTGGATTCGCCGCAGGCGAAAGCCGATGAATTCGTCGAGCCGGCCGAGCTTGATGCCCGAATCCGCTGCTTGCGCCTCTGCCCGCTTGCTGCCGCCGCGCGTCACTGTTCCGTCCCTGCCTTAATCTGGTTTAGTGTAGTTGACAGATAGTTGAATTTCTCTACCATCATGCCGATCGCGTTATTAGACGGTTGAACCGCAGGGCTGTCAATAAGGCGGCCTTCAGGAGAGGAAGATGCAGAACGACCTGGACACAGGCGAGGAATCGCCTCCGGCGCTCGAAAAGCCCGAAGCGGAAAGTGCCGCGACACGCGCGGCCTATCTCGTCGGCGGCACCGGCCTGTTCGTGGCCATGGCCACCGACGCCATTGCCGTACTGGGCCGCCACACCGGATTTACACTGCTGGGCTCGATCGAAGTGGTCCAGACCTGCATCGTCCTCATCGCCTCATCGGCCATGATCTTCGCGACGCTCAAAGGCTCCCATGCCGCCGTCCACATCCTTACCGAGCGCCTGAGCGCCCCCACCGTCCAGCGCCTGGCCCGCGTCGCCTCGGCGCTTTCCGCGGCCCTGTTCCTGGTCCTGGCGGCGGGCTGCCTCTGGCTCGTCGCCGACCTCTGGAACGGTCATGAGAGGACCGAGTTGCTGCACATCCCGATCACCCCGCTGCGCCTCCTTCAGATCGCCGCGCTGGCCTTCGTCGCCCTGCTGTTCCTGAGCAACGCGCTTCGCAGGAGCGCACGATGAGCCCGGAAATGATCGGACTTCTCGGCATTGCCGCGCTTCTGGCCCTGCTGGCGGCCGGCGTGCCCATCGGCGTGGGCCTTGCAGGCGTGGGCCTGCTCGGCCTGGCCGTGCTGATCTCGCCCGAGGCGGCCGTGATCAAGGGCGGCGTCGTCGCTTTCGAAACCGTGATGAAGTATGAACTGGGCGTCCTGCCGCTGTTCCTGCTCATGGCGCACTTGTGCTTCGCGGCGGGCGCCAGCCGGGACTTCTTCGACGTCGCCGCGCGCTTCGTCGGGCACCGCAAGGGCGGATTGGCGCTCGCCTCCATCGCCGGATGCGCAGGCTTCGGCGCGATCAGCGGCTCCAGCCTCGCCACCGTCGCCACCGTGGGCGCGGCCGCCCTGCCGGAAATGCGCCGCGCCAAGTACCAGCCCGGCTTCGCCGCCGGTGCGCTGGCCGCGGGCGGCACGCTGGGATCGCTGGTTCCCCCTTCGGGCGCGTTGATCGTCTTCGGCATCATCGCCGAACAGTCGATCGGCAAGCTCTTCGCCGCCTCGATCATTCCCGGCCTGACCCAGGCGCTGTTCTACATGATAACGATCAGCGTCCTGTGCCACCTCAACCCCTTGCTCGGCCCCAGGTCCGAGCGCGTGGGCTGGCGCGACCGCCTGATCGGCATCGGCCGCATCGTCGACGTCATCGCGCTGGTGGTGTTCGTGATCGGCGGGCTGATGATCGGCTGGTTCACCCCCACCGAGGCGGCTTCCGTGGGCGTGGTCGCGGCGCTTGGCCTCTGCGCCTTGCGCGGCGCCTTCAACCGCCAGGCCATCGGCAGCGCCGTGGCATCCACCCTGCGCACCTCGGGCATGATCTACGTCGTCATCATCGGCGCCATTCTGTTCGCGACCTTCATCAGCACCACCGGCATCGCCGACGTCATGTCCGCCTGGGTGCGCGACATGCACGCCAGCCCGGTTCTCGCGATCATCGCCATGGCCCTGCTGCTGCTGCTGCTCGGCTCGTTCCTGGACGGTCTGGCGCTGATGCTGCTGACCACCCCGATCTTCCTGCCGATCGCGCAGGAACTGGGCTACAGCGCGATCTGGTTCGGCATCTTCCTGACGCGCACGATGGAGATCGGCTTCGTCCATCCTCCGCTCGGCCTCAACGTCTACGTCATCCAGGGCATCGCCAAGGACATCCCGCTTTCCGCGATCTTCAGAGGCATCCTGCCGTTCCTGCTCGCGGACTTCCTCCATCTCGCCCTCATCATCGCGGTGCCCGCGCTGACCCTGTGGCTGCCCAGCGTGACGGGAGGCTGATCCGATGCGTCCAAAGTTCCTTTTCGCCGCCGCGGCCCTGGCGCTTTCCGGCTCTCTCGCCGGCTGCAGTGCGGCGCCGGCTCCGCAGGGCCAGGCGCAGGCCGAATATACGCTGACATATGCCAGCCCCTATCCGCCCAGCCATCCTTTCAGCCGGGCCGACCAGGAATGGATGGCCCAGGTCGAGAAGGCCAGCCAGGGCCGGCTCGCCTTCCGGCCCTACTGGTCCGGCGCGCTGCTCTCCAGCGACATGAGCATGGAGGAGATCCGCCACGGCGTTGCCGACATCGGCCTGATAACGCCGATCTACGCCAAGGGCGGCGCGCATCTGCTGCGGGTCCAGTCGGGCTTCTACGGCGGCGTGCGCGACATCGGCGAGCAGATCGCGGTCTACGATTGCTTGGCCGCCCGCTTCCCCGGTTTCGGCAGGGAATTGCACGGCCTCCACGTCCTGGCGGTGCAAGGCGGCAACTTCCCCGGCGTGCTCACCCGGACGCGGCCGATCCGTCACCTCGAAGACTTCCGGGGCCTGCGCCTGCGCGCCCAGAGCGACGCGGTGGACGTGCTCAAGCAACTGGGCGCCGATCCCGTCAACATGCCTATGAGCGAGGTCTATTCGGCACTGGCCAAGGGGGTGATCGACGGTGTCGTCGCCCCGGCCGACACGATCAAGAGCCTGCACTTCTCGGAAGTGGCCAAGCACTTCACCTCGATCCGCTTCAGCCGCGGCGCCTATCCGGCCCGCGCCGTGTCCGACCAGGCCTGGCGCCGCCTGCCGCCCGACTTGCAGCGTTTGCTGGTCGCTTCGCGCAAGGACTGGGAAACCGCGCTCAACCGCGAACTGATCGCGGCCGAAGCGGCCGGCATCGCCTTCGGCAAGACTGACGGCGTCGATTTCTCTCCCCTCCCCGCCGGCGAGCAAGCGCGCTTCGACCGGCTCTACAACGCCGACGCCTTCGGTCAGGCCCAACGCCTGTCGCAAGTCGGCATCGACGGCGTGCCCGTGTTCCGGGCCGCCCAGCAACTCATCACCACCGGCACCGCCCATCAATGCGCGCCGACGGAGGACCGCCCATGACCACTACCGAACGTCCGCTTGAGGGCCTGCGCGTCATCGACCTTACCCGCGCCCTGGCCGGCCCCTATGCCACGCTCCTGCTGGCCGGCCTCGGCGCCGAAGTCATCAAGATCGAGGACCCGCGCGGCGGCGACCTGGCCCGCGAGAACAGCCCTTACGTGGGCCGCGACGGCATCGTCGTGGAACGCCGGCACGAGGACGATGTCTCCGTGTCCCACCTCACCCGCGCCCGCGGCAAATACGGCGTCGCGCTGGATTTCAAGAAGCCCGGCTCGCAGGAGGTCTTCCGCGACCTCGTGCGCTCGGCCGACATCGTCGTCGAGAACTTCACCGCCGGCACCGCCGACCGCCTGGGCATCGGCTATGAAGTGGCGCGCGCCGAGAACCCCGGCGTCATCTATTGCTCGCTGAGCGGCTTCGGCGCCACGGCGGCGGACGGCAAGGCGATGGACATCATCATCCAGGCCCTGTCCGGCGCGATGTTCGCCAGCGGCGGGCATGACGAGCCGCCCGTGCGCATCGGCATTCCCATTGCCGACATGCTCGCCCCCGTCTTCGCGGTGATCGGCATTCTTTCCGCGCTGGAGCAGCGCCACCGCACCGGCACCGGCCAGCACATCGACGTATCCATGCTGGGCGCCCTCACCAGCTTCGTCGCAATCGAGAACTGGTCGGCCATGGCCGCGGCGGGCATGCAGGCCCGCACCGGACTCACCGTACAGCGGCTCTCGCCCTTCGGCGTCTTCGAATGCGCGGATGGCTATGTCGCCGTGGTCGCCGTGCATGAAAAGCTGGCGCAAGGCCTGTTCCGCGCCATGGGCGAGCCGGCGCTCTCGGCCGACCCGCGCTTTGCCAACCGGGATTCGCGCGTTGCCAATGCCGCGGTGCTGGAAGCCCGCATCAACGCCTGGTCGCGCAGCCTGCCGACGGCCGAAGTCGTCGCCCTGCTCGAAGCCGAAGGCGTGCCCGTGGCGCCGGTGCGCCACCCGGAAGACGCCCTGGTCGATCCGCGCGTGGTCGCCCGCGCAGAGACGATGGAAGTCCATCACCCCAGCTACGACACGCATATCGACTTGCGCACCGCGGGTATTCCCATCGTCTTTTCGGGCGCGCGCACCGGCTTCGACGATGTGCTTCCCGTGCGCGTCGGCGAACATGCGGAGACGATCCTGACCGGCCATCTCGGCTACTCGGCGGAAAAGATCGCCGATCTGCGCGCCGCCGGAGTTATCTGAGGTGTCGGCCAGCAGCGCTCTCGACACGATCGCCGCCGCCTATCGCGACGCGGAAGGTGTGGCAGCCCGCCTGCGCGCGGAAGGGCGCGCCGTGCTTCGCGTGATCGGCAGCGATGCGCCCCTGCCGCTCCTGCGCGCGGCGGGTTTCGCGCCCGTTCGCATGGCGCCGCGTCCGGAGATGGCAACGCCGAGCGCCGATGCCCTGCTCGGCCCATCGACCGGCCGCCGCCGCGCGCATCACCTGGTGGAACTGCTGCTGGACCCTGCCATGACCGACCCGGTGCTGTTCACCCGCGCCGATGCCGAGCAGGCCCAAGTCTTCTCCGCCATCCGCGAGAACGCGCGCCTGCAAGGGCTGGGACTGGGCGTGCCGGGGCCGCGCAAGGCGACGCTGCTGGATCTGCTGCACATCGATCGCCCCTCCAGCCGCCGCTACAACGAGGCGCGCCTCGCACAATTGCGCGAATGGCTGACGGCCGAAGGCGGCCGCGCCTTCACCGAAGAGGACCTTGCGCGCGAGGCCGACACGGCCGACGCCGTGAACGCCCTCCTGCGCGATCTCGACGCGCTGCGGCCGCGCTTCTCCGGTACGCAGATGCTGCAATGCCTGGGCGCCGCCGCCATTCTCCCGCCGGAGGAACTGCTGCCCCTGCTGCGCGCCCTGCACGACGAAAGCGCCTCCCTTCCGGAAGCGACCGGCCGGCCCGTGCTCCTCGCCGGCTCGCCCCAGGAGACGGACCTGCATTACGCAGCAATCGAAGCCGAGGGCCTGCGCATCGTCGGAGAGGTGCAGGACTGGGGCATGACGCGCGCCGCCCGCCCCGCCCCGCGCACGATGGCCGAGTGGGCCGACCCCGCTTACGCCGTACCGGTCGCCGCCGCCCAGAGCGCCGCTCTGGCGCAGCAGGCGCTCGAAATGGCCGGCCGCCGCGGTATCGAACGCATCCTGCACCTGACCGTGGACGGCGACGAAGCCGCCCCCTGGACCCTGGCCGCGCTCCGCAGCGCGCTGCCTTCGCATGAGATCCTCGCGCTCCAGAGCGCTCTGGGCGACACCGGCAAACTGGCCCTGTCCCTGCGCGGGGAAGAACCGCCGCGCCCTGCCGCTCCCAAGCCGCAAACGGCGCCATCGACACCGCGCCTGCGCAGCCGCAAGGTCCTGCAGGCATCCGCTTCCTCGGGCGACTATCAGCGCGCGTGGTTCGCCTCCGTGCGCGAGCAGGTCGCGCAAGGCTCGCCCTTCGCGGTGGTCAACGCCAATGCCCCGCAGGAAATCCTGCGCGCGCTGGGCGTGCCGTTCGCGGTCAACCAATGGTGGGCCTCGATCGTCGCCGCCAAGCAGCAGAGCGGGCGCTATCGCCGCCTCCTGCGCGGCCGCAACTACCCTACCGACGCCGAAGCCTACAGCGCCCAGGGCCTCGCCGCCGCGCTGGACCATGACGCCGAACAGGCGCCCTGGGGCGGGCTGCCGCGACCGGACTTCGTGCAGGCCATCGCTTCGAGCGACGCCACGCCCGGCATCTTCGAGGCATGGGCCGGGGAAAGCGGCGCCGCCCCCTACCTCTACGAGCGCACGGTGGACCCGCGGTGGGAGATCGAAACCCGCTGGTGGGACGCCCTGCCGCACCGCTGGGACGAAGTGCTGGAGCCGGCGCGGCTCGATCTTCTGGTGAGCGAACTGCGCGACGTGATCGCTGCCGTGGAGAAGCGCACCGGCCATCCTTTCGACGAGGCCCGCTTCGTCGAGGTGATGAACCTCGTCAACGAGCAGGAAGAATATTACCGCAAGACGCGCGACCTGATCGCCCGCACCGTGCCCGCTCCCATCGGCCTCGTCGATTCCATGCCGGCGACGATGGTGCCGCAGTGGCATCGCGGCACCGAATGGGCGCGCGATGCCGCCAGGGCGCTTTACGAGGAAGTCGCCGCGCGCGCCGCCGAGGGCCTTGGCGCGGTCGCCGAAGAGAAGGTTCGCCTCATGTGGGTCGGCCGGGGCCTCTGGAGCAATACCGCGTTCTATCAGAAGTGGGAGGACAGCCACGGGGCGGTCTTCGTCTGGTCCATGTACCTCTCGCTGGCGGCGGACGGCTATATCCGCAGCTTCGATGCGGACGGAACCGGTGGGCGCGATCCCCTGCGCGCGCTGGCCGCCCGTTTCCTCACGATGGGAGACGAACTGCGCATGCCGAGCTGGGCCGCGCCCTGGCATGTCCACGAGGCCGAGACCCACGGCGTCCACGGGGCCGTGGCCCTGAGCGACGCCGATCCCTTCGTGCTGCGCGCCCTTGCCGCCGCCGGGATCCCGGTGCTGGAACTGGGCGTGGACAACTATGCGCTGGACCGCGCGGACGGCGCGGACCTCGAAGCCCGCATCGCCGCTTTCATCGAAGGCCCCTGCATGCAGATGGCCGAAGCCCGCCGAAAGGCAGTGGCATGACGGCGCTTGGCGGGCTGACGGTCCTGGACTTCTCGCGCTTCCTGCCCGGCGCCTATTTCGGCTGGCTGGCGGGCGACATGGGGGCGGACGTCATCCGCATCGAGCACCCCCGCGAACTGGCCAAGGCGAAGACGATGTTCGGCACAGGTGCGGACGAGGACGCGGAGACCCTGCGCCGCGCCCGGCCGACTTATACCCGCAACAAGCGCTCGCTGCTGCTCAACCCCGGCCATCCCGAGGCCGCGCCGGTCATCCATGCCCTGGTCGAGCGGGCGGATGTGCTGCTGGAGGACTATCGCCCCGGCGTGATGGCGGCGATGGGCCTCGGCTACGAGGCGCTGGCGGCGATCAACCCGCGCCTGGTCTACTGCTCGGTGTCCTTCGCCGGGCAGACCGGACCGTTGGCAGGCCGGGCCGGGCACGATCCCGCCGCCCTGGCACTCGCCGGTGCGCTGTCCCGCCTCAACGGCACGCCCGTGCCCACTTTGCCGGGCGCACAAGTCGCCGATGTGCTGGCGGGCGCCCATGCCGCCATCGCCGTGCTCACCGCGCTCCAGGCCCGCCATGCCAGCGGCAAGGGCCAGCATGTCGACGTGGCCATGACCGAAGCCGCCATGCCGCTGCTGATGGTCGCGCTCGGCCGCGCCGAGGACCCCGCCGCCATCGGCTTTCCCACCGGCGCCTGGCATCCCAAGGGCGGCGTCTGGCTCTGCGGCGACGGTGAGTGGCTCTGCACCACCGACATGGAGCCGCGCTACTGGGCGCGCTTCTGCGAGGCCGTGGGCCGCCCGCACTATGCGGCGCGCCAGTTCGACACCGCCGCCCATCCGGCCATGCAGGAAGACCTTGCCGCCCTGTTCGCCGCGCAGCCCCGCGCGCACTGGCTCGGCCTGCTGGAAGCGGCCGACACCCAGGCCATGCCCGTGCTCACCCCGGGGGAAGCGCTGCGCCACCCCCACGCCGAAGCGCGCGGCATGCATGTGACCCTGCCCACGCCGGCCGGCACGGTCGAGCAGATCGGTACGCCCTTCCACCTCTCCGGTCATCCACCCGTCGCACACCGCCCCGCGCCCCTGCCGGGCGCGGACAATGCCGCGATCCTCGCCGAACTCGGCTTCGATGCCGCGGCGCTGGAGGCGACCGGCCTGTTTTCGAGCGGCGCGGGAGCCAGCCGATGAACGCGCTCGACGGCATCAGGGTGGTCGACCTCACGCACGCCATATCCGGTCCGACCTGCACCAATGCGCTGGTCCAGATGGGCGCCGAGGTCGTGAAAGTGGAGCCGCCGCATGTGGGCGACGGCTTCCGCCACTATACAGAGCATGCGGGCGAGCCGCTGCTCAGCGTTCCCTTCGCCTCGATCAACGCCGGCAAGCGCTCGGTCGCGCTGGACCTCAAGACCGATGGCGCCCGGGCCGCCTTGTGGAAGCTGGTGGAGCAGGCCGACTTCCTGGTCGAGAACTACCGCCCCGGCGTGCTGGCGCGGCTCGGCTTCCCGGTCGAAGAACTGCGCCGCCGCAATCCGCGCCTCATCGTGATCTCGATCACCGGCTTCGGCCAGAGCGGCCCGCTGGCCCAGTGGGGCGCTTACGACCATATCGCGCAGGCCATTTCCGGCATTGCCGCGCTGGGTGCCGTGGACGGTGAACCGCGCAAGATCGGCCTGCCGATCATCGACAGTTTCACCGGTTATATCGCCGTGATCGCCGCCCTGGCCGCCCTGCGCCGCCGCGACGCCACCGGCGAGGGCGAACATGTCGACGTGGCCATGCTCGACGCGGCGCTCAAGCTGGCGAGCCAAACCGTATCGGTGCACAGCTATACCGGGCAGACGCCCGGCGGCACCGGCAACCGGGGCTTTCGCATGGTGCCCACGTCCGAGTTCTATCCCACCGCCGATGGCTGGATCGCGCTCGGCGCCAACAACCAGGCCCAGGTCGAGGCGCTGCTGCGGGTGCTGGGCGAAGAAGCCATGCTTGCCGACTCGCGCATGGCCGACCACGCCGCGCGCGTGGCGAATTACGATTTCGTGCGGAACTGGCTGGAGCAGGCACTTTCCCGCTGGGGCGCCGAAGACCTCGAAGCGCGCCTCACCGCCGCGAAAGTGCCCGCGGCGATGATCCGCGAGGTCGGCCAGATCGTGCAGCATCCGCACATCGCCCAGCGCGGCTCGCTGCAGGCGGTGGACCTGCCCGGGCACGACCGGCCGCTGGCGACGATGGGGCCGGGCTTCGCCACCGATCCGCTCGCCGCGCGGCGCGTGCCGGTGCTCGGCGCCGACGGGGAGGCCGTGCTGGCCGAACTGGGGTACGACGCGGCCGCCATCGCCGCCTTGCGCCAGGAAGGAGCACTGGCATGAGCCGCCCGATCGATCTCCTGTTCCTCGGCGACATCATCCTCGACGTTCCCGATCCCGACCTCTGGCTTTCGGGCATCGCCGAAGTGACCCGCGCGGCCGACCTGGTCATCGGCCATCTCGAAGTCCCGCACACCCTGCGCGGCGAGGAGTTGGAAGGCGACGTTCCCGCCCCTGGCGCCGAACCCGCGCATCTGGCGGCGCTGGAGCGCGCCAACATCGGCATGCTCTCGATGGCGGGCAATCATATCGCGGATTGCGGCGCGATCGGCATTGCCGACACCATCGCCGAACTCGATCGCCTCGGCATCGCCCATGCCGGTGCCGACGCGAACCTCGCCCTCGCCCGCAGGCCTGCCGTCGTCGCGCGCGAGGGGCGGCGGATCGCGCTGCTCAGCTATAACTGCGTCGGCCCGGAAATCAGCTGGGCCACCGAGAGCCGGGCGGGCAGCGCCTATGTCAACGTCCTCGCCGCCAACGGCGGCCCCTCGCGCCCGCAGGCCGAACTCGTCGCCGCCGATCCCGGGTCAGTGGCGCAGATGCAGGCGGACATCGCGGCGGCAAGGCTTGAAGCGGACGTCCTCGTGGTCGCTCTCCACAAGGGCATCACTCACCGCCCCGCCGCGCTCGCACCTTACGAGCGCCCGCTGGCCCATGCCGCCATCGAGGCGGGCGCCGACATCGTGGTCGGCCATCATGCCCACATCGCGCGCGGCATCGAGTTCCATCGCGGCCGGCCGATCTTCCACGGCCTTGGCAACGGCTGCGTCGTCACGCATGCACTCACCCCGGCGCAGGACCATCCGGCCCGCGCGGAATGGGCGGAGCGGCGCAAGAAGATGTTCGGGTTCGAACCCGATCCGGCCTATCCGCTGGCCCCGTTCCATCCCGAGGCGGTCAACGGGTTGATCGGGCGCTGCCGCATCCATGCCGGCGGCAGGGTGGAGACCGGCTTTCTCCCCATTTGGTTCGCGCCGCCGGGCCGCCCGGTCGTTCCGGAGGGTGCCCGAAAGGACGCCGTTGCGGCCTATATCGATCGGATCGGCCTTGCGGCGGGGCTGCCGCCGCTCGAAATCCTGGAAGAGAACGGCTGGATCCACCTCGGCTCACGCGCGTCTGACGCGGCACCAGCGCTGTAGATCGCGGCGGGGCTGGCACGGCAGCACCGTATACCGTCATCGATTTGACACCGGCGAGAAATAGGAGGGCGGCCACCTCATCACCTCAAGCTGGTTTCCCGTGCCCGTCATCCGCCCGATCGATATCTGGTTTGCAGACGAAGTCTTTCCCCACGAAGACCGTTTCCTCGCCGCTGCCCTGCGCATTTCGGGCTCGCGCGAGGAAGCTGAGGACCTCGTGCAGGAAGCCTTCACCCGTCTGTTCACGCTGGAAGGCTGGGCCGCGATCGACAACCCGCGCGCCTATGTCGTGCGCATGCTGCGCCATATCGCCATCGAACGCCTGCGGCGCCAGCGCATCGTCGATTTCCGCCAGCTTGCCGATGCCGACCATCTCACCCTGGCCGACGAGACGCCCGACCAGCACCGGATCGCGGCCGGAAGGGAAGGCCTGCACCGCGTCTCCGACCTGATCGCCAGCCTGCCCGAGCGCTGCCGCACCGTCTTCGTCCGCCGCAGGATCGAGGGCGAATCCTCGAAAGCCATCGCGCAGGACCTGGGCATCAGCCTCTCGACTTACGAGAAGCGACTGGCCCGCGCCATCGAACTGCTTTCCCGCGCCCACCTCGGCGGCGAGACCGAGGCGGCCGGCGACGGTGCCGAGACCTGCGACGCGCAAGGCAAGCGCTGAAGCGAAACCCGAAAAAAAGATCGGAGCGGCTTGGCGGGTTTGACTTCGCCGTTCGTCTGCTATTCCGACCTTCGAAATTACCGCATCCGGAAAAATGAGCATCTTCAACGATCAACGGCATAGACGCCGCAAGGCAACCCGCGAAGCGGCGGGCTGGCTCGCGCGCCACGAAGCCGGCACGATCGACGAAGCGCGCTTCGAGGCGTGGCGCGCCGCACATCCCGGAAACGCCATAGCCTTTGCCCGCGCCCTGTCGGTATGGCGCGCTGCCGAGACGCCCTCTTCCTCCCTGCCGCAGGCGCAGCCTCTCCCGGCCGCCGGCCTCTCCCGTCGCCGCGCCCTGGGCGCCTTCGGCGGCATGGGACTGGTCGGCCTGCTCGCGGCAGGCGGCGTCGCCACGCGCGCTTATGCCTGGGACAGCGCCCGCTCCGGTATCGGGGAATGCCGGCGCCTGATCCTGCCAGACGGCAGCCGCGCCATGCTGAATACCGACAGCCTCCTGCAATGGCGCTTTTCCGACACCGAGCGCAGCCTCTGGATCGCCCGCGGCGAAGTGGCGCTGGAACTGCTTCCCGGCATTCCCGCCCGCGTCCATGGCCAGGGCCTGACCGCCGCGCTCTCCACCGGCCGCTTCAACGTGCGGCTCCAGACCGGCGCGATGGACGTGACGGTGCTGACCGGCCGCGCCGCCGCCTCCACCTCCGCTCCCTCCAGCGCCATCGGGAGCCCGCGCCCCGCAGAGGTCGCCGCACCGAACGAAGGGCTGCTGCTCTCCGCAGCTGATCCCTCGGTCCGCCCGGCCAGCCCCCAGCACATGGCCGCGACGGTCGCCTGGCAGCAGGGCGAGATCGTGTTCGACAACGAGCCGCTGCAAACCGCGGTGCAGGAATACAACCGCTACCTGCCCGGCAAGATCGTGATCGCCGATCCGGACCTCACCGGCATTCCCGTGGGCGGCCGCTTCACCTCCACCGATCCGGCGGCTTTCCTCTCGGCGCTGGAGCTGGGGCTGGATATCCGCGCGACACCGCATGAAGGCGGCTTCATCCTGACCCGCTGAAAATTTTTTAACCGGCCCTTGGCGGTTCCGACAGGCCGGATCGTCTGGAAGGGCAGAGGCGCAGATCGGCGCCTTTCAAAAGGGTCGTTCATCCATGTCCGCACGGTTTCGCCGCGCGCCGCTTTTCGCGGCGTTGCTTGCCACGTCTGCTGTCTGCGCCACGTCTGCCGTCTTCGCCGCGCCTGCCATGGCCGCCGAGGCCCATGCCTTCGCCATTCCCGCGCAGCCGCTCTCCAGCGCGCTGACGCAGTTCGCCCGCCAGGCGCAAGTCCAGATCTTCTTCCCCAGCGCCACCATCGGTACGCTGCGCGCTCCGGCGCTGAGCGGCCACATGACGCGCCAGGTCGCCCTGGGCCGCCTGATCGCCGGAACCGGTCTCGCCGTAAAGAAGGATGACGGCAAGACCGTGGTCCTCGGCCTGCAAGAAGACCGCTCGGAGCCCGCGCCGCGCGGCGGCCGGGCCGCCACGCCCACCGATGACGCGGGCAGCGACATCATCGTCACCGGCACCCGTGCGCAGGCGCAGACCGTGTTCACCGCGCTGTCGCCGGTGGACACGCTGTCCGAAAAGCAGGTGAAATCCACGGTCACCGCGCGCCTGGACGAGAAGCTGACGCAGCTTGTGCCGGCCTTCATCGTCCAGAAGCTGCCCGCTTCGGACGGCCCGGAATTCATCCGCCCGGCCTCGCTCAACAACCTCTCGCCCGACATGACCCTGGTGATGGTCAACGGCAAGCGCTTCCACCGCTCGTCATTCCTCAACAGCGGCGCCCAGGCGACCGACCTGGCGCAGATCCCCTCGTTCGCGATCGGCCATGTCGAAGTGCTGCGCGACGGCGCCTCGGCGCAATATGGCTCCGACGCGATCGCCGGCGTCATCAACGTGATGTTCGACACCAAGCCCGGCTTCTCGGCCTATGCGCAAGGGTCGCAATACTACAAGGGCGACGGCGAGCAGGTGCAGCTAGGCGGGCGCGCGGGCTTTGCCCTTCCCGGCGGCGGCCACTTCGTGGTGACGGGCGAATTCGCGGACACCAACCCCACCTCGCGCAGCCAGCAGCGCCAGGACGCCATCGACTTCTCGAACGCCACCGGCATCGCCGTGAAGGACCCGGTCCAGCGCTGGGGCAACCCGCAGCTCCAGACCATCAAGTTCGCGGTCGATGCCGCCGAACCCATCGGCGACGACGTGGAAGTCTACGGCTTCGGCACGTTCGGCAAGGGCAAGGGCTGGTCCGACATCAACTGGCGCAACCCGGCGACCACCACCTCGGTCTACAACCAGACGGCCGCCTTCCCCGGCTTCGACGTCAACGACATCTATCCCGCCGGTTTCGCACCCAGCGAAGGCGTGCGCTATACCGACTTCCAGACGGTGGGCGGCATTCGCGGCGGCCAGTCGGGCGATTTCCGCTGGGACCTCTCGGGCTCGTTCGGCCAGAACGCCACCGCGTTCTACCTGCACAACTCGATCAATGCCTCGCTCGGCCCGGACAGCCCGCTGAACTTCTACCTCGGCCGCAACATCCAGCGCGAGTTCAACCTCAACGCCGACGGCGTCTATAACCTGTCGCTGCCCATCTTCGCCAAGCCGGTGACCGTGGCCTTCGGCGCCGAACGCCGCGTGGAAACCTACCGGATCCGCGCCGGGGACGAGGCCTCCTATGCCGTGGGCGAAGGCGCGGCCTACGGCCTGGCCGCCGGGTCGAACGGCTTCCCGGGCTTCTCCGATCTTCAGGCCGGCTCGTGGAGCCAGACCAGCTATGCCGGTTATCTCGACGTGACGGTCCCCGTCACCGAGGCCTGGAGCGTGGAAGCCGCGCTGCGCGACGAGGACTATTCCAGCTTCGGCAACAGCTTCAACTACAAGTTCTCGACTCGCTACGAACTCTCGCCCGCCCTGGCGGTTCGCGGGTCCTATTCCACCGGCTTCAAGGCCCCGACCCCGGCGCAGATCAACTCGACCAGCACCTCGCAGGGCCTCGATACCACCACGCTGCTGCTCTACACGACCGGCCGCCTCTCGCCGCTCAACCCCGTCGCGCAGTATTTCGGCGCCACCGCGCTGGAGCCGGAAACCTCGAAGACGGCCACCGCAGGCTTCGTCTGGCGCACGGGCTTCGGCCTGTCCGGATCGGTGGACGCCTATCAGATCAAGGTCGACAACCGCTTCAGCGTCTCGCCCAGCTATGTCCTGACCGACGCGATCAAGGCCAGCCTCATCGCCCAGGGCATCAGCCAGGCGGCCGACTACCGCACGATCACGTTCTTCACCAACGACTACGATACCCGCACGCGCGGCGTGGACTTCGTGGTTTCGTACAAGCACCCAGTCGGCCCGGGCGTGCTCGATGCCACGGCGTCCTACAGCTACACCCAGACCAAGGTGGTCTCCAGCCAGATCGCCCAGAGCGACACCACCCGCGTGAAGTACGAAAAGGGCCTGCCCGAGCATAATGCCGTGGCCACGCTCAACTACACGCTGGGCAAGGTCTCGCTGATGGGACGCCTTCGCTATTACGGTGGCTGGACGGATTCGAGCGGCAATGCCAGCGGCGACATCTTCCAGGACTTCGGCGGCATCGCCTTCGTCGATGCAGGGGTGACCTACGAATTCCGCCCCGGCCTGTCCATGCGCGTCGGCGCGGAGAACCTGTTCAACAAGTACCCGGAGAAGGCGACGTTCCAGGCCAGCCGCGGCCTCGTCTACTCGCGCAACGCCCCCTACGACACCAACGGCGGCAATTACTACGCCCGCGTCGACGTGTCGTTCTGAGCAGGAGGTCCAAGGCCATGGCTACCGAGATTCATCGCCGCACCCTGATCTCCGGGGCCATGGCTACCGGCCTTCTCTCTCCCCTGTTCGCCGCCCCGGCCGCTTCGGCCGGCGCGAGTGCGGGAACGGCGCCCCTCGGGTCGCAGCTTCGGCGCGCCGTTCCCGCCGATCCTCAAGCCATCGACCCCCAGGACAGTGCCTACTGGGCACAAGTCGCCGCGCAGTTCGATGTCACGAAAGCCATCGTGCAGCTCGAAAACGGCAACTGGGGTTCGATGGCCCGCCCGGTCGAGCAGGCCTATGCCCGCAAGCTGGCCAAAGTGAATGCCGAGAATTCCTACTACGCCCGGCGCGGGTTCTGGCAGGACATCCTGCCCGTCCGCGCCCGCGCCGCGGCCATCCTCGGCGTGGAGCCGGAAGAAATCGCCTTCACCCGCGGCGCCACCGAGGCGCTGCAAACCCTGATCGCCGGCTACAACCGCCTGCGTCCCGGCGACCAGGTGCTCTATTCGGACCTCGACTACGACAGCACCCAGGCCGCGTTCCGCTGGCTCAAGCAGCGCCGCGGCGCCGACCTAGTGACTTTCGCGCTGCCGGAACCCGCCACTCACCAGGGCCTGATCGACGCCTATGCCCGTGCGCTTGAGGCGAACCCCAAAGTGCGCCTGATGCTGCTGACCCATGTAGGCCATCGCAGCGGCCTGGTCATGCCGGTGAAGGAAATCGTTGCCCTTGCCCGCGCGCGCGGGGTCGACGTGATTCTCGATTCCGCCCATGCCTGGGGCCAGCTCGATTTCACGCTCCCCGAACTGGGGGCCGATTTCGTGGGGCTCACCTGCCAGAAATGGATCGGTGCGCCGATGGGCGTGGGGCTGGTCTACATCCGCAAGGACAGGCTGGACGCGATCGATCCCAACATGAGCGAGGTGGGCAATCCCGACCATGGAACGCAGAGCCGCGTCCATACCGGCACGGCCAGTTTCGCGGGCTATCTCGCGCTTGCCGACGCGCTCGACTTCCACGAGGCCATCGGCATCCGCGCCAAGGAGGCACGCCTGCGTTTCCTGCGCGACCGCTGGGCCGAGGCCCTGCGCGGCCATCCCGGCCTGGAGATCCTGACGCCCGCCGATCCGCGCCTGACCAGCGCCCTCACCTCGTTCCGCCTGCGCGGACAGACCAACGTGGCACAGAACAAGGCGCTGGCAGCCACGCTGCTCGATCGCTTCGGCATCTTCACCGTCCACCGCGAAGGCCTTGCCAGCGGCGCCTGCGTGCGCGTGACCCCCGCGATCTTCACGGCGGAGGCCGATATCGACCGCCTCGTCGCCGCGCTGAAGACACTGGCCGGCTGACGACCCGGCCGCGCTCCCATTGCTACCCCGCCGTCCTGCGGGATGACGCCGACGGTGCTGGCGCCCACGACCGGGCAGCGACCCGCGCCGCGATGACCCGCGCGCCTTCGACCAGGCGCCGCCGATAGACCCGCGCGCCGGGCATTACTGCCGCACGCCGTCCTCCCGGCCCCGGTCTTTCGCGCGCGGCGCTTCCTGCCCCGCTGTCCCCGAAAAGCCATGCCCCATCCGGACCGGGCCTCCCCCCGTTCGAGGGCTATACCAACGGTTAATTTCGCTCGGGCCGCGTTTGGGGTCAAATGCTGCTCGCAAGTCGCAACAGCAACACCCGACCTTTCGTACATTTCAATTTAATCGAACTATCGGATCGATTTTATACGTCTTTCTGGAACGGCAAATTCGCTCCAGAACACTCTCACCGGGCCGCGACGGCCAGCAGACAGGAAGACCCGCAATGACCATCACCGCTACGCCGACCGCCACCGCCACCCCCGGCAAGTCGCTGATCTCGCCTGACAATCACGCGCTTGTCCTGATCGATTTCCAGTCACAGATGGCCTTCGCCACCAAGTCGATCTCGGCCGAACTGCTGCGCAACAACGCCGCCCTGATCTCGCGCGGCGCCAAGTCCTTCAATGTCCCGACCATCCTCACCACGGTTGCCGAAAAGAGCTTCTCCGGCCCGATGTTCGAAGAGATCACCGAAGCCTTCGATGGCCAGGAAATGCTCGACCGCACTTCGATGAACACCTGGGAAGACGAAGCCGTGATCTGCGAGATCAACCGCATCGCCAAGCCCCGCATCGTCTTTGCCGGTCTCTGGACCTCGGTCTGCATCGTCGGGCCGGTCGCTTCCGCCATCGACCAGGGCTTCGAGGCCTATGTCATCACCGATGCCTGCGGCGACATTTCCACCGAAGCGCATGAACGCGCGGTGGAGCGCATGATCCAGCTCGGCGCCGTGCCGATGACCTCGCTGCAGTACCTGCTCGAACTGCAGCGCGACTGGGCCCGCACCGAAACCTACGACAGCACCACCGGAATCGCCAAGAAGTGGGGCGGCGCCTACGGTATCGGTATCAACTACGCCAAGACCATGTTCGGCGCATCCGAAGGCGGTCACTGATTTGAAGCTCGGGACCGGCGGCCAGATACCCCCCATCCGGCCCTCACGGACAAGGCTTCCGGTCCCTACCTCCTTTTCCCGCGAAGACTTCACTCTCAACATCGAAGGATCAGCATCATGGGTTACGTAACCACCAAGGACGGCGTCGAAATCTTCTTCAAGGACTGGGGCCCGAAGGACGCCCAGCCCATCGTCTTCCACCACGGCTGGCCGCTCTCGTCTGACGACTGGGACACGCAGATGCTGTTCTTCCTCTCCAAGGGCTTCCGCGTCGTCGCCCATGACCGCCGCGGCCACGGCCGCTCCGAGCAGGTGAGCGAGGGCCACGACATGGCGCACTACGCCGCCGACGCTTCCGCCGTCGCCGAACACCTCGACCTCAGGAACGCCGTGCACATCGGCCACTCCACCGGCGGCGGCGAAGTTGCGGCCTATGTCGCCCGCTACGGCATTCCGCAGGGCCGCGTGGCCAAGGCCGTGCTGGTCAGCGCCGTGCCGCCGATCATGCTCAAGACGGAAGCCTACCCCGGCGGCCTGCCCATGGACGTGTTCGACGGCCTGCGCGCCGGCCTTGCCGCCAACCGCGCCGAGTTCTTCCGCGATGTCGCCGCAGGGCCGTTCTACGGCTTCAACCGCGAAGGCGCGGACGTGAAGCCCGCCGTGATCGACAACTGGTGGCGCCAGGGCATGATGGGCAGCGCCAAGGCCCATTACGAGGGGATCAAGGCCTTCTCGGAAACCGACCAGACCGACGACCTGAAGGCGATCACCGTCCCCACGCTGGTCCTCCACGGCGATGACGACCAGGTCGTCCCCTACAAGAACGCCGGCGTGCTCCAGGCGGAAATCCTGCCGAACGCCACGCTCAAGATCTACGAGGGCTATCCGCACGGCATGCTGACCACCCATGCCGACGTCCTCAACCCCGACCTGCTCGCCTTCGTCCAGGCCTGATAGGAACGTCGCTCTCCATCGTTCGTCATTGCGAGCGTAGCGAAGCAATCCAGGGCGGTTTCCGCCGCTCTGGATTGCCGCGGGCCATAGGCCCTCGCAATGACGACACGGGGAACGGATTGAACGTTCGAGGAACCCAAAGCCATGAAAGCCTACCTTCTCTCGATCGCTGCCGGGCTGCTGGTGGGTGTGGTCTACAGTCTCCTCGGCGTGCGTTCGCCCGCCCCGCCGATGATCGCCCTGCTGGGGCTGCTCGGCATTCTCCTCGGCGAACAGATCGTCCCGCTGGCGAAGAAGATCTGGGCGCACGAGGAAGTCGCCCACTACGTGCAGACAGATTGCCGCAAGCACGTCTTGGGACGCCTGCCGGGGGACAAGTTCCCCTGCCGCACGGCCGACCACAAGGCCGAAGCATGATCACCCGCCGACAGACCATAGCCGGAGCGGCTGCCAGCTCGCTCCTGCCCTCACTATTTTCCCAATCCGCACGTTCCAAGGAAGCCGTCATGTCCGACACGATCATCGTCAACGCCAAGGTCACCACCCTCGACCGCGAAAATCCGCAGGCCGAAGCCGTGGTCATCCGCGACGGCAAGTTCCTGACCGTGGGCAGCGAACAGGAAGCGCGCGAAGCCGCCGCACCCGGCGCCGCGGTGATCGACGCCAAGGGCCGCCGCCTGATCCCCGGCCTGATCGACAGCCACATGCACATCATTCGCGGCGGTCTGAACTTCAACATGGAACTGCGCTGGGACGGCGTGCCCACCCTGGCCGATGCCATGGCCATGCTGAAGAAGCAGGTAGACAACACCCCGGCCCCGCAGTGGGTGCGCGTGGTCGGCGGCTTCACCGAGCACCAGTTCGCCGAAAAGCGCCTGCCGACCATTGCCGAACTTAATGCTGTGGCGCCCGATACGCCGGTGTTCATCCTCCACCTCTACGACCGCGCCCTGCTCAATGCCGCAGCCCTTCGCGTCGTCGGCTATACCAAGGACACCCCGAACCCGCCGGGCGGCGAGATCGTGCGCGACGCCGCCGGCAACCCCACCGGCCTGCTGCTCGCCCAGCCCAACGCCACGATCCTCTATTCCACGCTGGCCAAGGGCCCCAAGCTGCCGCAGGAATACCAGGTCAACTCCACCCGCCACTTCATGCGCGAAGTCAACGCGCTCGGCGTCACCGGCGTGATCGACGCGGGCGGCGGCTTCCAGAACTATCCCGACGATTACGAGATCATCGAAAAGCTCCACGCCGAAGATCAGCTGACCGTCCGCATCAGCTACAACCTCTTCACGCAGAAGCCGAAAGAGGAACTCGCGGACTTCGCGGGCTGGGTGAAGCAGGTCACGCCGGGTCAGGGCGACGATACGTATCGCCACAACGGCGCGGGCGAGATGCTGGTCTATTCCGCTGCCGACTTCGAAGATTTCCGCCAGCCCCGCCCGGACATGGCGCCCAGCATGGAAGGCGATCTCGAACCCGTCATCCGCCTCTTGGCCGAGCACCGCTGGCCCTGGCGCCTCCATGCCACTTATGACGAGACGATCGGCCGCGCGCTCGACGTCTACGAGAAGGTCAACCGCGACATTCCGCTGGAAGGCATCAACTGGTTCTTCGACCATGCCGAGACGATCAGCGACCGCAATATCGACCGCATCGCCGCGCTCGGCGGTGGCATCGCCGTGCAGCACCGCATGGCCTATCAGGGCGAGGATTTCGTCGAGCGCTACGGCGCCAAGGCGGCCGAGCGCACGCCGCCGATCGCCAAGATGATCTCCGCCGGAATCCCCGTGGGCGCGGGCACCGACGCCACCCGCGTCGCCAGCTACAACCCCTGGGTCTCGCTGTCCTGGCTGGTTTCCGGCCGCACCGTGGGCGGTCTACGCCTCTACCCCAATGCCAACCGCGTCAGCCGCGAAAAGGCGCTGGCGATGTGGACGCACGAGAACACCTGGTTCTCGAACGAGATCGGCAAGAAGGGCCAGATCAAGGCCGGTCAGCTTGCCGACCTGGCGCTGCTCTCGGACGACTTCTTCTCCGTGCCCGAGCATGACATCGTCCACATCCGTTCGGTCCTCACCGTGCTCGGCGGCAAAGTGGTCCACGGCGAAGGCGACTATCGCCCGCTCGCCCCGGAACTGCCGCGCCCGATGCCCGACTGGTCGCCGGTCGCGACGTTCGGCGGCTATTACCAGACGCCCGAAGCCAGGCAGAAGCTTGCCTCGGCCTGCGGCTGCGCCAGCAGCTGCGGCGTCCACGGCCATGACCATGCCTCTGCACTGGGCGCCAATGTCCCGGCCGCCGATGTCCAGACGTTCTGGGGCGCGCTCGGCTGCGGTTGCTGGGCCGTCTAGCTTCGATGAGCCCTGCCGCATGCGGCGGGGCTCATCACATTCTATTCCATAATCTCGAACATATCGGACGATATTATTCGGATCGATAGCCGTTCGTTCGCACCTTACACCGATCTCGCAAGCCCCGCTCACACAGCGAGGGCCGACCGAGACGACGACGAAACGTGCCCCCCGGAAATTTCTCAAGGAGAACTTCGATGAAGCGCTTTGCCCTCCTTTTCGCCACTGCCGTAATGACGGCCAGCCCCATCGCCGCCCCCGCCTTCGCGGCGCCGACGGCGGACTATTCGGTCGGCGCCCAGTACGACACCACGCACGTCTACGTGCCGCAGGACCAGTTCGACACTTTCGTCGCCAGCTTCGTCGCCACCTTCGGCGGCACCACCAGCAAGCAGGGCGAATTCCAGGTGACGCCGACCACGAGCCTCACCAAGTCGCAACTGGTGCTGACGCCCGCGGGCACGATCTCGGTCTTCGGCTTCAAGACGCCGATCCCCTATCCCTTCGGCGACGAGCGCACCGGCTATCTGGTCACCGACATCGACGCCGCCGTGAAGTCGGCCCGGAGCCACGGCGCGGTGCGCCGCCTGGAGACTTTCCCCGATCCGATCGGCCGGGATTCGGTGGTGCAATGGCCGGGCGGCGTGAACATGCAGCTCTATTGGCACACCGCCAGGCCGAACTACGCCAAGCTCGCAACCGTGCCGGAAAACCGTATCTACCTGACCGTCGATGCCGCTGATGCCTTCATCAGGAGCTGGACCGGCTTCGCCCATGCCAAAGTCACCGCCGACGACAAGGCCGGCAGCGGCGCCGAGATCGGCGAACCCGGCAAGACCGTCCGCCGCGTCTCGATCGACAGCGGCTACGGCAAGATGGTGGTCTACGTTTCCGACGGCCAGTTGCCCTGGCCCTACGGCCGCGACATGACCGGCTATGCCGTGAGCGATCTCGCTGCCACTCTCGCCAAGGCCAAGGCGGCAGGCGCCGAGACCCTGGTCGCACCCGTCACCGCGAACCGCCGCCAGACCGCCATCGTGCGCTTCCCCGGCGGCTACGTCGCCGAAATCCACCAGGGAGAATAAGCCATGGCCGGCCTCCCTTCGATCGATCGCACGCCACCGGTAGAGCGGCTCGCATTCGTGGGCGCCGTGCTGGACTTCAAGCCGACTGCCTTCCTCGCCCGCCTCGCGCTGGTGAGCGCTTACCTGGTGGGCGGGGTCGACAAGCTGGGCGACTGGCCCGCAGCGCTGGCGGAGCAGAGCCACTTCGGCCTGACCCCGCCCGCGCTCTGGGCCGGGCTGACCATCGCCGTCGAACTGATCGGCGCGTTTCTCGTCCTCGGAGGGCGGCTGGTCCTGCAGGGCCGGCTGGTCTGGCTGGGCGCGGGGATGCTCGGCGTGTTCACTTTCCTCGCGGCGCTGGTGGCCAATGCCTTCTGGACCATGCCCGAAGGCCCAGAGCGCTTCGGTGCGATGAACGCCTTCTTCGAGCATATGGGCCTTGTCGGCGGGTTCGTGCTGGTGGCGATCCTGGCGCGCAAGGGGGCCGGCGGTGCCTGACCTCGTCGTCCCGGGCCTGATCCGGGACCGGTGCCTGTCCTCAGGCGCCCTTTCGCGAACATGGCGCAGCACGGCCAGCGGTCCCGGATCGGGTCCGGGACGGCGGCTGGCGGCGCTGTCGCTTTCTCTCGCGGCCCTGCTGCCCACCACCGCCCAGGCCGCGCCGAAGGAAGCGTGGGAGGCCCCCACCCTGTCCATCACCCGCTACGACGAGGACTGGTCGGACCTCGAAGACGGCGAGAAGCGCGATCACCACTGGACCGGCCCGTTCAAGTACATCCCCCTCGGCGACGACGCCTGGCTCTCCACCGGCATCGAACTGCGCGTGCGGAACGAGAACTACGACGACAACCTCTGGGGCAGCGCCGAGGCGCCTGACGACGGCTATGTCTGGTTTCGCGCCCTGCCTTATGCCGATCTCCACCTCGGCAAGCTCCGCGCCTTCGTGCGGCCCATCGCCTCGACCTCGGCGGGCGTCTCGCCTGCGCCCGGCCCGGTCGACGGGTCGGGCATCGATCTCCTGCAGGGATTTGCCGAGGCCGACCTCGGACCCGTAACCCTGCGCGGCGGGCGGCAGATGCTGTCGCTCGGCACGGAGCGGCTGGTGGGCACACGCTACGGCCCCAATGTGCCGCTCGCCTTCGATGGTCTTCGCGCGGACGTGGCCCTGGGCGCGGCGACGGTCAGCCTGCTGGCGGTAAGGCCGGTGCAGGCGCGCAAGGGGGATCTCAACGACCGCACCTCGCCTGACGAGGCGCTCTGGGGTGCCTATGCCGCGCTGCCCGCTCTCGACCTCTACTACCTCGGCTATCGCAACGATGCCGCGCACTGGGGCACGCGCGACGGCACCGAGACCCGCCACAGCCTGGGTGCCCGCTGGCACGGCAGCCGGGAGGACTGGCACTGGAACGTCGAGGGCGTCTACCAGTTCGGCCGCTTCGCGAATGGCCCGATCTCGGCCTGGACGCTGGGCACCGAACTGGGCCGCGCCTTCCCCGACGCACCACTGGCGCCCGACCTTACCCTGCGCGTCAATGTGGTGAGCGGCGACAAGTCCGGGGACACGCGCCAGGACAGCCGCCTCGGCACTTTCAATGCCATGTTTCCCAAGGGCAAGTATTTCGGCGAACTCTCGCCGGTCGGCCCCTACAACATCGTCAATGCCTATTCCTCGCTGGGCCTGCAACTGGCCCCCACCGTCTCGGCCAGCCTCGCGGCCATGGCCTACTGGCGCTATTCCCGCGAGGACGGGATCTACGACATCCCGGGCAACCTGATCCGCGACGCCGGAGACAGCCGCGCGAAGTTCGTCGGCAAGGAAGTGGAGATGACGCTGGCCTGGCAGGCGAGCGCCGAACTGGAAATCTCCGCCTCGCTCTCCGCTTTCGCACCCGGCGCTTTCATCCGCGAGACCGGATCGGCCAGGACCATCCACATGCTTGGCCTCGAAAGCAATTTCCGGTTCTGAAAGCGCTCCATTTCGCTTTGTGCGCAGGGCCATACCAAGGTTTGCTTGTCCACCGCCGGCCGCCATGCAATGCGCGCGCCATGCGTCCCGATCGAGCCCCTGCCCGACCCTTTATTCACCGGCTGGCGGCCCTGCTCGGCCCCGTCATTTTCGGGGCGGTCGTCCCGGCGCCCGCCGTCCAGGCATCCCCGGCCACGGAGATCCCGGGCTACAGCAGCCGTCACTGGTCATTGGCGGACGGCGCCCCGCCTGACATCCGCGCGATGGCCCGCACCCGCGACGGCTTCCTCTGGCTTGGCTCGGGTGACGGGCTCTATCGCTTCGACGGGCTGAAATTCCAGCGCGTCGATCCCGAGGACTTCGACAACTTCCGCGCCCGGCAGGTCACGGCCCTGGCCGCGGCGCCCGACGGCAGCCTGTGGGTGGGCTACGCCTTCGGCGGCATCGCCCGGCTGAAGGACGGCAAGCTGCGCGGCGCCAACCCGGAAAGGAAGCCGCGCGGACGCGTTACCGACATCGTCGCCGCGCCGGACGGCAGTGTCTGGGTCTCGGCGTGGAGCGGCTTCGGATCGCAGCTTCGCCACCTGGTGAAGGGTCGCTGGGACGTGATCGACGTGGACGGTCCGCTGGTGCGCATGTTCCGCCAGAACGACGGCACGATGTGGATCGCATCGAACCCCGAACTGCGCCGCCTGCCCCGCGGCAGCCGCACTTTCGAGGTCGTGCCGGGCCTGATGAACCTTGGCCCCGCCTTCGGCCAGGACCGCGCCGGCACCATGTGGTTCTTTTCGAGCGACGGGCTCCAGAAGCTCGGCCCGCGCGGCTTCCTGCCCACCGGCATCGCGTTCGGCGAGCCGCTGGGTGGCGGCGACGGCATCCGCAACCTGCTGTTCGATGCCGACAATCTGCTGTGGGTCGCGGGCAATGCCGCCGGGCTGGCGACAGTGCCGGGCAGCGATCTGTCCATGAGCGGGGCGGAGACCTATCCCGTCCAGGTCTCCACGCTGCTGCGCGATTCCGAAGGCACCATCTGGGGCGGCGCGCCGGACGGTCTGCACCGCTTCGTACGCTCCCCGGTCATACACTATTCCGCGATCAAGGGCGTTCGCACCGGCATCGCGACGGGGCCGGACGGCTCGCTCTATATCGGCGGCGACGAGGGCCTGTACCGGATCATCGACGGCAAGGCGGACCTGATCCTGCGTTCCAGCCTGCTGTCCGAAGTCTGCTCGGTGGCAGGGGTGGGCGCTTACGTCCTGACCTACAGGAACGAGTATCTCGTGCGCGGGTCCACCCTGACCCGGATCATCGGCCCGCTCGAACATGAGCGCCAGTTCGGCCAGGCCTGCGCCGCCGATCACCAGGGGCGTCTGTGGGAATCGGTATCGGCCTCCGGCATGTTCCGACTGGAGGGCCGGCACTGGATCAAGGACGAAAGCCTGCCGCCGGCCACCACCTTCGTCGTCACCGGCCCGAACACTTTCGTCATCAACCAGCCGCTGCGGCTGCTCGCCCGCGTGCAGGACGGCAAGACGACGCCCCTCTGGCCGGGAAGCGACGACGAAGGACACGACGGGGAGCGAGAAAAGACCGGCGTGGGCTTCGTGCGGATGCTCAAGCAGATGGACGGCAGGACCTGGATCGGCGGCGAGGCGGGGCTGGCGCGCTATGACGGGCGCCGCGTCCAGCAACTGAGCGCGCGGACCTACCCCTGGCTTGCCGGGGTCATGGGGATCGTCCGGGTGGCGGGCCATTATTGGCTGATCTCCTCGGGCGGGATCATCCGCATCGCCGAACCGGACCTGGAGGCCGCTTTCGCGCGCCCGGGCAGGCCGATCCCGCTCGCCCGCTTCGGCCAGAACGGCGCGATCCGCGCCCGTACCGAACCCTATTCCGCCAACGATGCCGCCGTGGACGCGCAAGGGCGGCTGTGGTTCGTGACGAGCACCGGCGTGGTGCAGGTCGACCCCTCGCGCATCGCCGCCGGAGCGGCCGAGATGCCGGTCCACGTCACCGCGCTGGAAGTGGACGGCCGCGGCTATCCGCTCACCGGCACGCGCCTGCCGGCGGGAACGTCCCGCGTCAGCCTGTCCTACGTGGGACTGAGCTTGGCCGACGCGGAAGGCAACCGGTACCGCTACCGGCTGGACGGCGTCGACCAGGGCTGGGTCGATGCCGGAGGGCGCCGCCGCGTGGACTATGCGGGCCTTGGCCCGGGCACGTATCGCTTCCACGTCACCGCCGCCACCGGCGACGGTCCCTGGGCCCGGCGCGAGGCGGTGACGAGCTTCGTCATCGCGCCCTATTTCTGGCAGACCGGCTGGTTCCGGCTGGCCGTGTTCCTCAGTCTGGCACTGGGCATCTATGCGCTGTTCCGCTGGCGCATGCGGCTGGCCATGCAGGCCATGCGCGATCGCATCGAGGAACGCGTGACCGAACGCGAGCGCATCGCGCAGGATCTGCACGACACGCTGCTCCAGGGCTTCCAGGGCCTGATGCTGCGCTTCCAGACCGTGCTTCACCTGACCACGCCCGGCACCCCCGCGCATACCGCCATCGAGGACGCGCTGGAGCGGGCCGACGACGTGCTCCTGCACGGCCGCGAACGGGTGCGCGGCCTGCGCGAGGATGCCGAACCCAAGTGCATCGCCGAAACCTTGCGCGCCTGCGCCCAGCGGGTGGTGCGCGATGCCCTGCCCTGGGAAGTGCGGGTGGACGGCCCCGAGCAGTTCGTCGGCGCGCCGGTGGCGGAGGAAATCGAACTCGCCGTGGGCGAGGCGCTGGCCAATGCCGTCAAGCACGCGCAGGCGAGCCTGGTGCGCATCGAGATCCACCACGGCCGCGACCGCCTCTCCCTGCGCGTGGTGGACGACGGCATCGGCCTGCCGGAAGAGGTGCGCGCCGCAGGTGGGCGCGACGGGCACTTCGGCCTTACCGGCATGCGCGAGCGGCTGGAGCGGCTGGGCGGATCCTTCGCCATCGCCAGGGCCGCCGGCCAAGGCACTTCGATCCGGCTGACCCTGCCCGCGAAGATCGCCTATCGCTAGCCCCCGGCTGCCGATCCGACCTAGAGTTCGATCAACCCGTTGCGCACGGCGATCGCCACGGCATGGGTGCGGTCCATCGCGCCCAGCCGCGCGAAGATCGCCTTCATGTAGCCCTTGACCGTCTCTTCGGAGAGCGACAGCCGCGCCGCGATCTGCTTGTTGGAATTGCCCGAGGCGGCCAGTTGCAGCACGTCGCTTTCGCGCGCGGTGAGGCGCTTGGCTTCGCGGTCCGCCGCGCCGAACACCTGCCGGTCGAAATGCGTGCCGCCGCGGTGGATCGACCGGATCGCGTCGAGCAGCTCGGTGCGCAGGCTGTTCTTCAGCAGATAGCCCGAGGCCCCGGCCTTGATCGCCTGCGTGGCGCGGCCGTCGCCCGAATATGTGGTCAGCACGAGGATCCGCGCCTCTGGAAACTCGGCAAGTATCCGCGTCATCGCCTCCACCCCGTCGACATTCGGCATCTGCAGGTCGAGCAGCATGACGTCTGGCCGGTGCTCGCGGAAGAGGCGCACGGCAGCCTCTCCATCCTCGCCTGCAGCCACGAGTTCCAGGTCGGGCTGGGTCGAGAACACGGCGATGATCCCGTCGCGCAGCAGGGGGTGGTCGTCCACCACGGCGATGCGGATGGGGGGCTGAAAATCGCTGTTTTCCATGGCTTCCCTCTACGCTCTCCCGCCGCGTGATGGCAATTCCCCCCAAAAGAGGGGATTGCCCGTTGTGTTCACTTTGAACCATTTCTGCGCCGCCAGCAGGAGTAGTGCGATGATTCATGTGACAAGCGAAGCGATGCACGGTTGTGTGGAGGAAGCCACCACCCGGGGACGCGTCCTGATCGTCGATGCCGATAGCGAAGCCCGCTCGCACCTCCGCTCGCTGCTGCGCGAGGAAGGCTATGCCGTGGAGACGTTCGCCTGGGCCGGGGCGCTGCTCGATCAGCCGCTGCCCGAGGCGCCCTGCTGCATCGTCGCGGACGTGCGCATGCCCTTGATCGACGGGCTCGAACTCATCGCCCGGCTGAAGAGCCGCAGCGAACCAATTCCGGTCGTCTTCGTCACCGACCATGCCGAAGTCCCGCTCTCCGTCCGCGCGATGAAGGCCGGCGCGGTGGACTTCCTGCCGCGCCCCTTCGACGAGGGCGACCTGCTGGGCGCCATCGACTATGCGCTGGAGATCGACACCGAGCGCCGCAGCGCGAACCGCACCCGGCACGCGCTGACGCAGCGCTTCGACCGGCTGACGCCGCGCGAACGCCAAGTCATGGAAGGCGTGGTCCGCGGCCTGATGAACAAGCAGATCGCCTGGGAACTCGAAATCAGCGAGATCACGGTAAAACTCCATCGCTCCAGCCTCATGCGCAAGATGGAACTGCGTTCGGTGGCTGACCTCGTGCGTGCCTCTTTCTCGCTGTCCGTGCATTGACCGGCCGCCCCGGCTGTCTCAGGCTTCCCCTGCCCGGCAGCGACAACGGAGAGATACGGTGAATCTACGGAAGATCGGCGCGGCCTTCGGCACGTCCATCGACGTCGCGGCCTGGGACGCGGTCGGTGCCGAAGTGGACCTTTCCTGCGCCGGAATGTTCGCCCGCGAGCCGGCAGGCAGCCTCACCGGAGGCCTGGCGCACCTCGACACGGCCCTTCAGGGAAAGCTCCTGCAGTTGAGACGCGAAGGGCATTTCCGCGGCAGGCTCGGCGAATGCCTGCTGATCGCGGCGCCCCCGCAGCCCCTTGCGGCGAAACGCCTCCTGCTCGTCGGCCTCGGCGAGCCGGAGGAATGGTCGACCGCCTGCCTTGAGGAGGCCGTGCGGGCAGCGGCGACATTCGCCCTGGCGCTCGGGGCAGACAGCGCCGCTTTCGCGCCCGGCATGCTCGACAGCGGCATTCCCGCGGCGGCCACCGCCGGCGCGCCGGGGCACATGGTGGACGGCCTCGTCTCGGCCTTGCGGTCGCACCGCCGGCTCCAGCAGCTCGGCCTGGCCGGACCGTCCGCCTTGCGCCGCTGGACTTTCGATGTCGGTGTGGCCCGGCTGGAGCAGGCCGCGCAGCAGTTCCAGGACAAACTCGCCGCGACTGCCGACACCGGGAGCTAGGCGCGCCTATCGAGCGACGAAGCCGCCGATCCCGGCGATCGCCAGATTGCCCGCGGGAAGCGCCGTTTCCGCGAACGTGAGCCGCAAGTAACGCGCATCCACCGGCTTTGCGAAAGCGATGCGCTGGGTGGCGAGGGCATAGGCGATATTGCCGAACTCTCCGGCTGCGGCCCGCGTCCAGGACTTGCCGTCGCGGCTGGTCTCGGCAACGAAGCCCTTGGGCGGAGCGGCATCGGCCATGACCTGCCGCGAAGGCGTCAGCGTGAAACCGGCCAGCGAACTGCGCGCGCCGAGATCGACAGTGACGCGCGCGGGCTTGCCGGCCTGGGGCGCGGGCTGCTTCCAGATCGTCGCCGCGTCATTGTCCAGCAGGCGCTCCGCGCCCGGCGCGCTGGCCGCGACGATCGACCACTTCGTGGAATCGAGCACGGTGGGGTCGGTGGAGACGATCGGCGGCACGTCTACCGGCGCCGCGCTGGCGAACAGCGCAAATTCCGAGATCGCCGGGGCGGCGCTGCCTTCGAGCACGACCAGCCGCACCCGGCGCGGCGCGATCGGCTGCGGCAGGCGGAGGATGCGCTGGGCACCGATGCATGCCTTCTCGGCAAGGCGCTGCCACTGGCCGTCGATCTCCGCCTCCACGGCGAAGCGGGTCACGCGGATGCCCAGCGGCAGATATTCGCGCAGGCGCACGACATCGAAGCGCGTTCCGGGCGCGAGGTCCAGCGTCAGTGTGGGCGTGAGCACGCCGTCAGGGGTGGACCAGAAAGTCTCGCGCTGCCCGTCCGTCACGTTGGCGGGGACGAACCGGCCGCCGCGCGTAGCGCTGGCATGTGCCACGCTGGCCCGCGCAAGATCCTTTGCGAAAGTCGCGCGGATCGCATCGCCGAACGACTTCAGGATCTTCACGTCCTGGTCGGCGATCCGGCCCCGGCGGTCGGGCGGTAGGTTCAGGTTGAGGTTGGTGCCGCGCCCCACGGATTCGTCGTAGAGGCGGATCAGGCGCGCCGGGTCCTTGACCTTGGAATCCTCGTCGGCGTGATAGAACCAGCCGGGACGGATCGACACGTCGGTCTCGGCAGGCCACCAGATCTCGCCGCCGCGCAGGCCGGAATTGCCAGTCGCCTGCTCATAAGGCACGTTAGGCATCGTCGGCCAGCAGGGATCGCCCGCCACGCCGTCCTCATTGCCGACCCAGCGGATATCCGCGCCGAGCGGGTCGAAAGTGCAGGCATCGGGCTGAAGCTCGTGGACCAGCTTCACGATCGAGGGCCAGTTGTAATACTTCGGCGCATCGATCTTGCGGGCCTCGCGTGCGCCGCCGTAGTAGCCGTCACCGCCGTTGGCGCCGTCGAACCAGACTTCGAACAGCTTGCCGTAGCGGGTGCAGAGTTCGGTCAATTGCTGGCGGTAATAGTCGATATAGGCCGGGCGGCCGTATTCGGCGTGATTGCGGTCCCAGGGCGAGAGATAGACGCCGAACAGCATGTCCGCCTTGCGGCAGGCCTCGGACATTTCCGCGACGATATCGCCCTTGCCCCGCTTGTAGGGGCTGTTGCGGATCGAGTGTTCGGTAAGCCGGGTCTGCCACAGGCAGAAGCCGTCGTGGTGCTTGGCGGTGAGGATCACGCCCCGCATCCCCGCCACTTTGGCCGCCGCGACGATCTGGTCGGGGGCGAAATCGGTGGGGTTGAACCACTTCGGGTCCTCGTCTCCGAAGCCCCATTCCTTGTCAGTGAAGGTGTTCATCGCGAAATGCACGAAGGCGTACATTTCGTGTTGGTGCCAGTTCCACTGCCGCGGCGAGGGGACGGCGCCGGAGGGCTGTGGCGCAGCGGGCTCGCGCGCGGCCTGCGCAGCATCGGCGCCGAACGCGGCCGCCCCGAAGGCGGAAGTGGCGAGGAAACGGCGGCGGGAGAAGTCCATCGTTCAGTCCCTTAATAACGACTGCCGCGCGTCACAGCGGCGCGGAGAGCAGTTGCGGCCGGGTGTCGGCCAGCTTGACGAGCAGTTCGCCGAAGAGGCCGTTGGCCCAGGCGAACCAGTCGCGCGTGAATTTCGAGGGGTCGTTGCTGTCCACCGCCTCGTGGATGAAGCCGGTGCCCGCGTCGCTGTCGCGCAGCATGCGCAGCATGGCGCGGATCTCCTGGTCGTCGCTGCTCGACAGCGCGCGCACGATCAGGCTCATCGGCCAGACCTGCCCCAGCCCAACATGCGGCCCGCCGATGCCCTCCACTTTCGATCCCCGGAAGAAGTAGGGGTTCGCTTCCGACCAGCAGGCATCCGCCGTGACTTTCCAGAGCGGATCGCTGGCAGGCACGCATTCCAGGAAAGCAAGGCCCAGGAGCGAGGGGACATTGGCGTCGTCCATGAACATCGCGTTGCCGAAGCCGTCCACTTCGTAGGCCCAGACCCGGCGCCCGTCCGGCAGCAGCATCGTGCCCCATTGCCGCAGCGCCGCTTCCACTTCGTTCGCCAGAGCGCGGGCATCGGCGGCCAGCGCCGTATCTCCCCGCGCCTGCTCGGCAACGCTGGCCATCTCGCGCAGCGATGTCACCGCGAAGAGGTTGGCCGGGATCAGGAACGGATACGTGCAGGAATCGTCCGAAGGGCGGAAGCCGCAGTGGATCAGCCCCACCGCGCGGCTCGGCGCGCCCCAGCCGTCGAGCTGCATGGTCTCGTTCGGCCGGTTGCTGGTGCGCAGGAAGCGATAGGGGCCGGGCGAGCCCTTGCGCTGCTGCTCGCGGAAAGTGCGCACGCAAGCGCGCGAGGCTTCGGCCCAGGTCTCGTCGAAGGGCAGCTTGTCCTGCGTCTGGCGCCAGTAACGGAAGCCGAGCCGCATCGCATAGCAGAGCGAGTCGATCTCCCATTTGCGCTCGGCGACGCCGGGCTTCATCTCGGTCTGGTCCTTCAGGGACCACGAGAGGTTCGTCTTCGCCGCGGGATCGCGCATGAAGGCGTTGGCGTAAGGATCGATCAGGATCGAGCGCGACTGGCGGGCGATCAGACCCCGGAACAGGGCGGTGAGTGCCGGGTCCTTGTGTACCAGATGGAGGTAGGGCAGCACTTGCGCCGTGCTGTCGCGCAGCCAGAGGCAAGGGATGTCGCCGGTGATGACGAAAGCATCCGGGCGGCCGTCCACCGTGTCCATGTAGACGGTGGTGTCGAGCGTGTTCGGATAGCAGCCCACGAACATCGCACGCAGCTTGGGATCGGCGATCTTGCGCGAGACGCGGTCGATCTCCGCTTCCACCGCGCGGCTGACGTAACGACGATCCGCCACAGGGGGGCGGCCTCCGCCTTGCGGCATGGGGATGGTCGCCGCGCGGGCCGTGGCCGGAAGGGCGAGCGCGGCGGCGCCTGCCATCCCGGCAAGCGTGCTGCGGCGATCGAGGTTCGTCATGCTTGTCACTTCGGCAGCTCCTGTGCCTGTCCGGTCAGAGTGAACTGCACCCATGCACCCGCGCTGTCACCCGGCTGTCCGCCGCCGATCCACACTTTGTAATCGCCCGGAACGACCCGGCGCGTGCCCCGGCGGTCCACGACCGAGAGGCTGCGCGGATCGATGGTCAGCGAGACTTCCCGCGACTTGCCCGCCGCCAACGACACCCGCGTGAAGGCCGCAAGCTGGCGCTGCAGCACGCCCTGCGTCATGATCGGATGCGGTTCGATGACCGGCGGCACGACATAGGCCTGCACCACTTCCTCGCCCGCCATGCCGCCGAGATTGCGCAAGGTGGCCGTGACCGTCACCGGCTGACCCAGTGCGGGCGCGGAGACCTTGGCACCTTCGTAGCCGTAAGTCGTATAGCTCAACCCGTGGCCGAAGCCCCAGAGCGGCGTGCCGGTGAAGTAGCGATAAGTGCGCTCCTTCATCGAGTAGTCGACGAAAGCGGGCAGGTCGCTGGTGGACTTGTAGAAAGTCACCGGCAGGCGGCCCGAGGGGTTGTTGCGCCCGGCCAGCGTCTCGGCAATGGCGGTGCCGCCCGCTTCGCCCGGATACCAGGCCTCCATCACCGCATCGGCCATGGTGGGATCGATCGAAACCGCGCTGCCGCTCGTCAGCACGACGATCACCGGCTTGCCGGTGGCGTGGAGTGCGGCCAGCAGGTCTGCCTGCGGCTCGGGCAAGGCGATGTCGCTGCGGTCGCCGCCGACGAAGCCGGGCACTTGCACTTGCAGCGCCTCTCCTTCGAGATCGGGCGAAAGGCCGAGCACGGCGACGATGGCGTCGGCCTGCGTGGCCGCCTTCACCGCCTCCGCGCGCTGGATATCGGCGGGCGGCAGCCACATCAGGCGCAGGCCCTCGTCTTCGCCGTAGTGGTCGAGTTCGAGACTGATCGGTTGCGGCGTGCCGTCCGAAACGACGTCGAATTCGACCCGCTGCTTGCCGAGAACCCCGGCGTGGAGTGCCTTGCCGCCCAAGGTCAGGCGCACGTCGTCGTGACGCGTGCAGTCCTTCCAGCAAGCCGGAATGTCGAGCGCGACGCGATAAGTGCCCGGCCCCGGCGGAACCAGCGCGCCGGTCCAGCGGACCTTGAAGCCCTTGGCATCCAGCCCCCTGGGTGCGGTTCGCGTGAGGTTGAAGTCCACGCGGCGATCCTGCCGCGCCAGCACGCGCTTGCCGGACATGTCGAAATATTCGGCCTTGAGCCCCGGCTTTCCATCCGCGACAAGCGCGGTTTCCGGCACGACCACCGGCGCGCCCTCGGCCAGTACCGAGCCTTGCGCATAAGCGACATTGGCCGCGCCGAACTGGCGGCGGATGCCTTCCAGCGGGGTCACGGCATCGGCGGCGGTGCCGTGGTAATTGGCCTCGATCACCGCGAGATCGTCGGCATTGGTGCCGATCACCGCAAGGCGGGTGCCGGGCTTCAGTGGCAGTCGGCCGTTCTCGTTCTGGAGCAGGACTACCGACTTGCGCGCAGCCTCCAGCGCGAGGGCGCGGTGGGCGGGCGTGCCGACCTCGGAAGGCTTGATCCTGCCCCACGGGTTACTGGCGCCGAATGCGATGCCGAGCTTGTAGCGGGCCTCCAGCGAGCGGGCGAGCGCACGGTCCACTTCGGCCTCGCTGAGCAGGCCGCGCGCCACGGACTGGGTGAGCGCGGCATACGTCGTGCCGCAGTCGAAGTCGGTGCCTGCCTTGATCGCCGCAGCCGAAGCCTCGGCGGCGTCATAGCGGTAATTGTGAAACATCCAGATGTTCGCCACCGCATCGCAGTCGGACACGACGAAACCCTTGAAGCCCCAGTCGCGGCGCAAGGTGCCGTTGAGCAGCGCATCGTCGGCGCAGACGGGCACGCCGTGCGTCGAGTTGTAGGCGCACATCAGCGAAAGCGGCTTGGCCTCGGTCACCGCCTTGCGGAAGGCGGGAAGATAAGTCGCCTCGCGGTCCTGCGGGCTGACGTCCACATCAAAGCTGTCGCGCCCGGCCTCGGGGCCGGAGTGGACGGCGAGGTGTTTGGGCGTGGCGATCACGCGGGGATGGAGCGGGTCCGGCCCTTGCAGGCCCCTGATGAAACCTACCGCCAGCGCGCCGGTGAGGAACGGGTCCTCGCCGTAAGTCTCCTGCCCCCGGCCCCAGCGCGGGTCGCGGAAGATGTTGATGTTGGGCGACCAGATGGTCAGGCCCTCGTAGATGCGCCGGTCGGCATTCACGGACTTGGCATTGAACTTCGCCCGCGCCTCGGTGGAGACGACCGTGCCGACTTTCTCCATCAGCGCCGGGTCGAAAGTGGCAGCGAGGCCCACGGCCTGCGGGAACACCGTGGCGACGCCGTTGCGGGCGAGGCCGTGGAGGCCCTCGTTCCACCAGTCGTAGGCGGGCAGGCCCATCGCTTTGGCGGCGGGGGCGGTGCTCTGGAGCTGGTCCGCCTTTTCGGCGAGATCGGCCTTGGCGATGGCGGCGAGCACGGCCTGATCGGCCTCGGCCTCCTGCGCCGCGACCGGCGGCGCGGCCAGAGCCATGGCGAGTGTGATCGGGAACAGGGCCTTCATCACTTTTCTCCCGCCAGAGTACGCAGCACCAGCGCCTTGCGCAGCACCGCCGCATCGGCCTTTGAGGTAATCTCGATCCGCAGGCTTTCGCCCGGCAGCAGGTCGAAACCATTGTCCGAGGCCTTCGCATCCACCGCGCCGAAATCGAGCATGACCGCACGGGCCAGCGCCTTGGTGGTGATGGTCACCGCCTTACCGTCCCAGGTGGCGGAAAGGCCGGGCGCGGGATAGGCCATGGCCTTGGGCAAGGCGCGCTCGACGATCTGGCGCGAGACGGTCTTGCCGCCCACCGCCAGTTCCGCCACTGCATAGCTCGCCTCTGCCGGGGCATTCGCGAAGACTTGCGCGTCCGACACATCGGGAACGGCAGTGGCGGTCGTGGGCGCCAGCGTCACCGCCCCGCCCGCTTCGCCCAGCTTTGCGCCGTCCATGCCATAGCCGGCCAAGCGCCACTCCGCCGCGACGGGGCTGGTCGCGTCCGAAGCGAAGCTGACTTTGGTGGCGCCCTGCTTGTGCTCGGCCACCACCACCTGAGGCGCGAAGAACCGCCGCGCGGCATAGTGCAGCAGCTTCCAGCGCCCGTCATAGTCCACGCTCGCCCAGGAGATCGAGGGCCAGACGTCGTTGAGCTGCCAGTAGAGCGAACCGAGCGTCACCGGCGCGCAGGCACGGTGATGGCGCGCGGCAAGGTCGATGGCCTGCGCCTGGTTCACTTGCGTCAGGTAGACGAAGTCCGCTAGGTCCTTCGCGGGACGCAGCCGGGCGTCGAGGTAGAACTTGAGGCGCTCGTTGCCCTCGCCCGCGAGGAACTTCTGGTGCGCCTTCATCACCGGACTGTCCGGCGCCTCAGCCGCATCGCCCGCGAAACCGCGGATCGTCGCCATTACCGGCATCGCCTGGAAGCCATATTCCGACATGAAGCGCGGGCAGGAGAGCGTATAGTTCTCGACCGGCTTGGAGCCCGACCAGACATCCCAGAAATGGCGGTCGCCTGCACCATCGGTATCGACCGGACCTTCGTAATCGGTCGAAGGCGAACCCGGCCAATAAGGCGTCGTCGGCGCGTGATCGTTCACGGCGCCGCGCAGCACGCGGTCGAACAGCACGGTCATGGAAGTCGCCATGCGCTCGTGTTCGTCGGCGCCGACGGCCTTTTTCCAGGCCTTGCGGTCGCTCCAGGTCTCCCAGCCGGACAGCACTTCGTTGCCGCCCGCCCAGATGACGATGGAGGGGTGCGATCCCAGCCGCTCGACCTGCTGATCGGCCTCGATCCGCACGTTCTCGCGGTAGGCCGCATCGGCGGGCGGCAGCGCGCCGCCGAACATGAAGTCCTGCCAGACCATCAGGCCCATGCGGTCCGCCATGTCGTAGAAGCTGTCCGGCAGATAATAGCCGCCGCCCCAGACGCGGATCATGTTCATGTTCGCCGCGAGGGAATCCTCCAGCAAGCCGCGCATCTTCGCGTCGGTCACGCGCGAGGGGAACATGTCGAAGGGAATGAGGTTCGCGCCCTTGGCGAAAACGGTCACGCCGTTGACGCGGAACCCGAAAGCACCCTCTCCGCGCATGAGTTCGACATCGCGCAGGCCCAGGTTGCGGGCCGCCTTCGCTCCGGCGCCCGCGCCCGAGGCGATCTCGCCCGAGACCTTGTAGAGCGGCTGATCGCCGTAGCCGACCGGCCACCAGCGCTTCGGCGCAGCAATGGTCAGCGGCACGGTGACGGTGCTTGCGCCCGCATCGAACGAAGCCTCGCGTGAGACCGGAGCGAGCGCCTGCCCGTCCGGCCCGGTCACGCGGGCGGTGAACAGCGCCCTGCCCGGCTTGTCCGCCACGACGCGGAACTTCGCGACCAGCCGCGCCTCGTCCTTGCCGAGCGCTTCCTGCACCACTTCGAAAGCGCCGAGCCGCGCCTCGTCCCAGGCTTCCAGGCGCACCGGCCCGGAAATGCCCTGGTTCACGATGCGCGGGCCCCAGTCCCAGCCATAATGGTACTTGGCCTTGCGGATATAGGCGGAGGTCTGCTTGCCCTTGGGCTCATCCCCGAAGGCGGAATCGTATTCGCCCGGCAGCGGATGGGCCTCGGCCAGCACCATCGGCTGCAAGGTGCGGATCGGCGAGGCGAAGCGCACGAGAATCTCGTTGCGTCCCTGCTTCAGAAAGGGCTTGGCCGCGACGCGCCACTGCCGGTGGCCATTATCGGCCTTGAGCACCTGCCGGCCGTTGATGAACACGGTCGCGAACGTGTCCAGCCCGTCGAACACGAGGTCCAGATGCCCGCGGCTCATCGAAGCCGCGCTGACGTCGAGCGTGCGGCGCAGTTCCCAGTCGGTCAGGCCCGCCCACTGGATCGCCGCCTCGTTGGTGCCAAGGAAGGGATCGGGCACCTGCCGCGCGGCGATCAGGTCCTGCTGGACCGTGCCGGGCACTTGCGCCCGAAACCAGCGCGCCGCCTTGGGATGCGCCTTGGCGGCAGCGCTGTCGCTCGGCGCGACGCGGACCTGCCAGCCCTCGTCCAGCGCCGTCTGGCTGGGAGGAGCGGCCAATATGGCCGCAGAAGCGCCGGCCAGCCACACGGCCAGCGCACCCTTTGCGAATGCTCTTGCCATGCTCACTTCACCTTCTCGCCATAGACGACCTTTTCCACCGCGTAGAACGGATCGGAAAGCGGCGAGGTGAACTGGAAGCATACATCGGCCTCGTCCTTGAGTTCCGGCCGGTCCGGCAGGTTCGCGGTGAAAGTGAACTGCTGCGGCGACGTCTCGGGATCGGGCAGCGGGAACGCGGCGAGGACGGTCGCTCCGGGCATCGGGGCATGCTCCTTCTGCTTGCGATCGGCAGCCTTCTCCGCCGCACGGCAGCCCGCGCTGATGACGAGTTCGCCGTGCGTCGTCACCGCGATGTGTCCGATCAGCGCCGAAGCATCATGCGCCAGGCCGTAGTTGCGCGGCAGGCGCGCGACCGAGACGGTGATCGACTTCGCATGGGCGAGCGGCGCGTGATCGTCCGCCTGGCAGGTGTCGAAGATGTTGACGTTATAGGCCGGGCCATTGCTCGTGGCATCGGCCGAGAGCGGCACGCGCAGGCCCTGCGCGCCGCGCGGGCAGGCCGCGAGCATGGAGGCGGTGGAAGTCAGCAGCGTCTCGCGCGCGGTATCGTAGCGGCGCGGCGCGGAAAGCCGGGTGCCGTCCGGCGCGAAGCTGGCGGCGGTGACGACCGTGCCCGGCTTCACGGCAAGCGGCCTGGCATAGGCGGGAGACTTCGCCCCCGGTTCCTTGCCGTCCAGCGTGTAGCGGATCGTGCCGTAAGCGGCCTGGTTGGCCAGCGACACGCCGATACGCGTCGCCTCAAGCTGGGCGCCGCGCGTCTGGGTGGGGGTGAAGGCAACGCCGAAGGCGCTGTCGGACACTTCGAAGCCGCCCTGCTTCCAGCGCTGGATCTGCGGCGTCAGGCGCGCGAGGAAGCCCGGATAGTCCTTCTCTCCCGCGACCTGCGGCGACCATGCGGTCTCGGCAATCGCGCCCACGCGCGGGAACAGCTTGTGCTGCAACTGCCAGGGCGTGACGATATATTCGCTCCAGGCATTGCCCTGCATGCCCAGGACATGCTTCGCCTTGGCGGCATCGATGCCCTTGGGCATCGGATCGTAGCGATAGACCGCTTCCATCGTCTGGATCGAGATGCGCCCCGGCGCCTCGTCCGGCAGGGTCGATTCCAGATTGTCGAGATAGAGGTTGGGCGCGGGCGAGAGCACCACGTCGTGCCCGGCATTGGCCGCATCCACCGCGCCCTGCTCGCCGCGCCAGCTCATCACCGAGGCGGAGGCAGGCAGGCCGCCTTCCAGGATCTCGTCCCAGCCGATCAGGCGGCGGCCATGCTGCGCGAGATATTCGCCGAACCGGTCGATCATCCAGCTCTGCATCTCGTTCTCGGTCTTGATGCCCAATTTGCGCATCTGCGACTGGACTTCGGGCGAACGCTCCCACTGGTCCTTCACCGCTTCATCGCCGCCGACGTGGATGAACTGCGAGGGGAAGACCGCCATCAGCTCGTCCAGCACGTTGCGCACGAACGTCATGCCCGCATCGTTCGGGTTGAACAGCCAGGGATTGACGCCCCAGTCGTGCGACACCGCCGGACGGTCACCCAGCACGCCGAATTCGGGATAGGAGGCAACCAGCGCCTGCGCATGGCCCGGCAGGTCGATCTCCGGGACCACGGTGATGCCGCGCTCTGCCGCATAGGTGACCAGCGCCTTGAGCTGCTCCTGCGTATAGAAGCCGCCGTGCTTCGGGCCGGGACCGCCGCCGGTGTCTGGCGGCAGGCGCCATGCGCCGATGCGGGTGAGTTCGGGATAGCGCTTCACTTCGAAGCGCCAGCCCTGATCGTCGGCGAGGTGGAAGTGCAGCGTGTTGAGCTTCACCTCTACCATGCGGTCGACGATGGCATAGACGGATTCGATAGGCTGGAAGTGGCGCGAGGGGTCGACCATCACCCCGCGCCAGGAAAAGCGGGGCGAATCCTGGATGGTCAGCACGGGAACCGATACGGCCTTGCCGTCCGCGCCCACGTGGGGCGTCAAGAGTTGCAGCAGCGTCATCGCGCCGTAGACGAAACCGGACTTGGCCGATGCCGAAATGACCGCGCCCTTCGGCGTGATCCGCAGCCGATAGGCCTCGGCGCCGGCGATCCCGGCATCGCGCTCGAAACGGACGGGTGCGGCCGGCGAAGCGGACTCCGCCGCGGCGAGCACGAGGCCGCTGGCGCGCTTCACATGATCTGCAAGGAGCTTTGCGGCCGCAGCCGCGTCGGCATCACCGGCAGGGATGGCGATCGCCGATCCCGATGCGACCAGCAAGGTCCCCTGCCCCTGCTCGACCGATGCGGGCCAGGGCGTGAGCGCCGGTGCGGAAGGAGATGCAGCGGAGCCAGGTGCCGCGAGGGCCGGAGTCGTCAGGGAGAAAGCCGCCAGGGAGAATGCCGCCGCCAGGATCGAGGCACCTGCCGCGCTGCTGCCGCGCACGCGCCGATAACCCCTTGCCGTCATGCCCATACCTGCCCCTCATTTTCTTGTGACCAGAGCAGGCAAGGTAACCAAAATATATCCTTTATCGCAATAGGTCTTATCCCATTCCTGCGAATTGACCTTGAACTGCGACAATTTACTGCGATTGTCACCCCAACATGACCAATGTAAAGCCATTCCCAGAGAATGGGCCGAAGGGGGATCGAATGTCATTTTCCGACCGGATTGGTCGTCTGCGCGAAGACAACGCCGCACCGCTGTATATCCAGCTCCAGCAGCTGATCCGCGATGCCATATCCGAAGGCGTGCTCAGTCAGACCGAGGCGATCCCGCCGGAACGCAACCTTGCCATCGAATACGATGTCTCGCGCATCACCGTGCGCAAGGCGATCGCCGGTCTGGTCGAGGAAGGCCTGCTGACGCGGCGGCGCGGTGCGGGAACGTTCGTGGCCTCTCGCGTGGAAAAGAGCTTTTCCAAGCTGACCTCGTTCAGCGAGGACATGGCCGCGCGCGGCAAGCGCGCGTCCAGCGCCTGGGTTTCGCGCATGACCGGCCCGGTCAATCCCGAGGAATCGATGGCACTGGGGCTTGCCCCCGGAAGCACCGTCCTGCGCTTCACCCGCATCCGCTATGCCGACGACGAGCCGCTCGCGCTCGAGATCTCGACGATTGCGGGATATTGCCTGGCCAGCCTCGATGTCGTGGGGGACTCGCTCTATGCCGCGCTGGAAAAGAGCGGCAACCGCCCGGTCCGGGCGCTCCAGCGGTTGCGCGCGGTGCCCTTCGGCGCCGAACACGCCAAGATGCTGGGCGTGGAATCCGGCCATGCCGGCCTGCTGATCGAACGGCACGGCTTCCTGCGCGACGGGCGCACGGTGGAATTCACCCGCTCCTATTACCGCGGCGATTCCTATGACTTCGTTGCCGAGTTGATCGAGGGTTCATGAAAAGACGCGAATTGCTGCTGCGCGGCGCCTCCACCGGCGCCGTCGCGACCCTGCTGCCTGCCCTTTCGACCTCAAGCCTTGCCGCGCCCACACCGCAATTCGGACCGGGCATGCCGGACGGGCTGCCGATGCCCCCGCCTCTTGCCGGACCATCGCCGCGCCTGCCGGAAACCGACCCCTCGCGCACCCTGCTCGAACGCGGCTGGCGCTTCCACGAGGGCGAGGTGGCGGTTGCCGAACCGGCCGATCACAATGCCACTTACCTCTCGGTGAAAGCCGGCAACGCGCGCGGCGCCGCGGCCCTCGCCTTCGACGATTCCGACTGGCAGGCGGTCGATCTCCCGCATGACTGGGCCATCGCGCAGGACGTGCGCGAAAGCGCCAATGTCTCGCAAGGCTACCGTCCGCGCGGCATCGGCTGGTATCGCCGCCTGTTGCGGCTGGACGAGAGCCAGAAGGGCCGCCGCCTCGAACTCCATTTCGACGGCATCGCCACGCATGCCACGATCTGGGTGAACGGCAGCGAAGTGGCGCATTCCTGGTCCGGCTACAGCAGCGTGATCGTCGATCTCACGCCCTTTGCCCGCTTCGGGGACGAGTTGAACTGGATCGCCGTGCGCGTCGACGCCACCGCGCGCGAGGGCTGGTGGTACGAAGGCGCGGGGCTCTACCGCCATGTCTGGCTGGTCAGCCGCCCGGCCGTGTCGATCGAGACGGACGGCGTCTATTGCGACCCGGTCCATCAGGATGACGGCACCTGGCTCGTGCCCGTCCAGGTCAGCCTGAGCAACGTCGGCGAGACCATGGCCGAGGCGGAAATATCGACGCGCCTGCTCGATCCCGATGGCCGGGAAATCCATCGCACGGGAGGCCGGGTCTCGGTTCCCCCGCTCGAACAGGCCCAGGTCGTCAACGGGTTCGATCCCGGCACGGTCAAGCTCTGGTCGCCCGACAGCCCGGTGCTCTACTGTATCGAAGTAGACCTGCTGCACGATGGCGAGGTGGTCGACACGCGCCGCCAGTTCATCGGTTTCCGCACCGTGCGCTTCGATCCCGCGCGCGGGATGGTGCTCAACGGCGTGGAGACCAAGCTCAAGGGCGTCTGCATCCACCAGGACCATACCGGCGTGGGCACGGCGATCCCGGATGCGCTGGCGCTCTGGCGCTTGCAGCGGCTGAAGGCGATGGGCTGCAACGCCATCCGCATGTCGCACAATGCCCCCGCCAAGGAAGTGCTGGACTGGTGCGACCGGCTGGGCTTCCTGGTCATGGGCGAGAACCGCCTGTTCAACCCCGCGCCGGACTATCTGGCGCAGCTCGAATGGATGGTGCGGCGCGACCGTAACCATCCCTCGATCGTGCTCTGGTCGGTGTTCAACGAGGAACCGATGCAGGGCACCCATGCCGGTGTCGAGATGGTGCGCCGCATGCGCGCCGCCGTGCGCAAGCTGGACAGGCAGCGGCCGGTGACGGCAGCGATGAACGGCTCGTTCTACAACCCCGAGAACGTCTCCTCGGTCGTCGATGTCATGGGCTTCAATTACTACCAGGGCGACTACGACAAGTTCCACGCCCTGCACCCCGACAAGCCGATCACCAGTTCCGAAGACACCAGCGCCTATGCAACGCGCGGCGCGTTCGAGAGCATCCCGGCGCAGCAGGTCATCACCTCGTTCGACAAGGAAGCCGCCTCCTGGGGCGCCACTCACCGCGACACCTGGAAGATGATCGCCGAGCGGCCTTACGTGGCCGGCGGCTTCGTCTGGACCGGCTTCGACTACCACGGCGAGCCTACGCCTTACGCCTGGCCCACGGTCAGCAGCTTCTTCGGCATCATGGACCTTTGCGGCTTCCCCAAGACCGCCTTCGGCATCCATTCGGCCCACTGGCGCGACGATGCCCCGGTGATCTGGCTGGCCCCGCACTGGACCTGGCCCGAATACGAAGCGCCGGGCCGCGAAGGGCAGACGCTGGAGGTCTTCGCGATCACCAATGCCGAAGCCATCGAACTGCGCCTGAACGGGGAAGTGATCGAGCGCGTCCCCGCGGCCGACCGCATCATGGGCCATACCTTCCAGGTGCCCTACCGCCCGGGCCGGATCGAGGCGCTGGCCCTGCGCAGCGGCAAGGTCGTGGCCCGTGCGGTCCACGAGACCACCGGCGCCCCCGTGGCGCTGCGCCTGACGCCCGCCCGACAGGCCCTGGCCAGCGACGGCGAGGATGTGCAGGCGATCACCGTGGACTGCGTCGACTCCAAGGGGCGCCACGTCCCCACCGCCAACCTGCCGGTGGACTTCACGATCTCCGGTGGGCGGATCATCGGCCTCGGCAACGGCAATCCCAACGACCATGCCAGCGAAAAGGGCAGCAAACGCGCGCTCTTCAACGGCCTGGCGCAAGTCATCGTCGAGGGTGATGCCAGCGGCCGCCGCCTGACGCTGGAGGCCAGCACCGCCGGCCTGCGTCCGGCCCGCCTCGCCCTGGCCCGCGCGCCGCGGGCGCCGCGCCCGCAAGTGCCGCCGGTGCCGGCCGAAATGCCGATCACCGACTGGCGCCGCTCTGCCAGTTTCGCGCAGAAGCCCGATCCCGCTTTCGCGCCGGTGGATGGCGACAACAATTCGTGGGACTTCGTGCGCTCCGGCATCGCCGCACCTGCCAGCAGCAGCGGCTGGCGCAGTTACCGCACCCGCTTCACGCCCTGGAGCAAAGTCGCGGGCGAAGGCGGCACGCTGCACTTCGCGCAGATCACGGGAGCGGCCGAAGTCTGGCTCGACGGCAAGCTCGTCGCCCGCAAGACGGACGCCGCACCGGCGCCCCTGAGCGCGCCCCTTTCCGCCGGCACCGGCGCGCGCACGCTGGTGGTCCTGATCGAGGCCGCGCAAGGCGCCGCCAGCGGTCTGACCGGCAGGGTCTACGTCTCCGCCTGATCCAGGCGCCGCCCTTTGATCGTCCGCCCATGACCCCGGAACCCCGGGAGCATGGGCGGCCGAAGCAAAGAGTCAGGCGGCAAGCCGGTCCAGATCGGCCGCAGCGAACAGCAAGTGGATCGCCGCAGCTTCAGTCCTGCCCAGGGCGCGGACGCCCGCGGCAGTAAGCGCGGGCGCGTCGATGGCGGCGGTATCCGCGAGTTCCACTCTCAGGCGATTGCCGTACCGGGCCGCACCGCGCAAGTTGGCCGCGCCGCCGAGAGCCTCGACCAGAGCTGCCGGAAGCGGCATCTGCTGTGCGCCCTGCGCAGCCCCCGCGGCGCGCGCGACTTGCGGCATGGGCGCAGGGCCCGCCGCTATGGCTTCCCGGATCTCCACCGAAACGATGTCGGCCACGGGGCCGAGGATCACCTGCAGCGCCTTGTCCGAAGGGCGGATCACTCCGCGCGCACCCAGCGCCTTGAGCCGCGCTTCGTCCACCGCGCCGTGATCGACGATGATGAGGCGCAGGCGCGTGGTGCAGGCGGAAACCTCCACCAGATTGCCGCTGCCGCCCAGCGCGGCGAGGTAGGCGCCGCCGCGCGTGTCGCCGGCCGGGTTCTCTCCGGCCGCCAGGGCCGAGGTCGGGGCCGGAGCCGCCACATCCTCGTCCTCGCGCCCGGGGGTCTTGAGGTCCAGCTTGCGGATGGCGAAAGCGAAGACGCCGTAATAGACCGCGAAATAGACCAGCCCCACCGGCAGCAGCAGCAGCGGGCGCGTCGCCTTGCCAAAGTTCAGGACATAGTCGAACAGGCCCGCCGAAAACCCGAAGCCCAGATGCATGCCAAGGGCATCGGTCAGCCACATCGAAAGGCCGGTCAGCACCGCGTGGATCGCGTAAAGCACAGGGGCGAGGAACATGAAGCTGAATTCGATGGGCTCGGTAACGCCGGTCAGCAGCGAGGTCAGGGCCAGGCTGAAGAACATGCCGCCCACCGCCTTGCGCCGCTCGGGCCGCGCCGCGCGGTACATCGCCAGGCAGGCCGCGGGCAGGCCGAACATCATGACCGGGAAGAAGCCGGTCATGAAGCTGCCGGCGGTCGGATCGCCCGCGAAGAAGCGGCGGATGTCGCCGTGGGCGCCGTTGTAGTCGCCAAACACGAACCAGAACAGGTTGTTGAAGACGTGATGGAGGCCCGTCACCAGTAGCAGGCGGTTGATCAGGCCGAACAGGAACAGGCCCGCTCCGCCCAGGCCGGTGATGCCGTGGCTGACGCCGTCGATCCCGGTGGCGATCGGCTGGAAGCCCAGACCGACCAGGCAGGCCAGCAGCAGGCCGGCCACGCCCGAGACGATCGGCACGAACCGGCGCCCGCCGAAGAAAGCGAGGTATTCCGGCAGCTTCATGCCCGAGAAGCGGTTGTAGAAATTGCCGCCGATCAGGCCCGAGACGATGCCGATCGGCACGTCGAGCCGCCCGATGGCTTGACTCTTGGCCGCCGCTACCGCCGCCGCGAAAGCATCCTTCGACAGCGCGGGATCGATCCCGGGCGGTACCGGCATGAGCACTTTGGCGCCTTCGGTAGCGACCAGGAAACAGACGATGCCTGCAAGGCAGGCCGCGCCATTGCCGTCGCGCGCATAGCCCGTGGCGACGCCGATGGAGAACAACAGGCCGAGGTGCGAAAACAGCGCATCGCCCGCCGCGCTCAGCAGCGCGATGTCGAGCAGATCGGGCTGGCCCAGCCGCAACAGCAGGCCCGCTACCGGCAGGACCGCGATCGGCAGCATGAGCGCACGGCCCAGCGGCTGCAATGTTTCGAGAACCCGCCTCATGCCCCCTGCTCCTTCAGAAATTCGCGTGACAATGCGCGCACCTCCCCGGCCGAGGCGCATTCCAGCGCCCGTGCCGCAAGCCCGCGGCAGTCCTCCAGGCTCAACGCCGAAACCAGCGCCTTGATATCGGGAACTTGCGCCGGCGTGGCGGACAGTTCCCCCACGCCGAGACCCAGCAGCAGCGGCACGGCCAGCGGGTCCGATGCCAGCGAGCCGCAAACGCCGGTCCAGCGGCCATGGCGCGCACCGCCTTCGCATGTAAGGCCGATCAGGCGCAGCACCGCCGGGTGCAGACCGTCGATGGCAGAGGCCACGGCCGCATTGCCGCGGTCCATGGCCAGGGCGTATTGGGTGAGATCGTTCGTGCCGACCGAGAGGAAATCGGCCTCTCGCGCCAGGATGTCCGCCGTGGCGGCGGCGGCGGGCGTTTCCACCATGATGCCCAGCGAAACCGGCCCCGCCAGTCCCAGTCGGGCCGCCACGCTTTCCACCACCGCCCGCACGGCGCGCAGTTCGGAAAGGCTCGCCACCATCGGCACCATGATCCGGCATTGCCCGGCCGGGCGCACCCGCAGGATCGCCTCGACCTGCGCTTCCAGCAAATCGGGATGAGCAAGGCCGACGCGAATGCCGCGCAGGCCCAGGGCCGGGTTTTCCTCCTGCGGCATCGGCAGGAAGGGCGCAGGCTTGTCGCCGCCGATATCCAGCAGGCGCACGATCAGCGGGCGGCCTTCCAGGGCATCGGCGATCGCCTGGTACGTTTCGCCCTGTTCAGCGGCGCTGGGCGCGCGGGGCTGATCCACGAACAGGAATTCGCTGCGCAGCAGACCGCATCCTTCGGCGCCGTTCGCCATGGCTTGCCGTGCATCGGCCAGCGAGCCGAGATTGGCGAAGACTTCAATGCGGTTGCCGTCTGCGGTGTGGCAGGGGCCGGTCGCTTCCAGCGCTGCGACGCGGCGCGCGGCCTGCGCGGCGATCTGCGCGCGAACGCCGTCGATCCGCGCCTGCGACGCGGCCGTCTCCAACCGGGCGGCGGCGGCATCGACCACCAGCGGCGCACCGTCCGCGATGTCGTCGAGCGCGGTACCCATCGCCACCAGCATCGGCACGCCAAGACCGGCCGCGAGGATGGCGACATGCGAGGTCGGGCCGCCGTTGATCAGGCAGATCGCGGCGAGACGCCCGGCATCGAGCGCCATGAGCTGCGAAGGCAGCAGGTCTTCGGCCAGAAGCACCGCCTCCTCGGGAAGCGCGAAGCCCGTGGCATCGCCGCCGCTCAGCCCCGCCAACACCTGCCGTTCCAGATCGCGCATGTCGTCCACCCGCTCGGCCAGTCGGGGATCGCCGGAACGCAGCAGGAGATCGACTTGCTCGCCGATGGCAAGCCGCCAGGCCGCCCCGGCGCTCTTGCCTTGTGCCATGGCTTCATGCGCGGCGGCGAGCAGGTCCTCGTCCTCCAGCATGACGGCATGGGCCGCGAGGATCGAGGCCGCATGCTGCGCCGCGCCTTCGCTCTCCCGCGCGATCTTTGCGCGCAAGGCCGCCAAGGCCTGGTCCAGCGCCGCGCGTTCGGTGGCAGGATCGCCGGAGCCTGCGGATACCGCGATCTCGCCCAGGCGGTAGTGGACCGCGCGGCCCACGGCCAGGCCCGGCGCGGCGACCACTCCGGCCACCGTACCATCAGCCGCAACCTGCGTGACGCGGCGCTGCACCGGCGCTGCGGCCGCGCGCACCGGCGGCGGGGCGGCTTGCTCGCCCTCTTCCGCCAGTTCGCCCATGCCGCCGGCGATCAGGGCGGCCAAGGCGTCGAGCACTTGGGCGGCCTGCGCGCCGCGCGCGTGAAGCGAAATCCGGTCGCCCAGCGCGATGCCCAGCGCCAGGACGCCCACGGGGCTGCGCAAGCTGGCGGACCTGCCCGCGATCTCCACGCGCACGGCCGCCTCGAACGAGGTCGCCACTTGCCGCAGACGTGCGGCCGGGCGGGCGTGGATGCCGTGGCGCAGCGGCACGAGCAGCTCGCGCACCAGTTCCCCGTCAGGTGTTTCGGACTGTTCCGCCCCGCCGTTCGCGGAAGCGGCCAGGCGGCGCAAGGTCATCACCGCCTCGCCCACCGCGACCGGGCCGGGCGCGCGCTTCCAGTCCAACGCCCATTCCTCGCCCGCCAACAGGAGCACCGGCGTCATCGCGCTCGGCGCGCCGGTCACCACGGCGTCGAGATCGAAGCGCACCAGCGGGTCGCCTGCCGCCACGGCCGCATCCGCCACCACCAGCGGCGTGAAACCACGTCCGGCCATGGCCACGGTATCGACGCCGAGGTGGACCAGCACTTCCGCGCCTTCTTCGAGGCGAAGGGTCACGGCATGGCCGGTCGCGGCGAGCGAGGCCACGATGCCCGCGCAAGGCGCATGAAGCATGGACCCTGTCGGATCGATGGCCACGCCATCGCCCACCATGCCCCCGGCAAAGACCGGATCGGGAATTTCATCGAGCGGCGCCAGCCAGCCTTCGAGCGGGGCAAGGATCGTGATCACGGCTTCACCGGACGGGCTGGTGCGGTCGGCGGTCATGGTATGGGCAACGGCGGCGGTCATCGGATTGGCTATTTCCCCGTGATCGGATCAGAATACCCGCTCGCCCGCGATCCAGGTCGCCAGCGGCGCCATGGCGCGGTCGAGTTGGACGAAGTCGGCGGTGCGTCCGGCGGCAATCGTGCCTCTTTCCGCGGCGATGCCCAGGAATTCGGCCGGTTGCACGGTGGCCATATCGACCGCCTGCGCCACCGAGAGGCCCGCCATGTCCACGGCATTGCGCACCGCGCCGGCCATGTCCAGCGAGGCACCCGCGAGCGTGCCGTCGGCGCCCACGCAGCGCCCATCCGCCACGGTGATCTCGCGGCCGTCGAGCGTGAAACGCTCAAGGTCCGAACCCACGCAGGGCATAGCGTCCGTGACCAGCACGAAACGGTCGAGCGGGCGGCTCGCCAATGCGATGCGCATGACGGCGGGATGGACATGGTAGCCGTCGGCGATCAGCCCGCACCAGGCCGAGCGATTCTCCAGCGCCGCGCCGACCACGCCGGGATTGCGATGGTGCAGCGCCGACATGGCATTGAACACGTGCGTCACGCCCGTCACGCCCATGCCGAAGGCCGCGCGCGCGGTCTCGTAATCGGCATCGGAGTGGCCCATCGCCAGCACGACTCCCGCCGCGATCAGCGCCCTTGCCTGATCGGCGTGGAGATATTCCGGCGCGATAGTGAAGAGCACGCGGCCCGCGCGGGGCCTGATGAGCAGGTCGACCATGGCGTCGTCCAGCTTGCGCAAGTTGCCCTCGGAATGGATGCCGCGCCGCTTCGCGTTGAGCACCGGCCCTTCGACGTGGATGCCGATGCAGCCGGGAACTCCCGCCGCAATGGCCTCGTCCGCGGCGTCGAGACCTCTCGCAATCACGTCGGGCGTGGCGCTGATGAGGGTGGGCAGCATCGCCGTCGTGCCGAACCGCGCGTGGGCGGCGGCGATCGCGGCGATACCTTCCGGGGTCGGCGCGTCGTTGAGCAGCACCCCGCCGCCGCCGTTCACCTGAACGTCGATGAAGCCCGGCAGCAGCCAGCCGCCGGCGAGATCGATGACTTCGTCGGCCTCATCGGGCGCGTGGCCCGCCGCGACCGCGGCGATGCGCCCCTGCTCCACGGTCACGACGGCATCCCGCGACCAGGCGCGGCCCAGGTAGACGTTGCCGTTGGCGAAGGCGATCTTCATCAGAGTGTCTCGGTGACCTTGCGCAAGTGGGCTGGATTGTCCGGGTCGAGCCCGCGTGCAAGCGAAACCGCGTTCACTTGCGGATAGAAGGCCTGGATCATCAGCAACGGTTCCAGCGCCGCATGGCCCGCAAGCGCGGCCAGCGTGCTCTCGGCAAAGGGCTGCGCGGCGTCTAGCAGAGTGACTTGCGCGCCGCGCCCCGCGAATTCACGGGCAGCCTCGCGCACGCTTTCGCCGCTGGCGTCCGAAGTGGCGAAGGCAATGATGGGGAAGCCCGCGTCGATGATCGTCATCGGGCCGTGGCGCACTTCGGCGGCGCTATAGGCCTCGGCGTGAAGCGCGCAGGTTTCCTTGAGCTTGAGCGCCCCTTCCTGCGCCACGGCAAAACCGTATCCGCGCGCGATCACGAAGAGATTGCTCGCCCCGGAAAGCCCTTCCACCAGATCGAAGGGTGCCGTGCGCGAAGCGATTTCCAGCCCCGCGGGCAGCCGTTGGAGCGCCGTGCCGAGCGCGGCATCGCCCGTCCACTGCGCCGTCAGCGCCGCCACCCCGGCCAGCGAGGCGATGAACGACTTGGTCGCGGCCACCGATTTTTCCGGGCCGGCGTGAAGCGGCAGCACCCAGTGCGCAAGGTCGGCCAGCGGCGCGGACGCGTCATTGACGAGCGCGACCACCCGCGCCCCGGCGCGGCGATGCGCCTCCACCGCGGCCAGCAGATCGGGGCTGCGGCCGCTTTGCGAGATCGCCAGGACGAGAACCCGCCCCGGCTGCATCTCCGCGCCGAACACGGAAGACACGCTGAGCGCGGAAGAGGAAACCGGGATGCCGGCCAGCGTCTCGATCAGGTACTTCGCATAAGTCGCGGCATTGTCGGACGAACCCCGCGCGCAAGTGACCACCACCGAGGGCGGATTGGCGCGCAGGTCCTCTGCCAGGGCGGCAAGGGCGGCGCGGTTGTTTTCCAGGAAACGGCGGACGGTCTCTGCAGCCTCGGCCGCTTCCCGGGCCATGAGGGAGGTCGAAGGGCTTGCGGTGTCAGTCAGCATCTTTGGGGGACTCTCCTGCGCATCGTCGCCGGCCGACCATGAAGTCGAGCCGGAAGCGACGGCCTACCAATCTGGTATAAGTTCTATATTGGTATTCCCGAAGTCCGATCGATGCGCAAACTGTTTTGCACCGGCTCCGACCGTTTTCTTCACGTCTCCCAGTAGAGCACCGGTTTTCCGGCCCCGCTCACCCCCATCACGTCCGTTCGATAGCGCGTTTCAACCGGGCCACTTGCGCAGGACTGGTCAGCGCCCTTGGCCCCTTCTGAAACCCCAGTTCCTCCAGCCGCGCACCGCCGGAACCTGACTCCCCCGGCGTGCGGCAAGAGGCGTGAAACTCCGCGATTCCAGCGGAGCGAAGCGCGGGAACGGCCTCTGGAGACACCCCCGCGCCGGCCAGGATGACGATCCGACCCGCCGCCAGTTCCTGCAGGTGCGCCAGCATGGCCACACCGTCAGGCGCCCGGACGGCCCCGCCCGAAGTCAGGATCCGATCGAAGCCCAGGGCCACGGCCTGCTCCAGACCCGCCTCCATGTCGTCCAGCAGATCGAAGACCCGGTGCAGGGTGAGGGAAAGCCGAGCCCCGCGCGCGCTGCCGGCGCGCCGTGCATGGTCGATCCACGCGCCCAGAACCGCAAGGTCCAGACCCTGCGCCGACCCGGCGCCGATCACGACGCCGGCCAGCCCGGCCTGCGCCGCCAGATCAATATCGCCTATCACCTGGCCGACTTCCTGCCCATCATAGACGAAGTCGCCCTCACGCGGGCGGCAGAGCATGTGGACCGGGATCGGCGCGGCCGCTGCAAGGTGGACCAGCGATTGCGCAGGCGTCAGACCGCCCAGGGCGAGCCCGCTGCAAAGCTCGATGCGGTCTCCGCCGCCGGCAACCGCCGCGGCAATGCCCGCGGCATCTTCGACACAGACTTCAAGCACTTCGCCGCTTCCTCATGACGCTACGCCCCGCGATTTTCTCCGGGGCGATTCGGTTGCCGACGAATTGGACATAGTTTGGCCTTTCGCACTACCCCATCCCGCGCCGACTGCTTGAGCGCTTCACCGCTTGGGCAACAGCGCCCACCAGCGCTTGCCACGTATTTCCGCGGTTTAGCGCGCCACGGCCACCATTGCCCGATGACGAGAAAATTTCCGATAGACATCAGGATCTATTTTGGTGACATTCAACCATGACATTGGAATGATATTGGCATTGTCACAGGAAATAATCGGCGCGCATTCCTCACAAAATAGATGCTGAAGCGCGCGGACAGGTTCGGGCCATGAGGGAAACAATGATGAAATTCGCACGCGCGACTTTGCTGGCCACCGGCGCCACCGTGACATTCGCCGCCCCTGCGTTTGCCCAGGACGGCCAGCAGCCGGCAGCTCCGGAAGACGCGGGCGCCATCGTCGTGACCGGCATCCGTGACGCGCTGACCAATGCCATCAACGTGAAGCGCAATGCCGATGCGGTCGTGGACGTCATCACCGCCGAAGGCATCGGCAAGTTTCCCGACCGCAACGTCGCGGAATCGCTGTCGCACATTCCCGGCGTCAGCGTCGACCGGCAGTTCGGCATCGGCGAGCGCGTCTCCATCCAGGGCACCGATCCCGCGCTCAACCGCGTCCTGATCGACGGCCATTCCATCGCTTCGGCCGACTGGGGCGGCAATGCCGGCGATGTGACCGGGCGCACGTTCAACTATTCCCTGCTCGCGCCGGAAATCGTCTCGCAGATCGAGGTGTTCAAGTCGCCCGAACCGCGCATCGACGACGGCTCGCTGGGCGGCACCGTGATCGTGCGCACCCGCAAGCCTCTGGACCTCGACAAGAACACCATCAACGGCTCGATCGGCTACGGCTACAACGACCGCTCCGAAATCGGCAATCCGCGCGGCTCGCTGCTCTATAGCTGGAAGAACGACAGCGCGACCTTCGGCATTCTCGTCGCTGGAACTTACGACAAGGACTCGCTGGCCCGCGCGGGCGTCGAATACTTCGGCTACAACAGCGGTTCCGACTTCACCTCGACCGATGCGGCCGGGAACGTCACGCTCAACAACCCCGATGCCGTGCTGACCGGCGGCACCGCGGCGGACCTCGCCGCTGCGCGCTATCCCTATGGCATCAACCATGCCTACTTCAAGCAGACGCGCGAGCGCATCGGCGGCCAGTTCGCCGTGCAGTGGGCGCCGAGCGACCGCCTCGAATTCGACCTGACCGGCCTTCACATCGAAGGCACCTACAACAACTTCAGCCAGTCCCAGTACGTCGTACCCACCTGGGCCGCCGGGGCGCTGCAATCGGCGACGATCTCGAACGGCCTCGTCACTAACGCCTCCTTTGGCGCGACCGACCTGCCCTCCACCAGTTCGCAGCTGGACATGAACTACCGCAAGACCAAAGTGCGGACGGACAGCTACAACCTCGCCTCCACCTGGAAGGCGAACGACAGCCTGACTCTTTCCGGCAATGTGGGCTGGACCAAGGCCACGGGCGGCACCGATCCCGAATACCTGATGAACCTCCAGTCCAACATGCCCTTCAGCTACAGCTACGGGCAGAACCAGACTGCAGTGACGTATTCCACCGCGCCCACCGATCCGACGGCCTTCTTCCGCTCGGACCTGCGGCCTGTCACCCTGCCCGATGGCAGCACGGTGCAAGCCTACCAGATCGGCGGCATCGCCACGTCCCGCCAGCGCGACAAGGAAACCTACGGTCAGCTTGACGCCAAGTGGGACGTCGAGGACGGCTTCTTCAAGTCCGTGCGCATGGGCGTGAAGGCATCCGACCACGTCAACAGCCTGAGGGCCACCGGCTCCCAGGTCTATCTGACCGATCCGATCAGCCTGGCGGACTACGACTACACGCTCACGCCCTCGGGCCTGTTCAAGGGCCTGGGCTCCGGCGGCAACGCCAACCAGTTCGCCACCTTGCGCAGCGGAGACGTGATCGACACGCTGGAAAACGGCCTCTACGTCGACACCGGCCTTGACGAGGGCACTTCGTTCAAGGTGCACGAGAAGTCGGCCGCGGCTTACGTCCAGCTGGACTTCGAGACCGGGCCGATCCGCGGCAACCTGGGCTACCGCGCGGTCTATACCCAGGACGTCTCGGACTATTACCTCTACACCGCGGAGAGCGACAGCTATTCGCCGGCCCGTGCGAAGAACGACTATCTCAAGGGCCTGCCCAGCATCAACGTGAGCTGGGACGTCAACGACCAGATCAAGGTCCGCGGCTCGATCGCCAAGGTCATCGCCCGTCCCCGCTACGGCCAGCTCGCCGGCGCCTTCAGCCGCAACGACACGCAGCTGACAGCCAGCGGCGGCAACACCGACCTCAAGCCTTATGCCTCGACGAACTACGAGCTTTCGGCCGAATGGTACTTCGGCCACAGCGCGCTGCTTTCGGCCGAATATTTCCGCCGCGAGATCTCATCCTACATCGTCACCACCACCAGCCAGCAGGTGCTGTTCAACAACCTGACCCAGCAGAACGAGACCTATATCGTCTCCAGCCCGGTCAACGCCTCGAACGCCACCGTCAACGGCGTGTCGCTGGGCTTCCAGACCCCGATCTGGGGCGGCTTCGGCATCCTGACCAACTACACTTTCGCCGATGCCAAGGGCGGCACGGGCGAAAACGGCGCAGTGCTGAACCTGCCCTATCTCTCGAAGCATACGATCAACGTGATCCCCTACTTCGAGAAGGGCCCGTTCCAGGCCCGCGTCAGCTGGAACTGGCGCAGCCACTACTTCACCGGCATCGGCCGCCTGGACTCGGTGGATTCGACCGACGGCTATCACCAGCTGGATGCATCGATCTCCTACAAGATCAACGACCACTTCACGGTCCAGGCCAACGCGCAGAACCTGCTCGATTCGACATATTATTCCTACAGTGGCAGCAAGAGCGCGCCGACGGCCTTCTACAAGAACGGGCGCGTCTTCGCCGCGACCGCCCAGTTCAGCTTCTAAGTCCCGTGCAAAAGCGTGCAGGTCCCTCTCCTCCTCCTTGAGACCTGCAGGCACACGGGCCGGCGCCTGTCCACGGGCTTGACCCGGTGGACAGGCGCCGCCCTTTTCGGGTCGTAACGGCCTTTGAAAGTTGAATGGATGCCTGAATGACCGCGCTTTCCCGCCGCCGCCTGATGTCCGGATCCTGCCGCCTCGCGCTGCTGGCCGCCGCCGTTCCCGCCGCACCGGCGCGGCTTCTGGCCGCCGAGGCGGAGCCGGCCGCGAAAGCCGATCCCTTCATCGGCACCGGCGGTGATGGTCATACTTTCCCCGGCGCCACCCTGCCTTTCGGCATGGTGCAGTTGAGCCCGGATACCGATACCGCGCGCTGGGACACCTGCTCGGGCTATCATCACGGCGACGCCTCGCTGCTGGGCTTTTCGCATACCCATCTGTCCGGCACCGGCATCGGCGACATGCTGGACGTGCTCGTCATGCCCTGCCGCGGCGAAGTGCGCCTCCGGCCGGGACCGCTCGACCGCCCGGACGAAGGCTATCGCCTGCGCTACAGCGACGAGGCGGCGGAGCCCGGCTATTACCGCGTACAGCTGGAAAACGGCGTCGCCAGCGAACTGACCGCAACGCTGCGCACCGGCATCCAGCGCCATGTCTATCCCGCCGATGGCAGCGGCGGGCATCTGCTGATCGACCTCTCGCACCTCGTGCTGGATTCCTCGGACAAGCATCCGCTGATCGACGATGCGGAACTCGCCCTGGATGCGGACGGCACGCTCACCGGGCAGCGGCGGGTGTTTCGCTGGGCCAAGGGGCGGCGCATCCACTTCGCCATGCAGTTCTCGCGCCCGCCGAGCCGCATCGATTTCTTCGGTGACGACGATGCCCCGCAAGCCCCGGGCAGCGCGCAAGTGAAGGGCCGGCGCCTGAAGGCCGCGGTCCATTTCGACGATGCCGGCAGCGCGCCCATCGTCGTGCGCACGGCCGTCTCGGCCGTGGATGTCGCGGGCGCCCGCGCGAACCTGGCGGCGGAAGCGACACACTTCGACTTCGACCTCTATCGCCAGGCCGCTGCCCGCGCCTGGGCCGGCGAACTGTCCCATGTCTCGGTGACGGGCGGCAGCGCGGAACAGCGCACGATCATGGCCACCGCGCTCTATCACGCCGCCATCGGGCCTACGCTGTTCTCGGACGTGGACGGCCGGACCATGGGGCTTGATCGCAAGGTGCACCAGTTGGCGCCCGGCGAGACGGCCTATAGCGCCTATTCGCTATGGGACACCTATCGCGCCTTCCATCCCCTGCAGACCTTGCTGCGCCCGGCGCGGGTCGGGGAATTCGTGGCCGACCTCGTTCGCCAGACGCAGCAGAGCCCCTATGGCCCGCCCGTCTGGCCGCTCCAGGGCGTGGAGACCGGCTGCATGATGGGCTGGCATGCGGTGCCGGTACTGGCCGAAGCCATGGCCAAGGGCATTCCCGGAGACTACGCCGCCGCCTGGCCGAACATCCGCCGCCGTTCGTTCGACTTCACCATGCCCGTGCTCGACAATGCGCGCGGCATCCCGGACTACGACGCCAAGGGCTATGTCCCGGCGGACAAGGTGTTCGAAAGCGTGAGCCGCACGCTCGAATATGCCTATGACGACTATGCCGCCGCCCGGATCGCCCGGGCAGCGGGCGCCGCGGACGACGCCGCACGGCTGAAGGCGCGCTCCGGCAACTGGAAGAACGTGTTCGACACCGCCACCGGTTTCGCCCGGCCACGGCTGGACAACGGCGCCTGGACCGAACCTTACGATCCGGTGGAACTCGGCCATTCGGACAAGTGGCGCGACTTTACCGAAAGCAACGGCTGGCAGGCGACCTTCCTCAACCAGCACGACGTCCACGGCCTTGCCGAGGCGATGGGCGGTCCGGCCGCGCTGGAGGCCAAGCTCGATGCCTTCTTCAACGCGCCTTCCACGCTGCCCAGGAACGCACCGCCGGACATCAGCGGCATGGTCGGCCAATATGCCCATGGCAACGAACCCTCGCACCACGTCGCCTACCTCTATGCCTGGACGGGCGCGCACTGGAAGACGCAGGCCATGGTTCGCCGCCTGCTCGCGCTCATGTACCGCGCCCGACCGGCAGGCGTGATCGGCAACGACGATTGCGGGCAGATGAGCGCGTGGTACGTGCTTTCGGCGCTGGGGTTCTATCCGGTCGATCCCGTCAGCGGCGTCTATATCTTCGGCAGCCCGCTGTTCGAGGAAGCGCGCGTCAGGCTGGGCAACGGCCGCGAACTGATCGTGAGCGCACCGGGCAACCGCTCGGACCGGCCCTATTACGGCCGGGTGGAGTGGAACGGCAAGTCGCTCGACCGCTGCTGGATCCGCCACGAGGAGTTGATGAAGGGTGGCCGCCTGACATTCCACATGCAGAACGTGCCCGAGCTTTCGTTCGGACAGCGCCTGCAGAGCCGTCCTCCCCGCCAGGAATGATGGCCCTCCGGGACTGAGGGCCGCCTGCACTTTGCCCCCTCATTGCCGCCGCCGGACTGGATCCCGGCGGCGGCACGGGCGCGCGTTTCCATGCAGGTGGCAGCACGCAAGGTGTTTCGGAAAAAAGGAAAACTTAACCGCGCCGAGCAGGCGATGGCTCGGCGCGGCGCTTCGCGTTCTGGCGTTTGCGTGAGACCAATTAGCGACATATTTCGCCAAATTACGGAAAAATATAATGCCAATTTGATTTTTGGAATTGAATTTATTTAATACCTATGACAGCTCTGTTGCAGGACAGGCTTTGGGAAGGGCCTGCCGGTTTCAGCCGCCGAAAAGGGAAGCGGCGGTATTGGCTGAGGAACTGGGCATGGGAATCTCGCGTCGCGATACCTTGGGCATGGCCCTGGCCGGAGCCGCCGTGGCTGGACCGGCGCGCGCGGCCGCACCGTCGAACGAAAGCGACAGCCCGGCCCTCGTGGTTTCCACATGGGACTTCGGCGCCGCGGCAAATGCGGCCGCCTATGGCCGCTGGAAGGCCGGCGGAACGCTGATCGACGCGGTCGAGGCCGGCGCGCAAGTGCCGGAGGCGGACCTTTCCAACCACTCCGTGGGCATGGGCGGCTATCCGGACCGGGACGGCCATGTCACGCTGGACGCCATCATCATGGACGACCGCGGCCACGCCGGCGCCGTCGCCGCGCTGGAAGGTTACGTCCACGCCATTTCGGTCGCCCGGCGGGTGATGGAGCGTACGCCGCACACGATGCTGGTGGGCGAAGGCGCTGCGCAATTCGCGCGCGAACAGGGCTTCGCGGCGCAGGACCTGCTCACTCCCGAGGCGGAAGCCGCCTGGAAGGAATGGCTCAGGACGGCCGAATACAAACCCGTCGCCAATATCGAGAACCAGCGCGGTTCCAAGCTGGACCATGACACGATTGGTATTCTCGCGCGCAGCCCGGAGGGACGGCTGGCGGGCGCCTGCACGACCTCCGGCATGGCCTACAAGCTGCGCGGCCGGGTCGGCGATTCCCCGCAATCGGGCTGCGGACTGCTGGTGGAGCCGGGTATCGGCGCCGCCACGGCCACGGGCGTGGGCGAGGAAGTGACGCGCATCGCAGGGGCGGCCCGCGTGGTCGGCTCGATGCGGATGGGCATGTCGGCGATGGCCGCATGCCGCGAAGCCGTCGAACATATCGTCAAGCTGCGGGGGGACGCCGTGAAGGACGCCCAGGTCGCATTCCTGGCGATCGACAAGGACGGCCGCGTCGGTGCTTTCGCCATCCAGCCCGGATTCACTTACGCGGTGACGGACGCCGCCGGTCGCACGGCCGTCCACCCGTCGGACAGCCTGCGCCGCGCCTGACCGCGCCGACCTGGAATCGATCGATAACGCAAGAGGAAATGCCGGCAACGACCGGGCACCAACAAATCCGGTCGATAGCGACCGGGGACCGACAAGTCCGGTCGATAACGACCGGTAGGCGACAAGGCCGACCTGCACACGGCGGCCCATCACTTCAGGGAAAAAGGGTTCTCGAATGAGGAAGATCACCAGGATACTCTTGGCCACCACCTGCATGGCCGGTCTGGCCACGCCGGCCATGGCGCAGGATGCGGCACCGGCCGAGGCAGCCGATAGCGCGGGCGGTTCGGCAGGCTCGATCGTCGTCACGGGTTCGCGCATCAACCGCCCGAACTCCACGGCCGCCGCGCCGATCACTTCCGTCACCAACGACGCGATCCGCGCCCAGGCCGCCGTCAACATCGAGGAAGTGCTCAACCGCATTCCGCAGATCGCGCCGGACAGCCAGCAGAACTACTCGGATTCCGACGGCCGCCAGCGCATCAAGCTGCGCAACCTCGGCTTCGAACGCACCCTGACCCTGATCGACGGCAAGCGCGTGGGCACCATGAACGGCGTGGACGCCAACATGATCCCGACCTCGCTCATCAAGCGCGTCGACGTGCTGACCGGCGGTGCTTCCGCCGTCTACGGTTCGGATGCGGTCGCCGGCGTCGTCAACTTCATCATGGATGACGATTTCGAAGGCATCCAGCTCAACGGCAACTACAACTTCTACCTGCACAAGAACAAGCGCACGCTGATTTCGGACGTCGCCAGCCAGTACGGCTTCGACCAGCCGGCGCGCGGCAACGCGATCGACGGCGGCCGTTCCGATATCTCGCTCACGGTCGGCAAGAAGCTGTTCGACGGCCGCTTCCACATCAGCGGCTACGTGAACTATCGCGAAGCGGCGCTGGTGCCGTTCACCGCGCGCGAGACGGCAGGTTGCGAACTCATTCAGACCGGCAAGGACGGCCCGCTGGGGTGCACGACCTCGACGTATACGCCCTATGGCTACATTTCGCCCCGTTCGGGCGCTGCCAACGGCCAGCAGTTCGTCAACAATCCGGACGGCTCCGGCACGCTCCTGCCTTATGGCGACGCCTATGCCGCCAATCCCTATGACGGTTACTCCTTCCAGCGCGCCAACAAGCGCTGGAATGCGGGCGGCTTCACGTCCTTCGAACTGTCCGACGCCGCCGAACTCTACGGCAGCGTCATGTGGTTCCGCGACAGCTCGTCCAATCCCTATCCGGCGCGCGTGCTGAATTCCGAAACTTATGGCGAAGGCACGACATACTTCGTCAACTGCAACAATCCGCTGATGTCGGCCTCGCAGGCGCAGACCATCTGTGGTGCCGATGCAGGCACGGGTATGCTCGCCCCGCTCGACGTGCGCTATCGCTTCAACAATGCGCGGCCGGTCTCCGATTCCTACCTCAACCTGGGCCTGCGCGCGACCGCCGGCGTGCGCGGCCAGTTCGCACAGGGCTGGAGCTACGATGTGGGCGGCGTCTACGCCCGCAACCGCATGGACACCACCTGGGGCCGCCCCAACTACGACCGTGTCAACAACGCCCTCAATGTCGTCAGCGTCAACGGTCAGCTGCAGTGCGCTGCCGGCTCGGCCGATGGCTGCCTTCCCTTCGACGCCTTCAGCGCCAACTCGGCCACCAACGGCCAGGCCCTGTTGGATTACCTGACCGAGTTCGGCACCAGCACCACGATCAACACCCTCTATAACGCGGTTGCCACCGTACAGGGCGACCTGGGCACTTACGGCATCCAGTCGCCCTGGGCCGATCAGGGCGTGGCCATCGCGATCGGCGCCGAGTTCCGCGAGGACAAGCTGAAGAGCTACGCGGACGATGTCTGGCGCAAGAACTGGGGCGGATCGAACAGCAACCTTTCCCAGAATGCCTGGGAAGGCAACGTCGAAGTTCAGGTTCCGATCGTAGAGCACAAGCCCTTCGCCGAACTGCTGCAGTTCAACGGCGCGTTCCGTCTGTCGAAGTACAGCTCCAACCCGGACACCTTCTCCACCTGGAAGGCCGAAGCGATCTGGTCGCCGATTTCGGACATCACCTTCCGCGGCTCGATCAACAAGGCCCAGCGCGCGCCGACCGTGGTGGAAGCCTACCAGGGCTCCAACATCAGCTACGACCGGATCACGCCGACCTACAACGACATCTGCGCGCCGACGGTCACTTACACCACCGGCGCCAACGGCCAGCAGGTACCCGTCTACGGCGCCCCGGCCGCCTCTCGTGAAGTCTGCGCCGCCACCGGTCTGGCGGACAGCCTCTACGGCAGCCCGACCCTGGTCTGCCCGACCGACGTCGGCTGCACCGTTCGCTCGGGCGGCTACACGGTCAACCCGGAAACGGCCTACACCAAGACCTTCGGCGTCGTGCTCAAGCCCTCGTTCGTGCCCGGCCTGGTCGTCTCGGTCGATCGCTTCCTGATCGATCTCGACGATTCCATCGGCTACAACAACTACGACTACTTCTCGAACGGCTGCCTCCAGACCGGCAGCGAGTTCTTCTGCTCGATGTTCGTGCGCAATGCCGACGGCACGCTGTCCAGCAACCCCAGCACCAACCCGACCAGCGGCTACATTCGCGGCGGCACGACCAACTACTACAAGAGCAAGTCGCACGGCTGGGACTTCCAGGGCCAGTATTCCACGGGTCTCGGCAAGTACGGCACGCTGGCGCTGGACTTCGCAGGCTCGCTGACCACTTTGGCCGGCGGCCAGGACTCACCGATCCTGCCGAAGTACAACTGCGCCGGATACTACGGCGGCACTTGCGGCCAGCTGATCCCCAAGTGGACGCACTCGCTGCGCGCCACGTACACGACCGAGGATCGCTTCTTCAACGCCTCGTTCAACTGGCGCTATGTCGGCCCGCTGACCAACGTCAGCAACTCGAACGATCCGGCACTGGGTGGGAACGCCGATACCGAGCGTGAGACGTTCTACCGCATCGGCGCGCAGAACTACTTCGACCTGGCGCTGACGTTCCGCGTGAACGAGGCGTTCTCGCTCCGCATGTCGGCGAACAACATCTTCGACAAGCTGCCGCCGCTGCTGCCGAACTCCTACGGCTACGGCCTGTCGCGCAGCAACACGCTGTCGGCACGCTATGACTCGCTGGGCCGCCAGCTCGCGATCGGCGCCACGGTCAACTTCTGACCGGCAAGACGCAGGAACGAACCGGAGCCCGCCGCCGCGGGTTCCGGTTTTCCCCGCGCTGCATCGAAGCAGGAAGCATCATGAGGAAGCGTCATGACAGGCGATAAAGCCACCACGGCCCCGCCGCGCCCTTCGCCGCATGGGAAGGAACCGGTTTCGGCCGGGAATCCGGAGCCAGTATCGCCGGTGCAGGACGAACGGCAGGGCACTGCGGATGCTCCGCCCGCAAGGCGCAAGACACTCCAGGCGGTCGCCGGCTTCGATCCCGACTTCTGACCGCGCAAAGCCCGCCCGGCCTGCCCGCTCAGGGATAACGGTAAAGCACCGGTTCGTGCTCGCCCGCCTCGACGCGGTCACCCACGATCGCCACCCGTGCCCCGGAGGCCCGCGCAGCAGCGACGCCGGCGGGAGAATCCTCGAAGACCAGGCACGCTTCGATGGGAACGCCCAACAGGTCAGCACCCTTGAGGAAGCCTTCCGGATCGGGCTTGCCGCAAGTCACGTCTTCTGCCGCCACCATGACCTGCGGCAAGGGCACGCCCACGGCCTCAAGCCGTTTCACCTCCAGTGCGCGCGGCGCCGATGTGACGATGGCCCAGGATCCGGGCGCTAGCCGCTTCACGAAATCCGCGATCCCCGCGATCGCCACCACGCCGTCGAGATCGGCGATCTCCGCCGCTTCGATGCCCTTCAGTTCGGCTGCCAGATCGAGGCCGCTGCCGCCGAAGCGCCGGATCAGGTCCTTGCCCTGCACGCCGTGGCAAGCCGCCAGCAACGGCTGGGGATCGATGCCGTGCCGCTGGGCCCACGCGGTCCAGACCCGTTCGACGACCCGCGATGAATCGACCATGGTGCCGTCCATGTCGAACAGGAAGGCGGCGAAATCACGGTTCTGGAACTGAGGCATGACCCCAGCCTAGTGCCCTGCGGCGCGAATGGAAAGGCGGTGGTCAGTCCCCAGGCGCCGCGCCGAGGCCGCTCCCGCGCGGATAGAGGGGCTTGTCCCCCGCGGCCCTGCTTGCGGTGGTGACCGGAGAGCGGGGCAAGTCGAAGGGCAGGCGCCCGCGCGCCCGGGCTTTTCCGGCGACCACGTCCGCGACGGCGGCATCGCTGGCGCCGAAGGTCGCGAGAATGGCCCGCGTATGGGGGACCATCGCCGTCAGCACGGCGGGGCGGTCCATTTCGATTGCGACGATGACCGGAACCCGGGCCGCCGCGGTCCGGATCGCCTGCATGTCCGGGTCGGTATCGCGAAATTCGAGCCTGCCTTCATGCTGGCGCGATCCGAAGAAGTGATAAGGGTGAAGCGTCTCGAACGGCGCCGCGCTGCGGACGATGGCCGCATCGGCATCCTCCAGCCGCGTCACCACTTCCAGCCCGGCCGCCCGCGCCGCCTCGGGATCGAGGCCCTGCAGCCAGACCCGCGCGCCGCGGCGCAGCGGCAGGATACCGCCTTCGTTCCGAAGCAGGACCTGGCTGGCGCGCTGGGCAGCGTCGGCCTCGGCCTTCACGGCAGGATCGCCCAGCACTTGCTCTGCGCGGCGGGGATCGACGAAAGGCTGGTCGAACAGGCCGAGTTCGAACTTCAGGCGCAGCACCCGGCGCACGGATTCGTCGATCCGCGCCTCGCTCACCAGCCCCTGCTTCACTGCCTGGGTGATCGGATCGGGACTGTCGATGCCGCCGAACTGGTCGAGCCCGGCATCGATGCCCTTGGCGAAGCGCTGCACCACGGTCAGCCCCTCCACGCCCCAGGGCATGCCGATCGCGCCGGGCATCTGCGGTGCCTCGGCGCTCGGCGCCGAGCAGCGTTCCGGGCAATCGCGCGTGATCGACCAGTCGGAGACGATCAGCCCGTCGAACCCCTTGCCGCCGCGCAGCAGCCCGGTCAGCAACGGCTTGCTGAAACCGGCCCCCACCGGCTCGGCCGGCTTTCCGTCCAGCGTCACGCCGTGCAGCACGACGTAAGTGGGCATCACGCCCGCGCTGTGAGCGGCCAGGGCGCCATCGAAGGCGCGGATGTGCTCGGCCAGTTCGCGGTTGTCGAGCGTGACGTTGCGGCCATAGTAATTGTGCCCGTCATAGCCCTCTGTCGCGGCGCCATAGCCAACCCAGTGCTTGACGATGGTGGCGACGCCGCTGTGCGTAACCCCGTCCCGTCCGCCCTGGAAGCCTTCCACATAGGCCCCGGCCATGCGCGACACGAGCGACGGATCGGACCCGAAGGTGGCGGTGATGCGCGGCCAGCGCGGCTCCACGCCGATGTCGGCCTGCGGGGAAAGCGCCATGTGGATGCCCACGGCGCGATATTCGCGCGCCGCCGCCGCGCCGAAGCGCCGTACCAGCGCCTCGTCGCGCAGCGCTGCGAAGCCGAGCGTCTCCGGCCAGGCAGAAAAGCCCTTGCCGCGTGTGCTGGCGCCGACAACCGCCTGGAAATGGTTGCGCGGATCCGTGCTGATCGTAGCCGGAATGCCGAGGCGGCTCTCCTCTGCCGCGCGCTGGACGGCATTGTTCTGCTCGGCGAACTGGGCGGGGGGCAGGTCCAGCCGGGTGATGAAGCTGGACATGTGATCCCGGCCCACCAGGTCGCGGACTTTGGCCATGTCGTAGCCGCCGGCGGAAATGCCGATCGCCGCCCCCGGCGTCGGCCCGGCGCCCGGAAGCGTGCCATGCGCCAGCGTGCCGGTCTTCTCCTCCAGCGTCATCCGGCCGAGCAGGTCCTCGACGCGGCGCTCGATCGGGGCTTCGGGATCCTCGTAAGGGTCCTTCTGCCCGTTGTGGTTCAGGTCGCGCCATTCGGCCGCCTGCGCCGATCCGCAGCAGAGCGCCGCCAGTACCAGCCCGCCGAGCAGGCCCTTCGTCCGCCGCCCCTTCATGCCGCGCGCTCCCGGCGCGGCAGGCCGGACATGCCGAACAGCAGCGCCGCCAGCGCCAGCGGCGAGGCCACGGCGCAGACGATGGAGATCGACAGGCCCAGGCGCGAAGGATCGGCGAAGACCATGTCGGTAACCAGAGCCACCGAAGTCGGCCCCAGGGTCGAGCCGACCAGATTGATGGCCAGCATGTAGATCACCGAGACTTGCGCGCGCATGCGGTTGGGGGTCAGCGACTGGAGCGTGGCCAGTCCGCCGCCGAAGTTGAAGCCGGCAAAGAAGTTCATGCCGCCCACACCCGCCAGCGCGAGCCCGGCCGTCGGCATGAGCGGGAAACCGATCGTCAGGGGAATGAGCGCGGTGAACCCGATCACCGCGGCCAGGAGGTTGCCGTTCACCACTCCGCGCTTTTGCAGCCAGGAGCCGGCGAAGCCGCCGCAGAGCGCGCCGCTCGTACCGCAGAAGAACACCATCCAGCCGTAGGAGGCGCCGATCTGCGAAATCGACATGCCATAGGAGCGTTCGAGGAAAGCCGGGATCCACGCGCCGGTGCCGTTCCCCACGAAGATCATGAGCGCGAAGCCGACGATGATGCCGAAGTAGGCGCGTCCGTGGGCGGAGAGCTGGCCGAACAGCTGGGCCACGCTTGCGCTTCCCTTCCGTCCGGGATTCTCATGGCCGGCCGGCTCCGCGAGCTTCGGCGCGCCGCCACGGCGAACGGGTTCGCGCACGAACAGCATCGCCAGCGACAGCAGCGCGCCGGGAATGCCGAGCGCCAGGAAGATGATGTGCCAGCCCTTCATCGTCCCCAGCACCGGTATGGCGATTTCCGAGGACGGCGGCACCGCCCCGGCGATCAGCCCGCCCAGGATCAGGGCACCGGCCCCGCCGAGGTAAACGCCCATGTTGTAGACGCCCATGGCCAGCGCCAGCCGGTTCTTCGGGAAATAGTCCGCCAGGATCGAGTGGGCGGCAGGGCTCAGTCCCCCCTCCCCGGTTCCCACCGCGACGCGCGCGGCGAAGAGGCCGCCGTAGCTGCGGGTCATGCCGCAGGCCGCGGTGGCGAGGCTCCAGACGAAGATCGACACGACGATGATGTTGCGGCGGTTGGACCGGTCTGCCAGCCAGGCCACGGGGATACCGACGATCACGTAGAACAGGGTGAAGCTCAACCCGTAGAGCAGGCTCATCGCCGTGTCGGAGGCGCCGAGGTCTTCCTTGATCGGCTGCACGAGCAGCGCCAGCGCCTGGCGATCGACGAAGGCCAGGGTATAGGCCAGCATGAGCAGGATCGCCGCCGTCCAGGCTTCGCGCGCGGGGGGCCAGCTGCCGCCATCAGGATCGGGAACCGGATCAAAAACCGGATCGGGAACCGTCATCTCCGGCGCCGTCTTCAGCGCGGCATCCTTCGCGGTCTGCAGCATAGTCCCCATCCCTGTATTCTTGTCTTGCCCGGCGCCGTTCGTGCGGCGCCTTTCTGGTGCGACCCGAAAGGCAATGGACAAGCGAGTATTTAGCGCTACAACTAACCGCATTCCCGGGATTGTCAACGCAGTTGTTGGTCAATTCGAACCAAATCGCATCGGCCGGGCACATCCTTGCCAAATTGCGGCCGGAACCTATGACAGGGGCGATTATGACAAGCGGTACGACCCCTCGAAAACGACGGCGCGGCGGCGGCGGCCCCACGATTGCCGAAGTGGCCGAGCTGGCAGGCGTATCGACGATGACCGTCTCCAACGTGCTGAACAACCGGCCGGTCGTCCATGCCGACACCCGCGATGCCGTGCTCAAGGCCGTGAAGGCGCTCAACTACACGCCCAACAGCGCCGCGCGGGCCCTGGCCAGCGCCGCCACCCTGCGGATCGGGCTGGTCCACAGCGATACCGAAAGCGCCCTGCTCAGCGCGATCCTGGTCGGCTCGCTCAAGGCCGCCTCGCGCCTGGGCGCGCAGCTCATCATCAACTCCTACGACCTGGCCGATCCGGTCGGCGGCGTGGAGGCTTTCCTGAAGACCGGGCTGGACGGGCTGCTGCTGCCGCCGCCGCTCTGCGAAATGGTCAGCGCCGCCGGCATTCCGGAGCGTCACGATACCGCGATGATCGCCCTGGCGCCCGGCGGCGATCTCCGCAACATGGACTGCGTGCGGATCGACGACGAACAGGCCGCTTACGAAGTGACGCGGATCCTGCTGGAAAAGGGCCACCGCCGGATCGGCTTCGTCACCCTGCCCGGCGCGCTGGTGGCGGTTTCGCGACTGCGCGGCTATTTGCGCGCGCTGGGCGAACAGAGCGTCATTCCCGACATGAGCCTGGTCTGGGAGGCGCGCCCGACCTTCGATGCCGGGCTCGATCTGGCACAGCGCGTGCTGATCGACGACCGCCGCGTGACGGCGGTGATCGCCGGTAACGACGATATGGCCGCGGCCTTCGTCAACGTGGCCTTGCGCAACAACCTGTCCGTGCCCGGCGACGTCTCGATCATCGGCTTCGACGATACGCCGATCGCCGTGAAGATCTGGCCCGCCCTGACGACCGTGCGCCAGCCGCTGGCGCTCATCGCCGAAAGGGCCACCGAGCGCCTCGTCAGCATCTTGCGCGAAGAAGGCGGGAAAAGCGCCGCAGTGGAGGCCAGCTACGTGGACTTCACCGTGATCGAGCGCAATTCGGTCGGCGTGCCTCCCAAAGACGGATAAGCCGCAAGACAGATAAAAAGGCGGCGGCGGACTTGCGTCCACCGCCGCATGGGCAACCGGCTCGGGAGGAGGAGGTCGAGCGGTCGCCCCAAGGTATCGATACTACTCCGCGTCCGGCTGACGGGACGGGACGGCAACCTGAAATGCCGGCAGGGCGTTGCAGGCAGCTTCCACTTCCGCAATCCTCGGGAAGTCGAACCGCGCGCCGAAGCGCCGCGCATTGCCGAGCTGGGGCACGAGGCAGATGTCGGCCAGCGTGACTTGCGCGCCGAAGCAATAAGGGCCTTCGTTCGCCGCAATCGTCGCGGAGAAGGCTTCCAGCCCGGTCTCGATCACTTCGCGCGCCCAGTCGGTCACGGATTCCTCGTCCAGACCGCGCGCGCGCAGCATGTCGAGCACCTTGAGGTTCTGGAGGGGATGCACTTCGCAGGCGATCAGTTGGGCCGCGGCGCGGACTTTCGCGCGTTCCAGCGGATCTGCCGGAAGCAGCGCCGGATCGGGCCGGATCTCGTCGAGATACTCGCAGATGGCCAGGCTCTGCGTCAGCACCGCACCACCGACTTCCAGGCTGGGTACGAGGCCCTGCGGGTTGAGCCGGAGATATTCCGGCGCCCGCTGTTCGCCCGCGCGCAGCCGATAGGTGCGCCCGCTCCAGTCCAGCCCCTTGAGCGCGAGCGCGATGCGCACGCGCCACGAAGAGGACGACCGCCAGAAGGTATGGAGGACCAGCGGGTCAGGCACCGGCCGGCGGCCCCACCTTCACCACGGTATCGCTGAGGCCGGCCACCGAGATGACGATCTCGTCGCCCGGCACCACCGCGCCCACGCCGGCGGGCGTGCCGGTGTAGATCAGGTCGCCCGGCTCCAGGCGGTAGGCGTTCGAGAGGAAGGCGATAAGGTCCGCTACCGGGTGGATCAGCTCGGCAAGGTCTGCCTCCTGCCTGACTTCGCCGTTGACCGTCAGGCGGATCGCGCCTTCGTTCAGCGGGCCGGTTTCGGCGATCGGATGGATCAGGCCAAGCGGAGAGGATTCCTCCACGTTCTTGCCGGCATCCCAGGGGCGGCCCTTGGCCCGCGCTTCCAGCTGGAGGTCGCGGCGGGTCATGTCGAGCCCGGTGGCATAGCCGTAGACGTAGTCCAGGGCGTCGGCCGCGGCGATGCTGCGCCCGCCCTTGCCGATGGCGACGACCAGTTCGGCCTCGTAATGGAAGTTCGCCGTCGACGGCGGGTAAGCCATCACCGATCCACTGGGGATCACGGTTTCCGCCCACTTGGTGAAGTAGAACGGCGCCTCGCGGTCAACCTCGACGCCCATTTCCTTGGCGTGGTCGGCATAGTTGCGGCCGATGCAGAACACCCGGCGGACCGGATAGTCGTGACCGTCGCTGGTCTTCGCAAGGACGGGCGGCAGCGGGTCGAACAGATAGGTCAATGGTTGAACTCCCGGTAGAGATCGAGCTTCACTTGCGAAGCCTTGTCGGAATAGGCGAACAGGACCAGCTCGGTCGCGGCGAGGAAGCGGTGCGGCACCCAGGAGGGCACCACCACCACGTCCCTGGGCTTCAGGGCGATGGTTTCCTCGCCCAGCCGCAGTTCGCCGGTACCTTCGCAGACGACGAAGACGGTGCCGTCCGTCGCCTGGCGGGTGCGGCTCTCAAAGCCTGCGGGCAGCAGCCGGACATGGGCGGAGATGGTGGAGAGCACCGGGCCGCCGTCTGCGGGATTGGTGAATTCCAGCGCGTGGCCGAAGTGCGGGTCGATTTCGCCCGCGGTCGCCAGCGACTGGAGCGCGGGGCGCCAGTCGGCATAAGGATAGTGGAACAGCGGCCGTCCTGCCGGTCGCCGGTCCGCCGCGCTGCCGCGCATCGGGCGCATGTTGTGGCCGTAGCGCGCCAGAGTGTCGCCCGGTGCGGCCGTCTCGGGATGGGCCGCAGAGCCAAGGCGTTCCGCAAAGCTGGCATCGAACAGGCGCACGGTCGGGATGTCCAGGCCGTCGAGCCAGATCATCGGCGCATCGCCGTCGTTGCCGTGATCGTGCCACTGGTAGGCCGGCGTCAGCACCAGGTCGAACTGCTCCATCACCGCTTTCTCGCCGTCGAGCGCGGTGAAGGCGCCGCTGCCTTCCATGACGAAGCGCAGCGCGTTCTGCGCATGGCGGTGGCAGGGCGCCACTTCGCCCGGCAGGATCAGCTGAAGCCCGGCGTAGAGGCTGGGCGTGATCGCCGCCTGACCCGCCAGTCCGGGGTTCTCCATGATAAGCACCCGGCGCTCGGCCTGCTCGGCGCTGATGATGTCGCCGGCCCGCATCAGGAAGTTGCGGGTCTCCGCATAGTCCCAGCGCCAGGGCCTGGCGGGCGAGCGGGGCTCCGTGAGGACCAGTGCATGAAGGCTCTCCCACAAGGGCTGGAGCCCCTGCGGCGCCATCGCGGCATAGAGCGCTTCGAGCTGCGAACGCTGGTCGTTGGCGCCCTGAGTCATCTCGCCTTGAGTCATACCGTCCTCACCACTTGAGCTGTTCGAGGCCGCAGAACGGATCGACCGGGCTGACGCCGGTGAACGGTGCCTCTCCGGTGAGACGCCGGACCGTTTCGCGCTGCACCGGCTCGATCGCGCTATAGGCGTTCACGCAAGTCTGCATGTGCGGCGCATCGAACAGGTAATAGGGCTGGCCGAAGGAGACCATCAGCGTGGGGATTTCGCGCGAATACTGCGTCATCGCCTTGCGGTTGTTGCCATGCAGCTTCGCGAAATCGAGGAAGATGCGCGAGGCGCTGGGCGTCGCTTCCTGCCCGACCAGATAGAGGACAAGGTCGGTGTCCTCACGCGAGGGCATCGCCTCGGGATCGAACCTGCGCACCTCGAAACCGCGCTGTTCCAGCTCGGCAAACACAGGGCCGTAGCCGCGATCGAGCGAGCCGTCCCAGAAGCTGAAGCCTTCCTCCTCGATCACCACGACCCGGCGGTGCTTCACGGGATCGAGCGGCAGAAGGTCCTGCACGTCCTTGACCAGGGTGACGCTCTGCCCGGACGCGGCGCGGGCCGTTTCGAGGTCTGCGGGGGCCTGCAGCGCCTCCTGCATCTCGGCCAGCGGCATGAGCCGCTCCGAAGGTTCGCGCAAGTGCAGCCCCAGCTTCGCCTTGAGCGTGAGGATGCGCGTGACCGCCTCCTCCAGCCGGGCTTCGGACAGCAGGCCCTTGCGCAGACCGTCCAGCATGAAGCCGTAGTCCCGCTCGGGCGCGCGGCTGAACAGGAAGATGTCGCAGCCGTTCTCGATCACGGTGGGCACCGTCTCGGCGCGCTCCATCCAGCCCGTCAGCCCGCCCATGCCGGTGGCGTCGGAGATGATCAGGCCCTTGAAGCCCAGTTCCCCGCGCAGCAGGTCCTGGTTGAGCAGGCGCGAGACGGTGGCGGGCTGGAAGGCTTCCCGCCCGGCATCGGGCAGGCGCGAACGGATATAGGCGGGGAAGGCGATATGTGCGGACATCACCGTCATGACCCCGGCCCGGATCAGCGTTCCGTAGATGCGGCCGTAAAGCGCATGCCATTCCTCCACCGAGAGCGGGTTGACGCTGGTGACGAGGTGCTGGTCGCGCTCGTCGAAACCGTCGCCCGGCCAGTGCTTGAGGCAGGCAGCCACGCCCTCTTCCTGAAGGACGCGGGCATAGGCGCCGGCTTGCGCCAGCACCCGCTGAGGGTCGGAGCCGAAGGAACGGGTGCCCACGATGGCGCTGCGGAAGGCCTCGTTGATGTCCACCACCGGGCCGAACGACCAGTCGTAGCCCAGCACCCTGCTCTCGCGCGCGACGAGGCGGGCGACCGCCTCGGTCGTGGCCAGATCGTCGCAGGCCGCCAGCCCCATGATATTGGGCACGGCAGTGGCGAAGGGATAGCTGATGGTGCCGCCCTCGATGTCGCCGGTGAAGATCGGCGGCACGCTGGCGCTTTCGACCGTGAACATCGTCGCCTCACGGAAGGCGGCAAGGTCGCGCCGGGGGAAGCGGTTGATGCCGCCGGGCTTCAGCGCAAGCAGCGGCGCCAGTTCCTCGCGGCTGTCCTGCGAGGTGGAGAAGACGAAGAGCTGGCCGATCTTCTCCTCGGTGCTCATCGCGTCGCGGGTGCGCTCCACCCAGGCCTGGGCCTTGGCATCGATGGCGAGGGGATCGACGGTGTCGAGAGAAACGGGGGCAATATCAGTCATGGAAAGTTCCCGAAGTCACGGCCACCGGGCCGCGCTTGAACGGCGCGAAGCGGGTGCGGGCAGCAGCAAGACGGCCGCGCATGTCGGCAAGGACATCCGGGTGGCGATCGGCCACGCTGTAGTTCTCGGCCGGGTCGGCGTTCAGGTCGTAAAGCTGCGGGTACTTGGGATCGGTGGGCCGGAAGCCCGCCAGGAAGTAGTCGCCGGAGACGTATTTCCAGCGCTGCGTGCGGATCGCCACCGGGTCTTCATTGTTGAACAGGACAAGTTCCTCATGGGGAGACTGCTGCGCGCCGCCGAACAGGACGGAGGAAATGTCCTTTCCGTCCAGTTCCGCGTCGGGGAGGGCGACGCCGGCGAGCGCGCAGCAGGTGGGGAGAAAGTCGATGGCCATGGCGATCGCATCGCTGTGGCCGGAAGCGGAGATCGAACCGGGACACCAGGCGATCAGCGGCACCTTGCTGGCACCGTCGTAGCCGCCGCCGCCCTTGCGCTGGCGCAGGGGGCCGCTCGACCCTTCGTACCAGGGTCCATTGTCGGAGGTGAACAGCACCAGCGTCTCGCGGTCGATCCCCAGCTTGCGCAGCAGGGCGAGGATGCGGCCGACCTTGTCGTCCACTTCCTCCACGGAATCGCCGTAAGCTCCCGCGTTCGAGCGGCCCGCGAAGGGCGCGGGCGGGCGGCAGGGCAAGTGCGGCGCGCTGAGCGCCAGTTCCACGAAGAACGGCCTTGCGGCGTTCTCGGTGATGAATATCTCGGCCTCCTCGCAGAAGATCTGCTGGAGCGGCGTGATCTCGACAGGCGCCTGCACGGCCTCGCGCCCGCCCTCGGCGCGCACCAGCACCAGGGGGCTCATGTCGTGGCTATAGGGGATGCCCACGAAGCGGTCGAAGCCGTGGTGCGTGGGCAGCCAGTCCGGTCCGCGATGACCGAGGTGCCACTTGCCGAACAGGCCGGTCGCATAGCCGGCGGGCTTGAGCGCCTCGGCTATGGTCACTTCGGATTTCGGCAGGACGCGGTCGTCGTTGTAGAGGATGACCTTGTCTCCAAGGCCCGTCCGCACGGGATAGCGCCCGGTGAGCAGCCCCGCGCGCGAGGGCGTGCACAAGTTGGCGGCGGCATAGAATTCGGAGAAGGTCAGCCCTTCGCGGGCCATGGCGTCGATGTTCGGCGTGGCGATGCCGCGGGCGCCGGTCATGCCGAGATCGCCGTAGCCGAGATCGTCGCAGAGGATCACGACGACGTTGCGCGGGCGGCGCTTCCCCGCGGCCATGGCGGCCGGCGCCGAGCAGGCTGCCGCGGCGGCGGCGCTGGAGGCCAGGAATTTGCGTCGATCCAAGGCGCGATCCTTCAAGAAGCGGCCGGGCGCTGGCGCCCGGCCCAAGGTGGGTCTCAGAAACGGGCGCCGAAGGTCGCACCGAAGTAGCGGCTGGAGTCCTTGTTGTAGGTGCCGACCAGATCGTAGGGATTGGCCGTGGTGGACATCAGCGAGTTGTGGCCGATGCTGGTCAGGTAGTTGGTGTCGAACAGGTTCTTCACGAAGACCGAGAGGCTGTAGCGCTTGTCCGGCGTGGCAACGCCGACCGTGGCGTCGACCAGCGTGTAGGACGGCTGGCGCGTCAGCGGATCGAGTTCCGAGGTGAAGTACTGCGCGCTGGTGAAGTTCACGCCCAGTTGTGCGAAGGCGCTGAACTTGTCGCCTTCGTAGTCGTAGCGCGGCGACAGGGTGATGCGCCAGTCGGGGCTCGCCTGAAGCGGACGATCGCGCAGGTTCTGCTGCGGGGTCGCGCCGGGGGCGGTGCGGTAGCACACGTTGATCGGCGTGCCGGTCATCACCGGTGCGGCAGCCTGCAGCTGCAGCGGGCAGTTCAGGCCGTCGATATTGATGCGCGACTGCGCGTACGTGACGCCGGCATTGACCGAGAACGAGTCCGAGGGACGCATCGTCGCTTCGATTTCGAAGCCGCGGCTGCGCGACGAACCGGCATTGGTGGTCACGAACTGGATGACGCCGGTGGTCGGGTCGGAACGGTTGGCCTGGACCTGCAGGTTCGAATAGTCCGCCTGGAACAGCGCGGCCGAGAAGGTCAGCGTACGGTCGGACGTGCTGCCCTTGAAGCCGATTTCATAGGCGTTGACGTGCTCGGGCTGGATCGCGGACTGGTTGGCAAGGTTGGCCGAGATTTCCATCTCGTAGCCCAGGCCCTTGTAGCCGCGGGTATAGGTCGCATAGACCTGCGCATTGCGGCTGAACTCGTACTGCAAACCGGCCTTGCCGGTAACGGCGGTGTCGTGGGCCGAGAAGCTGCCGCTGGTGCTGGCATTGCCCGGGAACACGTTGTCTCCGGCGACGATCGGGGCGGTGCGGGTGCCGCTATTGGTGCCCTTTTCGTACTGGACGCGGATGCCGCCGATGGCGCGAAGCCCGCCGACGATGAGATAGTCGGCCTGGCCGAAGGCGGCGATGCTGTCCTGCTTCAGGCGGATGCGGCTCTCGGCGGACTGCCACACGATATTGGTGGTGGCGCAAGGCTGGCCGACGATGCCCGCGGTGCAGCGGGCACGGCGGCGGTCGAAGGGACGCAGGATGTCGCTGTGCATGTAGAAGGCACCGACGACGTAATTGAGGTCCGACTTGCCGTTATTGGCGATGCGCAGTTCCTGCGACCAGGCGCTCAGATCGACGATGCCGTGGTTCTGGTTCCAGAAGGTATAGGGCGCGAAGGCGGCCGTACCCAGGTAGAGCGGCGAAGTGGCGTTGATGCGGTCGATCGGCTGGTTCACTTCCAGATCGTACTTCTGGTAGGCCGTGATCGAGGTGATCGACGCGGCGCCGAGGTCCCAGTCGGCCTGCAGCGAGTAGGTCTGCGACTTGCTGTTGGCGTATGTGTCGGTGTCTTCGTTGATCGTGCGGTTCTTGCGGCTGGCGTCGATCGGGCCGACGACCTGCTGCAGCACCGGGTTGACGATGGAGATCAGCGTCGAAGCGCAGCAATCCGCGTCGGTCTTCTTGTATTCACCGGCGAGCAGGAAAGTGAGGTTGGGCGTGGCTTCCCATTCCAGCTTGCCGCGCACGCCCCAGCTCTTGGAGCCGTTGACCCACTTGTCAGTGCCGATGTTGCGCGTCACGCCCTGGACGTCGCTGTAGAAGCCGGAGACGCGGGCGCGCAGGGTGTCGGTGATGGGGCCGGACACGGTGCCGCGCGCGCGATATTCGTTATGCTCGGCGATGGTGATTTCGCCCTTGCCCTCGAACGTGTCGGAAGGGCGCGCAGTGGTCACGCTGATGACGCCGGCGGATGCGTTCTTGCCGAAGAGCGTGCCCTGCGGGCCGCGCAGGACTTCGATGCGCTCGATGTCGGCCAGCTCGGAGAAGCCCTGGGCCGAGCGCACGGCGACGACGCCGTCGACAACCACCGAGACCGAGGATTCGACGCCCTGGCCGAACAGGGCCGTGCCGATGCCGCGAATGCGGAAGCTGGTGTTGGTGGGGTTGGCGCCCTGCTGGAACGAGAGCGAGGGAATGGCGGTGACCAGCGAGGTGGTGTCGTTGATCTGGCGCGCGGCCAGCATGTCGGCGCTCACCGCAGTGACGGCCAGCGGCACGTCCTGGAGGCGCTCGGCGCGCTTCTGCGCGGTAACGACGATATCGCCGGGCATGGTGCCGTCAGGCGCGGCGGCATCCTGCGCCATGGCGGGTGCGGCCCACATGATGGCGGCGCCGAGCGCGGTGACGGAAACGGTAGACGCACCAAAAATGGTCTTCAGAGACATGCTTTTCCCCTCCACTTGGGTTCCCGGCATCTTTGCTGCCCAGGACTTCTGGACATTCGCGCCGGGTTCGAATCACCTGATTCATGTAACGCTAAACTCCAACCGCCCGGCCGGTGTCAACGATTTATTTTACCGCTAATATCGACATTTCTCTGTGGCTGGCGCGAAAGCGGCGCGTTTCCGCGCATTGCTGTTTGGCGACCGATACGACGAGCATCGGGGCGTGTCCTTCGTGCAACAGCAAGCTCGGCCTTCATCAGGGAGCTGCGCAATTACCCGGTTGACATCTTCGGACACACTTGCTGTTTTAGCGTTAAATATCGGCCGCTGAGAAAGACAGGCCATACCAAGTGGAGGGGATCGTGAGGGAACAGTGCGAAAGCGACGGCCGCCAGTGGCCTTCGCCGAAACGGGCGTGGTTCGCTGCCGGGATGCTGGCAGCGGCGAACACGCTGGCCTTCGTGGACCGCCAGGCGCTCGCCCTCCTCGTTCAGCCGATCAAGGAAGACCTCCAGGCCTCCGACACGGCGATGAGCCTGCTCTACGGCCTCAGCTTCACGATGTTCTACGTGCTGGTCGGGATCCCCGTCGCACGGCTGGCCGACCGGGCAAACCGCCGCAACATCGTGGCGGGCGCCGTGTTCATCTGGAGCATCGCCACCGCCCTCTGCGGCTTTGCGCGCAGTTTCGGAACGCTGTTCGTGGCCCGGATCGGCGTCGGTGCCGGTGAAGGCGGGCTCAGCCCCGCCGCCTATTCGATCCTGGCCGACTATTTCCCCAAGGAGCGCCTGGCCGCGGCCATGGGTGTCTATCAGATGGGCATCTACGTCGGCGGCGCCGCTGCCCTCATGCTGGGCGGTTTCCTGGCCAGCGTCGTGCCTCCGGGCAGCGTGGTCCTGCTGCCGGTGATCGGCGCGGTGAAGGGCTGGCACCTGGTGTTCCTGATGCTCGGCATTCCCGGCATCGTGCTTTCCGGCGCCATGCTGCTGGTGCGTGAGCCTGTCCGCATGGGCCTCAACGGCACCGCCGCTGCGGCTAGCCCGCCCTTCTCCGAACTGGCCGCCCATGTCGTGCGCCATTGGCAGGCCTACCTCGGCATAAGCTGCGGCTTTGCCCTGATGATCCTGGTGGGCAACGCCACCGGCGCCTGGATCCCCGCTTTCCTCGAACGCAAATACGGCCTGACGACTGCGGAGATCGGCGGCATCTACGGCCTCATTACCGCAGTCTGCGGCGTCAGCGGCACGCTGGCAGGCGGATTCGCCGCAGCCGCCCTGCGCCGCCGCGGGTTCGAGCGCGCCAACCTGCTGGTCGCCCTGTTCGGCTTCGTGGCGCTGATCCCTGTCACCACGCTTTTCCCGCAGGCGGCCAATGCGTCGCTCTCGCTGGCGCTGATCGGCGCGATGAACTTCCTGGCCGGGTTCAATTTCGGCGGCGGCCTGGCCGCGCTTCAGGAGATCACCCCGAACCGGATGCGCGCTTCGATATCGGCGGGATACATGCTGATGGTGAACCTGATCGGCGCCGCCGGCGGCCCCTTCGCGATCGCGCTGGTCACGGACTACTGGTACGGCGATCCCGCCGCCCTGCCCCATGCCATCACCATCGTCTGCGCCGTGGCTTCGCCCCTTTCGGTGGCGGCCCTGCTGCTGGGCCTAAGGGGCTACGGCCGCGCCATCGCCGCCCCCGTTGCTGACCCGATTGCCGCCAGGGCCTGAGACTGCTTTCACGCATAGGACGCCGGGCAACCGGACGCACCGGAACAACAGGATGAGGAACCCAATGCCGAAGCTGAATCGCATGACTCGCCTGGCCTGTACCGCCGCCCTGATCGTCGCCGGATCGCTCGCGTCGCAGCCGGGTCTTGCCAAGGCACCGGCATCCGCAGCCGCTCCGGCCCCGACTTCGGCCCAGACGCGCCCCAATATCGTGCTGATCGTGCTCGACGATACCGGCTTCTCGGACATCGGCGCCTTCGGCTCGGAAATCCGCACACCCAACATCGATGCGCTTGCAGCGGGCGGGCTGCGCTACAACCACTTCGACACCAAGGCGGTCTGCTCCCCCACCCGCGCCGCGCTGCTGACCGGGCGCAACCCGCAGACCGTGCGCATGGCCGACCTGCCCGCCAAAGTCCTCAACCCCGCCGACATGACGCGCGACCGGGGCGAACTGCCGCAGAACGCCAGCACCATCGCCCAGGTACTTCACCGCGCCGGCTATGCCACCCATGGCTACGGCAAGTGGCACCTCGCCCCCGAGGACGAGGACGGCTCGCCCGGACATAACGGCTCCTGGCCGCTCCAGCGCGGCTTCGACGATTTCTACGGCTTCTTCCTGGGCTGGTCCGACCAGTACCACCCGGACCTGATCGAGGGGAACCGCACGCTCCCCAAGCCCGACCGGCCCGGCTACCATTTCTCGGTCGACATCACCGACCACGCGATCAAGGCGCTCTCTGCGAACCCGGCGCAGCCGCAGTTCGTCTACCTCGCCTTCGGCGCCGCCCATGCGCCGATCCAGGTGCCCAAGGCTTATATCGACGCTTACGCCGGCATCTATGAAAAGGGCTGGGACGCCCTGCGGCATGACCGTCTGGCACGCCAGAAGCTGATGGGCATCATGCCGCCCCAGGCGGAACTGTCCCCCCGCGCCGACGGCGACCGCGCCTGGGCGGACCTGACGCCTGCCGAAAAGACCGTCTTCGCCCGCTTCATGGCCACTTACGCCGGTTTCATCACCCATACCGACGAGCAGATCGGGCGGCTGGTCCAGCACCTCAAGGACACCGGGCAGTTCGACAATACGCTCATCATCCTGGTCTCGGACAATGGCGCGGCTTCGGAGGCCGGTCAGAAGGGCTCGTTCGACCGGATGTACCGGCCCAATACCCTGACCCCCGAACAGATGCTGGCCCGCCTCGACGAACTCGGCACGGACAAGACGCAAAGCGAATACCAGCGCCCCTGGGCCTACCTCGGTTCCACCCCGTACAAGCGCTACAAGATCTGGCCGCAGCTCGGCGGCGTGCGCACGCCGATGGTGGTGAGCTGGCCCGGCCGCATTCACGACGGCGGGCAGGTCCGCAGCCAGTACGTAGACGCAGTGGACATCGCCCCCACCCTGGCCGCCGCAGCCGGCACCGCCTTCCCCAGGGCGGTGGCGGGGCGGGCGGAAATCGCGGTGGCGGGCAAGTCGATCCTGCCGACGATCGCCAATGCATCCGCGCCGGCCGCCCGCACCGTCCAGTACTTCGAACTGCGCGGCAACCGGGCCATCACCCAAGGCAAGTGGCGGGCCCTGGCGGTCCACCCGCGCGACGGCGATTTCGCCAAGGACGTCTGGCAGCTCTTCGATACCGAGGCGGACCCGGCCGAAAACCACGACCTGGCCGCCGCGATGCCCGCCAAGCTCAAGGAACTCCAGGCGCTGTGGTGGTCGGAGGCGCGCAAATATTCCGATCCGCCGCTGGCCGAGGCGCCCAAGCCTTTCCGCTACCGCGAGATGTTCGACGGCAGCGGCGACCGCACGGCTGCCCCCTCCGGGGAAGAACCGAAGTGAGGCCGCGGTCTGCCCCGGCACTCGCCGCGCTCGCCCTGAGCACCATGATCGGCGGCATTCCGCCCGCGCTCGCCCGGCCCGCCGTACCGGCTGCGGCTCCTGCCAGCGCCCCCGCTCCGGCTGCGCGCACGTCCGGCCCGCCCAACATCATCCTGATCCTGGCCGACGACTTCGGGGTGGAAGGCATCAATGCCTATGGCGGCGAATACCACACGCCTCATGTCGACCGGCTCGCCGCCGAAGGCACCCGTTTCGACAATGCCCACGCCATGCCGCTCTGCTCGCCTTCGCGCGTGCGGCTGATGACCGGGCAGGAGAACTGGCGCAATTACGAGGCCTTCGGCTATCTCGCCCCCGGCCAGCGCACGTTCGGCAATGTCATGAAGGAGGCGGGCTACGTCACCGGCATCGTCGGCAAATGGCAGCTCATGGGCAACGGCTTCGACGGCCGCACCGGCATCACGCCCGAGGCTGCCGGGTTCGACGAAAGCTACTTGTGGCAGCTCCAGGCGCTGACGCCCAAGGGCTCGCGCTACTGGGGGCCGACCCGCGCCGCCAACGGCAAGCCAAAGATCAGCGAGGAAGGCTTCGGCCCCGATTTTGACAGCAGGAAGGCGCTGGACTTCATCTCGCGCCACAAGGACAAGCCTTTCTTCCTCTATTACCCGATGGTCCTGGTCCACAATCCCTGGGTGCAAACCCCGGATTCGATGACCGCCGAAGGCGCTGCCAGCCGTTTCAACGGCATGGTGTCCTACATGGACCGGCTGGTGGGAGACCTGATGGCGCGCCTCAAGGCGGAGGGGCTGGACCGGAACACTATCGTCATCTTCACCGGCGACAACGGCACCAACCGCCAGATCACGTCCATGCGCGATGGCCATGCGGTTCGCGGCGGCAAGGGTTCGACCACCATCAACGGCACCCACGTCCCCTTCATCGCCTGGGGTCCGGGCGTCCCCAATGGCAAGGCGAGCGAGGCGCTGGTCGATTTCACCGACCTGCTGCCCACGTTCGCCGACATGGCCGGGCAGCCTGCTCTTGCGGGTAAGGTCGACGGCGTGAGCCAGTGGCCGGTCATCGCAGGCAAGGCGAGTGCCGCGCGCAGTGCGATCTTCATGCACTATGCGCCGATGTGGCAATTCCAGCCGGAGCGCTTCGCTTTCGACGCCCGGTGGAAGCTTTACGGAGACGGTCGCTTCGTGGCGATGGACCCGGTTTCCGGCGTCGAGACAGAAGTGCCCGCCGCCCGGCGCAAGGGCGAGGCCGCACGCCGTTACGCGGTCTTGCGCAAGGTTCTGGCCGATACCCACGACGGCCCGCTCGATCCCACGCGTTATCCGTGGTGCGAAGGGCAGCCATCCGTCGATCCCGGCCAGCCCGCCACCGTCGCCGGCTGCGGCAGGACGCCGGGAGGAGAAGAATGATGCACCGCACGCTCGTTTCCGCAATGCTGGCGGGTACATGCCTGCTCGGCCTGTCCGGCTGCACGACGAACACCGTACCGACGCACACTGCCTCGGCGCAGCGCCCCGCCGCCGCGCAGCGCCCTGCCGCCGCCGCCGGGAGGCCAAACGTCGTCGTCATCCTGGCCGACGATCTCGACTGGGCGGATGTCTCCACGTACGGCCGCGCCGACGTGCCGACGCCGAACATAGACCGGATCGCGAAGACCGGCGTGGCCTTCTCCAGCGGCTATGTCACCGCCTCTGTCTGCGCAGTCAGCCGCGCGGGGCTGCTGACCGGACGAATGCCGCAGCGCTTCGGTTTCACTTACAACATCAACGACGAAGGCGACGAAGGCGCGGGATTGCCCGTCGACCAGAAAACCCTGGCAGAGCGCCTGAAGCCGCTGGGCTACCGCACGGCCGCCTTCGGCAAGTGGCACCAGGGCGCGGAGCGACAGTTCTATCCCACCGAACGTGGCTTCGACGAATTCTTCGGCTTCATCGCGGGCGAAACCAACTACGTCGATCCGAAGACGCCGGGCATCGTCACCACGCCCACCAAGGCGGACAAGTACCCGATCACCCCGCGCACCGGCCATCACGCCATGGTCGAAGGCCCGGAGGCCAGGCCGGCCGACGATTTCACCCGCTACCTGACCGACCAGATCACGGACCGGGCCGTGGACTTCATCGACCGTTCCGCCGGGGACCGGGACCACCCCTTCTTCACCTATGTCGCCTATAACGCGCCGCATTGGCCGTTGCAGGTTCCACAGGCCTATTACGATCGCTTCCCGCAAGTGAAGGATCCGGTGCGCCGCACCTACATCGCCATGATCGCGGCGATGGACGATGGCATCGGCCGTATTCTCGACAGTCTTGAATCGCGCGGGCTACGCGACAATACCATAGTCGTGTTTCTCTCCGACAACGGCTGCCCGACCCGCTTCGGCTTCTGCAACCCGGACCATCCCTGGGGTTCGGGGAAGTTCACATATCTCGAAGGCGGGGTGCGCGTGCCTTTCGTGCTGTCCTGGCCCGCAGGCCTGAAGCCGCAGGGGATCAGCGACAGCCCGGTCTCCTCGGTCGACATCGCCGCCACCGTGCTCCGCGCGGCATCCCCCCGCAGCCCCCTGCCCACCGAACTGGACGGACGCGACCTGGTGGAAACCGCCCGCCATCCCGATTCCGACCGTCTGCTGGTCTGGGGGCAGGAGCCGGTCTATGCCGCCCGGCGCGGCGCCCGCAAGCTCTGGGTCTCGCACGACTGGAAGACCTCTCACCTCTACGACCTGAACCGCGACCCGGCCGAGATGAACGACCTCTCCTCCGCCGACCCTGCAGGCGCGGCCGATCTCTCCGCCGAAATCGAGCGTTTCCGCGCGGGCCTGCCCGATCCGCGCTGGAAACTTCACTTCACCCGCAAGACCACCGTCAACGGTCGCGAGACCGAATGGGTCTACTGACGAGGAATCCCGATGAAGACCAGAACCGCTCTCCTCGCCCGCGCGCTTGCCGGTGCCGCCTGCTTCGCCGCCCCAGCACTTGTACTATTGTCGCCGCTTGCCGCGCAGGCCAAGGTGCCCGCCGCCGCGCCCGCGACGCAGGAAGCCCGCCCGCGCAACATCATCTTCGTCCTCGTCGACGACTTGCGCTATGACGGGATGGGCTTCCTCCAGCCCGGCCTGCTGAAGACGCCGAACATCGACCGCATGGCGAAAGAGGGAACCTACTTCCCGAACGCCGTCGTCACTTCCTCGCTCTGCAGCCCCAGCCGCGCCACGATCCTGACCGGGCAGACCGCGCGCAATCACGGCATCGTCGACAACAACGACGGTTCCGAAGCCGGGCTCACCTATTTCCCCAGCTATCTCCAGCAAGCCGGCTACGACACCGCCTTCTTCGGCAAGTGGCACATGGGCAGCAGCACAGATGCGCCGCGTCCCGGCTTCGACAAGTGGGTGAGCTTCATGGGCCAGGGCAATTACTGGCCCGCCAAGGCGACCACCGCCCATTCCTCGCCCGACCTCAACGTCGACGGCAAGGAAGTGCCCCAGAAGGGCTATATCACTGACGAACTGACCAATTATGCGATGGACTGGCTGACGAAGGAGCGCGATCCGAAGAAGCCCTTCTTCCTCTATCTCAGCCACAAGGGCGTCCATTCCGATCCGCTGCCGCCGCCGCGCTACGCCCACCAGTACGACAAGGCGAAGTTCACCCTGCCGGCCAGCGCCGCCAATACGCCGGAGAACAACGCCGGCAAGCCGGTCTGGGTGCAGAACCAGCGCAATTCCTGGCACGGCATCGACTTCTTCTACAATGCCGACGTGCCGATGACCGAGTATCTCAAGTACTACTACGGCACGCTCTCCGCGATCGACGACAGTCTCGGCCGGATCATGGACTATCTGCGCAAGAACCACCTGGAGAAGGACACGCTGGTTGTGTTCACCTCCGACAATGGCTACATGGTCGGCGAGCATGGGCTGATCGACAAGCGCAACGCCTACGAAGCCTCGATCCGCGTGCCGCTGGTGGTATGGGAGCCTGGCACCGTGCCCGCGAACAAGGTCAACCCCGGCCGCATCCGCAACCTCGACTTCGCACCGACGTTCCTTGACGTGGCCGGCGCCAAGCGCCCGCAGCAGTTCGAAGGCACGAGCGCCTGGAACCTCTGGGCAGGCAAACAGGCCCCGAGCGACTGGAAGCCGGGCGACTTCACTTACGAATACTACTGGGAATACAACTTCCCCATGACGCCGGGCACTTTCGCCATCGAGCGGGACCGGGTGAAATACATCCAGTACTACGGCGTCTACGACACCGACGAACTCTACGACCTCAAGAGCGATCCCGAGGAAATGCACAACCTGGTGGACGATCCCAAGTGGGCGGCGAAGAAGCAGGAACTGCGCATCGCGCTCTACGACCAGCTCGCCAACCGGGACGGCAAGCACATGATCCCCTACGGCGCGCGTCTCTCGACCGGCGCAGTGCGGCGTGACGTGAACGGCAGCCCCGCGGCGGACTTCCCCGCATCGTGGTACATCAAGCCGAACCCGACCGACCGGCTCGATCCGATCCTCCCCGATGGACCGGCCAAGCTCAAGGCGCAGGCCGAAGGCAAGCCGCTGATCTACACCCCGCCGCTGAAGGACGAACTGGTGAAGCAGGTCGGGAGCGCAGGCCAGTGACCGTGGTATCGCGCCGCGCCGTCCTGGGCTCCATCGCCGGCGCCACCACGCTGGCGGCCACGGGCACCGCCGCCCGCGCCGCCGCGCCGGTCCAGCGGCCCAACATCCTGTGGATCGTCAGCGAGGACAACAACCCCTACGTCGGCGCCTATGGCGACAAGCTGGCCCATACGCCCACGATCGACGGGCTGGCGGCCAGGGGCCTGCTGTTCCGCAACGTCTATTCCAATGCCCCGGTCTGCGCGCCGTCACGCTTCGGCATCCTCACCGGGGTCTATCCCGAAAGCTGCGCCCCGGCGAACCAGATGCGCGCAGTGGGCAAGCTGCCGAAGGCGTTCCGGACATATCCCGAGCTGATGCGGGCCGCGGGCTATTTCTGCACCAACAGCGCCAAGACCGACTACAATTGCGACGTGGATCCGCAGGCGATCTGGGACGGACAAGGCAAAGCCGCGCACTGGCGCTCACGCGAAGACAAGAGCCAGCCGTTCATGGCCGTGTTCAATTACGAGACCACGCACGAATCGAAGATCTTCAAGCCCACGCAGGGCCGCGTGACGCCTGACATGATCGACGTTCCGGCCTTCCTGCCGGACACGCCCGGCATCCGCCAGGATTTCGCCAGCTACTACAACCTGATGGAAAAGATGGACGGCGAGCTTGCCGAACGTCTTGCCGAGCTGGAGGCCGACGGCCTGAGCGAGGACACCATCGTCTTCCACTATTCCGACAATGGCGGCGTCCTCGGCCGGTCCAAGCGCTACTGCTATGACGAAGGCCTGTGCTGCGAGATGGTGGTCTATGTCCCGGAGAAGTGGCAGCACCTGATGCCCGGCCGCCCGGGCAGCGAGATCGCCTCTCCGGTCAGCTTCATCGACCTTGCGCCCACGGTACTGGCCCTGGCCGGGGCCGCGCAGCCCGCGCAGATGACCGGGAAGGCCTTCCTCGGCCCCAAGGCCGCGCCGCAGAAGTACGCCTTCGGCATGCGCAACCGCATGGACGAGCGGATCGACTTCCAGCGCACCGTCACTGACGGTCGCTGGCGCTACATCCGCAACTACATGCCGCACCGGCCGCTGGGCCAGCACCAGGCCTTCGAATGGCTCGCCAAGGGCTACCAGGAATGGGAGCAGGCCTATCTCGACGGCAAGCTGACTGAAGCCCAGGCGCGTTTCTTCCAGCCCAAGGTCTTCGAGGAACTCTACGACCTCAAGGCGGATCCGCTGGAGCTGCACAATCTCGCCGCAGAGCCTGCCCACCGCGCCTTGCGCAAGACGCTGAGCCAGGCGCTCGACGCGCATATGCTGGCGATCCACGACAACGGCTTCCTGCCCGAGACGATGGCGGGCGAAGGCTGGGAAGCCAGCCGCGATCCCGCCGTCTATCCGCTCAAGACGGTCATGGCGCTCGCCCGCACCGCCGCCATGGGCCGGATCGAGGGCCTGCCCTCGCTGCGCGCCTCGCTGACGAGCCCGGTCGAAGTGCTGCGCTACTGGTCGGCCATGGGCCTGCTGATCCTCGGCGCGAAAGCCGCGCCGGCCGAGGCGGAGATGCTGGCCGCCCTGACGCGCGAGACATCGCCCCATGTCCGCATCGCCCTGGGCGAGGCGCTGGCGCGCATGAGCGAACCGCAGGCCCCCGCGAGCCAGACGGCGGTGGCCGCGCTCATCGCCCTTTGCGCGGAGGATCGCCCCTGGCAGGTGCGGCTCCATGCCATCAATGCCCTCACCTATGTCGGCGCGTCGGCAGCTCCGGCCCTCGATACGGCGAAACAGGCGATGGCCGGCTCCAACGAATACCTGAAGAGCGCGGGCAAGTATCTCATGCTGAAGCTGACCGGCACCTACACCCCCGCCACTCCGGTATTCGACTGGGAGGGCATGCAGGCCCGGATCAAGGCCGGAGGCGCGCCATGAGCACTGGCACTGGCCCTGCCGCCCCCGCACCCACCCTCGCCTATGCCTTTTCCGCAAGGGTGGAACTGCTCGACCCGATCGACCACGGCATCGTCGAAGGGCGCCGCCGCCGCTTCGTGCCGATCAGCGGCGGCACGGTCTCCGGCCCGGATCTCGAAGGCGCGGTCCTGCCCGGCGGCGGCGACTGGCAGGCGATCGGCACTGACGGCTCCACCCTGGTCGATGCCCATTATGCGCTGCAGGCCAGCGACGGGACGATCATCGACGTGCGCAATGCGGGCGTGCGGGTGGCCAGCGTCGACGTGAGCGAGCGGATCGCGCGCGGGGAGCCGGTCGATCCCGGTAGCTACTACTTCCGCACCGCCCCGCGCTTCGAAGTGCGCGACGGGCCTCACGCCTGGCTGCGGCAGACGATGTTCATCGCCCGCGGCGTACGCCATCCCGAAGAGGTCGTGATCGATTTCTACCGTGTGGAATGATCCGGCCCGGAACGCTCGGTTCCGCTTGAGCCTCAGGCGGAGACGCGGCGGGGCTTTTCCATCTCCAGCCGATTGCGGCCCTTGGCCTTGGCGCAGAACAGCGCCAGTTCGGCGCGCTCGATGGTGCTGTCCATGCTGTCGGCGATGCGCGCGACGCTGCCGCTGGTGGTGATCGCCAGCCGGCTGTCGCCCACTTTCTGGCGCAAGTCGGCCAGGGTCGTGACCACGCGGGTGCAGATCGCCTGCGCCTGTTCGGCATTGGTGCGCGGCAGCAGGACGGCGAAGCGCTCCGACCCGATCCGCGAGATGATGTCGTCCGAACGCAGCATTTCGCGCAGCAGGTCGGCGAAGACGCGCAGCACTTCGTCCCCGGTCGTCTGGCCGTGCTTCATGTTGATCGTGCGGAAGAAGTCGATGCTGAACATGGCCAAGCACCCCTCCATCCCCTGCGCGACCATGTGTTCGAGCATGGAGATGAAAGCGGCGCGATTGGTCAGCTGGGTCAGCGGGTCGGTGTAAGTCGCCGCGAACAGCTGCTCGCGCAGGCTGCGGCGCTCGTCGATGGAGCGCATCACTGCCAGCACGCCGTAGACCGCCCCGCCCTCTTCCGTGAGCGGACGGATGCGGATCTCGAACCAGCTTTCGCGGGCATCAGGTGTCACGGCGGGAAATTCGACCCATTGCGCGCCCTGCCGGCCCTCGATGGCGGCCGACAGCGCCCGCGACACGGCATCCCGCCCCTGCGCGGCGACAAGGTCCAGCAGATGGGGACCGGCCTCGGCCCGAACCTGCACGCCCAGCTTGCGAATGCCGGGCGAGGCATGGACGATCACACCAGCAAGGTCCGTCTTGATGATGACGTCAGAGGTCGTTTCCGCCAGCAGCCCGTAAAGTGCGGAGCTTTCCTGAACGGTGAAATTCATGCCCATCTTGGTATTGCCCCGGATCAGAGGGACCGCAAAGCGATCCAACGAAAATCGGGCCCGTGATTCGGATTGCGTTAGCAGACGTCAGAGCGCTCAAATGACCACTTCCAAGCATACAACTTCCGTTTTCCGGCGACCCTTGCAATAAATCTCAACAAGAATTGTTAGCCCTGTTATCTAACAGTTCGAATTTCAAGTTATTGTTATTGATGTATTTACCATCGCTGAATTGAGTCGGAAAGCGCATTTACCCTGTTCCTGCACAGGGCTGGGCAGAGCGCCGCTCAAATCCGGCAAGGACTGGAAATTTCAGAGTTCGATCATGATCCTGATCTTGTCGGGGCTCGTCTCCACGGCCGCGGCGATCTGTTCGCGGCAGCGGGCGATGAGTTCCGGCAATCCGGCTACGGTCCGGCCGGGGCGCAGTTCGGCGGCCGTGACGCCCAGTTCCTCGGCAATGGCGTCCAGCCGTTCCTCGATCGGGCGTGCGCGGCCCTGTTCCCAGGCCCAGACGGTCGGCTTGGAAACGCCGAGCCGCGAGGCCAGTTCGCCCTGGGTCAGCCCGCGCAGCTTGCGCAGGCGGTGCAGGCGCTCACCGAAGCTCTCGCCGCCGATGGCGGCCGGAGCGGATACGAGCGGCGGCGGCGCCAGTTCGACGTCCTGCGTGACGCTGCGAAGCTGTGCCGCGCTGAGGACGGCCGGATGGAGCGGCGTATCGAAAGCGCAGCCGAACAGCCGTCCGCTGGCCCAGACCACCCGCGCGCGCGTGATTCCGGCCTCCGGAAGGTCGATCTCCAGCGCTTCGCCGATCTCCATGTCCACCCGCGTTTCCAGCAGGAGACCCGTTTCGGAGAAGTTGTGGATGGTGACGGGAGTCTCGACGCCGGAAGGCAGGGAGCCCTGCGTTTCGATCGTCAGCCGCTTGCGCGTGGCGCGCGGCTTTCCGGCCTGCTGGCCGTTCTCGGTGGGCTTGTCTTCAAAATGTGCCGCAATCGGCATGGCGCAATCTCCAGGAGAATCGCACCCTGTCCCTACAGGGATTAAGAATCGGTTAGCATGTCGGCTAATTTTCCTTGCCGCACTATTCGCAAAAACCCGCAGATCGACTCTAACATCGTCTGGCCGGGCCAACACAATGAAATTCTTGTTAATCACTTCCTAACCCATTTATCCGTAGTTTTCCGGGGAATTAATCGGGGTTGCAGTGTTCAACATCTATCTTTGCATCCGTGACGGGCATGACCTGAAATTCGTCCTGCTCGCGGCGTTGATCTGTCTACTTTCTTCGCTGACGGCGCTTGCCCTGCTGCGACAGGCGGCGGGCTGCACGGCGGAGCAACTCCTGGGCATGCGGCGGCGCTGGTGGGCCCTGGCAGGCGTGAGCGCCGGCTTCGGCATCTGGGCCACGCATTTCGTGGCCATGCTGGGCTATGCGCCGGGCATGGTGGTCGGGTTCGAGCCGGGCCTGACACTGGCCTCGCTCGTCATTCCCGTCACCGCCCTTGCCATGGCCTTCGGACTGGCGGCGGAAGCGCGGGGCCGCCTGGCACTCGTCCTGGCCTCTGCCGTGGCGGCGGCAGGCATCGCCGCAATGCATTATACCGGCATGCTGGCGCTGGAAGTGCCGGCAACGATGCGCTGGCAGACCGGCTTCATCGTCGCCTCGGTGATCCTGGCCTTCCTGCCGCTCTACCCCGCCTTTTCGCTCGCTCTCGACGGCCGCCGCCTACGCGGCCTGCTGGCGGCGACCGGGCTGCTGTCCCTCTCCGTGGTCTCCCTGCACTTCACCGGCATGACCGGCCTCACCCTCATCCCCACGCGGATGCATGTGCCCGAGCAGCTGATTTCCCCGCGGGAAATGGCCGCCGCCGTCACCGCGGTGACGTTCCTGCTGGTCGCGGTCTCGGCGATCTCGCTGGCGATCAGCCGCCGCACCGCCGCGGTCGTGGCGATCAGCGAGCGCAATTTCTCGTTCCTGGTGCGCGGCATTTCGGACTGCGCGATCTACATGCTCGATCTCGACGGCCGGGTGATGAACTGGAACGCCGGCGCCCAGCGCCTGAAGGGATATCCGGAAGCCGAAGCGCTGGGCCTTCACGTTTCCAGCTTCTACACCCCCGAAGACCGCGAAGCCGCGCTCGACCGCGTCGCCCTGGAAGCGGCCGCCAACCACGGCCGCTATTACGGCGAAGGCTGGCGCGTGCGCCGCGACGGCACGCGGTTCTGGGCCCATGTGACCATGGAGCCCATGCTGGACGAGCAGGGCCAGCCCATCGGCTTCGCCAAGATCACCCGCGACATGTCACGCTTCAAGGAAGCGCAGGACCGCATCGCCGAAGCCAGCCGCCAGCGCGATGCCGCGCTCGGCCACATGCACCAGGGCCTCTGCCTGTTCGATGCCGATGAGAAGCTGGTGCTCTGCAACCCGCGCTTCCTGGAGATGTACGGCCTGGCGCCCGACAGCCTCGTGCCGGGCATGCACCTTTCCGAAGTGATCCGCCGCAGCAGCCTCGGCCGCTTCGCACCGGACGTGATCGCGGAGCGCGTCCTGCTTTCGCAGCGCGCCATTCTGGACAATCTCGCAGGGCCGTCCTCCCCGCCGATCCTGGCCGAATACCCGGACGGCACGGTGGTCTCCATCGCCAGCCGGCGCATGCCGGAGGGCGGCTGGGTCTCCACCTTCGACGACATTACCCGCCAGCACGAATCCGAAGCCCAGATCGCCCACATGGCGATGCACGACGGATTGACCGGGCTGCCCAACCGCACCCGCTTCAACTTGTGGATCGACGAGCGACTCGAACGGGCCAGCCGCGTCGGCAAGCGCCTGGGCGTGACCGCCATCGACCTCGACCGCTTCAAGGAAATCAACGACACTTACGGCCACTCCTGGGGTGACGTGGTGCTGGCGGAACTGGCCCAGCGCCTGCAGTCCGTGATCGGCGAGGATGAGATCGCCGCGCGGCTCGGCGGCGACGAATTCGGCATTGCCAAGCTGTTCGACACGGACGAGCAGCTTGCCGAATTCCTGCGCCGGGTGGAGCATTGCTTCAACATGCCCGTCGAGCACGAGAAGCAGGAACTCAGCTTCGGCGCGAGCCTGGGCGTCGCGGCCTATCCGCACGACGGGGCCGACCGCGAAGCGCTTCTCAACAATGCCGACCTCGCCATGTACCGCGCCAAGGCGCAGATCGGCGAGCGCATCTGCTATTACGAACCGGGCATGGACGAGACCGCCCGCGCGCGCCGTCAGCTTGCCAACGACTTGCGCCTGGCCATCGAGCGCGAGGAACTGGTGCTGCTCTACCAGCCCCAATGCCAGCTGCGCAGCGGCGAGCTGTCCGGCTACGAAGCGCTGGTGCGCTGGCATCACCCGCAGCGCGGACTGGTATCGCCCAGCGAATTCATCCCGATCGCCGAAGAATCGGGCGCCATCCTGTCGATCGGCGAATGGGTCCTGACGCAGGCCTGCCGGGAAGCGGTGAGCTGGCATTCCGAGCACCGCATCGCCGTCAACGTCTCGCCCATCCAGCTTGTCCAGCAGGATCTGGCGCCGATGGTGGCGCGGATCCTGATCGAGACCGGCCTCCCCGCCCGCAGGCTGGAACTGGAGATCACCGAAAGCGCGATCATCACCGACAAGGCGCGCGCGCTCAACAACTTGCGCCAGCTCAAGGAACTGGGCGTCGCCATCGCCATGGACGATTTCGGCACCGGCTATTCCTCGCTGGACACCCTGCACTCCTTCCCGTTCGACAAGATCAAGATCGACAAGTCGTTCCTGCTGGAATCGGACGAGAACGAACAGGCCCGCGCCATCATCCGCGCGGTCCTGGCGCTGGGCCAGTCGCTGCGCATCCCGGTTCTGGCGGAAGGCGTGGAGACCGCCAGCCAGTTCGAGCTGCTGATCCGCGAAGGCTGCGAGGAAGCCCAGGGCTATTTCCTCGGCCGCCCCGACCGCGCGCCCAGCCTGAAGCCCGAACCGCTGCGGATCCCGTCGGCTTTCCTGGAAGACGAGGTTGCCTGAGCGGGCCTCGGCACATTCATCGGGGCCGAATTCCGGGGCACCGCCTCGCGCCGCAATACCCATCGCGAGCCTTGTCATAACGCCGCTCATAAACCGCCGCTAAAGACTCCCTTGCCCCGGACAAAGCCATTCTGGTTGGCAATCCGGGGCCGGGAGTATCATCTGCCGCACCATGCAAGCGATTCCCGCCTCTATCGGCCGAGTCTATCTGGTCGGCGCCGGTCCCGGAGACCCCGATCTCCTGACCCTGCGCGCCGCGCGGCTGCTGATGAATGCCGCGCTCATAGTGCATGACGGGCTGGTCGATCCGGCCATCCTGGCGATGGCCAAGCCTTCCGCTCGGCTGGTCTCGGTCGCCAAGAGCCGCGCCCGCCACACCATGAAGCAGGAAGAGATCAACGCCCTGCTCGTGCGCGAAGCCCTCGCGGGCCATGACGTGGTGCGCCTGAAGGGCGGCGATCCCTTCGTGTTCGGCCGCGGCGGCGAAGAGGCGGAAGCCTGCCATGCCGCCGGCGTTCCCGTGGAAGTGGTGCCGGGCATTTCCTCCGCGCTGGGCGCCTCGGCCGCTGCGCAGATTCCGCTTACCCACCGCGACCACGCCTCGATCGTCACTTTCGTGGCAGGCCAGTGCAAGGGTCTGGCCGATCAGGACTGGTCCGGCCTGGCCGGCAAGGGTCGCACCCTGGTGATCTTCATGGGCATTGCCACCTCCGCCCAGATCGCCGAGAAGCTCATGGCCGACGGCCTGGCGCCGGACGTGCCGGTGGCGGTGATAGAGAACGCCACCCGCTCGGCCATGCGCGTGCTGCGCGGGCCGCTCGCCGGACTTGCCGACCTGATCGCGGATGCGAAGGTGCAAAGTCCCGCGCTTATCGTTATCGGGCACGTCACCGCAGAACCCGACAACACCATTCGCGCCCTGGCGCTGGAGGCAACAAAGTGAAGATCCTGACGGGCAACGACCTGAAGACCGGAGCGGTCATCTGGTGGACCGGCGTGGGCTGGTCGCTCGACGTCAACGAATCCGCCGACGTGGGCGAACATGGCGCCGCCCTGGTGGCGCGCGAGGAAGGCGCCCAGCACGCCGTCGCCGCCTATGTCGTCGATGGCGAGAAGACCGCTGAAGGCATCCGCCCCGCCCATATCAAGGAGCGCATCCGCGCCCTCGGGCCGACCGTGCGCCTCGACCTGACGCCGAAAGCCTCCGACCCCGCAGCCGCAGACTGGGTGATCTGATGTACAAGTACGACGAATACGACCAGCAGATGGTCGATACGCGCGTCGCGGAATTCCGTGACCAGGTGCGCCGCCGCCTTGCCGGCGACCTGACCGAGGACCAGTTCAAGCCGCTGCGCCTGCAGAACGGCCTCTACCTCCAGCTGCATGCCTACATGCTGCGCGTCGCGGTGCCCTATGGCACGCTGAACTCAGCGCAGATGACGCTGCTGGGCGACATCGCGGACAAGTACGACCGCGGCTACGGCCACTTCACCACGCGCCAGAACATCCAGTACAACTGGATCAAGCTGGAAGACACGCCCGACATCCTGGCCGAACTCGCCAAGGTGGAGATGCATGCCATCCAGACCAGCGGCAACTGCATCCGCAACATCAGCTCCGACCAGTTCGCCGGTGCCGCCGCGGATGAGATCGTCGATCCGCGTCCTTATGCGGAACTGCTGCGCCAGTGGTCCAGCTTCCACCCGGAATTCCTGGTGCTGCCGCGCAAGTTCAAGATCGCCGTCATCGCCTCCGAAACGGACCGCGCGGCGATGCGCCTGCACGACATCGGCATCAAGATGGTGAAGAATGACGCCGGAGAGATCGGCGCGCAGTTCTACGCCGGTGGCGGCATGGGCCGCACCCCGATGATCGCGCCCCTGATCCGCGACTTCGTGCCGCTGGACCAGCTCATCACGTTCTCGGAAGCCTGCCTGCGCGTCTACAACCGCTACGGCCGCCGCGACAACAAGTACAAGGCGCGCATCAAGATCCTCGTCCACGAACTGGGCCGCGACGAATATGTCCGCCAGGTCGAGGAAGAGTTCGCGCACCTGCTGACCCAGCCGATCGAGCCGCCGCTCGCCGAGCTGGAGCGCATCAAGGCGCACTTCACCGCCCCGGCTTACGACACCGGCGCGTCGGACGATCTGGACCTGACCGATCCCGACTTCCGCCTCTGGGTGGAGCGTAACACCCATGCCCATAAGCAGGCCGGCTACGTGATCGCCACGGTTTCGCTGAAGCCCGTGGGCGGCATCCCCGGTGATGCCACGGCCGACCAGATCCGCCTGATGGCGCAGCTGGCCAAGGACTACAGCTTCGACGAACTGCGCGTCACTCACGCCCAGAACATCGTCTTCCCGCACATTCGCAAGGCCGACCTCTACACCGTGTGGCAGGCGCTGGATGAAGCCGGGCTCGCCACTGCCAACCTCGACACCGTGGGCGACATCATCGCCTGCCCCGGCCTCGACTATTGCTCGCTGGCCAATGCCCGCTCGATCCCGGTCGCGCAGAAGATCTCCGAGCGTTTCGGCAGCGCCCAGCGCCAGGCCGAGATCGGTGAGCTGAAGCTGAAGATCTCGGGCTGCATCAATGCCTGCGGTCACCACCATGCCGGCCACATCGGCATCCTCGGCGTCGACAAGAAGGGCCTGGAAAACTACCAGCTCCTGTTCGGCGGCAGCGAAGGCGCGGATACCTCGCTCGCGAAGATCATCGGCCCCGGCTTCACCGAGGACGGCGTCGTCGACGCCATCGAAAAGGCCACCGAAGTCTATCTCGCCAACAAGGAAGGCGAGGAGCGCTTCCTCGACACCTATCGCCGTATCGGCATGGATCCGTTCAAGGAGGCCATTTATGGTTGAGGTCCAGTTCCGTTTCCGTGACGACGAAACCGTCAACGACCCCGCCGTCACCGTGGATTCGTTCTCCGAACAGTCCAACGCCTCCGCCGTCCGCATCGAGCCGGGCGACGATGCGCGCGACCTGCTGCCTTACCTCGACCGGCTTTCGCTCGTCGAAGTGAGCTTCCCGGCCTGGACCGACGGCCGCGGCTATTCCTCGGCGCGCCTGCTTCGCGAAGCGGGCTACCAGGGCGAAATGCGGGCCGTGGGTGATCTGGTGATCGACATGCTCTCGCACCTCAAGCGCTGCGGCTTCGACGCCTTCGCGCCCGACAAGGCCCTCAACGAACAGGACGCCCGCAATGCGTTCGATCGCTGGGACAACGTCTACCAGGCCACCGTCGTCGACGGTCGCCCGGCGATCTGGGCGAAGCGCCACCCGGCGTAACCGTCCCTACAGGGAACCACCGATGCCCCACACCGAAGCTGCCCGTATTCGCGACCTGATCGACACCGGCCCTCGTTTCGACGAGGCCGATGCCGTTCGCCTCAACCGCCTCTTCCGCGGCACCGAAACGAGCGAGATGCTCGAAACGGTGCTCAAGGAACGCATGGTGGGCGATATCGCGATCGTGTCCAGCTTCGGTGCGGAATCGGCGGTACTGCTGCATCTCATCAGCCGCGTCGATCCCACGGTGCCGGTGCTGTTCCTCGAAACCGGCAAGCATTTCCCCGAGACCCTGGCCTATCGTGACCTGCTGATCGAGCGGCTGGGACTGAAGGACTTGCGCAACCTCGTCCCCGATGCCGAGGAACTGGCGAAGAAGGACGAAAACGGACTGCGCTGGTCCTACGATCCCGACGGCTGCTGCGAAATCCGCAAGGTGAAGCCGCTGGAAAAGGCCCTGCTGGGCTTCGATGCCTCGTTCAGCGGCCGCAAGGCGTTCCAGGCCTCCACCCGCGCCACCCTGCCTCGCTTCGAGGTGGACACCACTGACGCGCAGGGCCGCCTCAAGGTGAACCCGCTGATCGACTGGTCGCCCGAGCGGATCGCCGCCTATATCGCCGAACACGACTTGCCGGCGCATCCGCTGGTCGCCGAGGGCTATCCTTCGATCGGCTGCATGCCCTGCACCAGCAAGGTCGCCGCAGGCGAAGACCCGCGCTCCGGCCGCTGGCGCGGCTGGAACAAGACCGAATGCGGCATTCACGTCGCCACCCATTCGGATTACACGACCAAGAACGCACCCGAGTTCGATCCGGGGCTCTGAGCCAGGGTTCGCTTCGGGCAAGGGTTCGCTTCGGGCAAGGGCTTGCTTGGAGCACTCCCCTGGCCGAACCAGAGCATTGCCCTGAACCTTTCACCGGGACACCGGCAGAGCCACAGCCGCGCAACCCATTGCAACAAACAAGACCAGGAGTGCAATTATTGCACTCCTGGTCGGGGTTGGCATGGCGCCGGGGTCCACTAGATCGCACTTGCCCCCAAAATATTGCAGTGCAACATGACCGATCAGCAAAAAACCCATACTCACCCCGCGCTCGTCATCCTCGCCTTGGCGATGGGTGCCTTCGCCATCGGCACGACCGAATTCGCCGCGATGAGCCTCGTGCCCTATTTCGCGCGCGATCTCGGCCTGACCGAGCCTGAGGCGGGCCATGCGATCAGCACCTATGCGCTGGGCGTCGTGGTCGGCGCGCCGATCATCGCCGTTCTGGCCGCGAAATTGCCCCGGCGGGCCTTGCTGATCGGCCTCATGGCGCTCTTCGCGGTGGGCAACGCGCTTTCGGCCATGGCGCCCACATATCCGCTGCTGCTGCTGTTCCGCTTCATCAGCGGGCTGCCGCACGGTGCCTACTTCGGCATCGCCGCGCTGGTGGCCGCCTCGATGGTGCCGGCAAACCGCCGCGCCCAGTCGGTGGCGCTGGTCATGTCCGGCCTGACGGTGGCGACGATCATCGGCGTGCCGCTGGCCAATTGGCTGGGCCAGGCCTTCGGCTGGCGCACCGGCTTCGCCATCGTCTCGGTGCTGGCCGTCATCACCATGGCGCTCGTCGCGCTCTTCGCCCCGCACCAGAAGGCAGCCGAAGGCGCCAGCCCGATGCGCGAACTGGGCGCGCTGCGCCGCCCGCAAGTGCTGCTGACCCTGCTGACCGGCGCCATCGGTTTCGGCGGCCTCTTCGCGGTCTACACCTACATCGCCTCGACCATGATCGAAGTGACCAAGGTTTCCGAGCACCTCGTGCCGGTGGTCCTGGCCGTGTTCGGCGTGGGCATGACGGTGGGCAACCTGTTCTGGGCCTGGGCGGCCGACCGCTCGCTGAACAAGGCCGCGATCGGCGCGCTGCTGTTCAGCGCCTTCGCCCTTGCGCTGTTCCCGATGGCCGCAAGCAACGTCTGGACGCTGAGCGTGGTGGTGGTGATGATCGGTTTTGCCGGCGGCCTCGGCACGATCCTCCAGACCCGCCTGATGGACGTGGCGGGCGACGCGCAGGCCCTGGCCGCGGCGGCGCACCACAGCGCCTTCAACATGGCCAATGCGCTTGGCCCCTGGCTCGGCGGCCTGGCCATTTCGGCAGGCTACGGCCTGACCTCGACAGGCTGGATCGGCATGGGCCTGTCTCTGGGCGGGCTGGCGATCTTCCTGGTGACGCTGACCCTGCACAAGCGCGAGCACGAAGGCGCCATGGCCGGGCAGCCGGTCCCGGCCTGCTGAGGCCTTCCGCGCACCGGATGAAGAAAGGCCCGCGAGTTCGTCACTCGCGGGCCTTTTCGTGTCCGGCTGGCAGGGGCGTCAGCCGATCATCATGAGGCTGGCATTGCCGCCCGCCGCCGTGGTGTTGATCGAAGTGGAGACTTCCTCCAGCAGCCAGACCAGGTTCGGCCCCGGCGTGCGGTGGACGGGCACGATCGGCCCGGGCAGCTCGGCCACGGCCTTGCAGGCCGCGCGAACCGCCTCGGCATCGCCTTCCACCAGGCAGGCAGCGAAATGTGCGCCGGCATCGGGAGCGAAACGGGCGGCCACGGCTTCGGGCAGTCCGGCCGGAAGCGCCATGCCCTCGACCGTCGCGGTGTTGCCGGTGGCCAGCACGGCCGCCATTTGCCCGTAGAGCCCTTCCTGCGTCGCCGGGCGCAGCAGGATGCGGCCGCGCGGGTGAAGGGCATAGAGATTGATCTCACCCACCGGGCCCGGCAGGCTCAGTTCCATGCCCAGCCCCGATCCGCCCGCCAGGCTGCGCGCCGCGGCCGCGGAAGCGGCATCGCCCTGCCCGGACAGCCAGGTCGCGAAAGCCTCTACAAGCGGCGCCGTCCTGGCGGGCGCATCCAGCACTTGCGGCGCCTGCCGCGCCAGTCGCCCGAGATAGAGCGGACCGCCCGCCTTCGGACCCGTGCCCGAGAGCCCGCGGCCGCCGAAAGGCTGCACGCCGACGATCGCGCCGATGGTGTTGCGATTGACGTAGAGATTGCCCGCACGGATGGCCGAGGTCACTTGCTCCACCGTCGCGTCAAGACGGGTGTGGAGGCCGAACGTCAATCCGTAGCCGGTGGCGTTGATCGCCTCTATCAGCGCGGGCAGTTCATCGCGCTTGAAACGCAGGACATGCAGCACCGGCCCGAACACCTCGCGTTCGATCTGGTCGATCGTCGAGATCTCGATGATCGTGGGCGCCACGAAAGTGCCCGATCCGCACGTCGCGGGGATCGCCACTTGCTCGACCTTGCAGCCGCGCGCCTTCATGCGAGCGACGTGGCCGTCGATCATGCCCTTGGCCTCGGCCGTGATCACCGGCCCGATGTCGACCGCGAGTTCCTGCGTATTGCCGACCCGCAGCTCCGCCAGCGCGCCCTTGAGCATGACCAGCGTGCGGTCCGCCACTTCCTCCTGGAGGCAGAGCACCCGCAGCGCCGAGCAGCGCTGTCCGGCCGAATCGAAGGCCGAGGCGATCACGTCGGCAACCACCTGCTCGGCCAGAGCCGAGGAATCGACGATCATCGCGTTCTGGCCGCCGGTCTCGGCGATGAAGGGAACGGCATGACCATGGGCCGAAATCCGTCCGGCCAGCTGCTTCTGGATGAGGCGCGCCACTTCGGTAGAGCCGGTGAACATCACTGCCGCCACTTGCGGCGCCGCCACCAGCGCGGCGCCCAGCTTGCCGTCGCCCGGCAGCAGTTGGAGCGCGTCCTTGGGCACGCCGGCCTCGTGCAGCAGGCGCACGGCTTCGGCAGCGATCAGCGGCGTTTCCTCCGCCGGCTTGGCCAGCACCGGGTTGCCTGCCACCAGCGCCGCCGCGACTTGCCCTGCGAAGATCGCCAGCGGGAAGTTCCAGGGGCTGATGCAGACCACCGGCCCCAGCGGCACCTGATCGGCGCCGAACGTCTCGCGGGCCTGCTTCGCATAGTAGCGCAGGAAGTCGATCGCTTCGCGCACTTCGGCGATGGCATTGGCGGCCGACTTGCCGGCCTCGCGGATGACGAGGCCCATGAGCAGCCCGATCCGGCCCTGCATGGCATCGGCGGCGGCCTCCAGCATGGCCGCGCGCTCGTCCACGGATACCTGGCTCCAACGGCTGATCGCGGCGCGAGCGACGGCGACGGAGGCGGCTTCCGGGGCCACTTCGATCACCCGGCCCACCACGTCCGCGTGATCGGCGGGGTTGAGCACGGCGCGCTCGCCGCCCTGGGCATTGGCGGGCATGGCGAACCATTCGCGCGCGGCGGAACGGCGCAGGTCTTGCGACAGCGAGGCCAGCGCCGCCTCGTCGGCCATGTCGATGCCGTCCGAATTGCGGCGGCCGGGGTAGAGGTCGGCCGCCAGCGGGATCAGGTCGTGCCGCGCGCCCGGATCGGGCATGGCGCGCACGACGTCTACGGGATCGCCCACCATCTCTTCCACGGGCACGGCCGGATCGGCGATGCGGTTCACGAACGAGGAGTTCGCGCCGTTTTCCAGGAGACGGCGCACGAGATAGGCCAGCAGCGTCTCATGCGTGCCGACCGGCGCGTAGATGCGGCAGGGCCGGTCGAGATTGTTCCCGGATTCGCCGGCGCCGACGACTTGCGAATAGAGCGGCTCGCCCATGCCGTGGAGGCACTGGAACTCGTACTGGCCGATCGCGAAGTCCGGCCCGGCCAGATGGTAGATCGTGGCCAGCGTCTGCGCATTGTGAGTGGCGAACTGCGGGAACACCGCGTCCGGCGCAGCCAGCAGCTTCTTCGCGCAGGCGACATAGGACACGTCCGTGTGGACCTTGCGGGTGAACACCGGGAAATCGGCCAGCCCGTCCACTTGCGCGCGCTTGATCTCGGCGTCCCAATAGGCGCCCTTCACCAGGCGCACCATCATGCGGCGCCCGGCGCGGCGGCCCAGATCGATGATCCAGTCGAGCACGAAGGGGCAGCGCTTGCCATAGGCCTGGACCACGAAGCCCAGCCCGTCCCAGCCCTGGAGTTCGGGATCGAGGGCCAGCGCCTCCAGCAGGTCCAGCGAGAGTTCGAGGCGGTCCGCTTCCTCGGCATCGATGTTGAAGCCGATATCGTAGCCGCGCGCGAGCACGGCCAGCGCCTTCACGCGCGGCAGCAGTTCGCCCATCACGCGCTCCGCCTGGCCCCGGGTGTAGCGCGGATGGAGCGCCGAGAGCTTGATCGAGATGCCCGGCCCCCGGTAGATGCCGCGCCCGGCGCTCGCCTTGCCGATGGCGTGGATGGCGTTCACATAGTCGGCGTTGTAGCGGTTGGCATCGGCCGCGGTGGTGGCGGCTTCGCCCAGCATGTCGTAGCTGTAGCCGAAGCCCTTTTCCTCCAGCGCGCGCGCGCGCTTCACGGCTTCACCGATCGTTTCGCCGGTCACGAACTGCTCGCCCATCAGGCGCATCGCCAGATCGACGCCGCGGCGGATCACCGGCTCGCCTGCGCGGGCGACCAGCCGCGTCAGGGCCGAGCCGAGGCCCTTGTCGTCGACCGAGCCGACCAGCTTGCCCGTCACCACCAGCCCCCAGGTCGCGGCATTGACGAAGAGCGACTTGCCGCCGCCGAGGTGCGCGCTCCAGTCTCCGTCGGAGATCTTGTCGCGGATGAGCGCGTCGCGGGTGGCATTGTCGGGAATGCGCAGCAGCGCCTCGGCCAGGCACATGAGCGCCACGCCTTCCTGGCTGGACAGCGAATATTCCTGCACCAGACCCTCGACGCCGGTGCCCTTGTGATTGGCACGCAAGGTGGAGACCAGGTGGATGGCCGTCTCGCGAACCGCCTGGCGCTGCGCCTCGGGCAGCGTCGCCGCGTCAAGCAGCGGCGCCATGCAGGCGGCCTCGTCGCGGCGGAAAGCATCGGTGATCGCGCGGCGAAGCGGGGTCGGTTCGCTGACGGCGGGGGCGAAGGCGCCGAAGAGGGGCGTGCGTGCGGGCGTGTGGGTCATGAATCGCCAATATCCCAAGGTCGCTTGGCAATCCGACTTTTCACAGGCACAGATTGGCTCATCTGAACTTATCTTTCGGGATCTTGCAGGCCAAACGGATGGCAAATCGCGTAAAACACGTCGATCTGGACGAACTCGATCGCAAGATCATCGCCGCCTTGCGCGCCGACGGGCGCATGAGCGTCACCGACCTTGCGCAGAACGTAGGGCTTTCCAAGACGCCTTGCCAGGTCCGCATGCGGCGGCTGATCGATTCGGGGGTGATCCGGGGCTTCCGCGCCGTGGTCGATCCGGCCAGCCTGGGCCTTGACCATGTCGCCTTCACCGAGGTCAAGCTGTCGGACACGCGCGAGCAGGCGCTGAAGGAGTTCAACGCCGCCGTCCGCCGCATTCCCGAAGTGGAGGAGTGCCACATGCTCGCCAGCCATTTCGACTACCTGCTGAAAGTCCGCACCACCGACATCCGCCGTTACCGCGAGGTTCTGGGCGAAAAACTGTCGAACCTGCCGCATGTTTCCAGCACGTCCACATATGTGGCCATGGAAACGGTGAAGGACGCCAGCAGCTAGCCCTGCCGATCGGGCCGGGCGGCATCCCTCACGGTACCCGCTCGCCCGTGACTTTCGCCGATCCGAACATGCCCATCTTGCACTTCCCGCCGAGGGTGTCTCCGCGCAGTTCCAGATCGTATTTGAGCGTGATCTTCATCGGTTTCTCCACCTTGAGATCGAACCGCAGGCGCCCGGTCTCGAACGTGCCGCCGCCGAAGTCCTGCCTGCCTTCCGGCGATGACAGGTAGCCGCTGACGGCGCTGCCCTCCACGTCGAAGTGCGCCAGCATCGCCTGCGACCCCATCGGCGTCTTGAGCACCATGTTCCAGTCTCCCCCAGGCCCGCTCACCGCGGCGGGCTGCTCATCGTTCGGCCCGGGGTCCGGTTCCGGGTCCGGCGCGATGGCGGCGGCAGGCGCCGGCTCGGCGCGCACCGGCTCCGGCTTGTGCAGGCCCGATACGTCGCGCTGTTCGATCACGTCAAGAATGCGGCCCGGCGTCAGCGGCAGGACAAGGTCCTCGATCTCCCCGAACGGCGAAAGGGCATCGGCGATGGCGTTCACCAGCGTGGGCGGACCGATGATCGCGCCGCCCTCCCCCACGCCGCGCATGCCGCCGATGGTCTGCGACGGGGTATTGGCGTGGACGAATTCGAACACCGGCACGTCGGAAATCGACGGCAGGAGGTAGTCCTTGAACGTCGCCGCCTGCGGATTGCCCCGCGCGTCGTAAGGCATCTCCTCCAGCAAGACCATGCCGATGGCCTGTGCCAGCCCACCGGAAATCTGCCCCTCGACCACGGCCGGGTTGATGACCGTCCCGCAATCCTCGGACGAGATCCAGCGCAGGATCGAGACGAAGCCGGTGTCCACATCCACTTCCACCACGGCAAGATGGGTGGCGCTGGTGAACGTCATCGGCTGCGGCTGATAACGGAACTGCATCTCCAGCCCGGTTTCCAGCCCCGGCGGCAGACGGTCGGGCTCGCCATAGGCGATGGCGGCAATCTCCGCGAGCGGCCGCGCCATTTCCGGCGCGCCCTCCACCCGGACCATGCCCGCGTCGAGCACCACGCTTTCGGCACTGGCATTGAGCAAGTGCGCGGCCACGGCACGCACTTTTTCCGCCAGCAGTTCCGAGCAACGGATCGCCGCCCCGCCCGCAATCACGCCCTGACGGCTTCCTGCCGCTCCGGGGCTGAAGCCACCGCGCGAGCTGTCACCCTCGAACACGGTCACATCCTCGTAGCGCACGCCCAGCCGGTCTGCGATGCACTGGGCCATCGTCGTGGCCGTGCCGTGGCCCTGCGAATGGGTGGACATCGTCGCGGTGACCTTGCCCGTCGGTTCGATCCGCACTTGCGCCAGCTCGCCGGTCATCGGCGCCATCGATCCCGCCGAGCCGGTCGGTTCGACATAGGACGCCAGGCCCACGCCCAGATAGCGGCCCTCCTGCCGCGCGCGCGACTGTTCGCGGCGGAACTGCGCCATGTCGAAGTGCTGGAGCAGCTTTTCCAGGCATTCGCCGGGCGTGATGTCCTGCAGCGGAATGCCCATGCTGGTCACGGCGGGCTGGTCGGCAAGGTAGACGAGGTTGCGGCGGCGGATCTCCACCGGATCGATCGCCAGCTTGCGCGCCGCCTTGTCCAGCAGGGTCTCGCGGACCAGCGATTCCATCGCCCAGGGCCCGCGATAGGCGGCAAGGCCGTTGGTGTTGGTGTACCATCCGCGCGAGACGAAGGCGTAGGCAGGCTGCTTGTAGGCCGCCCAGACGAACATGTGCACGGCGATATTGCTGTCCGCGCCTTGCGGGAAGGCACCGTTGTTGCAGTCGTAGATGCCGTGGGAACCGGTGAGCCGACCTTCCGCGTCGAACCCCGCCTGCAGGGTCATCTCCGCCTCGCGTGCCTGGTTGGATGCGGTGAGCGCCTCGTAGCGGTCCTCGATCCACTTGAGCGGCCGCCCCAGCAGCAGCGCCGCGACGATGACCGCGCTTTCCTCCTTCCACGGATGGTTCTTCAGCCCGAAGGCGCCGCCCACGTCCTTGGCGATGACCCGGATCGCGGTATCCGGCAGATCCAGCGCCAGGCTGACCCAGCGCGCCACGAGATGCGGGCTCTGGCAGGTAATCCAGAGCGTAAGTTCTTCCGGTCCGTCGCGCGCGGCGATCACCCCGCGCGTCTCCATGGGCGCCTGCGAGATGCGCTGGTGGACCACCTTGTGGCTGAGCCGCAGCGCCGATCCGGCGAGCTTGCGCTCCAGCTCCTCCTCGATGTCTTCGTCGCCGATTTCGGCTGCGACATTGCTGTCCATCCCGGCATGGATCGCCGCGGACGACCTGGCCTGCGCGATCGTGACGACGGGATCGTGCTCCTCGTACTCGACCTCGATCAGGGAGGCGGCGTCTTCCGCCATGGCGCGCGTCTCCGCGGCGACCATGACCACCGGCTCGCCGACATAGGCCACCTGACCGTCCGCAAGCGGCGCAATCGCGATCTCCGCCTCGGTAAAGAAGAACGAGAGCATGCGGATCGGCCGCGCGGCGAGGTCCGCCGCGGTCAGCACGGCATGGACACCGGGCATCTCGCGGGCGAATTCGCTTTGGATGGACAGGATGCGCCCACGCGCCACGGGGCTGCGGGCGAAAGCGACATGGAGCATGCCGGGCAGGCTCACGTCGTCCACGAACTGCCCGCGCCCGGTCAGCAGGCGCGGATCTTCCTTGCGAAGCGCGCGTTTGCCGATCCAGCGCGTGGCACCAAGCCCGCCGCCGGGCGCCTGCGCATTCATGCCGCCTGCCCCTTGCCGGCGGCAGGGCCGGTCGCCCCGTCTCCGCTCATGCGCTCGGCCCCGCCTCCGTACCTGCCCTCCGCCAGGGCCCGAGCAGCGCGCCGGATGCCCTGATAGCCCGTGCAACGGCAGACATGGCCGGACATGGCGGCGATCATCGTCGCTTCGTCCGCGGGTTCCTCGCCCGCCGTCAGCGCCGCGAAAGTCATCAGCACGCCCGGCGTGCAAAAGCCGCATTGCAGCCCGTGGGCCTCGCGCATGGCCTCCTGCGCCGGATGGAACGTGCCGTCCGGCGCGGCGAGGCCCTCGACGGTGGTCACGTCCGCTCCGTCCGCCTGGACCGCCAGCATCAGGCAGGCGCGCACGGCCCGCCCGTCGACCAGGACCGTGCAGGCGCCGCAAACGCCATGCTCGCATCCCAGGTGCACCCCGGTGCAGCCCGCCTCCAGTCGCAGATGGTCTGCAAGGCTGGTGCGCGCCTCCACCCGGTCATGACGGCGGTGTCCATTGACGGTCCATGCGATGGCGTGTTCGCTCATGCGGCCTCCCTCAGGTCCAGAACTTCGCGCAGGCCCCGTGCGAAGATGCGGCGGCCGACAGTACGGCGGTATTCCGCACTGGCGTGGTGATCGTCGAAAGGCGCGCTCTCCGCCACGGCCAGTCCCGCCACGGCCTCGACGTCGAGATCGGCCAGGGCCGCGCCGAGCAGCGCCTCTTCGGCCCGGCGCATGCGGATCGGCGTCGGCCCCATGCCGAACCAGGCGAGTCCGGCCCGCGCCACTTTGCCGTCTTCCAGCACCAGCGCGCCGACCATGCCGACCAGCGCGAAGTCTCCGGGCCGCTGCGCCACTTCGCGAAACAGCACCAGATGCCCCGCCGCCCAGTCGGGATAGACCACGGCCGTCAGCAGTTCGTCCGGTTCCAGCACCGTCATGTAAGGGCCGAGATAGAAGTCCGCCGCCGCGACGTGCCGTGTGCCCCTTGTCGAGATGATCTCCAGCGTGGCGCCCAGCGCGATCGCCGTCGCCGGCATTTCCGCCGCCGGCTCGCCGAGCGCGATCGATCCGCCCACCGTCCCGCGGTTGCGCGTCTGGTGGTGCCCGACATGGCCCAGAGCCGTGACCAACGCCGGGAGCCGCCGGGCGAGCGTTGCATCGGCCAGGGCCTCGGCCTGCAGCGTCATGGCGCCCACGCGAATCCCGCCCGCGACTTCGGAAACGCCGCGCAGCTCCGCGATGCCGCCAAGGTCGACGAGGATGAAAGGCTGGCTCATCCGCAAGTTCAGCAGGGGCATGAGCGTCTGCCCGCCTGCCAGCACCGTCGCTCCCCCGCCGGCCTCCGCCAGCACCCGGCAGGCCTCGGCAACGCTGGCCGGGCGGACATAGTCGAACGGCGCGGGCTTCATCGCGGCGCTCCCCTGCGCCCGGCCTCGAAGGCGGCGGCGGCCGTGACCACCAGCAGCACCGCCACGCCCAGGAACTCTGCGTGGAGTCCTTTCACACCCAGCATGAAACCTGCCACCAGCGCCAGCAGGAGCGCGGCCACCCAGCCCCAGACAGTCCCTCCCGGCGCGGCGCGCGCACCGGGAACGAGCGGCGCGGAAAGCACCGGCGCCGTTGCAGTCGCCCCCTGCCCGGCGCCGGCTGCAAGCTCCCCCGCTGCAACCGGCGCCGGAGCGCCCCCCGTGACGACCTCCCCGAACCTGGTAAAAAACTTGCCGGCGAGATTCTTCGCCGTCGCATCGATGATCGGCCCGCCCAGCTGGGCCATGCGGCCGCCCACTTCCGCCTCGACTTCGTAAGCGACCAGCGTTCCGCCATCTTCGCCGTCACTGAGCCGCACTTTCGCGCCGCCCCGGGCGCTTCCGGCAATGCCCCCGTTGCCCGAGCCGGTTATCGTATAGCCATTGGGCGCATCGAGATCGGAGAGGTGCACCTGCCCCCGAAACCGCGCGCCGATGGGCCCGATCTTCACTTCCGCCACGGCAACGAAGCGATCGTCCCCCTCTCGCTCCAGGCTCTGGCAGCCCGGAATGCACTGGGCGAGAACGACGGGATCGTTGAGCGCTTCCCACACCTTCCGGCGCGGCGCCGCGACCCGCTGCTCGCCCGTCATCTGCATTTGCGCTCTCCCGCTTCCCTGCCCGGCCCGTTTTCCGGCTTGGGCGATGAAACGACGGGACGGCCCGCAATGCAAGAACTATGAGCGACACTGTATCTTATTCCCCGGAGCGATGAGTCGCGCAGGTGCTGGCCGGAGGGCGGGGCGGCGGTTACGACATCTGCGCAAGGCCGGCGAACGGCGAATGGGAGAGATCATGAACGCTACCGTCATCGTCACCGGAGCCGCCGGAGGCATGGGCCGCCCGGTCGCCGCCCGCTTCGCCGCGCAAGGCCGCCCCTTGCTGCTGAGCGACGTGAATGCCGAAAGGCTGGAGGCCGTGGCCGCCGAACTGCGCCGGGACGGCGTGCAAGTCTCGACGCTGGCCGGGGACATCGCCGCGCCAGAATTCCCGCAGCGCCTGCTCGATACCCTGGGCGAAGCGCCGCTCTTCGCGCTGGTCCATACGGCCGGTCTCTCGCCGACGATGGCCGAGGCGCCGCGCATTCTGGAAGTGAACTATTTCGCCACCGAACGCCTCGTCGCCGCGCTCCTGCCGCGATTCGAGGAGGGCGGCTGCGCGGTGCTGATCTCCTCGATGTCGGCCTATCTCATCCCCGATCCGGCGATGGTCGCGGCCGTGCAGGACCTCGTCGCGGGCAAGGGGCGGGAGGATGTCGACCGTTTCTCCACCAATCCTGGCATGGGCTATACGCTGTCCAAGCGCGGGGTGATCGGGCTGGTCGGGCGGGAAGCGGCGGCCTTCGGGGAGCGCGGCCTGCGCATCGCCTCCATCGCGCCGGGCTTCATCGACACCGAAATGAGCCGCGCCGAAGCCAAGGCGAGCGAGCAGATGGTGCGGATGATGGGTATGACGCCGCTCGGGCGGCAGGGACTGGGCGACGAAATCGCCTCCGTGGCGGAGTTCCTCTGCTCGCCGGCCGCATCCTATATCAGCGGCTGCGACATCAAGGTGGATGGGGGGATACTGGGCCGCCTGGGCCTGTGATCCCCTGAGACGGTGCCCCTCTGAGACGGTGACCTCCTGAGACGATGACGCTACGGGCGGGAAGCGCTGAAATGCGCTGGCCCGCCCGGTCGTGATGCCAAGTTCCGCCGGCGCCTGCGCAAACCCGATCGCCGCCTTTGCGAAATCCCCTGCCCTTGCGTTCTAGCTCTCGCGCTCCATGACCGTCGCGATGCGGAACGAGGCCCGGTCGAACAGATTGCGCTCATCCGCGACGATCTCGTCGGGCATGAGGTTCTGCGTAATATAGGCCAGGGTCTGGCGGAACACCGCTTCGTCCTCGAACCAGAGTTCGGTGATGACGTCCGGCCCATCGGTGAAATCGCCGGTTTCGGGATGCGGCTGGGGATCGACATAGCGCCGGATGTAGCGGCTGACGCCCTGCGAATAGCGCTCCGCGAGGGGCGCATGCCGCGTCTCGTAGTAGTCGCGGAACTGCTGCGGCGTCAGGTCGGCGCGCCGTTTCATGAACAGCAGGATCTTGTGGAATTGCCGGTCCATCGCGGGCCTCCTTCTCGTCCAGGCCGAGAGCTAGCACGCGGCCTCCCCGGCGACACCGAGAGCCGGGTCGCCGGGGCGATGAGCGGGCGGGCGCCGCCCGCCCGGATTCACTCCGCTTCGCGCACAACACCCGCGCTGGCGTCGTTCGCCGGGGCATGGATGGCGGGCGCCACCGGAACCTGCGCCGCGCCCTGCACGAGATTGGCCAACGACGCACCGTCAAGGCCAAGCTCCTTCATCAGCCCGTCGATCACCGGGGCCTGCGCACGGTACGCAAGCGCGGCACTGACCGCGTCGTTGGCCAGGTTGCCCGATCCGCCGACCGAAGCCGACGAAGCCGATGAACCGCCCTTCTGTGTCAGACCGTCGACCTGCACGATCTTGATCGAATCGATCGCCTCCAGCGGTCGCACGGATTCGCGCACGACTTCCGGCAGAACCTTGAGCAGGGCGAGCTTCATCTGCAGCGAGATCTGGTCGGACGAGAGCAGGTTTGCCGCTTCGTTGACCGCGCGCTGACCCGCCGCTTCCACTTCGAAACGCACGCGCGCGGCTTCGGCGCGGAGCTTCTCGGCCTCGGCCTCGCCTTCGGCGGCAAGGCGGAAGGCCTCGGCGCGGTTGGCGGCGGCTTCGCGTTCGGCTTCGGCTTCCACCTTGACCGAGATCGCCTGCCGCTCGGCTTCCTTGCTGGCCTCGATCAGTTCGATGCGCTTGGCGCGCTCGGCGATCTCGGTCTCACGGCTGGTGATGACCTGTTCCTCGGCGGCGACCGCCTTGGCGCGGGCCTCGTCGGCGTCAGCCTTGGCCTGGCTTTCCTCCCGGCTCTTGTTCTGGATGGCGATCTGCTGCCCCTGGCGCGCCAGTTCGACGGCCTGGGCCTGCGCGATCTTGGCCTGCTGGATGGTGCGATCCGATTCGATCTGCTGCGAATCGACCTGCTGCTTGGCGATGATGCGCGCTTCCTCGGCCTCGCGCCCCCGCAAGGCCTGCTCGCGCGCGACTTCGGCCGCCTGCTCGGCCCGGCGCATCTCGATCTCGCGTTCCTGCTCCAGCTTGGCGAATTCGTTGTCGCGCTGGATCGAGAGCGACTGGCGCTCCGCTTCCAGGTTCTTGGTTTCGATCTGGACGCGGGTGTCCTGCTCGATGTCGTTCCGCGCTTTCTTGCGTAGTTCGATCTGCTCGGTCAGCTTGGTGAGACCCTCGGCATCGAAGGCGTTGTTGGCATTGAAGTGCTCGATCGAGGTCTGGTCCAGCCCGGTCAGCGACACCGATTCCAGCTCAAGCCCGTTCATCGCGAGATCGGACGAGGAAACCTGCTGCACCTTCTGCACGAAGTCCGCGCGCTGTTCGTGAAGCTGGTTCATCGTCATGCCCGCCGCGACCGAGCGCAGCGCATCGACGAACTTGCCTTCGACCAGTTCCTTCAGCGCTTCGGGATGCATGGTGCGGGCGCCCAGCGTCTGCGCCGCCATGGCGATGGCACCGGCATCGGGGCGGACGCGCACGTAGAATTCGGCCTTCACGTCGATGCGCAGGCGGTCCAGCGTGATGAGCGCATCCTGATTCTTGCGCTCCACCGCCAGGCGCACGGTGTTCATGTTGACGGGCATGGTCTCGTGGAAGACCGGCAGGACCAGCGCGCCGCCGTTCATGACCACGCGCTCGCCGCCGAAGCCCGTGCGCACGAAGCCGATTTCCTTGGAAGCGCGCTTGTAGAGCCGCGCGAGCATCAGGCCCAGCGCCAGGAACAGGACGAGGGCGATGCCGGCTAGAATTCCGATGCCGACGAGGTCTTGCATGTCTTCGATACTCCCCCTGGCGTCGTCCGGCCAAAGCCCGGGACCACGCAATCAAATAGACAGGAAAGCTAGCAGAACAGGCGCGGATTTCCCAGGAAAACCGGCCTGACGCGCCGTGCTTTCAAAGCGTTAACCGCAGTTGTCACGCCCTGACGCGCGGCCCTTTTCAGTCCAGGCGCGGCAGGTAGTGGTCGCCCCGCGCAATGGCCTTGAACAAGTCGCCCTCGCGCCGCACCAGCAGCACCTTTTCGCCTTGCACGAAGCGCTGGTCGTGCAGATCGGGCTCCACCATGACATTATGCGCCTGGCCGTAGTGATCGAACACGCGCCCGCGCGCCGGGCTTCCGGCCAGCGCGGTCCCGACCAGGATTTCCGCTTCCCGCCCGACCAGCGCGGAAACGTCGATCGCGCTCGTCTCGTCCTGCGGGATGATCCGGCCGAGCCCCCGTGACAGCGCGCCAGTGATCGGCAGCGAAACGAGGGCAACGACGGGCGCGACGAGCCACGCGCTCCAGGTGCTCCCGGTCAGCGAGAGCAGCAGCTCCTGCGCGGAAATGCCGATCAGGCCGAACACGGTGAGCAGCAGCATGAGCCACATCAGGAACGGCACCCGGCCGAGACCGAGCACCGACAGCAGCCCTGCATCGACGCCGCCATGCCCGTGGAGGGTCCCATGGACGCCCGCATGAACATCGGCATGGACATCGAGGTGGGTATCGCCGCCGAGGAAATCGCCGAGACCGACGATCTGGAGCAGGGCGAACATCAGCATCAGGGCCAGGGCGACCGAAAACGGCAGGCTCCCCGCCCTCGTCAGCAGCTCAACCATCGTCGCTCGCGTCGATGTACTTGGTCTCGAGGAAACGGCCGCGCGTCGCCAGTGCATCCAGGTCTCCGCGCGAGAGGTCCAGGCTCATCGCCTCGATCTGGCCGGCGATGACGTTGAGCCCTTCCACCAGCTGCTGCGAAGGCGTGCTGCCGGCATGGGTCTTGTTGCGCAGCTCGGCGGGAATGCGGGTATAGCTGTCCACCAGCGAAGGCAGGTGTTCCGACAGCAGCTTGCGCACTTCATGCGCGGCGGGGCCGTTGTCCTGCAAGGTGGCAAGCTGCGGCGCCAGCTGTTCGAGGCGCACGCCGATCATGTCCACCGCATCGACCGCGGCATTGGGCAAGGCGCGGCGGCGGGTTTCCAGCCAGAGTTCCGCCGATCCGGCCAGCTCGGGCAATGTCGCGCTGCCCAGTTCCTCGGCACGGAGCTTGGGCGTGGCAGGATAGATCGAGAGCACCATAAACACCGCGAAGGCCAGCAGCGTCGTCAGCACCGTGGTGGTGAAAGACAGCCCGCCGAGGATCAGCCCGGCAGTCAGGGCCACGATGAAGATGCCGAACAGCGCCAGGAAAGCACGGCGAATGCGGCGCCAGCGAAAGCTCCAGCGCTCCTTGCGGGCATTGTAGAGCCGCGCCGCGCGCTGGCGGCGTGCGGCACGGATCACTTCCTGGTTCGCGGCATTGCGACTGCGGGGCGTGACGGAATTGGCCATGGCTGTCAGTCGAGCGCCTCGAGCATGGCCTTCGCCGTCTTGTCGCTGCCCAGCGCCGTGCCTTCGGCCTGGCCTTGCGCGCGGGCGATATAGGCCTTGGACTTGGTGACCTCACCCTCCAGCGACTGCACGGTCTGCTTCATGGAATCGAGCGCCTGCATCTTGAAGGTGTCGATCGAATCCATCGTGTCGTAGATGTTCTGGAAGGCGCGGCTGAGCGTCTCCAGGGGGATCGTGGCGTTCGCCGCCTGCTCGTGGATGCGCGCGGTGTTGTCCTTCAGCATCTGGCCGGTGCCGTCGATGATCCGCGCGGTCGTGGTGTTGAGCGCGGTGATCTGGTCCAGGACCAGCTTCTGGTTGGCCATCGCCTGCGCCACCGTGACGGCCGTGCGCAGCGCGCCGACGGTGGTGGTGGAAGCGCGGTCGACGCCCTTGATCAGCTCGACATTGTTCTTCTTCACCAGATCGAGCGCGAGGTAGCCCTGCACCGAGACCGCCATCTGCGTCAGCAGGTCCTGCGTGCGCTGGCGCACGTAGAACAGCGCGCTCTCGCGCACGGCCTTGGCCTTGGCGGGGTCGACATGATCGAGATCGGCGGCCTTCTGTTCCAGCGTCTCGTCCAGCGCCTTCGACATGAAGATCATCTGTTCGAGCTTGCCCATCGCCGCCCAGAGGTTCTGACGCTCCACGTCGATGGAGGCGTTGTCCATCAGCAGCTCGTCCTTGCCGCCCTGCAGGCGGGCGAGGATCGCGCCGATGTGGCCCTGCGCGCTCTGGTAGCCGTCGAAATAGTTGCGCAGCTTGTTGCCCATCGGGATGATCCCGAAGATCTTCCGGCGCGAGAGCAGGTCGCCCTTGGTGGAGGGGTCGAGGTCTTCCACCGTGCGGCGCAGTTCGGCAAGGTCGGCGCCGACACCGGCGTCCTTGTCCATCGCGCGCACCGGGCGGTCGAGGAAGCGGTTGGACTGGCCCGAAGCCTCGGAAATCTCCTTGCGGCCCATGCTGGTGATCTGGTCGACACGGCGGCCGAATTCGGGCGAGTTCACGTCCTGCGACACGAGATCGGCCACGAACTCGTCCACCCGGACCTGCAGCTTGGACTTCTGCTCATCGCCCACGGGCACGAGACCGGCCGCCTTCTCGGGCTGGACCACGGGCACCGGATCGGGAGGCGTCAGCTTCAGCTCACCCCCAACTGCCTGATCGGTCGTCGTCGCCATGAAAGAAAATCCCCGTCCTTCAAGAAATGTGTCCTGGCCAACGAATCTAGGATTGCCGGCGAATACTGCAAGCAAAACAGGAAGGCGTCGCTTTACGGTTCGACGAGCGGGGTGGCCCCTTCGTCGGTCTCCGCGCCGTCCGGCATCACCAGCATCGTATCGTCCCGCGCCACGAAGCAGAGCCTGAGCCCCGCCGCCCGCGCCCGGCGGACGGCCAGATCCGTGGGGGCGGAGATCGCCACCAGCAGCGGACAGCCGGCGCGCGCCGTCTTCTCCACCAGTTCGTAGGAGCAGCGCGAGGTGACGATAATGAAGCCCTGTGCCGGATCGACCCCTGCACGCGCGAGCGCGCCCACCAGCTTGTCGAGCGCATTGTGGCGGCCCACGTCCTCGCGCAGCGCGATGACATTGCCCGCCTCGTCGCAGAAGGCGGCCGCATGGGTGGCGTGGGTTTCGCGCCCCAGCACCTGGCCGGCGCGCATGGCGTCGAGCCCGCGCCGGATCGCCGGGGGGGCGGCCTGGCTGCGGCGGGTCAGCGGCGGCAGGGGCCGCAGCGCCGCTTCCACACCCTCGATGCCGCAGATGCCGCAGGAGCTGTCTCCCACGCGGCGCCGCGCCCGCTCGACGATCAGGCCCAGCCGTTCCGGCGGCAGGTTCACGCGGGCGACGTAGCCGGCGCCCCAGTCCCCGTTCTCCACCGCGTGAACGGCCACCTCGCCCACTTCATCGGCGGCGGCCAACCCTTCGGCCATGAGGAAACCGGTCACGAAATCCTCGATCTGCAGTGGGGTCGCCATCATCACTGCGTAAGCAATGCCGTTGGTCTCTATCGCTACCGGCGCTTCCACGGGGATCGCGAAGGCCTCTCCCGCGGGGTCTTCCGCGGCCATCCGCGCGCCATAGGCACTGCGCCGAACCCTGATCGTCTCTGCACCGTTCATGCGCGTTTTCTAGCCGGGCGGCCGGCCGCGGTCATCCCCCCTGCCGGATTGGAACGGGTCAAATCTCCGCCTTGATCTGTCCGAAGGCCAGCAGCGCGAAAAGGCCGGTGCCGCCGATCACATTGCCGAGCAGCGTGGGCGCCAGATGCAAGGTGAAAGCGTCCAGGATCGGCAGCTCGCCGTGAAGCACCAGCAGGAACATCTCGGTCGACCCCGCCACGACATGCGCGAAGCCGCCAGCCGAGATCAGCCAGGCGAACAGCGCGACCACGAAGATCTCGAAGCCCTTGGAACTCGGCAGCATCCACACGAATGCCGCGATGAAGAAGCCCGCCGGTACGCCGTCCAGCAGCGCCGTCCAACCCTGCGCCTCGGCCGCCTTGCGGGAGACGTCGAGCATGCCCGCCACGGTGGGATGGGCGGGATCGGCGAAGATGTCGACCAGCAGCGCGGTCAGGAACGTGCCCAGGAGATTGGCCGCCAGCACGATCGCCCAGAGCCGCCCGGTGCGCCAGAGGCGCTCCAGGTTCGGGCTGGCGAGCAGCGGCAGCACCGCCGTCAGGGTGTTCTCGGTGAAGAGCTGGAGGCGCGAGAGCACCACCAGCACGAAGCCCATGGCATAGCCGAAAGCGGCGATCAGCTCGCGCTGGGGGTGGTCCGCATAAGCGTTGTGCAGCAGGCCCTGCGCGAAGACAGAGGTGGAAATGCCGATCCCGGCGGCGATCCCCGAGAACCACAGCGACATCGCCGGGCGGTGCAGTTCCTCTTCGCCCTCGCGGCGGATCACCGAGAAGACGGTGATTGCGGAAAGCCGCAAGTTGTCCTTGATCTGGCCGCGCTCGTGGCCGGTCAGGCCGGATTCGTCCTGCTCTATGTCGCGGTCGGTTTCCTGCCGCTCGGGATCGTCGTGCGAGAGGTCGCGCTCGTCGTCGGAGCCGGATTGGGCCGGGTCGGACTGGGGGGCGGTTTCGGCGGCATTGTCCATCCCGTCAGAACCGCCCCCGGAACGCATGGTTCCTTATTCCCCGATGCGGCGGAGGCGTGCTCCGCCGCGCAGAAGCGGGTCAGACGTAGTCCTCGGTATCGATGCTGGGCTTGATCGTGTCCGGGTAGCGATGGCCGGCGATGGTCTGCTGGTTCATCAGCGCGCCCGCCTTTTCCAGAACGGCGGCGTCGATCTGCAAGCCGGCGGCGGCATGGTTCTGGTCGAAATGCGGGATCGATCGGGTGCCCGGAATTGCGTGGACGTGCTCGCCCTGCGCCAGCACCCAGGCGAGCGCGAGCTGCGCCGGGGTTGCCTGGACCGAAGCGGCCAGAGCGTTGAACTCCGCGATCAGCGCCAGATTGTGCGCCCAGTTCTCGCCCATGAAGCGCGGGAAATTGCGACGCAGGTCCTTCTCGGTGAGCGTGTTCACATCGGTCAGCTCACCGCCCAGCGCCCCGCGCGCGACCGGCGAGAAGGCGACGAGCGCGATCCCGAGTTCGCGCGTGGCATCCATCACGCCCAGTTCCACGTTGCGGGTCCAGAGCGAATATTCGGTCTGCACCGCCGCCACTGGATGCACGGCATGCGCCTCGCGGATATGGGCGGTGGACCATTCGGACACGCCATAGGCGCCGATCTTGCCCGCCTCGATCGCGCGCACCATGGCGCCCACCGAGTCGGCAATCGGCACCTTCGGGTCGAAGCGGTGCATGTAGAACAAGTCGATATGATCGGTGCCCAGCCGCTTCAGGCTGGCGTCGAGCGAGGCGGTGATGCTGTCTGGCGCGCAATCGATCCCGCGGCGGGCGCCGTCGATCAGGATCCCGGTCTTGGAGGCCAGCAGGAACTCGCCCCTCCGGTCCATGATCGCTTCGCCGAGAATTTCCTCGCTCAGCCCCATGCCATAGATATTGGCGGTGTCGAAGTGATCGCAGCCTGCATCCAGCGCATGGCGGAACAGGGCGACCGCCTCCTCGCGAGACGGCGGATTGCCGTAGGCCCAGGCCACATTCATGCAGCCGAGACCGACGGAGTGGACCGGACGGCCCGCGAGGAGGCGTTTCGTCATCAGGACCAGCCGTCCTGCGCTTCGAGGCTCTCGGCCAGCTCGCCGATCACGCGGTAGCAATCGAGCACCTTGCCGACCGACGAGTTGGGCTCACGCCCTTCGCGGATGGCGGCCACGAATTCGCGGTCCTGAAGCTCGATGCCGTTGTTCGACACAGTGACGCCGGTGAGGTCGATCGGCTCTTCGCGGCCGTTCACCAGATCGTCGTAACGCGCGATGTAGGTCTCGCTGTCGCCGATGTAGCGGAAGAACGTGCCGAGCGGGCCGTTGTTGTTGAACGAGAGCGAGAGCGTGCAGATCGCGCCGGTTTCCGCCTTCAGCTGGATCGACATGTCCATGGCGATGCCCAGTTCCGGGTGCTTCGGGCCCTGCAGCGCGTTGGCGGCGACGATCTTGCCCGACTGGTAGGCGAACAGGTCGATCGTGTGCGCGGCGTGGTGCCATAGCAGGTGGTCCGTCCACGAGCGCGGCTGGCCCTTGGCGTTCATGTTCTTGCGGCGGAAGAAGTAGGTCTGCACGTCCATCTGCTGGACGTTGAACTCACCCGCGGTGATCTTGCCATGCACGTACTGGTGCGAAGGATTGAAGCGGCGGGTGTGGCCGACCATGCAGACCAGCCCGGTTTCCTGCTGCTTGGCGACAACCGCCTCGGCATCGGCCCAGGTGTCCGACAGCGGAATTTCGACCTGCACGTGCTTGCCGGCGTTCATGCAGGCGATGGCCTGTTCGGCATGCATCTGCGTGGGAGTGCAGAGGATCACGGCATCGACGTCCGGCATGGCGAGCACTTCGGCCAGATCGGTGCCGGAGTGCGGCGCGCCGTACTTGGCGGCCACTTCGGCAGCCTGTTCGGCCGAGCGGCTGATGACCGAGGCGATCTCTACGCCGTCGATGTTCTTGAGGCCGTCGAGGTGCTTTTCACCGAAAGCGCCGGCGCCTACGAGGGCAATACGCATGGGAATCTCCTTGGGGTGTCTGTCAAAGACAAAGGGCGTGCCGGCGTCAACCACCGGCACGCGGAATCGGTAAGTCGATCAGGGGCAGTCGATCAGGTTTTGAGCTTCGGCATTGTTGCCTTCGACGGTGGTCGAGGGCGGAACATCGCCGTTCACCGGCTCCAGCACGATGTGGCCCACGGCCGTGTTGCTGGCGGGCACGTGGTAGAAGCGACGCAGTTCGCGCGTTTCCTTGCCCAGCGCGCCGCGCATGATCAGCCACATGACCATCTCGATGCCTTCGCTGCCGGTTTCGCGCAGGTATTCGATATGCGGAATGCACCGCAGTTCCTGCGTGTCGCCCGACAGCTTGTCGAGGAACATGGTGTCCCACTCGCGGTTGATGAGGCCCGCGCGCGGGCCCTGGAGCTGGTGGCTCATGCCGCCGGTGCCCCAGACCTGCACGTTCAGGTCTTCATCGAAACTTTCCACGGCACGCGCGATCGCCTCGCCCAGCGCCCAGCAGCGGTTGCCCGACGGCGGCGGATAGGTGACGACGTTGACCGCCAGCGGGATCACCTTCACCGGCCACTTGGCGGGCTTGCCGAACATCATCGACAGCGGAACGGTAAGGCCGTGGTCGACGTCCATCTCGTTGATGATGGTCATGTCGAACTCGTCGAGGATCAGGCTCTGGGCGATGTGCCAGGCAAGGTCCGGATGGCCTTCCACGTCGGGCACCGCGCGCGGGCCCCAACCCTCGTCCGCAGGCTTGTAGCTTTCGCCGCAGCCGATCGCGAAAGTCGGGATGATCTTCATGTCGAAGGCCGATGCGTGGTCGTTGTAGACCAGGATCACGACGTCCGGCAGGTTCTCCGCTTCCCACGCCTGCGTGGGCGCGAAGCCTTCTTGGATCGGCTTCCAGTAAGGATCTTCCCACTTATCGAAGTCGCTGGCGACGCCGAGCGCGGGGATATGGCTACAGGCGATGCCGTGCGTAATGCGGGCCATCTTAGCGGTGCTCCTTAATGGAGCGCACGCCTTCGGGCGAGCGGCCCCCGGCGATCATCATCGCCTGATAATCCTCAACCGACATGCCGGTCATCGTCGACACGGCCTGAAGGAAGCTCAGGCCGTCGGTCGAGAAGACCTTGGCGAGGAAATAGATGTTGCCGCCCAGATCCAGCAGGCGGTTGTAGTCGCGCGCGAGCACGGCCAGCTTCTGGTCCTCGGTCATCGGCCATTCGTCGAGATAGGCGCGCTCGTCGGCCTTCCAGCGCTCGCGGTTTTCCGCCTTCATCAGGCTCATCGCGAACTGGTTCAGGTGATAGCCCTGACGCGCGCGCTTAGCGGTGTAGACGCGCGTGCCCGGAATATCGTCGAACTCGCCGAGATAGGCGTGGATGTCGGTGATCTTGTCGGTCACAGGCCGCGTTCCTTGAGCTTGGCGTCAAGGCGCGGGAAGACCTTGCGCACATTGCCTTCGAAGATCGCGTGGCGCTCCTCGTCCGAGATGTCGAGCGCGTCGACATAGCGCTTGGTGTCGTCGAAGTAGAAGCCGGTCTGCGGGTCGATCCCGCGCACCGCGCCGACCATTTCGGAGCCGAACAAGATGTTCTTGTTGTCGATCACGTCGGCCAGCAGGTTCACGCCCGGCTGGTGGTAGACACAGGTATCGAAGAACACGTTGTTCATGATGTATTCGTCGAGCGAAGGCTTCTTCAGCATGTCCGCCAACCCGCGATAACGGCCCCAGTGATACGGCACCGCGCCGCCGCCGTGCGGGATGATGAAGCGTAGCTTGGGGAACTTCGCGAAGAGGTCGCCCTGCATCAGCTGCATGAAGGCCACGGTGTCCGCCGCAATGTAGAAGCCGCCGGTGGCGTGCATCGCCGGGTTGCACGAACCCGAGACGTGGATCATCGCCGGAACGTCCAGCTCGCTCATCGCCTCGTAGATCGGGAACCAGTATTCGTCGGTCAGCGGCGGATGCTCGAAGTGGCCGCCGCCCGGGTCGGGGTTGAGGTTGCAGCCGATGAAGCCCAGTTCCTCGACGCAGCGGCGCAGTTCCTTCACCGAGGCGGAAAGGTCCGCCTTGGGGCTCTGCGGCAGCATGCACACGCCCACGAACGTCTCGGGGAACATGTTCACCACGCGGGCGATAAGATTGTTGCAGTGGACCGCCCAGGCCTCGGAAACCGCAGAATCGCCGACATGGTGCGCCATCGCGCTGGCGCGCGGGCTGAACACGGTAAGATCGGCGCCGCGCTCCTTGATGAGGCGAAGCTGGTTGTCCTCGATCGTCTGGCGGATTTCCGCATCGGAAATCTCGGGATACGGCGGCGCTTCTTTACCGGCCTTGAAAGCGGCGATCTGCGCCTCGCGCCAGGCGTCATGCGCCTTGGGCAGAACGGTATAGTGACCGTGACAGTCGATGATGAGCGACATGCTCAGTTCTCTCCCTTGAGTACGCCTGCCGCGACCGCGGCCGCAAGCTTGGCTTCGAATCCTTCGGGCGGCGGCACCAGGCCCAGCGCACCCAGCGCCTGCTGCCAGGCGACGGTATTTTCGGTCATCAGCGGCGGAATGCCCAGCGAACGCAGCATTTCCGCGGCTTCGTCCATCTCGGCGGCGCGGCGGCGGCCGTGGACCAGCATGCGGTCGAGATTGTAGTCTGCCCGCTCCGTCCAGGAAATGGCCTTCTCGCTGGCATCGAGCGAGGCAAGCACTTCGTCCGCCACGCCTTCGGCATGGGCGGCCATCATCATCTCGGCGGTCAGGGCCTCAAGCCCCTTCACCGTGACGGAGCGCACCAGCTTGATCGCCGAAGCGCGGCCGACATCGGCGCCCACGGTGCGGACATTGGTGAAGCCCACCGCCTCCAGAGCCGCTTGCGCCTCGGCGGCGTCAGGCCCGGCCACCAGCAGCGGCACCTTCATGCGCGCGGGGTTGACCGGGGCGAGTACGGCCACGTCCACGTAACGCCCCTTGCCCTTGGCAATAGCCTTGGCGGCGGCGCGCTTGGTGCCGGGCGCAACCGAGTTCATGTCGCAGAACAGCGCCCCCTCGCCCAGCAGCGGCGCGACGGCCTCGGCCACTTTCGGCGCGCCATCGGCGGTGACGAGCGACAACACCAGTTCGGCGCCCTCAAGCGCTTCGGCGGCACTGGGGCAAACGGTGATGCCGAGTTCGGTCATGACGTCGCGGCGTTCGGGAAGGATATCGAAGGCACGGGCCTGTCCGGCCCAGTCCCCAGCTCCCGCAAACGTCGATCCGGCCTCTCCGAACCCGATAAGGGCAATGGACCTGTTCATGCTGCCAGTCTGGCCCGATTGCCCGGAAGCCGCCAATCGGAACCACCCGGAAGCTATAAGCTCAGTGCAATAAGCGCGTCATGCCATGATCGCGCGCGCTACCGCGAAACCTCCTTCGCCGCCCACTCCAGGTCGGCGAAGAATTCGCTCTGCACCTCGGTCGGCCGCAGCGACGCGCGGGTGGTCATGCCGATATGGCGGGTAAATTCAGCCGGAAGCCGCGATAATGCGCAAAGCCAGCCTGCCTCCACTTCGACCGTGACCTGATCGGGCGAGAGCACGGTGAGGAAATCGCCGCCCATCATCACCTGACGGATCATCATGACGGAGCCCGATTCGACCGGCACGTCCGGAAGCGCCACATCGTGCTCGCGAAAATAGCGCTCGAAACTGTCGCGGAGCGGGGTTCCGCGCGGCGGCAGGGTGAAGGGGTAGCGGGCCACCTCCGCCGCGCCGGGATCGGTGCCTTCCAGCGGGTGCCCCTTGCGGCCATAGACCGCCGGCCGGTCCTCGAAGAGCGGGTGCTGCACCAGATCGCCTTCCACCAGCGGGTCGCGCAGCGCGCCCACCATGAGGTCCAGCGTGCCGTTGCGCAGCGGCTCCACCAGTTCGGCGCGCGACCCTTCGACGATGGTGAGCTTCACCCGGGGCCGCCGCGCCAGGAACCGCGCCACGGCGGCCGGGAGGATACGGGCGCGTGACAGCGGCATGGCGCCGATGGCGATGCGCCGCGTCTCCAGCCCGCGCAGGGCTTCGACTTCGGACAGCCCCGCCTCCAGCTCGACTTTGGCGAGGCGGAATTCGCGGGCAAGCTGGGTGCCCGCCTCGGTGGTGATGACGAACTTGCCCTGCCGCGCCACCAGCGGGCGGCGCAGCGCCAGGGCGAGATCGTTGACCGCGCGGTGGATCGAGGGCAGCGACAGTCCGGTCTCCTGCCCGGCCCCGGCATAGCTCCCCGTCTCCGCCAGCGCGAGCAGCGCCCGAAGGCGCGACATGGTGACGTGCGGGCTCTGGATATGGGACAGCGCCGCGCCGATGCGCGGCGCCAGGATCTCTCCGGCGCGCGTGGGAATCATGCCGTCGTGACGGCGCTCGAACAGCGGCAGTCCGATCATCGCCTCGAGTCGCCCCAACGCCTGTGTTATCGCGGGCTGACTGAGGTTCACGGCCAGTGCGGCCGCGTTCACCGTCCCCAATTCGGCAATCTTGGCGACTGCACGCAAGTGGCGAAGGTTGAAGTTCCAGATGTCCATGGAGGCACTCTTAGCCAAATCCTATGGCAGGTCCAAAGTTTCTCTTTCCCCCTGCCCCGCCGCTCCGGCAGGAGGCCGACTGCGGGAAAAGGAGAAATGCCATGAGTGCCATCCAAGCCGATCAAGCAGGCGTACGCTGCATGTGGATGCGCGGCGGCACTTCCAAGGGCGGCTATTTCCTCAAGAGCGACCTCCCCGCCGATGCCGCCGCGCGCGACGCCTTCCTTCTCTCCATCATGGGATCGCCCGACCCGCGCCAGATCGACGGCATGGGCGGCGCCGATCCGCTGACCAGCAAAGTCGCCGTCGTCAGCAAATCCGACCGCGAGGGCATCGACGTGGACTACCTGTTCTTGCAGGTTTTCGTCGACCAGGCGCTTGTCAGCGATCAGCAGAACTGCGGCAATATCCTCGCCGGGATCGGCCCCTTCGCCATCGAGCGCGGGCTGATCGAGGCGAAAGGCGATGAAACCAATGTCGCCATCTTCATGGAGAACACCGGCCAGGTCGCCGTCGCCACCGTGCAGACGCCGGGCGGCGTGGTTTCATACAAGGGCGATGCCGCGATCGACGGCGTGCCGGGCACTCATGCGCCGATCCCGCTGGAATTCCGCGACACCGCCGGCTCCTCCTGCGGCGCGCTGCTGCCCACCGGCAACGCGGCCGACGAAGTGAACGGCGTGCGCGTGACCTTGATCGACAACGGCATGCCCTGCGTCGTCATGAAGGCCGAGGATGTCGGAATCACCGGCTACGAGGACCGCGAGAGCCTGGACGCCAATACCGATCTCAAGGCGAAGATCGAGGCCATCCGCCTGGCCGTGGGCGCGCGGATGAACCTCGGCGACGTCAAGGACAAGTCGGTCCCCAAGATGATGCTGGTCGCGCCGCCCAAGCATGGCGGCGCGGTGACCGTGCGCAGCTTCATTCCCCACCGCGCCCACGCCACGATCGGCGTGCTCGGTGCGGTTTCGGTGGCGACGGCCTGCCTGATAGAAGGCTCGCCCGCCGCTGAAGTGGCTGAGATCCCCGAGGGTCGCCGCAAGACACTGTCGGTCGAGCATCCGACCGGCGAGATGTCCTGTGTCCTCGACACGGACGAGGGCGGCGCCGTTACGAGCGCCGCCCTCCTTCGCACCGCGCGCAAGCTGATGGACGGGGTAGTTTTCGGGTAAGCGCGAAAAACCATTCGCTGCAAAGCAACAACAGCGGTTATCAAGCGCTTGGGACCAGGGCCGACGGGCAAGCAAAGTACGGCCTCCCGCTCAAAGATAACTGCCAGGAGCAGCGACATGGCATCGAAGACATTCGTGACGACCACCCTAGCCGCCTTTGCGCTCGCAGCCGCCGTGACCGGCTGCAAGGGCTCGGAACCGGCCGCGACCACGACCGACGCTTCCGGCGCCCCGGTCAAGGTTTCCGACACCATCGAAGCGCGAGAAGCCAATTTCAAGGCCATCGCCAAGGCCAACAAGGCCGCCAAGGAAGCCTTGGAAGATTCCGCGCCGGACTTCGCGGCCGTCTCTGCTTCCGCCACCTCGATCCAGACGGACGCGGGCAAGATCGTCGGCCTGTTCCCCAAGGGCAGCGGGAAGGAATCGGGCGAGAAGACCCAGGCCCTCCCCGCCATCTGGGACAAGCCCGCCGAATTCACGGCCGCGGCAGACAAGCTGGCCGTCGCTGCCGGAAAGCTCAAGATTGCAGCCGACGCCAAGGATGCCGCAGGCGCTCAGATGGCGATGGGTGAGATCGGCGGTGCCTGCAAGGGATGCCACGAGACCTTCCGCGAGAAGAAGCAGTGAACAGCCACGAGGGTGCGGCAGATGTCCGCACCCGCCTGTGGGACTGGCCGGTCCGCGTGATCCACTGGAGCTTCGCGGCACTGATCCCGGCGCTCTGGTGGACGGCCGAAAACGGCGAGATGGGCTGGCACACCAGCATCGGCACGGTGCTGATGCAACTGCTGGTGATCCGCGTGCTCTGGGGCTTCGTCGGCAGTTCGACCGCGCGGTTTTCGGGCTTCGTGCGAGGGCCGGGCGCGGTGCTGGCGCATTTGCGGTCGGGCGCTCACGAACCCACCCCCGGCCACAATCCGGCGGGCGGCTGGAGCGTGCTGGCGATGCTCGGCCTCATGGCCCTGCAGGTCACGCTGGGTTTCTTCGCGGGTGATCCGGACGACGGCACCACCGGGCCGCTCAATCACCTGGTGTCCTCCTCCACCGCCAGCCGGATGACGGAACTGCATGGGATCGTGTTTTACCTGATCCTGGCGATGATCGTGCTGCACCTTGCCGCGATCCTCTATTACCGCGTGGTGAAGCGGGACCGGCTGATCGGGGCCATGGTGACCGGCTCACGCCCCATGCCCGCCGGTACGACCGGCATGGTCAATGCCCCCGTCTGGCGGCTGATCGCCTGCGTGGTTGTCGCCTGGCTGGTTGGCTGGGTGGTCTGGGTTGGTGCGGCGTGAGTATCGAATGGTGGCGCGGTCCGCTCTGGATTGCTTCGCTACGCTCGCAATGACGAAGGTTGGGGGTAAGGTTGGGTTTGGGTTGCGGTTGGGCGTGGCGTGGCGTGGCGTGAGCGTGGCACGCCCCAAATAGCGCTATGACAGAATTATAACCCCCTTCGTCATTGCGAGGAGCGAAGCGACGAAGCAATCCAGAGCGATGAAGCGCGACTTCCAACCCGCAGTCTACATCGTCGCCAGCGCCCGCAACGGCACTCTTTACGTGGGCGTAACATCCAACTTACGCCAACGCGCATTCCAGCACCGCGAAGGCGTCATCGACGGGTTTTCCAAGCGCTACGGCCGCAAGCACCTTGTGTGGTTCGAAGTGCATTCCACCATGGAACACGCCATCCTGCGCGAAAAGCAGCTCAAGGGCGGCTCGCGGAAACGGAAGACCACACTTATCGAGGCGGGGAATCCGCTGTGGGACGATCTGTTCGAGATTATCTGCGGCTGACGAAGCGATCCGGGGGCGGCGCTGTGCCGCTCTGGATTGCTTCGTCAGCTTCGCTTCCTCGCAATGACGAGGGTGGGGTGGGGCGAGTAAGCCCCAGCCCCTGCCCCAGCCTCAGAACATGTCCACGTCCAGCGCCATCATCGAGGCCTTGCCCGACTTGATCGCCAGGAACGCGGCGGTCGCCTGCGGCAGCAGGCGGTCGAAGAAGAACCGCGCGGTGCCGATCTTGGCGGTGTAGAACGCCGCGTCCTCGGTGCCTTCGTCCAGCCTGGCCTTGGCGATCAGCGCTGCCTTGGCGAACGTGTAACCCATGGCGACAAGGCCGATCAGGCGCAGGTAGTCGGTCGCGGCGGCGCCGGCTTCCTCAGGGTCCTTCATGCCCTTCTGGGCGATCGTTCCGGTCGAAAGCTGAAGCGCGCCGAAGGCCTTTTCCAGCCCTTCGATCATCTTGCCGAAGGTCTCGTCCGCCTTGTTCGCCTCGATGAAGTCGGAGACGGGGTGGAAGAACGAGCGCAGATAGCGACCGGCATGGGCGGGCATCTTGCGGCCGACAAGGTCGAGCGCCTGGATGCCGTTGGTGCCTTCGTAGATCATGGCGATGCGGGCATCGCGCACGAACTGCTCCACGCCGCTTTCGGCAATGTAGCCGTGGCCGCCGTAGACCTGCACGGCAAGGTTCGCGCTTTCATAGCCGCAGTCGGTGAAGAGCGCCTTCACCACCGGGGTCATCAGCGCGATGAAGTCTTCCGCACGCGCCTTCACGGCCGGATCGGTCGCGTGCTTTTCAGCATCGAGCGCGCGGCTGACCCAGGCGCCCAGAGCGCGGCTGCCTTCGTTATAGGCGCGCGCGGTCATCAGCATGCGGCGCACGTCGGGGTGGACGATGATCGGATCGGCCGGGCCCTTGGGGTTCTTCACGCCCGACAGCGAGCGGCCCTGCACGCGGTCCTTGGCGTACCACACGGCCGACTGATAGGCGGCTTCACCCACGCCGAGCCCCTGGATGCCCACCGAAACGCGCTCGGTGTTCATCATCTTGAACATGGCTTCCATGCCCTTGTTCGCAGTGCCGACCAGCCAGCCGATCGAATCGTCGAAGTTGAGCTGGCAGGTGGCCGAGGCCTTGAGGCCCATCTTGTGCTCGATCGCCGCCACCGAAACGCCGTTGGACGGGCCGGGCGTGCCGTCTTCCTTGGGCAGGTACTTCGGCACCAGGAACAGGCTGATGCCCTTCACGCCTTCCGGCGCATCGGGAAGCCGGCCGAGGACGAGGTGGATGATGTTCTCGGTCAGGTCGTGCTCGCCCGCCGAAATGAAGATCTTCGCGCCGGAGATCTTGTAGCTGTCGTCACCCTGAGGAACGGCCTTGGTGCGCAGCATGCCAAGATCGGTGCCGCAGTGCGGTTCGGTAAGGCACATCGTGCCCGACCAGGTGCCCTCGACCATCTTGGGCAGGTAGGCCTGCTTCAGCGCGTCGCTGGCATAGCCCTCGATCGCCGTGGTCGCGCCGTGGGTGAGGCCGGGATAGAGGCTGAACGACAGGTTGGCGGAGCAGATCATCTCCTCGGTCAGCTTGTTCAGCGCCTCGGGAAGCCCCTGCCCGCCCCATTCGGGATCGGACGCCAGCGCACACCAGCCGCCTTCGCGGAACATGTCGTAGGCTTCCTTGAAGCCCTTGGGGGTGCGGACTACGCCGTTTTCGAGGGTGCAACCCTCGATGTCACCGCTGCGGTTCAGCGGCAGCAGGACTTCCTGCGCCACTTTCGCGGCTTCTTCCAGCACCGCGTCGACAAGATCGGGGGTGAATTCGGCCAGGGCTTCGAGATTGCCGAAGCCGTCGTCGTTGTGGAGTTCGTGGAGCACGAACTTCATGTCGCGCAGGGGCGCTTCGTAGACTTGCATGTCACTCTCCTCGCAGGTCGAGAGGTGAACTCGCCTCATCCCATCCCGCTTCCTGTCGCACCCCGCACTTCGTCATTGCGAGCGAAGCGAAGCAATCCAGGGCGGTTTGCGACGCCCCTGGATTGCCGCGCGGCTTCGCCGCTCGCAATGACGAGAGAGGGAATGAGGAAAGGAGGATGGGGTGGCAGGTCACGCTCTCGGCCCGGTTTTCCTTTGGTTCAGTTACGCAGCGGCTTGCCGGTTTCGAGCATGTGCTCGACGCGGGCGACCGAGCGGTCGTCGCGCAGGCGGCCCATGAAGGCATCGCGCTCCAGCTTGAGCAGTTCGCCCTCGCTCACCGTGTCGACGAGGTCGAACTCGTCGCCGCCGGTCAGCACGTCGGCCAGAATGCCCGAGACCACCACGTCGTAGTCGGTCGCCATGCCGCGCTTGTGGAAGCCTTCGACCGCAAGGCCGAGTGCGGTGCGGCCACCGGCGCCGGGCAGCTTGAACTCGGGCGCCTCGGGCGGGGTATAGCCCTCGACCAGCGACAGAGCCTTCTGCTTGGCGTCATGCAGCAGGCGATCGCGGTTCATCGAAATGCCGTCGCCCCCCCGCAAAATCATCATCTCGCGCGCCTGCTGGGCAGACTTGGAGACTTGCGCGGTCGAGACCATCTCGAACACCTTGGCCACCGCCGGCATCGGGCCCTTGGGCATGCCGGGGGCAGTGCGCCAGCGGTCCAGCATTTCGCCGTTGCCGCCCCAGCCGGGAACGAGGCCGACGCCGCATTCCACAAGGCCGCAGTAGAGTTCGGCATGGGCCTGGATCGCGTCGCAGTGGAGCAGGATCTCGCACCCGCCGCCGAGCGCCAGGCCGGCGGGAGCACCGACCACCGGGAACGGTGCGTACTTCAGGCCCTTGTAAGCCAGCTGTCCGCCCGCCACGAGCTTCTCGATCTCACCCCAGGCGGCGATATTCACCGCGAAGAGCGCGAGGCCCAAGTTGGCGCCGGCCGAGAAAGTGTCGGCATCGTTGTAGACGACCAGCGCCTTGTACTGTGCCGCCACCAGCGGGATGGCCTGCCCGATCAGCTTCATGACTTCGCCGTCGAGCGCGTTCATCTTGCCGGTGAATTCCAGGCAGACGACGCCGTCGCCGATGTCCCACAGCGCGGCAGAGGCATTGCGGATGATCGGCTTGGACGAAAGCTTCACGTCAGCCAGGCGCATCACGCCTTCGGGGCGGACGATGTCGCGGTATTCGCCGTCGAGGCCCAGGAACTGGCGCTTGCCGTTCTCGATCCGGTAGAACGTGCGGTCGCCCGCCACGGTCAGGATCGCGGGCACGGCCTTGCCTTCGGCGGCAAGGCGATCGGCCAGGTACTTGGCGCCCAGCTTGTCGATCATCTCGAACGGGCCGGACTTCCAGTTGTAACCCAGCTTCATCGCGTCATCGACGGCAACCACGTCCGAAGCGGCATCGGGCACGAGGCTGGCGGCATAGGCCAGCGTATCGCCCAGCACGGCCCAGGCGTAGGCGCCGATGTCGCCCTTGCTTTCGACCAGTGCCTTGAGGTCACCCTTCGAGGCGGCGCCGCGCGGGCCCTGTGCGGTGATGGTCGGGCGGTATTCGCCGGTCTGGAGGTCGATGGTCTCCTTGCGGCGACCGGCCTCCTTGTTGAGGCGGTAGAAACCGCCCTTGCCCTTGCGGCCGGTATAGCCCTCGCCGATCATCTTGTTGATCAGCGGAATGTCGCGGGCGATGCCGTGGTAGAGGTCCCCTGCGGGCAGCGTCGAGGTGAGGCTGGCCTGCAAGTGCGGCATCAGGTCGATGCCGACCAGATCGACAAGGCCGAAGATGCCGGTCTTGGGCACGCCCATCGGCTTTCCGGCGATGGCGTCGGCCAGTTCGATGGTGATGCCCATGTCGAACGCGGCGTTGAGGCCAAGCTGGATCCAGTACGTGCCGATGCGGTTGGCGATGAAGCCCGGGGTGTCCTTGGCCTTCACCACCGTCTTGCCCATGGAAACGTCAGCGAACTGCTCGACCTTGGCGGCAACGCCAGCGTCGGTTGCCGGGCCCGTGACGATCTCCAGCAGGCGCATATAGCGCGGCGGATTAAAGAAGTGGGTGATCAGGAAGTCGCGCTTGAAAGCGTCCGAACGCCCTTCCACCAGATTGGCGAGCGGGATCGTCGAGGTGTTCGACGAGACGGCGGTGCCGTCGCGCTTCACCGCTTCCAGCTTGGCGTAAAGGCCCTGCTTGATGTCGAGACGCTCGATCACCGCTTCGATCACCCAGTCGCACTCGGCAACTTTGTCGAGGTGGTCTTCGATATTGCCGGTCTCGACCAGCTTGGCGGCCGACTTGCTCATGAACGGCGCGGGCTCGGTCTTGAGCATCTTCGCCACGGCGCCTTCGGCGACGACATTGCGATTGGTCGCATCCTTCGGAACGATGTCGAGCAGCAGCACCGGCACGCCGGCATTGGCGACCTGAGCGGCAATCCCGGCACCCATGGTGCCAGCGCCGATCACGCAGACTTTTTTGATGATATTGTCGCTCATTCCACGGACTCCAGGATCGTGGCGATGCCCTGACCGCCGCCGATGCACTGGCTGGCGAGCGCGTACTTGCCGCCTTCGCGCTTCAGCAGCGACGCCGCCTTGCCGACGATGCGCGCGCCGGTGGCGCCCAGCGGGTGGCCGATGGCGATCGCGCCACCGTCGATGTTCACCTTGGCCATGTCGAGGCCGAGGTCCTTGATGCAGGCCAGCGCCTGCGAAGCGAAGGCCTCGTTCAGTTCGACCACGTCGAGATCGCCCGCCGAGATACCGGCGCGCTCAAGCGCCTTCTGGCTGGAAAGGATAGGGCCAAGACCCATGGTTTCCGGCGCGCAGCCCGACACCGCGACCGACTTGATGCGGGCCAGGATCGGCAAGCCGTGGGCACGGGCATATTCCTCGGTGGTGACGAGAACGGCGCTGGCGCCATCGGTCAGCGGCGAGGACGTACCGGCGGTAACCGACCCAGCCGCGTCGAACGCGGGCTTCAGGCCGGCAAGGCCTTCTGCGGTGGTTTCGCCGCGAATGGTGCCGTCTTCGCTCACCACGCCGCCCTTGGTCTGGATCGGCACGATCTCGTCGGTCAGCTTGCCCGCCTCACGCGCGGCGGCGGCCTTCTGCTGGCTGGAAACGGCCAGCGCTTCCTGGTCGGCGCGGGGAATCTGGTACTTGGTGGCGACGTTTTCGGCAGTTTCGCCCATCGACATGTAGGCGGCGCTCTTCTTCGCCAGCTCCGGATTGGGCAGCGGGTTGAAGCCCATCATCGGCACGCGGCTCATCGATTCGACGCCCGCGCAGACGAAGACTTCGCCCGCGCCGATGGCGATCTGGCCCATGGCATAGTGGATCGAGCTCATCGAGGAGCCGCAGAAACGATTCACGGTCATGCCGCCGACCGAGATCGGCAGGTCCGCCAGCAGGCCGATCAGGCGCGCGACGTTGAAGCCTTGCTCGCCCTCGGGGAACGCGCAGCCGACGATGACGTCTTCGATATCAGCCGCTTCCACGCCGGTCTTGGCGATCAGGCCGCGAATTACCTGGGCGGCAAGGTCGTCCGGACGGACCCGCGCCAGCGCGCCCTTGTTGGCCAAGTGGAAGGGCGAGCGGGCGTAACCCGCGATCACGACACTTTGCATGCACTCTCTCCGTGGGCCGACGCGCCGAGGGCTCTTCCCCAGGCTGCGCCGTCTTCTTCCCTAAGGGTGCAATTCTTTCCCTATACGTCAAGCAAATTATCGGTTACGACAAATCAGCATCCCACCGTAAGGGCCCCGTCCCGCCGGTGAGAAGATGTCCGGTTGGAGACGATGGAGAGGTCGCTCATGAAACAGTGGAAACCTGCGGGGCTGGCATTTGTTGCCGCGGCCCTGATCGCAATTCCCGGCGCGAATCCGGCATTGGCGGCCGGCGGCGACTCCGTCGTCGGCAAGTGGCGCACACCTTCCAAGCACGGGGTCGTCGAACTCAGCCGCTGCGGCGAATCGGTCTGCGGCCGGCTCGTCGATTCGGACGGCCTGAAGACCAACCCCGACCTGCGCGACGTGAACAACAAGGACACCGCGCAGCGTGGCCGCAAGATCAAAGGCCTGCAAATTGTCGGTGGTTTCAAGGCCAAAGGGAACGAATGGGTCGAAGGACAGATCTACAATCCTGAGGACGGCGGCACCTACAAGGCGACGATAACGCCTTCGGGGGCCAATAGCCTCAAGCTCAAGGGCTGCATCGTCTGGCCCTTGTGCAAGACCCAGACCTGGACGCGCATCCCCTGAGGCGCACCGGGTACACGAAGGTTCAGGGCATAAGAGAATTAAGGGAGTTCAAGGATATGAAACGCACTTCGGGCCGCATTCTTCTCGCGGGCACCGCATCGGCCATCGTGTTCGGCTTTGCCGGCGCCGCCCATGCACAGGCCTTCTACCTTCAGGAACAGTCGGTACGCGCACAGGGCCGCGCCTTCTCGGGTGAGGCCGCCGATACCGGCGTCGACTCGCTGTGGTGGAACCCGGCTGCGATCGGCGGGCTCGAAGGCGGCCAGGCCTCGGTCCACGCCAGCGTCATCCTGCCGCGCGGCAAAGTGGTGGACGACGGCACCGTGATCGTCCGCCCCGGACAGGCACCTGCCCCGGTCGGCGGCAATGGCCTGGCCAAGAACCCCATCGACAACGGCGTGCTGCCCTCCGGCTCGATCGCCTACGGCACCGGCAAGTTCGCCTTCGGCCTGACGGTGACCTCGCCTTATTCCTTCACCACCAATTACGATGCCGACAGCTGGGCCCGCTATTCCGCGGACAAGACCAAGCTGCGCACGATCGACATCCAGCCCAGCGTCGCCTTCCAGCCGGTCGAAGGCCTCTATATCGGCGCGGCTGCCAACGTCGAACATGTCGACGCCACCCTCGGCAACTACCTGCCCAACCTCTCGCCGCTGCTGGCGGACGGCCATCAGCAGCTCAAGGGCAGCGGCTGGGACGTGGGCTGGTCGGTCGGCGCCCAGTACCATAACGGCCCCGCCTCGATCGGCGTCGCCTACAAGTCGGCCATCAAGCACAAGCTCGACGGCTCGCTGACCATCGACGGCCTGCTCGGCCCGCTTGCCGCGCAGAACCGGACGCTCGACGCCACGGCCGAATTCACCGCCCCGTGGCAGGCGATCATGTCCGGCCGCATCCACGCCACCAAGCAGCTGACGCTGAACGCGCAAGTCGTGGCCTTCGGCTGGAGCAAGTTCGACACCATCGATCTCGGCGCCCCGATCAACCAGCAGATCCCCGAGAACTACAAGGACGGCTTCTCCTACGCCTTCGGCATGGACTACGACGTCAATCCGAAGTGGACCGTGCGCGGCGGCATCCAGTACGGCGAGACGCCGACCAGCAGCGGCGACCGCGATGCCCGCGTGCCTGACAGCAACCGCTGGAACTTCTCGGCCGGCACCACCTGGAACATGAGCGAGAAGATCGCGATCGACGCGGCCGCCTCGTACATCACGTTCAAGGACGCGCCGATCGACCGCATCACCGCGGCCTATCCGGGCACGGCGGCACAGACCCCGGTGATCACCAACGGCAGCCTCCAGGACGCTTACGCCATGGTCTTCTCGCTCGGCGCGCGGGTGGCCTTCTGATGGGAGCCGCGGCGACGATCGGCGGACACTCCGCCCCGGAGACCTCCTCCCAACTTCCGGAAGAGATGCCGCCGATCGCGCCGCGGTTGCTCACCGACCTGCTCGACCATGCCGTGGAAGCGCACGGCGCCTGGCCGGCGATCGACTTCATGGGCCGCAAGTGGACCTACAAGGAGATCGGCGACCTGTCCCGCCGCGCGGCGCGGGGGTTGCAGGACCTCGGCGTCAAGCGGGGGACGCGGGTGGGTCTGTGCCTGCCCAATACGCCCTATTACGTGATCTGCTACTTCGCGATCCTGCGCATCGGCGGCATCGTGGTGAACTTCAACCCGCTCTACACCGAGCGCGAGATGGCGCATCTGGTGGACGATTCCGGCGCGGAATTCATCGTCGCCTCCGACCTTGCGCTCTCGCTTCCCAAGATCGAGCCGCTGGTCGGAAAGGGCGCGCTGCGCCGCGTGATCGTCTGCCCGATCGCCGATGCCCTGCCCAAGCTGAAGGGCCGCGCCTATCGCCTGCTCAAGCGCAAGGACATCGCGCATGAGCCGCACGATTTGCGCTTCCTGCGCTTTGCGGACCTGATCGCGCGCGACGCCGATCCCGATCCCGTCGAACGCTCGCCCTCGGACCTTGCCGTGCTGCAATATACCGGCGGCACCACCGGCGTGCCCAAGGGCGCGATGCTCAGCCACGCGAACCTCGCCGCCAATTCGGCGCAGATGATCGCCCATGTCGGCCACATGCCGGAGACGCAGGAGCGCACGCTGGGCGTCCTGCCGTTGTTCCACGTCTTCGCGCTGACCACGGTGCTCAACTACTCGGTGGACACCGCCGCCGAGATGATCCTGCTGCCGCGTTTCGAGATGAAGTCGTTCCTGGCCACCGCCAAGCGCACCAAACCGACGCAGTTCTTCGGGGTTCCCACGCTCTATACCGCGCTCAACAACCAGCAGCTCCACGGCGAGTTCGACCAGGTGCGCGTCTGCATCTCGGGCGGAGCGCCGCTGCCGCTGGAAGTGCGCCAGAAGTTCGAGCAGCGCACCGGCGTGCGCGTGGTGGAAGGCTACGGCCTGTCCGAAGCCTCGCCGATCATCGCCTGCAATCCGCTGGAAGGCGACGTGAAGAACAATTCCTGCGGCCCGGCCTTCCCCGGAACCGTGCTGGAAATCCGCGATCCGGACAACCTGCACAAGGTCATGCCCCAGGGCGAGCGCGGCGAAGTCTGCGCGCGCGGCCCGCAAGTCATGTCCGGCTACTGGAACCGGCCCGAGGAATCGGAAAAGACCTTCATCTACGGTGCCTTGCGCACGGGAGACGTTGGCTATCTCGACGAAGACGGTTATCTGTTCCTGGTGGACAGGATCAAGGACATGATCCTCTGCGGGGGGTACAATGTCTATCCGAGAACGATCGAGGATGCGCTCTACGAGCATCCGATGGTGCACGAGGCGATCGTGATCGGCATTCCCGATACCTATCGCGGGCAGGCGCCCAAGGCCTTCGTGGCGCTCCATCCCGGCGATACGCTGGACCAGGAAACCCTGATGGCCTTCCTCAAGGAACGGCTCAACAAGATCGAGATGCCAAGCCAGATCGAATTCCGCGACAGCCTGCCCAAGACGCTGGTCGGCAAGCTCTCCAAGAAGGAGCTGGTCGAGGAAGAGGCCGCGCGCCGCGCCTCGGGACAGGATTCGTGAGCGGCACCGGAGCCGCACTCACTCCGAACGGCGCGCCCCTTCCCGCAGCAGGCGCGCAGGCGGCAGCCCCGCGCGAAAACCCGGAAGAGGGAGAGCCGGGCGGCGACATGCTCGGCATCCAGGAAGCCGCCACCGAACTGGGCGTGACGATGCGCACCTTGCGCTTCTATGAAGACAAGGACCTGATCGCCCCGCAGCGCGTCGGCACCACCCGCATTTATTCGCGCCGCGAAATGGGCAGGATGCAGCTGATCCTGCGCGGCAAGCGGCTCGGCTTCTCGATCCGCGAGATCAAGGAATTCCTCGACCTCTACGACGTCGATCCCGAACACCACGAACAGGTCCGCGCGCTACTCACCCGGGTTACCGACCGTATCGACGAACTGCGCCAGCAGAAGACCGCGATCGAACAGACGCTGGAAGAACTGCTGTCCATCGAGCGGCAGTCGCTGGCCTGGCTCAAGGGCATGCCCGTGGAAGTCCGCAGCGGCCCGGCATCGGCCCCGCCTGAAGAACGGCCCGGAGACCAGCCATGAGTGAAGACGCCCGCCGCGCCGTGGAAGAACTGCGCGACCTGCTCGACGTGGAAGAGATCGATACCGGCATCTTCCGAGGCGCCGCCTCGGCCGAGGAAATGGGCCGCGTCTATGGCGGCCAGGTCGTGGCCCAGGCGCTGGCCGCCGCCGCGCGCGGCGTCGATCCCGAGCGGAAGGCCCACTCGCTCCACGCCTATTTCCTGCGCGCCGGCGATTCCGCCCGCCCGATCATCTACCGCGTCCTGCCTGACTTCGACGGTGGCAGCTTCTCCAACCGCCGCGTGGTCGCCATGCAGGGCGGCAAGCCGATCCTCAACCTGGCGGCTTCCTTCCACCGGCCCGAGGAAGGACTGTCCCACGCGGTGCCCATGCCGGACGTCCCGGCGCCGGACGAGTGCCCGGCTTTCCGGGATGCCCTGGCCGCTGCCGGACAGAAGCTGCCGTCCTTCCTGCTGGACCGGCTCGCGGCCTTCGACATCCGCCCCTGCCCCCCGGTGCGCGGCGGCGATCTGCCCCAGCGCCAGGAATGGTTCCGGCTGGCCCGGCCGCTCGGCAGCGATGACACGATGCAGCGGGTGCTCCTGGCCTATGCCAGCGACTTCGCGCTCGTTTCCACGGCGCTGATGCCGCATGGGCTGGGGTTCTTCTCGCCCGGCGTGACCGGCGCCAGCCTCGACCACGCGATCTGGTTCCACCAGACCCCGCCGATCGACGACTGGCTGCTCTATGCCATGGACAGCCCCTGGTCCGGCCATGCCCGCGGCTTTGCCCGCGGCGCGATCTACACGCGCTCGGGCGAACTGGTCGCCAGCGTCGCGCAGGAGGGCCTGCTCCGCGTCAAGCCCCAAGCCTGACAGTCCGCTCGGGAATTCGCTGACTTCAGGGCGCCGGCCCTTTCTCCAAGCCCATGATCGGGTGGAGAAAAAAGCCGGTGCCCCGCTTGGAATGCCTCGGGGGCGCCTTACTTTCCGGCAGCCACGGGCGGGTTGGGATAAGCGATGACGAGCGAAAGCGGTGCTTCGCCGCGCTGCCAGATGCCCACGACCGCGCCGTTGTAGAGATAGGCCGTCATGCCCGGCCGCAGCACCGCGCGCTGGCCGTCCGACACCACTTCGCCCTCGCCCGACAGGACGTAATAGACCTCATCATGCGCGATGGGATGCGCGCCGATGGCCGCGCCCTTGTGCAAGACCCGGCGGCGGAACTCCATCGCGCGCGGTGCGGGCACGGCATCCGAAATGCGATAGGCCGTGCTCATGCCGATGGCGCCGTGCGGAGGGGCTTCCTCGCGCACGGTGTCCTTTTCGTCGATGACGGCCATGGGCGGGGCCGAGAGTGGAGGCGGGGCCGGAGCCGGGGCGCCGGTAGTGGCAGCCGCCATCAGCAGCAGCCCCGCGATCATTTCGCCGCCCCTTCGCTCATTTCCCTGTCCCGCGCGGAGAGCTTCTCCTGCGGTCCGGCCTTCTGCCCGGGATAGAGGCCCGACTTCGGCGTCATCGTGCCGAGATTCCAGTCCTTCTCCACGAAGGCGGCCTGGGTCGGCGCCGGGTGCGGATAACCGCCGACGACTTTCTCGTCGTCGATCACTTCGCCGCGGCCCTCGGCCACGAAGAACAGCACGCGGATGTCGTCGGGCGCGCGGTCCCACGGGCGGGCGCCGACCGAGCCGAGCAGGTCGGTTTCGAGGTCGGCGGCGGGCATGACCTTGTAGCCGTCGAGGCTGGCGAGCGGTGCCGGCGCTTCGATGACCTTGGCCTTGGTCACGCCGTAGCGGCCGAGCATCGGCGCGGGATTGCCCCAGCGATCCACGTTGATGTTGTCCTTGCTGAACCAGGCGAGGTCGCCGTCGCCGCCCAGAGTCAGGAACGGCAGGCCCGGCGCGGTGGAATTGCCCGCCCGCATGACATTGCCAACGGCCGTGATCTCTCCGGTCACATAGGGATGGCCCGCCCATTCCAGGTTCATCAGGTTGTAGTGCACCGCGCGGTGGCCGGGATCGTAGATCATGTTGTTGACCATCAGCACTTGCGCCCCGCCCTTCACCAGCGGCGAGCGCTCCATGTTGTGCGCCCAGACATTGCGGTAGAAGACGATGCCGGTGGCGTTGTCGTGCACCAGCGAGCCCTTGGAATGCTCGCCCTTGGGATGGCTGGCGTCGGCCAGCCCTTCCGCGGCCAGGTTCTCGCGGAACAGCACGTCGTGGCTGGTGGCCTCGCGCCATTCCTTCACGGTCTTGCCGTTGAAGCGCGGACCCGACGTCGACATGTTCTCGTCGATCGCCCAGAAGAAGCTGCAATGCTCGATCACCACATTGTGCGCGGCGACGGTGGAGAAGGCATCGGCCTCCCAGCCGGAGAGCTTGGGCTGGCCATCCACCCCGGTCATCACGCGAAGATGGCTGATCTTCACGTCGTGGCCCTTGAGGTCGATCCCGCCGCGCACGATCGTCACGCCCGGCGAAGGCGCCGTCTGCCCGGCGATGGTGAGATAGGGCTCATCGATTTCCAGCACCGTGCGCCCCAGGTCGATCACGCCGCCCACCTCGAACACCACGGTGCGCTTGCCCTTCGCCTCGACCGCCGCCCTGAGCGATCCGGGGCCATCCTTGGCGAGCGTGGTGACGCGGATGATTCGCCCGCCGTCGCCGCCCTTCGTAGGGTCTGCCGCTTGCGCCATCGCCTTGGGGGAGACCGCCGAAATCGCCAGAATGGCGGCCGATGCGGCCAGGGTAAGACGGCCGAACTGCCTCGTTGCTTTCACTGCTCTCTCCCGTTTGATCCGGTTCTTGCCAGGCTTGTTACAGCGTTCTTGACAGGGTGGCGTCCCTGCGGCAATAACTAATGACACCGGTTACCAAGACCGGCAAGAACGAACTGACGATTGCGCGACAAGGACGATACGCAGTTCAATCGAGTGCGCCGCAAAGGCGTGAGGAAAGTACCGCAAGGTACTGGGAGCAGGTGCCGGAGAAAGGAAGCGCCCAAGGCGCGATCCTCTTTGACACCGGTATCAATAGGCTGAGAAGGCCAGTGAGCCGGAAGGCTACAGGGGGAGTGATCATGCAAAGGCATGTTTCGAGGATTTCGCTACTGAAGGCAGCGCTGGTCGCGGGCAGCGCGCTGGCATTGCCGCACGCCGCCTTCGCGCAGGACACGGCCGCAGACAATACCGGCGCCGCCGCCCAGACGGCCCCGCAGGACAGCACGACCGCCCAGGAAATCATCGTCACCGGCTTCCGCCAGTCGCTGGAAGCCGCGCTCAACGTGAAGCGGGAATCGGTCAGCGCGGTCGATGCCGTCGTGGCCGAGGACATGGCCAAGTTCCCCGACCAGAACCTTGCCGAATCGCTCCAGCGCATTCCCGGCATCTCCATTCAGAAGGACGGCGGCGAAGGCCGCGCGATCACCGTGCGCGGCCTCAGCGCCCAGTTCACCCGCGTGCGCGTGAACGGCCTGGAGACCATCGCCACCAGCTCCGACGGCGCCTCCGCCAACCGCGACCGTTCGTTCGACTTCAACGTCTTCGCCTCGGAACTGTTCAGCAGCCTGGTTGTCCACAAGACCGCCGAAGCCAGCCTCGACGAAGGTTCGCTGGGCGCCGTGGTGGACCTCAACACCGGCAACCCGCTGGCGGGCAAGGCCGGCCTTTCCGCCGTGCTCAACGTCCAGGGTTCCTACAACGACCTGTCGGATAACGTCGGCCCGCGCATCGCCGGCCTGCTGTCCTGGAGGAACGACGCGGGCACGTTCGGCGTCAATCTCTCGGCCGCCTATTCGCACACCGACACGCTGGAAACCGGCAACAACTCGGTGCGCTGGGCCCAGGCCTACTTCAACTCGGTGAACGGCACGCCGTGCTACTATTCCAACGTCGGCCCGACCGGCGGCAACCCGGTCGGCACGGGCGGCGGCTATCGCCCCTCCGCCGCCTGCGACGCGGCCTCGCTCTCGTTCCACCCGCGCATCCCGCGCTACGGCGTGGTCGAGCATGACCGCAAGCGCCTGGGCCTGACCGGATCCATCCAGTTCGAGCCGACCGACCGCACCAAGCTCTCGATCGACGGCCTCTATTCCTCGTTCAAGGAAGACCGCGCGGAACAGTGGCTGGAAGTGCTCGCCCGCTCCAACGAACGCCGCTTCGACGTGGTGGACCCGGTCTACGACGACAACGGCAACATGGTCAGCGCCACGTTCAACAACGCCTATGTCCGCACGGAAAGCTACTTGCGCAAGTCGAAGACCGAATTCTACCAGATCGGCGCGACGCTGGACCAGGATGTCAGCGACAGCTTCCGCTTCACCCTGCTGGGCGGCATGTCGCAATCGAACGCGGACATCCCGGTCGAAACGACTTTCGCTTATGACAACCGCAACGCCAACGGTTTCAGCTACGACTATTCGGACATGAAGACGCCGGTGCTGAACTACGGCCTCGACGTGACCAATCCGGCGAACTTCCAGCTCGCCGAAATCCGCGACCGGCCTTCCTATGTGAAGAACCGCTTCAAGACCGCGCAATTGCGCACCGAGTGGGACCTTGCCGAAGGCTTCACGGTCAAGACCGGCGCGGTCTGGCGGCGCTACAACTTCCGCACCCAGTTGTTCCAGCGCGACACCGCCGCCTGCGGCGCCAACGGCACGAAGGACCTGATCCTCGGCCAGGTGACCTGCTCCGCTTCGGTCTACGGCCTGCCCGTCACTTCGGACATCTCGCAAGTCGCCAACCTGGGAGACGCGGGCCAGCCGAACGGAACCACCGATTCCTGGCTCGTCGCCAACATCGCCAATGCGGCAGACTATACCAACCTCTATGGCCGGACCGCCATCGAGGACCTGGGCAACAACCGCCGCGTGCAGGAAACGACGTCGGGCGGGTACCTCCAGTTCGACGTGAAGGGCGACATCTTCGGGCTCGAATATGCCGGCAACTTCGGCATGCGCTATGCCCATACCGGCCAGAAATCGACCGGCTACACCGCCGGCGTCGCCGCCACCGTGGAGCGCAATTACGACGACTGGCTCCCGGCCATGAACATCGCGCTCTACCCGCGCCATGACGTGATCCTGCGCGGCGCCATCGCCAAGGTCATCACCCGGCCTTCGCTGGGCAACCTCAACCCGGGCGGCTCGGTGGACGGCTTCAACTACCGCGTCACGTTCGGCAACCCGTTCCTCGATCCCTATCGCGCGACCAATTTCGACCTTTCGGCCGAATGGTACTTCGCCCCGCAGGCCCTGCTGTCGGTGGCCGCCTTCATCAAGAAGATCGAGAGCTTCCCGGTCGCCGGCACTTACGTGGCCACCCTGCCGCAGCTCGGCCTCGGCCGCGACGTGCTCGGCCAGAGCACGCCTGCCTACATCAACTACGATCCCAACCAGGAATATGTCGTCTCCTCGCAGGTCAACGGCCAGGGCGCGACGCTGAAGGGCGTGGAAGTGGCACTGCAACTGCCCTTCACCTTCCTGCCCGGCATCCTCAGCCACACGGGCTTCCAGGGCAACGCCACGTTCATCAAGAGCAAGGCGGACTACACGATCACCGGCCCGGCCACTTCGGCCTGTACCCGCAACGCCACGACAGGCGCCTGCGCCCTCACCGGCGTCTCGGCGGTCTATACCCAGACCCTGCTGGGCGTATCCAAGAAGGCGGCCAACGCCACGCTCTACTATGACGACGGCAAGTTCAGCATTCGCGGTTCGGTCAGCTATCGCGGGCCCTTCGTGGATGCGACCAGCGCCACGGGCAATATCTTCGAAGGCTATGGCTCCTACACCAGCATCGATGCGGCGATCCGCTACAAGGCCACGGAGTGGCTGGAACTCTCGATCGACGGCAACAACCTGACCGATGCCTATCGCTATCGCTTCAATGACGTCTTCGCGGAGCGCAACTACGAAAACAACCACTTCGGCCGCACGATCCTGTTCGGCGCGCGCGCAAAGTATTGACGTTCGGCCGATACATCTGCCGAATGCCATGAACTGAAATAACGAAGAGGAAGCCGCCATGACCATCGACCGCCGATCGTTCATGGCGGCTTCGCTCGCCTCCGGGCTGCTGCCTGGATTGAGTGCCGGCCAGGCCCTGGCCCAAACCGGAAGGCAGGGCGATACCGGCATGACACCGCCCCCGGCCGATGCCGCCAAGGCGCCGCCGCCAGGCTTGCCGGAACCCACCGAAACGATCGACCTCTGGCCGAAAGGCGCGCCGGGAATGCCCGGAGCGCCGCCGGTCGAAACCGTCACCGAACGCTCTGCCAATGGGCAGGTCAACGATCGCTCCGTCACCGGCACCACCCATCCGCGCATGGTGGTGTTCCGGCCCGACCGGCCCAACGGCGCGGCGGTGCTGCTCGCCCCGGGCGGCGGCTACCGGCTCGTCGTGATCGACAAGGAAGGCTACGAAGTGGCGCGCTGGCTTGCCGCGCGCGGCTTCACGGCCTTCGTGCTGTTCTACCGCCTCCCCGGCGAAGGCTGGGCGGATCGGCAGGACGTGCCGCTGGCCGATGCCCAGCGCGCCATGCGCCTGATCCGCCACCGTGCGAAAGACTTCGGGATCCAGCCGGAGCGCGTCGCCGCCATGGGCTTTTCGGCCGGCGGCCATGTCTGCGCCAGCCTCTCCACCCGCTTCGACGCGAAAGTCTACGCCCCGGTCGATGCGGCGGACAGACTTTCCGCGCGCCCGTTCTGCGCGGCCCCGGTCTATCCGGTGGTCTCGATGGACCCAGCCATTGCCCATGCCGGATCCCGCGACCTGCTGCTCGGCCCCTCGCCCACAGCGGAACTGGAAGCCGCGCACTCGCCGGAGCGCACGGTGCCCAAGGGCGCGCCGCCGCACTTCCTGCTTCACGCCGAGGACGATCCCGTCGTCCCGGTAGACAACAGCCTGCGCCTGCGCGCCGCGCTCCGCGCGCAGGGCGTGCCGGTGGAAACCCACCTCTTCGCGCAAGGCGGCCACGGCTTCGGACTGCGCGGCACGATCGGCAAGCCGGTCGAGGCGTGGCCCGATCTCTGGCGGGCCTGGGCACGCTCGGTCGGCCTGGCCTGAAGTACCTGGGGCTGAGGTAAATGGCCGGAAGGAACCGGCCGAAACATTCGGGGCAGAATGGGATGACGATGGACAGACGCGACGCACTCAAGACCGCCCTGCTCGGCGGCATCGGCCTTGCGGCCCCCACTCTCGCAAGCGGAGAGGCTGCCGCGAAGGCGCCTGTAACGAGTACCGCCCCAACGGCGCCCGCCCGCAACTGGCGCCGCGGCTTCGACAACCAGCGCGTTTCCAGCCTCGGCGGCGGCAGGATGCTCAACCCCGTCCTTTCGGGCGACCGGCCCGACCCCGCCATCCTCAAGGACGGCGAAGACTATTATCTCACGTTCTCCAGCTTCGATTCCTACCCCGGCCTCACCATCTGGCACAGCCGCGACCTGGTAAACTGGCAGCCCCGCAAACCGGCGCTGACCCGCAATATCGGCTCGGTATGGGCCGTGAGCCTGGAGAAGCACGAGGGACGCTACTTCCTCTACATCCCGGTCAAGGCCGAGCCCAACGAGATCTACGTGATCTGGGCGGATCATATCGACGGCCCGTGGAGCGACCCGAAGCCGCTGGGCCTGCACGACCATATCGACCCCTGCCATGCCGTGGGCGAGGACGGCTCGCGCTGGCTGTTCCTCTCGGGCGGGGACCGGGTGCGGCTTTCCGAAGACGGGCTGTCGCTGGCCGGCAAAGTCGAGCACGTCTACGATCCCTGGCACTATCCCGAGGATTGGGACGTGGAAGGTTTCTCGCCCGAAGGCCCCAAGATCCACCGCCATGGCGACTGGTTCTACATGCTCACGGCCGTCGGCGGCACGGCCGGGCCGCCCACCGGCCATATGGTGATCGCCGCCCGCGCCCGCTCGATCCATGGCCCCTGGGAACAGCACCCCGGCAATCCGCTGGTCCGCACCGAAAGCCAGTCCGAAGCCTGGTGGTCGCGCGGCCACGCCTCGCTGGTCGAAGGGCCGGACAAGCAGTGGTACACGCTTTACCACGGCTTCGAGAACGGTTTCTGGACGCTCGGCCGCCAATGCCTGCTCGACACGATCGAATGGACGCCGGACGGCTGGTTCAGGATGACCGGCGGAGACCTGTCGCAGCCGCTGCCCGCGCCGAAAGTGGCCGATCCCCTGCCCCACGGCATGGCGCTGTCGGACGATTTCTCCAAGCCGCTGGCGATGGGTTCGAAATGGTCGTTCTTCCGTCCCGCGCCTGACGAGGCGGCCCGCGTGCGCGTCGCAGACGGCGCCCTGCATCTCAAAGGCAAGGGCCTGGCCCCGTCGAGCGGCTCGCCGCTGCTGCTGATTGCGGGCGACACCAGCTATCAGTTCGAATGCGACATCGAACTGGCCCCCGGCGGCACGGCGGGCCTCCTGCTGTTCTACGACGACAAGCTCTACGCCGGCCTCGGCTTCGACGAGACGCGCTTCGTCACGCACCAATATGGCATCGAGCGCGGCCGGCCCGCCAATCCCCATGGCGGCCGCATGAAAATGCGCCTCACCAACCGGCGGCACATCGTCGCCTTCCACACCTCGGCAGACGGCGGCCGCAGCTGGAAGCGCTTCGATCGCGGCATGGAAGTTTCGGGCTACCACCACAATGTGCGCGGCGGCTTCCTGATGCTCCGGCCCGGCCTCTATGCGGCCGGTCCCGGCGAAGCGACGTTCCGCGACTTCCGTTTCACGGCGCTGGAGGACTGAGTTCGGCACGGCGGAGGGAGCCGCGCCGCTGAACGCTCAGGACTTTCCGGTGCCGCCATTGCCCGAAGTATCGAGCCTGGTTTCCATCCGGTAGTCCGGCAGGGCATCCAGCGCCTGGCGCAGCGCCTCTCCCCAGCCGTCCGAAATCGACTGGAAATACGGATCGTTCGGCTCGATCCGCCGGTCGTGGAGGGGGGTGAAGCGGTCCTGTTCCAGCACCAGCAGGTCCAGCGGCAGGCCGACCGAAAGGTTCGCCTTCACGGTCGAATCGAAGGAGACGCACATCAGCTTCACCGCCTGCTCGAAGGTCATGCTCCGGTCGTAGCCGCGGATCAGGATCGGGCGGCCGTACTTGGTTTCGCCGATCTGGAAGAAGGGCGTATCGAAGCTGGCTTCGATGAAATTGCCCTCGGGGTAGATCAGGAAAAGCCGCGGCTCCATGCCCTTGATCTGCCCGGCCACGATCATCGAGGCGCTGAAGGTGCCGGTCGCGGCCTTCTGGCCATTGTCGCTGGCGCGCTCGGTGATGATGTCCTGGAGGAGATTGCCGACCACCGTGGCCACCTGGAACATGGTGGGCGCTTCCAGCAGGGAATTGTGCCGCTCCGCCGGGGCTTTGTTGCGCTCTTCCAGCTGGCTGATGACCGCCTGGGTGGTGGCCAGGTTGCCCGCCGTCATCAGGGTGATGATGCGCTCTCCCGGGATTTCCCAGTGATACATCTTCTGGAACGTGGAGATATTGTCGACGCCCGAATTGGTGCGGGTGTCACTCATCAAGACGAGTCCGCGATCCAGCATCATGCCTACACAATAGGTCATGGAATCAAAAACCCCTGAATTCCTGCGTCCCGCGCGACCATTCACGGGACCGCGGCCGTTTCAGCCGCCTTGTATCTGCCGCTGCCCGCCGTCTGCGGACTGCTGCTGCTGCTGTCCTAGCAGGTTCTCCTCCACGGACAAATGCACGTCCAGCCGGGTTTCCCCCGCGCCCGTGGCCACACCCGTAACCGGAGCGGCCTCTGCATAGTCTGAGCCGCTGGCTACGCGGATATACCTTTCATCCGGGCAGATCGCGTTGGAAACGTCAAATCCGACCCAGCCCAGCCCCGGAACGTGCGCCTCTGCCCAGCCGTGCCCGGCATCCTGCTCCACCCGGTCGTTCATCCGCAGATAGCCGCCGACATAGCGCATCGGGATGTCCAACAGGCGCCCGGCGCTGATGAAGATATGGGCGTGGTCCTGGCAGACGCCTTTTCCTGCCATCAGCGCCTGTTCCGCCGTCGTGCGCACGTCCGTGGCGCCCGGCACATAGGCAACGCGCGCGGCGATGGCGCTGGAAAGGACATGGAGGAACCCCACGAGGTCCGACTTGTCGGCATCGACGGAGGCCAGCAGCGAACGCACCCCCTTGCCGGCGCGTGTCAGCGGCGTCGCGCGCAGGAAGCACCAGAGCGGAGCATGCCCGCCATGCGCGCCGGTGATGCCGTTGTTGTCGCTCGTGCGCACCGTGCCCGCGCAGGTGACGGTGACTTCCCGGGCGCCCGGTTCGATGGAAACGAGCGAGGTGTGGTTCTGGTGCTGATCGTCGTAGCCCACCTCGTGGCGCGCGCCGGTCAGTTCCATCGTCCAGTCGAGCACTTCCTGCCCGTGAGTGGTCTTGGGCCGCAGCCGAAGCCGCTGCAATCCGTGCGTGACGGGAGCGGCGAAAGCGTAGCGCGTAGTGTGCGTGACGGTCAGAAGCATGGAACAAGCCGTCCTATTCGTTGAAGCGGTAATCGGCGGCGATGGCACTGCCGAGCCGGCTGGTCTTGCCGATGAAGTCCTGCAGGAATTCGTGCAGGCCCATCTCGAAGATCGCCTCGATCGAGGTTTCCTGAAGCGCGCCGCCGGTGGCGCGCAGAAGCGCGTGCGCGGATGTCTCTCCGCCATATTCCTTGGCGAGGCCTGCCATGTTGCTGCGAAGCTTGTCGTAGCAGAAGACCAGACTGCGCGGAAATTGCCCGTCCAGGATCAGGAACCGCGCGATCCCGCGCGAGTCCATGGCGCCGGCGTTGAGCCAGGAATAGGCACGGTTGCCCGCCACCGAGCGCAGCAGCGTGTCCCACTGGACGTTGTCCAGGCTGGAGCCGACCCAGGCCGCCGAGGGCAGCAGGACGTAGTATTTCACGTCGAGGATGCGCGCGGTGCTGTCCGCCCGCTCGATGAACGTGCCAATGCGCGAGAAGTTGAACACCTCGTTGCGCAGCATCGTTCCTTCCAGCGCCCCGCGCACGAGCGTGCCGGTGCGGCGGATCTGGCCCAGCACTTCGCCCAGGTTGGTCTCCCGAACCGGCCGCGCGAGCAGGTCGCGCAAATGCATCCAGCCTTCGTTGGTGGTTTCCCATACGGCGTTGGTCAGGCTGTTGCGCACCATGCGGGCATTGGTGCGCGCGTTCTCGACCATGGCCAGGACCGAGCCGGGATTGTCCTTGTCGCGCAGCAGGAAGTTGAACACCTGGGGCCCGTTGAACCCGCCGTGGACGCGGCAATAGTTCCCCACCAGCCCGGTGGTGGTCAGGACCGACTTCCACTCCTCGTCCTGCGAATGCTTGTTGCCCCGCGTCAGCGCGAGATGGAAACCCACGTCGATTAGGCGCGCGGTGTTTTCCGCCCGTTCGAGATAGCGGCTCATCCAGTATACGCCGTTGGCGGCCCGTCCCAGCATCAGCGCGCCCTCACCCGTCCCATAGCCCTCATTCGTCCAGCACCCACGAATCCTTGGTGCCACCACCTTGCGAGGAATTGACCACCAGCGATCCCTTCTTCAGCGCCACGCGGGTGAGCCCGCCCGGCGTGATGTCGATGCCTTCGGGCGAAACCAGCACGAAAGGCCTGAGGTCCACATGGCGCGGCGCAAGGCCCTCCTTGGTGAAGATCGGCACGGTGGAGAGCGAAAGCGTCGGCTGGGCGATGTAATTGTCCGGCCGCGCGCGCAGCTTGGCCTCGAAATCGGCCAGTTCCTTCTTCGAGGCGGCCGGGCCGATCAGCATGCCGTAGCCGCCCGAGCCATGAACCTCCTTGATTACCAGTTCGGCCAGATTGTCGAGCACATAGGCCAGGGAATCGCTTTCCGAGCAGCGCCAGGTCGGCACATTGGCCAGGATCGGTTTCTCGCCGGTATAGAATTCGACGATCTCGGGCATGTAGCTGTAGATCGCCTTGTCGTCGGCGATGCCGGTGCCCGGCGCATTGGCGATGGTAATGCCGCCCGCGCGGTAGACGTCCATGATCCCCGAAACGCCCAGCGCCGAATCGGGCTGGAAACTCAGGGGATCGAGATAATCGTCGTCGACGCGGCGATAGATCACGTCGATCGCCTTGTAGCCCGTGGTCGTGCGCATGGCGACGCGGCCGTCCACCACGCGAAGATCGCGGCCTTCCACCAGCTCCGCGCCCATCTGGTCGGCCAGGAAAGCGTGCTCGAAATATGCGGAATTGTAGATGCCCGGCGTCAGTACGGCCACGGTCGGACGGGTGCCGCCGCCCTTTCCGCCATCGTACGCCGGCGGCGCGCAGGCCCGCAGCGAGCGGGCCAGACGGCGCGGATAGTCGGAAACCGGGCGCACCGGGATGCGCGTGAACAGCTCCGGGAACATCGCCATCATCGTCTCGCGGTTCTCGAGCATGTACGAGACGCCGGACGGCGTGCGGGCATTGTCTTCCAGCACCATGAACTCTTCCGGCCCGGTGCGGACGAGATCGATGCCGACGATATGGGTATAGACGCCCCCCGGCGGCGTCATCCCGATCATCTGCGACAGGAACGCCTCGTTGTTGCGGAGCGCGGAGATCGGCAGGCGGCCGGAGCGGATGATCTCCTGGCGGTGGTAGAGGTCCTGCAGGAAGGCGTTGAGCGCCCGCACCCGCTGCTCGATGCCCTGCGTCAGCTTGCGCCACTCGCGGGCGGTGATGATGCGGGGGATCATGTCGAAGGGAATGAGCCGCTCCTCGGCAGCATCGTCCCCGTAGACGTTGAAGGTGATGCCGATGCGGCGGAAGAAGCGCTCCGCCTCGGCGTCCTGCCGTTTCAGCCAGGCCTTGTCCTGCGAGTCGTACCATTTTCGAAAGTCGGCGTAGGCAGGTCTCACCGACCCATCCTCGTTGAGCATCTCGTCGTAGTTGGTTCCGCCCGTAGCCGTCATTGTGACTCCCGTTTGTCCATGTGATGCAACACGGAAACGAGCTTGCCAAGCGGCTACGCTGCAAGTGCGAAAGAAAAATTCCTGCGAGTATCGGCGGAATTCGGACCGATTGGTATGGAGCACGCTTTCCCGCGCAATCTCCGACAGTAAATGCCTGCGCTGCAGAGGCTAAGTGCAGTTGGCTTATCCAATGATCCTGGCGCGGGAATCTGCGGGGCTTTCGTATTTCGCCTTGCCTGGGCTTCCAGCAGGCCCCGCGCCGTCAGGTCGGCGCGCAGCGCCGGGGCGCCTTGGAAATGATGCACCTGCCAGCCCAGCGCCCGCGCCGAAGCGATGTTGGCGGCATTGTCGTCGATGAACAACATCGCCTGCGGGTCGTGGCCGAAGCGTTTCGCCGCCATATCGAAGATGCGCGCGTCGGGCTTGGCCAGCTTCTCGTCCCCGGAGACGACGATGTCGCCGAACAGGTCGAACAGCGGCTCCACCGCGCGGTACTCGCGCCAGAACGGGCTGGCGAAGTTGGTGATGGCAAAGAGCGGCACGGCCTGTGCCGCAAGCTCGCGAACGATGTCGTGGCTGCCCGGGACGTTGCCGGGGATCGTTTCCAGGAACCGCGTGGCATAAGCGTCTATCAGGGCGTCGTTGCCCGGGAACGCGGCCTTTCGCTCGGCCACCAGTTCCGCCAGATCGCGCCCGGCATCATGCTCGAAGTGCCATTCCTCGGTGACGACGGTGGTGCAGAACCAGTCCAGCCGCTCCGGCTCGGGGATCAGCTTGGCGAAAAGCAGGCGCATGTCCCACTCGACGAGGACGCGCCCGACATCGAACACGACAGCCGCTACAGGCCCGCGCGCTTCGGCCGGATGGTTTTCTTGGACAGCAGACATGACAAGACCCCCGCACCTGGCGGGGGCCTCATGTCGTCAGACGCAATCGCCCGTCCGCCTTGGTCATCCCCGCCCGATGGCAGGGACAGACAGACGAATCAACCCTGGCGGGCCTTGAAGCGACGGTTGGTCTTGTTGATGACGTAAGTGCGGCCGCGACGGCGGATCACGCGGTTGTCCCGGTGACGACCCTTGAGCGACTTCAGGCTGTTCGTAATCTTCATGTCTAGTCTCGTCTTGCGTGGTCCGGCGGTTGCACCAAGCAAACTGGGGCCGCCGCAAAATAGGAAGTGGCGCCGTTAGTGGGAGCGGCTTGCAAAGTCAAGCCCGAGGGGCCATTTCACCTCGTGCAAGAGCTTCGTTTTGCCGTTCATCCCAAGGCAATCGCAAGCGCCCATAACCCAGGTTCGGGTGCGACCCAACCGATTCTTCGCCAATCGCCTTTTCGGACCCCAACGAACAATGAAGACGCTAAAAACCGCGATTTTCGCTACTGGAATGGTCGCAACGTTGCTTGCCACTCCCGCGCTTCAGGCCCGTCCCGGCTGGGGTGGCGGTTATGGTTCGGGCTGGGGTTCCGGCTGGGGCGATCGATGGGGCGACCCGCTGATGGGCGGCCCGGTCGGCGCGCCGATGTCCTCCAGCCGCACGAAGGATTCGCGCGAAGGCCGCGTGGAAGTGAGCCGATTCGTTGCCCAGGATCCGCAAGCGGCCGATCTCGGCCACGGCGTGGTTTCGGTTCAGTCCGATTCGGGCGAAGGCCAGTGGGTGCCCGGCGCGGAGCGCGCCGCTTATGAGGCCGCCATCGTCGATGCCCTCGTCGGCGCGGGCTACGACACCCAGCACAAGGAAGACAATGGCGGGCAAGTGGCCGAGCTGAAGATCAGCCGCCAGGTCCTGACCCCTGCCGAGGAAAAGCGCAATCCGGTCAGCGGCACCGCGGCCATGGGCGTCAGCAATCGCGGCTCGGCCTACGGGCTGGCCGTGAACGTGGACCTCACCAAGCCCCGCACGGCGCTGATCGGCACCCGGCTCGACACCCGGATCGTCGACAAGGCGAGCGGCAAAGTGCTGTGGGAAGGCTATGCCACGATCGCCACGCGCGAAGGTGACGACAACTGGCCGGACTACCGCATTGCCGGCAAGCTGGCCGCCGCCCTGTTCGACGGCTTCCCCAAAGCCGACCCGGTCGGCGTGTCCGCCCCCCAGGGCTGAAAGTGCAGCGCCGGGGCGCGCGCCTGCCCGCCGGCAGACTGGCCCCGCCGACCAAGCGCAACCCCGCAAGCCGCCCGTGCGACTTTCTCCCTTCACGGGGGTTTATTGCATGAGGAACCGCCTCAGGAGAGCCTGACATGATCCGCATCCGTCCATTCGCCCCCCTGTTCATGGCCCCCCTTCTCGCCGGAGCGCTGGCTCTGGGCGGCTGCGCCGCGCAAGTCGGGCCGGTGGAAGTCACGCGGTTCAGCGCTCCGGACGCATCGATGCTCGGACGCGGGGTGATTCGCGTCGATCCTGCCAATGCGCAGGATGCCTCCAGCCTGGAATTCCGGACTTACGCCGCCGCCGTGGCGCAGGAGCTGGCGAAAGTCGGCTACCGCCAGGCCCTTCCCGGAGAAGCCGTGCGCGACACGCAAGTTGCGGTGCTCTCGGTGGAGCGGCAGGTCTATCAGCCCGGGGCGCGCCGCAGTCCCGTCTCGGTGGGCGTGGGCGGCAGTACCGGCAGCTACGGATCGGGCCTCGGCCTGGGGCTAGGCATCAACCTGGCCGGCAAGCCACAGGACCAGGTGGATACCCGCATGCACGTGATGATCAAGGACCGCCCGGACGGCCGCACCATCTGGGAAGGCCGCGCTGCCTTCACTGTCGGCTCCAAGTCTCCCGTGGCGCAAACTTCGCTGGGCGCTGCAAAAATGGCCGAAGCGTTGTTCAAGGGGTTTCCGGGCAAGTCGGGTGAAACTATCCTGGTGAAATGACCAGCATCCAGATCTCCTCCGCATTCGATTCCGGCAACATCGAAGTCCTTTCCATCGACGGCACCACCGCGCGACTCAAGATCCGGCCGGATCACGAATCGGACTTCCTCCAGTGGTTCCACTTCCGCGTCAGCGCCGCCCCCGGCCAGAGCATCGCGGGCGAGGAACTGACGCTGAAGATCACCGGCCTCAACGCCTCGGCCTATCCGCTGGGCTGGCCTGGGTACCGCGCCTGCGCCTCGGAAGACCGCCAGTTCTGGGGCCGCGCCGAAACCACCTGGGACGGCGGCAAGGACGGCGGAACCCTCACCATCCGCCACACGCCCGATAGCGAACTGGCCTGGTTCGCCTATTTCGCGCCCTATTCGATGGAGCGCCATCACGACCTCGTCGCCTCGCTCGCAGGGCTTGAGGAAGTGGATTATCGCCTGCTCGGCACCACGCTAGACGGCCGCCCGCTCGATTGCCTCTCCATGGGCGACGGGCTCAAGCAGGTCTGGCTCTATGCCCGCCAGCATCCCGGCGAATCGATGGCCGAATGGTGGATGGAAGGCGCTCTGGAAGTGCTGGCCGATCCAGCCGATTCGGTCGGGCGCGAACTGCGCAAGCGGTGCCGCTTCCACGTCGTGCCCAACATGAACCCGGATGGTTCGGCGCGCGGTCACTTGCGCACCAATGCGGCGGGCGTGAACCTCAACCGCGAATGGGCCGAGCCAAGCGCCGAGAGGTCTCCCGAAGTGCTCGCGATCCTGGCCGCCATGGACGAAACCGGCGTGGACTTCGCCATGGACATCCACGGCGACGAAGCCATCCCCGCCGTCTTCCTGGCCGGTTTCGAGGGCATCCCCTCGCTCAAGGCCGAGCAGAAGCAGGGTTACGACCGCTACGCGACGATCCTGGAACGCCGCACGCCGGACTTCCAGACCCGCCTGGGCTACTCCACCGCCCAGCCGGGCAAGGGCAACCTGACGATGTCCACCAATCAGGTCGCCGAGCGCTTCGGCGCCGTGTCCATGACGCTGGAAATGCCGTTCAAGGACCATGACGAAGCCGCCGACCCGCGCCAGGGCTGGAGCCCGGAACGCTCGGCCCAGCTTGGCAAGGACTGCATGGGCGCGCTGCTGGAATGGCTGGTCGAGCAGGACGGCAAGTAAGAACGGCCGCGTGGGCTTGGGGCGCCTGAAGGTCCGGCATCCCAAGCCCGCCGCGGTGAAGGGAACTACCCGTTCACCGGATCAGATCCCGGCCCACTGCCGCAAGGCCTGCCTGACGGCAAGGTTCTCGTCGTAGCTCCAGGACGGCGAGACGGCGGCCGCCGGCACTTCGCCGAGCACGCTCTGCAGCATCATCCAGCCCGAGGCCCAGTCGCCGCGTGTGTCGTCGCAGACGGGGAACGAATCCCAGTCCTTGGCCAGCCGGATCATCGAGCGTTGCTGCGCCATCGATGCATCCAGATCGCCGACCATGAACGAAGTGAAGGGCAGCGCCTGGCGCGGACAGGCGCCGAAGCGCGAAAGGCGGCGGTCAGCGCCCGGCAGGTCCATGTTCGGCGGATTGACGACGATCGCGCCGAGCACCGGGTTTTCCGCGCCCAGTCCCTCGAACTCCACCCACCAGGCAAGCGCGAGGGCGGCGATGTCGTCAGTGACGATCACCACCGGCCGGTCGGCACGGCGAACCGCGAGGTTGAGCTTGTTGACCCAGGTATTGCGGTGCGGCTCGTCCCAGAGGCCCAGCTCCAGCACCCGGCAATGCTCGCTCCAGCGCGCCCAGCGGTTCATCCAGTGCCCTTCGGCAAGGGGCGCGCCCGGCACCAGGAGAATCAGCGGTACATGGTCCTGCGCGCGGGGATAACGGTAGTGTGTCATGGGGTGCTCCAACGCTGTTGGGGATACCGCCGGTCGACTCTGTCTACGTCCCGACCAGACGCACCATAACTCAACTGATTTGGTTGACAATAGGATTCCGACAAAGCGATGCGCTGCCGCGCCGCTTCGAAAAGGCCGCGCGGCGGCGTGTGCATCGTCAAAGGGGAAAAACCTCGGTCCTACAGGAGGTTGGCAGGTCCGAAAGCGTGAGGGAGCAGCGCGGACAGCGTCGTTTCCAGCACACCTTCCGCGCCGTCGCACCAGACCACCGGGTCGGTGCCGCCGACTTGCGCGATCTCGTTGAGGATCTGGCGGCAGCGCCCGCAGGGGGTGACGGTATCGCCCTGCCCGGCCGCGCCCGGAGCGCCGCCGGTCACGGCCACGGCTTCCAGCTTTCCGGGCTGCCCGGATGACAGGATCGCGGAAACCGCAACCGTTTCCGCGCAGAGCGACAGGCCGTAGCTGGCGTTTTCGACATTGGCACCGGTGACCACCGAGCCGTCCGCCATGAGCAGCGCGGCGCCGACATGGAACTTCGAATAGGGCGCATAGGCGCGCGACGCGGCCTCGCGCGCGGCCACGAGCAGGGCGTCGCGCTGTTGAGTGGTGAAAGTCATGGCTGCACCACTACCCAGCGCAGACCCCCTTGCGCAATCTCGCTCGCGAGCGAGCCGTTCGCCGTCCACAGGGACCACGGCCGGCCGCCATAGTCGGGCAACATGCGATCGCGCACCAGCCAGAGGTTGCGATCCAGCTTGGCCGCGATGCGGTAGCGGTCCTCGAAAGCCTTGCTGACCTTGAGAATCACCGGCTTGCCTGCGTGCGTCTCGATCTGGTTGATGAAAGTCATCAACTCGCTTTCGACTTTGGCGTCGGATACGTTGGTAGGGCAGCCGTCCGCCAGGATGTCGAGGTCGATGGCCGGCGGCAGCAATACCGAATCGCGCGGCACGGTAGTGACGAAATTGGCGGACTGCATTTCCGCCGGCTGGCAGGGATCGTAGCGGTGGACGGCCCCCACTTGCAGCCCCGCCGCCTTGGCCGCCACGAAATTGGCGACGAAGCGCGGATCGCGCGCAAAGGCGCTGACGCTGGCGCTGGCATCGATATAGGCGAAGTCCACGCCGACCGCCTTGAGCGACTTCCAGTTCACCTCGCCGTCGGCGGCGCCGATTTCTACGCCCTGCATGGGATAGATCGAACGGTCGGGCGTCCAGTGGCGCAGATGCCACCAGCCCCAGCCCCCGGCGACAAGCGCCAGCAGCAACAGCACCGCGGCGATACGCCACAGGATGCGCGCGCGCGCCTTGGCGGCCAAACCCTTCCTCGTCATCGTGAAGCCCCCTTCAGCCGCGAATATGCAGGACGCAGATCAGCGTGAAAAGCCTGCGTGCTGTGGGGTGATCGGTGGCGACTTTGCCGTCCAGCCTTTCGAGCAGGAGTTCGGCGGCCGAATCGTGGATGCCGCGCCGGGCCATGTCGATCGTCTCGATTTCCTGGGCGGAAGCCTTGCGAATCGCCTGGTAGTAACTTTCGCAAACGGCGAAATATTCGCGCACGGGCCGGCGGAAACGGGCCAGCCCCAGCATCATGGTCTCCAGCGGATTGCCGGATTCGTCGGCCAGTTCCAGCGAGAGGCGGCCGTCGCGAACGGAGAGGCGCAGCCGGTAAGGCCCCTCGTGCCCCGCCTCGAAGGCGCGGACCGGCTTGAAGACGTTGTCTTCGATGAGGTCGAAAATGGCAATGCGCCGCTCCTGCTCGATATCGGCGTTGCGCCACAGGATGGTCGCGTCGTCCAGCTCGATATGGGAGATGCGCGGATCGGACATGTTCCCTTGCCCTTTACGCGTTCGCAGCATGGGGTCGCAAGGGGCGTTGTCGCGTGGGCGTTTTTGTCCGATCGCACGGTCAGGCAAAAACAGGCGCCCGCCCGATTCGAGCGGCATCGGATGTCGAAGGCGCCCCCGGTGAAGACGTCATCCCGGCCCAAAACCGCTCCTCAACACCCTGTGGATTAATATCACTCTTCTGCTCGCTTGCTGCCGGGGGGCGAGATGGGGCATTGTCCGCCCCCTCATGTCACAACAAGCCGCCATTGCCCTCGCACCCGAGGCCGAAGCCCGCAGTCTGCCCGCCAACGTCGAGGCCGAGGCCGCATTTCTGGGCGCCGTCCTGATCGACAACCGGGTGATCGAGGAACTGCAGACGCAGCTCACCCCGATGCACTTCTACGAACCGGTCCATGCCCGGATCTACGAGCGCATCCTGCAACTGCTCGATCGCAAGGCGGTGGTGACGCCGGTTACCCTGCGCCCCTATTTCGAATCGGACGAAGCGCTGAAGGCGCTGGGCGGCGTGTCCTACCTCGCCCGCCTCACGGCCGACGGACAGGGCCTGCTGGCCCCGCGCGAGCTGGCGGACCAGATCTACGACCTTGCCCTGCTGCGCGAACTGATCTCGGTGGGCCGCAATCTCGTGGCCGAGGCGATGGATACCTCCGAATCGGTCGAACCGATGGAGCAGGTGGAACGCGCGGAAGCCGCACTGTACAAAGTGGCCGAAGGCGCTTCGACCGCGAACGAGGCCAAGAGCTTCGCCGCCGCCACCCGCACCGCCATCGGCGCCATCGAGAAGGCGTTCAATTCGGGCGGCCATATCTCGGGCAAGACCACGGGCCTCAATTCGGTCAACGGCAAGATCGGCGGCCTGCACGATTCCGACCTTATCATCCTTGCCGGCCGTCCCGGCATGGGCAAGACCTCGCTCGTCACCAACATCGCCTTCAACGCCTCGGACCGGCTGCAGCGCGACCTGGCCGACGGCATTCCGGCCGAGAAATCGGTCGGCGCGGCAACGGCCTTCTTCAGCCTCGAAATGAGCGCCGACCAGCTGGCCACACGTATCCTGGCCGAACAGTCGGGCATCAGCTCCGAAGCGCTGCGCATGGGCAAGATCAGCCGCGAGGATTTCCAGCAGCTGTCCTTCGCCAGCCAGCGCCTGGCCGAACTGCCGCTCTATATCGACGATACGCCCGGCCTCACCATCGCCGGCCTGCGCACCCGTGCGCGCCGCCTGAAGCGCCGCCACAATATCGGCCTGGTGATCATCGACTACCTGCAGCTGCTCCAGGGCTCCGGCCGCGCCAACGACAACCGCGTCAACGAAATCTCGGAAATCTCGCGTGGATTGAAGACTCTGGCCAAGGAACTGCACGTTCCCGTGATCGCGCTGTCGCAGCTTTCTCGTGCGGTGGAATCGCGCGAGGACAAGCGGCCGATGCTTTCCGACCTTCGCGAATCGGGCTCGATCGAGCAGGACGCGGACATGGTCTGGTTCGTGTTCCGCGAGGATTACTACGCCAAGGGCGTCGAACCGCGCGAACCCGGCGATAACGATCCGCCAGACGTCCACGCCAAGTGGAACGAATGGCGCGAGCACATGGAGCGCATCACCGGCCTGTCCGAACTGATCATCGCCAAGCAGCGCCACGGCGCCACCGGCAAGGTGCGCCTGCGCTTCGAAGCGCGGATCACCAAGTTCTCCGATCTGGCCGACGACGACATGCGCGCGGCGTTCGAAAGCGACTGACCATTCCCACGGGCAAGCCGAAAAGGATACGATGAGCGACCAGAAAGTCCTGCTTCTCGCCGGCGGCAGCGGTTCGATCGGCAGTGCCATCGCCCGCCAGGCCCTGGCCCATGGCTGGAAGGTCGCTCTTCATGGACGCACCCAGGAAAAAGTGACGGCGCTCGTCACCGGGCTTTCCTACCTTGGCACCGTGGACGGCTTTATTGCCGATGTCTGGGAAGAGGACGCGGCGGAAACCCTGATCGCCGAAGTGGGCGAGCAATATGGCCGGATCGACGCGGTGATCGATTGCGTCTCCACCGGGCCGCTCGGCATAACCGGACTGCTACCCGAGACCGCACCCGAGACCTTCGGCGATTTCCTCAATGTCTCCGTCGGCTGGGTCGAGCGGCTCGCGCTCGCCAGCTACGGTTTTCTGGGGACGCAGGGCGGCACGTTCATCGCCCTCGTCTCCGACGCGGGGATCTACGCGGCGGCGCGCCAGAGCCTGATCGGCGCGGCCCGGGCCGGGACCATCGGCTTCGTGCGCAATTTCGCGGTCGAAGCCGCGCGTGACGGCATCCGCGCCCACGCCCTGTCCACCAGCTTCGTCGAGGGCAGCGAAAGCGCCATCCGCATGGGATCGGAGCGGATGGCCCGCGCCGCCCGCCGCGCCGGCCTGGGGCTGCCGACCGCGGACGACATCGCGCCGCTGGCCCTGTTCCTCTGTTCCGACGGGGCCGCGAAGATCACCGGGCAAGTCATCAGCGTGAACGGCGGCCTGAACGCCTGAGAATTCGCGACCCGCGAATTCGGGGTGCGGGCCGGTGCCGTCTCAAGAAATGCCCGCATGGGAATTTTTCAACGATCGCGCGCGCGTCTCATCCGGCCAACGCATGCCGAAACCGTGCAAGGCGCTGCATGGCCTCGTCCAGCACTTCCGCCGGCTTGGTGAAGCAGAAGCGGACCAAATGGCCCGGTGCCTGCGCGCCCTGGTAGAGCGCGGAAACCGGCACGGTCGCCACCCCGGCCTCCACCACCGCCCGCTCGCTGAAAATCCGGTCCGCAAGGCCGATGCCCGAAGCGGACAAGTCGACATTGAGGAACCAGGTCGCCGCGTTCGGCAGAACGACGAAGCCCGCCTGCGCCAGCCCCGCTTTCAGCTGCTCGCGGGATTCCGCCCATTGCGCCCGTTGACCCGCCAGCACCGCATCCGGCAGCGAGAGCCCTTCCCCCACGGCCCATTGCAGCGGCACCGCCGTGGCATAAGTCAGGAACTGGTGCGCGCGCGAAATCGCCGTGCCCAGCGCATCGGCGGCGATCATCCAGCCGATCTTCCAGCCCGTCAGCCCGAAGATCTTGCCTGCCGAGCCGATCTTAACCGTCCGGTCGGCCATGCCGGGGAACGCCATGAGCGAGCGGTGCGCAACCCCGTCGAAACGCACATCTTCCCAGACCTCGTCGCTAATCGCGATGAGATCGTGCGCGGTGCAGGCCCGCGCGATCGCGGCGAGTTCCTCGTGGCTGGCGACCGTGCCCGCCGGGTTGAGCGGGTCGTTGAACATCAGCACCCGCGTCCGCGGCGTAATCGCTGCCTCCAGCGCCTCGGCAGGGTAGCGGAATTCCTGCGGCAGCAGCGGGATCGAGACTGGAACGCCGCCCGCCCGGCGCACCAGCGGCGCATAGGCGTCATAAGCGGGCTGGAACAGGATCACCTCGTCCCCCGGCTGCACGAAGGCGAAGATGGCCGCAGCCAGCGCCTCCGTCGCGCCCGAAGTTACGGTGACTTGCTCCGCGGTAACCGGCAGGCCCTGCCGCCGCCCGTAATAGCCGCAGATCGCCTCTCGCAGTTCGATCAGGCCCGCGCCGGGCGGATACTGGTTCGACCGTTCGAACAGGGCGCGGCTTGCCGCCTCCAGCAGGGCGGGCGGCGGCGCCCCGTCCGGAAATCCCTGCCCCAGGTTGATCGCCCCATGTTCGCGCGCGAGCGCCGACATGCGGTCGAACACCGTGCGCTCCATTTCCGCATAGACCGGATGAATGCGGTCGGCTGTCTTCATGCCCGCAGGGGCTCCCCATCTTGTCCGGGCCGTTGCCACGCCAGTGCCCGGCCCTCCGGCGCCTTACCTCCGACAAACCGCCCGCAAGAGCAAGAGCGCTGCACGCCGGAGCGAGATCGGCACGAACCGCGCCGAATGCCCGAGCCACAGGGAACCAGCGCGCCCACCACGCGTCATTGGCTTGATGGAAATCGCCTTCCGCTTGCGCCGGGGAGGATATAGCACGCACACATCCCCGCGCAGCCCGGACGGACACTCGCTGCTCCCGGCGAAGCGAGAGACTTGCCCGACATGAACCGACCAGTGCTGTTCTCTACCCCGTTCATCGAACGGCTGCCCCTGATCCCAGAGCGGCCACTGATGCGCTACGGCACCACGGCGGCGCTCTGCATCCTGGCGGCCTGGCTGCGGTGGGAACTGGATGCCGCCTTTCCGCCGGGCTATCCTTATCTCACGTTCTTTCCCGCCGTGATCCTTTCCTCGTTCCTGTTCGGCCCCCGGCCGGGGATCATGGCTGCGGTGATCTGCGGGTTCTTTGCCTGGTACTTGTTCATCCCGCCCCGTTTCGGGCTGGCGCTAGATTACAAGTCGCTGGTTTCGCTGGCCTTCTACACCGGCGTGGTAGCGGTGGACATTGCCCTCGTGCATCTGATGCAACGGTTCAACGCGCGCCTTCACCTCGCGCGGGAGGAAGTCCGCCTGCTGGCCGAAGAGCGCGGCGTGCTGGCGGAACGCACCGAGCTACTGTTCCAGGAGCTTCAGCACCGGGTGGGCAACAACCTGCAGATGATCGGCGCCGTCCTGTCGCTGCAATTGCGCGGGCTGGAGGAACCGACCGCCCGCCGCGCCATCGCCAATGCCGCCGGCCGGCTGCAGGTGATCGGCCGCATCCAGCGCCAGCTCTATCGTCCGGACGGCGAACTTGTGCCCCTCGACCGCTTCGTCCACGATCTCTCGGGACAAGTCATGGATTCGAGCGGCCGGGAAGACATTTCCTGCAAGGTCGCCGTGGAGCCCGGCATCGTACTGCGGCCCGATGCCGCCGTGCCCGTGGCCCTGATTATCTCCGAAGCCATGGCCAATGCGCTGGAACACGGCCTGGCTGCGCGCGACAGCGGCCTCATTCGCATCGACGTGCGCCGCCAGAACGAAGGCATCGCCCTCAGCGTGGAAGACGACGGCGCGGGCCTGGCGCCGGATTTCCAGCCCGACCAAGCCGAATCGATCGGGCTGCGGATTTCCCGTGTCCTGAGTCGCCAGCTGGAAGCCCGGCTCACGTTGGAAAATCTGCCCTGCGATTCGGGTCGCAGCGGGGCAAAAATGACCCTTCACCTGCCGCCAAGCCGTTTTGCCGAAGCGGAATGATCAGCAATGTCGCATCTCTGAGCCGAAACGATTACACTGACCCGCTCTGCTAACTTGCGATTCAGCCGCCCGACCCTACATTGGCGGGCGAAAGGACGGTTTCTCCCAAGATGAACGACGATCAGCCTAGCGGCAATCCCTGGGTTAAGAGCCTGCTCGTATGGGGCGGCATCTTTCTCGCGCTTCTCATGGTGGTATCCATGTTCAACACCCGCAGCGAGAGCGGGCCCATGATCGCCTATTCCGATTTCCGCGCGAAAGTTGCCGAAGGCAGCGTCCAGAGCGTGGAAGTGGGAGAGGACAGCATCGATGGGAAGATGAAGAACGGCGATACGTTCCGCACCGTCCCCGTCCCCGGAGACACCACGCTCACTCCGCTGCTTCAGCAGGGCGGCGTGCAATATGCCGGCAAGACGCCCGAGGAAGGCAGCCTGCTCGTCTACATCCTCGCGCAGACCCTTCCCTTCCTGTTGATCGTCGGCATTGCGTTCTTCGCGCTGCGCCAGGTCCAGAAGGGCGGCGGTTCGGGCGCGATGGGCTTCGGCAAGTCCAAGGCCAAAATGCTGACCGAGCGTTCGGGCCGCGTGACTTTCGACGATGTCGCCGGCATCGACGAAGCGCGGGAGGAACTGGAGGAAATCGTCGAGTTCCTGCGCGATCCCACCCGCTTCTCGAAGCTGGGCGGTCAGATCCCGAAGGGCGCGCTGCTGGTCGGTTCGCCGGGTACCGGCAAGACCCTGCTCGCCCGTGCCATCGCCGGTGAGGCGGGCGTGCCGTTCTTCACGATCTCCGGCTCGGACTTCGTCGAGATGTTTGTGGGCGTCGGCGCCAGCCGCGTGCGCGACATGTTCGAACAGGCCAAGAAGAACGCGCCCTGCATTGTCTTCATCGACGAAATCGACGCGGTCGGCCGCCATCGCGGTCATGGCCTCGGCAACTCGAACGACGAACGCGAGCAGACGCTGAACCAGCTTCTGGTCGAAATGGACGGCTTCGAGGCCAACGAGGGTATCATCATCATCGCGGCGACCAACCGCCCTGACGTGCTGGATCCCGCGCTGCTGCGCCCGGGCCGCTTCGACCGTCAGGTCGTGGTGCCGGTGCCGGATATCGAAGGCCGCGAGAAGATCCTGGCCGTGCACATGAAGAAGGTGCCGCTGGCGCCCGACGTCAACCCGCGCGTGATCGCGCGCGGTACGCCGGGCTTCTCGGGCGCCGATCTGGCCAACCTCGTCAACGAAGCCGCCCTGCTCGCGGCGCGCCGCAACAAGCGCCTGGTCGCCATGCAGGAGTTCGAGGACGCCAAGGACAAGGTCATGATGGGCGCGGAACGCCGCTCGATGGTCATGACCGACGACGAGAAGAAGATGACCGCTTATCACGAGGCCGGCCACGCGCTCGTTTCGCTGCATGAACCGGCATCCGACCCGATCCACAAGGCTACAATCATCCCGCGCGGCCGCGCGCTGGGCATGGTCATGCGCCTGCCGGAGCGTGACAGCTACTCGTATCATCGCGACAAGATGCTGGCGAACCTCTCGGTTGCCATGGGCGGCCGCGTGGCGGAAGAGATCATCTTCGGCTACGACAAGGTTTCGTCAGGTGCCTCGTCTGACATCCAGTATGCCACCAGCCTGGCCCGCAACATGGTCACCAAGTGGGGCATGTCGGATAAGCTGGGGCCGATCCAGTACGAGGAAAGCCAGGAAGGCTACCTTGGTATGGGCGGCACTCAGCGTACCATGAGTTCGGTGGATACCAACAAGCTGATCGACAGCGAAATCCGCGGCCTGGTCGACAATGCGCATGCCCGCGCCACGCAGCTGCTCAACGAGTATAGCGAGCAGCTGGAATCCCTGGCCCAGGCCCTGCTGGAATATGAGACGCTCTCGGGCGACGAGATCAACCAGCTGCTGGAAACCGGCAAGCTCGATCGTCCGAGCGAACCGCGCGGCCCCGGTGCACCGCGACCGCTGACCGGCTCTTCGATCCCCAAGGCTGGCCGCCGTTTCTCCGGCAGCGCCACCCCGCAGGGCGCCTGACGGAACAGACATCCCGGAACACGAGTTCTCCTTCGGGAGAATGCAGGAGGTGGCGCAAGGCTTAACGGTCTTGCGCCCCTTTGCCGTTAGCGCCGTGAGGATTTGGTCCGGCGCCCGTTCGGTCCGCTTTAACATCTTGAGCCGATTCGAACTCGGCCGGCCATTCCGCCGGTGCTACTTTGGCAGGCTGTTAACGGAGCTTCTCGTACTATGACCGTGATCGTAGGGATGGAAGAACCCGGTGTATTCGCCCGCCAAATGGGTCGAGGAGCCTGTTACGGGTGCAGCAACCGCAATACTCTGGCTCTACCATCGTGGGGAGGGATCTGCGAAGCTGCCGACTGAAGATTTCTCCTCGGATTTCTAAAACTCGGCAAGTTGGCAGTCCGCGCAGCGGCCTGTCGGCCGTCTTTGAAAAACGTACGAAGGCCGTCGGTCGAACTGGGTAGGCAGATGCGGAAGAGGGTCGTGCGGAGTAAGGATGGCGATATGAACTCGATCTCCTTCTCATTAATTTCCCTTCGCTTGCTCGAACAGCCGTTTCGATTCCGGAACGGATCAAAGCTCGGGGGACCTGCCGCCGATTAAGGACTAGAGGGTGAGCGACTTTCGAAGAACCGGGACTATGCCGGGCTTTCAGGCGTTGCAGAATTTGCGCTGATCAAGATGCTTTCGCCACACCGTGGGTCCGGGCCATCCTCAAAGGGATGCTTTGAGAACGGGCGCTGCGCAGGAGGCAAAAAGAAAGCCGGCCACAAGGGCCGGCTTGGAAAGTCTTTGGGAGAGGATGCCTGAAAGGCAGGCTCTCTTTGGCCTCGGGACGGCGCGGCCACAATTGCAAATCATGCACCCGCTGTTGCGTTCCGGAGCGAGCTTCAGGACAAGGCCGAGGTTCCCAGTCCGGTCGGCGCGGATGGACGTCCACTTGAACGGTTCAGGACCAGCAACCCGCACAGGCCCGAAAGAACCGAGGGCAGGACGTAGGCCATGCGAATCGCGAGGCTGGCCGCCGCTCCGGCAGGACCTCCCGCATGGAAACCCGAAGCCCCGATCAACCAGAGGACGAGCCCCGCACCAAGGCCGAGCGCCAACTTCAGCGTGACACTGGACAGGGCATAGTAACTTCCCGACATGCGCGCGCCGCTACCCGCGCCCTTCTCGGCGACATCGGCCACCATGGCGCGCAGCAACATATAGTCGATGCCCCAGGCCAGCCCGCGCAGTACCAGGAACAGACCGAAGAGGGTTGCGCTTCCGGCCGGCACCAGCAGCGCCAACGGCATCGTCAGGGCCTGCCAGGCGAAGCCGATCGTCAGCACGCGGCACCGTCCGAGCCGGTCGGCCATCGTCGCCCACAACGGCAGGGTGAACAGCGCCATGACCGGCTGGATCAGCAGGAGCATGGCGCCCTGCCCCTTCAGCCCCAGCACGGGTTCGGCCAGGAACAGGAACGTACTGGCGGTGGAGGCATCGGCAATGCCGCATAGCAGGTAGAGGAGTAGAATCCGCCGCAAGGCCGGGTCGCGCGTCATTCCGGCAAGCAGGCGCTGCAGCGACGCGCGGGACATGACGGCGCCGGGCGCCCCAGGCACGGCCGCCGGCTCCCGGAAAACCGCCAGGACGGTCAGCACCGTGATCGGCGCGGCGACGGCGATGACAAGCCCCAGGGTGGCCGCCAGCGAACGAATGCCGAAGCCGAATTGCCGCTCCAGCAGGCCTATGACTGCCAGCATGCCGATCGATCCCAGCACGCCGAACCAGACTTTCGCCCCCATGATGCGGGTGCGCTCGGCCTCGTCGTCCGACAGTTCGAGGCCCCAGCCGCCATGCGGGGTGACGATGAATGAATAGCCCATGTGGAGCAGCAGGCTCGCGCCTACCACGCGGACAATCCCGGCGCCCGACGGTGCGAAAAACAGCAGAATCGCGCCGACGGGAACGAGCAGTGCGCCGGCCGCCATCCATGGTGCTCGGCGCCCGAATCGGGTCTTCACATGGTCGCTGAGCCATCCCAGTACGATGTCGGCAAAGGCGTCCATGATGCGGACCCCCAACATCAGGGCGCCCGCGGCGGCCAGAGTCACGCCCACCGATTGCGTCAGGAAAGCCGGCAGATAGGCACGCCAGGCCAGTTCGACGGCCTGGAACAGCAGCACGGGCAGCGAAAACACGGCCAGCCCGGCCAGACCCAGGCCTCGGCGCGGACCGGCGATTCCGGACTTGCGCCATACGCCCGAGGAAATGCCAGGGTTCACACGCGAACGACTAAAGCGGCTCGATGACATTCGCGTGACCGCAACTGCGCAGAGCGTGTCCGGCGAAGTACCGGTTCAGAAAAAGTCCCATTTAGAGGAATTGCATTTCATTTTCAGCACCGGAAAGCTAGTCTTCATTCGGCGTGAAAGCACGCTCGACCGGGACAGGAGAAGGTTTTGCCGCAGGCTCATCGCAGGACACGCTTCCCCCTGTTCCTTGCGGGTCTGGCGCTGGCGCTGATTTCGGACGTCGGGGTGGTCTCGAACACGTCCGCCAAATCTCGCACGGCCGCGCCGCAATCCCCGGCCCAGGCACCGTTGAGCTTGCCGGACATGCCGCTGCACGATCCCTGGATCGTCGCGGACGCAAAAAGCAGGACGTACTACCTCTTCACCAGCAACGACGCCGCGATGACAGGCGACGGGCGGCTCGGCATCATGGTCTACACCAGCCGCGACCTGAAGCACTGGACCCGGCCGCGCATCGTCTTCTCCGTTCCGAAAGATATCTGGGCGGATGGCGGCGCCTGGGCACCCGAAGTTCACCGCTGGAAAGGGCGGTGGTACCTGTTCACCACGCTTCACAACGAAGCGCTCCCCCTGCCCGGGGCCGCCAAGCCGAAAGCGCCGCGTCCGACCTATCGCCGCGGAACGGTGCTGGCCGTGGCCGACCGTCCAGAGGATCCCTATCGTCTTGTCCGCAAAGGAGAACCCATCGTTCCGGCTTCCGAGATGACCCTCGACGGAACGCTGCATGTCGATGCGAAGGGCCGGCCCTGGCTGGTCTATGCGCACGAATGGCTGCAGATGGGCGACGGCACGATGGAAGCCATGCCGCTCTCCGACGATCTGGCCCCGGCTGGCCCGGCCAAGAGGCTCTTCCATGCCAGCGAGGGCCCCTGGGTGCGGGGACAGAAGCAGCCTGCGGGCGATACCGTGTTCGTCACCGATGGTCCGCAGCTTTACCGCACGCGGACAGGGCGGCTGCTCATGCTCTGGTCCAGCTACGGTGAAAAGGGCTATGTGGAAGGGCTTGCCCGTTCGCGGACCGGCCTGATCGAAGGGCCATGGGAACAGCTCGGCACGTTGGTCGAGCGCGACAGCGGCCACGGCATGCTGTTCCGGGCCTTCGACGGGCGATCGATGATGATCATCCATCGCCCGTTCCACAATGCGCGGGGCAAGCTCTACGAAATGCGCGATGACGGCGAACGGCTGACAGTGGTTCGCGAAGCCACCGAACTTGATGGCGAGACTTGCCCTACCCATACGTCGGCAAGCGACAGCCCCGCCGGCACGGCACCGTGCTGAACAGATCGGTGCCGAGGGAGCCTTAGCCCTCCAGCTTCTCCAGCAAGTCCACCAGCAGTGGCCGCAGGCGGCGGATTTCCTCGCGATGGGTCGCGCTGAGGGTCTCCAGCTTGCCATGCGCCAGCGGTGTCAGTTCCAGCAGGGCCTGCCGCTTGTCGCTGGGCGAAGGTCGCCGCACGACGAGATCGAGCGTGACCAGGCGGTCGACCAGCCCCGTCGCGCTGTGGGGCTTCAGGATCAGGCGCTCCGCCACATGTCCCACCGTCGCCGTACCCGGCGCAGCGGCGCGGATGACCAGCAAGGCCTGGTGCTGCTGCGGCGTCAGGCCGCACTCCGCCGCGCGCGTTTCGCTGAAGGCCTGGAACTCGCGAAGAGAGAAGCGGAAGGCCGCCAGCGCCGCATAGTCGGCGACGGTCAGCTTGGCAGGTTCGGAAGCGGCAGGATCGCGAGGTGAAGGCATCCTTCAAGTCCGCGCCATGGGGCCCTCCTGTCAATCTTGATAAATATCGTACTACGATATAAGTGCGCCACACCATGTCTTCATCGATTCTCCAGACGCCCCATCGTCCACTCGCCGATCACAGCGCAGACCGCCGCATGCTCATGCTGGCCATGGCCGCCCTGGTCGTGGGAAGCGGCGGCGCGCTGGGGGCCTGCGTGCTGCTCAAGTCGATCGCCATAGCCATCAATCTGTTCTGGTTCGGCCGCTTCTCTGCGGCGCCGGCCGCGATCACGGACAATGCGCTGGGCCCCTGGCTGGTGGCGATCCCGGTGGTCGGCAGCCTGATCGTGGGGCTCATGGCGCGATTCGGCTCGGACAAGATCCGCGGCCACGGCATTCCCGAAGCGATCGAAGCGATCCTGTTCGGTGAAAGCCGCCTCTCGCTGAAAGTCGCCCTGCTCAAGCCGCTGTCCTCCGCCATCTCGATCGGCAGCGGCGGACCGTTCGGGGCGGAAGGCCCGATCATCATGACCGGCGGCGCGATCGGGTCGCTTTTTGCGCAATCGTTCAATCTCAGCGCGGCCGAGCGCAAGACGCTGCTGGTGGCCGGCGCGGCCGCCGGCATGACCGCGATCTTCGGCACGCCCATGGCCGCGATCCTGCTCGCGATCGAGGTCCTGCTGTTCGAATGGAAGCCGCGCAGTTTCGTGCCGGTGGTCCTGGCCGTGCTGGTGTCCTTCCTCTGGCGGCCGCTGCTGATCGACGCCGGACCGCTGTTCCCGGTGCACCACGCCGTAAATCTGAACTCGCTGCTGCTGGCCATCGCTCTCGTCATGGGCGCCATGACGGGAGCGATGGCCGCGCTGCTCTCGTCGCTACTCTACAAGGTGGAGGATGTGTTCGAACATCTGCCGCTGCACTGGATGTGGTGGCCGGCGCTGGGCGGCCTCGTCGTAGGACTGGGCGGCCTGATCGATGCCCATGTCCTGGGCGCGGGATACGAGAGCATTCGCGGCCTGCTGGACGGATCGCTGGCCATCCGCGTGGCCGTGGCGCTGCTGCTGGTGAAGGCGACCGTCTGGCTGGTGGCGCTCGGCTCGGGAACCTCGGGCGGCGTGCTGGCCCCCCTGCTCCTGCTGGGCGGCGCCTCCGGCTTCCTGATCGGCCACTATCTGCCCGGCGGCAGCGCGCTCTGGGCCCTGGCAGGCATGGCGGGCATCCTCAGCGGCGCAATGCGCGCGCCGTTGATGGCGTCGCTCTTCGCTGCCGAACTGACCGGCGATTTCGCGATGTTGCCGCTGACCCTGGCCGCCTCGGCCGGCGCCTATGCCGTCAGCGTGCTGGTGATGCGCCGCTCGATCCTGACCGAGAAGATCGCCCGGCGCGGCCGCCACATCCTTCAGGAATATACCGTGGACCCGCTCGACTTCCTCCAGGCCGAACAGGTCATGACCCCCGCGCCCGAGACCCTGCCCGAGGCGATGACCGTGGCCGAGGCCATGGCCTTCTTCGACGGCGACGCGCGGCATCGCAGCTATCCCGTGGTCGACGGGCAGGAGCGGCTTTCCGGCCTACTCTCGCGCTCGGACATCCTGCGCTGGCGGGTGGACGGAGCCCCTTCCTCCGCCTCGCTGGGAGAAGCCCTGTCCGACGCCTCGCAGCCCAGCGGAGCGCCGACGGACCCGCTGGCACGGATAGCCGATCTCATGGTAGAATCGGGTTCGGGCCGAGTGCCGATCGTCGATCCGGCCACCCGCAAGGTCGTGGGCATTCTCACCCGGCACGACATGCTCAAGGTCCGCCATCACCACCGCACGCTCGAACGCGACCGCAGCCAGCCCCGGGCAGGCTAGGCAAGGGGCGAGGCGGGGCGAGGCCCTCCCTCGCGTCCCCCGCGCGCTTGCCAATATCGCGTGCTGCGCCATAAGGCCCGCATGAACCAGGCCACCGTCACGCGCGAGACTTTGCTGGAGCCCTGCAGCGAAGGCCCTCGGACCCTGACCGAATGCACGCTCGACGACGGCGATTTCTCCGGCATCGACCTGACCGATATCACATTCGAGCGCTGCTCGATGAAGCGCGTGCGTTTCGACAGCGCCACCCTGACCGGCGCGCGTTTCCGGAACTGCCGGGGCGCGGAGGCATCCTTCGTGCAGGCCGATCTCGCCGATGCGGTGATCACCGGATGCGATTTCAGCAATGGCCTGTTTCGCCGCGCCCGCATGACTTCCACGCGGCTGGAAGGCACCAAGCTGACCGGGGCCGACCTGACCGATGCCGGCCTGCTGGGCGCGACATTCGCCGAAGTCCTGCTGTCTTTCGCCAAGCTGCCCGGCATGTCGTTCCGCAAGGCCCGCCTCCAGCGCATCGACTTTTCCGAAGCGGACTTGCGCAAATGCGACTTCCGCCTGGCCGTGCTGGAGGACTGTTCGCTGCGCAACGCCAGTCTCGACGGCTGCCGGTTCGAGCAGGCGGACTTGCGCGGCGCGGACCTGGGCGGCATCGAACTGCGGGATGCCCGCCTGTTTCGCGGCGCGGTGATCTCCCGCGTGCAGGCGGCGGAACTGCTGTCGCAGCTAGGGCTGGAAGTGCGCTGATCCGGGCGACGTTGCGCAAACGGATATGCGTCTTTCGTCGTAGCGCCCGCCTTCTTCGTTTACCTGCGGGACACTTGCGCTAAAGGCATAGTCCAATGTCCAGACATGACGCCAGCAGGCCCAAGCCTCCCACCCTTCACGACGTAGCGGAACGCGCGGGGGTTTCGGCCATGACCGCCTCGCGCGCGCTGAACGGGAAGCCGCGCGTCAGCGCCGAAACGCGTGAGGCCGTTGCGCGGGCCGTGGCCGAACTTGGCTATGTGCCGAACACTTCGGCCCGAATGCTCGCGGGCCGCACCGTGCGGCGGATTGCGCTGCTGCACGGCGGCGCCACGACTTCGGCCTATCTGGGCGAACTGCTGCTCGGCGCGCTTAACGAGGCACCGGCCCGCAACGTCCACCTCACCGTCGAACAGTGCCCCGAGCGCGCCTCGATGGAGGAACTGGTGGCCCAGATCGTCGAGGCGCATGTTGCCGGGGTGATCCTACCCCCGCCGCTCTGCGACCGGCACGAGCTGCTCGCCGGGCTTGCCGCCGCGCGCATCGCGGTGGTCGCCGTGGCGCCGGACCAGGAGGCCGAAGCCATCGCCTCGGTCTCCACGGACGACCGGGGCGCCGCCTACGAGATGACCCGCCACCTCATCGAACTGGGCCACCGCCGGATCGCCTTCGTGGAAGGCACCAATCGTCACCGCAGCAGCACCCGGCGCCGCCACGGCTACATGGATGCTCTGCGCGACCATGAGATCCCGGTGGACGAGGAGCTGATCGTCGCCGGAGACTTCTCCTACCGCTCCGGCCTGATCGCGGCGGAACAGCTGCTGGCGCGCGCAGAGCCGCCCACCGCGATCTTCGCCTGCAACGACGACATGGCCGCCGCCGCCGTCACCATCGCGCACCAGCACAAGATCAGCGTGCCGGGCGAACTCTCGATCTGCGGCTTCGACGATACGCCCTTGGCCGACGCGATCTGGCCGCGGCTGACCACGATCCGCCAGCCAATCAAGGAAATGAGCCAGAAGGCGATGGAGATGCTCTGCGCCCGGCTCTGGCCCGAGGGGCAGGACGAACTGGACGCGCTGCCACAGCATCTTCACCTTCCCTTCGAACTGCGCCGCCGCCAGTCGGACGCCGTGCCCCGGATTGACCGTTGAACACGCCGGACGGCATCCTGATCCGCCCCTTCGTTCCCGCCGACCGGCAAGGGGTGATCGACGTGATCCTGCCGATCCAGCGCGAAGAATTCGGCATTGCCATCACGGCCGAAGACCAGCCTGACCTCGACGCGATCCCCGCCTTCTATCAGAGCGGCAAGGGCGCGTTTCTGGTCGCCGAGGACCGGGGCCGCATCGTCGGCACGATCGGGATGAAGGACATCGGCAGCGATGAGGGCGCGCTTCGCAAGATGTTCGTGGCCGCCGCCCATCGCGGCGCCGCTTCCGGCACCGGCCTGGCCGCGCGGCTGCTGGAAGCGCTGCTGGAGCTTGCTGGCGCGCGCGGCATCCGGCGCGTCTATCTGGGCACGACGGACAAGTTCGTGGCCGCTCACCGCTTCTACGAAAAGCACGGGTTTTCGCCCTGCCCGCCCGAAACCTTGCCAGGGGGCTTCCCGCGCATGGCCGTGGACACCCGGTTCTACCGGCGCGACCTGGAGGGCTGACACCCGCTCGCCGACGGTTCCGCCGCGCCGGTTTCAGGCCCTATGCCCCTCAGGTAATGCCCTCATGATCGAGGTGCAGGTAGTTCGGGTTGAACAGCGCCACCGACATCAGCCGATCGAGATCGAAGACTTTCAGCCGCTTGTTCCGCAGCTCTATCAGCTGGTCCCGGCGCATCTCCTGGATCGTGCGATTGACGTGGACCTGGGTAAGGCCCGTGGCTTCGGCGATCTCTGACTGGGTCAGCGGGAATTCGCATTCGTCGTCATCGGTGCGGCCCGTGGTGCGCAGGCGCACGAACATCTCGCAGAACAGATGCGCGATGCGTTCGTAGGCCGTGCGCTGCCCGATATTGGTGGTCCACTCGCGCTGGATCGCCACGGTGACCAGCTCGTTCCACCACAGTGCCTGGGCGATGCGAGGCGATCGCTCCATGATTTCCTGAAACTCGTTCTGCGAGATTTCCGCCAGCTTCACCCGCGTCACCGTCGAAAGCGAATGGTCCATCTGCTTGAGGATGAAGACATTGGCATCGCACAAGTCGCCGGCAATGAAGAACGAAAGTATCTGCCGGCGCCCGTCCGCAAGCTGCTTGTAGCGCTGCGCCCAGCCTTCGAGAATGACATTGACGAAACGCGGCCGCTCGCCTTCGCGGATGATATCCTGGCGGGGTTCGAGGATGCGGACACGCCGTTGCAGCGCTTGGGTCAGGATTTCGCGGTCAGCACTGGCGAGCCTGACAAAAGCGGAAAGGTGCAACGTCAATGAATTTCCGGTCCCCGAGAGAAGGTTATGCCCTTCCTTGCGCGGTCCCCAACGGCGCCACATTCACATGCGTTAATCCCGAGCGACGCGCCCACCACTCTGCAGAATCTTATCGGCTCCCCGCCGAGCGCGATCCCCTGATCGCGCCAGGAGGACTTTGCAGGTCAATAACCTAGATCAAAGCATTGGGGGATTTTCAGGAGTAGCGTCCATCGGTTGCCAATGCATGCCGTGCATTCGAAGCTATCGGCGAAATCACCGGCGCGCTTCGAAGTGACCGATTGGAGAGCCCATGTCCGCCGAACTTGCCGACATCCATGTCCTTGTCGTGGAAGATGAATATCTCATTGCCATCGAACTGGCCTCCGCCCTGGAGGACGAAGGCGCCGCGGTGATCGGACCGGCCTCATCCCTGGCCGAGGGCGAGCAGCTGCGGCGGGCCGCCGGCCGCATCGACGGTGCGATCCTGGACATCAACTTGCGCGGCGATTCCGTGTTTCCCCTTGCCGACACGCTGCAGCACGATGCCGTGCCTTTCCTGTTTTCGACCGGATGCGACGCGCGCGAGATCCCGGACCGCTTCATCGACATTCCCCGCTGCGAGAAACCGACCGGGAGCGCCGAAATCCTGCGCGAATTCACCCGGAATCTCCGGCGCCGCCGCGAGGCCGTCACTCTGTGATCGGGGCCAGGTTGACGGCAGACTGCTTGCCGTTGCGCGCCACCTGAACCTCGAACCGCAGCCGCTGACCCTTGGTCAGTTCAGGCAATTGCGAGGCCTGGACGGCGGTAAGGTGGACGAAGCAATCTTGCCCGCCCGCATCGGGCGAAATGAAGCCATACCCCTTGGCCGCGCTGAAAAAGACCACAGTCCCACTCGGCATGATCGCCCCCCCAACTCCCCCCACCGGGGGTAGCGACTGCGCGCCGGCCGTCTATAATCCATGATATAAACGATGCCCGCACTGCCGCCGCGGGGAAGCATCAGATCGCCTTCACCTCTAGGCGAACGGTGATGACGAATTCCACCGAACGGTCCTCGTTATGGACGGACACCAGCAACTGGCCATGGTCCAGCAGGGCCGGATCGTCCTTCAGCAGTTCCCCGGCGAAACGCACGGCCTCCCGGCGCGCCATGGCCTCGTCGAGAAGCTCCGTCCCGGCCAGGTCCAGTTCGCGGACACCGTTCGTCACTCTGAAAAAGTAGCGCATTGCCGTCGACTTTCCGCCTCATGGAAAGAACGACGCGAAGACGCGTTTCGTGCCCGGCCGATCAGTTCCGCCGGTAGATGTGGAGATAGTTGGGATCGAACTCGGCGATTTCCCTGAGTCTTTGCGCATCATGGATGGTCAGCGTGCGGTCGGTCAGGGAGATCAGCCCTTCGCCGCGCATGCGCTGGATCACCCGGTTGACGTGAACCTTGGTCAGCCCGATCGTATCGCCCAGCTGCTCCTGGGTCAGCGGCAGGAAGAACTCGTTGCCGGAAGCCAGGTCCACCTGCTGCATCCTCAGCCACATCTCGCAGAACAAATGGGCGATGCGGCTATACGCATCGCGCTGCCCCATGTTCACCAGCCATTCGCGCAGCACCGCCTCGTCCACCAGGGTCGACCAGAACAGTGCCTGCGCGATGGCCGGGTGCTCGTCCAGGATCTGCTGCATCTCGGCCCGCGAAATGGAGGCCACCCGCGCATCGCTGAGCAGGCCGATGGCATGATCCATTTCCTTGAGGATGAAGATGTGGATGTCGCAGAGGTCCCCGGGGATGAGGTAGGCGATGATCTGGCGGCTGCCGTCAGGCAGGATCTTGTAGCGATAGGCCCAGCCTTCCACGAGCAGGAACACGTCGTCCGGCCGGTCGCCCTCGCGGATGAGATCGGTGCCCGTGCGATACTCCCGCGTCCGGGCCACGAGGCGATTGAGCAGGTCCACGTCGCCGTCGTGAAGTTTCACGAAGCTTTCCAGCTTCCGCAGGAGGGGATTGCTCAAGATCGTTCCTCGCCCAGCCGGATGGAATCGCCCGGCGCCGGCGGCCAGCCTATTCCCATTTCCACCCCCTGTCTGCCTAATGCGTGGCCTCATGCCGGGGGTACCGCGGCTTCCGGCATCACGGGCGCTGGACAGACGCCAGGCCGAGCCAACCCGCCATGCGCTCCAGTTCCTCCGCCAGCGCCTCCCCTGAATGGCCGGGAGCGTCGGGCTCGAAATGGGTGGACTGCACGATCAGCCGGCTGGCCTGCCGGTCGGCCTTGAGATCGACACGCGCGACCAAGCTGTCGCCCAGCAGGAACGGCAGGACATAGTAGCCATGCCGACGCTTCTCGGCCGGAACGTAGATCTCGATCCGGTAGTGGAACCCGAAAAGCCGCTCCGTGCGGTCGCGCGCCCATATCAGCGGATCGAAGGGCGCCAGCAGAGCGCGGGCCTCGATCCGGCGCGGACGGCGGGCGTCGCGGTGCAGCCAGGCATGGCGCCACCCCGGAATGTCGACGGGGACCAGAATGCCGTCCTCCGCCAAGGCGCGGATGGCGGGCGCCGCCTGGTCCGGCGACAGGCGGAAGTAGTCTCGCAATTCGGCGCCGGTCGCAATGCCGTGGGCCGCCGCCGCCTTCTCGATGAGCGCGCGGTGCGCATCGGCATCGGCGGGCGTGGGAAGCGAAAGCACCTCGCCGGGTATGACACGCTCGGTCAGGTCATAGACCCGCTCGAAATTGCCGCGCCGCGTGGCGGTGGTGATATGGCCCGCCCAGAACAGCCATTCGAGCGCGCGCTTGGTGTCGCTCCACTCCCACCAGCCCGACTGTCCCCGGTGCGCTTCGAAGTCCGAAGTGGCGAGCGGTCCGTCCAGGCGGATGCGGTCGAGCAGGGCCATGGCCTCGGGCCGGCGCTCCCGCGCATAGTCGCGCATCCGGGTCCAGCCCGCCTCGGCGCGATCGGCCTGTGCCATGCGCCAGCGCAGGAGCGGATGGGTTTCGAAGGGCAGCAGCGAGGCCTCATGCGCCCAGTATTCGAACAGCTTTCGGCCGCGCACACGTCCCGTGCCGACCTTCGCCCCCGCGCCGATACCCCAGGCCAGGCGATCGAGGTCCGCCCGGCCATAAGCGCCGATCCGCGAGAAAGCCGGAAGATAGTGCGCGCGTGAGAGCACGTTCGCGCTGTCGATCTGGAACAAGTGGAGGCCGTCCAGCACGCGCCGCAACCGGGCCGGGCCGGGCTGCGCGGGATGCCTTGCTGCAAAACCCTGTGCGGCGAGCGCGATGCGCCGCGCCTGGGGCAAACCGATGCGCTCCAAATCCGTCACTCACCCACGCTAGGCGGTAAGGCGCCGCCCCGTAAAGGGCATGTCGTGAAAATCGGAGCTGGAGCGGAATCCGATCCTGCTGCGTCAGTCCGACCCCTCTAGGGTTTTGGATTGCCGCGTCATCGGGCGATTCCACCCAATAGGGAAACGCTCCGGAACCGGGAAAAGACGGGGGCCGAAAAAAGGACCGCCCGGGGGGCCGTGACGGTCCTTTCCTCGAGGGCGGCGGGCTGCATTGGGGCGCAACCGAGCCGCAGCGGGCCCCTAGACGAAGAGTGCAAATGTGCACAATCCTCTCATTCGACGACTCGTGAGTGAGGCGCGCCGAACTGCCGGAGGTCCGGCAAATACGCGGCTTGTTGCACGCCGTTCTCAACTGAAGAACCGGCGGTTTTCCCTGCAATCCTTTGCTTTCGCCATTCGCAGCGAAGCGTGGTCCAGCTTCGAATCTATCTTTGGCCGGAGACGCGCGCGCGGGAGGCTTCGGACGGATGGAAGCAATAGGCCGTGCGCGCCTGCGGCCAGCCCTGCACGAACGGACCGACCCGGCTGCTGTCGAGCGCCCGGCCGAAGAGGAATCCTTGTGCGATGTCGCAGCCCAGTTCGCAGAGACGGTCCAACTGGGCCTCGTTCTCCACGCCTTCCGCCACCGTGCGAATGTCCATGCGCTGCGCGATATCGATGATGCCATGGACGATGGCGAAATCCGCGCTGTTAGTGCTGTCGAGACGCGAAACGAAGGAACGGTCGATCTTGAGCACGTCCACCGGAAACTGCTGGAGATGCGTGAGCGAGGCATAGCCGGTGCCGAAATCGTCGAGCGCGATCGTTACGCCCTCCTGCGCCAGCGTCCGCAGCGCCCGCTCCACGGTATCGGCGATCCGGCCCAGAAAGACGCTTTCGGTCACTTCCAGTTCCAGCAGCGTGGGCGGAAGGCCGTGGGCGTGGAAGCGGGACAGGATGCGTTCGGCAAAGTCGTCGCGCCGGAAATCCACCGGCGATCCGTTGATGGCGATGCGGCCGGTTTCGTAGCCTCGCTCCTGCCAGTCCGCCATGTCGCGCAGCACCCGGTCCAGCATGCGGTCGGTGAGCTGCGTGGAAAGGGCGCTGTCCTCGAAAGCGGCCAGGATGGTTCCCGGAGGCTGCAAGCCACGCTCACGGTGATGCCAGCGCAGCAGCGCCTCGAAGCCGACGATGGCGCCGTTGCCCAGGCAGACCTTGGGCTGGTAGAAGGGTATGATGCGCTCATCGCCCAGCGCGTCGCGCGCCTCTCGCAGCATGGAATTGCGCGTCTCCACGGCATGGCGCAGCTCGGGATGGAAGCTCTCCACATCGCCTCCGCTCCGGGCCTTGGCGGTGTAGAGCGCAAGGTCCGCGCTCTTGAGGATCGCCTCGGCATTGGCGCCGTCGTTCGGCCATATGGCCGCGCCTGCGCTGACGCCCACTTCCACGACGCTCTCGTCCACCGTCATGGGCCGCGCGACCGCTTCCAGCAGGTCCTTGATCAGGACCGGCGTGCCCTCGTCGAGGTCGGGCAGGATGATTGCAAACTCGTCCCCGCCGAGGCGAGCCGCGAAGGCGCCTTCGGTCAATCCGTCCGACAGCCGTTGGGCCACGGCCCGCAGGACGGCATCGCCTGCACCGTGGCCGAGGCTGTCGTTGATCGCCTTGAAATTGTCGACGTCGAAAACTACCACGCCGACCCGCGTTTCATGTTCGCGCGCCCGGTCCAGCGTCTTTTCCAGCTGCACCGCGAAATAGGCACGATTGGGCAGATCGGTCAGGACGTCGTGATAGGCAGCACGCCGCAGTTCCCCTTCGGCGCGGCGGGACTGGGTCACGTCCTGCAAGGCCCCGATGGAACGGCGCGGCCGCCCGTCCTCGCCGCGCAGCACGTAACCGCGCGAGAGCAAGTGCACATAGGAGCCGTCACCCGAGCGGAAGCGGAATTCGTGGCTCCAGCTATCGCATTCGCCCCCATAGACTTGCGCCGTCATGGCATCCACGCTCGCCACGTCTTCGGGGTGAATATGGCGGCGCCACCAGCCTACCGTGGTCCCTTCCGCCGCTTCGACATGGCCGTATATGCTGTCGGCACTGTCGGCCCAGTCGATATGATCGGTGCCATGGCACCAGTCCCAGATAAGGTCGTTGGTTGCGCGCGAGGCCAGCCGGTAGCGTTCCTCGCTGTCCCTCAGCGCAGTTTCCGCGGCGACTTGGTCGTCGATATCCTCCAGGTTGCCGTACCACTTCACGACCCGGCCGGCGGCATCGTGGCGAGGATAGGAACGCGCGCGAACCCAGCAATAGTGACCGTCGGCCCGTCGCAGGCGATAGCGCAAATCCGCCATGGGATGGTCCTCGGATTCGAGCACCGCGCGCCACTGGTCGAGGACGCGCTCCAGGTCATCCGGGTGAACGGCGCGGATCCAGCCAGAGCCCATGCCATCCTCGATCGACATCCCGGTCAACACCGTCCAGCGCATGCCGATGTCGCAGATCGAGCCGTCGGGATCGCTGGTCCATGGTATTTGCGGATTGAGATCCACCGAATAGCGATAGTGTTCCTGGCTCTGTTCAAGCGCGTGCAACAAGTCGCTCATCTCGGATCGCGAGCGCAGCACTTCGGAAAAGGAGGAGCGGTTCGTGGCCAGGGTGCGCAAGATCACCGCGGCGGCCAACAGGAAAGTCAGGCCGGTGCCGACCAGGTACCAGTCCCCGGAAAGCAGCAGGCGCAGCGTAACCGGCGCCGCCCCGAACAGCAAGACCAGCCTGGCCGCCGAGGGCAGCGCCTGCAGGCAGTAACAACACCCGATCGCGCCGACGAAGACGTAGAGCGCGATGGAACTGCCGCGCAATGGATCGGCCTGGGCAAAGAGCAACAGGCCCCAGGCGCCGAACAGCATGCTTAGCACCACGGCGGCCAGCTTCGTTCCGCGAAGCCGGCGGCGGATGGTTTCAATCGAGGGATCGCTGCGCCGCCGCGTGACCCAGACCAAGGCGCGCAAGGATGTTACGAGGATAAGCGCGGCCGGCACGCCGATGCTGAGCATGGGTGCAACGTCGCGACTGGCGACCGCCGCCAGAAAAGCGGCATTGATCGTCATGAGCAAGTACATGAGCGGGATCTGCTGACGCAGGCTCAGGTATTGCTCCCGAAGCAGGGCTTCCGACTGCCCTTCCGGCTCCCTAAGACTCTCTAAGATTTTCACCCTCGAATTTATAGCATGGCGTTCCGGGAATACGTTCTCACAGATTAATTAATATTGTTCGCCTGTAGATGCGTCCATTTCCGCACAGATTTTGCGTACGCAAAGTGCCATCCCGGACTTTAGGTCGATATATTAAGGCATTACCACTGCGGCGCGCTCGTGAATGGCACAATATTTGCCCCGGAACGCAGCGATTGGCGGGTTCGGACGTCCATGCCACCGGCGAAGAGGAAGCGGCGCGGCCGGCGCGGCTTATGGGCGTGATGCTGCAGCGCTCGGCGCCAGGGGCAGGCCGTGCATGTTGGCTCCCCCGGTCTTGCCGCCCAGGCGAGCCGAACCGGTCCGGAACTTCGGTCGATGCGTTCGGCAGGCAAGAAACCGCCGCCGCGCCTTCTATCAGGCGCGCGGAGCTTCCGTCTCGCGCGTCTACGCGTCTTCGCAGACGCTCCCGGTCAGCGACAGCGAGCGGCGCCGCCGGGAACGTCTCGCTTTGCCTCAGGCCAATTCGGCCGTCCGCTCGCCGCTGCTTTCGAAGTAGCCGGACACATCGTCTGCCTCGATCCAGCGGCTGTAGAAGTAGCCCTGCAGATGCGTGCAGCCCGCGCTCTTGGTCGCGCCGATCAGATGGGCATCGCTGATCCCTTCCGCGACGACTTCGGCCCCGACATGGCGCGCCATGGTGACGGCAGCCTCCAGAACCGCGACCGAGGCCGGGTCCTGCCCCAGGTCCATCACCAGGCTGCGGTCCAGCTTCATGCGGTCGAACTTGAAGCTCTTGACCATCGACAGCGACGAATAGCCCGTGCCGAAATCGTCGAGCGCGATGCGGAAGCCCAGGTTGCGTAGCATGTTGAGCGTCAGCAGGGCACGGGTATTGCGCTCTATCGACAGCGATTCCGTCACTTCCAGGAACAGGCGGCGCGGATCGACGCCATAACGCGCGCAGCAGTCGACCAGGAAGGCGCTGAACCCGTCGTGCTGCAATTGCAGGGGCGATAGGTTGATGCTCATGTCCATGTCGGGCCACCGCGCAAAGTCGTTCAGCGCGCGCTGGATGATCCATTCGCCCAGCCGCACCATCAAGCCGCTGCGCTCCGCGGCGGGGATGAACGTGGACGGGGGCACGTCGCCCAGTTCCGGATGGCGCCAGCGGACCAGCGCCTCGACTTCGCGGGTATTGCCATGAACCGAGTGGATCGGCTGATAGACCATGCGAAGCTGCTGTTTCTCGAACGCGGACTCCAGGTCCTTCTCCAGGGCCCGATCGACCGCCCGCTCTTCGGCCATCGAGGGCGAAAACGCCGTCGCGCAGTTGCGGCCGTTTTTCTTGGAGGCGTAAAGCGCCATATCGGCATTGCGCAGCGTTTCGTCGATCTCGACTTCCTGCGCGCCCGCAATATCGACCACGCCCAGCGAAGCGGTGATGGCCACCGCATATTCGCCCAGACTGAACGGCTCCCGCGCGGCCTCGACCAGTCGGTTGGCGAGGTCCAGGCCGTCACGCTCGGGTTGCAGCGGCAGGCAGAGGGCGAATTCGTCCCCGCCCACCCGCGCGATGATGCCGTCCGGGCCGAGGATCGCCTTCATGCGCAGCCCGATCAGGCGCACCAGCTCGTCTCCGGCAGCGTGACCGTAATCGTCGTTGATATGCTTGAAGCGATCGATATCGATCAGCATGCAGGCGAAGCGGCGGTCTTCTCCGGCTGCGAGCAGCCGGCCGACGTCTTCCTGAAACGCGCGGCGGTTGGGCAGGCCGGTCGCCGCGTCGCTGAACGCCAGGTTCTTCACGGCCTTGGCATTCTTGCGGAAAGTTTCCAGCGGGCCGGACAGAGCCTTGAGTTCCTTCAGCTTGAACGCGCCGATCTCCGGATCGAGGTCGCCATCCGCGAGGCCTTGAAGATAGCCGTGCATGCGGCGGATCGCGGGCAAAATGTTGCGCAGGATGTCGAAGAGCACGAGCAAAACCACAAGAATGGTTACCAGCCCAGTGCCGAATACGAGCATCTGCCAGCGTTCGATCGAGGCGATCAACCGCTTCTGCGCCGCCTCCCGATTGGCATGAATGCGCAGCACGAGCGCATCGGCCAAGCGGCCCATGGAATTGTTGCGGCTTTCGATCCGGGCGATCAGATGCTTTCCGCCGGCTCCGCCAGCCTGGACCTCAAGGATCGCGGAGACGTGCCGATCGAGGTCGGCGAAGGGGTTCGATGCCTCCGGGAGGTCGGACAGCGCTGCACCGCTGCTGCGCAGCTTGGCGAGTTGGTCGCCGATGGCGATGGCAGAATCGGTAAGCTCGTCGCTGGTGCTGGTGGCATTGCTGGCTACCAGCCCGCGATTGGTCGCCATGCGCAGCTTGCCGACCGCCTCGGCGAACTGGTCCGCGTTTTCGGCGAGTGCGGATACCGCGATAAGACCGTCGCTTTCCTTGCGAAGCGCAATGGCTTCCCGCTGCGTGACGACCTGCAAGAGCGCGCTCAGCGCCGCGATCAGGCAAAGTGCGCCAACCAGCCTCGTTTCCAGCGATGCGAAGAAACGCGCGAATCCCGAATTCGTATTAGACATCATGCACCCGAATTTTGCGCGGATCTGCCCCGATCCGCTGCCGTTCGTCTGGTGCGGCTACGCCCTAATGCCTAACAAAAACTAATCTTGTCAGAGATTTAATTTCCGTAAGCGTCATTATTCTGTAATAATTGCTCTGTCGCCCACCCGGATATTTGCCTCTGGCGGGACATTCGGCGATCAGTTCGGCATCTTGCCGTAAAGTTCCGGCTATTTATGCGTGAAGGCAGCCGCGATCTTCAGTTGCACTTCGTCCGATACCATCGGCACGCCGAATCCCAGGCCGAAATCGCTGCGCTTGATTTTGGTCGTGGCCTCGAACCCGACGTTATCGCCGCCGCCCATCTGCGGCGGCATCGAACCTGCGCCGTAGAAGCGCGCCGCCAGTGTGACCGGGCGAGTTATGCCGTTCAGTGTGAGGTTGCCCATCACGTCCGCTTCATCCGCGCCCTTGCGCTTCACGGCAGTGGAGACGAACGTTGCGTCAGTAGGCGTGGGCCCGAAAAAGTCTGCCTTTCCGCCGGCTTCCTTGGGCTTGGCCAGGAGATGCGCCGTAAGGCCGGCACTGGCCGTCGTCACTTTCGCGACAGGTATCGTCACCGAGACGCTGGCCTTTTCTGGCGCCTTGGGATCGATCTGCAAAGTGCCGGTAATGTCGCCGAACAGTCCGAAATAAGGCGAGAAGCCGAGGTGACCAACTTGCCATTCGACCAGAGTGTGATCGGGATCGGCCTGGTAGGTACCGGCGCGAACGAGGCTGGAGTCGCGCTTGCCGGGAGCTTCCATCGCGGGCGCTTGCGCCGACTGGGTCCTGGAGCCGCCGCCCTGCGCCAGAATCGGCGCCGTGGCTAGGGCGGCAGCAACTGCAGTAAGGCCGAAGGCGGCGGAAAGAGCCAGAGTGCGTCGCATGCAGGTTCCCCGGTGAGTCTGTTGTTCGGTGCGATGCTGCCGCGCACGCCACGGCCTGTCAAAACCATTTATGGCTGTTTTGGTGGCAATTCATGGCGTGTGACAAGAACGCCGGACGCGAATAGCTGTCTCAAAACGTATCATTCGGAAAAATTCGATGCGTATCAAATATCGAAAGACTTGCGCGAAGGCATTTGTAGTGCTCAAGACAGGTCGGGGGAAGCGTCAAACGAAACGGGTATGCACGATACTATGGTCAATGAAGCTCTTCTTGAACTCGCCGCCGATATCATCACGGCGCATGTCAGCAACAATTCGGTGGAGGCAGACCGCCTGCCGTCGCTGATTCAGGCCGTATATGGCTCGCTCGCGAAGCTCGGCCAGGCGCCCGAGCCGGTCGAGGAACAGCGCAAGCCGGCCGTTTCGGTTCGCTCTTCGGTCAAGCCGGATACGGTGACGTGCCTGGAGTGCGGCGAGAAGCTGAAGATGCTCAAGCGCCATCTCATGACCGACCACGGGCTCTCGCCGGACGACTATCGTGCCCGCTGGAATCTGCCGGCCGATTATCCGCTGGTGGCGCCCGAATATGCCCAGCGCCGCAAGGAACTGGCACATAAGATCGGCCTGGGCCGCAAGCCGCAGGTGGAAGAGGCGGAAAAGGTTGCCGAAAAGGCACCTGCCAAGCCGAAGAAGGCTCCGCGCAAGAAAGCCGTCGTCGCCGCCGAAGGCGAATGACCGGCCAGTAACGAAAGGTTGGCGGTCGGCCAGAAGCGGGGGTGTCCCCTTTCCCGTTTCGCGCCGAACCCTTCCATCCCGGACGACAAAAAAGCCGCTTCGAAAGGCTCGAAGCGGCTTTTTCGTTTTAGCCGGGCAATCCCCGGACCTGCAGCCTCAGGACGAGGCCGCAGCAGCCTCCAGGAAGGGCTGGACCCGCAGGCGAGGGAAGACCTCTTCCAGCGGCTTGATGTCCGGTAGTACGTATACGTACCCACCCTTCTTCTGGAACAGGGGCTGGACCCCCTTGTTGTAGAAGACCTTGGGAACATTGATGCAACCGAACGTGATGCGATTGTCCTCGATAGTCTTGGACAACATCCGTTCGCGTCGCTTTTCCTTCGGGTTTCCTACGGGGATCGTGTGGAGCGCCACGGAAGTCGCATAGTCGACCCAGAGAACCTTGTGGTTTCCTGCCGCCAATCCGAACTTCGCCAGGAAGCGGCCGGCAGGCGTGGTGCGCTCTGCCGGGCCGATTTCGGAAAGGGATTTGGTGCCGATGCCGGGTGTGGCCTCGTCACCAAGGGCTACGCCGATCAGGACCGGCGCATCGCTGAGTGCCTTGCCCTTTGCGCTGAACAAATAGGCCCTGGCGGCCTTCTTGTCGACGATGACATAGGGCAACGACCGGTTGTCCCCCGACGAGGCGATCCAGTCGGCGACGCGCGTGGCCTCATCCGATCTTCCAGCCTTCGCCTCTGCGGGCGCCTCCGGTTTGTCGGAGTCGTCCGCGTGCGACGGCGCCTCTGCCGGTGCGCTTTGCGCCGCACCCGCGGGCACGGCAGCAAGAAGCGCCAATCCAGCAAGCGCCGGGAGAACATTGATCATTTTCGTATAGCACTCAGGGAAACGGTCGGCGCCAGAAGAGCGCCGACGCGGGAACGTCAGGATTCTATATCATTCGGGGCCGAAAGGCGACCTTAGTTGCGGGCGCGCTTGCGCTGGGCCTGCTGGAGCTGCTGCTCGACACCGTCGACACGGGCGTTCAGCTGGTCCAGACGCTGGCCATTCTGCTGAGCCTGACCGGAAGCGGCCTGCGCTTCGGAGAGGGCCTGCTGTGCCGTCGTGTCGGTGGCCTGTAGCTTGGTTTCGAGACCGTCGACCCGTTGGTTAACAACCGCGACCTGTTCGCGCACGAAACCCTTGGTGGCGCAGCCACCCAGACCCAGAGCGCCTACCAGCATTACGACAGCGGGGGCAAGTTTCGTCATAGACGGCGACATGTATTTTCTCCAATTGGTTAGTTTCAACCCATTTTCCCAAGCGCAGGCGCAGCGGTTCGACAATATGATTCTGTTCGAATGTGCATGGCGTCAGTTGAATTGATGCCAATAGGTACTTGAACACCCAAGAACCCACATCACCAATTGTTCCCGACACATTGGAAATACTTGTATTTAGCAGATTTTTTGTAAACGCATGCTTGGGCTCCGAAGCGCTGCGGCGCTCGGCTCCAAACATGACTTCCTCCCTCGGGCCGCAATTCCGGGCCTCGTTGTTAGGCGCGGTATGAACGGGCGAGGATGGACACGATATGAACGAAAGTGGACACGTTAAGGTTGCGCTCCGGCCCCGCCTTGGGGTTTTTTCTAGGGTCGTTTGCAGGACAGGCGGCTCGAAGTTGCAGTAAGCAGCGAGGCTATCGCGCGCGAACGCGACGGCGAATTGCGATGCTTCTCGATGTGCGGCAGAATGACAGGCGGCATCCCAAGTATCGCCTGCGAACCAGAAGCCATGACTTCGGCAGTAGGCCGGGTCCCGATCTCTGCTGCAACGGGAAATGCAAGGCGGGTACAGGCCTGTAATATTCGCGAAGCCATGCACCGATAGGATGACAGCGAAAGGCCCGTCATGAAACTGAGTGCCATCGATCTTGCCAAGTTCGCGCCGGAAGCGCCGGCCGCCGATCCGGTGCCTGCCGGGGCGCCCTCGGCCAGTCTGGTCGCCAAGCGGTTCAGGTTTCTCACCGCCGACGGCCAGACCGCGACGCCGCTCGAACAGGAGGCGCTGCTTGGGCAGAACGACCTGCTCGACGTCAACTTCCTCGACCGCTGCATGATGGCGCGCCGCTGCGTCGGCCGCATCCGGGTCCAGGGCGGCGGACGGCAGGGATGGGCGACCGGCTTCCTGATCGCGCCCGGCGTGATTCTCACCAACCACCACGTCTTTCCGGATACCGCATCGGTTGCGAATTCGCGCATCGGCTTCGACTACTGGTTCGACGTTTCCGGCAATCGCCCCAGCGAGCCGGACGAATACGACCTGAACCCGGGCCTGCTCTATGTAAGCGACCCCGATCTCGACTATGCCGCAGTGGCCGTGGTGCCCCGGTCGCTGGCGGGCGCGGAAATCAGCCGGCGCGGCTATCTTCGCATGATCCCCGAAAGCGGCAAGGCCAAGGAGGGCGATTTCGTCACTCTCCTTCAGCATCCGGACGGCGTACCGATGCAGATCGCCCTGCGCGAAAACGAGGTGATCCGCGCCGCCGAGGATGAGCCCTACCTCTGGTACAAGGCCGATACGGCCCACGGATCGTCCGGCTCACCCGTGTTCAATGACAGCCTGCAACTGGTCGCGCTTCATGCCAATGGCCGGATTCGGCGCGAAGGCGGCGGCTATGTCCTGGCGACCGGCGGCACCGCCGAGACGCTGGAGGGATTGAGCGAGAGCGACGTGATCTGGGAAGCCAATGTCGGCTTCCGCATCAGCCGGATCAGCCGCAGCCTCCTGGAAGGCGTGCGCGCGAACTGGCCGGCACGCCTGGCCGACGTGGAAGCGGCCATGCGCGGCGGCGACGTGATGTCGAGCACGATCCGGGCTCTCGACGAGCAGACCGCCATTGCGCCCGGCGCGGCGCCGCGCCTGGAGAGCGAATGGCGCCCACGAGATGTTGTCGAGGCGGCCATCCTAACGCCAGCCAACCCGCCGCTGGACTGGACTCCGATGGGCGGGACAAGCATCGTCATTCCGCTCAAGTTGCGAATCTCGATCGAGACCGGCAGCGCCTCCATCTCGTCGGCCGCGCCCACAACATCCGGGGGCATCGAGGCGGAAGCCTACGAGATGCGCACGCCGCTGATCCATGACGGGCTCAGCGAAAGGCCCGGTTTCGATCCGCTCTTCCTGGGCGGCGCGGTTCCGGTGCCCGCGCCCTTCGTCTCCGAGGCGGGCAAGGCGGTGCTCGCGCCCCTGCTGGAGGGCGACGACCCCGAACTGCGCTACCGACATTTCTCCATCTGGATGCACAAGGAGCGGCGCCTGGGGCTCTACACCGCCGCCAATGTCGACTGGCGCAAGCGCGCGAAAATCGTCGACGGCCGGGCGACGACCCGCGCTTCCCTAGCCGGCTGGCCGCCGAACCGCAATTTCGCGGAACTCTGGGCCGAGGACCCCCGGCTCGATTCCCGCTACCAGTTGCCGGATGTGTTTTACACCGAAGACCGCGGCGCCTTCGACAAGGGCCATATCGTCCGCCGCGATGACGTATGCTGGGGCGAGCACTTCGACGAAATCCAAATGGCCAATGGCGACACGTTCCATGTCACCAATTGCTCGCCGCAGACCAAGGCCTTCAACCAGGGCGCTGCCGGGCAGGACAATTGGGGCGATCTAGAAACCGCGATCGCCGCCGTCACCCGGCAGGACACCGAAGCGGCCTGCATCTTCGCCGGCCCGATCTTCGGCGCTGCCGACCGGTGGTTTCACGGCAAGGACGCGGCCGGCCACGCGCGTATCCAGATCCCGGACCGGTTCTGGAAAATCGTCGTGGTCCGGGACGATGCCGGCTTCAAGGCCTATGGCTTCATCCTGGAGCAGGACGTCCGCGCCGTGACCGAGCAGGAATTCCACGTCACCGACAACTGGCTGGCGGCCTGGAAGCCGGTCAGCGCCATCGCCCGCGAACTGCGCGGCTGGCTGGACCTGGCGGCCCTGGCGGAGATTGACCAGCACGCGGACGCCTGATCGGCCATTGCCTTGCCGCCGAACTTTCAACGCGAGGGCGATTGAAGCGTGAGGGCGCCAGAGGGGCATTCACCGCGCACATAGTCCACCAGCGCCTTGGCCACCGAAGGGTGCAGCGTCAGAAACTCCCGCCGCCGATCCAGCGCATCGGGATAACGAACGAGCACACCCTGCTCCACCAGCCGCCGCACCAGGCGAAGCGCGGTCGTCATCGGCGCACCCGATGCAATGCAGGCGCTGGTAACGGAGACCTTGCGATCCTCGAACCGGGCCAGCAACAGGTCCAGCAGCATTTCCCAGGCGGGATCGCCGAACAGCTCTCCGCCGCCGATCGCGCGCCGGACCGCCGCGTCGCGCAGCAGGCCGCGGAGATATTCGGGCAGCGCCATGGGCGGGGATTCCGACCGAGCCGGTTCCTCAAGAGCAAGGCCGGACATCGGCGCCGGGTAGGTTGCCGCGGTGCCCGGTGCAGCACGCGGCTCCGCCTTGCGCGGTTCGATCAGCCCGGCCACGCGGTTGAGATCGCGCGACAGGTCGAGCAGGCGATCGGACAGTGACGCCCCGCCCCCCGGCGCGCCTTTCATGGCTCGGCGCAGGGCACGGGCGAGGCTGTCGGGCACGAGGGGCTTTTCCAGCAGGTCCACCACGGAGGCGCGCAAGGCCGTTAGCACGAGTTCCTTGCTCGGCCGCGCCGCGGTGAGAATCACTTTCGGCGCGCCCCTGCCCTGCCCCCGCCCATAGGGATTCTGGCGGGCAAGCGCGTCGACGAAAGACAGCTCTCCCGTGCCGGGAAAGCCGCTGTCGACAACGGCGACGCCTGCCTCGCCTCGCTCCAGCAAGGCATGAGCCTCGCGCGCGTCGCTGGCGGAAATGCTGTTGAAACCAAGGCGCCGGACTTCGGCGAGGCACTGGGATTTGGAGTCTTCATCAAGATCGAGGACCAGGACGGCATCGTCCCTCCCCAACATCGCATCCAACGTCATGTAACCGTTTTTCTCTGGCGACTTTCGGGCCCGTTGCCCCGCGGCGGCACATAGGAGAAACGAAAGGCGCGGCGACAATCTAGGTTATCTGCAACGAAAGAATCGCAAGAATTCATCTTGCGATCATCTTCGTCGCTACAGTCTTGTCGCAAGGTCGCGCGTAAAACGGCGGCTATTCGCAAAAGTGTACGCTTCGCCAAGGCCGGGTGCGCGCGGCTCCGTCTTGCAATCGGGATCGCTGCATTCGCGGGCGATGAAACAAGGAGTCTGACCCGGTGAAGATTTTCAAGGCATGGCATCATCTCGGGCTCGCAAGCGCCGTGTTGCTGGGCGCCTGCGCGACTTTGCCGCAGGACGGCGCAGCCCCCGCAGCGACAGGCGAGGCGGAAACCATCGCCATCTCGGTCGGCCCCTGCTTCGGCTTCTGCCCGGTCTACGAAGCGGCCATCGCCCCCACCGGCGCGGTCACGTTCAACGGCATGCGCCACACCGTGGTGCTGGGCGAGCGCCAGCGCGCCGCAGGCGAGGCGAGCTACCGCGCCCTGGCCGCCGATCTCGCGCCCTACCGTCCGCAGACCGGAACGACGGCCACCGTCGAATGCGAGGCGGCGATCAGCGACACGTCCACGTATACCATCACCTGGACCGATCCGCGTGGCGGCAAGACCGTGGCCCGCCACCAGCGCGGTTGCCGGGGCGGGCCGGGTCAGGCGCTGGACGGCCTGCTGCAAGAGGTACCCGCGCGGTTGGGGATCGAGGACTGGGCAAAGCAGATTACCCGGCCGGGCGAATCGCGGGGCTGATCGCCGGGTGCCCAGCTGAGCCTGAGCCAGCTGCCACGACGCGGCCGGCTGAGGTCAGGCTGGGGCTCAGGCGGGCTTGCGCGCGATCTCCACGGCCTTGACCAGCATTTCGGCCGTCGCCGCGCCGGGTAGCAGGTAGGAGCCGATGACCATGGCCGGCGTTCCGGTCAGGTCCATGCCCTCGGCCAGCCGGGCGGTGCGGGCCAGCGCGGCGTCGATATCGGCCTTGTGCGCGGCCAGGTCGGCATTGAGGCGCGTGCGGTCGACCCCGGCTCGCTGGGCGGCAAGCTGGATGGCCTGGGAATCGAGCCGCCCGCTGGTTTCCATCAGCGCATCGTTGAAGGCGGCGTGCTTGCCCTGATAGCGCGACGCCAGTGCCGCGCGGGCCGCCTCGATGGAGGGCGCCCCGAAGATCGGCCAGTCGCGATAGACCACGCGGACCTTCTTGTCCTGCTGCAGGAACTGCTTCAGCGAAACGTGGAGCTTGCGGCAATAAGGGCACTGGTAGTCGGAGAAGACGACGATGGTGACGTCGTAACCGGCCGGGGCCACGCTCGGCATCGCCGGATCGTCCTGCAGCGATTTGAGCAGGGCCGCGCGCCCGTCCGGCGCGGCGAAGGCGGGTTGAACCGAAACCGCGCCAAGGCCGAACGCCAGCGCCGCGCAGGCCATCCATGCTGCTGCGATCCGGGTCAGACCCCGAGCCCGCCATTTCATCATTCCCAGTTCCTTCGATGGTAGCACGCGGCGCGCCAGACCCTTAGATCGTAAACCGCCCTAGAAGCAGGTGCGCGGCGGGAATGCCACCCCGAATGTGCCGCGCACGCCCCGCGCCGAAGGACCGGCGGTGTTTGGCCCGGCGGTGTCTGGCAAACCCAGCCAAATAGTTTGTTGCAAACCATTCGCAATATTATACAGGGCCGAAGCATGACCGCGCCGCGTCCTGACCCCGCGTTCCACGCTACTTCCGCGCCTCGGGGAAATACCCGCTCGGTGCGGGTCGTGGCATTGGGCGTGACCGGGGCGCTGCATCTGGTCGCCGTGGCCGTGGCGGCGGTGGCGCTCTCCTGGCAGAACGCAGGCCGTCAGGACCGCACGGTCCCGGCCACGCTGCCCACTTTCACGCTGCGCGCGCAGGACCTGCCGCATGACAGGCTCCGCTCCGGCGCGGCGGAAAGGCCGGAGAAGGCGGCCCTGCTGCCGGTGAAGGCCGATCACCCGCGCACGGCGCCCGCCGCTGCCCTGTCGCAGGATCCGGGCGAGGCCGCTCCGGCGGGCGAACAGGGCGGACGCGACACGGATCTGGCGCAAGTCACGCAGGCCTATCGCCGGGCGATCATGGCCCGGCTGGAGGAGAGCCGCCGCTATCCCGATGCCGCGCTTCGCGCCGGATGGCAGGGCGATGGCGCCGTTCTCTTCCGCATCGAACGCAGCGGGCGCCTGCTCGATGCCACTCTCGTCTCCGGCACCGGCCGCGCCGAACTCGACCGCGCGGCGGCCGAGATCGTCAGGCGTGCCGCCCCCTTCCCCGCGATCCCCGATGCCCTGCCGGACGAACTGGCCATCACCATGCCGGTGTCCTTCCTGATCGAGAACCGGACGCCGCCCCGCACGGCCACGGCATCGGCGCCATGAGCGGCACGGACGCGCGAATCTTCGACCACTATCACAAGTCGCTGGCGGCCTATGTCGGCTCGCTGGTCGACTCGCCGCCCGCCGCCGCCGACATCGTGCAGGAAACCTGGGCGCGGGCCATTCCCTCGCTGCGCGCCGGCACGGTCGAGAATCCGCGCGCCTTCCTCTACCGCGTGGCCCGCAATCTGGTGAACGACCGCGCGCGCGACCGGCGGAAATGGATGCCCTGGCTGGCCGGCGAGGAGGCCGGCGCGGTCGTGGCGGACGATACCCCCTCGCCCGAACGCCACGCCCTGGCGCAGGACCGGCTGCGGCTGGTGTTGGAACTCGTGGAGGACCTGCCGCCCCGTTGCCGCGAGATATTTGCCTTGCGCAAGTTCGATGGTCTCGATCAGGCGGAGATCGCTGCCCGCTTCGGCATTACCCGCGGCGCGGTGGAGAAACAGCTTCGCCACGCCCTGCTCGTGCTGGCCGCGCGTCTTGGCGAAATCGACGAGGCAGGATGATGCGAAACCCGAAAAGAACGGGGTGCGATGTCGTGTTTTGCCCGCCGGCTGCGTCATGGGAATCGAAGCCGCTCGCGAAAGGGACCCTGCCGTGAACGAGACCCCGGCAACTCCTGCCGAGAACCCCGCGATTCCGCGCTCCCTTGCCGAGACGGCGGCCGACTGGATCGTGCGCCGCGACGGGGGCGACCTCTCGCCCGAAGAGATTCGCGCTTTCGACGCCTGGCGCGCCGAGCCCGCGCATCGGCGGGCTTTCGAGCGGATGGAAGTGCTTTGGGGCATCCTGGACGGCGAACCGGCGATGCCGACCGAACGGGAGGCGCCGCGGCCGGCAGCGGAGAATCTGGAACGGGCGCCACCGCAATCCGCCCTGCCCTCTCCGCGCCAGCGCCCCCATAAGCGCTGGGCAGCACGCGGCCGGAGTACAGCGCCTCGCCCGCGCAAACATGCCATCCGCAGAGGCGCTGCCCTGGCCGCTTCGCTCGCGCTGGTCGTGCTGGGCACGGTGCAGGACTGGGCGACGTGGCTGCAGGCGGACTATGCCACCGCTATCGGCGAGCGGAAAACCGTCGCGCTCGAAGATGGTTCGACCGTCGAACTCGACAGCGGCTCGGCCATTGCTCTGGACTTTTCCTCCGCCCGGCGCGGCGTTCGGCTCCTGGCTGGCGCGGCCGAGTTCCGGGTCGCACCGGACCGCGCCCGGCCCTTCACCGTGGCGGCAGCGGGCGGCCGCGCCACCGCGCTCGGCACGGTCTTCGCCATACGCGAAAGCGGCAAGTACGCCGAAATCGTCGTGACCGAGCACCGGGTCCGGGTGGCCGGGCAAGGCCGCTCGCACGTCGTCGGCGAAGGGCAGCGCGCCGATTTCGCGGCGGACCGGCTCGGCCCGGTCGAACCGGCCGGCAGCGGCGCCACCGCCTGGACACGCGGGCGGCTGGTGGTGGTCGACCGGCCGCTGGGAGAAGTCTTGTCGGAAATCGCGCGCTATCGGCACGGCTACATCGGCGTAACCGGCCCCGCCGCCACGATGCGGGTAAGCGGCGTCTACGACCTCGACCACCCGCTCGCCGCGATCGACAGCATCGAGCGAAGCTTGGGCCTTGCCTCGTTCCGCCTGTCCAGCCGCCTGATCGTGCTTCATCGCTGAGGCGCGGATCGGGTCCGGCTGGGCTGGACCAGGGCGCTCCTGACTCAGCGCGACCGGGCAGAAAAAATTTCGCCGCCCTGGTCGTCATTTTCCTCCCAACTCCGTCTTGATTCTGAGAATGCGTCGCAACAGCATAATGCACGCCTCGAAACGAGCAGTGAGGGAACACGTTCAATGATCGCTAAGATGGGGAATCGCCGCGATGGCGCGCGCCTGATGGCCGCGGCTTTGCTTGCGGGTACGGCAATGACGAGCGGCGCCACGCTGTTCGCAGCACCCGCAGCGGCGCAGGCTTCCGGAGAGACGCATGCCTATGCAATTCCCGCCGGAACGCTGAGCGATGCCCTGAACCGTTTTGCCGAACAGAGCGGCTTGCAGCTCAACTACGATGCCGCGCTGACGCAGGGCCGCACCAGTTCCGGGCTCGCCGGCCAGATGCCCTGGCGCGACGCCCTGGCCCGGCTGCTCTCGAACACCGGCCTGGTCCCGCGCACGACGGGCGCCGATGCCGTCACCATCGGCCGCGCCACGACCGGCGCGATGACGCTCGACACCCTGGAAGTCGAAGGCCGCGCCGCCACTGCCCTGGCGGCCGGCACGGACGAAGGGAATGCCGCGGACTATGACGAGGACGAACGCGCCGGACGCAACTCGCCGATCCTCGTCACTGGCCACAACCAGCAGATCGACGTCGCCGCCAGCACCGGTCCCTGGGGCGGCAAGGCCATCGTCGACACGCCCTATTCGATCAACGTCACGTCGAGCGACCTGATCGAGAACGTCGTCGCTTCCAGCATGGACCAGATGTTCAAGATGAACCCGGTGGTCCAGAACTCGGCGCCCTCCACGGTCTACGGCACGCCTTACGTCACGATCCGCGGCTTCGATTCCCAGAAGGGCGTGGTCGACGGGCTGCGCCTCTCCTCCACCCTTACCGGCATCTCGATGGAGGAATTGCAGCAGGTCGAGATCATGAACGGCCTGTCCGGCTTCATGTACGGCGCGGGCAATCCGGGCGGCGTCACCAACTATGTCCTCAAGCGCCCCACCTACAGCCGCACCATGGACGTGACCCTGGGCAATTACGGCAACGAGCAGTTCTTCGCGCACCTCGACATGGGCAACCGGATCGACGCGGACGGCGTGCTCGCCTATCGGCTGAACGTCGCCTATCAGGACGGCGAAACCGCCAAGAAGAACCAGAACATCGCGCGGACGCTGATCAGCGGGGCAGTGGACTGGAACGTCACTCCAAACCTCCTCGTCCAGGTCGAGGGCGCGCATACCTACTACCGCATCGACGGCATCGATTCCCGCTTCTACGCCTATGCGAACAGCAGCTACGGCGCGCTGAACTACTGGATCGACCCGCTCGAAAACGACCAGACCTACACGCCGCCCTGGACCTTTCTCCAGGTCAAGACCGACCGGATCGGCGTCAACGCCAAGTGGAAGATCGACGATACCTTCAGCCTGAGAACCGCTTACATCTACAAGCGCGACGCCCAGGAATCGCTCAACATCTATCCTGCCTTCTTCGCGGATTCCGGCTTCGTGAACGGCTGGCCCTCGCGCAGCGCGCCCTCCTACAACATCGCGCAGGGCGCCTATGCCTATCTCGACAGCGAATTCCATACCGGCGGCATCCGGCACCGTCTGACCCTGGGCGTCTCGGGAGACGTGCTGCGCGTGAAGCGGCATGTCGTCAGCTCCGTCAGCGCGGTGCAGTCCCCGGCCTACACCGATCCCAACGATCTCATGACCTGGGCCATGCCCGATGCGCTCAATACATACGATTGGGGCGCTCTCTATCGGTCAGCTTTCTCGAAGAACACCAATGTGGTCCTTGGCGACGACATCCAGTTCACCGAACAGTTCGGCGCGCTGGTCGGCGTGAACCGCACCACGCTGGTCTCGAAGAACTACACGGCCACGGGCGCTGTTTCGTCGGGCTACGACAAGACCGCCTATACGCCGACCGTCTCGCTGGTGTTCAAGCCGGTCCCGCGCGTGACGACTTACGCCAGTTACATGCAGGGCCTGGAACAGGGATCGACCGTTCCCGACGATGCCACGCTCTACAACAATCCCGGGCAGATTCTGAAGCCGTTCATCTCCAAACAGGTCGAGCTTGGCGCCAAATATGCGCCGATCGATGCGCTGCTGATCACCGCCGCGATCTACCGGATCGAAAAGGCCAATTCCTACGAGGACCGGTCTTCGGACGGCAAGATCACCATCAACCAAGACGGCTTGCAGGTGCACAAGGGCATCGAGCTGACCGCGACCGGCCATGTCACCGGCAACCTGTCCGTCCTGGTGGGCGGATCGATCATGGACCTTGCGGTGAAGAAAGCTACCAATGCCGCTCTCGCCGGCAAGCGCCCCACCGGGGTAAGCGACATGCTGGCCAAGATCTACCTCGACTACGCCATCCCCGTGGTTCCCGGCCTTTCCGTCAGCGCCGGTGCCTATCACTCGGGTAAGATGTACAAGGACCCCGCCAATCTTCAGGAGATTCAGGGCAACACGGTCTTCGACCTTGGCCTGCACTACGCCACGCGCATCGACGGCCACGCCGTGCGCTTCGATCTCAGCGCCACCAACCTAACCGACAAGAACTACTGGATCACCACCAGCCAGCTCGGCATCCCGCGCAACGTGGCGTTCTCGATGAAGTTCGGGTTCTGACCCTCCTTCCGGAAATCCGCTGAAAAGCAATGCACGCAGGCGCGCTCCGGCGCCTGCGTGCATTGCGCCAATTCCCATTCCCCGCGACCGGCTGCAGGCCGCGACGCGCTGCAATCGGGGACGAAACAAGAGTGATACCGTCATGAAGCAGGGCTTGCGCCAATCGATGGCATGGCTGCACACCTGGGTGGGGCTCGTTCCCGGATGGGTGCTCTACGTCATCTTCGTGTTCGGGACGGCAGCGTTCTTCCAGAACGAGATCGACGCCTGGATGCGCCCCGAACTCTCGTCCGGCACGCAAGTGACGCCGCGCGCCCTGGCCTCGGCAGATGCGGCGCTGCGGGCGCGGGGGGCGGGCGCGAAGAGCTGGTCCGTTTCCATGCCCTCGCCCCGCGGTGGCAGCGGCCTCATTCTTTCGTGGCGGATGCCGGGTGCCGACCGGCACGATCGGACGTCCCTGGTTCTGGACCCCGAAACCGGCCAGGAGATCCAGCTTCGCGAGACAAAGGGCGGTTTCTTCCTCTACCGCTTCCATTTCGATCTCCACTACATGCCGGTCAGTTGGGCGCGCTATCTCGTCTGCGTGGCAGCGCTCGCCATGCTGGTCGCGATTCTTTCCGGCGTGGTGACGCACAAGAAGATCTTCACTGACTTCTTCATGATGCGCTTCGGCAAGGGGCAGCGCAGCTGGCTGGACGCGCACAACGCCACGGCCGTGCTGGTCCTGCCGTTCCATCTGATGATCACGTATACCGGCCTTGCGACCCTGCTGTTCACGCTGATGCCCCGGGCAATCTCCGCCAACTTCCCGGACCGGCAGGAATTCTACCGCAGCGTCTTTGCCTCCAGTCCCGAACGCGAAGCCAGCGGCATGCCTGCAGCTACGGTCCCGCTCGCACAGATGGTCGCCGCGGCAGGCCGGGAGTGGCGCGGCGCCGTGCCCAGCTACGTCGGCATCGACAACCCCGGAGACGCCGCCGCCACGGCCTCCCTCTACGCCCGCCGCGAAGACTGGAAAAACGACCGCCTCGACACACTCTACCTCGACGGCGCGAGCGGCAGGGTCCTGCCCTCCACCCGCGCCGCGCCCGGCGGCGCCACGGCGACCCACCGCGTGATGGTGGACCTACACACCGCCTGGTTCGCCGGCTACGGCCTGCGCTGGCTCTACTTCCTTTCCGGGCTCGGCGGCACCGCCATGGCCGCGACCGGCCTCTGCCTGTGGTGCGTCAAGCGGCGCGCCAAGTTGCCCGACCCCGCCCGCCCCCACTTCGGTTTCCGACTGGTCGAGCGACTGAACATCGGTTTCATCGCCGGTGCCCCGCTCGGTATCGCCGCCTATTTCATCGCCAACCGGCTGCTGCCGCAAGCCATGGCCCACCGCGCTGACTGGGAAGTCAACGCGTTGTTCATCGCCTGGGGCGGCTCCCTGGTCTGGGCGTTTTCCCGTCTGGCCAAGCGGGCGTGGGTCGAAACGCTGGCCGCCTGCGCCGCGCTTTTCGCCGCCGTGCCACTGCTCAACCAAATGACGACCGCGCGCGGGCTGCTCCAGAGCCTGCCCAGCGCAGACTGGACTTTCGCGGCCTTCGACTTGGCCATGCTGGCCCTGGCCGCAGGCTTCGCCTTCACGGCCCGGAAGGTCGCTAGCCACAAGCCCCGTTCGGCACCGGGGCGCAAGCAGCGCCCCCCTGTGGAGGCCGCCGCATGATCCATCTCGCCACGGCGCTCCTTTCACTGGCAGGCTTCGCGCTCCTGCTCATGGCGATGCCGCGCCATCAACAGGACTGGCTGCGACGCAAGTTGCCGCCAGGTACGAGCCGTCTGCTGAAACTGGGCGGACTGGCCCTGCTCGCGGCCGGCTTCGCCCTGGCAGGGCAAGGCCTGGGCTGGGGCTACGGCACTGTCGCCTGGTGCGGATGGCTCTCGGCCGGCGCCGCCATCACCCTCACCGCCCAGACCAATCGCGAGCGCATCCTTGCCCGGTGGCGCCAATAATGGAACCGAAGGACCCCGTCATGCCCAAGGCTCCTTCCCGTCTTTCCCTATCCGGCGCCCGCTTGCTCATGCCCGGCGAAGCCGCCCGCTACCGCTGGTCGGTAGCGGCGCGAACGCTGGCAGGAACGCTGGGCGCCTATGGCGTCACCGCCCTCGCCACGGTTGCCCTCTCCCTCATTCTGGCAGCGTTCGGCATGAACCGGGCGGAAGCGGTCACGGCCGCCACCCTGGGGAGCTACGCCCTCTTCGCCGTCGTGGCCATGACCGTGTTCCACGCGAAAAGCGCCCTGCGCGCCTGGCTCGGCCTGACCGCGGCAGCCCTGCCGCTGATGCTTCTTGCCCGGCTGCTGATGCCGGCTGCCCAGCCCCTCCTCTAGAGCGCCTCGATCCTCTCCGGCATCAGTCTGCCGAGCATCAGGTCGCGGAAGGCGATCCAGTTACCCTTCATGCGTCCGGCACGGTCAATCCACGGTTCGTGCTTGAAGGTCTTGAGATGATTGGCCAGCACGTTGCGCACCAGATAGAGCGGATTGACGACTTGCGAATAGCCCAGCCGGACGCCCGAAGTACGGCCATATTTCACGGCCTGATGCACCCCGGAAAAGGCAAAAGTCTTGACGATCCGCCCCCGCGACGACAGCGGGGCAGCGAAGTCGACGTCTTCCTGCCAGCCGTAAAGCCGCAGCCGCTCGTCGAACCGGCATGACCCAATGGCCGAGGCGCGATAGACCATGTTGCAACCGTAAAGCCCCTCAAGGCTGGTGACGATGCAATTGGGGCTGAAGTCTTTCTTCTCGTGCCCGGCGATCAGGTCCCTTGCCAGTTCGAAGGATATGCCGGGCCCTTTATGCCATCGCGAATGACATTGCCCGTCGCCCCCACGACTTCCGGATGAGCGGCAAAGAACCGCTTGATCCGATCGACACTGTTCCTCGAGGGCACGAAATCGTCATCGTAAAAAACGATGAGATCATAGTCTGCGGCCAGCCAATCCAGCGCGCGGTTCCGCTGGGCGCAGAGCCCCTTGCTCCCACAAAGAACGTGCAGATCCTGCCGGCCATCATAGCCTTCGGGAATGTCTCCTTCGCCAACGACCGAAAACACCAGCACATCGCGCGGGCAGGATTGCTCCAGCATGAGCTGGTGCATCTGCGCCACGAGTTGCGGCCGGCCAAGGCTGGCCACCACGACAGCCACGCTGAGATGCTCGCCATCGTTGATCGCATTCACGCGCTCGCTCTCCGTTTTCCGGCCCTTGCTCGGATTGTCGGCACCCAGCCACCGGCGCGGCTTTCAACGCATCCGGTCGATTTTCGGGCGAGGCGGGGTGACCGACTCCATCGTCGATGGAGAAACCGGACTGTTCTACCGCGAACAGAGCGTCGATTCCCTGTGCGATGCCATTCGCAGACTGGAAGGCTGGCTGCCTTCCTTCCGGCCCGAAACCGCCATGAGTAACGCCCGCCGCTTTGCGCCGGACGTATTCGATCGCGGCATGTTGCAAGCGCGGGACGCACTGCGTCGCTCTGTTGAACGCGTGGCCTGACGATGGCCGTGCCATTCTTTCCAGGAGATTTCATGGTAAAACGATCGCTCGTGCTGGTCTTGAGCGCCCTGTTGGCAGGCTGCGGCGTGACGCCCACGACCGAGCTGCCACCCGTCGGCGCCGCCCCGCAAGGGCTGGGCGGACCTGGCAGCGAGCGCTGCCGCCCGGGCGGGTATTCCGATCACGTTCGCGGGCGAGGGCAGCGAGCGGGATATCGTCCAGCGGCTGAATCCCAAGGCGGTTCTCCTGGGGCGGCAGGACCGTCACGGCATGGCGCAGGCGGTTTCCACGGCGCGCCTGGCGGTCATGCCGAGCCGCTGGGCACAGCCATTCGGGCTTCGTCGCACTCGAAGCCATCGGTTCGGGCGTGCGCGCCGTGATCAACCACCGCGCTGATCGCCGAGAATGCGGCGGGCCATGGACACGCGGGATATCTTGCGCTTTGCAACACGCCGGAGGACTGGATAACGCAGACCATCGGCCATTACCGCAGCGTCTTGGCCTTATCCGAAGAGAAAGGCGAAGGCGGAGGCGATGCCCCGCCGCCAAGGCCAGCGACAATGGCGCACGGGCCAGAATGCCATCCCGGCTCCCCGGAGACCAACGGTATGAAGCAACCCTATGCCGATGCGTGAGCCGTCCTGCAGCCGCGCCGCTTGCCGGGTGGAGCTTCAGATCGAGCGCCTTGCCGGGGCGGGATCTGGTAAGGCCGCGCATGCTCGCGCGCCGGACCGTGCCAACCAGGCGCGTTCGATGATCGGGAACCTCGTCCGCGCTTCAAGGCCTGGAATAGCGGCATTCTGGCCGCAATACGCGGGGTCAGTACAGGCTGCGCGCCTGCTGCCAGCGCCGATAGCCCAGAACTGCCAGTCCCACCATCGCCGCATAGAGGCCGGCCGTCAGCCACAATTCCTTGAAAACGAACATGCCGACGTAGAGCATGTCCACCAGGATCCAGAGCAGCCAGCTGGCCGCGTGGCGCCGGGCGGTCCAATACTGTGCCACCAGGCTGAAGCTGCTCAGCCCCGCATCCATCCAGGGCAGCGCGGCATTGGTGAAACGGCTGGTGAACCAACCTATGGCGATGGCCCCCATGGCGCCGGCCGCCAGCCCGATCAGCGCCCGGCCCGGCGGCAGCGGGCTGACGATCACCTCTCCGGCATCGTCCTTGCCGCGCGCCCACACGGTCCAGCCATAAACGATGGCGATTCCGAACAGCGCCTGCAGCACCATGTCGGAATAGAGCCGCACGTCGAGGAACAGCTTGAAATAGAGCGCGCAGGCCATGAGGCTGACCGGCCAGCACAACAGTTGCCGCCGCGCCGTAAGCCAGATGCCCAGGAAGCTGACCGCGACCGCCGTGATTTCCAGCGCCGACATCACGCTGCCACCCCCCGCTCGATCGCCCGAAGGAAGGCCTGCCCGGCGGCGGAAAGAAACCATTCGGCATGACCGAGCAGATAGTCCTGCCATGCCATGTCCGCCTGCGCGCGGTCGTTCAGGATGCCGGCGAAATAGTCGGCCTCGGACAAGGCGAACTCGATGTGTACCAGCGGCAGGAGCCGGGTGAGCGTCTCCACATCGGTTCGGCTCAGGGGAAGTACCGCATGGTATCCCGCAAGGAGCGCCTGGGCGGCCTGCGCATCCGCCGTGAAATCACCGCCCCGGGGCTCCAGCCAAGCCACCGCCGTCCGCTCGATCGCGGTGGCGAGATCGTGCAGCGCGCAAGTCCGCGTCGCCAACCCGAAGTCGATGACGCTGCTTACACGGCCATCGGCAGACCAGAGCAGGTTGGAGGGATGCCAGTCGTTGTGCGTCCACAGCGACGGTTGCTCCGCCAGCCGCGCGGAGAGCCCGCCTGCCTGCGCCGCGAAAAGCCGCGCCAGCGCGCCGCGCCAGGGCTTGTCGGCCAGGTAGCCGGCCAGCGCCGGGCGGGCGGAGACATAGGCTTCGGCCGCCGCAAGCGGGTCCGAGGCCGGCAGGATGGTGAGGCTGGCGACGAGCGGATGCTTGCCCCGCGGAGCCGCGCCGAAGTCGCGCGCTGCCAGATGCAGGCGCGCCAGCGCAGCGCCCGCCTCGCGGGCATGGCCCGCGGCGAGGAAGGGCGTCCAGGACTGGCGATCGCGGTAGAGATCGATCCCCTCCGCCCTTCGGAGAAGCTCGTAGGTCCACTCGCCTTGCGAAACGATGCCGGCCCCGTCGTGCCCCAGTCCATCCTGCCCGCTCCCATCCTGCCTGCTTCCCACTTGCGCGGCGACGACTTGCGGCACGGCCAGTCCTGCGCCGCGCAAGTGGGCGATAAAGGTATGTTCCTCAGCCAGGGCGGCGGGCGAACGGACCCGGCGATGGTGGCGCTTGAGAAAGAACGCCCCGCGTTCCGTCTCGACCAGGGCGGCGGCCGAAAAGGGTCGCGGCGAATGCCAGCGCAGCGCGGCAGCGCGCCCAGCGAGCGGGAAATGCGCAAGCACCATTTCCGCCTCATCCGGCGTGATGGCGGGCCAGGCCGGGGCTTCCAGCGCCGTGCCCATGCCGTGGACGAGATGAGGCGCCGCGCCGCTCACGATCAGAAGGCGCGGCTCAGCGTTGCCACGAAGGCGCGGCCGCTTCCCACGTAATAGGCCGGCGCCGCGCCCGAAATGACCGTGCCGCCACGGCCCACCGTGTCCTGCGCATTGGTGCTGACGGCATAGACGCCGGACAGCACATGCGGGTTGGTCACGTTGATCGCGTTGAGCCGCAAGTCCATGCGCTGCGCATCGACCAGCCCGGCCAGGTGCACGCCCACCGAGAGGTCGAGCGTGGCGTAGCCCTTGATACTCTCGTCGTTCATGAACGTGGCGTACTGGCGGCCCACGTATTTCAGCGCGGTGCTGCCGAACAGGCGGCCATCGTCGTACGTGCTGCCCATGGCGAACTGGAAGCTGGGGCTGGAAACCGCGTGCTTGCCCTTGGTAGGCAGGAAATCGCCGCCGACCGGCAGGTCGTCATCGAGGCGCGCGTGCAGATATTCGCCCGAGAGATAGACGCTGACACCCTTGGCCGGGCGATAGTCGATCTCGCCGTCCAGCCCGTAGGAGGTCTGGCTGCCGCCGTTGACGGTGGAATTCACCAGGGCGCCGCCGCTGTTCACCACCGTGGCCACCTGCCGGTTGCGGAAGTGGTAGTGGAAGGCCGTCAGCGAGAAGGACAGGCTGGGGCCGATGTAGCGATAGCCCAGTTCCTGCGAGACCGAGTACTCGTTCTTGAGGCTCGTCGTGCCCGCGCCCACGATCTCGCCGCCATAGTAGCTGTTGTAGAGCGCGAACTCGTTGGGCGTGCGGAAGCTGGTGGTGATATTGGCGAACAGCTGCTGCCGGTCGGTCAGGGTATAGTGCAGGGCCGCGCGGGGCAGCGCGGCGAAGCTGTCCGTGCGCACGGTCTGCTGCGGCCCCGGCAGATAATTGCGGCCATTGCGCAGCACGTCTACGCCCTTGAAGCCCAGATCGACGACGAGGCGCGGGGTCACGGTGATGCTGTCGGCCAGGAAGAAAGCCTTGGTGACCGTCTCGGTCCGGGCGTTCTCGTAAGCGAGCAGGCGGCCGTCGGCAGTGCGGATCGCCTCGTCCTGGTAGCCCCACTGGTCGAACGGGTGGCCTTGGGCATCGATCGAGGTGTAGGACTGGGTGACGCGGTCCGTGCCGTAATCGAACCACAGCCCGGCGGTGATCCGGTGCGCGCCGGCCTCGAAAGTCAGCTTGCTCACATCGCCCACGCGGAACTGCTTGCCCGTCCAGTTGCCGAGCACGGTGGCCACGCCGTCCACGGCGCCCGGCAGGGTGATCGGCTGGGCCAGTTCCTCGGTGCCCAGGAAATTGCCGGTTTCGCTGAGCTGCGTGCCGTAGGGCGCATTGCCGTGGCCGAGCTGGAGATAGGCGCTGCTGTCGAACGTCAGCCGGTCGTTCAGCTTCAGGTGCACCGGGGCGGCGGCATAGAAGTTGCGGAACGGCGCGCGGTAGAGGCGCCAGTAGTTCGTCCCTCCCAGGCTGCCCGAGGCGCCCGTCGGATCGTAGCGCTCATCGTGGTTGAAACCGCGTCCGGCGGACTGCCAGTCGGCCATGGTGGGGCTGGGATAAGCGGAAGTCTTGGCCTCGTTGAACGAGAGCGACAGGCTGGCGCGGTTGCCATCGCCCCATTCGCCCAGCAGCTTGGCATCGACATGCTGGCGCTGGTCGTAGCCCGCGCCGCGCCAGTTGTCCGCGCGGTTGTTCGAATAGGAAACGAAGGCCTTGAGGCCGGTCTTGCCGATCGTGCCGGTATCGAAGCGCAGGAAGGCGCGGCGCTGGTCGTAGGACCCGACCGAGAGATTGACCAGGCCGCCCATCTCCGGCCGGGGATCGTCGAGCGAGAGCGAAAGCAGCCCTCCGGCGGCGGCCACGACCGGCGCGTCGATGTCCACCGCGCCCTGCGCCAGTGTGATCTGCCGCACGTTCTCGGCATCGGCGAACTGGGAGGGATAGGCGTAGAAATAGCCGATGTCGTTCTGCGGCGCGCCTTCCATCAGCACGCCGATCTGGTCCTGCCCCAGGCCGCGCAGGGTCAGGCTGGAACTGGTGGAGAGGCCGTAAGGGTCGCTGGAGGAGACATTGGCGCCGGGCAGGAGATTGACCAGCTGGAAGGCATTGAGCGTGGGTGCCTGCTTGACGATGAAGTCGGTGGAGATCGCGCTGACGGCCTTGGGCGCGGTCTGGTCGGGCAGCAGGCCCTCGGGATCGGGGTGGCCGATCACTTCGATGCTGTCGGGCGCGGCGTCGTCGCGCGCATCCGCTTCGGTTTCCGCCATGGCGGAAGGCGCGAGGAACAGGGCCGGGAGAGTCAGCATGGCATGGCCCATGCAGCGGGAAAGGGTATTCATTGCGTCGCGTCCACTCCAATCGGAGGGACAACGGTTCTGCCGCCAGCCCTCCCTACGCCGGTACCAACCGGATCAGGTTCAGCGGGTCGTGGTCTGCTGACCACCTCTCAGCCGCGCGTCAGCGGCCCCCCGGGGATGAGCCGCCTCTAGGCGCTGAAAGGCGCCGTGGGAAGGGCCAATCGCATGGCAGCGCCCCCGCGGTGCGCGGCGCAACTTCGCGTTTCGCACCGGCCAGATTTTCTATCGCCGGACGGCCCGCGCTTGCTTGACGGCGGCGCGCTCTGCCCGAATAACCGGAACACGGGCGTCCGGTCGGCGATACCCGTCATCGCACTTTGTCGACCCGCGGCATTTGATCGGGATGCAGCTTGCTCCGCGTTACCAACCGCTAAAGCGCGCGATGCTGGGGCGACAACGCCAAGCGTCGTGATCCCTCAGCAACGAGGTGAAAACGATGGCTTCCCCGAATTCCGGCGACACGAGCGCCGCCGATTCCCGTCCCGGCGGCGCGCTCTCCCTGGCCACGAGCGGCGGACCTCAAGCGGCGGTCGATGGGCAGGCGGCGGACGGCGCCGCCACCCCCGATGACGACTTCTGGAATGTCGAGGACATTGCCGGCGAACTCTCCGAAATCCGCCGCAACCGGCGCGCGGAAGGCCGCCAGCATGCCGAGCACGGGGCGGAGGGCTTCCCTTCGCGCATGCGGCTGGCGAAAGTGGCGGAGGAACTCTGCGGGGCGCTGTTCCCGCTGCGGCTCGGCCCGGACTTCGTGCGGCGTCACAATGAAGCGACTTTCGTCACCCAGTCCCTGCAGATCGCGCTCAGCCGGTTGCAGGCGCAAGTCCGGCTGGAACTGCTCTATGCCGCAAAGGAGGCGCGGCAGGCCGTGGAGCAGCGCGCCGACGCGCTGGTGCTGGAATTCTCGCGCCGCCTGCCGGATATCCGCCGCCTGCTGGACCTCGACATCGATGCCGCCTTTCGCGGCGATCCGGCCGCGCGCAGCCTGGACGAAGTGCTGATCTGCTATCCCGGCCTGCTGGCGATCATCCACCACCGGCTGGCCCATGCCCTTCACGGGCTGGGTGCGCCGCTGGTGGCGCGTATCCTCTCGGAAATCGCCCATGGCGCCACCGGCATCGACATCCACCCCGCCGCCCGGATCGGGCGCGGCTTCTTCATCGATCACGGCACCGGCGTGGTCGTGGGAGAGACGGCGATCGTGGGGGACAATGTCCGGCTCTACCAGGGCGTCACCCTGGGCGCGAAGGACTTCACGACGGAGAGTTCGGGCGCGCTGGTCCGCGCGCTGCCGCGCCACCCCATCGTCGAGGACGACGTGGTGATCTACGCTGCCGCCACGATCCTGGGGCGCGTGACGATCGGCAGGGGCTCGGAGATCGGCGGCAATGTCTGGCTGACGCACAGCGTACCGCCGTATAGTCGGGTATCACAGGCGCGGGCCCTGGTAACGAACGGGCAGACCGGCAACGCGGTGCCGCCGCCCACGCCGCTCAACTGAGCGGCCCTCGACGGCGGGCGCGCATGGGAAGCCCGGGACCGCGGCGCAGGATGCACCGCGGTCCCGAAGCTCATTGTCAGAACAGCACCAGCAACCCGCGCGAGGGGTCTACCAGGCCTTCCCAGATCATCTTGCCGGCGACCCAGAGGATCACGAGCAGGCCGACGTAGGCGATCCAGCGATAGCGCTCGATCACGCGCGCCAGCAGGTTGGCGGCAAGACCCATCAGGGCCACCGAGAGGATCAGGCCGATGGCCAGTATGCCGGGATGGTCGCGCGCGGCACCGGCCACGGCCAGCACGTTGTCGAGGCTCATGCTGATGTCGGCCACGGCCACGGCCCAGGCCGCCGCCGCGAAGGAACGCGGCGCGGCGCTGGCGACGGGATCGCCCTCTCCGCCCGCGTCCTCGCGCAGTTCGCGCCACATCTTCCACGCCACCCAGACCAGCAGCAGGCCGCCGGCGAAGACCAGGCCGACAAGCTGCATCAGCTGAGTGACGACAAGCGCGAAGGCGATGCGCAGGACCAGCGCGGCAAGCACGCCGATCAGGATCACCTTGCGGCGCATGGCCGCGGGAAGTCCGGCGGCAAGGGCGCCGACGACGATGGCATTGTCAGCCGCCAGCATCACGTCGATCAGCACGACTTGCCCGAAGGCGGCCAGCGCCGTGGGCGAGCCGAGGTTGGAGAAATCGGCAACGATGTGCTGCCACAGGTCGGTCATGTGGTATTATCCCTGTTGGTCTTGGGGGCTCCTCCAGGCGCCGCGAGCGGCAGCTAGGAGAAAGTCCGGATAGGTCCAGCCGCAGGCGGCGGCGGCAATGGTGGAAAGGCTGTCTTCGTCCTCGCGCCCGCGCCTGCCGGCCCCGGTCAGGTTGGGCTTGGCGTTGACGTCGAAAAGGAAATAGGCGCCCTGGGCATCCGCCCGGCAGTCGATCCGCATGGTCGCACGGATTTCGAGGAGCGCAGCGGCCTTTTCGCAGGCCGCCGTGACCGCGGCGATGGCGGGATCGGCGCATTCCTCGGGCGTCATCGCGGCGCTGTTACGGCTGACGGGCACGTCACCGTTATAGGGCGCCACATCGCCGATCTGGTTGAAGCGGCGCACCGGGGGAAGCGCAAAAGGTGCCGTCTCGCCGGCGCGACAGGCGGCGGGCATGACGGTGATGGTGATTTCCTGGCCGGGCAGGAACTGCTCCAGCATGATCGCCGCGCCGAAGCGGCGGCTTTCCGCCAGTTCGCGAACCTGCTGCGCCAGTTCCTCACGCGTCCGCGCCACGCCCACGCCCTGGCTGCCGCGTCCGCGCAAGGGCTTCACCACGATCGGCACGGCCTGCGCGAAAGGCGCGAGCTGGGCATCGAGATCGCCGGCGCCATCGACCAGCCAGGACCGCGCGACAGGCAGGCCCGCGTCGAGCAGCCGGGCATTGGTGGCGGCCTTGTCGTCGATCTCCTGCATGGCGCGGGGGTCCGGCCCGACGACCCACGCCTTGTGGCTGGCCGCCTCGATGGGGTGGCCGGCGAAGACCACGGTATTGGCCCATAGCAGCGTCGCCCCTGCGTTCAGCGCGGCGGCGATGCCTTCCTCGGTATCGGGCCAGACCCAGTCGAACACGCGGGTAGGGTCGGGGTCTGCCACTGGTGTCGCCAGGGTACACCCGGCGGCGAGGAGCGCCACGCCGATGTCCGCCCCGCTGTCCGAATAGCCGCCGGGCTTGGCTTCCTTGCGCGCGCCGTCGATCACCGGCGGTTCGAGCGCCTGGTAGAGGATGGCGATGGTCTGTTCGCGGGGGTCGGGCACTGGGGTCATCGGGGGGCTCCCATGATGCGGAAGGAAAGCGGCGCGCCGACGATGACCAGCATCACGCGCACGAGGTGGTGGACGATGACGAAGCCCGCCTCCAGCGAGAGGCTGAGGGCGACCATGCTCATTTCCGCGACCCCGCCGGGTGAATAGGCCAACGCGACGAGCGCCGGGTTGAGCCCCGTAGCCCAGCCGATCGCAAAGGCCCAGCCGAAGGTTATGACAAGCAGGATCGCCGTCGATCCGGCCGCGAGCAGCAGGGTGCGCGCCAATGTCGCCAGGTCGAGGCCGACGAACCGGCAGCCGATGGTCGCGCCAAGGCCGACTTGCGCGGCGGCGACGGCCCAGGCGGGGATGTGGAAATCGGAAAGGCCGGTCAGGTGCACCAGCGCGCTGACGAAAAGCGGCCCCATCAGGTGCCATGCCGGCAGGCGCAAGGTCCGGCCGAGGAGGCTGCCGACGACCGCGCAGCCAAGGCCCCAGAACAGCAGCGGCCAGCCGGTCGCTTCCGTCGTCACCGGTGCGGCAAGCGCGGTCACGAACGGGGGCGCATGGACGTCCGCCTCGAAAGCCCGGATCAGGAAGGGCAGGATGAAGACCACCAGGAAGATCCGCGCCCCGTGGATCAGGCCGACCATGCGCTCGTCCGCGCCGCGTTCGGAGCCCATCAGCACCATTTCGGCAATGCCGCCGGGCATTCCGGCGAAATAGGCGGTCGGCGGGTCGAAGCGGGCGACGCGGCGGAAATAGATGACGCAGAGGAACGCGGCGCTGGCAAGAAACAGCGGCAGCAGCGCGATGGGCACGATCCACTCCGCCGCCTGTGCGAGCAGGCCGGGATGGAAGGCGCTGCCCAGCACCACGCCGATCACCGCCGACATCGGGCGGCGGGTGGCGGAAGAGGCGGCTATCGGCAGGCGGGCGATACTGCCCGCCGCGCAGGCGATCATCGCGCCAAGCACCCAGGGCAGCGGCGCGCCCACCGCCCAGAACAGCGCGCCCCCCGCCGCGCCCAGCGCGAGCGCGGCAAGAAAGCGCAGGATCATGACCGTAATGGTGATCGGCCCCGGGCTGGTCTTCGGCTTCGTTTCCGTTTCCGTTTCCGTTTCCGCCCCCAGCCTCGGCCTCGGCCTTGCTCTCGTCCCATCCTTCGTCATTGCGAGCCCCGCAGGGGCGCGGCAATCCAGAGCGGTGCGGCGCCGCCCTGGATTGCTTCGCTACGCTCGCAATGACGAGAGAGGGGGCTACCCTCGCAATGACGAGAGAGGAGGCTACCCTCGCAATGACGCGGGGGCGGGCTACCCTCGCAGTGACGAGCAGCACCGCAATGACGAAACCGAGGCTGGTGCAACACTGTTACCCCACGAACGGGAACGCCAGCACCAGCATGCCCACCACCGTCATGACCAGGCAGCACAGCGCTGCCGGGACCAGGGTGAAGCGCTGGTGGTCGGCCAGGTCCACGCCCGCAAGGCTGACCAGCAGGTAAGTGGAAGGCACCAGCGGGCTGAGCAGGTGGACCGGCTGGCCCATCAGCGAGGCGCGGGCGATGGCCATGGGCTCCACGCCGTAGTGCGCGCCGGCTTCGGCCAGGATGGGCAGCATGCCGAAGTAGAAGGCGTCGTTCGAGATGAAGAACGTGCCCGGCAGGCTGATGAGCGCGGTGATCGGCGCCATGTAGGGGCCGAGGAAGGGCGGGATGAAGTTCACGACCTCGCGGCTCATCGCCTCGACCATGCCGGTGCCCGAAAGGATGCCGGTGAAGATGCCCGCCGCGAAGATCAGCGAGACCACCGCCAGCACGTTGCCGGCATGGGCGGCGATGCGCTCCTTCTGCTCCTTCACATGGGGATAGTTGGCGATCATCGAGATGGCGAAGGCCAGCATCATCAGGATCGGCAGCGGCAGCACGCCCCAGACCAGCAGGACCAGCAGCGCCACGACGAGCGCGGCGTTGAACCAGATCATCTTCGGACGGCGCGCCTCGGGCCACTGCGAAACCGCGAAGTCGGCCAGTTCCTGCGGTGTCGCGGCGTGAACGCGGCCGATGCGGCGGCGTTCCTTGCGGCCGAAGTGGATCGCCAGCAGCACCAGGAAGGCCAGGCCCGCGACCATGCCGGGGATCAGCGGCACGAACAGCGTCGAGGGATCGAGCTTCAGCGCGCTGGCGGCGCGCGCGGTCGGCCCGCCCCAGGGGGTGAGGTTCATCACCCCGCTCGTCACCATCAGCAGGCAGACGAGGTAGAGCCGGTTCATGTCGTAGCGCTTGTAGAGCGGCAGCATGGCGGCCATCGTGATGATGTAGGTCGTCGATCCGTCGCCATCGAGGCTGACGAGCGCGCAAAGCACCACCGAGCCGATCAGGATCAGCATCGGATCGCCGTGCACCAGCCGGATCAGGCGGCCCACCAACGGGTCGAACAGGCCGGTGTCGGTCATCGTGCTGAAGAACAGGATCGCGAAGAGCAGCATGACGCCGGTGGGCGCCAGCTTGGTCAGGCCCTCGATCATCATGTCGCCCAGCCCCGAGTGGAACCCGGCGAGCAGTGCGAACAGCGTAGGCACGACGATCAGCGCGACCAGCGGAGTCATCCGCTTGGTCATGATGAGCGTCATGAAAGTGGCCACCATCAGGAAGCCGATAAGGGCGAGACTCATGATTGTCCCCGAATGTCTGTCATGGATGTGAAGGGAGCTGTCTGGAAAATGCCCCGAGGGGCATTTTCGGTGCGGCACCGGCCCACGCCCCCACCCGACCTTCCAAAGCAGTGTACCCTGGATGGGAGGTCGGGTGGGGGCGCCTGAATCCAACTTGGGGCCGGTGCCGCATGATCAGAACGTGACGCCGACGCGTGCCGTCAGGGTCTGTCCATCGTCCTTGCCGGTATAGGCACCGGCAGTGTTCTGGGTGTTCCAGTGGATCGCGTTGAGCTGGAAGCGCGTGAAGCTGTTGAGATACCAGTTCACGCCCAGCGTCGCCGCCCAGCCCTGGGCGGGCGTGACGATGTCGTCGAATTCGAGATTCTCGTAGCGCGCGGTCAGTTCGATCGCGCCGGGGCCGCCTTCGAAGACCGGGCGCAGCACCTTGGGCTGGCCGAAGCTGCCGAGGCGCGGGTTGTAGGGAGGAAGATCCCCGGTGAGGAACCAGCCGCCCGAAACGCTCCAGGCGCGGGTGACGAAATCGGGGCGGCCGTTGTCGAGGCGTGCATGGCGCTCGCCCGCTTCGCCCATGATCCACAGCGGGCCGGAATAGCCGCCCAGTTCCACGCCGTAGCCGGTGGTGCCGGTGCCGCCGATCAGCGTGCCGGTGGAAAGCCTGAGCGCGCCGTTGAAGCGGCCGCCGATCACGGTGTTGCGGGTCAGCGTGTTCTTGCCGGGGTGGAGCATCTCGTCGAAGCCCCACACGCCGAGGTGCAGCACCTGGCGGTCGGACTTCAGCGGATTCCAGTGCGCGCGGGCGAGCACGGTGCGGTTGTCGGACGTGCTCTGGTCGCCGTCGATACGGTCGCCGGTCACGGTCAGCGAGGCGTGGCCAGTCTTCCAGAACAGGCGCGGCATGATGCCGAGGCCGTAGAAGGCGCGCTGCGGGATGATCGCGGTGGCGACCACCGAGCGCTCGGTGAAAGGGGTCGAGTCCGAACCCGTGGAGCCTTCGAAGCTGCGGTCGTTGAACAAGTGGCCGACGCGCACGTCATAGTCCATGCCCGGCGCGATGCGGTTGCGCCAGCCCATGAAGGCGGTGACGACGTCCACCTCGTTCTCCGAGAAATCGCTCTCGAACTGGTAGAAGAAGTGCGTGCCCACCGTGCCTTCCAGGCCCATGCGCAGCGCGCGCATGCCGGTGGTGGTGAGGTTGCGGCCGCTGTATTTCGATCCGGTGGTGGTGCTGACATCGGTGATGATGCGCCCGCGCGGCTTGAAGCTGAACATGCCGTCCGCCGAGTGGAACACCGGCAGGCCCGCGCCCCATTCGGTGCTGACGCCCGAGGCCGAGACGGCGGCGGCGCGCACGCGCTCGACATCGCGCTCGGCCGGTCCCGGCGGAACGAGCTGCGGGGCATAAGGCTGCGTCACCACGACTTGCGGGGCGGGCTCGGGCGGGGCAGGTTCGGGAGCAGGCGCCGCGGCCGCTTGCGGAGCGGCGGCCATCGCGGGAGCGGGCGTGGCCCCCGCTTCCAGCTTCTCCACCCGCTGGCGCAGCGAGGCGATTTCGGCGGCCTGCGCGCGCACCAGTTCGGCAAGGTCTTCCTTGCTCGGTTCCTGGGCCAGCGCCGGGGTCGCCGCGATCAGGGCGACGAGCGCGGTGCCCGATGCAAACATCTTCATGGAGTCTTGTGTCCGGAGGCGAGGATCGCGTTCCAGTCGCGCAGGAAGCGCGCGCGGGTCAGGCGATCGAGATTGACGAGAAGCTGCGGGCCGACGCGCACGGGGCGGGCCTGGCCGGCAGGAAGGCGGTGGGAAGCAGGCACGTCGGTGCGCACCGGCCAGAGGCTGTGCCGGGCGAGCTGGGACTGCCCGGCGCGGGAGAGAAGAAAGTCCAGGAACAGCCGCGCGGCCGCCGGATGGCGCGCCTCGCGCGCGATGAAGGCGATGCGCGAGGTGACGATGGTGTAGTCGTGCGGGAAGATCACGCCGATGTTCGGATCGCGCCGCGCCCGTTCCAGCGCGTAGGACCCGATCACGTTGTAGGCGATGGCCAGCTTGCCCGAAGCGACGCCCTGCAGCATTTCCTCGGTATGCGTGGCCAGCACCGGGCGCGTCGCCGCGATCGCCTCCGCCAGGCTGCGGGTGTCGCGGGTGATCTGGAAGTCCTGCGAGAGGTAGAGATAGCCCACGTTCGAGCGCGCCGGATCGAACGTCGCCACTTTGCCCGTGAAAGCGGAGCGGCGATGGCGCAGGAGCTGTTCGAGCTGCTGGTGGCTCTGCGGCACCAGCGCCGCGGGGACCAGCTTCTTGTTATAGGCCATGCCGATCGGCTCGGCGGTGACGCCGAAGCCCATGTTCTTCCACACGGCCGTGGCCGGCAGGGCAGGCTTCTCGGGGCTGGCGTACTGCTGCGCATAGCCGTCGTTGATGAGCTTGATCTGCTGGTCCATCGCCGAGGACCAGACGATGTCGGCGGAATACTGCTTCGCCCGCGTTTCCGCGGTGTAGCGGCGATAGAGTTCGGCCGATCCGAGATCGGCGTAAAGCACCTGGATGCCCGGATAGGCGCGGCGGAAGGCCGCGACGACAGGCACCATCTCGGCCTTGTCCGCATTGGCATAGATGCGCACGGTGCCCTCGGCGCGGGCATCGGCGATGAGACCGTCATAAGAGCGCGGATAGCCCGCCGGCCGCTGGACCCGCCCGCCCTGGACCTGCCCACTCTGGCGCTGCGCATCGGCAGGCGCCGTCATCGCGGGAAATGCGACCATCGCTGCAAGTGTCAAAACCGTGATGAAGCTGCGCATTCCCGTATCCTCTCGCTTTCCGGGTCTCATGTCGGATAAGCTGCTGGTCATGCCCTACGATCCGAAGCTGTCACCCACCTTTCATGAAAACTTTCACAGCCCGGCTGACGAAAAACCGCAGATCGGGATGTCCTCGTGCGCATCCTGATCGTCGAGGATGACGCGCAGCTCGCGCGCGGGGTGGTCTCGCTGCTGCGCGCGGCAGGTCACGCGATCGACCATGTCGCCAATGGCGAGGACGCGCTGTCGGTGGCCGCGACGGAGCCCTATTCGCTGGTGATCCTGGACGTCGGCCTGCCCGACATCGACGGTTTCGAAGTCCTGGCCCGGCTGCGCGCGCGGGGCGACCGGGTGCAGGTGCTGATGCTCACCGCCCGCGACGGTCTGGACGACCGCGTGCGCGGGCTGGACCTCGGCGCCGACGACTATCTGCGCAAGCCCTTCGACGTGGAGGAACTGGAAGCCCGCGTCCGTGCGCTCGGCCGTCGGCGCGGCGGAGACGCGGCGCCGGAAATGCGGATCGGGGCCATGACCATCAACCGCTCCACCGGGCGCGTCGAAGTGGGGACCCGCCCGATCGAGCTGCGCCGCCGCGAATGGGCCGTGCTGGAAGCGCTGGCAGCCCGCGCCGGGCAGATCGTCTCGCGCGAGACCTTGCAGGCCGAAGTCTTCGGATTCGACGATCCGGTCGGCTCCAACGCGCTGGAGGTCAACGTCACGCGCCTGCGCAGCAAGCTCGCGCCGGACGGCCCGGCGATCCGCACCGTGCGCGGCGTCGGCTACATGCTCGACCGTTCGTGAAGCCCGGGGACTACAGGGCAGGGAAGACCGGCCCGATGGGCGGGCAGCCGGGCGGCAGGGCAGGCGGCCGGGCGGGATCGGTCTCGCTGCGGCTCCGGCTGGGCATCGCCATGCTCGGCCCGCTGGCGATCGCTGCGCTGGCGCTGGGCCTGTTCGGCTGGGCGCTGATCTCCGACGTCGTGCGCCGCACCAACGACCGCGTGCTCGGCGGCGCATTGGGCGCCATTGCCGAGACGGTCGAAGTGGAGCGCGGCGAAGTGACGCTGGACCTGCCGCCCGCCGCCTTCGGCATGCTGGAGAACGCCGAGCGCGACAATGTCTACTACCGCATCGCCGTGGGCCGCGAACTGCTGACCGGCTATGCCGACCTGCCCGCGCCGGATATCGCCACGCTCTCCACCGAGGAACCGCGCTTCCGCTACGCCGAATATCGCGGCCAGCGCATCCGCATCGGCGAAGTGCGGCGCGACCTGCCGCGCGTCGCCGGCCCGGTGGTGGTGCAGGTGGCCGAGACGCTCGACAACCGGAACGCCCTGCGCCGCCGGTTGATGACGGCGCTCCTGGTCGGCGAAATGGTGCTGGTCGGCGTGGCGCTGGCGCTGATCCGCCCGGCGCTGGGCTGGAGCCTGCGCCCGCTGGCCGAACTGCGCGCCGCCATCGAGGCCCGCGACACCCGCGCCGCGCCCGACCTCTCGCCCTTGCAGACCGGCCCCCTGCCCGCCGAACTGCAACCCCTCTCGCGCTCGTTCGACCGCCTGCTGACCCGGCTCGACGATGCGACCACGGCCACGCGCCGCTTCACCGCCGATGCCTCGCACCAGATGCGCACGCCGCTTTCGGTGCTGAAACTCCAGGTCGCGCTGGCCCGGCGCGGCTCCGACGATGCCCTGCGCGAGATCGACGAGGCGACCGACCGGCTGGAGCGCCTGCTCACCCAGTTGCTCACCCTCGCCCGCGCGGACGAGGCCGGCACCCTGCCGCCGCTGGAACAGGTCGACCTGGTGGAAGTGAGCCGCCGGACGATTTCGCGCCGCATCCGCCAGGCCATCGAGGCCGATGTCGAACTCCTGCTCGACGATGAGCAAGACGCCGCCTTCCACGTCCAGGGCCATCGTTCGCTGGTCTACGAGATGCTGTCCAACCTCGTGGACAACGCCATCCGCTACAATCGGCCGGGCGGCAAAGTGACCATCGCCTTGCGGAAGGACGAAGCGAACGTGCACCTGATCGTCAGCGACGACGGCCCCGGCATCCCGGCCGAACTGCGCGCGCAGGCCATGTCGCGTTTCGCCCGCCTCCAGGGCGAGAACGGCCCTTCCGGCAGCGGCCTAGGGCTGGCCATCGTGCAGTCTTCCGCCGAGCGACTGGGCGCTGATCTCGCGCTGGAAGATGCCGCACCGGGCGTGCGCGTCATCGTCACCTTCCCCGCCTGAAACCCGCATCCCGCTGGACCGGCGGGACATTTTTTCGAAAATTCGCACGTCTCGTGTCGTGATTTCTGTTGCTAATACGTCTTAATAGCAGGAACGAGTCTTGCAACGAGGCCGCGGCGGATCCGCCCGGCTTCCCGAATTTCCCGGAAACGACCGATGACGACGATACGATGGATGCTGGCGGGCCTGGCCATGACCGCCGGGCCGCTCGATGCCGAAGCGCAGGACGCGGTGCACCGGCCGGATGGGGAGAGCCAGGCGCCCTTCGTGCCGACCGGGCCGGACCCCGTCTATCCCGCCGCCTTCTACGCCGCCTTCCAGCCCCAGACCGCGCTCGACATGCTGGAGCGCACGCCCGGCTTCCTGCTCTCCGAAGGCAGTGCGGTGCGCGGTTTCGGCGGGGCTGCGGGCAATGTCCTGATCGACGGGCAGCGCCCCACCGTCAAGGCAGGTGGCATTACCGAAGTGCTGCGGCGGATCGGCGCGCGGCAGGTAGACCGGATCGTCCTGCTGCGCGGCAGCGAGGCGGCCGAAGCGCAAGGCCAGCCGCTGGTGGCCAATGTGATCCGCAAGACCGATGCGGCGGGCTCGGGCAATGCCGTGCTGGAACTGGCACGCACCGAGGACGGACGGATCTCGCCCACGGCGCGGATCAGCCATGCCCGCCGCATCGGTGCGTGGCAGGCCAGCCTCGAACTCTCCGCCATCAACGAGCGCTACGTCACCGAGGCCGACTATCGCACCCGCGGCGCGGACGGCACGCTGCAGGAATCGCGCGCCGAGAGCATCCGGGCCAAGGCGCCCGAATATGGCCTGACCGCCTCGGCCTCGCGCCCGCTGGCCGGCGGCACGCTGACGCTCAACTTGCGGCTCAACCACGATGAATATGCCTCTCACCGCAAGATCGCCATTCGCGAAGGCGAGGACGGAAGCGGATCCTCCGGCGCCCCCTCGGCGGAACGCCTGATCGATTACGGAGAGACGTCCACCAGCGGCGAATTCGGCGCCGACTGGACACGGCCGCTCGGCGCGGACTGGAACACCAAGCTCGTCGGCCTGGCCCGGATCGAGCGCGCCTCGGTGGACGAGGATTACCGGCAGGGCACGTTCCGCAGCTTGTCCGAGCAGGACCAGAAGCCGCTGGAACTCGTCGCCCGCACCACCGTCTCGCGCGAAGGGAGCCACGCCCTGCGGCCGGAATTCGGCGCGGAACTGGCGTACAACCGCCTCGCCAGCCAGCTCGCTTACGGCGAGGACGCGGGCAGCGGCACGATGGTCCCGGTGGACCTGACCAATGCCGATACCCGCGTGACCGAACTGCGCGGCGAGGCTTTCGCCAATGCCAACTTGCGCCTTTCCGGGAACCTGGAAGCCGAAGCCGGTCTGGCCGTGGAATTCTCTCGCATCCGCGTCACCGGAGACAGCAACCAGAGCCAGAGCCTGTCCTACCTCAAGCCCTCCGGCGCGCTCGTCTGGTCGCCGGGCAAGTCCACGCAAGTGCGGCTAGGCTGGCGGCGGACGGTGGACCAGCTGGACTTCAGCGACTTCGCCGCCTCCGTGAACCAGGCGGACGGACGGCCGCTGGGCGGCAATGCCCGCCTGCGTCCGGCCCGGATCAGCCGCGCGCTGCTGCGCATCGATCACCGCTGGGGCAAGGGCGGCGCCATCGCGGTGGAGGCCTTCCACCAACGCCACCAGGGAATGCTCGGCTATATCCTGCTTCCCTCGGGCGACCAGGCGCTGGGCACTCTGGGCAATGCCCGCCAATGGGGCGCCACCGCGCAGGCCAGCCTGCCGCTGTCCGCGGTGCTTCCGGGCGCACGGCTGACACTGGACGGCACCTGGCGCAAGACGCGGCTGCGCGATCCGATCACCGGGCGGGACCGCCGCATCGACGACCTGGCCCCCCGTGCTCTCACTGCCGAATTCCGGCACGACCTGCCCCATCTGCGCAGTTCCTGGGGCGTGAGCTACACCGTGTCCGAACGCTACGACATCTACTATGTGGACGAACACCTCACCTCCAACAACGGCGAGGAATGGGGCGCCTATGTCGAGACCACGGCCCTGGCCGGCGTCAAGCTCTCGCTCAAGGCCAGCGCCATCGGCGGGGTGCACAGCAACCGCCTGCGCCGCTTCCACAGCCCGACCCGCGCCTACCCCCTTTCCGGCACCGATGCCCGCACGATGCGGGACGGCAGTGCGCTCACACTGGTGCTGTCGCGGGCGCTCTAGGATGGGCGCTCGAGGATTGACAGGCTGACGCCGCCCGCCTAGCTCGAACGCCATGACGAAGATGCCCGCCCTTGCAGGAAGCTATTACTACCGCTGATTGGCGGTGGGCACCTTGTCGTTCTCAACCGCTGCGTGACCAGCGGTTGAACTCTTCCCAGCAAGACCCACGGTTACGGAGCCCCATTCGAAGGCCCCCTGGTCGTGACAATCGTGGAATGCAGTCAGCCGCAGCATGGCCCCTCGCTGGGCATCATCGGATTCGGAGCCTTCGGGCAGCTTTCCGCGCGCTATCTCCTGCCCTATTTCCGCGTGCTCGCGGCCGATCCGCTGGTGACGGAATCGCCGCTTCCCGGGGTGGAGATGGCCGCGCTGGACCGCGTCTGCCGCTGCGACCTGGTGGTGATCGCCGTGCCGCTCTCCGCCCTGGCCGAAGTGTGCCGCGCCATCGCGCCGCTGCTGCGGCCCGGCACGGTGGTCATGGATGTCTGCTCCACCAAAGTGCAGCCCGCCGGGATCCTGCTGGCCGAACTGCCGCCCCACGTCGATCTCGTCGCGACTCATCCCATGTTCGGCCCGCAAAGCATTGCTGCGGGTACGCGCGGGCTGAAAGTGGTGATCTGCCCTCTGCGCGGGCGCTCGGCGCCGCGTATCGCGGCCTTCCTGCGGCTGCGCTTCGGACTGGCCGTGCTCATCGCCTCGCCCGAGGAACATGACCGCGAGGCCGCGCTGACACAGGGGCTGACGCACCTGATCGCCAAGGCGCTGCTGCGCATGGATCACCTGCCCGACCGCATCACCACGCGCAGCTTCGACCTGATCCGGCAGGCGGTGGACATGGTGCGCCACGATGCGCCCGGCGTCAGCCATGCCATCGAAAGCAACCCTTTCGCCCAAGGCGCGCGCAACCGGTTCTTCGCCGAAATGGAGGCCGTCCGCCGCGAACTGGCGCCGGAGGCCAACGATACCGGCGCCGCTGCCGGCGGCTAGGCCCCGGCGAGCCTTGCGCGGAGTTCCGCCTCGGTCAGGATTTCGATCCGCGCCCCGGCGCTGCGCAGTTCCTCGGCCTTGCGGTGCTGGGCATCGGCCGTCACCCAGCGCCCGTAAGGCTGGCGCGCGCTGATGACGAGCATGGTGGTGGTCGCGCCCACGGCAGTGAGCACGCGCCCGCCCGCCCCGGCCAGGAACTGCGCCAGCGCGCCGTCGCGCGGCTCGCCGAGGATGGCGATGCGCTGCCCCTTCAGCGGGCCCGCTTCCGCGGCGGCGGGCGCCTTGCCCTGCTTGCCCGGCCGCGCCATCCAGCCCTGCAGGTCGATGCCGGTCTCTTCCATGGCGCGCACGATCACCATGCCCGCCGCCCGCGCATCGCTGAGCGCGTCGTGATGCCGGTGCCGTATCCCGAGGTGGCGCGACAGCACGTTGAGGCGGTGGCTGGAAAGCTGCGGCCAGGCGCGCTTCGCCACGCGCACGCTGTCCAGCCAGGTGGTCTCGATCGCGGCCAGTTCGGCGATCCGGCAGGCGGCCGAGAGCGCGCCCTTGTCGAAGCCGGAGTGGGCCACGGTGATGCGGCCGGTCAGGTGGCCCGCGACGAGGCCATGGATGTCCCCGAAGGTGGGCTTGCCCGCGACATGCTCGGGCGAGATGCCGTGGATGCGGATGTTGAACGTGGAGAACTCGTCGCAGGGGTCGACGAGCGTTTCGTAGGCGAAGACTTCGCGGCCCTGGCGGAATCCGACGATGCCGATCTGGCAGATGCTGCTGACCCGCGCGCAAGCGGTCTCGACGTCGACCACCACGAAGTCGGGTTCGTCGGAAGCGGGGCCTGAGGCAGATGCGGGGAGCGGATTCGAGTCCGGGAACTTCATGCCGCGCCCTGTAGCAGCCGGAGCCTGCGAGCGCGAGGCCCCGGCAGGTGCGCTACCGCTCGCGCTGCTTGATCCAGCCGATCCCGCGGCGCAGCAGATCGTAGAACACCGGCAGGTCCCAGGCGCAGCGGTCCACCGTGGGCCACCAGTCCAGCATGGGCTGCAGGTCGTAATGGCCCCGGCAATGGCCGAGCGTGTTGTAGAGCACCGCGCCCTTGCCGTGCTGCTTGATGTACATGACCGGGTGCGTGCCGATGGCATCCGCCGCCTCGACGAAGCCGGTGCCTTCCTCTGTGCATTCGGTTTCGAGCAGGACGTGCAGGTCGCCGTGACGCTCCATGTGGTAGAGTTCGTCGGTCGTGTCGAAGGGCGCGATGCCCTGCACCAGCGGATGGCCGGGATCAGCCACCCTGACCGTGTAAGGCGCGATCGGCGGGTGGCTGACGAACTGGCTGCCCAGCAGGTCCATGAACAGCGGCGCCCAGCGCGGCGCGTCCCACAAGCCCGCATCAGGTCCGTCCGCCAGCAGGCGCAGCACCGAATTGGTGCCGTGAAGCGCATACCAGCGCCCGCCGGCGGAAAGCCAGTCGCGCAGCACCTCCTGCGCCGCCAGCGAGGGCGTGACGTCGCAGGTGTACGTGATCAGCACGTCGGCGGCGCGGATGGCGTCAAGGTTCTCGTAGTCCTCGAACACACGGGTGCGCACGGCGGGATCCTCGGCCAGCAGCTTGAGCAACTCCAGCCGGGCGAAGTCCATGTCGTGCCACACCCCGCCGCAGATCAGCACGCAGTCGATGCGCGGCGGGTGGCTTTCAGCAGTGTCGCTCATGGATTCAAGCTGCCCCGCCCGACTTCGAACCGCCCAGTTCGCCGCCGATATATTTCATCAGCGTGTCCTGGAACTGGCGGATGCGGATTTCCTGGTAATTGCCGAGGTTCACCTTGCCCGTCTTCGAGGCATGGAGCCCTTCCTGCACGTAAGGCAGGTTGTCCATGTCCTGCTCGAACACGTCACCCAGAATGCCGAGTTCGGGCGCCTCTGTCCATTTCTGGTCCAGCCGCAGCATCTTGAGCGGCGCACCGCGCGGGATCGGCTGGCCCTTGGGAATGCGCGCCAGCACGCGCACTTCCATCACGCAAGTGTCCGGCGTCTTTCCGGGCAGCCAGTTGTAGACGATGTTCGGCATATAGCCGCCCCAGGGCGCGAAATTGGGGAAGACGTTGTAGACCAGCGCGTCCAGCAGTTCGGCGTCGGTGGCATCGCCGTGGTCGTAGCCGGTGCTCTCGGTATAGGCCGCGCGCATCGCCGCACCCAGTGCCGCGCGGGCGGTGACGCCCTCGGGCACGCGGATCGCCATGGGATTGGCCGAAGCCTCGCCCTCGTAATTGTCGCCCGAGCGGCCGTTGTACTTGACGAATTCGTCGACGATCCACTGCTCGCCCTGACCCTGCTCGATATGCGGGCTCATCACGCCGAAGGGCACGAGGTTGACGTTCACATTGTCCCCCCAGGTCCAGTAGGCGGCATTGGAATCGCCGGTGAACGGCAGGAGTTGCGGGTGGGTGACGATGGTGTGCCAGGCCTCCATGAAGGCTTCCATCACCACTTTCCAGTTGGCCGGCACTTCCTTGGCCACGCGCATGACGCTGGCGCATTCCTCATGCCGCCAGCGCTTGAAATGCTCGGGGAGCGGCGCGAGGAATTCCTCCAGGCTCGGCCCGCCCTTTTCCTCTCGGATGAAGACATAGCCTGCCCAGCGCCCCACTTCGGCCTCGGGTAGGTCGAGGTTCTGTTCAGCCAGATGCGGGAAATCCCACTGGCAGGGCATCGAATGGAAGCTGGCGTCCTTGTTCCAGGCAAAGCCGTGGAACGGGCAAACGAACTTGTCGGCATGGCCGTCCTCAGTCCGCAGCTTGCGGCCGCGATGGAGGCAGACATTGTGCATCGCCCGGATCGATCCATCGTCCTGCCGGCTGACGAGGTAGGACCGGCCCGCGTTCTCGTAGACGATGAAGTCGCCCGTTTCGGGCAGGTCTTCCTCGCGCGCCACGAACTGCCAGACGTAGGGCCACATCCGCTCGCGTTCCAGGCGCGCGAAGTCTTCGCTGATGTAGCGCTCCGCCGGGATCGGGTCCGACCCGCGATAGCTATAGCTCTCCTGCGTCAGGATCGCGGGCGCTTGCCGCGAATCCTGCGCCATGAGTTCGGCCCAGCTGATGCCCTCGCTGCGGTCCTCTCCCAGATCTCGGCCCAATTCAAGGTCGCGTTCGGCCATGGCTCCAAGGTCTCCCAACCTGTTTCGTTTTTCCCTGTTTGGGGCATGTCTGGACCGGCGGGAAGGGGAAGTCACCTTGCTCTAATCATAGGTTGCCCCATCACGCAGATCCGCCATGTTCGAAAGCAACGAACAGCTGGGAGAATGCCGTGAAGCGGCTTGAAGGCAAGGTGGCCCTCGTCACCGGAGGCACATCCGGCATCGGCGCCGGGGCCGTGCAGCGGCTCTGCGCGGAAGGCGCGCGGGTCGTGTTCACCGGCTCCAACCGCAATGCCGCAGACGCGGTGTGCAGCCAGACCGGCGCCGAATTCGTTAGCCACAACGTACGCGACGGCGCCGCATGGGATGCGCTCTCCGCGCGGATCGAGAACGATTACGGCCGCCTGGATTTCGCCTTCGCCAATGCCGGCACCGAACACGGCGACGGCAGCGTGGAGGACATCTCGCTGGAAGGGTGGGAGAACGTCATCGGCGTCAACCAGACCGGCGCCATGCTCACCGTGCAGCATGCGATGCGGCTGATGGCCAAAAACCCGGATGGGCCGACCGGGTCGATCCTCGTCAATTCCTCGATGAACGCGCACCGGGCGATGGGCAATTTCGTGGCCTATTCGGTGTCGAAGGCGGCGGTGGTCGCGCTGGTGAAGTCGGCGGCGGTCCACGCGGGCAATCGCAAGTACGGCATCCGCGTCAATGCGATCCTGCCCGGCGTGGTGGAGACGGCGCTGATCCGCAACCTGATCGAGACTTCGGGCGATCCGGCGACCACCCGCGCCGCTTACGAGGGCCTGTCCCCTTTCGGCCGCATGGCGCGCGTCGAAGAGATCGCCGGGCTGGTCGCGTGGTTCGCCTCGGACGAATCGCAGTTCGTCTCGGGCAGCGAATACGTGATCGACGGGGCAACCACGGCAGGGATGATGGGCGTATGAGCGATCTGGGTTCGCAGCGGCTCAAAGGCCGCGTGGCGCTAGTTTCGGGCGGGCTTCGCGGCATCGGCCTCGCCTGCGTGGAGCGTTTTCTGGCCGAGGGCGCGGAAGTCGTGCTTACCGACCTTGAGGCGCAGGACAGCGCGCTGGTGGGCGAAACGCTGGGCCGGCTGGGACAGGCCGCCAGCTATGTGCAGGCCGATGTCACCAGCGAGGAGGATTGGACCGCCGTGCTCGATGCCGTCACCCGGCGCCACGGCAAGCTGCATATCCTGGTCAACAACGCCGGGATCGACCTCACCGGCCCGGTCGCCGAAACCTCGCTGGAGGGCTGGCGCCGGATCATGAGCATCAATGTCGACGGCGTGTTCCTGGGCGTGCGCACCTTCGTGCCGCTGATGGCCGCAAGCGGCGCGGACGTGGCGGGCGGCGCCTCGATCATAAATGTCAGCTCGATCATGGGCCTCGTCGGCATGAGCGAGGTTTCCGGCTACAACGCCAGCAAGGGCGCGGTGCGGCTGTTCACCAAGTCCATCGCGCTGGAATTCGCCGAGAAGAAGATGCCGATCCGCGCCAATTCGCTGCATCCCGGCTTCGTGATGACGCCCTTGCTCAAGGAAGGCTTCCAGCGCTGGGTCGACAAGGGCGTCGCCGAAAAGCCGCAGGATCTGGTGGACCTGATGTCGAGCAAGACGCCGATGGGCCGTCTGGCCGATCCTTCCGAACTGGCGAGCGCGGTGTTCTTCCTCGCCTCTGCGGACAGTTCCTACATGACCGGCGCGGAGCTGGTCATCGACGGCGGCTGGACCGCGCAGTGACCCTTCCGGAAACTCTCCTCCCTTCGTCATTGCGAGGAGGCGAAGCCGACGAAGCAATCCAGGGCGGCGCCATTGCGCTCCGGGTTGCCGCGGCCCTTCGGGCCTCGCAATGACGAAAGGCGAGGGAAGGACCAACGAAATGACAGCCTTCTGGAGAAACCTACGATGACCGCACCCTCACCCGGCGCCCTTCCCGACACCATTGCCGTCGTCACAGGCGCGGCAGGCGGCATCGGCCGCGAGATCGTCAAGGCCCTGAAGGCCGCCGGCGCCACCGTGATCGCCACCGATCTGAAGGACGGGGCCGAAGTCGAAGGCGCCGACCACTACCTGAAGCACGACGTCACCAGCGAGGGCGACTGGCGCGCGGTGGAGGCGCTGGTTCGCGAAAGCTACGGCCGGCTCGACGTGTTGGTGAACAACGCCGGCCTTTCGATCGTCACCAGGTTCGAGGAGACCCCGCTCTCCGAATTCCACCGGATCAACGCGATCAACGTCGATTCCGCGATCATCGGCACGCAAGTCCTGCTCGATCTGCTCAAGGAAGGCGGCAAGGCGCGCAAGGGCGGGGCCTCGGTGGTGAACTTCTCCAGCGTCGGCGGCCTGCGCGGTGCGGCGTTCAACGCGGCCTATTGCGTCAGCAAGGCGGCGATCAAGATGCTGTCCAAGTGCCTCGGCGCCGAATTCGCGGCGCTCAAGTACAATATCCGCGTCAATTCCGTGCACCCCGGCGGCATCGAGACACCGATGCTGGCCTCGATCATGGACCGCTATGTCGAACTCGGCGCCTCGCCCTCGCGCGAGGCTTCACTGGCGGCGATGAACACCACCCATCCCATCGGCCGCCTCGGCAGGCCGGAGGAAATGGCCGGCGGCGTGGTCTTCCTCGCCAGCGAGGCATCCAGTTTCATGACCTGCGACGAACTCGTGATGGACGGAGGGTTCAGCCAGGTCTGACCGAAGGCCCTTCCGGAGAGATCCCATGACACCCAGCTCCCCCGCCCCGCTTCCCGGCATCCTCGGCATCCATCACATCGGGGTCTCGGTGCCCGATCTCGGCAAGGCGCGCGAATTCTACCTGGGCATCCTCGGCGCGGTCGAAGAAGTGGAGCCCCTGCACTGGGCCGACAATCCCTTCATCGACGAGATCGTTGGCTTGCGGGGCAGCGCGGCGGAGCAGTTCTTCTGCCGCCTCGGCAATGTGCAGATCGAGGTCTTCCAATATAGCGCGCCGAAGCAGCAGCCGCAGGACCCGCGCCGCGGCGTCAACGAATATGGCTATACCCATATCGCCTTGCAGGTGCAGGACCTTGCCGCCGTCCACGCGCGTATTGTCGCGGCCGGCCTTCCCGTGCACGCCCCGCCGGAACTGGCCACCATCACCACCGATGCCGACGGCAGCCGGCACGGCTACGCAGGAACGTATTGCCGCGACTTCTTCGGCAACGTCTTCGAAATCCTGGAAATCCACGAGACACCGGCCATCCGCCCGATCTGAAAGGACTCATCATGCGCATCATCGTGGCCGGAACCCTTCGCTTTGCGGGCGACGGCGCGCTCTGCGGCGAGATCATCCGCGGCGGCGCCGCCCATATCGCCTCCAGCCGCGAGGAACAGGGCTGCACGGCCTACAACTGGGCGGTCGATCCGCTCGATCCCGGCCTGATCCACGTCTACGAGGAATGGGAGAGCGAACGCGCCCTGCTCGGCCACTTCGCGCACAGCTCCTATGCCGCCATGCGCGACCATCTCGGCCGCTACGAGCTTACGGGCTTTGCGGTGCAGATCTACGCAGCCACAGGCGTAGAGCCGGTCTACGACGAGGATGGCTGGCCGCGCAGGGAGATTTTCGGCGTCACGCTCCAGGACTCGGTCGACTGACCGCCCGCTGGCGGCAAGCCGGCCGGGGCTATCCCTCGACCGGCACCGCGCCTTCCGGCGGTATCAGGAAATCCATCGTATAGCGCGTGGCCTTCCAGCCCGCCGCCGTGCGCACGACATCGAAGTAATAGCGCCCGTGGACAGTGATCCCGCCACCGGCCGCGTACCGGCCCATGCCGGTGACATAGGCGCGGATCGAGGCCCGGTCGCCTTCGTAGGCGGTGATCGCGAAGTTGCTGAGGTAATGCGCGTGCGCGGCCATCGCCGCGAACGTATCGCGGAAGAACCCGCCGATCGCCCCGTGCCCCTCCAGAGCCGGAAAACCGATGCCCGACAGGTCGAACACCGCATCCTCCTCGAAGACGGCGAGAATGCCGTCGATGTCGTGGAGGCTGTCCACCGCATGGGCATAGGCGATGAGCAGATCCTGGATCGCCAGCCTGTCCTCGATCGGGCATGCTTCGATGAGACGGGGCGCCGCCGGGCTCACCCCTGCACCATGTCATTGAGCAGTTCGTGGAAGCGCTGCACGCGCTTTTCCTGGCCCGGCAGGATGCAGCCCTTGAAGCCGCGCGAATTGAGGCCCTGCTGCTGGCTGGTGCCGATCGAGAGGTCCTGATCCGCCACGAAGCCCACCGAAACGCCGTCGCCATAGACCGAATGGCGCGCCACCGCGTCATGCCGCAGCGGCACGGTGCCGAGCGGAGTCTCCACCTCGCGCATGCCTTCCACCGGCGGATAGAGGCACCAGTGCTGGAACACGCACTTCTCGGGATCGGTGGGATGCGGCTCCGTACGCAGGACCTGGAGCTGTTCGGGGCTCATGGTCAGCGTCAGGTTGGGGAACAGCGTGCAGTGGAAATAGTCCACCAGCTGCTGGTCGCTCATCCTATCGTAGTTGGTGAAGCCCCGGCCCGGCCCCAGCCGCCGCTTCGCCTCGATTACGGCGGCGCGCAAGTCGCCGGTGTGGCCGGCGTAGGCCTCCGGGTCGATACCCCAGGCCCGCGCGATCTGGTCGAGCGGGGCGGGGACTTCGGTGGTGTGGTAATCGACGCGGGTGGTGGCCTGATGGCCCTTCATCCACATCGAGTTGTGGCCCGATGGGTACATCTCGAACAGTGTGTCCGGCAGCCCGTCGTTGATGAAAGTCGCCAGTTCCGGGTGAATGGTCGGCAGGTGGTAGCTCTCGTTGAAATTGTCCCGGATGATCTTCCAGTTGAACTCGCAATCGGCCGAGAGGTTGAGCACGCGCACCCAGTTCTCGATGCCGTAGCCGGCCAGACGCTCGGGGAACGGCGCCAGCCATTCGTGCAGCGGGGCGACGTCGTCGTCCATGCACCAGAACACGAACGGGCCCCAGGTCTCGCAGCGCAGTTCGGACAAATGGACTTTTCCGCAGGGGCTGCCGCCCTCGAAATCGTCCGGATCCTGCACCTTGATGAGCGTGCCGTCCAAGTCATAGGTCCAGTTGTGGTAGCCGCAGGTGATGCGCGGCACGCTGGTCACATCGGCCAGGATCAGCCGGTTTCCGCGATGGGGGCAGGAATTGTAGAAGGCGCGGACGGAATCGTCCTCCTGCCGCACCATGATGACGGATTCCTTGGCGAAATTGTGCCGGATCACGTCGCCCGGCTCCTCCAGATCGGCCAGCACGCCGCCCAGGTGCCAGACCTTGGGCCAGAGGTTCTTCATCTCGCCTGCCATCCACTCCTTGGAGATATAGCGGTCGGCAGTGATGGTATCGCCGCGCACCGGCGGATCGAATTCCTGCGAATAGCGGGAAACCTTGCTCTGGAGGTTCATGAACCTGCTCCTGCCTGTCGGGCCTGGGTGTAACTGGGATCCGCGCCGTGGCGCCCGCCGCGAACGGCGCCGGGATTGGCGGCGAAGAAATCGAGCGAGCCGGGGTCGTCCTTGACCCAGTCGGTCACGAGCAGGCGCGAGGTGATGCGCCATTCGCCGTCCCGGCAGGCATATTCGTCCAGATAGCGCCCGGCGATGAAGAGGTCGCGCACCCCGCCTGCCTCGTCGCGCACGCCGTGCCAGGCCTGGAAATAGGCCTCTCCCGTTGCGCTCTCGCCCGATATCTCGATGCGGTGCTGGCCCAGCAGGTGATGCGTCGCTTCCATCGTGCCGAGCAGATCCTGGCAGAAGGCCACGAATTCGTCCGCCGGCCCTTTCATCAGCCCGCAGTCGATCATGGCGTCATCGTGGAAGGCCTGGCGCTGGAGCGCCGCGTCGAGCCGGTCCAGCCCGCGCATGTAGCGGTGTGCCGCCTCGGCAATGTCGCGCCTTGCGGCAAGGTCGCGCACTTCCGCCGCAATATCGTAGGCTGTCGCCAGTTGCGCCTCGGTCATGGTCTGCCTTCCTCTCCGCCCCCGCATGCCTTCGCGGCATGTCTGGATGGCCCGATGAGCCGTCCAAAACCGACTCAACTGCCGGTTTTATGGTATGAGGCGGCCCAGTCCCTCACCTGCGACTAAGGCTAGGTGGCGTTCGCATGTCCAGAGGGGCAGCAACGTGAGGCAGCAATGAGGGCCAAGGAGAGGCCATGAACAGCGAAACCCTTCAGGACCGCATCCTCAGCGCCCTGGCCCCGGAAATCCATGCCGAACCGCCCGTCAAATGGCAGCAACGCAAGAGCGCGCGGATGCGCGAGCGGCTGGTTTCGGCGGCGATCGACTGCCTGGTCGAACACGGCTATCCCGGCCTCGCCACGGCCGCCGTCGCGGCGCGCTGCGACGTTTCGCGCGGGGCCATGCACCACCACTTTCCTTCGCGGCTGGCGCTGGTCGGCGCCGTGCTCGACCACGCCGTCTACCACCGCATGCGCAGCTTCCTGGACGATTATCTCGACTTGCTGTCCCGCCGCGCCGGCGAACCGAAGATCGAGCTGGCCTGCGAGGCGCACTGGCGCTCCGTGCAGACGCGCGAATATGCCGCCTGGCTGGAACTGACCGTGGCGGCGCGGACGAACGCAGAACTGGCAGCCATCTTCGATCCCGTCGCCCGCCGCTACGACGAGATCTGGATGGGCGAGATGATCGAGGCTTTCCCGCAGTGGCGCGACGACTGGGACAATCTCAAGCTGGCGCACGATTTCACCAGCGCCATGCACATGGGCATGCTGCTGCACCGGCCGATCTTCGGCAGCGGCGAACGACTGGCCCGCCTGCACCGCTTCGCCGCCCGCACCATGCAGGACCTCAACGAGCATCGCGAGCCGGTCAAGGCGGAGAAAGGTCCGTTTTCGTAAAATCTTACAGCAAGTGTGCATTGAATGACGCGCTGCGGACCGGCATGAAGAAGCGGTCATGGCAGAGGGGAATTCGATGCGCACGTTTCTGGCCGGTCGTTTCGCGCGTGTGGTTCCGATAGGGGCCGTGCCGATCCTGGCCCTCTGCCTCATGCCACTGCCGCTGGCGGCGCAGGAAACGGCTCAGGCGCCTGCCCCCACGGACCCCGCCACGCCCAATGCACCCACGGCGCAGGGCGATCTCTCGGTCACGATCTACAACAACGATGTCGCCCTGGTGCAGGACGTGCGCCAGCTCAGCCTCGCCAGCGGCCACGTGCGGCAGAACTTCCCCGATGTCAGCGCCCGCATCCGGCCCGAGACGGTCTCGCTTACCGTGGCCGATGCCGCCATCGTGGAGCAGAATTTCGACTTCGACCTGCTCACCCCGTCCAGCCTCATGGAAAAGGCACAGGGAGAAACGATCGCTCTCATCCGCACCAATCCCGCCACCGGCGCCGAAACCCGCGAAAAGGCGAAAGTCCTGGCGGTAAACGGCGGCGTGGTGCTGGACGTCGGCGGTCATGTCGAAGTGCTGCGGGACGATGGTCTGCCGGTGCGCGCCGTGTTCGACCGCGTGCCCGAATCGCTCCGTGCCCGCCCCACGCTGTCCGTCACGCTCGCCAGCACGCGGTCGGGCACGCGGCCGGCAACGCTCTCCTATCTCAGCGGCGGCCTGGGCTGGAGCGCGGACTATGTCGCCCTGTTCGACGACAAGAGCGGGAAAGTGGACGTGCAGGGCTGGGTCACCCTGACCAACACCAGCGGCACCACGTTCAACAACGCGCGCACTCTGCTGGTGGCCGGCGAAGTGGGCAATACGAACGATCGCAACAGCTACATGCCCCAGCCCCGCCGCATGACCCGCGTGCAGCCCGGCACCGAAAGTGCCGAGCGCGAGCAGCTGGGCGATTTCTATCTCTATCCCCTGGCAGAGCGCACCACCATTGCCGACAAGCAGACCAAGCAGGTCAGCTTCCTTGACGCGAAGGGCGTGGCGGCCAGCGCCGGATACCGGTTCGAGAACGGCTGGCTGGGTAGCGCGAACGAGAGCCGCAGCGCCCAGAGCGTGCTGCGCTTCGCCAATTCCGGCGCCGCCGGCCTGGGAGACGCGCTGCCCGCCGGCACGGTGCGCGTCTATGTGCGCGACGCGCGCGGCCAGCCGCAGTTCACCGGCGAGAACAGCATCGATCACACCCCGCAGGGATCGACGATCTCCCTGCCCACCGGCGACGCTTTCGACGTGAAAGTGCAGCCCACCGTGGTCGCCCGCACCAAGCTGGGCGACCAGCGCTGGCGCACCCAGATGCGCTACCGCCTGACCAATGCGCGGGGCCGGCCGGCCACCGTCGAACTGGTCCAGAGCGGCCTGGACTGGACGGATACGCGCGTGACCGAGGAAAACCGCAAGAGCGAGCGCCGCGATGCAGGCTCCACGGTCTGGCAGGTGCCGGTCCCCGCCAATGGAGAGGCGGTCGTCACCGCCACGTTCGACACGCGCTACTGATGTTCCGGCGGCTCTGCCTGGCGGTCCTGCTGCCTGCGTCGCTTGCGACGCCTGCGCTGGAAGCACAGGATCGGGTGCAGGACAGCGCCCCGGCGCCGCGCGCCGCGCCGCAGCGCGCCCGGCCGGACATCACCGTCACCTCGCCCAGGCCGGACCGGGTTTCGCTGACCGTCTACCGCGCGCCGAACGGAGGGGGATCTCTGAACCTGCGTAACCTCGACGGGTTCGCCATGGTGACGGAAACGCGCAAGGTCCGCCTGCCGCGCGGCCGAGCGGTGCTGCGCTTCGAAGGCGTGGCGGAGGGCGTGATCCCGGTCAGCGCCGTGATCGAGGGCCTGCCCGGTGGCACGATCGAGAAGAACCGCGACGCCCGCCTGCTCTCGCCCGCCTCGCTGGTGGACGGCACGCTGGGGCGACAGGTCACGCTGACGCGCACGGACAAGGCCACTGGCCGCCCGGTGAGCGAGGATGCCACCATCGTTGCAGGGCCTCAGCCCGGTGTCGTGCTCCAGACGAAGGCGGGGATCGAGACGCTGCGCTGTTCGGGACTGCCCGAACAGCTGCATTACGACGGTGTGCCGGCCGGCCTTTCGAGCAAGCCGGTGCTGAGCGTGACCACCGAAAGCCCGGCCGCGCGCACGGTCACCGTGCGCCTCAGCTACATCGCCTCAGGCTTCGACTGGCGCGCCAGCTATGTCGCGACCCAGGCCGCGGACGGTCGCTCGCTGGATCTCTTCGCCTGGCTGACGCTGGCCAACGGCAACGGACAGGCTTTCGCCGATGCCGAAGTGAACGCCGTCGCCGGGCGCCTCAACCGGGTCTACACGCCCTCCTTGCGCGCCGCGGTCTCGGCACTGCGCCTCGTCTGCTATCCCCTGGGCACCACCACTTCCGACTTGCGCCGGATCGTCCCGCAGGCCGAGGAAATCTTCGTCACGGCCATGCGCGCCGGAGCGCCGCCCCCGCCCCTCATGGCAGCACCTGCGCCGCCGCCCCCACCGCCGCCGCCTCCCCCGCCGCCACCGGAAGACTTGGGCGATCTCAAGCTCTACCGTGTGCCCGAACGCGTCACCGTCTCCCCGCGCGGACAGAAGCAGGTGGCCCTGCTCACCCGCAGCGCCGTTCCTTTCGAGCGACGCTACCGGCGCGCGGTCTATCCGGGGCAGAGGCTGGACAATGCGCCGAGCGCCATGGTCCTGGTGCTGCGCAACAAGAGTGATGCGGGGCTGGGCCTTGCCCTTCCCGCCGGCAGCACCGCGCTCTATGCGCAGGCGCCCGGAACCGGCACGCAACTGCTCGGCCTGGGTTCGCTCACTGACCGCGCCGAAGGCGAAACCTTCCGCCTTTCCGCCGGAACCAGCACGCAAGTGCTGGTCTCGCAGCGCCAAACCTCGCCAAAGGGCGCCGTGCTCAGCTTGACCAACGCCAATCCCTTCCCCGTCGCGGTCGATGTGCCGATCGGTTCCGCCGGGCAGGACATTACCGCAGAAGGGCAGGCTCTCCAACGGATCGACGGCGTGGCGACCTGGTCGCTTACCCTGCCCCCGCGCGGCACCGCCGAATTGCGCTACGGTTTCTGAACCCGCCTAAGGTTGTCGTCGTCCGGCACCGCTGGCGAACTTGAGGCGAACAAGGCGCCCCGCCGAGAGAGAATCCGTTTCCGGTCGTGGTCCCGAACCAGGCCCTTGCAGACCGCTCTCTCCTACCCGGCAGCGGGCGGCTCGGTCTCACCCAGGTGGATGGCCAGCCAGATCGTCGGATCGGCGGTATAGGTGACGCGGTGCGCCGTGCCTGCCGGGATCAACAGTGCCTCGCCCATGCCCAGCCTGCACGGCCCCGTGCCGTCCAGATCCAGTTCCGCCGCGCCGGAGAGAACCAGGACCCATTCGTCCCAGTCCTGCACATAGGGCTGGTCGGCCGGGGTGACGTGGCCATGGGATTCTATCCGCTCGATGCGGACACCCGGCCGGCGCAGCAGATCGTCGAAACGCTCCCCCTCATCCGCGCCGGACAGGATCGGCAGGAGTTTCAGCACGTCCGTCATCGTCTTTCCCCGACCTGATCGCCCAACTGTTCACCTTGCTAGCCCGTCCTGCCTGTCTGCGGGGCCTAGATCACCTTCGCCGCGCCGACAATCCTGCCCCGGCCGGAGCATGCCGGATCGGGCGGGCCGACCATTCCGCATGACCCTGTCTTCACGGGCGCAATTCCATGTACGCGGCTGATTGTGCGTGATACCGTCTCCTCCGGCCCGACATTTCGGCCATGGTGGAGGATCGTCATGAAGGCATTGCTCGCCCTGGTTTCGATCGCGTCCCTTGCGGCCCCGGCTGGCCCGCCAGCGACGAACTGGCCCGCCGCCGCCCGTCTCATTGATGCGCAGGGCACTGCATGAGCGGCCCGCAGGCAAAGACGGCCCGGCATCGGCAAGACAGGCCGGATAACGGTTCACCGAAACCCAAAACATGAAAGGGGAAAGCAGCGGCATGACGGTTTCCAAGGAAGCGATCCTGGGTGTCATTGCGGAAGAGTCCGGGCTCGATCCCGCTGCCTTGCGGCCTGACGCCACGTTCGAACAGCTCGACATAGGCTCGCTCGACGTCGCCAGCACGCTCTTCATCATCGAGGACAAGTTCGGCGTGGAAGTCGATCCCGACAAGCTCGATCCCCATTCCACCATCGCCGATTTCGTGGACCTCGTGATGCGACTGGCCCCTTCGTGAGCCGCAAGGTCGTCCTGACCGGCTTCGGCTGCGTCAGCGGCCTGGGCATCGGCCTGGCGCAGACCTGGCGTAACCTGGCCGCAGGCGAAGGGGCGATCCGGCCCTGGCGGCGCGAGGCGCCCGAAGGCCATCCTGCCTGGCGGATCGACGGCCCCGCCGCCCGTGTCGACGCCGAGGCCTGCCGCATGGCCCTGGAACAGGCGGTGGGCGACAAGGACGACCTCCGGCCGCTGGGGCAGCTCGATCCCCTGTCGCTCCACGCGCTGACGGCCGGGCTGGAGGCGGTAGAGGCCGCCGGGCTGCGCGGCCATCCCTCGCTGGCGCGGCGCACGGCCATCCTGATCGGCTGCGGCAGCGGCGGCAATGCGACGATGGACCAGGCCTACGAGCGCCTCTACGCCCGCAACCTGGCGAAAGTTCATCCGCAGACGATCCCTGCTTCGATGATCTCGGCCCCCGCCAGCCACCTGGCCATGGTGCTGGGCGTTCACGGGCCGACGTTCGTGATCGCCAGCGCCTGTGCCTCTTCCGCCCATGCCCTGGGAGAGGCGATGCACATGATCCGTTCCGGCCGCGCGGACGTGGCCATCGCCGGGGGCAGCGAGGCCTGCCTCACGCTCGGCTCGTGGACGGCGTGGAGCGCAGTGGGAGTGATGGCGGACGATACCTGCCGGCCCTTCTCGAAAGACCGCAAGGGCATGGTGCTGGGCGAAGGCGCAGCCGTGGTGGTGCTGGAAAGCGAAGATCATGCCCGGGCGCGGGGCGCGAACATCCTGGGCGAACTGGCAGGCTACGGCACCAGCAGCGACGCCGCCGACATGACCGCGCCGGACCGCGAAGGCATAGAAACCGCGATCCGCGCCGCGCACGAGGACGCCGGGATCGCTCCGGAAGTGCCCGCGCTGATCTCCACGCACGGAACCGGCACGCGGCTGAACGACCCCGTGGAAGCCGCGGCGATCCGGGCGATCTACGGCCGCTCCCTGGAAGCAAGCACGGTGATCGCCACCAAGTCCGCCCACGGCCACCTGATCGGCGCGACGGCGGCGATGGAATTCGTCATCGGCATGGAGGCCCTCTCGCGCGGGGCTGCGCCGCCGGTGCTCAACCATCTCGGCACCGCCCCGGATTGCGATTTGCCGCTGGCCCTTGCCGAAGCCTCGCCCGGTGCCGTACCGATAGACCACCGGGTGCTGGTCTCGAACAGCTTCGCCTTCGGCGGCCTCAACGCCGTGCTGATCGGCCGGCTCCCGTCATGACCGCAACCGCCCATATCAACGCCATCGGCACCGCCGTCCCGCCCCACCAGGTCCACGACGCCTTCGTCGCCTTCGTGCGCTCGGCCCTTCGGGAGCCGGCGCATTTGCGCCTGTTCGACCGCATGGTGTCGCGGTCGGGGATCGACAGGCGATTCTCGTTCATCGAACCGGAAGTGCTGCCCGACGGGCAGCTCACCGACCGGGAACGTTTCTACGGCCTTGGCGACTGGCCTTCCACGGCCGAGCGCATGGCCCGCTACGAACGAGACGCCCCGGCGCTGGCGCTCCAAGCGGTGCGGGCGCTCAGCCCCGACATCGCCGCCGAGGGGATCACGCATCTCGTCATGGCATCCTGCACCGGCTTCGTCGCGCCGGGGCTGGACCAGCTGCTGGTGGCGCAGACCGGCATCGATCCCGCCGTCGAACGCACCGTGGTCGGGTTCATGGGGTGCTATGCCGCGGTGAACGCCCTGCGGCTGGCGCATCATATCGTGCGCTCCGAACCGGAAGCCCGGGTGCTGGTGGTGAACCTGGAGCTGTGCACGATCCATTTCCAGCGCACGCAGGACCTCGAAAAGCTGCTGTCCATGCTGCTGTTCGGAGACGGCGCGGCAGCGGCGCTGGTCACCGCCGAACCCAGGGGCGTGGCGCTCACCGATTTCCGTTCCGCCGCGATGGCCGGCTCGGCCGAGGCGATCACCTGGCGCATCGGCGACCAGGGCTTCGACATGCACCTCGATGGGCGCGTGCCCAGTTTCATCGCCAATGCCCTGCGCGCCGAGCGCAGCCGCAACGACGATCAGGGAATCTTCCGGGATTTGGCGCCGGAAGACTACGACCTCTGGGCGGTCCATGCCGGTGGCCGCACGATCCTGGACGCGGTGGAACGCGCGCTGGAGCTGCCCCCCGCAGCGCTCGGCCCTTCGCGCGACGTGCTGCGGCGCTATGGCAACATGTCCTCGGCCACGCTGATGTTCGTGCTGGCAGCGATGATCGAGAGCCATGCGGGCGCGGCGCCGCAGGATGAGGGCGACTTCGGCAAAGCAAAGGCCAACGGCAACGGCAAGGGCATCGCCATGGCCTTCGGCCCCGGACTCGCGGCCGAGAGCTTCCGGTTCAGAATGGTCCCCCGCTAGCCATGCGCGGCCTTCGCCATCGCTCCCACGAGGCGGAATGGATGGATGGCGAAGCCGTGACCGCGCAGGAATTCGCCGCCTGCATCGAGGACCTGGCCCAGGTCAACACCGTCACCCTGGCGCGCCCGCCGACCCTGGCCTTCCTGGACCGTGCTTTCGCCGCCACGCCGCCCGCCCGCACGCTGACCGTGGTGGATGTGGGCTACGGCGCGGGCGACATGCTGCGCGCGCTGGCGCGGCACGGGCGGAAACGGGGGCGTTCGCTGCGGCTGATCGGCTTCGACATCAACCCCCGCAGCGAACCCGTGGCCCGCCGCCTGACGCCGCCCGATCTCGCCATCGACTTCCGCACCGGGGACGCTTTCGCCATGGCGGCGGACGAGCCGGTGGATCTGGTGGTGAGTTCGCTCGTCACGCACCACATGGACGACGCCGGGATCGCGGCATTCCTGCAATGGATGGAGCGCAAGGCCGCGCTCGGCTGGTTCGTCAACGACCTGCACCGGCACTGGTTCGCCTATCACGGCTTCTCGCTGCTGGCGGGGGCGGTGCGCTGGCATCCTTTCGTCCGCCACGACGGGCCGCTCTCCATCGCCCGCGCCTTTCGCCGCGAGGACTGGGCCCTGCTGCTGGCCGCCGCGGGGCTGGAGGATCGCGCCCAGGTCCATTGGCGCTTCCCGTTCCGCTACTGCGTGGAGCGGCGCAAATGGTAGGCCCGGACGATCCGGCCGGATCGGACGTCGCCGTGCTGGGCGGCGGCCCCGCGGGTGCCTCGGCCGCCTTGCGGCTGGCGCGGGCAGGGGCGCGCGTCCAGCTGTTCGAGCGCCAGGCCGGGCCGCACCACAAGGTCTGCGGCGAATTCCTTTCGGTGGAAGCCCAGCGTGACTTGCGCGACATGGCCTTCGAGCCGCTTCGGTTGGGCGCCGTGGCGATCGACCGGGTGCGGCTGGTCAACGGGCGCAGCAGCGCGGAATCGCGCCTGCCCTTCACCGGGCTCGGGGTGAGCCGGCTGCTCCTCGACGAGGCCCTGCTGGAAGCCGCGGAAGCGGCCGGGGCCGAAGTGCGGCGCGGGGTGAAAGTGATCGGCCTGGACGCGGCGGGCATGGACACCAGCGCGGGCCGGTTCGATGCGCCGGCGCGGTTCCTCGCCACCGGCAAGCACGATATTCGCGGTGCCGGAAGGGAGCCCGCCGGTGGCGGCAGCTCCGGCTATGTGGGCTTCAAGATGCACTGGCGCATCACGCCCGAGCAGGACGCCGCGCTGGGCAATGCCGTGGAACTGGTGTTCGTCGAGGGCGGCTATCTGGGGCTGCAGCGCGTGGCCGCGCGGGTGATGAACTTCTGCGTGCTGGTCCGCAAGGACCGCTTCGGCGGTTCCTGGAGCGTGCTGCTGGCCGAACTCGGGCGCGACGAGCATGTCGCGCGGCGGCTCGACGGCGCCAGCGAACTGTTCGAGCGGCCCTGCTCGATCGCCGGCCTGCCTTACGGCTATGTCCACCGCCCCTCGGAAGATCGCGACGGCCTGTTCCGGTTGGGCGACCAGGCCGTGCTCACCGCGCCGCTCACCGGGGACGGCATGGCCATCGCCTTGCGCAGCGCGGCCCTGGCGGTGGAGGCATGGCTCGGCGGGCTTTCTTCCGCCGATTATACCCGCCGCCTGCGCCGCGAAGTGGCGCCGCAAGTCCGCAAGGCCATGGCGCTCCACCGGGTGACAGGCCTGCCCATCGCGGCGCGGCTGGCCTCGGGCCTGCTCGGGCTATGGCCGCCGCTGCTCGGCCGTCTCGCCGCGGCGACCCGGCTGCGGGAGAGCGCCTCGCGTTGAGGCGCTCCCGTTACGTCGCCACAGCGCCCTGATCGAATGGAGAGGTCAGCCCGCCGCCGCCCTTTGATAGGCTTGCGCGCAAGAGGATGATAACGGCTGGTGGGCGCTGGGAAAATCGCCCCGTGAAAGGATCTGTCGATGGCGAACGTGGCAATCACCGGGGCGGGGCGCGGCATCGCGCTGGAACTCGTCAAACTGCACCTGGCGAAGGGCGACCGTGTCTTCGCCCTGCTGCGCGATCCCGATGGTGCGGACGCACTTCGCGGCGTTGCCGCAGGCTCGGGCGGGAAAGTGACGCTTCACGCCATGGACGTGGCCGACGATGCCTCGGTAAAGGCAGGCGCGGCCGATACTGGCGATGCCGCGATCGATGTGCTCTACAATGTCGCGGGCGTTTCCGGCAGCACCGATTCCGAGCTGGAGAGCGCCGATTTCGCTGACTGGCTGGATGTGTTCAACGTCAACGTCAATGGCCCGATGCGGGTGTTCCAGGCCTTCCTGCCGCGCCTCGGATCCGGCGCGAAAGTAGTGAGCTTCGGCAGCCAGGTCGGCGCCTCGACCTGGCCCTATCCGGGCTACGAGGCCTATTCCGCCTCCAAGGCCGCCCTGCACCGGCTGATGGTTTCGGTGGCCCTGGGCACCAAAGACCGCGGCATCATCGCGATCAGCGTGCACCCCGGCTGGGTCCAGACCGACATGGGCGGCCCCGCCGCCGAACTCACCCCGCTGGAAAGCGCGCAGGGCATCGCCGCCCTGGCGCAGCGGCTGACACCGGAAATGTCCGGCGGGTTCTACAAGTGGAACGGCGAAACCCACGCCTGGTAACCGGGAGAACCGTGCAATGGCCTTTACCGGACCGCTGGAAGACCGCATCCTGATCCGCGAACTGCTGGACACATATGCCCACGGCGTGATGACGCGCGATGCCGAAACCTGGGGCGGAACTTGGGCGGAGGACGCCTATTGGGCGCTTCCCGAGTTCCCGGACCTGGGCGGCTATTCGGGCAAGGCGGCCATTGTCGCGGCCTGGGTGGAATCGATGAAACGCTATGGGCTGGGCGGCGGCGAGCGAGCGATGATCTATGTCGCCCACCCGGGCGAGATTCGCGTCGCGGGCGATGCCGCGACCGCGATCTCCTATACCTCGGAAATCTTCGAAGACCCCGCTTCCGGCAAGACCCTGCGCCTGCGCGGCCGCTATGCCGACGAGTTGGCGCGGATCGAGGGATCCTGGCGCTTCACGCGCCGCGAATATACTACGATGGACGCGCGGGAGGATTGAAACGGCGGCTGAACGGCAGATACCTTCCGACATGCGAATCCTTCAGGGCTCCTGCCTCTGCGGCGCTTGCACGTACGAGGTGGAGGACGACTTCGAATATGCGCTGATCTGCCACTGCTCGCAGTGCCGCCGGGCGACGGGAGCAGGGTCCAAGCCTTTCGCCGGCATTCGGGCAGAGCGGCTGCGCGTCCACGCGCCCGAGCGGCTTCTGCGCTATGGCGAGAGTGGCGAGGAAGAGCGGGGCAGCCATGACGGCCACTGCGCGCGCTGCGGATCGCTGCTGTTCTCCCTCGTTCGCGAACAGCGATATGTCCATGTGACGCTGGGCACTTTGCTGGACAGCCCGACCATCCGGCCCAGCGCACATATCTTCGCCGGTTCCAAGGCCGACTGGGACCCGATCTGCGACGGCCTGCCGATGTTCGACGCTTTTCCTCCCGACTAGGGATCGAGGGCCGACACCGACTCGCTTACGCTGAAAGCCCGGATCCGCTCGCGGTCGAACAGGCGCGCCTCGTCCTCGGCGATCATCGCCAGGGTCTCGGGCTCGGCCAGGGCGGCGAAGCAGGCATCGCGCGCAGCTTCGTCGGGAAAGTCGATCTCCATCACCACGTCGGCATCGCAAGGCTGGTCCACGCCGTCGAGCGGGGCGAGGTAGCGGCGCACGTAGCGCGTGGCATGGCCGGCCAGCACGCGTTCGCCGATGCGGCGGTGGTGGCTTTCGTAATAGGTGCGGAATTGCTCCCGGCTCATGCCCTCGCGGCGCTTGAGCAGGGTGATGACGGTGACGGTCATGCCAGCCTGTCCAACCAGCCGCGCGTGGCATCGAGCACGGCCCTGGCGCGCAAGGCCGGATGGCTGAACGCCTCGCGCAGCGCGGCCGAGCGCAGTTCGATGGAGAGCGGCACGTCCGCCGGCAGCGCTTCCAGCAGCGCCGCCAGGGGCAGAGCGCCTTCCCCGCATTGCTCGCGAAAGTCCACGGCATCGGCGATCACGGCGGCAAAATCGCCGGGATCTGGCCGCGTCGCCCGGGCGTCGCAGAACTGGGCATAAGGCAACAGCGCCGGATCGATCGCGGCCACTTCGGCCGCCGTCGTGCCCGAGCGGTCGACATGGATCGGATCGACCAGCACCGCCGCCAGCGGATGATCCACGCGCCCGATCACCGCGAGCGCCTGCTTCAAGTTCCGGACCTCGGTAAAGATGCCGAACTCCAGCGCCACGCGCATCCCGGAACCTTCGGCATGGCGGCACAGTGCGGAGAGCTTCGCCGCCGCGGCGCCGTGGTCGGGATCGGAGGAAACGCAGAGCACGTTCCCAGCGCCCAGCTCCGCGCCCACATCGATCACGCGGCGATGATCGTCCAGCGCGGAGTCCGGCTTGATCCACACCACTTCCACGTCGAGCACCGGCATCCCGGTGCGCGCCAGCGCCGCACGGGCCTCGCGGGTGTGCCGTGCGGTCCATGTCTCGGGGTCTATCCAGAGACCGACGGCGTCGAACCCCGTCGCCGCACCGGCCTCCACCACGTCGACCGCGCCGAATTCGGGCAGCACGCCCGAGGCGAGCGAGAGCTTGCGCGCCATCTGTCCCGCCCGCCCTACATCTGCGGTTCGGGAAGGGAGGCGTCGTCCTGGAGGTACCAGTTCAGCCACTCGTGGAAGTACTGGTTGCCTCTTTCATTGCGGCCGAAAGTCAGGTCGTCGTGTGCGCCGGATTCCAGGCCTTTCTGGATCTCCAGCCCGATCACGTAGTCTTCCTGATAGGTCACATCGCGGAAGAAATTCATGGCCGCTTCCACGCCCTCGCGGTCGGTCTCGTCGCGGATGGGATCGCGGCGCAGGTAGTTCAGCACCGTGCGGTTGCGGTCCGGCGTCGGCCCCGGGAAAAGCTGGGCGACCTGGGTGATCTCCGGCGCGATGAAGATCGAGACATTGGGGAAGAAGATGCGCACGAAATCGTAGCCATAGTTCTCCTTGTTGCCCCATTCCGCGCGCGGCACGTCCTTCAGCTGCTCGGCGATCGAATGCTGGGGAAAACCGATGCGGATGTTCGGGCCGAAGCCTTCGTAATGCGTGCAGTTGGACGGCGTGCGCGGGAAGATCGTCTCGGGATGGAGCGACTGGAAGTGATAGCCCTCCAGATAGCCGTCGAAGGCGATCTTCCAGTTCGCGCCCTCGATGGTGCGGTTGCCCAGATAGGTCCAGTCCGCGAAGTCCAGCGCGTCGAAATCCTCCAGGAAGCCCCGGAAATGGTTGTCGAGGTCCATCGGCGCATTGGGCGTGAGGCAGACGAAGATCATGCCGCTGCGCTCCTCGCAAGGAAGCTGGCGCAGGCCCATTTCGGCCTTGTCGACCTGGCCGAACGTGCTCGCCTCGGAAATGCCGAGCAGGCGGCCGTCGGCCCCGTAAGTCCAGGCGTGGTACTTGCAGGTGAAGCGCGCGCAGTTGCCGTGTCCGTCCGCGGCCACGGGCGCACCGCGATGCGAACAGACGTTGAGGAAGGCGCGCACCTGCCCCTGCTTGTCGCGGGTGATCAGCACCGGCAGGCCGACGGCCTCCATCGCCTTGTAATCGCCGGGATTCGGCATTTCCGCCGTGAAGGCCAGCATCAGCGGCACGCGCTTGAACACCAGCTCCATCTCGGCGTTGAACTGGTCCCGGTCGGTATAGCTGGCGGTGGGGACCTTGAACGTCCGGTCCGTCTGGAAGGTCTTCCTGTTCTCGACATAGTCGAGCATGATTTCGGCGACATCGCCAATCTGCTTCACGCGGTCCACTCGGTCCTCTCCCGCATCGTTATCGACTGCGATCCTGTGCGCCGCCGCGAGTGGCGGCAAGCTGCGCAAGGTGATAGGTCGAACAGAAAGCTTGGTACTTTGGCCAGTTGGCCGCGACCACCGGCAAGGGCAGTCATCGGCGATGATGGAGAGGAACGACAGCCCTTGGGCGTGGCTCGAAACGCCGCCGCAGCACCTTGCCGCCTATGCCGGTACCGGCGTCTGGGACGAACGCACGATCGCGCAGCAGGCCGCCGCGCTGGCCGAGGCGGACCCCGATTTCGTGGCCCTGGTCGACGGCGATGTCGCCGTCACCCGCGCGCAGGCGCTGGCCGATGCCGAGGCTCTTTCGGCCGCGCTCCATGCGCGCGGATTGCGGCCGGGCGACGTGCTGGCCTTCCAGGTGCCGAACTGGCGCGAAGCGATGGTCATCAACCTGGCCGCCGCGATGTCGGGCCTGGTCGTCAACCCGATCGTGCCGATCTACCGCGACCATGAAGTCACGCAGATGCTGGCCGACTGCCGCGCCGCCGCGCTGTTCGTGCCGGCCGCCTTCCGCAAGTTCGACTATGCCGCCATGGCCGCGCGCATCGCCGCCGATCTGCCGGACTTGCGCCATGTCTTCACGGTGCGCGGCAGCGGCGGAAACGACTATGCCGCGCTGGTCGCGGAAGGACGCGGCGCTCGCTTCGACCGGCCCGCCGTCGATCCGCTGGGCGTGAAGATGGTTCTCTATACCTCGGGCACCACCGGCAGGCCCAAGGGCGTGCTGCATAGCCATGTGTCCATCGCCCGCATCCTGCGGACAAGCGCCGCGCACTGGGGCTTCGCGTCCGGCGAAGCGGCGCTGATGCCCTCGCCCGTCACGCATGTCTCCGGCTATGCCAACGGACTGGAAGCGCCTTTCGTCTGCGGCACGCGCACGGTGCTGATGGAAAGCTGGAACGCCGGCGAGGCGCTGGCACTGATCGACCGGCACCGGCTGGTCGGCACCGTGGCGGCGACCCCGTTCCTGGTCGAACTGGCGGCGGCGGCGCGCGAATCGGGCAATCCGCTTCCCTCGTTCCGCTTCTTCGCTTGCGGCGGCGCGGCGGTTCCGGCCGACCTCATCCCCGCTGCCAACGCCGCCTTCGCCCAGTGCCGCGCCTTCCGCGTCTTCGGTGCATCGGAAGTGCCGCTGGTGACGTTCGGCTGGCCGCACGACGAGCACCTGGCCGCCACCACCGACGGCAAAGTGGTCGATTACGAGGTCCGCATCGTCGATGACGAGGACCACGCCTTGCCCGATGGCCAGGAGGGCGAAATCCTTGCGCGCGGGCCCGGCATGTTGCTGGGCTATGCCGACGCCGGCCAGACGCGCGAGGCGATCACCGCGGACGGCTTCTTCCGCACCGGCGACCTCGGCGTGCGCACGGCCGAGGGGGCAATCACGGTGACCGGCCGCAAGAAGGACCTGATCATCCGCGGCGGCGAGAATATCTCCGCCAAGGAGATCGAGGACGTGCTCCACGCCCATCCGCTGGTGCGCGAGGCCGCCGTCGTCGCCATGCCGCATGCGCGGCTGGGTGAAGGTGTCTGCGCTTACGTGATCGCGGCGGAGGGCCTGATTTCGGCCGAGGATCTGGCCGCCCATGTCGCGGGGAGCGGCCTGGCGCGGCAGAAGATCCCGGAGCGCTTCGAATTCCGCGGAGATTTCCCGCGCACTGCCTCCGGCAAAGTGCGCAAGGACCTGCTGCGTGAGGATGTGCGGGCGAAGATGTGCGTACGGTAACGCCGCCCGGGACCTGACCCGGGCGGAACCGCCCCCGGTCTATCCTTCCATGGCTGCCGCTACGGCCGCCTCGATCTCGCTCTTCATCGGATTGCGCCGCAAGGTCAGGCCGCCGTTCACCTGCAGATTCTCACCAGTCATGAAGCACTCGTCGCTGGCGAGCCAGACGGCGGCGGCGGCGATGTCGTCGGACGTGCCGATGCGGCCGAGCGGATAGCCGGCAAGGAACGCGTCGAACAGGCCGGGCACCTGCTTGGCATCGGCGGTCATCGGCGTATCGGTCAGCCCCGGCGAGATCGAGTTCGCCCGCACGCCCTCGCGCCCGAACTCGTTGGCGACGCAGCGGATCACATGGTCGGTCCCCGCCTTGGTGCCCATGTAGGCGGCGTGGTCGTCCAGCATGATCGTTGCCGTGGCGGAACTGATCTGGATGATCGAGCCGCCCTCGCCGCCCCGGCTGCGCGCCATGCGCCGCAGCATCGCCTGGAAGAAATGGAACGGCCCCACGTACTGGAGCATGGTCATCGCCATCACGTCCTCGTGCGTGGTGTCCAGGAACGGCTTCAGCAGCCCCCAGCCCGTGGCGTTGAGGGCAATGTCGATGCCGCCCAGCTTCGCGGCGGCGGCCTCGGCCAGACCCTCCACGCTCTGCGCGTCGGTGAGGTCGCACGCGGCCCATTCGCAGTGGTTGCGCGCAGCGAAGTCGGCCAGAACCGCTTCCTTGCGGCCCGAAACCAGCACGCGCGCGCCTTCCGCGATGAAGCGCCGGGCGATGTGCTGGCCCATGTTGTCCGGGCTGCTGGCGCCCAGAATCACGGCGCGCTTGCCTTGCAGTCGTCCCATCGTTCTCTCCCGGTTGTTCCATGGGGCTAGCACGGCGGGCGGCGCCTCGTTCCTGACCAAAATAGGAGTGGCCCCCGCCCTCGCGAGCGGCGACAACCGGCGCACAGAACAACGCGCGAAGGCAGAGGACAGGCAGCCATGGATCTTGGACTGAAGGGCAAGAAAGTCATTCTCACCGGCGGCAGCCGCGGCATCGGCCGTGCGGCGCTGGAAGTCTTCGCGGAGGAAGGCTGCGACATCGCATTCTTCTCGCGCAATGCCGAACAAGTGGCGGAAACCGTCGAGTCGCTCGCCCGCCACGGCGGCATCGTGGTCGGTGAGGCGCTCGACATGCTGGACCACGACGCTTACGTCGAATGGCTGAAATCCGCCGCTGAAAAGCTGGGCGGCTGCGACGTGTTCGTGCCCGGCGCCAGCGCCTCCGGCTCCGGCGCGACCGGAGACTGGGAAGCCTGCTTCGCCGCCGACATCAAGGGCACCGTGCTCGGCTGCGAGACCCTGCAGCCCTGGCTGGAGAAATCGGGCGCCGGCGCCATCGTCATCATGGCCTCCACCGCCGGGACCGAGACGTTCATCGTGCCTCAGGCCTTCAACGCGATGAAGGCGGCGCTGATCGCCTATTCCGGTCAGCTCAGCCAGATGGTCGGCCCGATGGGCATTCGCGTGAACTGCGTCTCGCCCGGCCCGATCAAGTTCCCCGGCGGCAACTGGGAAGCCATCGGCCAGGCCATGCCCGAGCTTTACCAGGCCACCGAAGCCGCTTTCGCGCTGGGCCGCTGGGGCGGACCGGAGGAAGTGGCGCGCACCATCGTCTTCCTCGCCAGCGCAGCCTCGTCCTACACCACCGGCACCAATGTCGTGGTCGATGGCGGCTATACCAAGCGCGTGCAGTTCTAGGCGTTACCCTCCAAGCACGGAGCTTACGGCGGACCGCAAGGTCCGCCGTCTTTTTTCGCGGTGGCGCGCGGAACGACGAGGTCTTCGGTTGATCGGCCGCTCGCAGGCCCGCGCTCAGGCGATCCGCAACACCAGCTTGCCGGTATTCGCCCCGGAAAACAGCCGCATGAAGGCCGCATAGGCGTTCTCCAGCCCTTCCTGCACGTCCTCATCCGCGCGGAGCCGCCCTTCCGCCAGCCACTGCGCCATCTGCGCGCCGCCCTCGGCAAAGCGGTGAGCGTAGTCGGCGATCAGGAAGCCGTGCACCGTCGCCCGCCGCGTCAGCACCTGCCAGAGATTGCGCAGGCCCAGCTTCTCCGGCGCGTTGTATTCGCTGATGAGTCCGCAGAGCACGATCCGCGCATGGAGCGCGAGGTTGAACACTTCCGCCTCCAGCACCGGCCCGCCCACGTTCTCGAACACGATATCGGCGCCGTCCGGCGCCGCTTCGGCAATCGCGGCGACGAGGGCTGCGTGGTCCTTCCCCTTGTAGTCCACGGCGGCGTCGAAGCCGTAGTCCTCGATCAGGCGGCGGCACTTCTCCGCCCCGCCCGCGATGCCGACTACCCGGCAACCGGCGATCTTGCCAAGCTGGCCCACGGCGGACCCCACTGCTCCGGCCGCGCCGGACACCAGCAGCGTCTCGCCTTCGCGCGGCTGGGCCACTTCCAGCAGGCCGAAATAGGCCGTCAGCCCCACCGCGCCCAGCGCCGAGAGATAGTTCGAGGGGGAGGCCACCGCAGCGACGTCGATCGCCATGGTGAACCCGCCCGGCATCGCCACCGAATAGTCCTCCAGCGCGTTCAGCCCCATCACCCATTGACCCACGCGGAACTCTGGATTGTCCGAGGCATGCACCACCCCTACCGTGGTCGCGCGAACCGCATCGCCCAGCGGGATCGGCGGCATGTAGCTCGGCGCATCGTCCATCCACCCCCGCTGCGCGGGATCGAGCGAGGCGTAGTGGTTGCGCACCAGGATACCGCCGGGCGGAGCCGCCGGCACCGCTGTTTCCACAAGGGCGAAGTCTTCCGCCGCGGGTTCTCCCCGGGGGCGGCGCGCAAGCAGGAAACGGCGGTTGGCAGTCATGACAAGGTTCTCCTCTCCAGCCTGCCTTGACTTGTCGTTCACTGGCCCCGCCGCACCTGTGCAAATGGTCAGTTCGGGTATCTCTCGAATTCGTAGCATAGTGATCAAGTAAAGTCGGCTACACGAATAGTCGGGGAGAGGGAGGAAACCAATGGCATCCGCACGTCGTCGCGGAGCGTGGCTTGTCGCATTGTCGACAAGCGCGCTCACTTGCATCGTATCTCCGGCACAGGCGCAAAGCGAAATTCCGAGAGAGGCACCTGCCCCCGCTTCGGAAGCCGCCGCGCAGCCATCTCCCATCGGCGCGACCGAGATCATCGTCACCGCCCGCCGCCGCGCGGAAACGCTGCAGTCCACGCCCGTGGCCATCACCGCTGTCAACGCCGCGATGCTGGAGAACAAGGCGGCCGTCAACATCGGCGACCTGCAGGGCGCGGCACCGGGCCTGCTCATCACCCAGCAGAATTCGGGCGCGCAGGCGGCCAATATCTCGATCCGCGGCCTGACTTACGCCGATATCGAAAAGTCCCAGACGCCCACCGTGGGCGTGGTGGTGGACGGGGTGACGATCGGCACCAGCACCGGCCAGCTCCAGGACGCGTTCGACATCGCCCAGATCGAAGTTCTGCGCGGCCCGCAAGGCACGCTGTTCGGCGCCAACACCATCGGCGGCGTCATCAACATCACCCGCACCAAGCCGACCATGGAACCCGGCGTAAAGGCCGAATTCACCTATGGCCGCTGGAACACCTGGGCGGCCAAGGCCATCGTCAATTACGGCGACGGAGAGACCTGGGGCATCAAGGGCTGGTACTTCCACAACGAATCCGACGGCTTCTACCACAACGCCATCCGCGACACCCGCGCGGGCGGCAGCAAGGGAGACAGCTACGGCGCCAGCCTGCTGTTCCAGCCTACCGGCAGCGGTTTCGACGCCCAGCTCAGCGTCGAGAACGTGGTGCAGGACTTCGAGCCGGTGGTAAGCAACCTCACCAACAGCACCGAACTGTTCTGCGGACTGATCCCGGCCAACGAGTGCAACCGCAACAACACCAGCGATCTCTACACCGTCTTCACGCTTCCCGCGAAGAGCAAGTACCGTGCGCCCAATGCCACGTTGCAGATGAATTACGACCTGGGCGCGGTGAAGCTCAGCTCGATCACCGGCTGGCGCCACAGCAAGGAAGCCCAGACCCAGGACTTCGATGGTTCCTCCACCGATCTCTACTACGTGGACCGCCGCCAGCACTATACCCAGTGGAGCCAGGAACTGCGCGCGGCGGGCAATCTCTTCACCGGCTTCGACTATGTGGTGGGCGGCTACTACTTCCATTCGAAGTACGACCTGACCCAGTGGACGCGCTTCTTCGGCTTCGATCCCTCGATCCCGCCGATGGAATTCGACCAGAATCCCCAGACCAATGTCGGCAAGACCACCAGCTACGCCTTCTTCGGAGACTTCAACTGGGCCTTTGCCGACAAGTGGCGCCTCTCGTTCGGCGGTCGCTGGTCGCATGACAACAAGAAGCTGACCAACAGCTTCGCGCAGGCCGGGCTGATCGGCTCGGGCGATGCCAACTTCACCAAGTTCACGCCCAAGATCGGCGTCGACTATCGCCCGAACGACGACGTGATGCTCTATGCCTCCTGGTCGCGCGGGTACCGTTCGGGCGGCTTCAGCCCGCGCGCGGCGACGGCGCAGACCGCCGGCACGCCGTTCCAGCCCGAAACGGTGGATGCCTATGAAATCGGCGCCAAGCTTGCCGCCTTCGACAAGCGGGTGGAAGTCAACATCGCCGGCTACATCTCCGACTACAAGGACATGCAGCAGAACCTGACCGTGCCGGGCGGCCCGCTGGGCAACCAGACGATCACCGGCAACGTGCCGGGCGGCGCGATCATCAAGGGCATCGAGATGGATGCCACCTTGCGCATCACGCCCGAACTGACGATCACCGCCTCCTCCGCCTACATGAAGTCCCACTTCCGCAACTTCGTGACCGACGGCATCAACGGCGCGCTGATCGTGCCCTTCGACTATTCCGCCAACAGGCTGATCTACGCCCCCAAGTTCACCGGCTCGGTCAATGCCGACTATTCGGTGCCCACCAGCTTCGGCAAGATCGTCGCCACGGCGGGCTGGCGCCATATCAGCCCCTATGACGAGCAGATCTCGCTCGGGCCGCTCACCCTGGCGACGGACAGCGCCGGCACGGTCACCAGCGTCGTGGTCAATGGCAACGACCCGCGCGTGCGCACCACCACGCAGGATCTGGTCGACAGCAGCCTGACCTTCAACTTCGATATCGGCGACAAGGAAGCCTACTTCCGCGTGTTCGGCCGCAACCTCCTCAACGAGAAGACCACCACTCACGCCTTCACCGTCGCCGGGCTGTTCTCGTTCGGCATGGCACTGGAACCGCGGACATACGGCGCCACGGTCGGCGTGAAATTCTAGCTCCTGGTTCAGGAGCGGCAGGCAATTTGGAAGGATCGAAAGCATGGGTCGTCTGGAAGGCAAGATCACGCTGGTTACCGGCGCCGGGAACGAACGCGGCCTGGGCGCCGCCACCGCGCGGCGCTTCGCGGAAGAAGGGGCCTTCGTCTATGTCACCGACCTTGACGCGGGCGGCGCCGAGAGCGTCGCGGCGGCCCTGCGCGAGGCCGGCGGCCAGGCCGAGGCGCTGGCGCAGGACGTGACCAGCGAAGCGGGATGGGAAGACCTGTTCCAGGCCATCGAGAAAGGCCACGGCCGGCTCGACGTGCTGGTGAACAATGCCGGCATCGCCGTGCTCAAGCCGCTGACCGCGCTGTCGCTGGCCGACTGGGAGAAGCAGAACAAGGTCAATCTCGACAGCGTATTCCTGGGCACCCGCCGGGCCGTGGAGCTGATGCGCAAGACCGGCGGCGGGGGATCGATCGTCAACCTCTCTTCCATCGGAGGCCTCGTCGGTGTGTCGATGTGCGGGGCCTATGGCGCGGCCAAGGGCGGGGTGCGGATCTTCTCCAAGGTGGTGGCGATGGAATGCGCGGCCGAGGGCATCCGCTGCAACTCGGTCCACCCCGGCATGATCGAGACGGCCATGCAGGACGTCGCCCGCAGCGACAACCCGGAAGGCTTCAAGGAGATCGTCGCCTCGATCCCGATGAAGCGCATGGGCGCGCCGCTGGACATCGCCAACATGATCCTGTTCCTCGCCAGCGACGAAGCCAATTACATCACCGGCGGCGAATTCGTGGTGGACGGGGGCGTCACCGCGATGTGACCGGCGCGGTCGGGAAAGGACGAGTGTGGATCGCGTCGCCCCGGATCGGATCCGGGGCGACGTTTCCATGAACCGCGCGTTCCGCCTTCAGGCCACTTTCACCACCACTTTGCCGATGTTCTTCCCGGTCAGCATCCGCTCGTAGGCGGTGAGCACGTTCTCGATCCCCGCCGTCTCGTCGAAACGCATCGCCAGCTTCCCGGCATCGAGCCACCCGCGCAGCACCGGCAGGAACTCGGCGCCGCGCTCCAGGAAGTCGGGAATGAAGAACCCCTCGACCCGCAGGCGCCGCATCAGGATCTGGTCGAAGCGCGCCGGCCCGGGCATCGGCGCATCGCCGTCATAGCCCGCCACCATGCCGCAGATCGCCACCCGCCCGTAATGCGCCATATTGGGCAGCACCGCATCGAGGATCGGCCCACCGACATTGTCGAAGAAAGCGCCGATCCCGCCGTCGATCGTGGCAAGCCGCGCCGCCACGTCTTCGCCGCGATAGTCGATGGCCATATCGACGCCCAGGTCCTCGACCAGCCAGCGGCATTTCTCGGCGCCGCCGGCGATGCCCACCACTTTCGCACCGAGATTGCGGCCGACCTGACAGGCCAGGCTGCCGGTGGCCCCGGCCGCTGCGGAAACGGCAAGCCATTCGCCGGGGCGCACCGCCGCCACTTCCTTCACGCCGACATAGGCCGTCCAGGCGTTCATCCCCAGCGCGCCGAAGTGCTGGCGCGGATCGGCCAGCCCCTCGTCCACCGCTTCCAGCCCGGCGAGCGCAGGCACGACCACCGCCTGTTCCGCCCATTGCCCGAAGCCGCGCACCAGGGTGCCGACCGGAAAGGCAGGATCGCGCGTCTCGCTGACCCGGCCGAGCACCAGGCCCACCATCCTGGCGCCCAGCGGCAAGGGCGGCTGATAGCCGTCTGTACGCGGGCTCATCCACATGCGGGTGCCCGCGTCCATGGACAGCCACGCGGTGGCAATGCGCACTTCGCCGGGTGCCAGCGGCGCCGGGGCCTCCTCGCACAGGGTCAGGAAACGGGCGAAATCCCTATTGCCTTCGGGATGACGGTCGAGCCGCCAGAAACGATTGCCGGTCAAGGTGCCTCTCCATGGGCCGCGCGGGCCGAACCGCCACCGTCGCCCGCGCCGCCCCGGCCCGCCACCTGTGCAAACTGATAGGACTATCCGTTTGCACAGGCCGCCGCGCGCGCCGCCGGGCCTACCAAGGCAGGACAAGAAGAACATGTGGGAGGTCCTGAAATGCGATTCTCGAAATCGATCCTGCTCACGTCGACGACGCTGACCATGACGCTCATGGCGCTGCCCGCCGCCGCGCAGGATACAGCCCCATCGACGCCGAGCGCCGCGCCCCCGGCAACGCAGGGCGAATCGACCACCGGCAGCCCCGTGGCGACAGGCGGCATCCACGACATCATCGTCACCGCGCGCAAGCGACAGGAAACCGCGCAGGACGTGCCGGTGGCCGTCACCGCGATCTCCGCCGAACAGATCGCCTCGCGCGATATCACCAGCGTGGAGAAGATCGCCGCCATCGCGCCGCAGTTCAACGTCGGGCGTGCGTCCAACGGCTCGGGCGCGCAGCTCACCTTGCGCGGCATCGGGTCTTCCTCGACCTCGATCGGCATCGAGCAATCGGTCGCAGTCGTCGTCGACGGCGCCTATTACGGGCAGGGCCGCGTGATCCAGGAGGGCTTCTTCGATCTCGCCCGCGTGGAAGTGCTGAAAGGCCCGCAGGCGCTGTTCTTCGGCAAGAACGCCACGGCCGGCGTGATCTCGATCACCACCGCCGATCCCACCCCCACGCCCGAGTTCCAGATCAAGGGCGGCTACGAATTCCGCAGCCAGCAATACCGCGTCGAAGGCTATGCCTCGATGCCGCTGACCGAAACTCTCGGCATTCGCCTGGCTGCGCGCTATTCCAAGATGGACGGCGGCTACTATCGCAACGTCGCCGAGGACGTGACCTTCACCGACGTCGATGCCGTCAGCATCCTGGCAGGCGGCAATGGCAATCCCACCTCGCATATCGCCACGCCGGCCGCGCACAAGGCGCCGGGCGAGGAGGAATTCCTGGCCCGCGGCACTCTGAAATGGGAACCGACGAGCCGCCTTACCGTCAGCCTCAAGGGCACGGTGGACTTCAACGAGGTCAACAATTCCTCGTGGAACTACGTGGCCTATGCCTGCGGCAACGGGCAGACCTCGCAGCTCAACGGCTATCCCTGCGGCAAGGATTTCGTCACGCACCAGAACAACATGCCGGCGGACGTCGCCGCCACCTATCCTTTCGCCAAGAAGGACGGCCAGCTCTACAACCGCTACCGTTCGGCGGGCGGCACGCTCAACGTGACGTATGACGCCGACCTGCTTCAGCTCTCCTCCGTCACCAACTACCAGTGGAACAACAACCGCTGGACCTGCGCCTGCGACTTCCAGTCCAGCAACAGCGGCACCGGCCCGGGCAGCACCTGGGCGACCGAGAACTCTTCGTGGAAGGCCTTCAGCCAGGAATTCCGCGCCCTTACGCAGTTCGACGGGCCGTTCAACATGATGCTGGGCATGCTCTACCAGAAGACCAAGCGCGATTTCGAGCAATACGTGATGACCGGCGGCGTCTCCAACTCGGCCGCGCCGGCCGGTCTCGAATATGTCGCCAGCGCCAAGAGCAGCTTCACCAAGGGCGAGACCATGGCCGTATTCGGCCAGCTCACCTACAAGATCGTGCCCACCCTCGAACTGGCCGGCGGCGTGCGCTATTCGGACGAGACCAAGAACAGCTTCTTCACCCAGCCTTACAACAACCCCCTGCTGACCGGCATCTTCCGCGACCGGAACGACCCCGACGGGCTGGGCGAAGTGACCGCGCGCCAGCATTTCACCAACTGGTCCCCGGAAGCGACGCTGACCTGGAAGCCGACCGACGACCTGATGGTCTATGCGGCCTACAAGACCGCCTACAAGTCGGGCGGGTTCTCCAACGGCGGCATCAATTCGAAGCTGTCGACCGATCCCAACGCCGACCTGACGTTCGACCCCGAGAAGGCGCAGGGCTACGAGCTGGGCTTCAAGTCCACCCTGCTGGACCGCCAGCTGCGCTTCAACGTCACGGCCTTCAACTACAAGTACAAGAACCTGCAGGTGGACTTCTTCAACTCGCCGATCTTCGCCTTCCAGACGCTGACCGCCGATGCGCGGACCAAGGGCGTGGAAGCCGAATTCCAGTTCGCGCCCAATGGCGTGCCCGGGCTCGACCTGCACGGCTCCATCAACTACGACAAGGCCCGCTACACCGACTTCCCGCTGGCCCCCTGCTACGCCGGCCAGACCCCGGCGGAAGGCTGCAACCTGGCGGGCAACAGCCGCCAGGACCTCGGCGGCAAGTCGCTCTCCGTCGCACCGCGCTGGACCGGCAACCTGGGCATCAACTACGAGATGGCGGTCGGCTCGGCGATGAAGCTGGGCATGAACGTCGATGCCAAGTACTCGGACAGCTACTATGCCTCGGCCTTCGGCAATCCGCTTTCGAAGCAGGGCAAATACGTCACGCTCGACGCGGGCATCCGTTTCGGGGCCGAAGACGACAACTGGCAGCTGGCGGTGATCGGCAAGAACCTCACCAACCGCTTCTACGTCACCGGCGTGGTCGACGGCCCTTCCACCGGCAGCGGCACCGGCACGCCGGCAGGGGTGAAGGCCGACCAGCTCGGCTTCGGCACCCTGCCGCGCACGGTCATGGTCGAAGTCACCAAGAAGTTCTGATCCCCGCGCAAGGAAAAGGCCCGGTCCTCCGCAAGGAGGCCGGGCCTTTTCCTGTCCGCTTCCGCCGTGCGCCGTGGCGCAGCGCACAAGGCGGAGTCAGGCACTCAGCCGACGAAGCGCCAGCGCATGGTCTCGCCCGCGTGGAAGGGCACGACGCGGATCTCGCCGTGAGTCACCACGTCCTCCACGGTCACGTCCTCGCGCTTCAGCGTCACCGTGCCTTCGTTCAGGGGCAGGCCGTAGAAGTTCGGGCCATGCTCGGACGCGAAGCCTTCCAGCCGGTCCAGCACGCCTTCCTCGTCGAAGACTTGCGCGTAGCTTTCCATCGCATAGGGGGCGTTGAAGATGCCCGCGCAGCCGCAGGCGGCTTCCTTGCGGCCGATGCCGTGCGGCGCGCTGTCAGTGCCCAGGAAGAACTTGGGCGAACCCGAGACCGCCGCCTTGCGCACCGCCAGCCGGTGCCGTTCGCGCTTGGCCACGGGCAGGCAATAGGCATGGGGGCGAATGCCGCCGTCGAAGATGGCGTTGCGGTTGATGATGAGGTGCTGCGGCGTGATCGTCGCGCCGATCTGCGGCCCGCTGCCGGCCACGAACTCGGCCGCCTCGGCCGTGGTGATGTGTTCCAGCACGATCTTCAGCGCCGGGAAGTCGCGCACCAGCGGCGTCAGAACGCGCTCGATGAACACGGCCTCGCGGTCGAAGATGTCGATATCGCGGTCCGTCACTTCGCCATGGATCAGCAGCGGCATGCCGATCCGCTGCATGGTTTCCAGCAGGCCGGTGAGCTTGCGGATATCGGTGACGCCGTGAGCGGAATTGGTGGTGGCATGGGCGGGGTAGAGCTTGCAGGCGGCGAACACGCCCTGCTCGTAGCCGCGGGCGATTTCGGCCGGATCGGCGTCATCGGTGAGATAGCAGACCATCAGCGGCGTGAAGTCCGCACCGGCGGGCAGCGCATCCAGGATACGCCCGCGATAGGCCTCTGCCGCGGCGACGGTGATGACCGGCGGCGTGAGGTTGGGCATCACGATGGCGCGTGCGAACTGGCGCGCGGTATAGCCGACGACGGCTTCCAGCATCTCGCCATCGCGGAGATGCACATGCCAGTCGTCGGGGCGGCGGATCGTTATCTGCGAGGTCATGCCTGCGCTCTACGCGCTTGGATGCGCGGCGTCGATTCCGGATTTGGCGCAATCCGCAGCCGGGGCCGACGCCAGTATCGGCCCAAGGATCGTCATGGCAGCCCTGCCGTCCTCAGCAGCCCTTCGGCCCATGCTGGCGGTGGACATTGCGGAAAGAGCGGCTGCTGAACAGCCAGCGCCCGTCCACTTTCACGCAGCGGTCCTCGTAGACGCCGCGGTCGCGCTTGGTCACGCCGTCGTGGTCATAGACTTCCGCCGTGTAGCTGCGCATCGTCGCGCTGTCGCCGGAGACTTCGATGGAGCCGGGCCAGGCCTGGAACAGGATGCCGGGATAGGCCTTCATCGCCTCGGTCCACATGGCGACGATGGCCGGGCGGCCCCGCGTCGTGCCCAGTTCGGGATAGTCCGGCAGCGACCATTCGGCATCCTCGGCCCAGGTCGCGCCCCAGTCCTCCGCATCGCGGCGCGTCACCGCATCGGCATAAGTCTCCAGCAGCTCCCGAATGGCGAGGCGGTCCTCGAACGGTCCGGTGTAGGGCATCGTCGTCTCCTGTTCTGGTTCTCGCAAATCGGTCCGCCCATGCCTGCCGGGCACATCGTGGCGGCACCGGCGCTTTTCAGGTTTCCACCGGGCGCTCGTCTGGGCCGGGCGGGGTATCGGGCACGGCCACCGCGATCATGCCGTCCGCGATCCGCAGCTCGAACCTTCGCAAGTCCGCATAGGCACCGCCGATGCAGCGGCCGGTCGCCGCCTCGAACCGCGCGCCGTGCAGTGGGCACATGATCGCGCCGCGCCGCACTTTCCCGCCGGAGAGCAGCGCCGCCTGGTGGGTGCAGCGATCGTTGACGGCATTGAAGCCTTCCTCGGTGCGCAGCACCAGCACGCTCCACCCGGCCACGCGCGCCGCCAGCTTGCCTTCTTCGGGGAAATCGGCCTCGGCAAGCAGGGGATGCCAGGTTTCGCTCATGGTCTCAGATCCGGACAAGAGTCTTTCCTATGGTGCGGCCCGACATCAGGTCGATGAAGGCCTGGGGGAGCGTCTCGAACCCGTCGCGCACATTGGCGAGCGGCTTCAGCTTGCCTTCCGCCACCCAGGCGTCCAGCTCGGCCTGCGCCTGCCCCAGCACCTGCGGGTAGTCGTAAGTGATGAAGCCCTGCATGCGGATGCGGTTGACGACGAGCTGCCAGAGCGTGCGCACACCGTGGGGATGGTCGGCATCGTTGTATTGGCCGACCATGCCGCAGACGGCGACGCGGCCATGAAGACGCATCAGCGGCAGAACCGCCTCCAGCACTTCGCCGCCGACATTGTCGAAATAGACGTCCACGCCCTCGGGCGCGGCCCTGGCGATTTCGGCGGCGATGTCCGGAGTGGCGCGATAGTCGATGGCGGCGTCGAAGCCGAGGTCGCGGATCACTTGCGCCTTCTCGGGCGAACCGACGATGCCGATCACCTTGCAGCCCCGCGCCCGGGCGATCTGGCCGACGGTGGACCCGGTCGCGCCCGCGGCGGCGCTGACCACCACGGTTTCGCCCGGCTTCGCCTCGCCCACGGCGAACAGGCCGACCCACGCCGTCAGCCCCACCGGGCCGAGCGCGCCCATGTAGTGATGCAGTTCGGTATCGGTCTGCCGGTTGACCTTTTCCAACCCCCAGGCCTCGCCGGAAAGAACGTAGTGGTCAGACCAGCTCGCGAAAGCGCGCACGAAAGTGCCCACCGGATAGTCCGCGTGCCGGGATGCCACGACCTCGCCCAGCGACATGCCCTTGATCGGTGCGCCCAGCGCCACCGGCTCGACGTAGCTGGGCCGGTCGTCAAGGAAGCCCCGGATCGCGGGATCGACCGAGCCCACCCGCATCGCCACCAGGAACTCGCCCGGTCCGGGCGGTGCCAATTCGGTTTCCGTAAGGCGGAAATCCTCCCCCACGGGCACGCCTTGCGGCCGCCTCGCCAGGACTATCTGTCTGACCTTTCCCATCCGCGCAGCTTAGACGCCGCCCGGCCGCGGGGACTGCTAGTCGAAACGCTAGGTTCGGGAAATTCCGGCCTTTGTCACAGTCCCGGCCACAAGCAGAGCGCGGGAAGAGGAGCATTGCCATGACCATGAGTCCCGAACAGATTATCGATTTCGTCGACCGCCTCTATGCCGCCACCGGCGCGGGCGACTGGGACACGGCATCGGCCATGCTCACCGAGGATTTCGTGGCTCACGAGGCGGACAGCCTGCCGATGGCCGGCGAATATCGTGGCCGCAACGGGTTGCGCGAACTCTACGCCAAAGTCATGGGCCTGTGCGACGTGGTCGCGCTTGACCGGATCGAAACCACGGCCGGCAAGGACTATGCGGTGACGATCCTGTCGCTGCGCTTCGCCGATCCCGCCCTGCCGCCCGCCGAGATCTGCGAGCGTTTCCGCTTTCGCGACGGAAAGTGCTGCGAGATCAAGCCGTTCTACTACGACGCCGCTCCCTTCGTGGCAGCCAGTCGCGCCAAGACGGCCCAGGCCTGAGAAGCAGGCCGGGATGCCCTCCGGGTCGCACCGGGGCTCCGGCGACAACAGCGCCAACGATTGCGGCACACGATTGCGGCAAAGATGCCACAGCGGGGTGCGCCGCAGCGAAAATCTCGTCTGAATTCAGCGCGAAAACACCCCGACTCGGCCGATGAAACCAGGGCGAGAAGCGTCAGGAACGGCGGAAAACCGTCCCCTACTCCAAAAGAAATGCACAGAAAGGTTCGCCGGAACGTTCTTTATCGGCGCTGAAATGTTATGCTCGCACTGGCAGCAATCAGCATGGGACCACGAATGCCGAAGGACGCAACGGTTTACTCGATCGATTCCACGAACCCCCGGACCGGCTCGTCCAGACCGTCATTGAACGAACAGCTTTCCGCCATCCTGGGTGACCTGCGCGAGCGGATTGCCGAGGCGGACGACGTGACGCTGGAATTCAAGGGCAAGCTCCACGTCCATCTCGACGTCAAGCGGGGTGAGGATCTGCCGCTGGTGGAAGCCAAGCTGGCCGATCTGGGTGCGGGCATGTTCTCGCAGATCAGCCGGGGATCGACGCCCAATCATCCCTTCTCGCACCGGGTGAGCGCGCTGGTGACGATCTGAAGCTGCCGCGCCGCCGGGATTTCTCGGCGGCCGCAAGGCAGCGGCGAGCCGGTCAGGCCATCTTGGCCGCGTAGATCATCCGGCCCTCGCCGAGGTGGTCGAAGGCGCGGCCCAGGAGGCTGTCCCCCACCGCGAGGCAGCCCTGGCTGCGGCCGAGCTTGCCATGGGCCCCGATCATGTTCGGCTCCGCATACCAGGCCCCGTGGATGACGATCGCCCGTTCCAGCGCGTTGCTGTTGGTATCGTCCAGGCCGACAAGCCGCTGCGAACGGCCGTGGCCGCCGTAGTAATAGTCGGCGGTGAGATAGGCGCCTTCGCTGCTGGCGTTGGAGCCGGGACGGTTCGAGAACCGCTGCAACCAGCCGGTATGGCCGGGATCGGAACCGCTGCCGTGGGCCACGGGCAGCGACGTGATCTTGCGATTGTCCAGGTCCACCAGATGGAAGCGCGGCTGCGAGGACGAGGCCGAGAAATCCACCACGCCGATCCGGTCGCGCTTCACGCGCCGATCGTGGCGGTCCAGCGCCTTCATCGCCGCATCGAACAGCTCGGCGCGGATACCCTCGGGCTGGAACGGCGCGGGCACCGGCGGCAAGGCTGCCGGGGACACCGGCGCGATCGAGCCCGCGTTCGGCCCGGTCTTGGACCCAACGTTGGGGAGGACAAGCGAAGCACCACGCCCCCGCTCCGGCAATGCGGACGAGATGGCGCGGGCTGCAGAGGACGATGTCGCTGCGAACGCGGTGGCTGCAACGATCAGATTGCGACGGCTGAACTTCATATCCTCGGTGCCATATAGCGATTCCGTCGACAAAGTCTTGGCCAGATTCGTCTCCTTCGCCACAAGCTCTTGTCCCCGCATCGAAAGACGTGAAAGGTTCATACACCATGACGACAGGCCGATCCGCTAGACTTTCGAGTGAGGACTACCGCCTGGCGGTCGCTTCGATAATCCGTAACCTCCAGAAGAACGGGGATTTGTCCGACGCCCAGCTGGCTACCCGACTGGGCTGCTCCACCGGGACGATCCGCAATGCGCGCGGCCGGGCGACGAGCCTCGATCCGCTGATTCTCGCGCGAATCGAACAGGAGTTCGGACCGGGCGCGATCGACCCCTTCCTGGCTCTTGGCAAAGTGCGCGCCGTGCCGCTGGCCGATGCCACCCTGCCGATGGACCCCGTCCTCGCCATCGTCGAAGCCCTGCACCGAATCGTCGAGGTCCAGTCCGTGGACAGCGAAGGCGGCTCGCGGATCACCGTGGCGGAGCTGCGTAAGATCATCGAGGAACTGCGCCACGGCCGCACGGCGCTCGACGCGCTGATTGCTCGCGCCGAGGCGATACGCTGACGGCAACCGTCCGGAAATGGGACGCGGCGGGACCCGCGTGCCCGGAAAGCCGCCATTCCGCCCTGCCTGCCCGATTCGCCTCGCTTGCGTGCCGGCTTGAGCGCCTCGCCCTGAGTAGCTAGGCTGGCGCCAGGCACAGGGTCGCGAAACTGCATGACTTCAGACGAACGCCGGTTGGATGGCTGGAAAGCGATAGCGGCCTATTTCGGCAGGGACCGCACCACGGTCGCGCGGTGGGCGCGCGAACGGGGACTGCCGATCCACCAGCTTCCCGGCGGCAAGCAGAAAACCGTCTTCGCCTATCGGCACGAACTGGCGGAATGGGAAAGCCGCAATCCCGGCGTGGAAGAAGGCGCTGCCGGACCTGCCGCCGAAGCCGCGCCATCCCCGCCCGCATCGACATCCCTACCCCTGCCGCCCCTGCCTCTCGCCGCGCCCATTCCGGCCCGCAAGCGCTGGTCCTGGCCCATGGCGCTGGCTATTGCGCTGCCGCTTCTGCTGGCGGCGGGACTGCTGGCCTGGCCGAAAAACCGGCATGAGCAGCTTCCCCGCGATCCGGCGGCCGCGCGCGATTTCATCGCTGCGCGGGACGCCTGGGCCCATCGCCGCCCCAAGGACCTGGAGGCGGCGATCCAGCTCTACGGCGCGGTGATCGCGCGCGAGCCGGACTATGCCCCCGCGCGCGCCGGACTGGCCGAAACCTGGCTGATCTACCGTGAATATGGCGATGTCAGCGACGCGGAAGCCTTCGGCAAGGCCAGGATCGCCGCGGCCAAGGCACTCGAACTCGATTCGGGCCTCGCCAGCGCACACCGCGCCGAGGGGTTCATCGACTACTGGTGGGACAACGACCCCGCCGCCGCGCTCAAGGCCTTCGCCGACGCCCTGCATGATGACGACAACGACGGGCTGACGTACTTCTGGCTGGCCAACATCCTTTCCGACCTTGGAGAGAGCGACCGGGCGGAGCGCTATTACCAGCGCGCCGTGGCGCTCCTGCCCGGATCCCAGCCGATCGCGGTGGAGCACGCCTGGGCCGGATGGCAGGCCGGCCATGATGCGCAGGCGCTGGCCGCTCTGCTCGATCTCAAGCGCACCTATCCGCAGGACGCCACGGTCAGCAGCTGCCTATCGTGGATCTATCTTGGCCAGGGCGACATCCACGGCTTCGCAAGGGAATTCGCGGACTTCGCCCGCCTGCGCCACGATCCCGCCACCGAACGACTCTCCGCCCGGATGACCCGCGCCGTCGCCGACGATCCCGCCCATGCCCACCGCCTGATGATTGCCGATGCCCTTTCCGAAATCGCGCAGGGCGGGCGGCGCATTCGCCAGACACCGGCCTTCTACGCCGCGTCGATGAAAGACCGTGAGCAACTGGTGGAATTGATGCACGAGGCCGTCATGCTGGGCGAGCACTGGTACTCGCGCCCGGTCACCCGCCGGATCGAAGCAGGGTGGAAGGACGACCGCGAGGTCATGGACCTGCTGAAGCAACTGGTGCCGCCAGTGCCCAGGCAGGCCCTTCCCTGAGAGGAAAATCGGGTCAGGCGGCGTGCCTTGAAAGGCCGGGTTTTCGATCTGTGTTCATGCGCACGTTCGGCAGGGATGCCATGCCCCTATCTTTCTGACTTTCTGATGCAATTCAGCGCTCTTCCGCAATTTGCAGCAATTTGCATCATCATAGAATCACGCGTTTCGTTGTATGACGTGTGCATGGGCGCCGGGGGCGGCAACTTCCAACGAAGTTGCGGGGATCGGGGGATCTGACCGGCCGGCGCTTGCAGAAAGCGACCCATAAACTGGCCCCGTCGGGTGTAGGACCCGCGGGGCCTACTTTTTGCGTCCAGAGCCTGCTTTTCACACCTGCAGGTTGCGCGGCGATCAGACCACCCGTTTGCGCCAGTTCCAGCCATGGCCCGCGACCAGCAGCAGGCTGCCGATCACCGTCAGCGCCGTCTCACCCAGAAGGGCATGGTCGCTGTTCAGGATCGCCAGCACGAGACAGGCGATCCCGCCCACGCCCAGGATCGCCGGCCCAGCAGCGCCGTGCCGGCGATAGCCCAGCAGGAAAGCTGCCAGCGCCGCCGGGGCCACCAGCCCCAGCGCGGCAATATGGAACAGTTCGGACTGGAAGAACGCGCCCAGCAGCCCCGGCAGCAGGAACAGCAAGAGCGGCAGCGCCAGGCAGTGGATCATGCAGAGCGTCGAGGCCGAGATCGCCGTCGATTCCACAATGTCCGCCAGGAGCCGCCCCCGGACATGGTCCCGGCTTTCGCAACGCTCGCTCATCGAATTCGGCTCCTGCTTGATCAAGTTATGATACAACATTACATTCTGGCTGTTATTTGGCGATGCGATCTCCGTTGAAAAGGGCCTGCCGTGAAAAAAACTGCCATGAAGAAAGAACGGGAGCGCCCGGACGCATCCACGGCCCTGTCCGTGGGACCGGACGCCGAGGCGCTTCACGACATCGCGTGCGGCGACGTGGACCTGGCAATCTGGACCCGCGCGCTGGACACCTCCCTGGCGCAAGAGGTGGAGACGCTCGATCTCGACCACGCCGACGACCTGCTGCTGACGTGCCTTGCAGACCAGGCCGCGGCGGCGCTCGCCCCGCGCCTGATTGAAAGCGGCCATGCGCCCTGCCCGGCCCTGCTGGCCGATGTGGCGCTGCTGGCCCGCCTCCACGCCGGGGTTGCCGGAAAGCCGGGGGTGACGATCCGCCTCGAAGTGGTCGAGACCGACGCCTGCCGCAAGTTCCACGCCGACTATGTCACGCTCCGCACGATCACCACTTATCGCGGGATCGGCACGCAGTGGAAACGCGTGGACCATGAACGCATCCATGCGCTGAAAGCGGGAGAAGTGGGCGTGTTCAAAGGCAGGCTGCTGCGCGAACAACCGTCCATCCTGCACCGGTCACCGCCCATCGCAGACTCCGGTGAAACCCGCCTGGTGCTGGTTATCGATTCGAACCCGAGCCGCTAAGCGCTGCTCCACCGATTCGGTTCCCCGCAGAGCGACGAACGGTGCGCCCCGTGCGATCATCTCGCCGGGGCCGGACTACCTTCCAAAATCAGAGACGTTATAACGTCCCCTCATGAAGAAGGTCTCCCTGGTCGCTGCCGCCCTCCTTTCCCTTGCCGCTCAAGCCTTTGCCAGCCCGGCTCTGGCGCAGCACCTGCAATGCGTGCCTTATGCCCGCGCGCAGTCGGGGATCGGCATCCATGGCAATGCGGCCACCTGGTGGGAACAGGCCCAGGGCAGCTACAAGCGCGGCCACTTGCCGCAGACCGGCTCCGTCCTCGTGTTCAAGTCCACTTCGGCCATGCCTTATGGCCATGTCGCGATGATCCGCGAAGTCGTGGACGCCCGCCATGTCCTGCTCGATCATGCCAACTGGTCCGGCCCCGGCGTGATCGAACACAGCGCGCTGGCCGAGGACGTTTCCGAGGCGGGCGACTGGAGCAACGTGCGCGTCTGGTACGGCCCCAGCCACGCCCTCGGTTCGCGTGAGAACCCCACCTTCGGCTTCATCTATGGCAGCAGCGGCACCGGCTCCGCCACCGAACTCGCCACGGCCAGGGATGACGACGAGGCCAGCAGCGCCGGCTGAGTTCCGCGAACCGGCGTCACTGCAAGATGTCTCATTTGTAACATATTGATAACACGCTCGATCGCGTATTGAGTAATGTTATTACATCACATTAGACGAAGCCTCCTAGCCGATCCCAGGGGGTTTTTTCTTGTCCGTTCGCATTCTGCACCGATCCGCCGTCTCGCTTCTTGCGCTGGTTCCCGCCGCCGCCCTTGCCGAGGAAGCGGCGCCTTCCGCCCCGCGTGAGATCCTGGTCACTTCCGCGCCGCTGCAGGAAAGCGCCGACGAAACCGCGACACCGGTGATCACGCTGACCGGCGACGAACTCGCCCACCGCCGCCAGGGCACGCTGGGCGAGACGCTGGCGGGCCAGCCCGGCATCCACTTCGACAACTTCGGCGGCGGCGCCAGCCGTCCGGTCATCCGCGGGCAGACCTCGCCGCGCGTGCAGGTCCTGTCGGACAGCACCAATGTGCAGGACGCTTCGGGCATCTCGGCCGACCACGCCATTACCGGCGAGCCGCTGCTCCTGCGCGGCATCGAAGTGCTGCGCGGCCCATCGGCCCTGCTTTACGGCGGCGGCGCGATCGGCGGGGCCGTGAATCTGCTGGATACCAAGATCCCCACCGAAGTGCCGGTGGGCGGCTTCACCGGCTCTGCCGAAGCGCGGCTGGGTACGGGCGATGACGAGCGCTCGGCCGTCGGCGGCGTGACCGTGGGAACCGGCTCGCTGGCCCTGCGCGTCGAAGGCGCTCACCGCGAGACCGACGACTACCGGGTGCCGCGCACCTTCGGCGAAAGCCGCGTGCCCGGATCCTGGAGCGAAAGCTCCACGTTCACGGCGGGCGGCGCCTGGATCGGTCCCGACGGCTATCTCGGCGCCAGCTATACGCGCGTGCGCAGCGAATACGGCTTGCCGGGCCACAGCCACGAATACGAAGGCTGCCACACCCACGGCATCAGCCTCCACTGCGGGTCGCACGATCATTCGGAAGAGGGGCATGACGAAGAGGGCCATGACCACGACGACGGCCACGATCATGACCACGAGGACGAAAGCATCTTCGTCAAGCTGCGCAGCGAGCGCTTCGACATTCGCAGCGACTATCGCGATCCGCTGCCCGGTTTCGAACGCGTCCGCGTCCGCATGGCCCACACGACCTACCGCCATGACGAGATCGAGCACGACGAGATCGCCACGACTTATCGCAACAAGGCCTTCGACCTCCGCTTCGAACTGACTCACAAGCCGCTGGCGGGCTTCCGCGGCGTCTTCGGCGTCCAGCACGCGGACAGCACTTTCAGCGGCATCCACGCCGTGACCGAGAACGACGTCAAGACCTATACCCCGTTCGACATCGACAACACCGCACTGTTCCTGCACGAAAGCCGCGACTTCGGCCCGGTCCGCATCGAGGCCGCCCTGCGCCAGGAATGGCAGCGCATCCGCCCGCAGACCGCGCTGTCCGCCTTCATGCCGGCCACTGCGCACGATCCCTTCTCGGTTTCGGCATCGGCGCTCTGGAAAGTGACGGAGGGCTACTCGCTGGCGCTGTCGCTCGCCCGCTCGCAGCGCGCGCCGAACGTGCAGGAGCTTTATGCCTTCGGTCCGCACTTCGCGTCGAACACTTACGAGATCGGCATGGTCACCGGCCGCACCTTCAACGGCATGGCCTCCACCGAAAACCGGCTGGAAACGGGCAAGTCGATCAACCTGACTTTCCGCAAGACCAGCGGCGCCACCACCTTCACCCTGGGCGCCTACCATCAGAAGGTGGACAACTACATCTACGGCCAGACCCTCGACCAGTATGAGGACTTCCGCCTGATCCACTATGTCGCGGCCGATGCCACCTTCACCGGGGTCGACGGCGAAGTGCGGCACCAGGTCATGCCCGAGGTGGGCGTGGCCGTGTTCGGCGACTATGTTCGCGCCAAGCTGACGGACGATCGCGGCAACCTGCCGCGCATCCCGCCCGGCCGCCTCGGCACGCGGGTGGACGCCGCGACCGGGCCTTTCACCGCCAATGCCGAATACTACCGCACGTTCAAGCAGGACCGCATCGCCGACTTCGAGACCGAAAGCCCCGGCTACGACATGCTGAACCTCACCCTTGCCTACAAGCTGGACCTTGGTGCCGGGCGCTGGGCCGAAGTCTTCGCGCGGGGCAGCAACCTCACGAATTCCTTCGCGCTCAACCATGCTTCCTTCGTGAAGGACGCCTCGCCCTTGCGCGGACGCAACGTGGTGTTCGGCCTGCGCACCGGGTTCTAGAAGATCACCGCTCCAGGGGCCTTTGGCTGGTCGCAAACGCGAAGACCCGGGCAGATGCGGCTGGAGGGCGCTGCATCTGCCCGGGTCCGTTTCCTGCCGCGCCGTTCGCCGGGTCCCGTGGCGAGCGGCACGGCAGGATGAAGGGGAGAGTTCCCGCTCTCCCCTGCAATCGGGCCTGGAACCGGGCCTGCAACCGGTTCAGAGCTTGGCCTGCATACCCACGAAGATACGCTGGCCGGGGTAGTACAGCTCCACCGGCATGTCCTTGTTGATATAGGTCTTCGAATATTCCTTGGTGATGTTCTGCATCTCGAAGAAGACGTCGAAGTGATACTTCGGGAAGCGCAGCGTGATCTTGCCGTCGAGGTAGCCTTCGCCCTTGCGGTAGATCGGGTTGTTGCCGTTATTGGCATCCAGCGCGTTATCCAGCCACTTCGAGCGATAGTTGTAGCTCATGCGGAAGTTGAGCCAGTCCTTGTCGTAGAAGAAGCTCGCATTGTAGGTGTAGGACGAAAGGCCCGGATATTCCTTGAGCGGCTCGTTGGTCGCGGCATTGGTCAGGTTGGTGCGAATGGCGCGGGCATAAGTGAAGTTGCCCGAGGCGCCGAAGCCGTCCAGCGGCTTGGGCAGGAAAGTGAACACCGTCTGCGCGCTCGCCTCGATACCGTCGAGCAGGGCGCCCTGGCCGTTGACCGGCTGGCGAACCGTGTACGTGATGCCGTCCTGGAACAGGTCCACCCCGTTGCGCACGGTGTTGCCGATCACGAAGCTCGATTCGTACTTCTTGTAGTAGCCCAGGCTCAGCATCGTATCCGCATTGGGATACCAGGCCAGGTTCAGTTCCCACTGGTCCGCGCGGTAGGGCTTCAGTTCCGGGTTGCCGGCCGTGCAGATGTCGTCGGTGCCGGAGATGGTCTGGTCGTCCACGCAGTTGATGTTCGGCACCAGATCGAGCGGCCTCGGCCGGGCCAGGTTCTTGGCATAGTTGGCGCGCAGGTAGAGGTTGGGCTGGAGTTCGAGGTTGGCGTTGAACGCCGGCAGGAAATCGGTGTAGCTGTTGGACAGCGACAACTGCTGCGCGGCGATGACCACGGTTTCGGTGCCGCCGGTCGCGTTGAAGCGCGTCACCCGGCTGATATTGGTGCCAAGCCCCTTGTCCTCGGTATGGGTGAAGCGCAGGCCGGCATTGCCGGTGAGCCGCATGCCCAGGATCTCGGTATCGACATCCATCATCGCATAGCCCGAGAACACCTTCTCGGTGATCTGGGCGCTCGGGATCTGCGGATAGCCGTCAGCGAAGCGCACGAGGTCGTGATCGAAGCCGGAGAGATCGTAGATCTGCGACAGCACGTCGGAATTGAAATTGGGGAAGGCCAGGCGGCTGGGAATGCCCGAAGGCGCGTTCTTGAGGCCGGTGTAGAGCGGCGCGCCGCCCGTCACCCCGCCAATCGACGAGATCAGCGAGCCGTACTGCGCCGGCGTGATGAAATAAGTGTTGCCGTTGCGCGCTACGGCCGGATTGTTCTGGATCGTCGTGGTGTAGGACACGTTGGCGCTTGACTGGTAGGTCATGGTGGCCGGATCGATCAGGATCGAGCCGCCGCCCAGGTAGTTCAGGAACTTCTGCCGACGCGCCTGGGCACCGAATTCGAACTTGCTGATGATCGGGTGATCGATCTCCCAGTCCAGGTCCAGCTTCAACTGGTCTTCGGTGTTGTTATATTCGGCAGGACGGTATTGCACGGTCGGGCCGTAGACCGGAAGCACCTGGCCATTGGCGCCCGTGCGCGTGAAGTCCGAATAGACGCCCGGATCGGAAGGGTCGAAGTTCGACGGGAACTGGAAGACCGGGATACCCTGCGCGTTGTTGCGGTCGATCACGATGCCCGACACGCTCGTGCCCAGCGAGATCAGGTTCGTCTGGGAATCGGTATGCGCCTTGGCGTGCGACCCCATGAAGTCGATGTGAACCCGGTCGAAGTCCCAGCGGAAACCGCCCGAGAAGTACTTCGAGTCCTGATCGTAGGAGAAATCGCGGCGCTGCACACCGATGATGTTCGCGGCGCCGTTCCAGTTCGGGGCCGCTGCCGTGCCCAGATTCACGGCGTTGAGCGCCGTGGTCACGCCGGTGACGACATGGTTCTCGTTCACCGTCGAGCTGCCCAGCGCCACCTGCTGGCGCGAAGTGCCGCCACCCGCGCCTGCGGCCAGCTGCGGATCGAGATTGAAGCGCTGGATCGCGCCCAGATCGACCGAATAGTTGACGTCCTGCAGGTTCTGGTTGCGCTTGTTGACCTGCACGTTGGCATAAGCGCGGAAGTTGGGCGCCACCTGGTATTGCAGCGTCAGGTCACCCGAGATGCGCTTGTCGTTGCGCACGAGGTGGCGGTAGCGCGGCACTTTGGGCGCCCAGTCGAAAAACTGCGTCTCGCAGGCCAGGCGGTTCGCGGTGGCCTTGGCGGTCGTGGAGCCACCCACGCCGGCGCAGCTTTCGTAAGTGTTGTAGGCATCGTAGAGCGGATCGGCGACGGTCTTTTCGGTCGAATGATCGAAGTCGGCGATACGGCCCCAGTTCGTGTTGCTGATGTAGTCCTGGCGCGTGTTCACGTCGCTGTAGGTACCGTTGAACAGGATACCCAGGCCGTCGATCAGGAACTTCGGCGTTCCGGCAAAGAACGACACGCGCGGACGCCAGGTCTCGGTGGTGTCGAGGTGCTGGCCCGATACGGTTGCCGAAAGGATCGGCTTCAGCAGATCGAGCGGCTTGCGCGTTTCCACGCGCACCGTGCCGCCGATGCCGCCTTCGGTCAGGTCCACGGCATAGCCCTTGTAGACGTCGATCGACTTGACCAGTTCCGTCGCCAGTTCGCGGAAGTCGCCGGAGCGCTCACCGAGGGCGCTGACCTGGCTGACGCCGTTGATTTCCACGCGGTTGAGGTCAGGCTCGACGCCGCGGATGGAAACTTTCACGCCCTCGCCGAAGTCGCGGCTGAGCTGGACGCCGGTAATGCGGGCCAGCGAGTCGCCGATGTTCTTGTCCGGGAAACTGGCGATGTCGTCGGCAACGATCGAGTCGACGACGGTATTCGCCTGCTTCTTGCGGTTGATGGCCGATTGCAGCGAGGCGCGGGTACCGACGACGACGATGTCGTTGGCAGTCGTAATGACTTTTTCGGCAGTCTTGTCGTCGATCCGTCGCGGCGCGTCCTGCGCCGCTTCCGGAGCCGGCGTTTCGGAATTAGTCTGAGCATATGCAGGGAAGGAAACCGCCAGAGATCCGGCGAGAGCCAGGCCCGATACCCCTCTAAAGGCATGGCGACCGAGCTTCGTTGCTTGCGAATTCCTCGTATTTCCACCGGTATGCTTGCGCATATCCTATCCCCTCTTTTAGCCCTGTCGATCTTGTTTCGACGCTTTTGCATCGTTCGATCGAATCAGTTTCTAGACGGACACTTATTGAACCGATATGTGGGATGCAATGCTATAATTTGGACCAGAGTGGTTCCATAACCGGAGGATGTTGCAAATGGCGGCCCAAATCCGCGCGCTGGCCCTGATCCTGGGCCTCGTTTCATCCACTCCCGCTTTCGCCGCGACTCCGCCCTCACGACCGGCCGCGGAGCGGCTCGGCCGCGGGGCCGTGGCACTGCCGGCCAGGGACGGCGGAATCCTCGTGACCTGGCGGTTTCTGGCGGACGATCCGCAGAATGCGCGCTTCCGCGTGCTGCGCGGCGGCAAGCCGGTGCACGTCACCCGGACGGGCGAGGCGACGGCCTTCGTCGACACATCGGGAACCACCGAAAGCAGCTATGCGGTGGAACGCATCGGCGACCGCGCCGGTCCGCAGCGTGCCATGATGTGGGACAAGGGCTATCTCCCGATCCCGCTCTCCCCACCCGCGGACGGCGTGACGCCCGCCGGGGAGGCCTATTCCTACACGGCCAACGATGCCAGCCTGGGCGATCTCGACGGAGACGGGCAGTACGAGATCGTGCTGAAGTGGGATCCGAGCAACAGCCACGACAATGCCCATACCGGCTATACCGGCAACGTCTTCCTCGATGCCTACCGCCTCGACGGCACTCGGCTCTGGCGCATCGACCTTGGCCGCAACGTCCGCGCCGGGGCGCACTACACGCAGTTCCTGGTCTTCGACTTCGATGGCGACGGCCGCGCCGAAGTGGCGCTGAAGACGGGCGACGGCACGGTCGACGGCACCGGCAAGGTCATCGGCGATGCGAATGCCGACTGGCGCAGCAGCGGCGGGGAAGTGCCGCAGCAGGATCGCACCGGCGCGAACGTGCTGGCGGACGGCACCAAGGTGGCGCCGATGCAGGGCCGCATCGTCAAGGGGCCGGAATACCTCACCGTGTTCGAAGGGCTGACCGGCAAGGCGCTGGCCACCGCGCCTTACGATCCGCCGCGCTATCCCGGCGGCAATCCCACGCCCGAGCAGCTCGCCGCGGCCTGGGGTGACGGCTATGCCAATCGCTCCGATCGCTTCCTGGCCGGGGTCGCCTATCTCGACGGGCATATGCCCAGCATGGTCTTCGGCCGCGGCTACTACGCGCGCACCGCGCTGGCCGCCTGGGACTGGCGCGGCGGCAAACTGACGCAGCGCTGGCTGTTCGACAGCTCCGCCACCGGCAACGAGGACTATGCCGGGCGCGGCAACCACCAGCTTTCCGTCGCGGATGTCGATGGCGACGGGCGCGACGAGGTGATCTACGGCTCCATGGCGGTGGACGACGACGGCAAGGGACTCTGGACCAAGCCGCTGTTCCACGGCGACACCATGCACGTCAGCGACCTCGATCCGGCGCGGCCGGGCCTCGAAAAGTTCGGCGTGTTCGAGGACATTCGCCGCAACGGCGGGCTGGGCTCGGCGCTGCTCGATGCGCGCACGGGCGAAGTGCTCTGGACCACGCCTGCCGAGCAGGACACCGGCCGCGGTGTTGCCGCCGATATCGACCCGCGCCACTACGGCGCCGAGTTCTGGGGCTCCAATTCCGATCGCCTCTACGATACCAAGGGCCAGCCGATCGGGGCCCGCCCGCGCCAGATGAACTTCGCGATCTGGTGGGACGGAGACCTCCTGCGCGAACTGCTGGACGGCACCACGATCTCCAAATGGAACTGGGAGCAGGGCACGTCCGACACGCTGCTTGCCCCCGAGGGGCTTGCCTCCAACAACGGCACCAAGGCCAATCCCGCGCTCCAGGCCGATCTCATCGGTGACTGGCGCGAGGAAGTGATCTGGCGCCGCGCCGACAACCGCGAACTGCGCATCTACACCACGCCTTTCGCCACGCCGCACCGCTTCGTCACGCTGATGCAGGACCCGGTCTACCGCCTGGGCGTCGCCTGGCAGAACACCGCTTACAACCAGCCGCCGCATACCGGGTTCTATCTGGGCGCGGGGCCGAAGGGCGAGCGATAGGGAGAGGCGGATAGCGGCATTCTTCGGCCGCCCGCTGCTGACTTTCCCCTTCGTCATTGCGAGCGTAGCGAAGCAATCCAGGGCAGTTCTGCGCGGCTCTGAATTGCCGCGTCGGCTTCGCCTCCTCGCGGGTGACTAAGGGGTGGGGGAAGACAGGCGGGAGGGCCGAGCAAGCACAAATACCGCCGCACCCTGTTGACGATTCGATCCACATAATGAAATATCATCCCACATAAGGCGCTTGCAAAGCGCCACATCCAAGGGAGAGACGATGAGCAAGCTGGTCTGGAGCCGCCGTGAGATGCTGGCCCAAAGCCTGGCCACTACCGCGGTCGCCGGTTCGATGGCACTGATGGCGGGCCGCGCGGATGCGGCCGCGACGGGGCCGGTGGAGCCGCTCGGCTCTGGCATCGCGCCGGGTGACGACGTGGTCTGGCTCGACGGCGGTGCTCCCCCCGCCCACGAAGGTCAATCGTGGGGTCAGCCCTGGCCGCGCGGCACGCGGTTCGACAAGCGCGGTTATGTACTCGAAGGCGCGGGCGGCACGCGTGAAGCGGTGCAGACCTGGCCGATGGCCTGGTGGCCGGACGGCTCGATCAAGTGGACCGGCCATGCGACCGGGGCGAACGGTGGGCGCGCCAATAGCCTGCGCGTGGTCGCCGGCAGCGCCAAGCCCGCGCAGACCCTCTCCGTACGCGAGGCTGCCGATGCCATTACCGTCACCGTCGGCCAGACCGTCTGGACCCTGGGCCGCTCGGGCGAGGCGCTGATTCGCTCCGCGCGCGTCGGCAATGCCGAAGTGCTGCAATCGGTGCGCCTGCTCGCCAGCGCACAGGACCGGGCCGACGACGAGGACGGCGCGCCCAATCTCGCCCGCTGGACCGGCACGATCGAAAGCGCCACGGTCGAACAGAGCGGCCCGATCCGCGCCGTCGTCAAGCTCGACGGCCGCCATCGCGGAACCGAAGGCGACTGGATGCCTTTCTCGGTCCGCCTCTATTTCCACGCCGGGTCGGACAGCGTGCGGCTGGTCCATTCGATGATCTTCGACGGCGATCCCGCCAAGCGCTTCCTTCGCGGCCTGGGCCTCGAAGGCGCGGTGCCGATGCGCGACAAGCTGCACGACCGCCACGTCCGCTTCGCGGGCGAGAATGGCGGCCTCTGGGGCGAGGCCGTGCGCCCGCTGACGGGCCTGCGCCGCGATCCCGGCAAGGCCTTCCGCGACGCGCAAGTCGCGGGCGCGGCCACGCCCCCGCTCGACCAGATGGGCGCGGCAGTGCGCCAGAACCTGGAATATATCCCCGCCTGGGGCGACTTCCGCTTGCGCCAGCCCAATGCGGACGGTTTCTCGATCGTCAAGCGCACCAAGCCGGGCTTCGGCTGGATCGACGTCGATACCGCCGGCCGCGCGCCGGGCCTGGGCTATATCGGCGGTCCGTCGGGCGGCATCGCTTTCGGCATGCACGACTTCTGGCAGCGCTGCCCGGTCGGCCTGGACGTGTCCGACGCGGCCAGCGACACCGCGCGCTTCACGGTCTGGTATCACGCCCCCGATGCCCCGGCGATGGACCTGCGCTTCTATCACGACGTCATGGGCATGGAGAGCTACGAGGCGCAGAATCTGGGCCTCGACGTCACTTACGAGGACTACGAGCCGGGCTGGGGCGATGCCTCGGGGATCGCCCGCACCACCGAGTTTCGCATCTGGGCCCTGCCCGCCACGCCCCCGCGCGAGCGGCTGGCCGCGATGGGCACGGGACTGGCCACGCCGCCGCGCATGGTCGCCAATGTCGCGCGGGTCCATGCGGCCGGGCTGTTCGGCCCGTGGAGCCCGATCGCCTCGGGCGGCCCCTTGCGCGGCAAGATCGAGACGCGCGCCAAGCAGGAACTCGATTTCTACATCGGGCAGGTCGACCAGCGCCGCTGGTACGGGTTCTGGAACTACGGCGATGTCATGCACAGCTATGACAACGACCGGCACGTCTGGCGCTACGACATCGGCGGTTTCGCGTGGGACAACAGCGAACTCTCCACTGACTTGTGGCTCTGGTACGGCTTCCTGCGCAGCGGCCGGGCCGACGTGTTCCGCCTGGCCGAGGCGATGACGCGCCATACCGGCGAAGTGGACGTCTACCACTCCGGCCGGTTCAAGGGCCTCGGCACCCGCCATGGCGTCCAACACTGGGCGGACAGTTCGAAGCAGCAGCGCATTTCCAACGCCGCCTATCGCCGCTTCTACTACTACCTCACCACCGACGAACGCTGCGGAGACCTGATGCGCGCGCTGGTGGGCAGCGACTATGCGCTGAAGACGGTCGATATCGGCCGCAAGGTCATGCACCGCGCCGACGCCAGCAAGCCGCCTGCCGGAACCGGCGCGGTAGTGGCCGAACAGCCGCTGCCCGACGGCCAGATCTTCATGCAGTTCGGCACCGTCTGGGGATCGATGCTGGGCGCCTGGCTGACCGAATGGGAACGCACGCGCGACACCCGCTGGCGCGACCGGATCGTTGCGGGCATGCGCTCCATCGCCGCCCTGCCCAAGGGCTGGCTAGCGGGCGGCGCGGCTTTCGACCTTGCCTCCGGGCGCTTCGTGGGGCCGGGTAACGAGGTGAACATGAGCCACCTCAACGGTGTGTTCGGCGTGTTCGAGATCACCGCCGAACTGCTCGAACTGATCGACGAACCGGGTTTCCGCAAAGTCTGGCTGGACTACTGCGAACTCCACAACGCGCCCGAGGCGGAGTTCCGCGCCCGCACCGGCGCATCGGGCAAGGGCCGTGCGCTGACGCAGGCCCACTCGCGCTACACCGCCTATGCGGGGGTGCAGCTGCGCAAGCCGGACCTCATCAAGCGCGCCTGGGGCGAATTCTTCGGCGCGGGCGACCGCGAAGGCCGCGACCAGACGCGCGGCGCGCATAAGGTGACAGGCGCCGCCGTGCTCAAGCCGGTGGACGAGATCGCGGAAGTCTCCACCAACGATGCCGCGCAGTGGGGCATCGCCGCCACCGTGAACCTGACGTTGATCGGGGACGTGCTGGAATGAAGCGCTTCGCCGCCGCCTTGCTGCTCATGCTGCTTTCGGCGGCGGCGAACCCGCCGACGGACGACTTTCGCCATGGCCTCTCGCACTGGCGGGTCGAGGCCGAAGCGCCTTCGCGCGTTAGCGCCCAGGACGGCGTCCTGGACATCGACGCGCCGAAGGGCATTTCGCTCTGGTGGACCGCCGAACTGACCGGCCCCATTGCCGTCGAATACGAGGTCATGGCTGTTTCGGAAGGCGGGCCGAACGATGCGGTGAGCGACGTCAACGCCTTCTGGATGGCTAGCGACCCCGCCGCTCCGGATGGATCGCCGCTCGCCCATCCGCGCAGCGGGGCTTTCGCGGAATACGATACGCTGAAGACTTACTACGTGGGCATCGGCGGCAACCGCAACACCACCACCCGGATGCGGCGCTATGTGGGCGAACCGGGCAACCGCCCGCTCCTGCCCGGGCACGACCGCTCGGATCCCGCGGCCATGCTGACACCGAACCGCTGGACGCCCATGCGCGTCGCCGCTGAAGGCGGACGGATCACGGTGGATTTCGGCGGCAAGCGGCTCTTCGCCATGGACGACCCCGCGCCTTACGCCCGAGGCTGGTTCGCCTTGCGCACGACCAAGAGCCACCTGCGCATCCGCAATTTCCGGATCGTGCCCCTGGGCGCGCAGAAACGCAGCGGCGCCGCCCCGTGATGGCCGCCCCCACCGAGAGTGCATCCCACCCGCGCTTTCGAAGGTTGAGCTGCACGCGAACGCGCTGCGCATTTGTGCTTTTGTGCAAAGCGAACCCGCGCCGTTCCGCAACATCATCCCGTCGTCCCCGCGCATGCGCAGGGACGACGGAGCGCTTCAGAAGCAGCCGAAAAGCCTCACGCCCCTTCGGAGGGAATCCGCAGGCCATGCCGCGCAGCAAAGCGGGCGAACCGGGTGAGCCACAATCCCGCGCGGCCGTCCGGTTCGAACAGCGGCGCGCCGTGACCGCCCTTCTCGATCACGTAAAGCTCGCTGGGAATCTTCGCCGCCCGGCACCCCTCGAACATCGCCAGGCTGTTGCCGCAATCGACCACCGTATCGTCCGCCGCATGGCCAAGCAGGATCGGCGGCGTGGTCGCAGGAACCTCGACGTTGACCGAGTAGCGCCGGGACAGCGCCTCGCTGGGGTTCGCGCCCAACAGCTCGCTGCGCGATTGCGCATGGGCGAGCGGCGGTACCATGCTGACCACGGGGAAGAACATCCCCGCCACCAGCGGCCGCGCGTCCAGCGCATCGGCGGCGTCGACCGGATCGTAGACTTTCGCGGCAAACCGCGTGGCGATGCTGCCGCACAAGTGTCCACCTGCCGAGAAGCCGATGGTCGCCACATTGGCAGGATCGACGCCCCACTTCGCGGCACGGGCGCGGATCACCCGCATGGCGCGCTGGGCGTCCTGCAAGGGCGTGTCCGGGCCGCCGGTCCAGCCGTCGTGCGGCAGGCGGTAGAGCAGTTCGAAGGCCGTCACGCCCTGGCTGGCGAACCAGCGCGAGGTGGCGGAGGGCCTGGTGCCCATCGCCACGCGCGCATAGCCGCCGCCGGGGAATGTCAGCACCGCCGCGCCGGTGGGCTTGGCGGCGGGGCAGACCGTCAGCATCGGCGTGGCGACATGCGGCCAGGCGAAATCGTCCGGGTTGCCCTTGTTGGTGCGCAGCACGCGCTCCTCCTTCACGCCGCCCGAAGGCAGCCCCGGCGGCGAGCCCGGCCAGATCGGAAACCGCTCGAAAGCAGGCGTATTCTCGCCGCTTTGCGCCAAGGCGCGGCCGGACAACAAGGGCGCAGCAGCCAGCGCGCTCAGCGAACCCAGGAATTTACGGCGATCACTCGACATATTGCACTCTCCCCGAAAGGTCATTCTATGCATCGGAACATGTTGAAAATCATTCGGACTTTGTCGCAGCGGGAGCCATCGGTATGATCGGCGCCTCGCTTCTCCTGCTCGCCGCCGCGACGGCTTCGGCCCCCGACGTGGCGCCCAAGCCGCTGTTCCGCGACCCGGTGCATGACGGCGCCGCCGATCCCAGCACGGTCTACGATCCGGCCGCCCGCGAATGGGTGATGTTCTATACGAACCGCCGCGCCGACCTGCCGATGGAGGACGAGAAGGACGTGCGCTGGGTCCACGGCACGGCGATCGGCACGGCGCGCTCGAGGGACGGCGTGCACTGGCGCTACGGCGGCACGGCGGCGATCCCGGAAAGCTGCACCGGCGCGACACTCTGGGCGCCCGATATCGAGCGCTTCAACGGCCAGTGGCACATGTGGCTGACGGTGGTGCCCGGCATCTACCGCGACTGGAACGCGCCGCGCTTCATCGTCCACCTCACCAGCAAGGACCTGAAGTCGTGGACCTGCGGTGACAAGCTCGATCTCGGTTCCGACCGGGTGATCGATGCCAGCGTCGTCGCGCTGCCGAAGGGCGGCTACCGCCTGTTCTTCAACGACGAGCGCATGGGCAAGGCGATCCGCACGGCGGACAGCACCGACCTCACGCACTGGACGTTGAAGGACCGCCTGACCACCACGCCCGGCGAAGGCCCCAAGGCCTTCCGCTGGAAGGGTCGCTGGTGGCTGATTTCGGATGCGTGGAAGGGCCTGCTGGTCATGCGCAGCGATGACGGTGACCATTGGACCACCCAGCCCGGCCATATCCTGGCCACGCCCGGACAAGCGCCGACCGACCGCGCCAAGGGGCAGCACCCCGACGTGATCGTCTCCGGCGACCGGGCCTATATCGTCTACTTCGTGCATCAGAGCGGCGAGGACGAGGCCAAGGCCAACCCCGACTGGCACCGCCGCAGCGTGCTCCAGATCGCGGAACTGAAGGAGAAGGACGGCGTGATCTCCGTGGACCGCGACAGCCCCGCCCATGTTCGGCTTACCGCGCCAAAGGAGGCACGGCGATGATCGACCGCCGCAGCCTTTGCCTCGGCGCCACGGCTCTCGCGGGCTGCGCCACCACCCGCATCGCGCCCGCGGAACCGGAAGGCCCGCTGCTCTTCGCCTATTTCAGCGCGGGTAAGGGCGAGGCAGACGGGTTGAAACTGGCCGTCAGCGAGGATGGCTTCGCCTTCCGCACGCTCGGCGGCGGCAGGCCGTTCCTGGTGCCGCAAGTGGGCGAGAAGAAGCTGCTGCGCGACCCCTTCCTGTGGCGCGGCGAGGGGGTGGACGCCCCGTGGCACTGCGTCTGGACCACCGCCTGGGAAGGCGTGACCATCGGCCATGCCACCACGCGCGACTTCGTGAACTGGACGCTCCAGCGCGCGATCCCGGTCATGGCCTCGGTGCCGGGCACCCGCAATTGCTGGGCGCCGGAAGCGATCTTCGATCCCGCCACGCGGCGCACGGTCATCTTTTGGTCCAGCACCGTGACCGGCCGCTTCGCCGAGACGGCCGGAACCTCGGAAGGCGGCTACAACCACCGCCTCTGGTACACGACCACCACCGATTTCGAGAGCTTCGCCCCGCCGCAAGTCCTCTACAATCCCGGCTTCAGCGTGATCGACGGCACGTTCGCCCCGGCCCCGGACGGCGGGCTCTGGCTGGTCGTGAAGGACGAGACGGTCGAACCTCCGCGCAAGTGGCTGCGCGCGGCCTCCGCGCGGAGCCCGATCGGCCCGTTCGCATCGCTGGGCGAACCGTTCACCGCCTCCTGGGTGGAAGGCCCGATGACCGCGCGGATCGGCGAGGACCTGGTCTGCTATTACGACGTCTATCGCGACGGCCGCTGGGGCGCGAAGTCCACGCGCGACATGGCGACCTGGCAGGACGTGAGCGACCGTCTGGCGATGCCGCAAGGCGCGCGGCACGGCTCGCTGGTGCGGATCGACCGAAAAATGCTGGGGGCGCTGGAGGCCTGAAAAAGCGGCTCCCGGATGGAGGATCCGGGAGCCGATAGTTCCGGCGTGGGAGGGCCCCGCCGTATTCTTCAAGATCAGAACTTCACGTTGACGCCTGCCGAGATCGTGCGACCCACGCGGGTCTGGAACAGCGTGTCCTGGCGCTGGCTGTCGGTGTAGAGGCTGTTCTGCTCGTCGGTGAGGTTGGTGCCCTCGACGATCAGCTTGATCGCATCCGAGATGTTGTACGAGGCCGAGGCATCGACATAGGTGGTCGCGCGGTTGCCCACCAGGTCGCTGCCGGGCGAGGCGGGGATGCCGCGGATGAACGGTCCGCGATAATTGATCGTGCCGCGGATCGAGAACTTGTCGTTCTCCCAGAACAGCGTGCCTGAAGCCGTGTCCTTGGACAGGCCGACCAGATCGTCCTTCACGGTAACGGTGCAGACGCCGCCCGAGCTGGAGAGGCAGTAATTGATCTTCGACATGACGTGCGTGTAGTTCGCCAGCACGCCGAAGTGGCTGATGAAGCCCGACGCGAAGTTGAACGGGATCTGCGCGTTCAGCTCGATCCCCTTGAGCGGGCCGCCCGGCGTATTGGTAGGCGTGGCGATGTTGAACAGCTCGTCCGGGGTGGTGTTGCTGCCGGTCAGCAGTTCGTTCGGCAGGCCCAGCGAGCTGAACGGAACCAGCGCGTTCACGCTCTGCACGTAAGTCTTGATGTCCTTGTAGAAGAACGCTGCCGACAGCAGCGAGCCGGGACGGAAGTACCATTCCACCGCCGCATCGAACGTGTTGGCGCGGATCGGTTCGAGCAGGGGATTGCCCAGCGACCCCGAGCGCGTGGTCGCATTGATAGCCACGGTCGGCACCAGCTGCGTAAGCGCCGGGCGCGAGAGGACCTTGGCGGCGGAAAGGCGCACGAGCAGGTTCTGCACCGGCTCGATCACGAGGTTGGCGGAAGGCAGCCAGTCGTCATAGCTGCGCGCAACGGCGCGGTACTGGCCGCTGAGGCCGGTGGGCGAAGTGGGGTCGGACAAGTTGATGAAGCCCGAGGAACGCTGCCAGGTATGGATGTAGCGCAGGCCCACATCGCCGCGCAGGCCGAAGCCCACCGCATCGCTGAAGTCGAACGTGCCCATCATGAAGGCGCTGCTCTGTTCTTCCTTCACGCCCGGATTGGTCTCGCCGCAGCCGGTGCAGGTGCGGGCGTCGAAGAGGTTGTAGGTATCGGCCAGCTTCTGCCAGTCCAGGCTGGCCCAGCTCGACGGTGCGCCGTGGCCCCAGAGGCTGTCCACGCCGGTGATCTGCGTCGTCAGGTCAGCCAGTGAGGTCCCGGCCGGCAAGGCCTGAACCAGCGTATCGGCGGTGTAATAAGTGGTGAAGCGCTGCTGGAACTCGCTGGAGCGGAACTGGCCGCCGAAGTGCAGCTTGAACGCATCGGAGAACTCGTAATGCGCGTTGACTTCGCCCAGCGTACCCTTGGTGGTGTTGCTGGCCGGCTTGCCCTGGAGGCTGAAGCCGCCGGTGACGACGCCGGCGCCCGGCGTCGGGCCGTAGAGGAAGTTGGACGGATCGGACACGTCGAAACCGAAGCCCAGCACGGGCGTCTGCCCGCCGCCGGTATAGTCGATCGCGAAGTTGTCGGTATCCAGCGCATCCATGAAGTACTGCATGCGGACCTTGTCTTTCCACACGGACTCGTTGAGGCCGAACTTGGCGTCAACGGTCAACCGGTCGTTGAACCGGTGCATGAAATTGAGGTTCGCCTGCTTGAACGTGGTCGAATACTTCGAGTGCAGCCCTTCCGAGCGCACGTCCACGCCGTCCAGCAGGGCATATTCCACCGAGCCGAGGTCGGAAAGCTGCACGTCCTTCAGCGACATCATCGGATAGCCCTGGTTCGATGCCGAGCGGCCGAACGAAATCGCCTCGATGTAGTTGTCGTCACGGGTCACGTTGAAGCGTGAGTAGAGCAGGTCCAGCGAGATGTCGGTATCGTCGTCGGGCTTGTACTGCAGGGTCAGCGTGCCGCCGATGCGTTCCTGCGTCTGCTCGGAATTCAGGTAGCGCGGGATGCGCGGGAAGAAGGCGCCGCTACCGGGGGTGTTCGGCATGTCGTCTCGGCGGGCGTCGTAGACGGTCTGGTAGGCCGCAGCGTCGCTGGTGCGCGGGTTGCCGGTGGAGCAATTGGTGGCGCTGGCGCCGGACGCGGCGCTGTTGCCGGGGTTCTGCGGGGTGAAGCCGAGCGGCGAGCAGAACATGCCGTTCTGGTTGGCCGAAAGGATGTCCACCGCCGAATAGCCCACTTCGCGCGTGTGGCGCTTCTGATAGGCGAGCGAGCCGAGCACGCCGAAGCCGCTGTCTCCGAACTGCTTGGACACGAGCACCGACGCGCGCGGATCAACTTTCTTCGACAGTTCGTTCCAGACGCCGCGTCCCGTGGCGGAGAGCACGAAGTCCTTCGCCTGGTCCATCGGCTTGGGCGCGCTGAGGTCCACCGTGGCGCCCAGCGAGCCTTCCTCGACATCCGCCGAGGGCGTCTTGCGCACGGTCAGCGCCGAGAAGATTTCGGTCGGGAAAACGTTGAAGTCGAAGCTGCGGCCATTGTTGCCGGCCCCGTAGATGTCCGAGCCGCCGGTCTGCGCGGCGGCTTCCATGCCGTTGATGCGCACGCGGGTGAAGTCGGCGCCGAGGCCGCGGACCGAGATGTTCTTGCCTTCGCCGCCGTCACCGCGCTGAAGCGCCACGCCGGGGATGCGCTGCATCGATTCCGCCAGGTTGGAATCGGGGAACTTGCCCAGATCCTCGGCCTTGATGGTGTCGATCGCCGCCGTTTCCATGCGCTTGTCGGCCAGGGCCGCGTTCAGCGAGGCCCGGAAGCCGGTGACGATGATCTCGGAAGGGCTGGGCGTGTTGCCGGCGGCGGCCGACTGGGCGCCGGTCGCTGCGGCGCTCTGCGCGTCGTCCTGCACGGCGGCATCGGATGCGCCGTCCTGCGCGGCGGCCATGTGCGGCGCGGCGAAGAGGAAGGCGGCCACCAGGGCCGGAGCCGAGGCGCGGCTGCGCATGACGGATTTCGAGAAAGCCCTTCTCATTTCCTCACTCCCAAATCTTGTTCTTGCTTCGAACATTGCCCACTATGTGGGATTGAGTTACACAATATATGACATTTTCGCTCAGTTCCAGTCAAAATCGCTTCCCACCGGTTCCTCATCCGTAATTCCACGCATGGAAGCACCGCTTCGTCGTGAGTGAAGTGACCGGGAGTGATTGACTCTGATCGTTCCCGATATATGCCCTTGCGAACCGTCATGTGGGATAACGCGCCGGAACGAATCTGGCCAGAGACCAAAGAGAGGATCATCCGAAATGTCCCTGAGTTCGGCTCTCGCCCTGGCCCTGGCCGCCGGCACTTCCGCCCCGCCGCCCGCGATCGACATCGACCTGGCCGGCAAGACCCCCGCGCAGATGCCCGACTACCGCCCGGGCCAGGCCGAAGTCGGCCGGAGCGGCATCGAACGCCGCGATGCTTCGGGCGGGTTCCTCTATTCGGTGGCGCTGCCCCAGGGCACTTACCGCGTGACGCTGACCCTGGGAGACCGGCGCAGCGCGGGGCTCACCACGGTGAAGGCCGAAAGCCGCCGCCTGTTCCTGCGCGACGTCGCCACCCGGCGCGGACAGACGGTGACGCGCAGCTTCCTGGTCGACGTGCGCGACGCCCGCCTGCCCGCCCAGCCCGCAGGCGCGCCGCGCTTCGGCCAGTCCGTGCTGCTGGACGAGCGCGACCTTGCCAGCTTCAGCTGGGACGACAAGCTGACGTTCGAATTCCTCGGCCAGCCGCGCGTCTCCGCCATCCATATCGAGCCCGCCGACGCCCCGCGCCTGTTCCTGGCCGGCGATTCGACCGTGGCTGACCAGTATACCGAGCCTTTCACCAGTTGGGGCCAGATGCTGCCCGCGATGCTGGACGATCGCATTGCCGTGGCCAACCACGCCAAGTCCGGCGCGACGCTGAAATCCTTCATCGCCCAGCTCCGCTTTTCCAAGGTGCTCACGCAGGTCCGCAAGGGCGACTGGCTGTTCATCCAGTTCGGCCACAACGACCAGAAGGCCGAATGGCCGATGACCTACCTCGATCCCGAGCTGACTTATCCCGCCTACTTGCGCAGCTATATCGCCGAGGCCCGCCGGCGCGGCGTCCATCCGGTGCTGGTCACTTCGCCCGAGCGCCGCAATTTCGACGAGGCGGGAAAGATCAAGGACACGCTGGGCGCCTATGCCGCCGCCGTGCGCAAGGTGGCGGCCGAGGAGAACGTGCCGCTGATCGACCTCAACCGCGACAGCATCGCCATCATGCAGGCCCTGGGGCCAGAAGTATCGCCCCGCGCCTTTGCCGAGAACGGCAAGGACAGGACTCATAACGACAACTACGGCGCCTGGCTGTTCGCCGCGGCCATCGCCCGTCAGGTGCGCGAAAAAATCCCCGAACTGGCGTCCCACGTCCTGCTGAAGGACTTCGATCCCGCCCATCCGCCGCTGCCCGAGGATCTGCCGATCGCACCCAGCATCGCGCAGGAGGAAAACAAGCCGGAGGGAAGCTGACCCGGCATTCGCCGCCAGAATGGCAATTGACGGACGCCTGTGGACGAGTTACCAAATATCGGTATTGGTATCCACATAATGGAACTGATGGGAGAGTGATGTGCCGGATACTGGGACGGGGTCGATCCACGCTTTCAGGATGCAGTTGAAGCCCGGCACGGTCGAGGAATATCGCCGCCGTCACGACGCGATCTGGCCAGAACTCTCCGCCCTGCTGACCGAGGCCGGCATCCGCGACTATTCGATCTTCCTCGACGAGGATAGCCTGTCGCTCTTCGCCGTCCTGCGCGTGACGCCGGACAACAGCCGCGAAACCCTGCCCGACCATCCGGTGATGCGCCGCTGGTGGGACTACATGGCGCCGCTGATGGAAGTGGAACCGGGCAACCGTCCGGTCGAATGGCCGCTCCCCCTGCTGTTCCACATGGATTGAGCTCATGAAGCGCGCGTTCCTCACCGCTCTGCTGCTTACGGCCCTGCCGCTTCCTGCATTTGCGCAAGAGGCGAAGCCCACGGCCGATCTTTCCGCGCCGGTCCAGACGTTCGGCCGCGTCTCCTTCGATGCGCGCTCGCTGATGATCGACGGCAAGCGCCAGGTGATCTGGTCGGGCGAATTCCATCCCTTCCGCCTGCCCAGCCCGGACCTCTGGCGCGACGTGCTGCAGAAGATGAAGGCCAGCGGGTTCAACACCGTCGCGCTCTATTTCGACTGGGGCTACCACTCGCCGAAACAGGGCGTCTACGACTTCAGCGGCATCCGCGATCTCGACCGGCTGCTGACCATGGCGGAGGAGGAAGGCCTGCTGGTCATGACCCGCGCCGGGCCTTACGTGAACGCGGAAGTGTCGCGCGGCGGATTTCCGGGCTGGCTGGTCAACCAGAAGGGCCGCGCCCGCACCGACGATCCCGAATACATGGCCGCCGCCGATGAATGGCTGACGCAGATCAACGCCATCATCGCGCGCCACCAGATCAACGGCGACGGCAAGGGCCACAAGGGCTCCGTCATCCTCCACCAGATCGAGAACGAACTGGCGCTGACCACCCCGGCCCAGCGCCGCTACATGGATCATATCTACGCCAAGGCCCGCGCCGACGGCATCACCGTGCCGATCTTCCACAACGACCAGGGCCGCAACGGCTACTGGGTGCCGGAAGGTTCTTCCGTCGACAAAGTCGTCCACGGCCCCAACGACATGTACGCCTTCGACGGCTATCCCGGCGGCACTTGCACCGTGGAAGGCAAGCCGACCCGCAGCGTGGCCGCGCCGGACTGGGGCTTCTACGGAACCGGCGGCGCGAAAGGCGGCGCTTCCGCTTCACCGAAGACGCCCGGCTTCCTGGCGGAATTCGGCGGCGGCTGGTTCGATTACTGGGGCTCCAACGGCAGCTACGAGTGCAACGCGGTCCAGCGCGGCAAGCGGTTCCAGCGGGTGTTCTACGGCACCAACCTGGCCAACGGCATCGGCATCCAGAGCTTCTACATGGTCTATGGCGGCACCAGCTGGGGCTGGCTGCCCGCCCCGGTGGTGTTCACCAGCTACGACTACGGCGCGGCCATTTCCGAAGCGCGAGAGCTTCGCGAAAAGGCGCTGGAGATGAAGCAGCTGGGCGGTCTGATCGCCTCCGTACCCGACCTTGCGGGCATGATCCCGGCGGGCACGCCCGAGATCTCCTCACCCAACATCCAGGTCTATCACAACAAGAGCCCGGAAACCGACGCGCGCTTCCTGATGGTGACGCACAAGCCGTCGAACGGCCAGACCGACGACAGCTTCACCGTGACCGCCGCGCTGCCCGATGGCCGCTATACCTTCCCGATGCGGCTCAACGGCTTCGACGCCAAGTGGCTGGTCGCGGGCGTCAGTCTGGGCGGGCAGCGGCTGGTCTATTCGACCTCCGAACTGCAATCGGCGTCCAAGGCCGGAAACGCCGACCTGCTGCTGCTCTACGGCCGCGCGGGCGAGGCTGGCGAGACCGTGCTGCGCTATGCCTCGGCCCCGAAAGTCGAGGTTGTGGAAGGCGCCGCGGCCACCGCTTTCGATGCCGCAAAGGGCGACCTTAAAGTCACTTACACCCACACCGGCCGCACTGTCCTGCGGGTGACCGGCGGCGGACGCGGCGACCTTGTGCTGATCCTTGCCGACGAGGCTGAAGGCAGTCGCTATACCCGCGCCGACACCGCGAGCGGTCCCGTTCTGGTGCGCGGTCCGCAGCTCGTCCGTCACGCTTCGCTGAGGTCCGGCGCACTCACGCTGACCGGCGACACCGACGCAGCGGGTGCCATCGAAATCTGGGCGCCCGGTGCGCTGCGCTCGCTCTCGTGGAACGGCGCGCGTATCGCCGCCAAGCCTTCCGCCATCGGCAGCCTTGCCTCCACCGCCCCCCTGCCCGGCCCCGCGCCGGTAGTGCTTCCCGCGCTCACCGGCTGGCGCATGGCCAAGGGCTCGCCCGAGGCCGATCCGCAGTTCGACGACAGCGCATGGCAAGCGGTCGGCGGCAACCGTCCCAACGCCAGCATAACCCAGCGCCCCGACGGCCAGCCGAACCTCGCCATGGACGCCTATGGCTTCCATGAAGGCGACGTCTGGTATCGCGGCCGCTTCGAGGGCAATCCCGGCGCGAAAACCGTCTCGCTGTTCTACGGCGCGGGCGGATCGGGCCTCGTGCAGGCATGGCTCGACGGCAAGTTCATCGGCCAGGCCGAGACCCCCAGCGGCCTCCCCCGCCCGATCACCACCGGCACCGTCACGCTGGACCTTCCGCCCGAAGCGCAAGCGGACGGCGGCCACGTCCTCTCGGTCATGGTGCGCAACAACGGCCATAACTGGGACCTCGACGCCGACGACTTCCACAAGGAAGCGCGCGGGCTGATTTCCGCCTCGATCTCGCAGCCCGGCGGGCGCAGCTTTGCCGTGCCGATCGCGTGGAAGATCCAGGGCAAGCGCGGCGGCGAGGATCTGGCCGATCCCGTGCGCGGCCCTGCCAACAACGGCGGCCTCTATGGCGAGCGCATGGGCTGGCACCTGCCTGCCTTCGACGACCGCCAGTGGACCGCCGCCCAGGTCCCCGCGAGTAGCGCCACACCCGGCACGACATGGCTGCGCACCGCCTTCGACCTTGCCGTGCCCAAGGGACAGGACGCCACGATCGGGCTTGCCTTCGGAGACCCCGAAAGCCCGCGCTCGGCCGCGAAATACCGCGTGCTGATCTTCGTCAACGGCTGGAACATGGGTCAGTTCATCGCCCATGTCGGCCCGCAGCGCGTGTTCCCGATCCCCGAGGGAATCCTCAACCACCACGGCACCAACCACGTCGCCCTCGCCGTTACCAGCGACGGTGCGCCCGGCGATGCGCTGGAGGCGGTCAAGCTCGTCACCCTCCGCAACGTTCGCGGCGGCGTGCCGGTGCAGATGGTCCCCGCGCCGACGCGCCCGGATCAGTTGAAATGACCGGCGCCGCACTCACTCGCCGCCAGCTGGGCGTTGCAGGCGCAGGCGCGCTCTGCCTTGCCGCCCTGCCGGGCGCGGTGCGTGCTGCGCCCAAAAAAGGCGCGCGCCCGTGGCCCTACCTGATCGGCGCGGACGTCTCCTGGATTCCCGAGGACGAAGCCGCAGGCGCCACCTATTACGAGGACGGCCAGCAAAAGGACGTGCTCGCGATCTTCCGCGATGCCGGGTTCAACGCGATCAAGCTGCGCCTCTTCGTCGATCCCGCAAAGGGCTATTCGAAAGACAAGCCCGGCGGCCCGTGGTGCGACCTGCCGCGCACCATTGCGTTCGCGCAGCGGATCAAGGCGGCGGGTCTTCACCTCTCGCTGACCCTCCACTATTCCGACACCTGGGCCGACCCGCAACATCAGGACAAGCCCGCTGCATGGGCCGACTTGCCCTTCCCCAAGCTGGTAGACGCCGTCCACCGCCATACCGACGAGACATTCGCGGCGATGAAAGCGGCTGGCGTCGCGCCCGATCTGGCGATCCTCGGCAACGAAACGACCTTCGGCATGCTCTGGCCCGACGGCCGCGTGCCTCTGACCATTCCCACCGGCAACCCGGTGACCGACCAAGTGCACATGAACGTGCCCGGCGCGGGCGGCTACGACAAGTTCGCGCTGCTGCTCAAGGCCGGGATCGCCGCCACCCGCGCTCAGCTTCCCGGAACGCCGATCGCGCTGCATAACCACCTTGGCCGCCACTGGCCGATCGTCCAGCACTGGACCGACAGCCTGATCGCGCGCGGCGTCGATTTCGATGCGCTGGGCTTCTCCTGCTACCAGCAGGCAGCGCAAGGCGACTGGGAGCGGACTTTCACCGAATTCGGCCGCCGCTATCCGGACAAGGGCTTCTTCGCGATCGAGTATTCGTCGCGCAAGCGCTACCTGAACGACCTGGTCCATGCCCATCCGAACGGCTGGGGCAGCTTCATCTGGGAACCGACCCGCCATCAGGAAGCGATCTTCCAGAAGGACGGCAAGAACGCCGGCGAAGGCCCGCGCCCCGACTTGCTCTCGCAAGGCCTGAACGCGGCGGAAGCGCCCGGCGCCACGCCCGCATTGGCATCCGACATGCCGAAACAACCCGAAAACCATGGCGGCCGGTACGACACCGATCCCGCCTTCCTGCAACTCTACCGCTGGATGGCGCGCGATTACGGAGTCCTGAAATGACCCATCTCGCCCCCCGCCGCAGCATCGCCCACAGGAGAACTTGAGTGGCCGCCCTAACCCATGACATCCCCCGCCAGCAGGTCACCGCGGCGATCGACCTGCTCATGCACAACCTCGTCAACATCAAGGACGAAACCGGCGAATTCCTGCTCCGCCTCGAAGACGGCCGGGTGATCGACACCAAGGGCTGGGCCGGCTGGGAATGGACCCACGGCGTCGGCCTGTTCGGCATGTGGCGCTATTTCGAGCAGACCGGCGACGAGAAGGCGCTGGAGATCATCCGCCAGTGGTTCGAGGACCGCTTCGCGGAAGGCACGCCCACCAAGAACATCAACACGGTGGCCCCCTTCATCACGCTGGCCTACCTCTACGAACTGGACGGCGATCCCAGCTACATCCCCTATCTCGATACCTGGGCCGAATGGCTGATGGCGCCCGACGGCCTGCCCAAGACCGAGGAAGGCGGCTTCCAGCACATCGTGTACAACGACGAGAACCCCGGCGAACTCTGGGACGACACGCTGATGATGAGCGTGCTGCCGCTGGCCAAGATCGGCCTGCTGCTGGACCGCCCGCAGTATATCGAAGAAGCCAAGCGCCAGTTCCTGGTCCATATCAAGTATCTGGCCGACAAGAAGACCGGCCTGTGGTTCCACGGCTGGGACTTCACCGGCCGCCACAACTTCGCCGAAGCGCTCTGGGCGCGCGGCAACTGCTGGGTGACGATCGCGATCCCGGAGATCATCGAACTGCTCGATCTCGAACCGGGCGATGCCTTTCGCATGTTCCTGATCGACACGCTGGCCGCACAGGTCCGCACGCTTGCCGCCACGCAGGACGCGGAAACCGGCCTGTGGCACACGCTGATCGACGATCCCACCAGCTACCTTGAGGCCTCGGCCACGGCAGGCTTCGCCTATGGCATCCTGAAGGCGGTGCGCAAGGGCTACCTGCCGCGCGAATACGAGGCGGTGGGCATCAAGGCGGTGCGCGGCGTGCTCGCCAATATCGACGATGCCGGAGAGCTTCAGCAAGTCAGCTTCGGCACCGCGATGGGCGACACGCTGCAGTTCTACAAGGACATCGCGCTCACCTCGATGCCCTATGGCCAGAGCCTTGCCATCTGCGCACTGGCCGAGTTCCTGCGGACCTACATCTGACGATGCGCGGGGCGGCCTTTCTTGCGGTGGCGGCGGGGCTGGCCCTCGCCCATCCGGCGCAGGCGGCCGCTCCGGAGTTCGTGCATTTCACGCCCGCGCGCGGCGACTTCGCGCTGGCGCAGGACGGACATGTCGCCCAAGTCGTGACCTCGGCCGGGGACCACGAACTGGTCCGCATCGCCGCTGAGGATTTGCGCGGAGACCTGGCCACCGTGACCGGCGCGAACGCCGCTTCGGACGTGCAGGTCTGGATCGGCACGCTGGGGCGCAATCCCGCGATCGACCGGCTTGTGGCGGCGGGCCGGGTCGATGCCGCGAAGCTGCGCGGGGCCTGGGAAAGCTTCCTGATCGTGCCGGTTTCCAACCCCGCACCCGGCGTGAAGCAGGCATTGGTGATCGTGGGCAGCGACCGGCGCGGCACCGCCTACGGCGCCTACGAGATCTCCCGCGCGATCGGCGTCTCGCCCTGGCACTGGTGGGCGGATGTGCCACCCCAGCATCACGGCAGCCTCTACGTCTCCGCCAAGGCCCGGCGCTTCGGCCCGCCTTCGGTGCAGTATCGCGGCATCTTCATCAATGACGAGGACTGGGGCCTCGTTCCCTGGGCCGAGGGCGCCGAACCCGATGAACCCGCTCCCGGCCCGAAGACATATGCCAAAGTCTTCGACCTGCTGCTGCGGCTACGGGCCAACACGCTCTGGCCCGCCATGCACAAGGCCAGCCGCGCCTTCAACGCCGATCCCGCCAATGCCGCCCTGGCCGAGCGCTACGGCGTGATCATGGGCACCAGTCATGCCGAACCGATGCTGCGCAACAACGTGGGCGAATGGACCGGCAAGGCGGAAGACTTCAACTACCTGACGAACCGCGATGCCATGCGCGACTACTGGCGCGCGCGGGTGAAGAGCAACGCCGCCGACGAGACGATCTGGACCCTTGGCCTGCGCGGCATCCATGACAGCGGCATGATCGGCCCCACGACGGACCCGGAGCGCCGCGCGGTGCTGGAGCAGGTCTTCACCGACCAGCGCGAACTCCTGCGCGAGGCGGGGATTTCCGGCGCCCCGCAAGTCTTCACGCCCTACAAGGAAGTCCTCGACATCTACCGGGCCGGGCTGAAAGTGCCGGACGATGTCACCCTGATGTGGACGGACGACAACTTCGGCTACATCCGCCATCTCCCCGATGCCGCCGAGCGGGCGCGGAGCGGCGGCAACGGCGTCTACTACCACCTCTCCTACCTCGGCGCGCCGCTCTCCTATCTCTGGCTCTCGACCACGCCGCCTGCGCTGATCCGCGAGGAAATGGGACGCGCGTGGGACAACGGCGCGCGCAAGATGTGGATCGTCAATGTCGGGGACATCAAGCCAGCCGAACTGGGCGTCGACTACTTCCTCAGCCTTGCATGGGACATCGAGAGGACAAGAACCCAGCCTGTCGAGACATGGATGGGACATTGGCTCGCAGACATCCTCGGAACCGGACAGGGACGCGGCGCGGAAGCGGGCACGGACCCGCAGGCCGCCGCCGTCATGAGTGACTACTACCGCCTCAACTTCGCGCGCCGGCCCGAGCATCTGCAATGGTATCTGCCGGGGCAGAAACCCCATGCCAGCCCGCTGACCACGGCCGAGGCCGACGCCCGGCTCGCCGGTTTCGCGGCGATGGAGCAGCGCCTTGCCGCCCTGCGCCGGCAGGTCCCGGCCGAGCGCGCCGATGCCTTCTTCGAACTTGTGGACTACCCGGTATCGGCATCCGCCGCCGCCAACCGCCGCTTCTTCGCCGCCGAGGCCCACGACGCGCTGCGTGATACCGCCCCCGCCGAAAGCTGGCGCCGCGCCCGCATCGCCGCCGAGGCCGACGCGGCGCTGACGGCCCTGACGCGCCGCTACAACCGCGACACCGCGGGCGGCAAATGGCGCGGGATCATGAATGTCGAGCCCGCGGATGGGCAGTGGCGCAGCTTTCGGCAGACCCCGCCGGTTGTGCCCGCGTTCGCTGCCTTGCCGGATATCGCAGCCCCGGCGCCGGAGCCGGAGCCGGAGCCGCGATCCGCGCTTCCCCTGCTCCGGCCCGAACAGTTCACGCGCCGCCCCTCCCCGAACGGCTCAGCCTGGCGGCTGGTGGAAGGCCTCGGCCGGTACGGTGCGTTGCTCGGCGCCGGTGCGGCGTCCGCCTCCGCGCAGGCCGCGATCACCCTGCCGGCGGGTCGCTGGCAGGCCGTGGTCGATCTGCTGCCTGCCTATCCCTCCGACAATGGCGAGGCGCTGCGCCTGACCATCCGCATCGACGGCAAGCCGCAGGTCCTCGAAATCCCGCGCCGCACCGGTGACCGCGACTGGGCCGATGCCGTGCTCGACAACCGCATTTCCCTGCCGCTTTCCGCTCTTCTGGAAGCCGGCCAGCACAAGGTAACGATTGAATCCGGCGATCCCGCCGTGATGATCGAAGCCGTTCGCTTCATGCCTGCTGACAAGTCCATTACTCCGACATAATAACAGACCCAATCGTTCCGCCCACGAAGGCGGGCCAGACAAGAACAATACGGTGAAGGATCCTGTAGTGCCCCAAAGCCAGTCCGTGGCCGCGCGTCCGGTGCGCCTGAGAAACTACCTTGCCTATGGCTCCAACGACGTGCTCGGGGCCGGGTCGATGGCGGTGATCTCGGGCTGGGTGCTGATCTTCTACACCCAGTTCTGCGGGCTTTCGGCCGGTCAGGCGGCGACGATCTTCGCGGTGGCGCGGGTGCTGGACGCCTTCGCCTCGCCGATGATCGGCTATATTTCCGACCACTTCGGCACGACCGCGCTGGGCCGCCGGTTCGGGCGGCGGCGCTTCTTCATCCTGGCCGCCATTCCCCTGCTGCCCAGTTTCGCGCTGATGTGGCTGCCGGGGCAGAGCTTCTGGTACTACCTCGTCAGCTACGTGCTGTTCGAACTGGTCTATGCGATGGAGATCATCCCGTTCGAGACGCTCGCCGCCGAGATGTCGAGCGACTATCGCACCAAGGCCAAGTTCGCGGGCTTCCGCATCCTGTTCGGCCAGGCCGCGGCGATCCTGGCGGGCTTCCTGCCGCTCTGGCTGATCGAGGCGCTGGGCCGCGACAGCGCGGACACCTTCTTCTACATGGGCCTGATCTTCGCCGCGCTGTTCATGGTGACGGCGGCCATGCTCTACCTGTTCAGCTGGGAGCGTCACGGGCCCGGAGGCGTGCCGCTGCCCCCCGAGCAACGCAATTCCGCCGGCCCGCTGGAGGCGCTGAAGGCGCTTTACCGCAACTTGTTCTCGACCATGCGGATCCGCGCCTTCCGCCTGCACTTGGGCATGTACCTGGGCGGCTATATCAGCCAGGACGTGTTCAACGCGGCCTTCACGTTCTTCGTGATCTTCGCGCTGGCGGGGACCACGGCGGTCGCCTCCGGGCTGCTGGGCACGATGTACATCGTGCAGTTCGTGGCCGTCATCATCGCCATCAACATGGCCCTGCGCGCCTCGCCCAGCCGTGCCTACCAGATCGCCGCCGCCAGCTTCGCGGCGGGCGCCCTGACGCTGATCGGGCTCTGGTCCATGGGCATCACGGCCACCAGCGCCATGATCTGGCTGCCCATCGCGCTGGCAGGCCTGGGCCGCGGCGCGCTCAACTACATTCCCTGGGCGACCTACAACTACATGGCCGACGTGGACGAGATCGTCACCGGCCGCCGCCGCGAGGGCGCTTTCGCGGGCGTCATGACCTTCGTGCGCAAGGCCACGCAGGCGGCGGCCGTAGCCGGCGTGGGCTTCGTGATGCAGGCGGGCGGCTTCGTTTCCGGCGCGGCGCAGCAATCGTACGGCGCCATCCTCACGATCGCGCTGCTGCTGGGGCTGGGGACCGTGGCCATGCTGGTATTCGGCGTGATCGTCTCGCTGCGCTTCCGCCTTTCCCCCGCGACTCATGCCGTGCTGATGCGCGAGATCGAGCATCTGCGCAGCGGTGCCCGCACCCCGACCAGCCCCGAGGCGCAGGCGGTGGTGGAGGACCTCTCCGGCTGGCGCTACGATCAGCTCTGGGGCCGCAACCCGCTCGTCGAGCAGGACAGTGCGAACGGCGATCTGGGCAAGCCCGTCAATGCCGGGCATTGACCGCCGCGGCCTGCTTCGGGCCGGCAGCGCAGCCGCCCTCGCCGCGGCCCTGCCCGTCCGAAGCCTTGCCGACGCCGCGCAGGCCGCGCCTCTGGAACTCGACGCTTCCCGCCCCGGTCGCCCGCTGAAATCCGGCCATTTGCGCATGGGCACGGGCGAGGGGCCGGGTGGCACACTGGGCATCGACAACCTCACCCTCACCCGCGACGGCAAGCCGTGGCTGCCGATCATGGGCGAATTTCACTTCACCCGCTTCCCGGCCGAATACTGGGACGAGGAACTGGCGAAGATGAAGGCCGCCGGGATCGGGGTGATCGCCAGCTACGTGATCTGGAACCATATCGAACTGGAGCCGAGCCGCCTCGACTGGACCGGCACCCGCGACTTGCGGCGCTTCGTCACGCTCTGCGCGCGCCACGGGCTGCTGTTCTTCCTGCGCCCCGGTCCCTGGTGCCATGCCGAAGTGCGCTTCGGCGGTATACCCGACTGGGTCGTCTCCGCCACGCACCCGCGCTCCAACGATCCTGCCTACATGACCGAAGTCTCCCGCTTCTGGCGCGCGATGGCCGGGCAGATCGACGGCCTGCTGTGGAAGCAGGGCGGGCCGGTGATCGGCATGCAGGTGGAGAACGAATACAACCTCTCCGGCCCCGGCCAGGGCCGTGCCCATATCGCGGCGCTGAAAGGACTGGCGCGCGAAATCGGGATCGACGTGCCGCTCTACACCGTCACCGGCTGGGACCGCACGGTCTATCCCAGGGGCGAGGTGGTGCCCGTTCATGGCGGCTATCCGGATGAGCCGTGGTCCGCCAGCACGGAACGCCTGCCGCCCAAGGAAAACTACCTCTTCCGCTTCGACAGCCGCGTGAGCGGAGACCTGGGCGCGCAGACCCGGGCCAAGGGCCGCGGCGATGCCGACGACGACATGGAAGACACGCCTTTCCTCGGCGCCGAATATGGCGCCGGGGTGCCGGTCATGTACCGCCGCCGCCCGCTGATCGCCCCGGCCGACATCGCGGCGGCAGTGCTGACGCAATTGGGCTCGGGCGTGAACCTGCTCGGCTACTACATGTTCCATGGCGGCTCCAACCCGCTCGCCCATGGCCGCGCGCTGGAGGAAACGCAGCGTTCTGGCGGCTACAACGACGTGCCGGTGATCGGTTACGACTTCCAGGCGCCGATCGGGCAATACGGCCTGCCCGGCCCCGCCCATGCCGCCCTGCGCCCGCTCCACTACCTGATCGACAGCCACGGCGCCGCACTTTCGCCCATGCAGGTCCATGCCCCGGCCGTGCAGCCGCGCGACAAGGCAGACCTCGCCACCTTGCGCTGGTCAGTGCGCAGCGCGGGCGGCAGCGGCTTCCTCTTCGTCAACATCCACGTCCGCCAATATCCGACGCCGGGCCATCCCGGCACCCAGTTCACCGTGCGCCTCCCCGGCGGCCCGGTGACGCTGCCCTCCGCGCCGGTCACGATCCCGAGCGGCGCCAGCTTCGCCTGGCCCATCGGCCTCGACCTCGACGGCCTGCGCCTCGCCTGGGCCACCGCGCAGCCGGTGACGCGGCTGGAGGACGGTGAAGGCCCGATCCATGTCCTGGCCGCGACGATTGCCGACGATGTGGAACTCGCCATCGATGGCGCGAGCCTCCAGAGACCGCCGGCGGGCTTCCGCCGCGACGGTGCGGGGCGCTGGATCGGGCAGGTCCGGGCCGGACCGGAACGCCTGCTGCGCTTCGTCACCGCGCAAGGGGCGGCAGTGCGGCTGCTGGTGCTCGATCGCGCCTCGGCCGGGCAGACATGGGTAGGCGCATTCGGTGGTAAACGACGGCTCATCCTGACGGACGCCGACGTGATGTTCGCGGGCGGCGAGCTGGAACTGCGTCAGCGCGGCAACCGGGACTTCGCTTTCGCCATGATCCCCCCGGAGCCCGGGATGACAGCGGACGCCGCCCTGACCCGGCACGGCGGCCACCATGCCGCGCGCGTTCCCGGCCCCCTCGCGGCATCCGTCGAGGCCCGGCAGATCCGCCCGGCGGGCGAAGCGCCGGCGCCCGTGATCGGCGGCCCGGCGAAGACGGTGCTCCAACCGCTGCCGGAAACCTGGAAAGCCGCCGCGACATGGGAATTCACGCTCTCACCCGCGCTGCTGCCCGAAGGCGGAGACGCCTTCCTGGAGATCGCCTGCAAGGGCGACATCCTGCGCCTGCACGATGGCATGGACTTGCTGGACGACACTTTCTGGGACGGCCAGCTATGGCGCATCGGCCTCAAGCGCTTTGCCGGGCGGCTCGGACGGCCCTGGCGCCTCTCGATCATGCCGCTGCGCGTCGATGCGCCGATCTACCTGGACGACAAGGCGCGGGCCGCGCTGCCCGCTGCCGGGCAGGTCGCGACACTGGATTGGCTGCGCGTGGTGCCGGAGCACCGCCTAAGGGTGCGGCCGCCCCGGCCATGACCCGGCGGTTCGCGGGCTAGCCCCGCGGCGCGCGGTAGCCCACGGCCTCGCCGACTTGCCCCGCGGTGGCGACGATGGCCGCCACCAGATCGTCGACGATGTCGTCCGTCAGGTAATGGGCCGCGCTGGCGATCGAGATGGCGATGCAGATCTCGCGGCGCGCATCGCGGATCGGCACTGCGATCGAGCGCACGCCGTCGCCCAGCTCGCTGTCGTGCAGCACGTAGCCATGCGCCTTGTGCTCCCGCATCAGCGCCACGTATTCCTTCACCGCCTTGGCCGAGACCTTGCCGCCATTGGCTTCACGGTAGAGGTCTTCCCAGACCTTCTCGTCCTCGTCCAGCAGCAGCGCCTTGCCCAGGCCGGTTTCGGCGATGGGGCGGCGGTCTCCCGGCGCGGTCGCCACGCGAAGACGCTGGCGCCCGGTCACGCGGTCGAGGTGGCGGGACCAGTCCCCCTCGCGCTTGCCCACGAAAACGCAGAAACCCGTCTTTTCCGAGAGCTTTTCCATGAACGGCCGGGCCACCCGCACATAGTCGATCTGCTCGGTGGCCATGACGCCCAGTTCCAGCAGCTTGGGACCAAGACCGAAGCCGTCGCTCGTTACCGAGAGATAGCCGCGGGACTTCAGCGCCTGCACCAGGCGGTGCGCGGTGGTCTTGCTCATGCCCAGCTTCCGGGCGAGATCGGCGGCGCGGATCGGGCCGCCGATCACTTCGTCCATGATGTCGAGCGCACGCATCAACGTTTGCGTGCCCTTGACCTCGACTTCGGGCTTGTCGTCGCGAAGTGCCGTCATCGTTCGTGTCTTTCTCCGGATCGGTCCACTTTGCGGGACGCGAATCCATTTGTTCCACCTGCTCTATACCCTCGGGCGCGGCGGTCAATGGGAGAAGACGGAGACGGAGGCGGAGGCGCCCGCAGGACGGGCGGGTCTGGAGCGGATCCGATCCTGCTGCGGCGGCTCGACCGCTTTCGGGTTTCTGGCTTACCGCGTTTTCCGGGTCATCAGGCGATTCCACCCGATGGGAAGACGTTCTAGGCGGTGAAGCTCCGCTCGGTGTTGCGCCGGATCGACAGCAGGCCGATCAGGCTGAGGATCGCCGCCGCCGAGATATACGTGCCCACATATAGCACGCCGCCCTTGTCGGCCAGCGTCTGGGCGATAGCGGGCGCGAAGCCGCCGCCGAAGATGCCGCCGACGTTGAAGGCGATGGACGATCCCGTGTAGCGGACCCGCGCGTCGAAGAGCTGCGGCAGGAGCGAGGCGACCGGACCGTAGACGAAGCCCATCGTGAACAGGCCCAGGCACAGGAAGGCGGCGATGGCCGAGAGCGATCCGGCCGCGAACATCGGCCCCATCAGCAGGCCCACCCCGATGGCGCCAAGGCAACCGGCGATCAGCACGCCGCGCGAACTCCAGCGGTCCGCCGCATAGCCGGCCAGGACGATGCCCAGCGCCATGAACAGGATCGCGAACAATTGCACGCCCAGGAAGCTGCGGCGATCGTAGCCCAGCGTCTCGGTGCCATAGCCCAGCGCGAAGGTCGTGGTGAGGTAGTAGAGCGCGAAGCAGGCGATCACCGCGAAAGTGCCGGCCAGGGTCTGGCGCAAGTGCGTGCGGAACAGCTCGACGATCGGGATCGACTTGGGCGGGGTTTCCTCCAGTACGGCTTCGAAGGCCGGGGTTTCCGTCAGCTTCAGGCGGATCCACAGGCCCAGGCCGACCAGCACCGAACTCAGCAGGAAGGGAATGCGCCAGCCCCAGGCGAGGAAGTCCGCGTCGCTCAGGGTCATGCTGAAGACCAGGAACAGCCCGTTGGCGGCGATGAAGCCCACCGGCGCGCCGAGCTGGGGAAACATGCCGAAGCGCGCGCGGTAGCCGGGCGGAGCGTTCTCCACCGCCAGCAGGGCGGCACCGCCCCACTCGCCGCCGAGGCCCAGTCCCTGCGAGAAGCGCATGAGGCACAGCAGCAGCGGCGCGAACCAGCCGATGCTCTCGTAAGTGGGCAGGAGGCCGATAATCACCGTGGCGCCGCCCATCAGCAGCAGCGAGGCGACCAGCGTGGACTTGCGCCCTACCCTGTCGCCGAAGTGGCCGAACAGCGTGGCGCCCACCGGCCGGGCGATGAAAGCGATCGCGAAGCTGGCATAGGCGGCCAGCCGCTGCACCGAGGGCGATTCCCCCGGAAAGAACAGCGGGCCGAACACCAGCGCCGCAGCGGTGGCGTAGATGTAGAAGTCGTAGAATTCGACGGCGGTACCGACCAGGCTGGCGGCCAGGACGCGGGAATTGCTGCGATAGACGTTCATCGCCGCGGCTCCGCGCTCGTGCCGCACCATCCGATCACACCCGACTCTTCAACCGACACTTTGGCGCCCCTGCAAGGCTCCGCCCTGGGAGCCGCTTCGTTTCAAGCGGCCCGCCTTAGAGCAAGCCTCGCCGGTTTACAGCCGAAATGCGCGCAACAATATTACGCGGATCAGCTCGCCGCGGCGAGGCGCTTGCCGGTGACCAGCGTCTGCACCACGAAGAGCACCATCAGGATCGCGCCGACCGAGCCCACGAACAGGTCGAAGCCCGAAACCATGCCGAACAGGCCGCGTCCCGTGCCCAGCAGCATCATCATCGCGGTCAGGCCGATCAGCATGAAGCGCAGTTCGGTGGGGCCGGCCTGGAGATACGAGAGCTTGAATTCGCCAAGGACCCGCGCGGCGAGATAGGCGTGGATCGACAGCAGCAGGTAACCCACGAGCGCCACCATCGCCACGTCCATCGTGACGTAAGGGCTGGTGCCGATGCCCCAGACGATCAGCGCGGTGGTCAGGCCGTCGCAGCTATGGTCGATGAAATAGCCGTAGGAGGGACGCTCGATCTTGCGGAAGCGGGCGAGGCTGCCGTCCATGGAATCGCCGAACCACTGCACCACGTACCCGGCCATGGCCAGCCAGAGCCAGCCCGGGGAAAGATTGCTGGCCGTATAGCCCGCAAAAGTCATGAACGCGCCCAGCAGGCCCCCGGCGGTCAGCAGGTCCGGCGTCACCCAGCGGGGCATGCGGGCGCAGAGCCATTGCAGGAGCTGCCGCTCGCGCCGTGCCAGCAGGTTTTCCTGGATGCGGGTCGGCGGGGCGGGATGGGCGGTGGTCTTGGCGTTCATGCGGATCTTCTCGATTATCGGGGGGCGAAGTTGCTGGAGGTCGAAGCCATGTCGATCAGGACAGGGCACAGCCAGCCGCTTCCCGCGTGCGCGGCGCGCGAGAGTTGAATCCTCAGGATTTTACAGAGTTCCATGAGCGGCTCCTTTATGCGGGAGCTCGTTGGTCTCTCAGTCGCCGGCGCGCAAATTCCAGTCGGCGATCCGGCCTCCATAGCCGACGATGCGCCGATTGGCCAGTTTTGGGGCCCTTGGCGATCCCGCCACGCCCACCGCTCGCCGATTAAAGCCGCGAAAACAGCGGGATCGGAGAGAACATCATGGAGATCAATCCGCCCAGGCTCAGCGCCACGAGCGTCGCGCCGGTCAGTTCCATCAGCCGGCGCGGGGAAATGCGCCGGGTGAGCAGGGCGCCGAACGGTGCGGCCACCACGCCGCCGATCAGCAGGCCGCTGGCGGCGATCGTCAGCGATTCCACGCCCAGCCTGCCGATGAAGGCCGTGAGCACGGTGACGGTGACGAAGAACTCGGCGGCATTGGCCGTGCCGATCGCCATGCGCGGGGTCATGCCCTGCGCCATGAGGTTGCCCGTCACCATCGGTCCCCAGCCCCCGCCCGAGGCATCGAGGAAGCCCGCGATGAGGCCGAGCGGACCGACCAGCTTCATCCGCCGGTACGACTGCGGCCGCCGCGGCCCCCGCCAGATCAGGTAGAGCCCCACGGCTGCGAGGTAGACCAGCACGGCAGGGCGCAGGATCGCCATGCTGACGCTGGTAAGCACCCAGACGCCCAGCAGCCCCCCGGCGATGCCCGGCACGACCAGCCGCGCGAACAGCGGCCAGTCCACATTGCGCTGCAAGGCATGGGCGATGCCCGATGCGCCGCTGGTAAAGCTCTCCACCCGGTGCGTCACGGCCGAGGCCGCCCCCGGCGGCACCCCGAGCAGCATCAGCAGCGAGTTGGACAGGACGCCGAAGCCCATGCCCAGCCCGCCGTCGACCAATTGGGCGAGGAAGCCGGCAATGATGAACGGGGCGAGCGCGGCCCAGGGAATGGTCGCCGGATCGATCATCCGCCGGTCCTTCGGCGCAGCGAGGAAGCGGACCTGCCGAACCGTCCCGTCGGCGCGGTGGTCATGAACAGCACGGGGAAGCACAAGGCGATCACCGAAAGCACGGCACCGGGAACCACGTCCGCGCCCGCCAGCCAGGGCAGGACCGCCGCCCAGATCGCCGCCACCAGCACGATCATCAGCGTCCTTTCCTGTTCGGTGTCGTTGAGCGCCGAGAGATCGGCGTTGACCCGGCCGTCGAACAGGGTGCGCAGGCCGGTGCCGACCCGGCTCTTGCGGTCGACCAGCATCGGCGGGAGGCTGGCATGGGCCAGGCAGCCCAGCCCGGCGCCGACCATGCGCAGGCCGACGGCGCTGGCGAAGCGGCGATATTCCGGGTTGCGGTCGCTGAGGACGCGCAGGCCCGCGCGCCCCCCGAAAGCGAGTTCGGCCAGGGCATTGCTTTCCGCCGCCGGGGCCGTGACAGGCTCCGCCGCGTCCTGGGTGGAGATCACCCATTCGAGGATCGCCGAGGGCACGTCGTAGCTGGTGGCGCGCTCCAGCCCCTGGAAGCCCGGCGCCGAGTTCGCCTCGCAGATCCGGTAGCCTTCCTCGTCGAAGAGGATGTCGATCCCGGTCACGTCCAGCCCCAGCACGTCAGCCGCCTGGACCGCCAGTTCGGCCATTTCCGGCGGCGGATTATAAGCGATCCCCACGCCGCCGAGCGAGACGTTGGACTTGAAGCCCCCGGTCAGCGAGCGCCGCTCCATCGCCGCCACCACGCGGCCGCCCACCACCAGCACGCGCACATCGCGGCCATGGCTGGCGCGGACGTAATGCTGGAGGATGAAGTCGGCCTGGGCATCGGCGCTTTCCAGCAGCCCGGCCAGATCCTCGAACTGGTTGCGATCCTCGCACTTGAGCACACCGGCCCCGCGCGTGCCCTTCAGCGTCTTGACGATCACGGGAAAGCCCAGTTCGCGCTCCACGAGGTCGACGTCGATGGGGAAAGTGCCCAGGATCGTGCGCGGGATCGGCAGACCGGCGCGGTTGAGCGTCTGCAGGGTGTGCAGCTTGTCCGCCACCTGCTCGATCGTCGCCGGGCCGTTGACCAGCCGCACGCCGCGCCGCTCCAGATGGCGCAGCAGGGCCAGGGTGAAATAGTCCGTCTCCGCACCGGTGCGGCAGATCACGAAATCCGGCCGCTCCACCAGCCGCCCCTGGTAAGTCGTGCTCCAGCCTTCCTCGGAGCCGACCACCAGGTCGAACTTGTGGGGATGGAGCACTTGCAGCTCGATGCCCATGGCGCTGGCCGCTTCCTGGAAGCGCAGCACCTCGGGCACTTCCGAGTTCGCGGGATCAAGCTCGCGATGAAACAGTATCCAGCCACGCAAGGCTTCATTTCCCCCAAGGATAGACGGCGGCGGACCGATCCGCCGTGCCCAGTACGGCGTGCCAAGTGCGGCGTGCCAATGCATTAGAAACTAAGCAGATTAGGCCGGAACGCGTCGGCGGCGCCGTGGTGCCACGCAATTCAACGCCCGCCAATCTTCTTTGGTTGCCTGTCACACATTGCCACGGAACGCCAGCCGCCGCCCAAGGTCCGGTCGCTGTCGGCGAACGGGTCTCCGATGACATCCCGGCCGACGAATTGCGATTTCCCGGTTCCCTCGTCGGCCCAAGGCTTTATGCACGGGGAGATCGGCGCGGGGAGACGGCGCCAGAAGGAGAGCACCATGATCCGCCACTTGCCCTGGCTCCTCACCGGCCTTGTCGGCGCCATTTCGCTCGCCGTCGTTGCGGTTTCGCGCGGAGAGGCGGTGAACGCGCTGTGGATCGTGGTGGCCGCCGTCTGCTGCTTCCTCGTCGCCTATCGCTACTATGCGCTGTTCATCGCCCGTCACGTCATGAAACTGGACCCGTCGCGGCCGACGCCCGCCCTGCGCCGCGCCGACGGGCTGGACTATGTCGCGACCGACCGCACCGTGCTGTTCGGGCACCATTTCGCCGCGATCGCCGGGGCCGGACCGCTGGTCGGGCCGGTGCTGGCGGCGCAGATGGGCTACCTGCCGGGCACGCTCTGGATCATCGGCGGCGTCGTGCTGGCAGGGGCGGTGCAGGACTTCATGGTCCTGTTCATCTCGATGCGGCGCGACGGGCGCTCGCTGGGCGAGCTGATCCGCATGGAAATGGGGCAGGTGGCCGGGACCATCGCGCTGTTCGGCGCCTTCATGATCATGGTCATCATCCTGGCCGTGCTGGCGCTGATCGTCGTGAAGGCCCTGGCGGAGAGCCCCTGGGGCATGTTCACCGTGGCCGCCACCGTGCCGCTGGCCATGCTGATGGGCGCTTATACCCGCTGGATCCGGCCCGGCCGGATCGGGGAAGTCTCCATCCTCGGCCTCGTCGGGCTGCTGGCCGCCATCGTCTATGGCCAAGCGATCGCCCAGTCGCCGGTGTGGGGACCCCTGTTCACGTTCACGCCGGTGCAGCTCTGCTGGATCCTGATCGGTTACGGCGCGGTCGCTTCGGTCCTGCCTGTCTGGCTGCTGCTGGCCCCGCGCGACTACCTTTCCACTTTCCTCAAGATCGGCGCCATCGCCGCGCTCGCCATCGGCATCGTCATCATGGCGCCGCCGCTGCGGATGCCCGCGCTCACCGCCTTTGCCTCTGGCGGCGGGCCGGTCTTCTCGGGCGGGCTGTTCCCCTTCCTGTTCATCACCATCGCCTGCGGCGCGGTCTCCGGCTTCCACGCCCTGATCGCCAGCGGCACCACGCCCAAGCTGATCGCCAGCGAGAGCGATGCCCCGCTGATCGGCTACGGCGCCATGCTGATGGAGGCCTTCGTGGCGATCATGGCGCTGGTGGGCGCCTCGATCCTCGATCCGGGGATCTACTTCACCATGAACAGCCCCGCCGCGCTGATCGGCACCGACGCCGCCAGCGCCGCCCACGCGGTGACGGCCATGGGCTTCGCGATCTCCCCCGAGACCATCGCCCAGACCGCCCGGGACGTGGGTGAGCACACCATCATTTCCCGCGCGGGCGGCGCGCCGACCCTGGCCGTGGCCATGGCGGAGATATTCTCCCACGTCGTCGGCGGGCCGGCGATGAAGGCCTTCTGGTACCATTTCGCGATCCTGTTCGAGGCCCTGTTCATCCTCACCGCCGTGGACGCGGGCACCCGCGCCGGACGCTTCATGCTGCAAGACCTGATGGCGCTGGCCGTGCCCCGCCTCGGCGAGAGCAGGAGCCAGGTCCCCGGCCTCGTCGCCACGGCGCTCTGCGTGGCGGCCTGGGGGTTCTTCCTCTATCAGGGCGTCACCGATCCGCTGGGCGGGGTGAACACGCTCTGGCCGGTGTTCGGCATTTCGAACCAGATGCTCGCCGCCATCGCCCTCATGCTGGCGACCGCCGTGCTGTTCCGCATGAAGCGTGACCGCTACGCCTGGGTCACCGTGCTGCCGACCGCGTGGCTGCTGATCTGCACGCTTTCGGCGGGCTGGCTGAAGCTGTTCTCCGCCGATCCCGCCGTCGGTTTCCTGGCGCACGGCGCCAGGTTCTCCGCCGCGCTGGAGCGGGGCGAACTGCTGAACCCCGCCAAGTCCCTGGAACAGATGGAGCGCATCGTCTTCAACGACCGGGTCGACGCCGCGCTGGTGGCGGTGTTCCTGGCCGTGGTACTCTCCCTGATGGTCTTCACCTGGCGCACCTGCATGGCCTCGCGCCGCAGCCCGGTGCCGACCGTGAACGAGATCCCCGCCCATGAGGCCTCCCCGCGGCCGGTGCCGGCATGAGCGGCCTGATCCAGACCCTGCGCCGCACGGCCCGGCTCATGGTGGGCCTGCCGGACTACGACGATTACGTCCGGCACATGGCCGCGCATCACCCGGACCGCCCGGTGATGGACCGCAAGGCGTTCTTCCGGGACCGTCAGGAGGCGCGATACGGCGGCAAGAACGGCGGACGGTGCTGCTGAGGGCCTGACGCGGCGCAAGCCGCGCCGTCAGTGCCGGCGAATCACCAGCTTGGTCTCGCCGCATAGGCTGCATTCGTCCTTGCTCCGCACGAAACCGTTGGTTCCAACGAGTTCGCGGGTCTGGACATCCGCATGGTGAAGCACGCTCAGGCCCAGCCTTTGCGTGATGCAATCGTCGCAGACCGGCTCTGGTGCGAGCCGGACGACGAGTTTCTCGATATCTTGCAAGATGGTCATTCGCATTGCCCTCGACCTGCCCGTGCCAGCTTGGCGCGGTCCCGGCAATGGCAATTACGGGTGTTGGAGTTTCGCTCCGGTAAACTCACCATCAAGGCGATGCTTCAGCCACGCCGCGAAGGCCAGCACCGCCGCGGTCCTGGCCGGAGGGCTGCCGGGATGGCGGACGAAATGATAGGCGCCTTCAAAGGGATGCTCGACCGCGGAGAGACGGACCAGCCGCCCGGCGGCGATGGCGTCCTGCGCGATCACCTTGCGCACGAGCGCCACGCCGTGCCCGGCCGCGGTCGCTTCCAGCAGCAGCCCGGCATCGTCGTAGGGCTGCGAATCGGCAGGCTCCGGCAGCGCCAGCCCGGCGCGCTGGAACCACGGCGTCCAAGGCTGCCAGGAGTTGCGCAGGAACCGGCAGCGGCCGAGGTCCTGCTCGCTCTCGATCCCCATCCGCTCGCGATAGGCGGGCGAGCAGGCGGGGAACACGGTGTCCTGCATCAGCCGTTCGACCACCAGCCCCGGCCACTCGCCGCTGCCATAGCGGATGGCGGCGTCCAGCCCCTGCGGGCCGACCGGGCTGAGGTCCATGCGCGGATCGAGCGCGATGGCGATGCCGGGATGGGATTCGTGGAACTCCGCCAGCCGCGGCACCAGCCAGTGCGAGGCGAATGACGGGAGCACCGCCACTTTCAGCACCACATGCCCCGCCGCGGGCGGTTCCGGGAATACGCTGGCGATCAGTTCCAGCGACTGCCGCACGGTGGGCAGGATGCGCAGCGCCGCCAGGGTCGGCTGCATGGAATTGCCCTGCCGCTCGAACATCGGCTCTCCCAGCCGCTCCTCCACTTCGCGGACCCGATGGCTGATCGCGCCGTGCGTAACGCCCAGTTCCTCGGCCGCCCGCGTGAAACTGCGGTGCCGGGCAGCGGCGACCAGCGCACGCAGCGTGTTGAGCGAGGGCGGGCGGTACATGCCCGGGTTGTTACTGGAATTCACAACCCGCGCCAATCTTTCTCGTTCGGATCGCGGCGGGACTCCCGCTATCTCTCCGCTTCGACCTTTTCGGGAAACCTGCCCATGCCCCTTGCCCTCCGCCGCCCGCACCCCGCCTGGATCGTCGTGGCCGTGACGTTCTTCGCCCTGCTGTTCTCGGCCGGTCTGCGATCGGCGCCGGGCGTGATGATGCTGCCCCTGGAACTGCACTTCGGCTGGGACCGGGCGACGATCTCGTTCTCCGCGGCCATCGGCATCCTGCTCTACGGCCTCGTCGGCCCCTTCGCCGCGGCGCTGATGATGAGCGTGGGCATCAAGCGCACCATGCTGGCAGGCCTCGTGCTCATGGCGCTGTCCACTTTCGCCAGCCGCTGGATGACGGCGCCCTGGCATTTCGTGCTGAGCTGGGGCGTGCTGTCGGGCATCGGTTCGGGTGCCGTCGCCTCGGTGCTGGGCGCGGCCGTGGTCAACCGCTGGTTCGCCTCGCGGCAGGGGCTGGTCATGGGCATGCTGAGCGCCAGCACGGCCACCGGCGCGCTCGTGTTCCTGCCCTTCCTGGCCTGGCTGTCGGAAGGCGGCGCCTGGCGGCCGGTGGCACTGGCCGTCAGCCTGGGCTGCGCCGCGCTTATCCCCGTGGTGGCCCTGTTCGTCCCCGAACGTCCCGAGACGCGCGGCGTGCGGCGCTTCGGCGAAGAGGAAGGCACTGCCCCCGCGCCGCCGATGAAGCAGGCGGCGACGCCCTGGCTCGCCATCGAGGCGCTCGTCCGCGCCGCCCGCCAGCCGGTGTTCTGGCTGCTGGCGGGAAGCTTCTTCGTCTGCGGCCTCACCACCAACGGCCTGGTCGGCACGCATATGATCGCCTTCTGCGGAGACCACGGCATCGCCCCGGTCGCGGCCGCCGGGCTGCTTTCGCTGATGGGCTTCTTCGACCTGATCGGCACGACCGCGTCGGGCTGGCTGTCCGATCGCCACGACCCGCGCCGCCTCCTGGCCGTCTATTACGGCCTGCGCGGACTGTCGCTGCTGGCCCTGCCCTTCATCGATTTCGGCACGGTCAGCCTGACCATCTTCGCGGTGTTCTACGGGCTGGACTGGATCGCCACGGTGCCGCCGACGCTCAAGCTCGCCAACCTTTCCTTTGGAGAGCGCGACGCGCCGATCGTGTTCGGCTGGGTGATGGTGGCGCACCAGATGGGCGCCGCGCTGGCCGCTTTCGGCGCCGGCGTGATCCGCGAGCTGACCGGCTCCTACACGCCCGCCTTCGCCCTGGCCGGCGCGTTCGCCGTGGTTGCCGCGCTCGTTTTCGTGGCGGGCATCGGCAAGGTTCGCGCCGTTCGGCGGCCGGAATTCGCCTGATCGGGGGGCGAGAATATCCCGGTTGCCCCTGACGGATGTTAGCGCTATCTTTCGGATAGAAGATTTAAACCGACCGGGAGATAGATGTGTCGAGGCGAATTTACGCAGCCCTTGCGGCAACCGCTTTCTGCGGCCTGATGGCCGCCTGCAATGGTACCGGAGGCGCGCCTGACGCCGCGGCATCGGCCGATGCCACCGAAGCCGGCGCCGCTTCGGGCAAGAAGTACCTTTCGCAGCCGCTGGTCAGCGAGATGTATACCGCCGATCCTTCCGCCCATGTCTGGAACGGCAAGTTCTACATCTACAACAGCCACGACGTGGACGGCCCGACGCCGGAAGACGATCTCGGCGGCCACTTCGAAATGCGCGACTACCACGTCCTGTCGATGGACAAGGTGGGCGACAAGGTCACCATCGGTCCCCTCGCTCTGGACGTGAAGCAGGTGCCCTGGGCCTCGAAGCAGATGTGGGCGCCCGACGCAGCCTTCAAGAACGGCACGTACTACCTCTACTTCCCGGCCAAGGACAAGCAGGGCGCCTTCCGCATCGGCGTCGCCACCTCGAAGGACCCGATGGGCCCGTTCAAGGCGGAACCGCAGCCGATCAAGGGCAGCTACTCGATGGACCCCGCCGTCTTCACTGACGACGACGGCCAGAGCTACATGTACTTCGGCGGCATCTGGGGCGGCCAGCTCCAGCGCAACGTGAACGGCAAGTACGATCCGAACGGTTCGAAGACCGACCTCCAGGCCGACGACAAGCCCGCCCTGCTCCCGCGCGTGGCGCGCATGACCGGCGACATGCTGGAATTCGCCGAGGCACCGCGTGAAGTGAAGATCGTGGACGAGAAGGGCAAGCTCCTGCTCGGCGGCGACCATGACCGCCGGTTCTTCGAAGCCTCGTGGATGCACAAGTACAAGGGCAAGTACTACTTCAGCTACTCGACCGGCGACACGCACTACATCGCTTACGGTATCGGCGATAACCCCTACGGTCCCTTCACCTACAAGGGCCGCATCCTGAACCCGGTCGAAGGCTGGACCTCGCACCACTCGATCGTCGAGAAGGACGGCAAGTGGTGGCTGTTCTATGCCGACAGCCAACTCTCCGGCCAGACGCGCCTGCGCAACGTCAAGGTCACCGAACTGCACTACAATGAAGACGGCACGATCAAGACGATCGATCCCTTCATTCACTGATACGGCGAAGGGATGGCGAACCAGACGCTGGTTCGCCATCCCTTTGGGCGCTCCTGCGGGAGGTGCGGGTATGCGAGATCGCCCAAGGGGCGCGCAGTCTCTTGAACCACGCGCACAGCCGACAGACGGAAACACAGACATCCGACACCCGACACACCTCGTCATTGCGAGCGTAGCGAAGCAATCCAGGGCGGCTCTGCGCGACTCTGGATTGCTTCGCTACGTTCGCAATGACGAAATAAGGGATGGGCAGTGCGGAGGGACGGTTCAGGAAAAGGTGGGGGAAGAGGGCGTGCACGCGGAAGTAACGACGCAAGTCGCAACGGCGACCAGGGCGCCAGCCGCAAAATCCACGCGCCTGCTGAGCGCCGCGCTGCCCCTGATCCTGGCGCTCGCCCCGCATCCCGCGCTTGCCGCCCCCGCGCCGCAGATCGCGCTCACGTTCGACGACCTGCCCCTGCACACGCCTTACCCCGGCGGCGATACCCCGCTCTCGGTGACGGACGCCATCCTGGCCGCCCTGAAACAGGCCCGCGCCCCGGCTTTCGGCTTCGTCAATGCCGGCAAGGGCGAGGCTGGCGATCTCGATACCGTGCTGGACCATTGGCGCGCCGCCGGGCTGCCTTTCGGCAATCACGGCTTCCGGCATCTCAATTTGGACAAAGTGGGCGCGGCGGAATTCGTGGCCGAGCTGGACCGCAACCAGACCGCCCTTGCACCACGCGGCATGAAGCCCTGGCTACGCTACCCCTTCCTTGCCGAGGGCAGGGACCCGGCCGTGCGCGACGCCGTGCGGGCGGCGCTGGCGCAGCGGCACTATCGTATCGCCGGGGTCAGCCTCTCCTTCGACGACTGGGCGTGGAACGCGCCTTATGCCCGCTGCGCCGCTCAGGGGAACACCGCCGCGATCGCCGATCTCGAAGCGCGCTTCCTGTCCGCCGCCCGCGCCGATGCCGAGGCCGCGCGGGCCGCTTCGCAGGCCCGGTTCCGCCGCGATGTGCCTTATGTGCTGCTGCTCCACGTCGGCGCCTTCGATGCGCGGATGATGCCGCGGCTCCTGGCGCTCTACCGGGACATGGGCTTTCGGTTCGTCACTCTGGAACAGGCCCAGCGCGACCCGTTCTATGCCGCCACCGATCCGGCCAGACCCGGCCCGACGCCTGCCCTGCTGCGCACGACACCGCTGCCGCGCCCCGGAGACGACGTCTGCCCGGCCTGAGATCGTCATCCCGGACCTGATCCGGGAGACGCACCTCTCCTCGTTCTTTCCTAGCGCAGCAAGTCCAGCGGGATCGCCTCGCCCATGGCCTTGTAGCCGGCCGGGTTGGGATGGATCGCGTCGCCCACGTCATAGGCGGGATTGAGCCGGTCCGGCCGCGCGGGATCGCGCATCACCTTGTCGAAATCGATCACCGCATCGAAGTTGCCCGGTGCCCGGATCCAGGCGTTGATCGCCTGGCGGTCGGCCTCGTTGACGGCGCCCGGATGGTAGTAGTCCATGCCCATGAACGGCAGCAATGTCGCGCCGTAGACCTTGATCTCCTTCGCATGGGCGCGGGCAACGATCTGGCCGTAGGTGCCGGTGATCTGCTCCACCATGGCGGCGTGTTCCGCAGCGCTCGCCGGGTGGTCGCGCGTGAGGACGCCGAGGTCGTTGATGCCTTCCAGGACGATGAGGTGAGTGACGCCGGGCAGCGCCAGCACGTCGCGGTCGAGCCGGGCCATGGCATTGGGGCCGAGCCCGTCAAGCAGCACGCGGTTGCCGCCGATACCCTGGTTGATCACCGCGCGCCTGCCTGCCGCAACCCCCGCCGAACTGCCCGCCAGCCGCCGGGCGAGCACGTCGGTCCAGCGGTCGTTGCCATTGGTGGTGGAGCCGCGCCCGTCGGTTATCGAATCGCCCAGCGCCACCACTGCGCCCGCCCCGCAGGCCCGCGCCTCGATTCCCGAGAGGAGATACCAGTGGTCGATCGGCTTGGCCGCGGCCAGTTCGGCATCGGCAACATGGTCGCCCGCGATCCAGTACGAAGTCGCGCGCGAGCCGGGATGCGCGGTCTGGCGCTGGGGCATGGCCTGGACGTGGAGCGAGACGGCCAGGTCCTCGAAAGCGCGGACGGGCAGGTCCAGGGGGTCGGAAAGCCAGTCCGCGCCCGGCGGGATCACCACGCGGGCCTTGCCGGAGAAGCGCAGCGGCGTGAGCGAACGGGCGTCGATCCCTGCCTTGTCCGCCGCCCGGGCGCGGGCCAGGGTGGCGGCCTCGATCACCAGCGGCGTGTCGCCGAAAGCATTGGACAAGCGCACGCGCAGTCCGGTGCCGCCGATCGAGGGCCGCACGATCTGCCGCAGCGTCACATCGCGCGTGGCCTCGGCCGGAAGGGCATTGTCGGCATCGGGAAGCATCTGCGAGGATCCCCAGGCCGAAACCCAGGGGCAGGCCGCCGCCAGCGCAGGCGCCGAGACGCCCAGCCCGGCCATCACAAGAGCGGCCGGGATCAGCGCGCGCCTGAACGGGCGGCCCGTGACCATCCGGGCGGTGAGGGCAAGGTGACGGAACTTCGGCAGCATCGCGGACCCCATAAAAGAAATGAGCCGGCATCCAGGGAATGGACGCCGGCTCGGAGTTTTCAGGGAGGAGGAGTTCCCTGCAAGAACAATCAGAAGTTGGCGCGCAGACCCAGCAGGACCTGACGGCCCGGATAGTAAACCGAGTAAGCGGCGTTGTCGTATTCGAAGGTGGTGCGGATCGGCTCGTTGGTGATGTTCAGCACATCGAGCGTCAGGCGCACCGCGTTGTTCAGGAAGGGCAGCTGGTAGCCGGCCGACATGTCGAGCTGGCCGCGGGCGTCCGAGCGCAAGGCGGCGTTCTGGATGCCGTTCTGCGGACCGTTCACGGCGATCGATGCGTCGTTCCAGACGTAGTTCACGCTGACCGACAGGCCGTTGTTCTCGTAGAAACCCTGGAGGTTGTACGAGTAGGGCGAAACACCGGTGGCAACGAGGCCCGAGGACGAGGACTGCTTCAGGTAAGTGCCGTTGGCCGAGAAGCCCAGGCCCTGCACCAGGAAGTCGAGCGGCTGCACCCAGGTGGCCTCGATGCCCTTGATCTTCAGATCGCTGAGGTTGATCGGGCGGGTCACCGTGATCGGCAGGTTCGCGATCGGCACGCCGGTCTGGAGCGAACGGTCGCTGAGGGCGTTCTGCTGGGTCGAGATCAGGCTGTCGTACGGAATGTTGAGCGAACCGAAGGGCACTTCCGAGGACGTGGTGACGGTGAAGCCGGCGATGTTCTTCTGGAAGGCCGACACACCGACATAACCGATGCCGCCGGTGTAGAATTCACCGCCGATATCGAAGTTGTCCGAAGTGTAGGGCTTCAGATCAGGATTGCCCGCGCTGGCCGTGAGGGCCGAGGGATCCGAGAACGTGATGCCCGGCAGGATCTGGTCGGCATTCGGACGCGTCATCGTGCGCGAGGCCGAGAAGCGCAGCTTCAGGTTGTCCAGCACATCGTACGTGAAGTTCACCGAGGGCAGGAAGTTGTCGTAGTTCGAGCGCGAGGTGATGTCGATGATGGCGGTGCCGACCTGGCTCGGGCCGACGACGATCTGCTTGGTATGGGCATAGCGCATGCCGCCGTTCATGTGCAGTTCGCGGCCGAACAGTTCGGTGGTGCCGTTCAGTTCGAAGTAGGCGCCCAGCACCGTCTCGTCGATGTCGCCCGTGGCGCCACCGGTTACCGCGCCGCGCGTTTCCGGCGCGCTGTCACGGTAGCTGGCGTAGTTGGTGGCCTGCTTGATGGCATCGAAGTCGGGGATGACGAAGGCATTGTAGCCCACGCTGCCGCTGGCGAGATGGCCGAAGTTGCTGACCGGGAACTGGGTCAGATACTGCGGGATCTGGCCAGTGGTGATCGAGCCGGTATCGCCGGTGCAGCCGGCGCCGCAGACGGAAAGCTGGTAGGCCGGGCTGTTGTCGTAAGCGCGGATCGAACGCTGGGCCCGGTCATAGGCGCCGCCGAACTTCACGCTGAAGTCGCTGTCGCCGATGGTGGTGTCGAGGTGGGCACCGCGCGTCTCGGTATCGCGGCGAACCAGCGACACGTTCTGGCGGTACCATTCCCAGCCCATGTTCGGATCGTTGAGATCGACATTGGTGGTGATGATCGGCTGGTTGCCGCCGCTGTTGTCGTAGTAGACGTCCACGCCCGAACCCGGGGTGGTCTGGAAGGCCCAGGTCGGCTGTTCGCGGAAGAACTTGCTCTTCGACCAGTTGGCATTGGCTTCCACCTTCACGCGGTCGGAAGGCTGCCAGGTGACGCTCGGCGCGATGTTCCAGAACTTGGTGGTCTGCTTGAACTGGCTCGCTTCGAGGAAGAACGAGGAGTTGGCGAAGGTGCCGCTGGTGACCACGCCGTTGTCGTCGACCGCAAGGTCGATCGGGATCATGCCGCCGGTCGACTGCGCGCTGGTGCCCGGGCCCGAGTTACGGACCTGCCAGTTCATGTTGACCTTGTAGTAGTCGCGCTTGGACTTGGCCCAGATACCGTCGATCGCGAAGTGCAGCTCGTCGCTGGGGCGCCATTCGAGCGATGCCAGCGCGGAGATGCGCGAACGGTCGCCGTTGGTCAGGCTGTTGCGGCCGAGGCGCGGGATCAGCGCGGTGCTGAGCTGGTCGCGAGTGAGACCCGAAGTGGCGACCACGTCCACCGGCTGGCCGGCAACGAGGCCGTGGCCGGTATTGGTCGGAACCACCGAGGCCCAGGAGAAGTTGTTGCCGCCCGGATCGCCGGCGCCAAGGTTGCCGTCGGTCCAGCCCACGGATTCGAAGCCATCGACGCGGGTCTTGGTCTTCACGCCGGCCACGCCGACGAGAATGCCGAAGGTATCCGTGGTGTGGCTGGCGACGACCGCGCCGCGCGGGCTGATCTTGCCGTTGCTATCGGTATACTGGCCCTGGCCGACGACGGTGAAGTGCGTGCCTTCCTTGTCGAAGGGGCGCGCGTTGTGCAGGTTGACGGTGCCGGCGATACCGCCTTCGAGCGTCGAGGGCGAAGGGCTCTTGGCAAGGTCGAGACGGGTGAAGAGTTCGGACGGGAAGAAGTCGAGATCGACTTCGCGGTTGGCGCTGCCGCCGTTGGTGCCGCCGTCGGACGCGACCTGGAGCTGCGAACCGTTCAGCAGCACGCGGGTGAAGCTGGGGCCAAGGCCGCGGATGGCGACCTGGGTGCCTTCGCCGTTGATGTCGCGGTTGAGGCGCACGCCGGGCATGCGGTTCAGCGTTTCGGCCAGGTTGGTGGCGGGCAGCTTGCCGATGTCTTCGGCGAAGATCGAATCGCCGAAGGTCACGGCGTCGCGCTTGGCATTGGTCGCGCTCTGCAGCGAGGCGCGGATGCCGGTGACGATGATGTCGCCCGCGGAAGGCGTATCGTCCTGAGGGGCGGCGGTCGTATCGGCGGTGTCGGCGGCCGTGGTGCCCGCAGCGTCCTGCGCAAAGGCGGCAGGCGCGGAAAGGCCCGAGAGCGCGGCGGCGCTCAGGAGAACGGCACGAACGGAAATACGGTTGGATCGCATTGGATATCCCCTCCCATTTAAATCACGTCCGCTTCCGAGCGGATCGTGGGTTGCGCCAACACTGGTAGCGCTATCATTGAAGCCTTAATATGCCCAGTGCCGGCGCGCGTCAACAGTTATGTTAGCGGTATCTTTCAATCGTAATCATAGAGTTTTACCCGCTGAATCTGCCACTTTCCGGACTCCAGGCGGATGTGGCGGCCCTGGTGAGTCTGGTCGCCGTTGAGCAGGCGGCCGGGCACCCATTTGCCGGTCGAATCGAATTCGCCCTCGAACGCCGAATCGATCCCGGCCAGCGCAGCCTTGCCGGTCCTGGGCTTGAACGTCACGGTAATGCCCTGCCCGGCGATCAGATACTCTTCCGGTCCGATCTGGATGATCATGCCGCCTGCCGCCGCGATCGCCGCAGTGGTGCCCGGTACCGAGGCGTCGGCGCCGGGATTGGCCACCGGCCGCTGGATATCGGCATAGGCGATGGTGAAGCGATAGGGGCCGACATCGCGGGTTTCCGGCTCGTAGACCAGCGTTTCGTCATAGAGCTGGCGCGGCTTGAAGCCGACCATGCGATCGGTGCCCTGCGCATCGAGAATGTAGGGCTTGAGCTGCTGGAGCACGCCGTAGGCATCCTTGAGCGCGCCGGGATCCTCGTCCACCGAGTCGATGGAGAAGGGGCCGAAGCCGATCGCGTCGAGCTGGCCGATGGCGTAGAACGCATTGGCGGGCGCCACCGGATTGGTGGAATTGTGCGCCTCGGGAATGAACAGCACGTTGTCCGGGCGCTTGTAGCCGTTCACGATGTCCACGAAGCTGGAAAAGTAGATGTCCGGCGCCAGGAAATCGAGGTGCGGCCCTCCGGCCTTCCAGACGTCGAGCAAGTGCGGCAGCGGGCCGCCGCTCGGGTATTCGCCGGGGATGCGGCCCGGGCGGTTGAGCGCGACGTTGACGTACATCGGGATCGGATAGGCCGCCTTGCCCGCCGCGGCGAGCTGGTCGGCGAAGCGGGCATAGTGCCACGCCGCGAAGACTTCCGCCGCGGCATCGCCGCCGCCGAACAGCTCGTCCCACGAACCGCTGGTACGCGCGCCGCGTTCGAGCCACATCCGGCGCATGCCCGGAACCAGCGAATCCTTGTGAGCGACGAGGTAGTTGACCAGTTCGGCCGGAACCGGCTCGCGGTAGGCGGCATTGGCGGCGGCGCTGTAGTCGCGCGCGACCGGCAACATGCCGATCTCGTTCTCCACTTGCACCATGACGACGGTATTCTGCGTGGAATCCACCGCCTTGAGGTGCGCCATGAGCGCGGCATAGGCGCGCTCGTCGGCCTTCAGCGTCTCGGCCCCGAACGTCGAGAGGATCTCCACGCCCTGACCATTGGGAAGCTGCGCGCGCGGGAAACGCTGCTGGTCGCGCTTGACCCAGGCCGGGATGTACGTGGACATGGAGTTCTTCCACGCCCCGAACCACAGCACCACCAGCTTGAGGTTGTTGGCGCGCGCCGCCTTGATCTGGGAATCGACCGAGGACCATTCGAACGTGCCCTCGGTGGGTTCGATCAGTTCCCACGACACCGGCGTCAGCACGGTATCGAGGTTCATCTCCTTCAGCCGCTTCCAGTGCGGCGCCATATAGGCGGCGCTGGAGGAAGCCGAATTGCTCAGCTCGCCCGCGATCATCAGCATCGGCTTGCCGTTCACGATCAGCTGCTTCGTATCGCCCTTGGTCTCCAGACGCGGCGCATCGGCCAGGGCGGGAGCGGCGAGGCTCAGGCTGGCCGCAAGGGCCGAGACCGCCAGCAGGGCAGTGCGGAGGGTCATGCGTTCTCTCCCAGGAATGCAGTGATGACGGCGCGGGCGCCGGAAGTTTCGAGATGGCCGAGATGGGCGGCCACGGCGTCGAGCACGGCGGCATCGGGCACATGGCCCAGCACGCCGAGGGCTGCGGTGACCCGGGCGCGCGGCGTGGCCGCAAGGCGCAGTGCATCGGCAAGGGCGGCAGCGGCGGGATCGTCGATGGCGAAGCTCTCGCCCGCGTCGCTCGTGCCCGCCTGCCAGCGTACCCATGCGGCAACGGCCAGCGTGATGGCCGCGAAGGAACCGCCCTGCTCCGCCACGGCGGCCAGCGGCGCGAGCAGGCGCTGCGGCAGCTTCTGCGATCCGTCCATGGCGATCTGGCGGGTGCGGTGCTGGAGCGCGCTGTTGGCGAAGCGGGCCATCAGTTCCTGCCGGTAGGCCGGCACGTCGAGCCCGGCGGGCGGGTTCAGCGTGGGCACCACTTCGTCCCACAGCCGCTCGACGAAAGCACGGCCCTGCGCGGTGCCGACGAACTCGTGGACGAACGCGTCGCCTGCCAGCCCGCCGAGATAGGCGATGGCCGAATGCGCGCCGTTGAGCAGGCGCAGCTTCGCTTCCTCCCACGGGGCGACCGCATCGGTCAGCTGGACGCCGAGCGCGGCGAAATCAGGCCGCTCGCCTGCGAAGCTGTCCTCGATCACCCATTGCAGGAAGGGTTCGGCTTTCACCATGGCCCGGTCTTCCACGCCGGTCAGCGCGGCGAGACCGGCGATGTCCTCGTCCGTGGTGGCGGGCACGATGCGGTCGACCATGGTGGCCGGGAACGTGCAGCCCTGCGCGATCCAGGCGGCGAGCGCGGGATCGTGCGCCTCGGCCATGGCGAGCACCGCGCCTTTCAGCAGCGCGCCGTTGTGGGGTAGGTTGTCGCAGGAGAGGATCGAAAGCGGAGCGAGGCCCTCCGCCCGCCGGCGCGCAAGCGCCGCGACGAGGAAGCCCGCCGCCGTGCGCGGACGCTCCAGCCCGGCAAGATCGGCGGCGACATCGGCGTCCTCGGCCATGAGCCTGCCGGTCTTGCGATCGAGGCAATAGCCTTTCTCGGTCACGGTCAGCGTGACGAGGTGCGTGCCCGGCGAGGCCAGCGCGGCCACCACCGCCTCCGGCTCTTCCGGGGCGACCAGCACATGCTGCACGGCGCCGATGATCTGCGGGGTCTGCACCGCGCCTTCGCGCACCAGCAGGGTGTAGAGGCCGTCTTGCGGGTTCATCTGGTCCCGCACCGAAGCCGAGCGCAGCGAGACGCCGACCACGCCCCAGCGCAAGTCGCCCGAAGCCAGCGCCGCCTCGAACACGGCGGCCTGATGCGCGCGGTGGAAGGCACCGATGCCGAGGTGGACGACCCCCGCCTTGACCGCAGCGCGGTCATAGGCGGGACGGGCGACGGAGGTCGGAACCTGGCCGAGGGTCTCTTCGGAAAGTCTCACAGCTTGTACGCCGCCTTGACGAGATCGTAAGCGAGGGCGCGGGCGACTTCGTGCGCCTCATCCTCGGGCAGGCGGTGTTCGGCCACGAGCTGCGCCAGCCAGGCGCAGTCCATGCGGCGGGCCACGTCGTGCCGCGCGGGGATCGAGAGGAAGGCACGCGTATCGTCGTTGAAGCCGACGGTGTTGTAGAAGCCCGATGTCTCGGTCGTGCGCTCGCGGAAGCGGCGCATGCCTTCGGGGGAATCGTGGAACCACCAGGGCGGGCCAAGGCGCAGCGAGGGATAGTGCCCGGCGAGCGGCGCCAGTTCGCGCGAATAGACGTCCTCGTCCAGCGTGAAGAGGATCAGGGTCAGGCGCGGGTCGTTGCCATGGCGGTCGAGCAGGGGCTTCAGCGCCTGCACGAATTCGCCGGGCAGCGGGATATCGCCGCCCTTGTCACGGCCGAAGCGGTCGAGCACGGCCTGGTTGTGGCTGCGATGGACTGCGGGGTGAAGCTGCATGACCATGCCGTCTTCCACGCTCATCCCGGCCATTTCGGTGAGGAGCTGGGCGCGGAACAGTTCGGCGTCATCCTTGCCCGGTGCCGACAGGACACGCTGGTAGAGCGCCTCGCAATCCTCTGGCGAGAGATCGGCGGTGCGGGCGCTGGGATGGCCGTGATCGGTCGAGGTGGCTCCGGCTTCGCGGAAGCGGGCGCGGTGGAAGCGGTGCGCGGCCAGATAGCCCGCGTAAGTCGAGACATCCTCACCCGCCATCTCGCCGAACTTCGCCACTTTGGCGGCGAAGCCCGGCGTTTCGGGATCGACCACCGGGTCGGGGCGATAGGCGGTGACGACGCGGCCGTTCCAGCCGCTTTCCCGGATCGCGCGGTGATGCGCCAGCGGGTCGAGCGGGCCTTCGGTGGTGGCGATCAGTTCGATGTTGAAGGCCTCGAACAGCGCGCGGGGGCGGAACGCCTCGGTCTTCAGCGCGGCGTCGATCACCTCGTAGTAGTGGTCCGCCGTGCTCTCATCCAGCAGCACATCGAGGCCGAACACTTCCGCGAAGACCCAGTCCAGCCACATGCGCGAAGGGGTGCCGCGGAACAGGTGATAGTGCTGCGCGAAGATCGCCCAGATCTTGCGCGGGTCCTGCTCCACCGGGCTGCCGTCCACGCTGGGCACGCCCAGCGATTCCAGCGCCACGCCCTGCGAATAGAGCATGCGGAACACGTAGTGGTCCGGCACGATCAGCAGCGAGGCAGGGTCGGTGAACGGCTGGTCATAGGCGAACCAGGACGGGTCGGTATGGCCATGCGGGCTGACGATCGGCAGGTCCTTCACGCCTTCGTAGAGCGCGCGCGCGATGGCGCGGGTGCCCGGATCGGCGGGGAACAGGCGGTCTGGGTGGGGAACGAGGGGACGAGTCATGCGGGAACTTTCTCGCCGTCGGGATCGGCGACCTGGTAGCGGGGAAGGATCAGGTGAATGACGCCGAGCGCCACGAGATAGGCGCAGGAGGCCACGACGAAGATCGGCTCGTAGCTGCCCACGCTTTCAAGGATGGCGCCGGCGAACTTGGCCATGAGCATGCCGCCCAGCGCCCCGGAAAGACCGCCGAGGCCGACGACCGATCCGGTCATCCAGCGCGGCATGGTATCGCCGGGAAGCGCGTAGAGGTTGGCGGAGAAGCCCTGGTGTCCCGCGCAGGCGAGGCCCACCAGCGCCACGGCCGTCCACAGGCCCGGCGCATTCGGCGCCATGGCGATCGGCACGGCGCAAAGCGCGGCCATGAACATCGCCGTCTTGCGCGAACGGTTGACGCTCCAGCCGCGGCCGATGAAGCGCGAGGAAGCCCAGCCGCCCAGCACCGAACCGATGTCGGCCAGGATATAGACCGCGATCAGCGGCGGGCCGAAGTCCAGCATCTTCACGCCGAACTGCTTGTTGAAGAAATCCGGCAGCCAGAACAGGAAGGTCCACCAGACCGGATCGATCAGGAAGCGGCCCATCATGTAGGCCCAGGTCTGGCGATAGCCGAACAGCGCGCGCCACTTGACCGGGCGCGGCTTCTCCACCGGATCGGCCTCGATCCAGGCCAGTTCTTCGGCGCTGAGGTTCTTCTTGTCGCGCGGGCGGCGGTAGAAGCCGAGCCAGGCCGCCAGCCACACCACCGTCAGCAGGCCGGTGAGGATGAAGGCCCAGCGCCAGCCGAGCGTCAGCGCGATCACCGGCACCACCAGCGGCGTCAGGATCGCGCCCACGTTGGAACCGGCGTTGAAGATGCCGATGGCGAAAGCGCGCTCGCGCTTGGGGAACCATTCGTTGGTGGCGGCGATGGCGGCGGGGAATGTCCCCGCCTCGCCGATGGCGAGCGGGATGCGCGCCAGGAGCATGCCGCTGGTGGACGTGAACAGCGCGTGCGCCATGTGGCCCACCGTCCAGAGCGTCACGGCCAGGGCATAGCCCGCCCGCGCGCCCAGCCGGTCGATCAGCCTGCCGAACACGACATAGGCAATGCCGTAGCCCGCCTGGAACCAGATCGCGAGGTCGGCATAGCCGCTCTCGCTCCAGCCGTAGCGGGCCTGAAGCTCGGGCTTGAGCGTGGGCAGGACCAGCCTGTCCACATAGCTCAGCACCACCGCCGCGAACAGCAGCGCGCAGACGATCCAGCGGATCCGGCCCGCGGGTTTCCCCGGGCCGGTCGCCGCGGCCTTGAGTGGCGTCACGCCGTTCACCACGCTCACCAGTTGTACATCGTGCCGTCTTCGAGGCGGTTCACCGGCAGGAAGGCGCGGCTGTATTCGTAGCCGGCGGCCAGTTCCTCATCGATGTCCACGCCCAGGCCCGGCGCTTCGCCCGGGTGCATCATGCCGTTCTCGAACGTATAGGCATGGGGGAAGACCGCGTCGGTCTCGGGCGTGTGGCGCATGTATTCCTGCACGCCGAAGTTCGGCACCGAAAGGTCGAAGTGCAGCGCGGCGGCCATGCAGACCGGCGAGAGGTCGGTGGCGCCGTGGCAGCCGGTGCGGATCTGGTAGAGATCGGCCAGGGCGGCGATGCGGCGAAGGTGCGTGATGCCGCCCGCATGGACCACGGTGGCGCGGATGTAGTCGATCAACTGGTTCTGGATCAGGTCCTTGCAGTCCCAGATCGAGTTGAAGATCTCGCCCACGGCCAGGGGCGCGGTGGTGTGCTGGCGGATGAGCTTGAACGCTTCCTGGTTCTCGGCAGGCGTCGCGTCTTCCAGCCAGAACGGGCGGTAGGGCTCCAGATCCTTGCCGAGGCGGCCGGCCTCGATCGGGGTCAGGCGGTGATGGATGTCATGCAGCAGGTGCACGTCCCAGCCCAGCGCCTCGCGCGCGGCCTTGAACAGTTCGGGCACGACACGCAGGTACTTCGCGGTGTTCCAGACGTTCTCGGTCGGCAGATCGGCGTCGGCGGGCTCGTAGAAGTACTTGTCCTTGGAGACGCCGTAAGTCGAAGCCATGCCGGGCACGCCGCACTGGAGGCGGATCGCCTTGTAGCCCTGCTTCTGATAGTCGAGCGCCACGTTGATCGTGTCCTCGATCGTGGTGCCGTTGGCGTGGCCGTAGACCATCACCCCTTCACGGCTCGCGCCGCCCAGCAGCTGGTAGACCGGCAGGCCGGCGATCTTGCCCTTGATGTCCCACAGCGCCATGTCGACGGCGGCGATGGCGGTCATCGTCACCGGGCCGCGGCGCCAGTAGGCGCCCTTGTAGAGGTACTGCCAGACGTCCTCGATGCGGTGCGCGTCGCGGCCGATCAGGCAGGGGATGACGTGGTCGGTCAGGTAGCTGGCCACCGACAGCTCGCGGCCGTTGAGGGTCGCGTCTCCGACGCCGGTGGTGCCGTCGTCGCAAGTGATCTTCAGCGTGACGAAGTTGCGACCCGGGCAGGTGATGATGACTTTGGCATCGACGATCTTGGGCATGGGGAGGATCCTCAGGCGATTTCGAGAGTGGTGGTCTTGAGATCGGCGCTGCTGGCGCCGACCAGGATATCGAACAGGCCGGGTTCGACGACTTCGCGCATGTCCTCGTTCCAGAGGCTGAAGTCGTCCGGGCCGAGGGTGAATTCGATCCTGCGCGTCTCGCCGGGCTTCAGCGTGACACGGCGGAAACCGCGCAGTTCCATGACCGGGCGGGTTACGCTCGCGGCCTGATCGTGGACATAGAGCTGCACCACTTCATCGCCGGCGCGCTGGCCGGTGTTGGTCACGTCGACAGACACGGTGACATTGCCGGAAAGGCCGATGCGCGGCGCCGAAAGGCTGGGCGCGCCCACGGTGAAGGTGGTGTAGCTGAGGCCGAAGCCGAACGGATAGAGCGGCGCCGTCTCAGTGAAGAGATAGCCGCGCTTGGCGGAGGGCTTGTGGTTGTAGAAGAAGGGCACCTGCCCGACGTCCTTGACCACGGTGACCGGCAGCTTGGCACCGGGATTGACGTCTCCGAACAGCGCCTCGGCCATGGCGGTGCCGCCTTCCTGGCCGAGATACCAGCATTCGAGGATCGCGTCGGCCTGCTCGGCCACGGTCGGCCACGAAGGCGGGCGGCCGTTGAGCGCGACGACGATCACCGGCTTGCCGGTCGCCTTGAGGGCGCGGAACAGTTCGTTCTGCTCCCCCACGAGGTCGAGGTCGGTACGGTCGCCGAGGTGGTTCTTCGCGTAACCTTCGCGGCTGGTCTGCTCGGTATCGCCGATGGCCAGCACGATCACGTCGCTGGCTTTCGCGACTTCGGCCGCCTCTGCAATCAGGGCGCGGTTCTTCGCAGGGTCCGCCAGCAGCACTTCGTTTGCCGAGCGGTCCTCGCTTTTCGTGATGAACACGCCCTGCGCGAAGACCACTTCGGCTTTGCCAGCAACGCGCGCCTTGATGCCTTCGACAAGGTTCACGCTGGAACGCGGCTCGGACGAATAGCCGCCGAGGCGCGTGACATTGGCGTTCGGCCCGATCACGGCGATGCGCTTCTGCGCGCCTGCCGTCAGCGGCAGCACGCCCCCGTTTGGTCCTTGGGCATTCTTGAGCAGGCAGATCGACTTGCGCGCCGCTTCCAGCGCCAGGGCGCGGGCTTCGGCATTGGCGGTGAGCTTTGTGGACGCCTTGGGATCGACCGGCCCGGCTTCGAACATGCCGGCGCGGAACTTCAGCGTCAGCATGTGGCGGCAGGCGGTATCGACGGCGGCAAGCGGCACCAGCCCCTTGCGGACCTGATCGGCCAGGGTGCGATAGGCCTCGCCGTCGGGCAGGTCGCAATCGACGCCCGCGTGGAGGGCAAGGCGCGCCGCGCCCTGGATATCGGCGGCAAGGTGGTGGAAGCTCGCCAGTTCGCCGATCGCGGCATAGTCGCTGACGATGGCGCCGTCGAAGCCCCATTCGCCGCGCAGCACGTCGTTCAGCAGCCAGCGGTTGGCGTGGCTGGGGATGCCGTCGATCTCGTTGTAGGAAGGCATGACCGCGGCGATGCCGGTGCGGCGCACCACTTCGCGGAACGGCGGGAAGAAGCTGTCGTAAAGCTCGCGCTTGCCGAGCGGGGCCGGGGCGACGTTGTTGCCGGCCTCGGGCTGGCCGTGGCCGGTCATGTGCTTGAGCGTGGCGAAGACTTTGCCCTCGGCCAGTTCCTTGCCTTCACCCTGAAGGCCGCGCACGGCGGCAACGCCCATTTCTCCGCAGAGATAGGGGTCTTCCCCGAAGGTTTCCTCGATACGGCCCCAGCGCGGGTCGCGGGCGATGTCCACCACCGGCGACAGCGCCAGGGTGGAGCCGTGGGCGCGCACTTCGCGGCCGATCACCGACTGCACGCGCTCCACCAGATCGGTGTCGAAGCTGCCGGCCATGGCGATGGCCTGCGGGAAGCTGGTGGCCTCCGGCGCCATGTAGCCGTGGAGCGATTCCTCGTGGAACAGCACGGGGATGCCGAGGCGGGTCTGCTCGCGCGCCCACTTCTGGGTGGCATTGACGAAAGCGATGGTATCGGCGGGCTTGCGCCAGCGGCCGGTGACGTCGGTGCCGGTATTGTTGGCAGTGGCCGCGCCGCCCCGGTCAGACGGGCGGGCGATCTGGCCGATGCCCTCGGGATGGTTCTTGCTGGCGAGCGCCGGATCGAAAGCGCGCGATTCGTCCATGATCTCGCGCTTGCGGGTGGAGAGGGTGACGAGCTGGGCCACCTTCTCGTCCAGCGTCATGCGGGCCATCAGGTCCTTGACGCGCAGGTCCACCGGGACCTTGGGATCCTTGTAAAGCGGAGTCGCGGCGCGCGCGGCAACCGGCAGGAAGGCCAGCATCGAGGCACCCGCGCCCCAGCGCAGCAGTTCGCGGCGTTTCACCTGGGCAGCGATCATGATACCGCAACCACGCGCAAACGGCGCGTTTGCGCATGCGTCAGACAAACCGGAAAAATCATATTTCTCCCCTGCATCCCCTTGAACCGCGTTGGGTTCATTTCCCAATCGGACGGCAAACACTGTTGCCTGCCCTGAACTTTGTGTGTTAGCGGTATCATGCGCGACAATGAACGAGCTTGTCAATGGCATCGCGGCGCTAATTAATCCGGCCACAGGGCCATGATTTTGGGACACAGGGGAGGATGATGAAGAAGCGGCTTCTGACGATTGGCGTATGCCTTGCGGCGCTGGGCTTCGCTGGCACGCCTGCCTTTGCAAACGATGGCTACGACCTCTGGCTGGCCCCTGCGGCCAATCCGGCATCGCAAGCGAGCGAAATCCGCGTGATCGGCCAGTCCGAAACGCTGGACCGCGCCGCCGGCGAACTGCGCCGCGACCTGACCGCCGCGCCGCTTCCCGTGGTCCTGGCCAAGGCCGACGATCCCGCCCTTTCCGCTCTGCGCCTGCCCACGGCGGCCCTGGGCGAGGAAGGCTATCTGGTGCGCGCCGCCACGCTCGATGGCCGCAAGTCACTGGTCGTCACCGGAAAGACCGACCGCGCCGTGCTCTATGGCGCCTTCGCGCTGATCCGCGCGCAGAAGACCGGCGCCGATCTGGCCGCGATCGACCTCCAGTCCGCCCCGAAGATCGGGCTGCGCGTGCTCAATCACTGGGACAATCTCGACGGCTCGGTGGAGCGCGGCTACGCGGGCCAGTCGCTGTGGGACTGGTGGACCCTGCCGGACTTCAAGGATCCCCGCTATACCGACTATGCCCGCGCCAACGCGGCGCTCGGCATCAACGGTGTGGTCCTCAACAACGTCAACGCCAAGCCCGAAAGCCTGACCGCGCCTTATATCGGCAAGGCCGCCGCGCTGGCCGAGGTGTTCCGGCCCTGGGGCATCAAGGTCTATCTCTCGGCCCGCTTCTCCGCGCCGATCGAGATCGGCCATCTCAAGAGCGCCGACCCGCTCGACCCCGAAGTCCAGGCCTGGTGGAAGGCCAAGACCGACGAGATCTATGCCGCGATCCCCGATTTCGGCGGTTTCCTGGTCAAGGCCAACAGCGAAGGCCAGCCCGGCCCGCGCGACTATCACCGCAGCCATGCCGAAGGCGCCAACATGCTGGCCGCCGCCGTCGCCCCGCATAACGGCATCGTCATGTGGCGCGCCTTCGTCTATGCCGAAACCGACCCGGACGACCGCGCCAAGCAGGCCTATACCGAATTCAAGCCGCTCGATGGCAAGTTCGCGGACAACGTGCTGGTGCAGGTCAAGAACGGCGCCATCGACTTCCAGCCGCGCGAACCGTTCCATCCGCTGTTCGGCGCCATGCCGAAGACGCCGATGATGCTGGAACTCCAGATCACCAAGGAATACCTCGGCTTCGCCACCCACCTCGCCTATCTCGGCCCCTTGTTCGAGGAAGTGCTGGAGGCCGACACCCGTGCGAAGGGTAAGGGATCGACCGTGGCCAAAGTGGTCGACGGTTCGCTCTACGGCCACCGCTTGAGCGGCATTGCCGGCGTCGCCAATGTCGGGCGCGACCGGGACTGGTCGGGCTCCACCTTCAACCAGGCCAACTGGTACGCTTTCGGCCGCCTCGCCTGGGATCCGACGCTTTCGGCGGACACGATCGCCCGCGAATGGGCACAGCAGACCTTCGGCAACGATCCGCGCGTGGTCGATACGGCAGTGAAGATGATGATGGCCTCGCGCGAGGCGGTGGTCGATTATACCGGCCCGCTCGGGCTCGCGCACGTCATGGGCACCGGCCACCACTACGGCCCCGGCCCTTGGATCAACAACCTCGCCCGGCCCGAATGGAACCCGGTCTACTACCACAAGGCCGACAAGAACGGCATCGGCTTCGATCGCACGAAGACCGGCAGCAACGCGGTTGCGCAGTACGAGCCGGCCGTGGCGAAGCTGCTGGCCGATCCGCGCACGACACCGGAAAGCGAACTGCTGTGGTTCCACCACTTGCCGTGGGACTGGAAGATGAAGTCCGGCCGCACGCTGTGGAACGAGATGGTGGCGCACTACGATCGCGGCGTGGCCACCGTCGCGCAGATGGAAGCGGACTGGCAGGGCGTGAAGGGCCAGGTCGATGCCGAGCGCTGGCAGAAGACCGCCAGCTACCTCAAGATCCAGCACAACGAGGCCAAGTGGTGGCGCGATGCCAGCCTGGCCTACTGGATGTCGATCAACGGACTGGCCCTGCCGGCCGGATCCCCGGCGCCCGAACACGACCTGGCCTGGTACGAGGCGCAGGACTTCCCGCTCGCCCCCGGGCATCCTCACTGAGCCGGACGCTGGACAAGGCATCGATTTTACGCTCGATGGTTGCGCTACCAACGTAACTTGTGGTGTTAGCGAACATTCCCCGGCGCTCTTCGTGAGCGCCGGGGCTCCGCCAGGGAACCAGATGAGCAGCACCACCCGAGGTCCGCGCAAGCAGCGCACCAGCGCCAAGATCGACGACGTCGCGCGACTGGCCGGCGTCTCGCCGATGACGGTCAGCCGCGTGATCAACAAGGGCGCCAACGTCCGCGAGGAAACCCGCCGCAAGGTGGAGGCCGCCATCGCGGAGCTGAACTATGCCCCCAGCACGGCCGCGCGCGCGCTGGCGGGGGGCGAGGACTTGCGGATCGGCCTGCTCCATTCCAACCCGAGCTTCGCCTATCTCAGCGAATTCCTGGTCGGCGCCCTCGAGGAGACCAGCGCCGCCCATGCCCAGCTTCTGGTCAAGCCCTGCAACGAGGAAGGCGGCGAGGGCGGCGGTGAGGCGAAGGCCGTGGCGCAATTGCTGCGCACCCGCATCGACGGCGTGATCCTGCCGCCGCCGCTCAGCGATTCCCCGGCCGTGCTGGAAGCGCTCAAGGATGCCGACGTGCCGGTCGTGGCAGTCGCCACGGGCCGGGCGCCGGAATGGGCGCTCTCGGTCAGCATCGACGACCGCGAGGCGGCCTTCACGATGACGCATCACCTGGCCGCGCTGGGGCATCGCCGGATCGGCTTCGTCACCGGCCACCCGAACCAGACCGCCAGCGCCGAGCGCCTCGACGGCTACCGCGAGGCGCTTTCCGCGCTCAACCTGCCCTTCGATCCCGCGCTGGTGGCGCAGGGCTACTTCACCTATCGCTCGGGGCTGGAAGCGGCAGGGCGGTTGCTGGACCTCGACAGTCCGCCCACCGCGATCTTCGCCTCCAATGACGACATGGCCGCCGCCGCCATCACCGTGGCCCATCGCCGCGGGCTGGACGTGCCGCGCCAGCTCACCGTCTGCGGCTACGACGATACCGCGCTGGCCGTCTCGGTCTGGCCCGAACTGACCACGATCCGCCAGCCCACCACCGAGATGGCGCGCCGCGCCGTGCGGCTGCTGATCGGCGAAATCCGCGCGCGAAGCGCGGGCACACCCACCGTGGAGCATCCCCATGTGGTGGCGGAGTTCAAGCTGATCCGCCGGGATTCCGACGCCAGCCCTGGCGCCTGAGCCCGCCTGGCGTGCCTTGCCCGGCGCGCCTTGCCGGCGTGCCTTGCGACGCGTCGAACCTTCCCTTTGTCTTCACCCCACCCCTTCGTCATTGCGAGCGTAGCGAAGCAATCCAGGGCGGCTCTGCGCGACTCTGGATTGCTTCGCTACGCTCGCAATGACGAAGTTTGGGAGGTGAGGTGAGGTGACGCGCGGTGAAGTGAAGCGGTAGAGGCCGCCGCTTGAGCCCGTGAGCGCCTTCCGTGAGGACGGGGGGCAAGGGCTATCCAGCCCCTGCCCCCGATCCGTCAGCCTTCCATTTCTTCCAGTTCGCGGCCCTTGGTCTCGTTGACCATGGCGCGGACGAAGAAGAACGACACGGCCGCGAAGAAGGCATAGCCGGTGTAGGTTACGGCCAGGCCCGGGCTGACGGCCAGCGCCGGGAAGCTCACCGAGACGGCCGCATTGGCGATCCACTGCGCGAAGCCCGCCACGGCCAGGCCGGAGCCGCGGATCTGGTTGGGGAACATTTCGCCCAGCATGACCCACATGATCGGGCCCCAGCTCATATTGAAGAAGATCACGTAGAGGTTGGCGGCGACCAGCGCGATCACGCCGTTGTTGCCGGGCAGCGAGACCGCGCCGTCCGCGCCGGTGACGGCGGTGGAGAAGGCATAGGCCACGGTGGCGAGCGTCACTGCCATGCCGGCCGAGCCGATCAGCAGCAGTGGCTTGCGGCCGATGCGGTCCACCAGCGCGATCGTGGCGAGGCAGGCGCCGATCGAGAGCACGCCGGAAAGGATGTTGGTCTGGAGCGCATAGTCTTCCGAGAAGCCGACAGCCTCCCACAAGGTGGCGCCGTAGTAGAACACCACGTTGATGCCGACGAGCTGCTGGAACACGGCCAGGCCGATGCCTGCCCAGACGATGGGGCGCACGCGGCCGCTGGCCTTGTCGATCAGGTCGGAGAGCTTGGGCTTGTGGTGGTCCGCGGCCAAGCTGGCGCGAATCTCGGCCACCTTGCGGTCCGCCTCGGCCGTGCCGAACAGCTTGGTCAGCACGGCATGGGCGCGGGGCTCCTGGCCCTTGACCACCAGATAGCGCGGGCTCTCGGGGATGATGAGCAGCGCGAAGAAGTAGATCGCGGCGGGGATCGACTGCAGCCAGAACATCCAGCGCCAGGCCGGAAGGTCGAGCCAGAGCGATTCCGTGGAACCGCCCGCATAGCGCGCGAGCGCGAAGTTGGCGACGAAGGCGCCGGTGAGACCGGAGATGATCATCACCTGCTGCACGCTCGACAGACGGCCGCGAATGGCGGCGGGCGTCACTTCCGAGATATAGACCGGCGAAATGACGCTGGCCGCGCCGACGCCGAGGCCCCCGACGATGCGCGCGAGGATGAAGATGACCGAGGAACCGGCCGCGCCGGCTACCAGGGCGCTGATGAAGAACAGTACGGCGGCGAGCATCATCACGCCGCGACGGCCGATGATGTCGGCCATGCGGCCGGCGGCGAAAGCACCGATCGACGAACCGACGAGGATCGCGCCGACATTGAAGCCGATGCCCAGCTTGCCAAGGTCGAAGGCGGCTTCAAGCCCCTTCTGGGTGCCGTTGATAACGCCGGAATCGTAGCCGAACATGAAACCGCCGATCGTGGCGACGGCCACGATAGCGATGATGAACGCCATGTTGATCCGGCTTTCCGAACCAATCGCTGGCCCAGTCTGCGCCGCAGTCATTCCTCTTTCCCCTTCATCGTGATGCGCGATGTTATTTTTGGCGCCCGAAAAATGTTGCCGGGACTTTGCTGTTGGCGGGACTTAGCTGTTGGCGGGGCAAACCGGCAAGCCGGAAACGCCCGGATCGAAGGCAAAAACGTTGCCTGCAAACGGCTGTTGTTCCAGTTCGGCGGGGGACAGGCCCTTGCGTGCCGTGGTGGCATAGGCAGTGCGCAGGTCCGGGCCTCCGAACGCGATCTTGGTGATGTTGGCGACCGGGAATTTCACGGTGGCCATCAGCTTGCCCGCGGGGTCGTAGCGCCGCACGCCCCAGCCGCCGAACAGGCCGGTCCAGAGGCAGCCCTCGGCATCGATCACGCAGCCGTCGGGCCAGCCTGCGCCGTCCTCGATGGTGACGAACGGTTCGGCCTGGCCAAGCGCGCCGTCTTCATCGACGGCGACGCGCCAGATCGTCTTGCCCAGCGTATCGGTGTGCCAGAGCGTGCGCCCGTCCGCGCTGATCGCAGGGCCGTTGGTGATGACCACTTCCGGCAGGCCGGCATGGACGCAGTGCCCCCGGTCGAGCCGGTAGAGCGCGCCCGAAGCCTCGGTCTCCGCGTCATGCATCGACCCCAGCCAGATGCGCCCGGCCGGATCGGTGGCGGCATCGTTGAGCCGGTTGTCCGGGCGGCTAGGCTCGGGATCGTGAAGCAGCGTGAAGGCGCCGGTGTCCGGGCTGAAACGGTGCAGCCCGGTCTTGACCCCGGCGATCATGTCGCCCCGCTCCGTCGGCAGCGCCCAGCCGATCTGGTCGGGCGCATGCCACATGTCGAGCATGCCGGTGGCGGGATCGTGCCGGTAGAGCCGGTGTTCCTTGATATCGACGAACCACAGGCGGTCGCCGGTCCAGACCGGCCCCTCGCCCAGCGTGGCGCCGATGGAGAGGACGGATTCCGGCGTCACGTCAGCGCCACCCGGCATCGACGAAGTAGTCGTGCCCGGTGCACATGGCGCCGTCGTCCGAGGCCAGGAACAGGCAGAGCGCGGCGACGTCGGCAGGCTGGATGCGCGCCTTCAGGCACTGCGCGGCCATGATCTCGGCCTCGCCCTCGGGCGTGTACCACTGCTTCTGGCGCGGGGTGTCGACATTGCCCGGCACGATCGTGTTGACGCGGATATTGTCCGCGCCCAGATCGCGCGCCATGGCGCGGGTCATGCCTTCCACGGCCGCCTTGGCGGTCTGGTAAAGCACCAGGTCGGGCAGGCCGAGGTGCCAGCTGATCGAACCGAAGTTCAGGATCACGCCGCCGCCTTGCGCCTTCATGCCCGGAACCACCGCCTGCGCCGCGAAGAACTGGTGGCGCAGATTGGTGGCCATGCGCTCGTCCCAGTAAGCGGGCGTCACGTCGTCGATCGTGTGGCGATCGTCGTTGGCGGCATTGTTGAGCAGCACGTCCACGCCGCCCAGCAGGCCCGAAAGCTCGGCCACGGTGGCGGCGGTGGCATCCAGGTCGCGAAGGTCGCAAGTGCGGAAATGCGTGCCCGGCAGCGAGGCAGAGAGCGCCTCGCCGGCTGCGGCATTGATGTCCACGAAGGCGACCTGGGCGCCCTGGGCCACGAATGCCTCGACCAGGCCGGCGCCGATGCCGGTGCCGCCCCCGGTGATGAGGACGCGCTTGCCCTTGAGGCTGGGATAGATGGCGGAGTGGTTTGTCATGGTTCGGGTCTTCAAGCCTTGAGCGATCCGGCGGTCAGGAGGCCGCGCGCGAGCAGGTTGGCGTAGAGCGCCGCAATGCCGCTGCGCCAGGGCGCGGCATCGCGCGAGGTGACGACGCGGTTCTGGAGCTGGCCCAGCTTGTCGCTCTCGATGGTGACGACGTCGCCGACCTTGTGGGTGAAGCCGCGGCCTTCCTCATCGCGGTCCTGCACGGGCGCGAAGAGCGTGCCCAGGAACAGCACGAAGCCGTCCGGGTACTGGTGCTCGCTCAGCGTCTGGCGCACGAGGTCCAGCGGATCGCGGCTGATTTCCGCCATGTTGCTGGTGCCGCGCAGCACGAACTGGTCCTCACCGGTGATCGAGAGGCGCACTTCGGCGACGCGCACGTCATCGATGGTGAAGCTCTCGTCGAAAATGCGGACGAGCGGGCCGAGCGAGCAGGAGGCGTTGTTGTCCTTCGCCTTGCCCAGCAGCAGGGCCGAGCGGCCCTCGAAATCGCGCAAGTTGACGTCGTTGCCCAGCGTGGCGCCCACGGCCTGGCCGTCGCTGCCGACGAGCAGGGCGATCTCGGGCTCGGGGTTGTTCCAGCTGGAGTCCGAACGCACGCCGATCTCGGCGCCGACGCCCATGGTGGAGAGCACCGGCGACTTGGTGAAGACTTCGGCATCGGGACCGATGGCGACTTCGAGGTACTGCGACCAGAGGCCGTCCTCGATCAGCGCGGCCTTCAATTGCGCGGCGCTTTCCGAACCGGGCACGACCGAGCGGATCTGGCCGCCGATGCGCGATTCCAGACGCTCGCGAATGGCGGCGGCAGCGCTCCAGTCACCGCGCGCGCGTTCTTCGATCACGCGCTCGATGGCGGAAGTGGCGAAAGTGACGCCGCAGGCCTTCACGCACTGGAGGTCGACCGGGGAGAGCAGGTTCACCGCCTCTGCGTCGAACGCGCCGAGGTTCTTGCCGCCCTGACCGGAGAAATCGCCGGCCTCGACGAGCGCCGATACGGTGGGGGCCACGGCGGACATGTCGATCAGTTCGCCGCGAACGACGAGGATCGGGCTCGGCCCTTCGCCGAAATCGGCACGGCCCAGGAAGGTACCGGCAGTCCAGTCGGCAGGCATCAACGACATGCAGTATCGGGATTCGTCACGATTTCCCCCTCCCATGTTTCTTACAGTGATAGCGCTACCAATTGGCAGATCGGCAGGCGTTGTCAAGACCGATTGCGCGCGGGGCCGGGTGCGCCGAAGCCGCTCTGGGCCCTGCGGGGCGGGGGCAGGCTGCATCCTCGGGCCGGGCTCGGGCGTTCAACCGTTCTGGAACGCTGATGCGAGGATGGTGCGACGTGACGGAAATTCGCTCTGGAGCCGGGATCCTGGCCACGCCGCCGCCCGACGAACCTTTCGCCAACGAACACGATCAGGCGACATGGCTGGAGGCGGCGCGGCGCATCGCCGCCGTTGCCGAGGCCGATCTCTCGGACCAGCCCGGCTGGATGACGCTGCGGGGCAGCGGCGAGCGCTTCTTCGTGCCGCGCGACACTCTGCTGGTGCCAGAGGCGCACGCCTTGGGCATTACCCGCGATTCGCAGTTCTTCGGCGGCGCCGTGCCCGCCCGCTTCGTGGCCACCAAGGCGATCAGTCATGGGCTGGTCTCTCCCGATGCCCGCGCGCCGGAAGGCTGGTGCGCGGCGCTGGCGGCCAGCCTGGGAGACGCGGTGCTGCGCGGCTATACCGCCTTTGCCGTGGAAGACGCCCGCCGCGCCGGGCGCCTGATGCTGCCAGAGGGCGCGGTGCGGCTCAAGGAAGTGGAGGCCACCAGCGGGCAGGGCCAGACGGTCGTGTCCACCCCGGCGGAACTGGACGCGGCACTGGCGGAAATCGATCCGGCGCGGCTGGAAAGCGACGGACTGGTGATCGAGGAGAACCTGGCCGATGTCGAGACCTTCAGCGTCGGCGTGGTGGCGCTGCCCGGTGGCTCGCTCGCCTATTGGGGCATGCAGCGGCTGACACGCAACAATACCGGGGACGTCGCCTATGGCGGATCGCAGCTCCATGTGGTGCGGGGCGGGTTCGCGGACCTGGGCCGCGAACTTCTCCGCCATGACCGGGCCGAGGCCGTGGCCAAGGCCCATGCCTACGACGAGGCCGTGTTCGCGGCCTATCCCGGCCTCTTCGCCTCGCGCCGCAATTACGACGTCGCCGAAGGGCGGGCCGCCGACGGCACCACCCGCATCGGCGTGCTGGAGCAAAGCTGGCGGATCGGCGGCGCGACCGGCGCGGAAATCGCCGCTTTCGAATATCTGCAGGCCCATCCCGAACGCGCCGGGGTGACGTGTGCCACCGTCGAGATCTACGGAGCGGTCGACGCCGCCCCGCCCGGCGCGGCGGTATACTACAGCGGCGTGGACCCGGTGGCCGGTCCGCTGACCAAGTACGCCGAAATCCTCGACTGATCCCGCTGAACGGCCCTACCCAACGAGAGGGTGCCCAACGAATGGTGAACGCATGAAATCCGCCCGTCCCGTCACCCTGACCGTCGCCGACGAAACCATCGACGGCACGGTCCTCACCCCGGCCAAGCTCACCCCCGGGGTGCTGTTCATCCACGGCTGGGGCGGCTGCCAGGAGCAGGATCTCGTCCGCGCCGAGGAGATCGCCCAGCTCGGCTGCATCTGCTTCACCTTCGACTTGCGCGGCCATGCCCGCCACGACGACCAGCGGGACAGCGTCACCCGTTCGGACGGGCTGGCCGACGTGCTGGCCGCCTACGATTTCCTGGCCCGGCAGGAGGGGATCGACGCGTCCGCCATCGCCGTGGTCGGCACCAGCTATGGCGGCTACCTCGCCACCCTGCTCACCGCCGAGCGGCCGGTGTCCTGGCTGGCGCTGCGGGTGCCCGCGCTCTACCCGGACAGCCACTGGGACGTGCCCAAGGCCCTGCTCGACCGCGCCGAGATCGACCGTTACCGCAGCCATTTCCGCACCGGCCATCAGGACCGCGCCCTCGCCGCCTGCGAGCGCTTCGCCGGCGACGTGCTGATCGTGGAATCGGAATTCGACGACTACGTCCCGCACCCGGCGATCAGCTCCTACATGGCGGCGTTCCGCAACAGCCGCTCGCTGAGCTACCGCGTGCTCAAGGGCGCAGACCATGCGCTGAAGGACGAGAGCCAGCGCAAGGGCTACAACAACCTGCTGATCGCCTGGATCGAGGAAATGGTGCGCGGCGTGCGGCGTCCGACATGACCTGACCAACATGGATCAAGCGCCGCCGCATCTGGCCCGGCCCGCCGAACGGTACGTCGCACACCGCCCTGCCCCTGAAACCGCAGGCTGCCTGCCACGTTGGCTCAGGACGGACGGGACATGACAAGACGAGGAGCGAGCCGATGGCCGACATCGAGGAAATGATCCATGAAGACGCCCTGCCCGGCCATGAGAGCCAGCTCGAACCCAAGCCCGAGTGGCAGCCCCGCTATCCCGGTTCGGACCGGCTGAAAGACAAGGTGGCCGTCGTCACCGGCGCTGACAGCGGCATCGGCCGCGCGGTGGCCGCGCTCTTTGCGCGCGAGGGCGCGAACGTGGCGATCGTCTACCTGCTGGAGGACGACGATGCCGCCGAAACCAAGCGGATCGTCGAGGCGGAGGGCCGCCGCGCCATCACCATCCGTGCCGACGTGGGCTCTCCCGATGCCTGCGAACTGGCGATCCGCCAGACGGTCGAGACCCTCGGCCGGATCGACGTCCTGGTGAACAATGCGGGCGAGCAGCACCCCGACAAGGACATCACCGACATTTCCGAAGACCAGCTTCGCCGCACGTTCCAGACCAACATTTTCGGCATGTTCTTCATGACCCAGGCCGCCCGGCCGCATCTGGAACCCGGCGCCAGCATCATCAACTGCACCAGCGTGACGATGTACAAGGGCAGCAAGGAACTGCTCGACTACAGCGCCACCAAGGGCGCGATCACCGCCTTCACCCGCTCGCTGTCCGAGAACCTCGTGGCCGAGGGCATTCGCGTCAACGCCGTGGCGCCCGGCCCGATCTGGACCCCGCTCAACCCCTGCGGCGGCGCCAGCCCGGAAAAGGTCGAGCATTTCGGCGAGGATACGCCCATGGGCCGCCCCGGCCAGCCCAATGAAGTGGCGCCCTCGTTCCTGTTCCTGGCCTGCGAGGATGCCAGCTACATGAGCGGGCAGGTGCTGCACCCCAATGGCGGGATCATCGTCGGCAGTTGAGATCGGCAGGAAGGAGCGCGGGTGCCGCCCGCCCTCCTTCCGCTCCTGCCGGCCGCTGCTAGAACGCGATGTCGAAAGTGAACCGCCGGTCCTCCAGCGCGCGCGTTACCGTCCAGCCTTGCGCGGTTTCGCTCAGCGCATAGCTGCCCCGCGCGAAAAGTTCGGGATCGGCCTTGCGCTCTGGCAGCAATTGCCGGGTGAGAGCGAGCTTGCGCGCGGAAAGGTCGTCCCGGGTTCCGCCACCACCGCCGCCGTCCCAGCCTATCGCACGGCGATTGTCGGGATCGGTGAGCGCCACCGCGGTCCACTCGGTGCCCTGATAGATGTCGGGAATACCCGGCGCCGTCAGCTGGAATGCCGCCTGAGCCAGAATCGCGCGCTCCCGCGCCGCACGATAGGCGGGTTCGGCGGTCTCGGGCCAGTAAGCGGGGTTCTCCAGATCCCGCAGCAACGCGGTGCAGAGCGCGGCGGCCCGGCTTTCGGCGTCTTCGTCAGGCGCTTCGTGACGGGAGAGGTCCTTCGCCTCGCGCAGGGCCTTGGCCATGTGATCGGTGATGCGGCGCTCGGCATCGGGCACCCCGCGCATGGCCAGCGCCGTCTGCACCGCATAGATGCCCCAGACTTCCGGCAGTCCGGCCTGCGCCGCCCGGCTCCGCGCGTCCTCGTAGAAGGTGCGCGCAAGATCGGGAAAGCGGGCCAGGGCGATGACAGCCGCGCGCGCATCGGCGGAGCGTTTGGTGTCGTGGGTGGAAAGGGCATCGAGAGCCAGCGGCGTCCGCTCGGCACGGGCCTGCATGCGCCGGGCGAACGTAGCGGTGCCGATCGGCGCGAGGTCCGGTTCTCCACCCACTTCGCAGAACGGCAGGTAGGATACGGCGCGGAAGAACACCGTGTCTTCCTCCGACTTGGCCGTGAGCGCGCCGGTCAGCTGCTCGAACCGGGCCGCGAAGTTGCGGGCGGCATCGCTGCCGTTCGCCGCACCCAGCAAGTCCAGCAGAGGCCCGGTCAGATCGTCCCGCAGCGCCTCCAGCGCCGGATCGAGCGGCAGGCCGTCAGCGCTGTAGGAGCGGTAGACCGGCCAGACGAGCGCCAGGCCCGCCACGGCCCCGGCCAGCCTGGAACCCTGGCTGCGCGGCGCGGCAAGGGCGCTCATCGCCGCCTCGGTGACGCGGCGCAGTTCGGGCGAGAGCGCGCCGGACAGCAATTCGCTGCGGACGGCGCGCACTTCGGCCAGAGTATCGGCCGGCACGGCGCCCGCGGCCGCCTCGCGCATGGCGGACAGGCCGGGAGCGGAAGTAAGGAGCTGCGTCACCGGCGCCATGAATTCGTAGCCGCTCATGCCCTCTATCGGCCAGGCAGCGGGGATTTCCTCGTGCTCCTTGACGATCTTCTCCACCCAGACGGGCACGCTGCCCACGGCATCGCGCAGGCGGCGCAGATAGCCGCCGGGGCGGGCCAGCCCGTCTATATGGTCGACCCGCAGGCCCTGGATGCGCCCGGCGCGTACTTGCTCGGTGATCCAGCGGTGCGTGAGGCTGAACACCCCGGCATCCTCCTGGAGCACGCCGATCAGGCTGGTGATGTTGAAGAACCGGCGGTGGATGATCGCCTCGGCCGTCTCGCGCCAGTCTCCCACCGACCACCACTGCTCCGAGAGCAGGGCCGCCAGGGTCGGCGCATCCAGGCCGCCTTCCTCGACCAGACGCCGGGCCAGCGGCGTCTCGCGCAAGGGATAGGGCTGGCCGTAGATCGCCAGCGCCGGGTCCTGCACGGTGCCCGTCACGGCGATCTCGCCGGCATCGAGAACGTCCTCGACCATGCCGTCCAGCACCGGGAAGTGCAGCGGGCCCTTGTCCCAGTCGATGTCGAACACCCGCGCGAACTGGCTGCCCCGGCCGTGGCGCATGATGTCCGCGATCCAGGGGTTTTCCGGCGTGAAGGCCATGTGGTTGGGCACGATGTCCAGCACCACGCCGATGCCCGCCGCGCGCGCGGCGTCGCAGAGCGCCACGAAGGCCGCCTCGCCGCCGAGCACGGGATCCACGGCATTGGGATCGATCACGTCGTAGCCGTGGGTGGAGCCGGAGGCCGCCCGGAACAGAGGCGAGAGGTAGAGGTGGCTCACGCCCAGCTCCACCAGCCACGGCAGCAGCGCGCGCGCCTGCTCCAACCCCACGCCGCCGCGCAGTTGCAGGCGGTAGGTGGCGATCCATGCGGGCGGGAAGCTCATGTATGTCGATCCGGAAGAAGAGCGGCGGAAAAGGCGAAGGGGCTGTCAGGGCCGGTCAAAACCAGCAAGGGATCGCCGTGCGGCGTGAACGGTGCATCACCCAGGCAGGCACGCAGCGAGAGATGTGCCTCGCCGAAGTTCCAGACGGCTTCGATCGCCGCGCCCTCGCGCCGGACGGCGGCGATGGGCGCCGGGTTCGCCGCCAACAGCGGCATCACATGAGCGCGGCGCAGGGAGAGCAGTTCGCTCAGGAACCGTTCGTGCTCCCGCTGCTCCTGGCGCCGCGGACGGCCGATCCGGGAGGCCGCGAACGTCTCGGGCGAGATCGGGTCGGGCACTTCGCCGCCGAACGCCTTGAACTGCGCGAATTCCGCGGCACGGCCCTTGCGCACGGCTTCGGCAAGGTCGCCGGTGAAGTCCGCGAAGAACAGGAAAGGCGCATCGGTCAGGAACTCGTCGCCCATGAAGATCATCGGCACGAAGGGCGCGAGCAGGGTCAGCGCACTCGCCACGCGCAGCGCCGTGCGGTCCGCCACCAGTTGGTGCAGCCGCTCGCCCCGCGCGCGGTTGCCGACCTGGTCGTGATTGCCCAGGAAGTTCACGAAAGCCGTGCGCGGCAGCGCGCCGGAAGGCTCTCCGCGCCGCGCCTTGGCAGCCGGGCGCTGCTGGCCCTGTTCGACATAGCCGTCACACAGCGCCGTCTCGATATCGGCCAGCGGATCGACCGCGAAAGGCGCGTAATAGGCCTCGTCCTCGCCGGTCAGAAGGCAATGGACGGCATGGTGCCAGTCGTCGTTCCAGGTCGCGTCGAAAGGTGCATCCGGCGCGAAATAACGCGCCAGGTTGCGCTCGTCCTCGGTAACGAGGTGGATCGGCCGCCCCCAATCCGCGGCGCGCACCCGCTCTCCCAGTTCGTCGAGGAAGTGCCGGTCGGAATGGTCCTCGATGGCATGGACCGCATCGAGCCGCAGCCCGTCGAGCCGATATTCGGTCAGCCAGTAAAGCGCGTTCTCCAGGAAATAGTCGCGCACCGCCGGGGTCTCATAGGCAATGCCCTGCCCCCAGGGCGAGTTGCGCTCGGCATGGAAGAACGAGGGGCACCAGGCTGACAGGTAATTCCCCGAGGGGCCGAGGTGGTTGTAGACCACGTCCAGCAGCACGCCCATGCCCAGCCCATGCGCCGCATCCACGAAGCGCCGGAAATCGTCGGGCGATCCATAGGCATTGTGCGGTGCATAAGGCAGCACCCCGTCGTAGCCCCAGCCGTGCCGCCCGTCGAACTGCGCCACCGGCAGCAATTCCACCAGGGTCACGCCCAGATCGCGCAGGCGCGGCAGCGCTTTGGCGGCGGCGGCGAAAGTGCCTTCCTCGGTGAACGTGCCCAGATGCAGTTCGTAGACCGCCGCTTCGCTCCACGGCAGGCCGTCCCAGTCGTTCTGCCAGTCGAATTCCTGCGGATCGACCAGCAGCGAAGGCCCATGCACATCGCCTTCCTGCGCCCGCGCCGCCGGGTCGGGATAAGCCGTGCCGTCGACATGGAAGCGATAGCTTTCGCCCGGCGCCGCGGCGGCCTCTATGCTCCACCAGCCGTCCGCCTCATTCTCCAGCGGGATCAGGCCCGCCGCCAGCGCCACCGAGACGCCTTGCGCATCGGGCGCCCAGAGGCTGAAGCACCAGCGGCCGTCGTGAAGCGGCTCCGCGCCCCAGGACTTCGCGAAACGGGCCGAAGCCGGCAGCGGCATGGCGGTCACTCCGGCGCGAAGACGCAGACACTATGGGCGGGAACGATGGCGGCCTCGCCTTCCACCGGCTCGGGCTCGAACGCATCGGGCCGCGCGGTATCGAGCACGCGCTGCCACCGGGCGATGCCATTGTGGTCCGGCAGGGTGAACGTCACCTCGTCGCCCGCATTGAGCACGATGAACAGCGGCCGCTCACCTTCCACGAAGGCTTCCTGCGCCGAATAGGTCAGGAAGAAGCCCAGGACGCGCAGTTCCGCCTGCTCCCACAGCTCGGCGTCCATCTCGCGGCCGTCGGGCTGGTGCCAGGCGATCTCGACGCGGCCGTCCTCGGCCGGTTCGCCGTTCAGGAAATTGTCCTGCGAAAGCACGGGATGGTCGCGGCGGAAGCCCACCATGCGGGCCGTGAACGCCAGCAGCGCGTCGTCCTTGCCCGCCCAGTCGATCCACGCGGTCTCGTTGTCCTGGCAGTAGACGTTGTTGTTGCCGTTCTGGCTGTTGCCGAATTCGTCCCCGGCCAGGATCATCGGCACGCCCTGGCTCAGCAGCAGGGTCGCCAGCATGGCGCGGCGACGCGCGGCGCGCGCGGCGTTGATGCCCTCGTCCTCGGTCGGCCCTTCGGCGCCCATGTCATCGGACAAGTTGTTGTCGTGGCCGTCGGCCCCACCCTCGCCGTTCGCCTCGTTGTGGCGGTCGTTGTAGGAAACGGTGTCCAGCAACGTGAACCCGTCATGCGCGGCCAGGAAGTTGACCGAGGAGGTCGCCCCGCGATCGGAGTGGTTGAACTGTTCGGGCGAGCCGATCAGGTGGTTGGCAAGATCGCCCACCAGCGCCGGATCGCCGCGCCAGAACCCGCGCGCGGTGTCGCGGAACTTGTCGTTCCACTCGCGGAAGGGATAAGGGAAGCCGCCGACCTGGTAGCCGCCGCTGCCCACGTCCCACGGCTCGGCGATCAGCTTGACGCCCGAGAGGATGGGGTCCTGCCGGATCGCGTCGAAGAAGCCGCCTTCGCGGTCGAAGCCCAGGGCCTCGCGCCCCAGCGTGGAGGCCAGGTCGAAGCGGAAACCGTCGACGTGCATGGCCTGCACCCAGTAGCGCAGCGAATCGAGCACCATGCGGATGACCATCGGATTGGCCACGCTCAGCGTATTGCCGGTGCCGGTCTGGTCGAAGCTGTAGCGCGGGTTTTCGGGCGAGAGGGCGTAGTAGCTGGCGTTGTCCAGCCCGCGGAAGCAGAGCGTGGGTCCGCGCTCCGAACCTTCGGCGGTGTGGTTGTAGACCACGTCCATGATGACTTCGATGCCGACCTGGTGGAAACGCTTCACCATGGCCTTGAACTGGCGGATCGCCACGGAACCGCCACCGGGCTTGCCGCGGATCGGGCCGAGATAGCGCGGCTCGGGCGCGAAGTAGCCCAGCGTCTGGTAGCCCCAGTAGTTCGACAGGCCCTTGTCCAGTAGGATGCGGTCGTCGAGGAAGAACTGGCAGGGCAGCAGCTCGATCGCCGAAACGCCCAGCTTCTGCAGGTGGTCGAGGATCGGCGCGCTGACCATGCCGGCATAAGTGCCGCGCAGTTCCTCCGGCACGTCCGGGTGGCTCATGGTCAGGCCGCGGACATGCGCCTCGTAGACCAGCGTTTCGCCCCAGGGGCGGCGGATCGAGTTGTCGCCCTCCCAGTCGAAGTCGGGATCCTGCACCACGCCCTTGACCATGAACGGCGCGGAATCGCGGCCATCGAACGTCAGGTCGTCCCCGGTCGAGAGGTCGTAGCCCCAGAGCGCATCGTCCCATTGCAGGCTGCCGGCGATCTCGCGCGCATAAGGATCGAGAAGCAGCTTGTTGGGATTGAAGCGGTGGCCCTGCTCCGGCTCGTAGCGCCCGTGGGCGCGGTAGCCGTAAAGCTGGCCGGGCTTCACGTCCGGAAGGTAGCCCGAGAAGATCGAGCCTTCCCGGCTGGGCATTTCCAGCCGGGCGACTTCCTCTTCGCCATCCTCGGAGAAGAGGCAAAGCTCCATGGCTTCGGCGTTCTCCGAGAAGATCGCGAAATGCGTGCCTTCCCCGGTGAAATCCGCGCCCAGTTCGTGCTGCTGCCGCTCCGGCTTGGCGAAGGCGAAAGGCGTCTCGGCGGACATGGAAGTCCCTTTCAGAAGAAGGAGACGGGCATGGCTTCGGCCATGCGGGGACGCTGATCCGGTTTCTGGCCGGTCATCTGGCCCGGCTGCTGGATGGCCTTGATCGGGGCCACCTCATTGGCGCGCCGCCGCCGCGAGGCGAGCCGCTGCAGCGCCCTGGCGGAAATCACGCGGATGCCGCCTTCCGAGATGGTGCACCACTTGCCGCTCTCGGCCAGTTCGGCATCGAGATCGAAACCGTCCGGGATCACCGCGTCGGCCAGCACGATGGCGTTCGAGATCGTCACCGCCCGCCCGATCCGCGCGCCGGGCAGCAGCACGACATTGCGCAAGGTGGACCCGAAGCCGATCGCGCGGCGGTCTCCCACGCCGTGATGGACGGGATGCTCCACCGGCCAGGCGGGGTCGAGCGCCAGAGACCCGTCCAGCAGGTGGCGCTGCACCGCGTGGTACGCGTCCAGCGTGCCGAGGTCCTGCCACAAGGGCTCGCGCCCCTGCCTTCCGGGCAGGGCATAGGCATAGGCGGTGCCGCAGGAAACGAGCGCGGGAATGATGTGCTTGCCGAAGTCGAGATCGGCCACGGTGCCCTCGATCTCCTTCAGCAGGTCGCGCAGCAGCGACCATTCGAAGACGTAGATCCCCATGGAGGCCAGCGCGTGGTCCGGCCGGTCCGGCGCGGCAGGGGCGATCACGGGCTTTTCGACGAAGGCGGTGATCCGGTGATCGGCATCCGCCTCCAGCACGCCGAAGCCCGAGGCCTGGTCGCGCGGGACATGGACCACGCCCACGGTGACTTCGGCCCTGGCGGCGATGTGGCGTTCCACGAAGGGGCGATAGTCCATCTGGTAGAGATGGTCTCCCGCCAGGATCACGACATGGCGCGGCGCGACCAGGTCGATCTCGTCGGCGATGCAGGCCACGGCGGCCGCCGTGCCCTCGTAAGGACCGAAATCGGCGCCATCGAGGATCGAGATGGCCGGCTGCGCGGTTTCGGCCTGCCAGCTGTCCAGAAGGTGGCGGTGAAGCGTATCGGGCTGGTACTGGGTCAGCACCATCGTCTCTCCCAACCGGGAATTGACGACATTGGCCAGGGTATAGTCGATCAGGCGCCCGTGCGGCCCGATCGGCAGGGCCGGTTTCGCCTCGTGATCGGTCAGGTCGTGGAGACGGCTGCCCCGGCCCCCCGCCAGGATGATCGACAGCACCGTACCGGCATGACCTTCGATGTTCGCGCTAACCATTCGCCCCTCTTCATCGGAACCGTTCTGCGCTGCCTAAACCGCGAAAAGAGGGCCGGTTCCGCCGCGCGGCGCTCCGTTCGTCGCATTCATCCCGCCCGGAAACGCGACTTGGGAACATGGGTGATGCGGCAGGCGAGATCGGCCTCGCCCGAGGCGACGACATAGTGATCGCCCGCGTCCGCGATTCCCGTCGTGAAAACAACGTCGCGCAGGTACATCTGGGCTTCCAGCGGGTAAGTCAGGTCCGGGTTCGCTTCGATCAGCGGCCGGTCGTCCGTCCGTAATACGCGGGAGGGATCCTCCCGGTCGAGAATCGACCAGTACGTGCGATAGATGCCGACGATCTCCTTGGGCTCGACCCCGTGCCAGAGCGTCAGCCAGCCCTCGTCGGTCAGGACCGGCGGCGCGCCGCCCCCCATGCGCGCAGTGGCGACCGTGGCGGCATGGGGGCGAATGCCAGGGCGGCGGCAGGGCTTCCAGAACAGCCCGTCCGGCGAATGGGCCAGGTTGATCGACGGTCCCGCGCGCCATTCGCTGCCGGGCGGATACGCGAAGTAGAGATCGCCCAGCGGCCGCGTCTGCGCCCAGTAATGCCCGCCGATCAGCCCCTCGAAGATCAGCATGTCCTTGTTCTGGTGGTCCAGCACGATATCCTCGAACTGCCAGTCCAGCCCGTTTTCCGAACTGTAGAGCGTGGTGGAGTGGCGCTCCGGGCTGACCGAGCACGTGGTCATGAGCCAGCCCTCGCCCACCTTGCTGATCCGCGCGTCCTCCACGCCGTAGCACTGGAGGCTGCTGCGCGGCGCCACGGCGCGGTCGTAATGGACGGCCACCACTTCCAACCCCGCGGCGTCCAGTTCCACCGGCAGGAGCCAGGACAGCGAGGTCAGGGCCATGACCTTCCAGCCCCCGCCCCGCAGCATGAACTTGCGCGGATCGGCGGTGTCGGCGTGTTCGAGCGGCCAGGCATCCAGCACATAGCGGCCCGGTTCGCCTTCCTCGCCCTCCCAGCGGATGGCGTGGACTTGGCCGTCCCGGATAGGATCGCGCAGCGCCTCGGCCACGCGGACCATCATCAGCAGGTTGCCGCCCGGCAGCCGGGTGAGGCCCGGATTGAAGGCGCCCAGCACGTAAGTCTCGGCATCGAGATGGCCCGCCAGCGGCGAGCGAGAGAGGTCGACATCGTCGGGAACGAAGACGAGACGATCTTCGGGAAACGGCTCTGGCATCGGCGCGGCCTCCTTGAGGAAAGATCCCCCTTCGCCGCCAACGCGCGAGCGGGCGCCGGGTGCCCGCCGGGCCGGCTCACGGCGGCGGGGCGGGCGGAGCGGGCGACGGGGGCCGATGGCGGAGGGCGGCGCTGCCCCCTCCCCCTCGCCCCCCGCGGTTGACGCAGCCCGCCGCACCTCACTACTCGGGGCGTCGCGCGGCCGGGAACAATCCCGCCGGCACGATCATTGAACCATCCTGCGCCGAGCCTGCGCCGCACAGGACGCAGGGCGTCGTGGGTCGCCTGGTCGGCCGGATCGCCCCGTCACGCGGAGCGGCCCGCCGATGCGCTCAGCAGAACGAAGAGTATTGATGGCTGCAAGCACCCCCACCCCCGCCGCCTCCACGTCCACGGCCGCTTCGGCTCGGCATGCTCCCCCTGACGTGCAGGCACAGATCCACGATCTGACCAATGCCACGGTAAACTGGTTCCAGACCTACTGGCTGCAGATCATCATCGCCGGTGCCATCGCCATCGGCATCGTCACGGCGCTCTACGCGCTGCGGCGGCTGGGCAACCGCCTCTGCCGCCCCGGCCAGTCGCGCGGCGCCTGGCTGACGGTGGTCGGCCGGGTGGTGACCAAGACCACCAACTACTTCATCGTCATGACCGCCATCAAGGTGGTCGACAACTATGCCCAGACCCCGCCCGCGCTCGACCGGCTGGTGACATTCCTGTTCACCATCGCCGCCGTTCTGCAGGGCGCGATATGGGCGCGCGAGTTCATTCTCGGCACGATCGAGCACAAGACCGCCAGCGAGCACTTCCAGGGCGAGACGATCATCAATGCCATGGGCCTGATCCGGCTGTTGGTGAGCGTGGTGGTCTTCGCGGTCGCCACGGTGGTCCTGCTGGACAATCTGGGCGTCAACGTGACCGGCCTCGTCGCGGGTCTCGGTGTCGGCGGCATCGCCATCGGCCTGGCGGCGCAGGGCATCTTCGCGGATCTGTTCGCGGCGCTGGCGATCATCTTCGACCGGCCCTTCAGCAAGGGCGACCAGATCAGCTTCGGCAGCAGCACCGGCGTGATCGAGGCGATCGGCCTCAAGTCCACCCGCATCCGCGCCTATACCGGCGAGCTGCGCATCATCTCCAACAAGAACCTGCTGGACACGGAGATCCTCAACGTCACCAAGCGGGATCACATCCGCCTGCCCTTCACCATCGGCGTCGCTTACGAGACCCCGGCGGAGACGCTGGAACGGATCCCCGGCATCCTGAGGGAACTGGTGGAGGAAGTCGGCGGCAAGCCCGCGCGCGCCGGGTTCGAGACGTTCGGCCCCAGCTCGCTCGATTTCGCGCTGCTGGTCGACGTGCCCGGCGCGGACTGGTCGGTGGCGCATCCGCTGCGCGACCGCCTGCTGGTCTCCATCATGAAGCGTTTCGCGGCCGAGGGCATCTCCATCCCCTATCCGACGCAGACGACTTATACCGCGGCGCCGGACGGACGGCTCATCATGCCTTACGCCGATGACCGGGCGCAGGTGCCCCAGCGCGCCGAACGCCAGATGAGCCAGCGCGGATAACCACCCGCTGTCCCCGCCACGAAAAAGGCCCCGGCCGCTGCTGCGACCGGGGCCTTTTTCATGCCTTTGGCGGATTTCAGGTGACCGGGGCTGCCTGAAGATCCATTTCCAGCGACAGTTCGCGGACTTTCGCCACTTCCTCGGGATCGCCCAGGACCACGCCGATGCGCTGGTGCAGGCCCACGGCCTCGGCATCCAGGATACGCTCGCGTCCATCGGTGGCCGCACCGCCGGCCTGCTCGATCAGCATGGCCATCGGGTTGGCTTCATAGAGCAGGCGCAGGCGCGCCTTGCCTGGCTTGGCGTAGTCCGAGGGGTAGAGGAACACGCCGCCCCGCTTGAGGATGCGGTGGACGTCGGCCACCATCGAGCCGGTCCAGCGCATGTTGTACTGCCCGGCCAGCGGACCGTCGATGCAGCCCACGCGTTCGTCCACGTAGCGCGAGATGCCGGGCGACCACTGGCTGCGGCGCGCCATGTTGATCGCCACTTCGGGGTTGCCCGGGGTGATCCGGAGTGGACCGTCGGTCATACGCCAGGCGCCCACTTCGCGGTCGAGCGTGAATTCGTAGACGCCGTTGCCGATGGTCAGGACCAGCATGGTCTGCGGGCCGTAGATGGCATAGCCGGCGGCAACCTGCTCGCGGCCGTACTGGAGGAAATCCTCCTCGGTCACCTCGCGGCCCGAAGCACCCTCGGGCGCCTTGAACACGGAAAAGATCGTGCCCACCGAGAGATCGACGTCGATGTTGCTGGAACCGTCGATGGGATCGTAGAGCAACAGGTATTCGCCCTTAGGGTACCGGCCCGGGATGCGGTGGATCGTCTCCATTTCCTCGGAGGCCAGGGCCGCCAGGTGGCCGCCCCACTCGTTCGCGTCGACCAGGAGGTCATTGGCGATCACGTCCAGCTTCTTCTGCACTTCGCCCTGGACGTTCTCGGAACCGAGGCTGCCGAGCACGTCGCCCAGGGCACCCTTGGAGATCGCCTGGGCAATCACCTTGCAGGCGCGGGCCACGGTCTCGATCAGGAGGCGCAGTTCGGCGGGACAGGCGGAATTGGGCTCCCGTTGCTGTTCTATCAGAAAGCGGGTGAGCGTAGTCGGCTTCATGGTCGGTTCCCTGCCTAGGCGGTCGAAAGGAGGCGATGAGGCCGGGGTCGGCCTGAAATCATGTGGCGCGGCGGCCATGCAGCCTCCGGTCCGGCATCCTTAGCCCAAGCGGCCCCGCGCGGCCATCGTCAAACGCTGGAATGAAGGATTAGAAAGGCGGGACTTTTCGCGCAGGCGATAAACCCATATTTCGTGCAGGTAATCATCGCCGCAGAACGATGTTCTCTTCCTCCCCGGACGCCGAAGTGGTATCCTGCGCGCAACCGCCAAAGAGCGGTACCGATAGGAGAGCGATATGGAGCGTCTGGAATCCGTATTTTGCGTCTGCGAGTTCAAGGTATTGTGCGCTGCGGTGTGCTGTTCCGGTAGTCTCGCACTCGTGACGATACTGCTATTGACCTGACTGGCCTGAACCTTCCGGAGATCCCCGGTTGTCCAGCGCGCCGTTATCGAGCGTACTGGGCGCGCCCATCTCGATCATCCGGTCGTTCAAGGTTCTCAGGATAGACAGGAACGTGTTCAGGTCCTCATCGCCCAGGACCTCGAAAAACTGCGCTGCGAAGGCATCCCGGTGCGGTTCCACCTCGCGAATGACCGCGCGCCCCGCTTCCGTCAGATTGATCCGCTTCGCCCGCCGGTCACTGGGATCGGGGCTCCGCGCCACAAGCCCATCCCGCTCCAGCCCGTCGATCGCCTCGGTTACCGTGCGCGGCGCCTGACCCAGCGCGTCGGCAATGTCGGTCGAACGCATCGCGCCGCATCTTTCCATCAGCAACAGCAGCTTGAGCTGCGCCAGCGACGCCCCATGCGCCCGCATCCGGTCATTGAAGAGCCGGTGCATGCGCAGATGCAGATCGCGCATCTGTTCGAGGACTTCCTGCTGGATGCTCATGTCGAGAAATAGTGTGGGACCATATCAAATGCCATTGCCATATGCTCCGCGCGGGTGCAAGTGCATGTCCATCACTGCTGCGATGCAGCAATAAGGCATGAGTAACGATTGATGGCAAACGATGTGAGCGGGTCGCACGAAGGTCCCCAGAATGCCCCCGACAGCGAATCCGGCGCCTCCCCGGCAGCCGAAACCGCGAATCGGCCTTCCGCGCTCAAGCGCCCGGGCGTGCGCCGCGCGCTGTTCGTCGGGGTGCTGGTGGTGATCGTCGCGGGCGGCGCCTGGCTGCTTCACTACGAAACGCGGGGCAAGTACCTTCAGGACACCAACGACGCCTATATCCAGGCGGACGCGGTCACCATCTCGCCCAAGATCTCCGGCTATGTCGAGGACGTGCTCGTCGGCGACAACCAGGACGTGAAGGCCGGCCAGCCGCTCGTCCGCATCGACCCGCGCGACTACAATGCCCAGGCGGAGCAGTACCAGGCGCAGATCGACGTCGCCAAGGCCAATGCCGATAACGTGCGCGCCGGCATCGGCGAGCAGGAAGCCGGCATCGCCCAGGCCCGCGCCCAGCTGGCCTCGGCCGAGGAGGACGCCCGCTACGCCGAGCGCGAGGCCGCTCGCTATGCCCCGCTGGCCGCCAGCGGCGCCGAGACGAAGCAGCAGCTCGCCTCCTTGCGCAACCAGGCCGCCAAGGCCCGCGCCGCCGCCGATGCGCAGCGCGCCGCCGTGCTTTCGGCCGAGCGCCGGATCGGTTCGCTCAACGCCCAGATCCGCCAGGCCGAGGCCCAGGGCGAAGCCGCTCGCGCCCAGCTGGCCGCCGCCCATGTCAATGTCGGCTCCACCGTGCTCAAGGCCAGCATCGACGGCCGCATCGGCGACCGTACCGTGCGCACCGGGCAGTTCGTGCAGGCCGGCACCCGCCTGATGTCGGTGGTGCCGCTGACCAAGCTCTACGTCACCGCCAACTTCAAGGAAACGCAGATCGGCCTGATGCACGCCGGCCAGCCCGCGACCATCCAGGTGGACGCGCTGGACGGCACCAAGATCCGCGGCCACGTCGAATCCATCTCGCCGGGCACGGGCGCGCAGTTCTCCCTGCTGCCGCCCCAGAACGCGACCGGCAACTTCACCAAGATCGTCCAGCGCGTGCCCGTGCGCATCGCCATCGACGCCGGACCCGAGGCGCGCCGCGTCCTCGTGCCCGGCCTTTCGGTCACCGTCACGGTCGACACCCTGGCCGCCAAGGGCACCCAGGGCGCCGTGGCCAAGCAGGAAAAGGCACGCCGGGACGATAACCGGTGAGCCGATCCGCTTCCGTTTCGTCCCCGGCCCGGTCGCCGGCCGAACCGCCGGCGCCGCCGGAAACCGAGCAGCGCGCCGATGCCGCCGCCTGGCTGGCCGTGGCCGCGGGCACGCTGGGCGCGCTGATGGCGACGCTGGACGTCTCCATCGTCAACAGCTCGCTGCCCACGATCCAGGGCGAGATCGGCGCCAGCGGCACCGAAGGCACCTGGATCGCCACGGCCTATCTCGTGGCCGAAATCGTCATCATTCCGCTGTCCGGCTGGCTTGAACGCCTGCTGGGCCTTCGCACCCTGCTGCTCGTCGCCTCGGCGCTGTTCACCCTGTTCTCGATCATGTGCGGCCTTTCGACCACGCTGCCGATGATGATCGTCGGCCGCGTGGGCCAGGGCTTCACGGGCGGCGCGCTGATCCCCACCGCCATGACCATCGTGGCGACACGATTGCCCCGCGCCCAGCAGCCGATCGGCAATGCCCTGTTCGGCGCGACCGCGCTGCTCGGGCCGGTGGTCGGCCCCGTGCTGGGCGGCTGGCTGACGGAGAACGTCAGCTGGCACTACGCCTTCTTCCTCAACCTGCCGGTCGGCATCGCGCTGGCGACGCTGCTGCTGGTGGCCATCCCGCACCAGAAATCCAACCTCGGCCTCATCCGCGAGGCGGACTGGATGGGCATTCTCGGCCTGGCCCTCGGCCTGGGCGGACTGACCGTGGTGCTGGAGGAAGGTGAGCGCGAGCAGTGGTTCTCCTCCGGCCTCATCATCTCGCTGACGGCGGTATCGGTGTTCGGGATGGTGCTGATCGCGCTGGGCCAGATTTTCGCGCGCAAGCCGGTGATCCAGCTCAAGCTCCTGCTGAACCGGCAATTCGGCAGCGTCGTCGCCATGGTCACCGTGGTGGGCATGGTGATCTACGGCACGTCCTATGTGATCCCGCAGTTCCTTTCGACGATCGCCGGATACAATTCGCTGCAATCGGGGCAGGTGGTGATGCTTTCGGGCATCCCGGTCATGCTGATGATGCCGATAACGCCCTGGCTGATCCGCAACGTCGACATTCGCCTCTCCGTCGGCTTCGGCCTCTCCGTACTGGCGCTGAGCGCCCTGCTGGAGACCGGCCTGACGCCGCTTTCCGATGGCGCGGACTTCGTGGAATCCCAGCTCATGCGCGGCATGGGCACGGTGTTCTGCATGATGTTCCTGAACCAGGCGGCGATCCGCTCGGTGCCCAGGGAAGAGGCGGGCGATGCCTCGGGCCTCTACAACGCCGCGCGCAACCTGGGCGGTTCCTTCGCCCTGGCCGGCATCGCGGTGATCCAGGACCAGCGCCTCTGGCTCCACGCCCGGCGCCTGGAGGAAACGCTCAACGCCAATTCGGTCTCCGTGCAGGACTATGTCGCCGCGCAGGGACCGGGCGTGCTGCGATCGCTGGAATCGACCATCCAGATCCAGGCGCTGACGATGACTTATGCCGACATGTTCTGGATGATGTCGGTGGGCATCGTCTTCGTCATTCCGCTCGTTCTGTTCCTTCGCCCGCTGCCCAAGAATGCGCCGCTGGCGACCGGACATTGAGGAAAACCATGCGTTTCATCCTTCTGCTGCCCCTGATGACCGGGGCTCTGACGGTCACTCTCGCCGGCTGTACGGTCGGTCCCGACTATGCCGGCCCGCCCAGGGCCGCCTCCGATGGCGCCACGGCCGCCGCCTTCGTGCGCGCCGATGCCGGTGCGGTCACGGCCGCACCGCCGGTCGCCGACTGGTGGAAGCCGCTTGGCGATCCCCTGCTCGACGATCTGATCGCCCGCGCCCTGGCCGGCAATACCGACGTCAAGGCCGGCGAGGCGCGCCTGCGCCAGGCCCGCGCCGCCTTGGGCGAGGAGCGCGCCAACCTCGCGCCCAAGGTCAGCGCTTCGGCCATGTACGCTCATGCCCATGTCCCCGGCGTGGCTTTCGGCAGCAGTGACGGCAGCGACAGCAGCGGAGGCAGCGACAGCAGCGGGGGCAGCAGCGGCACCGACCTCAACCTCTACAACCTGGGCTTCAACGCCAGCTGGGAAGTCGACCTGTTCGGCGGCCAGCGCCGTGCGGTGGAAGCCGCGCGCGCCGGCATCGAGGGCGCCGAGGCCAGCCTGGCCGACGTGCAGGTGAGCATCGCCGCCAATGTCGCCAAGTCCTACCTCGACTTGCGCGACCGTCAGCAGCGCATCGCGCTCGGCCAGCAGTCGATCGCCTGGCAGGAAGAGGCGCTCACCCTCACGCGCCAGCGGCTCGAACGCGGCACCGCAACCGCGATGGAAGTGGCCCAGGCCGAGGGCCAGCTCGCCTCCGCCCGCGCCCAGATCGCCCCGCTCGCCGCCGAGCGCGACACCTACATGAACGCGCTGGCGGTGCTGACCGCGCAGGAACCCGGCGCGCTCGACGCTGCCCTGGCCGCCGCCGGGGAGATCCCGCTGCCGCCCGCGACAGTGCCCGTGGGCGACCCCGCGCGGCTGATCGCCAACCGTCCCGACATCCGCGCGGCCGAGCGTGAGCTTGCCGCCGATACCGCCAAGATCGGCCAGGCCGAAGCCGCGCGCTTCCCGCGCCTCTCGTTCATGGGCCTGATCGGCATCGGCGGCACGAAGATCAGCGACCTTGGCAAGCTGGACGACTTCACCGCCCTTGCCGCCCCGCAACTGAGCTGGAGCTTCCTCGATTTCGGCCGCAGCAAGGCCAAGGTCCACCAGTCCGAAGCCGTGCGCGACGAGGCCGAGGCCCGCTACCGCGGCACCGTGCTGACCGCTTTGCGCGATGCCGAGGATTCGCTGGCGCGCTACCGCGAAGGCCGCATCACCGTGGCCGCGCTGGCCCGCGCGCGCGACAAGGCGGCGATGGCGGAGAGCCTCACCGACCAGCGCTTCCAGTCCGGCACCGCCACCCGCGTCGCCGTGCTCAACGCCCGCCGCGACCGCAGCAGCGCCGAGCAGAACCTGGTGACGGCCCGCGCCGCGCTCACATCGGATTACGTGGCCATCCAGAAGGCGATCGGCTTGGCCTGGCGCTGATAGGGCCTGGCGCTGATAGGGGCCTGTCCCTGATCTGACGCTGATACGGCGCTGACGAAAAAGGCTCCCCGGTCGCACCGACCGGGGAGCCTTCGCGTATCCGCGGTGGAACCGCTCAGCCGTGGCGCGCGATCAGCCGCAGGCCCGGGGTCGCCGGTCCCATCCGGAAACGATCGGCCTCGGCCGCCAGTGCGGCGATTTCCGAGGTCAGATTGCGAGCAGCGGCGGAGGTTTCCTCGACCATCGCCGCATTCTGCTGGGTGGCGTGGTCCATGGCCCCCACTGCCGTATTGATTTCACCGATCGCCGCGGCCTGCGCGTCGTTGTCGGCGGCGATCTGGCCCGCAAGCCGGGTCACTTCCTCGCCAGAGGAGGAGATGACGCCGAACGCGGAGTCCACTTTCTCCACGGCATCGACCGCCGCCTCGATGTCGGTCTGGGTCACGCCCAGCTGGTCGCGGGCACGCTTCGATTCCTCTTCGGCGCGCATGGCGAGGGCCGAGACGAGGTCCGCCACCACCGCGAAACCGCGCCCGGCATCGCCGGCCCGGCCGGCCTCCACCGCCGCATTCATGGCGAGCACGCGGGTCTGGAAGGCAATCTTGTCGAGACCCTCGATCACGCCGTCGATGCCCTTGGCGCTGTCGCTCACGCGGTTCATCGCCTGGACCGCGGCGTCCGTGCGCGCCCGGCCTTCCAGCACCGCGCCCATCGCCTGTTCCGACGTGGAGAGCGAGCGCGAGGCGGCCTGCGCCGTGGCGCGCAGGCGGTCGTCGATCTGCTGGATCGCCGCAGCCGTCTGCTCCAGGCTGGCGGCATTGCCTTCGGTGCGGCGGGCCAGGTCCTCGGAGGCCTGAGCGATCTCGCGCGATCCGGTGAGGCTGTTCTGGGTGCTGGCCTTCACCGAGCCGAGCAGGCCGCGCAGGCTGGCCAGGGCTTCGTTGAAGCTGGCCTTGAGCGCGGCGTATTCGGCCGGGTAGTCCTCTACGATATCGCAGGAAAGGTCGCCTTCGGACAAGCGGCGGAAGTTCTCGGCCATGCCCTGCACGACGACGGAATTGCGCTGCGCCTCGCCGTTCGAGGCGATTTCCGCCTGCGCGGTCGCGCGGAACTGGAACATCGCCTGGGTCAGGCGGCCGACGCAGTCGCGGTAGTGCGTGAATTCGATCGGGCTATCGAGATCGCCCGAAGCCAGGCCCTCCATGCGCACCACGGTGGTGACGTAAGGCCCGGCGATCGCCTCGCGGTAGCCCACGGCCAGGACCACCGCCAGCGCGGTCGCGCCCAGCGCCACCCAGTGCGCGGCACTTTCGCCCACCAGCAGCCCAGCGCCTCCCGACAGTCCGACGAGGATGACGAAGCTACTGAAAGCGATAAGTAATTTCAGTCTGATCGGCGCGTTGGCCTTGAACCATTCCATTCGGATTCCCCCACCCCTGAGTTGTCGCCCGAGCGGCGGGAATTCCAGCCGGACGAGATATCCATCAGGCTTTATAGAGTGGAAGAAAGGCGTCAGTTTCGGACTCGGCGGAATTACAACCGAAGAGGTTCTTTTGCAGGACTGTTCTTGCAGGAGCCGTGAAAGCGGAAAACGATTGCCAAATGAACGTACGGATTCTTGCGCTTTTTAGGTAATGGTTTGCAAGCGGCAAGAATACCGCCGCCGACCGCCTCTCAGCCCGGCCGGCTTCCCTTCAGGACCACGGCCTGGTCGATGACGCCGAACGGCATCCAGCCGGTGCTGTCGCAGGCTGCCATGCGGACCCGGTCACCGTGGACCATGAACGGGGTGGCGGGCTTGCCGTCGCGGATGATCTCGATGGCGCGGACTTCGGAGATGCAGCTCGATCCCACTTGCGCGTAATCGGCGTTGGACACGGTGCCCGACCCGATCACCGTGCCTGCGACCAGATCGCGGGTCAGGGCGGCATGGGCAATGAGATCGTGGAAACCGAAGTCCATCGCGGCGCCGCTTGCCGCGCCGAAGCGCCGGCCGTTGAGGTCGACCAGCAGGTCCATGCAGACCCGGCCGTCCCGCCAAGCCGCGCCCAGTGCCCCGGGCGTCACCGCGAAAGGCGCCATGGCGCAAGCGGGCTTGGCCTGGACCCAGCCGAAGCCGGTCTTCATCTCGACCGGCGCGATCGTGCGCAGCGACCAGTCGTTGATCTGGACGACGAGCCGGACGTGCTTCAGCGCGTCGGCGGCTGGCGTCCCCATCGGCACGTGATCGACGACCACGCCGAACTCGCCCTCGAAATCGATGCCGTGGTCGGGGTCTGCGAAAGGTACCGGGTCGTGGGGGCCGTGGAAGCGGTCCGACATCCCCTGGTACATCAGCGGCCGGTCGCTATCGACGGGAGGCAGCCCGAAGGCGATCTGCATGAGTTCGCCGTGCGTGCCGAAGGCCGATCCGTCCAGCCACTGCCAGGACCGCGGCAACGGCGCGCGAAGGCGGCCGGGGTCAAGCGTCCCGCCGCCGCCTGCCTCCAGCATGTCCGCAAGCTTGCGCAAGGCAGGCTCGGCGGCGGCCCAGTCCTCCATCGCGGAGAGCAGGGTCAGCCCCGGCGTCGCCAGCCAGCGCGCGCCGTCGCGCGACACGACGATCAGCGCACCATCGGGGCGCCCGTTTTCCACCGTGGCAAGACGCATGGTCAGTCCTCGAAGATCGCGACGGCGCGCGTCCAGCCAGCCGAAGCGCCCTTGATCTTGTGCGGGAAGCACGAGACGGTGAAGCCGTGCCCCGGCAGCACTTCCAGGTTGTGCAGCTTTTCGAGGTGGCAGTAGCCGATGTCGCGGCCTGCCTTGTGGCCTTCCCAGATGAGCGAAGTATCGCCGGTTTCCTTCACCTTTTCGGCCGTATAGCTGAACGGCGCATCCCACGACCAGGCATCGGTGCCGGTCACGCGCACGCCGCGTTCGGTTAGGTACATCGTCGCCTCGTAACCCATGCCGCAGCCGCGATTGACGTAGTTGGGTTCCCCCAACGCCTTGCCGGCAGCGGTGTTGACGAGGACGATGTCGAGCGGCTGCAACGCGTGCCCGATGCGCGAGAGTTCGTCCTCGACGTCCTTGGCGGTGACCACATAGCCATCGGGGAAATGGCGGAAGTCCAGCTTCACGCCGGACTGGAAACACCATTCCAGCGGCACTTCGTCGATGGTGATCGAACGCTCGGGCTCTCCATCCTTGCCATTCATGGTCGGGTGGAAGTGATAGGGCGCATCGAGGTGCGTGCCGCTGTGGGTGGTCAGCTTCACCCATTCGGACGCGGCAAAACCGGCGCCGTCGGGCGTGTCCTCGGCGGTGACGCCGGGGAAGAACATGTCCAGCTCCGGCGCGGTGTCCATGTGGGTCTGGTACGTGATCTCCGGCTTCAGGAACGGCGGATCGCTGACCACGTCGTTGCAGAGCGAGATCGAGAGGTCGACAAAGCGGCGGGTCATGCGGTTTCTCCTCCGAGCGTCTCGGCGAACCAGTCCGAAATCAGGTCGCGCCCGTAAGCCATGTTGTCGGCACCGACGTGTTCGACACCGCCTTCGCGGGGCGTGAAAATCACCTTCTCTCGGCGCGGCGAGTTGACGAGCTGGTCGTGGAGGTCATCGGCATAATCCACGCTGATCTGGCGGTCCTTGGCGCCGTGCGTGACGAGGAACGGCACCTTGATGCGGTCCATATGGCCATTGAGGTTCATCGCTTCGGACTTCGCCAGGAAATCGTCCTGATCCTCGGCTCCAAAGGCCCAGTGGACGTGCGCCCAGTAATGCGGCACCGGATTCTCGCCCTCACGCGCCATGCGCTTGTCCTGCACTTCGCGCCAGTTGTGGTTGGCACCCCAGACCGCGCCCGAGGCGAAGCGCGGCTCGTAGGCCACCGCGCGCGGCGCGAAATGGCCGCCAAGCGAGATGCCGGTCATGCCGATGCGCGCCGGATCGACATCCGCCTGCTGCTCCAGCCAGTCCACCGCCTTGCTTGCCCAGCTTTCCGAATGCGGATCGACAGGCAGGTCCTGCAGGCGCAGCGCCTCGCCCGAACCGGGCTGGTCGACGCAGAGGGTGGAGATGCCGCGCCGCGCCAGTTCCTGCGGCAGGCGCGTCCAGTAGAGCAGTTCCTTGCAGCTATCGAGGCCGTTGCAGAACACCACCACCGGCTTGCGGCCTGCTCCCGGCGCGCGGGTGAACAGCGCCGGCATCTTGCCTGCCTCCAGCGGGATCTCCACGCGTTCGCGGTTGATCTTGCCAAGCGCGGTCGAGCGGTCGAACGCCGCGCGCGCCCGGGCATAGGTTTCCTTGCGTCCGGGATGGCCGTGGCCCTGCATCCGCTCTGCGGTGATGAGGTAGAGCGAGGCGCGCTCCAGCTTGTTCGAGGCCGAGAACTTGCGGCCCTTCGCCTCGTCCTCGGCGGCGAGTTCCAGCAGCTTGTCGCCCATCGCCGCCCAGGCCTTCATGAACTGCGGCGTGCCGGCATCGGCGCCGCTCGCCGCCGCGTCGCGGATCGGCTGGCACATGTCGATGATCTCACCGAGCTGCGCGCCCGATTCCATCGCGATCGAGACCGAGAGATTCCAGATGTAGTTCGGAAAGTATTCGAAGAGGGCCAAAGGGGGCTCCTGTAATCAGAAATAGGGGTGCGGATTGACGGTCTGCGTCTGGATCGGCTGCAGCACGTCCCAGTGCTCGACGATCCGGCCGTCCTTCAGGCGGTAGATGTCGGCCACCGCGCCGCCGGGATTGTCCGGCGAGGGGCGGCCGCGAAGGTGGATCATCGCCATGTCGCCATCGACGAGGATCCGCTTCACATCGAACGCGGCGCCGGGCGCGGAGAACTTCGGCTCCAGCATGGCGATCGCCGCCTCGCGCCCGTCAAGAATGCCGGGGTTGTGCTGGATATAGTCCGCCGCGACATAGCGCTCGAAGGCCGCGCGTACCTTGCGCTCGGTGTAGAAGAGGCGGGCGAAATCGGTCACGACCGCACGGTTGCGCGTCGTCAGCGTCTCCGGCGCGCGGGCCGAGACCAGCGCGAGAGCGCAGGCCACAAGGGCCGCGACCGACAGGCCCCGCTTCATCAGGCGTCCGCCGCCTGGAACAGGCGCGCGTCGGGCGCGGGATGCGGCATCGTCTGCGGACCGCCGACGCCGATGCCCCACTGGTCCATGACCTGCGGGCCGGGGATATGCACCTTGTGCTGGTGCGTCTCGAAATCGACCTCTTCCAGCTCCGAGGTGTACTCGACCGCGAAGCCGGCCGGCGTCGTGAAGTAGCTGAACGTATTGTTGCCCGCCGTGTGGCGACCCGGGCCCCAACGCAAGTCCGTGCCCCGCTGCTTCAGGCGATGCACGCCCCGCATCATGTCGTCCACCGAGAGCATGTCATAGGCGACGTGGTTCAGGCACGGCGGCCCGGGCAGGATGGCCACGCGGTGATGGGCTTCGTTGCAGCGCAGGAAGCACATGAAATCACCCAGCCAGTCGCTCACCTTGAAGCCCAGCACATCGGTGAAGAAACCCACCAGCGCCTGATGATCGGGCGAGTGCATGACGATGTGGCTGATCTTCACCGGCATGCCTTCCCAGCGCTCCATCGCCCGCTTGCCCAGCGTCTCGACCCCGGCCGAAATCTCGAACGGCAGACCATCGGGCGAGAAGAAGCGGAAGGCATAGCCGCCGCCCGGCGCATCGATTTCGCGCGGGGCGAAGATCACCTTGCAGCCGGCCGCCACGACCTTGTCGTGCAGGGCATTCACGTCTTCGCGCGTGTCGGCGGCGAAAGCGATCACTTCCACATGGTTGGCATCCGACTTGTGGAGGCGCACGACGTGATGCTCGTCATGCCCGTGCGTCTTGAACCACGCGAAGTCCTCGTTCGCGCCGACTTCCACCAGGCCCCAGTCCTCGGTGTAGAATGTGCGTTCGGCGTCGAAGTCCTCGACGCCATATCCGACGTAGCGGATTTCGGTCACTCGGCTCATGGCTGCAATTCCCTGCATGAAATGGTCAAATGGGCTGGCTGACCACCGCGAACATCTCCGCGGTGGCCTTGTGATTGTCGACAGGCGGCCCCTTGCCGATCTGGCCGTGGCAGATCGCCAGCGAGGCCTCGACGATGTAGCGGCAGCGGTCGTAGCGGCGGGCGCGATAGGCCTCGAAAGCCTTTTCGGGCCTGTCTCCTGCATCATGGGCAGCGGAGAGTTCCTCTGCCAGCACGATCGCATCCTCGATCGCCATGCCCGCGCCCTGCCCCAGGTGCGGCGTGGTGGCGTGGACGGCATCGCCCAGCAGGACGACGCGTCCGGCGTGCCAGGGCCCATGGACCATCATGCCTTCCAGCGGGCGATAGACGACCTCGGCATCCTCGGTGATCGCCTCGGCCAGCGCGCGGATCGCCGGTGCGGTCTGCCCCAGCTTCGCGCGCATCGTCGCGGCCAGACCCTCGACCGGATAGCGCGGATTGTCCGGCTCCGGCGTCGTCGCGTACATATACATGGTCTCGGCCGACATCGGCACCAGCCCCACCCCGGTCGGGCCGTTGTAAACGTGGAGAGCGTCGAGCCCCTCGGGCCGCGGGAAGTTGTAGCGCCAGACCGACTGCCCGGTGAATTCGGGGCTTTCCGCCTCGGGCAGGACCATGCGGCGGGTCTGCGAATAGACGCCGTCCGCGCCGATCACGACATCGTAGCGCGCCTCTCCGCCGTCGGAAAAGCGCACCGATACGCCGGTCTCGTCCTGATCGAGCGTCTCGGCCGTTACGCCAGGACGGATTTCGGCGCCCAGCGCCCTCACGCTGTCTCCCAGCACTTTCTGCAAGGCGCGGCGGCCGATGCCGACGTTGGCAGGCTTGCCCTCGACCAGGGTGGGCGTGGGAATGCGGGCGACGCGGCTGCCGTCCGGAATGTAGATCTCCACCGCGTCGAAGCCGCAGGCGGCGTCCAGAAAGGCATCGAGCACGCCGAGCTGGTCCATGGCGCGCACCACGTTGGACTGCTGGATGATGCCCACCCCGTAGACCGACCAGGTGGGATCGCGCTCGATCACGGTGACGCGGTGTCCCTTGCGGCGCAGCGCGATGGCCGCGGAAAGGCCGCCGATGCCGCCGCCGATCACCAGGACGTTCAGGTCCGGAACGAGCGGGGCTGCGGGTGTCGTCCTGCCGGACATGCTCAGAAACTCCTCGGTCAAGGCCGGAGAGGATCGGGTGGCGGCAGGAGCGTCGATGCAACGGGGCAAGTCCGCGGGATCGCCCCGCCGGCTTGCATCAGGCCGTGTCCGGCCTTTCGGTCATCGCTCTCACCCGGATTCGTGCAGCCCGATCTTCTCTTCTCGAACCCGCCTCTCGCACATCGGTGAGCATCGCTGAAATGAATTGATTTGATCTATTTGCATCGACATTATCGATGATAGAGCCTCTGCCGCGGATAGGCCGGAAGCGAGCGAACTTGCGCGTGCGCCTGCGAGTGCTAGATCGAACCACGACCCGAGAAGGACAAAGACTGCCATGACTGCTCCCGCCACGGCGCCGGCTGCCCTCCCCAAGACACTGTCATGGCCGCACCTGCTTGCGCTGGGGGTCGGCTCCATCGTCGGCACCGGCATCTTGACGCTGATCGGCGTGGGGGCGGACCGCGCGGGACCGGCGGTGCTGCTGTCCTTCGCCATTGCCGGCGCCATCTGCGCCTGCGCCGCGCTCGCCTATGCCGAACTGTCGACGATGATGCCCACCGCCGGCAGCGCCTACAGCTACAGCCACAAGGTGCTGGGCGGTACGGTGGGCTGGATCGTGGGCTGGAGCCTGATCCTGGAATATTCGCTGGTGGTCTCCACCGTGGCGGTCGGCTGGTCGGGCTATGCCGCGCCGCTGCTGCAGGGCGTGGGCTTCCCCAAGGCGCTTACCCAGGGGCCGGAGCTGGGCGGGCTGGTCAACCTGCCTGCCATCGTCATCATCGCCGTGGTTGCGGGCCTGCTGGCGTTCGGCACGAAGGAAAGCGCGCGGGTGAACACCGTGCTGGTGGTCATCAAGATCCTGACGCTCAGCCTGTTCGTGGCCGTGGCGCTGCCCGCCTTCGACGCGGCGAACCTTCAACCCTTCATGCCCTTCGGCTTCGGCAAGTCGATGAGCCCGGACGGTGTCGAGCGCGGGGTCATGGCTGCCGCCGCGATCATCTTCTTCGCCTTCTACGGCTTCGACGCCATCTCCACCGCCGCCGAGGAGACGCGCAATCCCAGCCGCGACCTGGTGATCGGCATCATCGGATCGCTGGCGATCTGCACGCTCGTCTACGTCCTCGTCGCGGCCGCCGCGATCGGCGCCATGCCCTTCACCCGCTTTGCCGACAGCCCGGAGCCGCTGGCGCTGATCCTGCGCGAAATGGGCCGCGCGCCGGTGGCGCATATCGTCGCGGTGGCCGCCGTGATCGCGCTGCCGACCGTGCTGCTGGGCTTCCTCTACGGCCAGAGCCGCATCTTCCTGGCCATGGCGCGCGACGGTTTCCTGCCCGCCTCGCTGGCGAAGCTCTCCTCGCGCGGGACACCGCTGAGAGTGACGACGATGACGGCGGTGATCGTGGCGATCCTGGCCGGCGTGCTGCCGATCTCGGAAATCGCGGCGCTGGCCAATGCCGGCACGCTGATCGCCTTCGCTGCCGTGGGTACCTGCCTGATCGTCCTGCGCAAGCGCGAGCCGGACGCGCCCCGCCCCTTCCGCGTGCCTGCCGGCATCGTGGTGGGCGGCGCGACCATCCTCGGCTGCCTCTATCTCTTCGCCAGCCTGCCCACCAAGACCCTGCTGGCCTGCCTGTGCTGGAACCTGCTGGGCGGCGCGCTCTATCTCGTTCGCGGGCGCCGCAGGCCCTGACAGGCCGGGGCCGCCGCTGACCGGCAGCCCATGACGCCGGTTGGCGCGGGCTCCGGCGCGTGCTAGCCGGAACCATGCTGACCATCAGGCAGATCGAGATCTTCCGCGCGGTGATGATCACCAAGACGGTGAGCGGCGCCGCGCGCATGCTGGGCACGTCGCAGCCCGGCCTCAGCCGCATGCTGGGTCATATGGAGGACAAGCTCCACTTCCGCCTGTTCGACCGGACGCGCGGCCGGCTGGTGCCCACGTCCGAAGCCCGCGTGCTGTTCGAGGAGATCGAGCAGATCTACAAGGGCTTCAACGACCTGGAGCATGTCGTGCGCCGCCTGGCCAAGGGCGAGGATCGCACCTTCCGCCTGGGCGCCTCTCCCTCGCTGGGCCATTCGGTGGTGCCGCAGATGCTCTCGCGCCTGACCACCAATTACCCCGGCCTCACCATCCAGTTCGACATCCTCTCGGTGGAACAGGCGGACGACTGGCTGGCGCTCCAGCGCGGCGACTATGCGCTGACGGTGTTTCCCATCGATCACCCCAATGTCCTGTCCAGCCGCATCGGCAACGGCCGCATGGTCTGCGCCGTGCCGGCCGGCCATCGCCTGGCCGACCGCGAGCGGATCACCGTGGCGGACCTGGGCGGAGAGCCGATCCAGTCGTTCCGGGAAGATACGCCGCATGGCCGCATCATCGCCAGGATGTACGAGGAAGCCGGCGAGCAGCTGGAAGTCTCCACTTATATCCGCTTTGCAGAAACGGCCGTGGCTTTCGTCGCTCACGGCATGGGCATCGCGCTGGTGGACAGCTTCACCGCCATGCAGCCCCATGCCGAGACCGTGCGCTTCCTGGAGTTCGAGTCGCCGGGCCTGCTGCCGGTCTATGTCAGCCGCAACCTGGACGTGGCGCGAACCCTGGTGGGCGAAACCTTCGAGGAGATCGCCCGCAACATGCTGATGAACCTCCCAAGAGGCATCTCCCATAACATAACGCTATAAGTCACAGTCTCGCAATGTCTGGCAAAGCGCCCCCGGATCAAACACCGTGATCCCGCTCGCAAAGGTTTGGACCGCCAGGTTCCGGCCCGAAAGGTTCACGAATGTCCCGGCGCCGGGCCGCCGGACGACAACAGGCGCGATGCAAGCGCCGCTGAGGATGGGAAAGGCGTTACCATGGCCAGCTATTCCGCCGCCGGATCGGTGTCCGTGCGTCCTTACGTGACTGTCGGCGAATCCGCCTCGCAGAACGTCGACGGCTGGACGCCGCGGCAAGTGCTCGTGGTCGCCATCTGCTTCCTGCTGAACATGCTGGACGGCATGGACGTGCTCATCCTCTCCTACGTCGCCCCCGCCCTTTCCGCCGACTGGAAAGTCAGCCCGGAAAGCCTGGGCGTGGTGTTCAGCTCCAGCCTGGCCGGCATGGCCGCGGGCGGGCTGCTGATCGCGCCGCTGGCCGACAGGTTCGGCCGCCGCAAGCTGATCATCGCCTCGCTGGTGATGATGACGGTGGCCATGTTCGGATCGGCCCTGGCGGCCTCGATCGCCGAACTCATCCTCTCGCGCTTCGTGGTGGGCATCGGCATCGGCACGGTGCTGGCCAGCATGGCCGCGCTGACGGCCGAATATGCCCCGGCCCGCCACCGCACGTTCGCCGTGGGCTTCCTCCAGGCCGGATATCCGGTCGGCGCCACCATCACCGGTTTCATCGTCGCTCACCAGATCGACGCTCACGGCTGGCAGGCCATGCTGCTCGGCGCGGCGACGCTCTGCCTGCTGGCCCTGCCGCTGGTCTGGACGCTGCTGCCCGAATCGGTGGACTTCCTGCTGGCCCACCAGCCCAGGGGCGCGCTGGCCAAGGCCAACCGCCTGCTCGCCTCGCTCGGCCGCCCGACGCTGGAGGCCCTGCCCGAGCGCCGCCAGGCCGAAGCCCATTCGGTGGGCCTGCGCGGCGTGCTGGGCGAAGGACGCACTTCGGGCACGATCCTGCTGTGGACCGCCACGATCTTCGGCTTCATGACGCTCTACTTCGTCATCAGCTGGATCCCCAAGCTCGCCGTGGAGGCCGGGCTTCCCGCCACCCAGGCGATCTACGCGGGCGCGGTCTACAACATCGGCGCCTTCATCGGCATCACCTCGATCGGCCTGATCGCCAGCCGCATCGACTTGCGCCGCCTGATCCTGCTCTACATGGTGCTCGCCGCGGCCGCCCTCGTCGTGTTCGGTGCGGTGTCCATGACCATCGCCGCCACCCTGCTCACCGCCTTCTTCATCGGTGCCTTCATCCAGGGCGGCTTCAACGGCTGCTATCCGCTGGCCACCAGCTTCTACCCGCCTCAAGTCCGCAGCACCGGGCTGGGCTGGGCGATGGGCATCGGCCGCATCGGCGCGGTGATCGGCCCGATGCTGGGCGGCGTGCTGCTGGCGGAGAAAGTGCCGCTTTCGGCGATCTTCGCGATCTTCGCCGTCCCGGCGGTGCTGGCCGGCCTTGCCGTCACCCTGATCCGCATGCCCGGCCAGCCCTGAGCCAAGCTCTCACGCCGCGCTCTCACGCCGCGATCCCTGCCGTTCCCCCCTGCCGTCCCACCCCCGCCGCTCTCAAGGACCCGCCTCATGTTCCAGTCTCCCGTGCTCCCGGCCGCCGCGCGCCCTTCGCTTCGCGCATCCGCGCCAGGAACCTCGAAGATCTGCGGCCTGATCGGCTCGGGCATCGGCGGCTCGCGCAGCCCGGCCATGCACGAGACCGAGGCCAGGGCGCTGGGCCTGCCGCTGGCCTACCGCATCCTCGACAGCGAGGTGATCGGTTTCTGCGCGGATGACCTTGGCCCGCTGCTGAACACGCTGGCCGCGCTCGGTTTCGACGGCACCAATGTCACTCACCCCTTCAAGCAGGCGGTCCTGCCGCTGATGGACGAGCTGTCGGAAGCTGCTGCCAAGCTGGGCGCGGTCAATACCGTGCTCCTGCGTGACGGGCGCCTGATCGGCGACAACACCGACTGGTCGGGCTACCGCGCCAGCTTTCTCGCCGCGCTGGGCGTACTGCCGCGCGGGCGCGTGGCGATGATCGGCGCCGGCGGCGCGGCCTCGGCCGTGGGCTATGCCCATCTCGACCTCGGCGCGGAGCGGCTGGCGATCTTCGATCCTGCCGCCGAACGCGCCGAAGCGCTTGCCAGCCGCCTCGCCGCCCTGTTCCCCGATGCCGAAGTGATCGCCGCAGGCTCCGCGGCCGAAGCGATCGCGGGGGCCGACGGCGTGGTCCAGTGCTCGCCGGTGGGCATGGAAAGCCACCCCGGCCTGCCGTTCGACCCCGCCCTGCTCACGCGCGACATGTGGGTTTCGGACGTGATCTACTTCCCACTCGAAACCGAGCTGCTCAAGGCCGCCAGGGCCATCGGCTGCGCCACGCTGAACGGCGGCGGCATGGCGGTGATGCAGGCCGCCCACGCCTTCGCGCGCTTCACCGGCCTGGAACCGGACGTGGACCGCATGCTCGCGGACTTCGCCGCGGCCAGCAAGGCGGCCTGAGGCGAAACCACCCCGCCCGTATCGGACGCGCCACCGCCGGCCACCGGCAGGGGATGGCGGGTTAGGCAAGGATGCGCGTTACACCCGCCGCCGGGGGCCGAATGCGCCTTCCTACCCGGCCGCGTCCTCCACGCCGCGGAAGCGGTTCTGCGCCGCCAGCCTGATCCCGGCATTGGGCGCGCCGTAGCCGGCATAAGTCCCGCTGCGTTCGACGAATTCGAAGAAGAACAGCTTGTCGAACGCCCGGCTGTAGAGCTGGCGATAGGCGTGGCCCGCCAGATCCTCGTCGTAAAGCATCCCGGCCACTTCCATGCGCGCGGCAACCCGGCCGTCGAAGCCGAAGCGGGCGACGAGATCGTCGTAGTAGTTCTCGGGAATATCGAGCATGGCCGCGCCGCGTGCGCGCACCGCCGCGGCCGTGGCGAGCAAGTCGTCGCTGGCCAGCGCGACATGCTGGAAGCCGCCGCCCATGCCCTGTGCCAGGAAGCGCGAGGACAGCGTCTCGCGCGCGTCAGAGGCATTGAGCGTCAGGCGGAACCCGCCATCGGGCGATTGCAGCGCCTGGCTATGGACGAGGCCCGAGGGGTCGATCACATCGTTGGCATCGCGGCCCTCCAGCCCGAACAGCGCGCGCCAGTAGAGCTGCCAGGACAGGAACTCGTCATTGTGGACCACGGCGGCAAGGTGGTCGACCGAGCGGGCGCGGGCATCGTCGGTCAGGTCCGCCACCGGCACCGCCTCGAACTCGCGGGCCCAGAGCGCTTCGGCGCTGTCGTCCTCCACGAGGTAGACCAGGCTGCCGCCGACGCCGCGCAGCGCAGGCATGGCCATGCGGCCGGGGCGCCCCTCGGGGCTATAAGCGCGGATGCCCAGCGCGGCGGCACGCTCCATCACGGCGGCCGCGTCCTTTACCCGCACGCCGATCGCGCAGATCGAGGTGCCGTGGACGATGCGGTAGGACTTGGCGAAGCCCTTGGGCTCGGCATTGATCACCAGGTTGACGTTACCCTGCCGCCAGCGCGCGACCTTTTTGGTGCGATGCGTGCCGATATGCGCGAAGCCGAGCGTGTGGAAGGTCTCGCCAAGGCGCGCCACATCCTCGCCGCTGGCCGTGAACTCGACGAATTCGGCCGCGAGCGGCGGCTGGGCGGCAGGCATGGTGGTCGGCAGGCCAAGCAGGCGCTTCGCCGCATCGCGCACATATTCCAGCGCGCGATGCCCGTCCTGCGCCACCAGGCGCGAGGAAATCGAGCGGAACCGGTCGTTGAAGATCTCCAGCGAGAGCGGCCCGTCATAGCCGGTGCGCAGGATTTCCGCGACGTAGCCCGGCAGGTCCAGCCCGCCCTGCCCCGGCAGGTTGCGGAAATGGCGGCTCCAGTAGAGCAGGTCCATGTCGAGCAGCGGCGCATCGGCGAGTTGCACGTAGACGATCTTGTCGCCCGGGATCTCGCGGATGCTGTCGCTGGGAATCCGGCGCGAGAGCGAATGGAAACTGTCGAGAATGATGCCGATGGCGGGATGGTCCACCTGCTTGACGATCGACCAGACATCGCGGTGGTCGTTGACGTGGCGCCCCCAGGCGAGGGCTTCGTAGCCCACCAGGATGCCGCGCGCGGCGGCGCGATCGCCCAGTTCGCGGAAATCGTCGACGATGCGCTGCCGCTCGCCCAGCGCATGGGGCGAGCAGTTGGAGCAGACGAGGATGCGGTCGGTGCCGAGTTCGCCCATCAGGTCGAACTTGCGCTCTGCCCGGTCCATGGCGCGGGCGCGCATCTCGCCGGGCATGCCTTCGAAATCGCGGAAGGGCTGGTAGAGCGAGCAGTGGATGCCCAGGTCGGCCATCCGGCGCCGTACTTCGGCAGGGCGCAAGGCCGAGCCGATCAGGTCGTTCTCGAAGATCTCCACGCTGTCGAAGCCCGCATCGGCGGCCGCCTGCAGCTTTTCCTCAAGCGTGCCGCGAAGCGAGACAGTGGCGATAGCGTTCGTGCCTGAATTCGTGCCTGAATCCATGGCGGCGTTCGTGGCGGCATTCGGGCGTGCGGCGGCGCTGGACATGGCGATGCTCCCGGAATTGTGATCCTCTCGATATCGCGCCGCCGCCCTTGGGATTGAAGCGGCTCCGATGCGGTCTCCCATGCCATCTTGTTATGGCAAGGCGGGAAACCGGCCGGTTTCAGTATCGACTCAGCAGACGCTCCACGCTGGCATGGGCCTTGTGGCCGTCCTTGCATTCGCCGGTCTCTTCCTCGAGCAGCTTGCGCAGCCGCTCGATCTCCTCGACGCTGAGGTGCTCGATACCGATGAAGTCGTCCCGCGCGGTTTCCAGCGCGCGCAGCAGTTCGTCGAGCTTGGCCTGGAAGGCGGCGGCATCGCGGTTCTGGCTGTTCTGGATCAGGAAGACCATCAGGAAGGTGACGATGGTGGTGCCGGTGTTGATGACCAGTTGCCAGGTGTCGGACCACTTGAACACCGGCCCGGAAATTGCCCAGACCGCCACGACCAGCAGGGCTATGATGAAAGTCTGGGCCTTGCCCGCCGCTCCGGCGACGACATTGGCGAAAGCGGTGAACGACTTGCGCATGGCATGGCTCCAGCAATGGTCGCTGGGAAACGTTCGGCGGGCACCCTCCGTTCCCTCTCGGCGCCGGGGGCGAATCATTCCCAAAGCGGTGGTTTCCCCGCTGGAAAACTTGCTGCGTCAGGCGCATGAGGAGCCACAGGCCTGTCGCCAAGATCACGCTGGCGTCAGGGGGGCAGGATTACGGCATGCGCATAGCGACGATTACCAACTGGGCCTACGGGGCCACGGTCTGCCTGACCATCGCGGCCGGCATCACCATGGTCATGGCCTCCAACGCCGACCGGGTGGAGCGCGATGCGGTGCAGCAGCGCGATCTGTTCGACCAGCTCGCCTTCGAAGTGGAGGAAGACGAGGCGCAGCTTACCGACCAGGCCCGACTGGCGGCCGTCTCGGGCGATCCCAGCCACGAAATCGCCTATAACCGCACGCTCGCCGCGATCGGCCCGGTGGAGCAGCGCATCGCGAAGCTGAAGGACAACGGCGCCAGGGAAGAGGAACTGCGCTCGCTGGAAGAAGGCCTGCGCTGGGCCGCGACCCTCCAGGACGAGCAGAAGGCCGCCATCGCCGCGATCAAGTCTGGAGACGAGATCACCGCCCACAAGATCATCTTCGGCGCCGAATACGAACGCGAACTGGAACGCGCGCATTTCCTGCTCGGCCGCTTCCGATACATGCTCGACCAGCGCTCCGACCGCGCGATAGAGGACGCCAGCCGCGCCTCCCAGCGGTTGCGCACGGTTTCGGAAGTGATGGTGGCGATCACCGCCGTGCTGTTCCTCTTCGTGCTGGGCTTCGTGCTCAAGCGGCGCATCCTCAAGCCCGTGGTCAAGCTGAGCGACGTGGTGAACCGCCTGGCGGACCAGGACTATGCGGTGGAGCCGCCCCAGCTCTCGCAGATCGACGAGATCGGCGACATGGCCCACGCCGTCCGCATCTTCCGGGAAAACGGCATCGAACGGCAAAGGCTGGAGCGCGAGCGCGATGCCGACTGGCACGTCCGCGACCTGCTCGCCCGCATGACCCAGCGCCTGCAGGGCTGCGAATCCGTGGCCGACCTGTTCGAAGTCGTGCGCCTGTTCGCCCCCCGGATCGCCCCGGACCTGGCCGGGCGCCTCTATACGCTGGATGCGCGATTGGGGATGATGGCCTGCGCTTCGGAGTGGCAATCTCCCCACGGCAGCAACGCGGCCTTCACCCCGGACGATTGCTGGGCGCTGCGGCGCGGCCAGTCGCACATGCCCGGCGGCAACCTGGTGGACGTACCCTGCAAGCATGTCCCGCCGGAAAGCGCCGACGCCACCGTCTGCGTGCCGCTCACCGCGCAGGGCGAAACCATCGGGCTGCTGGTGCTGGAAAACACGGCCGGCGCGCAAGGCCCCAGCGAGAACATCAAGGTCTATATCGAGCTGATGTCCGAGACGATCGGGCTGGCGCTGGCCAATCTCAAGCTGCGCGACGCGCTGCACGAAAAGGCCCTGTTCGATGCGCTGACCGGCCTGCGCAACCGCCACGAACTGGCGGATACCCTGCGCCGCAGCGTGGCCCAGGCCGATGCCGCGCGCACGCCGCTGAGCTGCCTCATGGTCGACATCGACCATTTCAAGCAGCTCAACGATCGCTACGGCCACGATGCCGGAGACCTGACGATCCGCTCCGTGGCCGGCGCGCTGGACAATGCGGTGCGCGAAGACGGCATCGCCTTCCGCTATGGCGGCGAGGAATTCCTGCTGCTGATCCCCGGCTGCGACGAGGAACGTGCGCTGGAGCGCGCTCACCTGATCCAGGAGCGCATTTCCGGCATGACCCTGGTGCATGACGGCACGCCGCTCGGCCCTGTCACGATCTCCATCGGCATCGGCAGCTATCCCGCCCACGGCCCCGCCCATGCCCTGATCGGCACGGCCGACGCCGCGCTGCTGCGCGCGAAGGACGATGGCCGCAACCGCATCGTCATGGCCACCGGCCGCCGCGACACCAGCGCCGCCTCTTCCGCGCTGGGCTAGAGCGTTTTTCCGGTCGGGCAGGCGAACCGGAAACCCGTAGCTTGCCCCCCGGATCGGGGAGCGATCAACCTGCCGCCCCTTCGTGCGTTGCTCCCTGCGGCATTCACGGAGTTACCATGGCGAACGGATCGATCACCCTGACCGAAACCCGGAACTTGCGCAGCGGCACCGTGCCCTGGCGCGACGCGGACTGGACCTTGCCCGCGGCCGCGCCGCTCCCGGCCGGTCCGGTGGACGTCGCCATCCCGGGATCGGGGATCATGGGCGCGATCCTGGCGGACCGGCTGGCCGCCACGGGCCGCTCGGTGGCGCTGCTGGACCGCAGGCCGCCCGGCTGCGGCAGCACCGCCGCCTCCACCGCGCAGATCATGTGGGCCATGGACGTGCCGCTGATCCGGCTGGCCGAAGACCTCGGCGAACAGGAAGCCGCCCGGCGCTGGCGGCGCGTCTTCGCGGCCGTGCAGCGCTTCGGAGAACGGCTGGACCGGCTCGGGCCCGATGCCCGCACCCCCTGCCCCACGCTCTACCTCTCCGGTGACCTGCTGGACGAGGACAGGCTGCGCGCCGAGGCCGAGGCCCACCGCCGCCACGGCCTGCCCTCGCGCTTTCTCGATGCCCAGGCCGTCGCCGAACGCTTCGGCATCGCCCCGCGCGCCGGGATCGTTTCGGAAGGGTCCTACGCCATCGATCCGGTCGCGATCTGCCACGACCTGCTGCGCGAGGCCGGCACGCACGGCGCGGTGACGGTCTACCCCGCCGATGTCGCCGGCCTGCACCCCATCCCGGCCGGGGTGGAGCTGGAGCTGGCGGATGGGCGCAGCCTCATCGCAGGCGATGTCATCCTGGCCACCGGCTACGAGCGCGCGCGGCTGTTCCTGCCGCCCGCCTTCTCCCTGCTCTCGACATTCGCCATCGCCACCCCGCCCGGCACGGCGCCGCTGTGGAAGGAAAACGCGATGATCTGGGAAGCGTCGGACCCCTATCTTTACGTCCGCACCTGCAAGGACGGGCGCGTGATCGCCGGGGGAGAGGACGTGGAACTGGCGGATGCCCTCTCGCGCGATGCCCTGCTGGCGGCGAAATCCGGCACGATCGCCGCCAAGCTGGAGGCCATGCTCGGCCATTCCGCGCCCATCGCCGTGGACCGCGCCTGGACCGCCACGTTCGGTGCCTCGCCCGATGGACTGCCCGCCATCGGCCGCTCGGCACTGATGGAGCGGGTGTGGCTCTCCGCCGGGTTCGGCGGCAACGGCATCGCTTTTGCGGCCCTCGCCGCCGAACTGCTCGACCGCGCGCTTGCAGGGGGAGAAGGCGGGAGCGGGGACGGGGTCGGGGGCGGGGGCGGGGACGGGGGCGGGGGCGGGGGCGGGGGCGATCCCGATTCCGCCTGCTTCGATCCCTACCGCTTCGGCAACTGAGCCGGGCCTGGGCGCTAGTAGAGGTTGTCCTTGTAGTCCTTGGCCAGCCCCTTCTTCATCAGGTCCGCGGCGCCCGGCACCGAGAGGCTGGCGCGGGTCAGCCGGGCGGCCATGCCCTCGGTCCGGTTGCGCTTGATGTGATTGACGAAGAGCCGCGCCGGATCGATGTCGCTGCATTGGCGCAAGGGCCAGAGATCGGCGCGTTCCAGCGCGGCGCTGGTGCGCAGGCTGACGGATTCGGCCGCGACGCGGATCGCCAGGGCCGGGACTTTGCCTTTCACCGCGAAGCGCCCGCGCTGCGCCTCGGCCGTGGACAGCACCGCCCGGCCCCGCACGATGGCAAGGCGGGTCGAGCCCGGCACCAGCAGCGCCATCGCCAGCGCGGGCTGCTCCACGATGTTGCGAAAGCTGTCGACCCGGCGGTTGCCCGGCCGATCCGCGAACCACACGGCCGCCGCCTCCCCGTCATCGAGCCGCGCCATGGCACCGGCCGGATCGCCCTTGGGGCTGAGGTCGGCCAGCCCCGTCCGGCTGACGGTCGCCAGCGCCAGGAAACGGCTCGCCGCGACGAAGTCGGAAAGCGCCTCCGGTGCCGCCACCGGCTGCGCGGACCAGAGTTCGGAGCGGATCATGGCCTTGGCGCAGTGGCCGTAGCATTCCGCCACGGCGACATGGACATGACCGCCTGCCACCGCCCGGACCCGGCCATTGACGCGCAGGGTCTCGCCTATGCCGGGCAGCAGGAACAGCGACCCGAACGGTTGACCGGGCCGGGCAAGCTCAGGATCGTCGATCGATGCCAGCGGCAGGCGCAAGTCCTGCCCCGCGCCCGAGGCAAAGCCGGCCTGCCCGCCCGCCAGCGTAATCGCCGGCCCCCGATCCCCGCCGAACGTGGCGAACATCAAAGGGGACTGCGCGATCCAGCCGAGCGCGCCGGGATCGAGATGGTCGATGTCCTTGAGATACATCTGCGGCGGCGTCTTGCCGATCACGGCCTCCAGATCGGCCAGCGTTTCGATGAAAGGCCCATCCATCCCGCGTTTCTCCTCCTGCGCCGGGAGGCTGACGGCCGCCCCGGCTACAAACCATTGCTTCTCCAGCCACGGCCTCTAAAGTATTTGCGAATGATTCGCAAATAGAGGACTGTCATGTCAGAAGCCGAAGGATCTGCCGCGCTGGCGCCGGGCAGCACGGTCTACCGGGTGTCCGAATGGAACGGCACCAGCGGCGAGCGCTGGGTGTCCAACCAGATCCGGCTCGACGCCATGCTGGCCGTGTTCGGAGAGGAAGCCCTCGCAGCCGCCGCCCCGCGGGCGGGAGAGCATGTCCTCGACATCGGCTGCGGCGCGGGTGCGACCAGTTTCGCCCTTGCCGAAAAAGTCGGTGCATCGGGCCATGTCCGCGGCGTCGATATCTCCGCTGCGCTGGTGGAGCGCGCGCGGGAGGTCGCTCCCTCCGGAGCGCCGGTGGCGTTCGATCTGGCCGACGCCGCGCGCACGCCGCTGCCCGATGCCGGGTTCGACCTGCTGTTCTCGCGCTTCGGGGTGATGTTCTTCGATGACCCCGCCGCCGCCTTCGCCCATCTGCGCGGCGCGCTGCGGCCGGGCGGGCGCCTGGCCTTCGTCTGCTGGCGCGGCGCGGCGGAGAACGACTGGGTGCGCCTGCCGATGGGCGCGATCAAGGGCATGATCCCAGCGCCGCCCCCGCCCCAACCCGAAGCCCCCGGCCCGTTCTCCTTCGGCGATGCGGCCCGCGTGGAACGCATCCTGGCCGAGGCCGGGTTCTCGCGGATTTCCGTGCTCCCCTTCGATCACGACATCCCCTTCGGCCAGGGCGAAGACCGCGAGGCCGCGCTGAACGATGCCGTGGCCATGGCTTTCGAGGTCGGCCCGCTTTCGCGCGCGCTGGCCGATCAGCCGCAGGACCTGCGCGCCCGCGCCGCCATCGAAGTGCGCAAGGCCTTCGCCCGCAGGCCCGGCGAAACGTCGGTCATGATCGACGGCGCGGCCTGGATCGTCACCGCGCGCAATCCGGGCGGCTGACGCGCCGGGGGGCGCTCCGCCCGTCTAGACCGATACCGCGCTCGCCACCCGACCCGCGGCGCCGAATACGCCGAGATAGCGCGCGATCTCGGCCGGATCGCCAGTGGCCTTGGCGGGATTGTCCGAGAGCTTCACCGCCGGGCGCCCATTGGCCGACACGACCTTGCAGACCAGCGAGATCGGATCGAGATCGTCCGTTTCGAACGGCGCGCAGCCGCGGAAGTCATTGGTGAGGTTGGTGCCCCAGCCGAAGCTCATGCGCACGCGGCCGTGGAAATGGCGATAGGTCGCCTCGATGCTGTCGATATCCATCCCGTCCGAGAAGATCAGCAGCTTGGTCCTGGGATCGCGGCCCTTTTCCTGCCACCAGCGAATGATCTGTTCGCCGCCCTCGATCGGCGGGGCGCTGTCCGGGCGGAAGCCGGTCCAGTCCGCCACCCAGTCCGGCGCGCGTTCGAGGAAAGCGGCGGTGCCGAAGGCATCGGGAAGCACCACGCGCAAGTTCCCGCCGTAATGGTCGCTCCAGTCCTTGAGCACGCGGTAGGGCGCCTGCCGCAGTTCCTCGTCGCCATCTGCCAGCGCGGCCAGCACCATCGGCAATTCGTGAGCATTGGTGCCGATCGCTTCAAGGTCGGCGTCCATCGCCAGAAGCACGTTAGACGAGCCGATGAAGCGGCTGCCGAGCCCTTCCTTCAGGGCCTCCACGCACCAGCGCTGCCACAGGAACCCGTGCCGCCGCCGCGTGCCGAAATCCGAGAGCACGAGGTCGGGAAGCTGGGCCAGGCGCTCCACTTTCTCCCACAGCTTGGCCTTGGCGCGGGCGTAGAGCACATCGAGCGCGAAACGGCCGCGGTCCTTCAGCGCCGCGCGCGAGCGCAGTTCGTTGACGATGGCGAGCGCGGGGATCTCCCACATCATCGTGTGCGTCCACGGACCTTCGAAGCGCAGCTCGTACTGGCCATCCACGCGGCGTAGGTCGTATTCGGGAAGGCGGAAATCGGCGAGCCAGGCGATGAAATCCGGGCTGAACATCTGCGCCTTGCCGTAGAAGCTGTTGCCCGCCAGCCAGATCAGCTCCTTCTTGCCGAACCGCAGGCCGCGCGCATGATCGAGCTGTGCGCGCAACTCGGCTTCGTCGATCACTTCGGCCAGGCGCACCGTTTTGGAGCGGTTGATCAGCTCGAACGTCGCCTGGACATCGGGATAGAGATGCCGGACCATCTGCAGCATCAACAGCTTGTAGAAGTCCGTATCGAGCAGGCTGCGCACGATCGGATCGAGCCGCCAGTTGTGATTGTAAGTGCGGGTTGCAATATCCGTGTAGACCATAAGCCATTCTTAGGACGTTCTCACGCGATGACAAACCTTGGCACGATCGCGCTTTCGGCAATGCCGCTTCCGGTTTCCGGCACGCGGCGCTTCGTCGTGGTGGTGGACATGCAGGGAGACTTCGTGCGCGCCTCGGGCGCCTTGCCGGTTCCCGGCGCCGAAGCGATCGTGGCGCCGATGCAGGAATGGCTGGCGGCGCTCGATCCCGCGACCACGGCGGGCGTGCTCCTGACCTTCGACACGCACAGTCCCGAAATCTACGCCGCCTCGCCCGAGAGCGCGCAGTTCCCGATCCACTGCCTGCGCGGCACGCCGGGATGGGACAGCGTTCTGGATGCAGGCGCCATCGCGCCGTCGATTCCGGTCTACACCTTGGAAAAAGGCGTGTTCGACATGTGGGCCGAGCCGGGCCTTCGCTTGATTCGCCTGAATGGCGAGGGAACCGAGGCGGCCGGAAACCGGGGCGAGGCGATCGACCGCGACGGCTTTTTCGCCGGCCTGGCTGCGGAGGGCGTGGCCGATGTCACCGTGGTGGGCGTGGCTGCGGATTTCTGCGTGAAGTGGGCCGCGGAAGGCCTGCTCGCCCGCGGTTTCCGCGTGGAACTGCCTGCCGCCCTGACGCGGGGCATTGCCATGGAAGCCGAAGCGGTGGCGGCGCAGCTGGCCCCCGCACGAGGGAGCGCCTCGGCCGGTTAGGCGCGAAACGCCGGCCACCTACTACTGGCCAACGGGACGTCAGCTATGCAGGACGAAGGGTATTTCCACCAGGCCGCGCACCATGACTGCCGCGCCGTCGCGGCGGGTGGGCGACCATTTCCAGTGGCGCACTGCCGATAGCGCGGCCCGGTCGAGCCGATCGAAGCCGCTGCTGCGCGATACCGAGATGTCGGCGACTCTGCCGTCCATGCCCAGGACCACCAGCAGGACCACCGTGCCCTGCTCGCGATTGCGGCGCGAATCGACCGGATAACGCGGCGGATCGGCGGCGATCATCTTGGACGAGAGATCGCCGGCATTCTCCACGCGCGGCGGCGCCGAAACGGCGACGGCGGCGGCCGGCGGGGCGGGCGGTCCCGGTACGGCCACCGGCAGGACCGGCGGCGCAGGCGAAGTGGTGATCGTGGCCGGGGCGGCGCTCAGCACCAGCGGCGGCGGGGGCGCGACCACGGGCGAGGCGGTCTGCACCACATGCTTCACCGGCTGCGGCGAGGGCCTGGGCGGCGGCGGTGCCGGCGGGCGGGGCTGCTCCAGCTGGGCGACGACCAGCCGCGGGCGCGCCTTCTGATGGCCATGGACGACATTGAGCGCCAGCATGGCCGCGATCATCCCGCCGACGATCGCCGTGGCGCCGAGCATGGCGACCAGGTTCGGTCGCTGGTCCTCGCCGTAGCGCGCGCCCTGTGCGGCGGCCTGTGCGGGATGCGACCAGCCGGTGGCCATGCCCACCGCGTCGCGCGGCAGCGCGCCGGCAAGGCGGGTCTGCGTCCGGGGCGCGAGGTCCGGAGAACGGCCCGGCTCCGGGGCAAGCGGATCCGCGTGATCTAAGGTTGCGTACATAGTCTGGCGCTGCCCCCCTCGAAGCCGCCTCGTCATTCGGGCTAATGCGAGGCATTCGCATAGCTGAGTCGGCGGTCGACGTCGAGCACGAATCCATCGCGCCCCGGCGATCCGGTGGACGCTGGGTGCCTCTCGGGTCTTGTGGGCTCACCGGATCGGCGCGACCGGGGCGCCGCTGCCTTCGAGCGGCAACGTCAAGGGAGGGACGGACGCGCCGCGTCAGATCTCCAGCTGGCTGCCCAGTTCGATCACGCGGTTGGTGGGCAGCTTGAAGAATTCCATCGCGCTCTGGGCGTTGCGCACCATCGAGGCGAAGAGTTTCTCCCGCCAGATCGCCATGCCGGGGCGGCTCGACGGGATCAGCGTCTGGCGCGAGAGGAAGTAGCTGGTCTCCATCGGTTTGAACGGCCCTCCCGCCCGGTTCTCGGCGGCGAGGGCGGCGGGAATGTCGGCCTCGTCCATGAAGCCGTAGCGCAGGACCATGCGGTAGAAACCGGCGCCCATGTCCTCCACTTCGCAGCGGTCTTCCGGCGCGACATGAGGCACGCCCCGGTTGGCGACGGTCAGGATCACCACGCGGTCATGCAGGATGTGGTTGTGCTTCAGGTTGTGAAGCAGCCCCGGCGGCACGCCCTCGACGGTGGAGGCCAGGAACACCGAGGTTCCCGCCACGCGCCGCACGCGTTCTCCCACGGATTTCAGGAAGGCCTCGATGGGGATCGAATCCTCGTGCATGCGCTCGCGCACCAGCCGCCGCCCGGTGGCCCAGGTGGTGAGCAGAGTGAACACCACGGCCGCCACCAGCAGCGGGAACCAGCCGCCGTCGGGAATCTTCGTTGCGGTCGAGGCGAAGTAGAGCCCGTCGATGAACAGGAAGCCCAGAGTCACGGCTCCGGCCAGCAGCGGGTGCCATTTCCACACGGTGAAGGTCAGGACGCCCAGCAGGCAGGCGGAAATGAGCATCGTTCCGGTCACCGCGATGCCATAGGCCGCCGCCAGATTGCCCGAGCTGCGGAAGCCGAACACCAGCAGGATCACCATGCCCAGCAGGCCCCAGTTCACCAGCGGCACGTAGATCTGCCCCGCCGCCTTGGCGCTCGTGTGCATGATCTTCAGGCGCGGCAGGAAGCCGAGCTGCACGGCCTGGTGCGAGACCGAGAACGCGCCCGAGATCACGGCCTGGCTGGCGATGATCGTGGCCATCGTGGCCAGCGCCACCAGCGGCAGGCGCGCCCAGTCCGGCGCCATGAAGAAGAACGGATTGCGGATCGCCTCGGGATTGCGCAGCACCAGCGAGGCCTGCCCCAGGTAATTGAGCAGGAGGCACGGAAAGGCCACGTAGAGCCACGAGATCGAGATCGCCTTGCGGCCGAAATGGCCCATGTCGGCATAGAGCGCCTCGGCCCCGGTCACGGCCAGCACCACCGAGCCCAGCGCCAGGAAGGCGAGCTTCGGGTTGACCATGAAGAATTCGAGCGCGTGATGCGGGCTCAGCGCGGACAGCACTTCGGGGGCCTGGAGGATGGAATGGATGCCCAGCCCGGCCAGCACCAGGAAGTAGACGATCATGATCGGCCCGAACAGCTTGCCCATGGCCGCGGTGCCGTGGGACTGGACCGAGAACAGCCCGATCAGGATCACCACGGCGATCGGCAGCACGAATTCGGCGAAGCGCGGGTTCACCACCGTCAGCCCCTCCACCGCCGAAAGCACGGACATGGCGGGGGTGATGATGGCATCGCCGTAGAACAGCGCCGTGGCCATCACGCCGAGCATGGCGATCACCGGCGTCCAGCGGTTCTTGCCCAGGGTGCGCCCGATCAGCGCCAGCAGTGCCAGGCTGCCGCCCTCGCCATTGTTGTCGGCCCGCAGGATGATCAGCACGTACTTGACCGTGACGATCAGCATCATCGTCCAGAACATCAGCGAGATCACGCCGAACATGTGCAGGCGGTCCACCACCAGCGGGTGATGGCCGATGAAGCTTTCCTTGAGGGCATAGAGCGGCGACGTGCCGATATCGCCGAAGACGACGCCGATGGCGCCGATCGACAGTGCCGTGAGGCTCTCATTGGGGGCGTGATGCCCGGAAGACTCGCTCATGCAACGGGCGCCTAGTCTCACGCGCACCAAGGCGCCACGACCTTTATGGATTCTTTATGTGCGGGGCGCAATTCCCCGTGGAAGCTTAACGCCTTGCAGGGCCATCTTGCTCCCACATCGTCCCGTCGGAGCCGTTTCATGCCCGCCCTGCGCCTTTTCATGCCGGTTCGCCCGCTTCTGCGCCGCCTGCGCGCCGGCGAGCGCTGCTGGCCCGCCGCGATCGCGGCCCGCCTTGTCGCCCTGGCCCTGCTGGCCGGATTCTGGCGGCTGGCGCTGGCGGAGCGCCGCCTTGCGCTTACCCCTCGGCCTCACCCCGCCACCCCGCTGGACCTGCTTTTCTGCGCGGCCATGGTGGCGCTCCTGCTCGGCGGGCTGGTTCTGGGCATCGCCGGGGCCGGGCTGCTGCGCGAGGTTGCGCTGCCCGGCCCGTTCTCGGCGCGAGGGGACTTTGCCGCCGGGCGATGACGGCCCCTCTCGACAGGGCGGGCGCTCTCGGCGCACAAGCGCGGCCGTGACAGATCCCTCGGCCATTCCCCCGACCGCGCCGCCCGGCGATCGGCTGCTCGTGGCCGTCAGCGAGCAGCCCGGCGCGCTCGATCTCATCCGCGCCGCGCGCCGCATGGCCGAGGCGCTGGACGCGCCGTGGAGCGCCGTCCACATCGAGACCCCGCGCAGCGCCCACTACAGCGATGCCGAGAACGCAGCCCTGGCCGAAGCGCTTCATCTGGCCGCCCAGCTCGGCGCCCAGGTGGCAAGCCTTCCCGCCGAATCCGTGCTGGACGGGCTGGAGCGCTTCGCCGCCGATGCCCATGCCACCCAGGTCGTCATCGGCAAGTCCCGCCGCTCGCGCTGGTTCGAGCTGCGCCACGGTTCGATCGTCGACCGCCTCGTGCGCCGCGCGCCGGGGCTGGCGGTGCACGTCCTGCCGCTGGCAGCGCCGCCGCGGAGGGCCCTCAGCCGGCAGGCCGCCGCAAGGAAGGCGGACCTGGCCGCACGATGGGGCAGCCGGACCGGCTATCTCGTGGCTTTCGGCCTCACTGCCCTGGTGACCTTGCTGGGCACGGAAATCCTGCGCACCGGAAATATCTCCGACCTCGGCCTGCTTTACCTGCTGCCGGTCATGGTCGCGGCCACCCGCTATGGCCTGCGCACCGGCATCGCCACCGGGCTGGTCTGCTCGATCGCCTACAATTTCTTCTTCATCCCGCCCACCCATACCCTGACCATCGACGACCCGCGCAATATCCTGACCGTGCTGGTCCTGCTCGGCGTGGCGGTGGTCAGCAGCCAGCTTGCCGCGCGGGTTCGCGCCCATGCCCTCCAGGCCCAGGCGAGCGCCGCGCAGAACGGCGCGCTCGCCGGTTTCGCGCGATTGCTGACGGGAATCCGCACGGTGGACGAACTGGGCCGCGTGCTCTGCGCCGAGATCGGCCGCCTGCTCGACGGCAATGCCGTGCTGCTCATGCCCGGCGAGGAGGGGCAGGCCCGCGCGCTCACCCGCCGCTGGAGCTGGTCGCCCGAAGCGCAAACCGCGCAGCCGCAGCTCGAAACGCTGGACCTGGCCGCCGCGAACTGGGCCTTCGAGCACGATGCCCCGGCCGGGCGCGGCTCCGACACGCTCACTGCCTCGGAATGGCTGTTTCACCCGGTGGCGGCGGGCGGGGCGGCCCTGGGCGTGTTCGGCCTCTCACGCAGCGACGCGCGCGAGCCGGTTCGCTCGGACCGGCTGCCGCTGCTGCTCAGCCTGCTCGACCAGGCAGCGCTGGCGCTGGAGCGCATCGAACTGGAAGCCCGCATGGCCGAGCTTTCGCAGGCACGTGAGCGCGACCGCCTGCGCCATGCCCTGCTGTCCTCGGTCAGCCACGACTTGCGCACGCCGCTCACCACGATCATCGGCACGCTGGCCGCCTTGCGCAGCACCGATGCCGAACAGGAACGGCAGATGGCCGCCGCGCGCGGAGAGGCGGAGCGCCTGCACCGCTTCGTCGCCAACCTTCTGGACATGGCCCGGATCGAATCCGGCGCGCTCCAGGGCAAAGTCGAGCCGGTGGACCTTGACGAAGCGGTCGCGGAGGCGCTCCACGCCATGCGCGCGCTGCTCGGCCGTCATCCGGTGGAAACCGCGGTCTCCGCCGATGCGCCGATGGTGCTCGTCGATCCCAACCTGTTCCACCAGTGCCTCACCAACCTGATCGAGAACGCGGCCAAATACGGCGACCCGCAAGGCCCGATCACCGTGGCCGCGCAGCGCCGGGGCGGCGGGCTGGAGCTGACCGTCTCCGACCACGGCCCCGGCATCCCGGCAGGCGCGGAAGAACGGATCTTCGAGACCTTCACCCGGATCGAAGGGTCCGACCGCAAGGGCGGCACCGGCCTTGGCCTTGCCATCGTGCGCGGCTTCGCGCTTGCCATGGGGCTGCAGGTCTCGGCCGCCAACCGGACCGACGGCACGCCCGGCGCGTGTTTCACCATCCGCTTCGATGCGGACCACCTCAAGGAGTGGCCGCTATGAAGCCCCCCCTATGAAACCGAACGTGACCATCCTCGTCGTCGATGACGAACCCGCGATCCGCCGCCTCCTGCGCGCCGGCCTGGCCCGCGCGGGCTATGCCGTGGTCGAGGCCGCCAACGCGCGCGAGGCGCTGAACGCCATGGCCATAGACAAGCCGGAAGTCGTGCTGCTGGACCTGGGCCTGCCGGACCGCGACGGGCTGGAACTGATCCCAGCGATCAAGCTGCAGGCCGCGATCATCGTCATTTCCGCGCGCGATGCCACGGACCAGAAGGTTGCCGCGCTGGATCTCGGCGCGGACGATTACGTTTCCAAGCCGTTCGACAGCGATGAAGTGCTCGCGCGCATCCGCACCGCCCTGCGCCACCGCCTGCCCGCGCCGACGCAGGACGGCCCGGTGCGCCGGGGCGACGTGGAGATCGACCTGCTTGCCCGCACGGTCCGCAAGGGCGGGGAGGAAGTCCACCTGACGCCCAAGGAATACGGCTTCCTCTCGGAGCTGGCCTGCCATCCGGGGCGCGTCATCACTCATGCCCAGTTGCTGCGCGCTGTCTGGGGGCCCGGGCACGAAAGCGATGTCGAATACTTGCGCGTCGCCGCGCGCGGCGTGCGCCGCAAGCTGGAGGACGACCCCGCGCGGCCGACGATGCTCCGCAACGAACCCGGCGTGGGCTATCGCCTGGTTGGGCTGGAATAGCGCCGGGCGCGAGGGGCGCCCGGCGTTATGCCGCTTCGCGAAGGGCCTCGGCTTGCCCGCGAAGCCGGGCCGCGCGCAAGGGCGAGAAGCCTGCATAACGTCCCGGCCGCAGCCAGAGCGCGGTCACCACGCCCATGCCGATGGCGCTCGTGGCGGACCACATCAGCTTGTCGAGCGGCAGGAAGGCCGAGGACGCCGCCAGGATCGCGAAGTCGATGAGGATCTGGCTGCGCCCGATGTTCCAGCCGCGCCGCTGCTGCAGCCATACGGTGACGATGCCCACGCCGCCCACGCCCGCCCCGTGGCGCACCACGGCCAGCGTCCCCATGCCCAGCAGCGTGCCCGCGCCCACCGCGGCGGCGAAGGGGTCCTTCACCTCGATCGTCAGGGCATGTTCGGACAGCACTGAGGCCAGCGCGATGCCGCCGCTCGCGGCAATCGTGCGCAAGGTGAACAGCGAACCCATGGCCCGCAGCGCCAGGAACAGGAAAGGTACGTTGAGCGCCGCGAAGAGCAGGCCCGGCGGGAGCGGCGCGAAATGCCCGACCAGCAGGGCCAGCCCCGCCATGCCGCCCGTCACCAGCCCCGCCGAATGGAGGATCGTCAGCCCCAGCCCGATGAGCAGGCTGCCCACCGCGATTGCGTAGATATCCTCGATGCGTCCGTGGCGGATGGCGTTCATGGCGAAAGGGGTTGTCTCCGGATGATTCGCGCGCCGTTTATGCACTTGCGAAGGCGCTGTCGAGGCTTGTCGAAAGCCCGGAATATTCTCACTTTTCCGTGGCCTTCGGCGCAAGGAACGGGAGCGCAGGAGGGCCGTTGAAACGCCAATTATTTCGCACCTGCGAAATGGCCGGGGCGCATTCGCGCTCGCGGCGGGGGCATGCTTGCGCTAGCCTGCGGCCTCCAACCCCCAGCGCCGACAGAGCATGACCGCCAAGCCCCGACTCAAGCTGCAGGCCCGCCTCTATTGCGGGGAAGAGATTGCCATGGGGCCGGGCAAGGCCGATCTGCTGGAGGCAATCGAGCGGGAAGGCTCAATCTCGGCCGCCGCCCGGGCCATGGGCATGAGCTATCGCCGCGCCTGGCTGCTCGTCGATGCGATGAACCGGTGCTGGAGCGAACCGTTGGTCGAGGCGGTGGCGGGCGGCAGCCACGAGCGCGGGGCGCGGATCACGGAGACCGGACGCACGGTGCTCGCGCAGTTTCGCGGCCTGCAGTCGCGCATGGCCGCGTTGGACGGATCCGAGGAATATGCCGCGCTGGAACGCGCCTTGCGCAGCCTGCCGCTTCCGCCCAAGGGTGACGGCGCGGCTTAGGGCAGCCGCGTCACCAGCAGCGGCAGGCGCGAGGCGGCATTGCCGGAAACCTGGATCAGGTAAGTGCCGGGCTGGAGCGTGAAGTCCACCATCTTGCGGATCCCCGAGCAGTCCGGACCATGGCCGTGCGCGGTCGAGGTCATGACAGTACCGTCGCCCACTTTCGCCCCGGCCTTCACCACGTCGATCCAGGCGGCCGACCCCAGCGCCACGCGGTAGCTGCCGGGATCCTTGACGCCGAACGTATAGAGCCCGCCGAAGCTGACCGAACCGCCCGGCTTTTCAGGACGCTGGGCGTAGCGCATCTCGCTGGTTGGGCGCAGGCCGCCTTGCACCGCCTTGCCCAGTTCCAGCTTCGCGCCGGAGAGCGAGCGGGTGTCGCGCGCGGCCAGCAGCGGCTTGCGCTTGTTCCAGCTGGCCATTTCGGGCGGCAGGTCCACCGGGTCCGACGAACAGGCCATCGGCGTGGGCACGCGCTCCGGTGCCGGAGAGCTGGAAGGCGCCGTGGGCGCTCCGACGGGCGATTGCATGGGGAAGCGGTCCGGCGTGACCTGTTCCGTAGGGGTCGGGGCGGTCGCCTGCGCCGAAGCCATGTTCAGCGGCGCGATCGCGGCGAGCATCAGCGCCGGTCCATAAGGCAGGTAGTGCCGGATCATCGTGCAAACACCTCTTTCGCAACTGCTTTTCATAATCGCCCTCAACTCTGCGCGGAGCGATATAGCCGATCGCGCGGCGTGCGACAGGCCGAAAAATCCACAACGCCTGGCCGCGCCCGGCGGTTGCCGTGCGGCCGTTTTCGCAAATCACGGCGCGCGGAAAACGGACAAAAAAAAGGCCGGTCCGAAGACCAGCCCTTGGAAAGTTTTTGGGAGAGGATGCCTGAAAGGCCCGTCCTATCTGGATGAGAATCGGGATTTCGGCAAATGAGGAAATGAAACCTGCTGTTGCGTTCCGCGCAACTCGCACGCAATTCCGGCATTTTTCCGTGGCGGATCGCCGGGCAATCTGCGCGAACCCTTGCACTTTCCTCAATGCCGAAACGGGGCTTCATTAAGGCTTCGCGCGCGGCGGAGAGGGCGAAAGCCCGCGATAAACCAAGGGTTTTGCTTTAATGGCCAGGCCGCGTCGGCGTCGGACCCGGCCGCAGACCTCTGCCCGGCAATCGTTTCAGGCAGTCGCACGAACCGCAAGTTTCGCAGCGGGCGTCAGCCCGCACCAAATGCCGCTCAGAAATGCGCCAGATAGCCGCCGTCCACACCGAGCACCTGCCCGGTGACGTAACTGGCCGCATCCGAAGCCAGGAAGACCACTGGCCCCACCACTTCCTCGGGCCGCCCCCAGCGGCCGAGCGAGGTGCGGCGGGCAAGGTGCGCGGCCACTTCGGGGTCGGCAACCATGGCCGCATTGGCCTCCGTGGCGAAATAGCCGGGTGCCACGGCATTGACCGTAATGCCGCGCGGACCGAGTTCCGCCGCCAGCGCGCGGGTCATGGCGTCCAGCCCGCCCTTGGCCATGGTATAGGCGGCGTCGCCAGAGCGGGCGATCTGTCCGGCGATCGAGGTGATGTTGATGATCCGCCCGCCCCCGCCCATGCCCGGCGCCAGCAGGCGGGCCAGATCGAAAGGCGCGACGAGGTTGACCTCCAGCATCATCCGCACGGCCTCGCGGTCAAGCGCCTCCATCGGCCTGCGGTCGCGGCGACCGGCATTGTTGACGAGAATGTCGATCCTGCCCAACCCTTCCAGCGCGGCGCGGGCGGCATCGCCATCCGCCAGGTCGAAAGCTGCGGTTGCCGCCGCGCCGCCGGCATCGGCGATCTCCTGCCGCAGGCTGTCGAGCGTCGCGATGCCCCGGCCGTGCAGCACGACGCGCGCGCCCGCCCGCGACAGGCCAAGCGCGATCTCACGCCCGAAACCGCCGCCGGCGCCGGTCACGAGGGCCGAGCGCCCTTCCAGCGGGAAGGCTCGGGAAAGGCCGGGACTCGCAGGCGCAGCGCCGGGGGAATGGGAAAAAGACGTCATGATCCTCCGTTACAATCGCGGCTCTTTCGGAACCAGCCCTCTCCTTACGGAGTAAGGGTGCGCCCTTGGAAGTGGCGCAAAGCCGCTGCAAACCGTTGAATCCGCGCGGATAGAGCCCCGGACAAGCCTCGCCCCGAAATCCCTGCCATTGGCCGCAATAGAAAACCTTGCGCTTGACCCTCCTTTCTCAACCAAATAACTAGACAAGCACACCGCACGGCGTCGGATGACCAGGCCGATCGTGCATATCCAGGGTTTCTTGGTCCGCGGCATTTGATGGGAAGCAGCTTGCTCCGCGTTACCAACCGCTAAAGCGCGCGATGCTCAGGCGACAGCGCCAGGCGTCGTGTTCCCCTCACGCCAACGATGAGGTGATACGATGCAGACCATGACTCCGCGCGGCTGACGCGCAACGGCCATGACCCCGCGCGCCTGACGCGCATCACGGGCTGACCAGCGGGAATTCACAGGACCAGCCGACCACGGCGGCCCCCGGAAACCCGCGTCCTTCACAGCAGACCCACGCGCCCGGCGCCGGAACCATGCGGTTCCGCGTGGAGGGATCGTGCGTCCCCGATCCGGTTTTTCCGGGCCTCAACGCAGGCTCCGGCCGTCCTCTGGCGCCCTGAACACGGGCCGACCCCGGCATGGCCGCCTGCCCCGAACCCAACCGCTTCAAATCCGCAGAAATTCACGCCCGACGACAGATCGGCGCGCACTCATGACAACAGGGATCCAGTTGAATGTTTCGCAGTTTCGTCACCGCCACCAGTCCGCTTGCGCTCACGGTTTCGCTGCTGGCCGCACCGGCTTTCGCCAACGAATCCGTAGCAGCGGAGACGGCGCCCGCCAGCGCCGCGCCTGAAGCCGCCGCTCTCGATACCGCAGCAGAGGCGAACAGCGGCGAGGCCATTGTCGTCACCGCATCGCGCCGCCGCGACGAGAACGTGCAGGACGTGCCGGTCGCCATCAGCGTCATCAGCGCCGCCACCCTGGAAAAGCGCGGAGACTATACGCTCGGCTCCATTTCGCAGCAGGTGCCCAGCCTTCAGGTCATCACCTACAACGCGCGCAACACCAACATCAACATTCGCGGCCTCGGCTCCAACATCTCGCTCACCAACGACGGGCTGGAGAACGGCGTCGGCTTCTACATCGACAACGTCTACTACGGCCGCGTCGGCCTGGCGCAGTTCGACCTTGTCGACCTTCAGGGCATCGAAGTGCTGCGCGGCCCCCAGGGCACGCTGTTCGGCAAGAACACGACCTCGGGCGTGATCAACGTCACTTCCCGGAAACCGACGTTCGATCCCGAACTCACGGCCGAAGCGAGCATCGGCAATTACGGCTTCTACCAGTTCCGCGCTTCGGGCTCTGCAGGGATCTTCAAGGACCTGCTGGCGGTGCGCCTTTCGGGTGCGATCAGCGAGAACGACGGGTTCCTCTGGAACAAGACCACCAACCGCCGCGCGCAGGACTACCTGAACAAGTCCATCCGCGGGCAACTGCTGTTCACGCCCGATCCGGACTTCGAAGTCCGCATCATCGGCGACTATGCCAAGCAGAAGCAGAACCACGTCCTCAACGTCTTCGCCGGCCTGCACACCACTTACACGGACGGTACCACCATCGCCAACAACTGGGCCCAGCGCGCCGCGCGGTTCCCCGGCTATACCCTGCCCAGCTTCGACGCCTTCGACCGCGTGGGCGAGGCGGACAGCCACTATCAGTCCAACATGGCCGGCTACGGCGTTTCGGGCGAGGTCAACTGGAACCTCGGCAATGCCGCGCTGACCGCGATCACCGCCTATCGCTGGTGGGACTGGAACCCCGCCAACGACGGCGACAGCACCTCGCTGCCGATCGTCACCAAGGCCCAGCAGGCCAACCGCCAGCGCCAGTTCAGCCAGGAAATCCGCCTGGCCTCCAAGGGCGGCGGCAGCTTCGACTATGTGGTCGGCGCCTATTATTTCTGGCAGATCGTGCGCGGCTACGGCGCCTCGCGCTATGGCCCCGCCGCGGCCCTGTGGAACCTGCCGGCCGCCAACCAGACGATCGCCAATGCGGCGCTGGACGGGTTCGAATCCAATTCCACCTCCACCCCGGAAACCAAGACCATCGCCGTGTTCGGCCAGACCGACTGGCACATCAACGATGCCCTGACGCTCACCACCGGCCTGCGCTTCACGCATGAGAAGAAGGAAGGCGCCTACGCCCAGTACTGGGTCGACGGTGCCGACATCTCCGGCTTCACCGCCGCGCAGCAAGCGGCGATCAACGCCATCCGCACCCAGTTCAACCCGGTGACCAGCTATGCCACCAGCTTCACCAACAACAGCCTTTCCGGCCTGGTCACGCTGAACTGGAAGGTCGCGCCGGACATCAACGTCTATGGGACCTATTCGCGCGGCAACAAGTCGGGCGGGCTCAACTTGTCCGTCCTGCCTGCCGGCGTCGATCCCGACGTGAAGCCGGAGAAAGTCGACGCCTTCGAACTGGGCTTCAAGTCCCAGTTCCTCGATCGCCGCGCCACCTTCAACGCCGCCGCGTTCTGGACCGAGATCAGCGACTACCAGACCACCATCACCGACCTGCCGGTGGGCGCCGTGGTGGGCCGCCAATATATCTCGAACATTCCCAAGGTCCGTTCGCGCGGCCTGGAAGGCGAACTGGCCGTGGCGGCCACTGACAACCTCAACTTCAATGCCTCGGCGACTTATACCGACGCCACTTACATCACTTACAAGAACGCCCCGCAGGCCTTCGAACGGCAGAACCAGGGCGCGATCCAGGACCTTTCCGGCGAGCGCCTGCCCGGCGTGCCCAAGTTCGCCTGGACCATCGGCGCGGACTTCAGCACCGCACTCGGCGATCTCGGCGGCAAGGAACTGGGGCTCTATGCCCATGCCGACTACGCCTACCGCAGCAATTTCAACACTTCGGCCTCGAATTCGGCCTGGGCGCAAATCCCCGGCTTCGGCCTGGCCAACGGCCGCATCGGGCTGAGGACGGACGACGGCCTCTGGGACTTCTCGATCTGGGCCAAGAACCTGTTCGACAAGAACTACTACGTCAGCCTCAGCGCCGCCAACACCGGCGCGGTCACTGCCCAGCTGGGCGAGCCGCGCACGTTCGGCGCCACCCTTCGCACCAAGCTCTGATCCCGCTCCCAACCAGGAGGCGCCAGCCATGATCCACGAGAGATTTCCTTCATCGCCGCCACGACAGGAACGACTTGATGGCTGGCGCCTCCTGCGCTTCACCGCCATGTCCGTGCCGATCTACGCCGCCGCGCAGCCGGTCATGGCCTTCGTGCCGGCCATCCTCTCGCGCCACTATGCCATTCCGCTGGCGGGGCTGGGGCTGGTCTACCTGATCGGCCAGGTAGTGAACTCGCTGCTGGACCCGGTGATCGGCGCGCTGAGCGACCGTACCGTCAGCCGGTTCGGGCGCAGGCGGCCGTGGATCGCGGCCGGCGGGCTGCTGTTCATCGTGGGCAGCACCATGCTGTTCTTCCCGCCCGAGGGCGCCAGCCTCACCTGGGTGGGGATCGGCGTGCTCTGCTATTACACCGGGGCCTCCGCCACCCAGACCACCTTGCTGGCCTGGTCCGGCGAGATCAGCGGCGACTACGACCAGCGCACGCGGATCGCCTCGCAGTTCACGCTGCTGTCCTCCGCGGCGCTGGTGCTGACCCTGCTGCTGCCCGCCCTGGCCGACCAGTTCCGGCCGGACGACGGCCCGCTGCGCCTGACCCTGTTCGGCACCCTGGTGCTGGTCACCGCCGTGCCCGGCCTGCTGCTCACGCTGACCGCCGTGCCCGACCACAGCGCGCCTTCCGGTGCGGAGCCATTCGTGCTGCGCAAGACGTTGAAGGCGGTCTTCGGCAATCCCCTGCTGCTGCGCGTCCTGGCCGCGGACGCCGCGGTCACGGCCGGACAGGGCGTGCGTACCGCGCTGCTGCTGTTCATCGTCACCATCTATTTCCAGCGCCCGGAATGGGCCGCCGGGTTCTTCCTGCTCCAGTACTCCTTCGGCGTGCTGGCCGGGCCGATCTGGCGCCGCATCGGCCTGCGCCTCGGCAAGAGCCGCGCCGCCGTGCTGGCGGAGCTGACCCAGGCGGCCATCAACTTCGGCCTCGTGTTCCTGACGCCCGACCGTTTCGGCCTGATGATGGCGCTCGCCGTGGCGCAGGGCCTCTCGCAAGGCTCGGGCAACCTCATGCTGCGCTCGATGGTGGCAGACGTGGCCGACCTCCACCGCGCCGAGACCGGCGAGGACCGCGTGGGGCTCTACTATTCGGTATTCAGCGTCTCGATGAAGTTGGGCGGCGCCTTGGCTTTCGGGATCGCCCTGCCGCTGGTCACGGCCTTCGGCTTCGATCCCAAGGCCGCCACCAACACGCCCCAGGCGCTCGATGCCCTGCTGCTGGTCTTCGCGCTCGGCCCGGCGCTGGCCCACACCCTGGCCGCCGCGCTGGTGGCGGGCTTCCCGCTCGACGCCGGCCGCCACGCCGAAATCCGCCGCCAGATCCAGGCGCGCGAGGACGTCTACGCCGCCGCCGCCGTCCCTGCCGAATGACCTTCCCGACCCCTGTTTTCACGAAGCCCGTTCCCCGTTTTCACGAAGAAGGAGTAACTGCCATGACTTCGATTGCCACTTACGCCAATGCCAAGGATCCCGCCTCCCCGCTCGACGTGGCGCCGATCACCGGCACCATCGGCGCCGAGATCCGGGGCGTGACGCTCTCCGGCGATCTCGACGGCCCGACCGTGCAGGCCATCAAGGACGCGCTCGTCCGCCACAAGGTGATTTTCTTCCGCGGCCAGCACGAACTGGACGACCAGCGCCACGAGGCTTTCGCCTCGCTGTTCGGCGAGCCGGTCGCTCACCCGACCGTGCCGGTGGCCGAAGGATCGCGCTACCTGCTCGAACTCGACAGCAAGGAAGGCTACGCCGCCTCCAGCTGGCATACCGACGTGACGTTCACCGATGCCTATCCGGCCGGCTCCATCCTGCGCGCGATCACCATTCCCGAAGCGGGCGGGGACACCGTCTGGGCCAATACCGAGACTGCCTACGAAGGCCTGCCGGAAAGCCTGCGCCAGCTTGTGAACACGCTCTGGGCGGTCCACTCGAACGATTACGACTATGCCGCCGTGCTGGGCAATGCGCCGAAGGATGACGAGGCCGCCCAGAACCGCACGCAGTTCCAGAAGAACATCTTCGCCTCGACCGTTTACGAGACCGAGCACCCGCTGGTTCGCGTCCATCCGGTCTCGGGCCAGCGCAGCCTGCTGCTCGGCCATTTCGTGAAGCGCATCGCCGGGCTGAACCAGGCGGATTCGGCGCGGATCTTCTCGATCCTTCAGGAACACATCACGCGCCCCGAGAACGTCGTGCGCTGGCGCTGGCAGCCGGGCGACGTGGCCTTCTGGGACAACCAGGCGACCCAGCACCGCGCCGTGGCCGACTTCGGCCTCCAGCGCCGCACCCTGCGCCGCGCGACGATCGCCGGCACGGTGCCGGTCGCCATCGACGGACGCCAGAGCCGCACGACCCGGAAGGAAAAGGCCACCACTTACGAACCGGCCTGATCCCTCACACCCTGTACGGGCCGTTGACTGCCCGCGCCGCGCGCTTCCGCCGCGGCGCGGGATTTTTCCAAGGACATATCGATGAAATCCAAGCGTTTCGCTTTCGCCGCCGCTTTCGGCGCAGCCCTGCTCGCCACCACCGTAACCCCGGCGTTGGCGCAAACCGCTCCGGCGCCGTCCGGTCCTGCGGGCCAGGTTCCCGCGCAAGCCCGCCCGAACTTCCTGGTCATCATCGCCGACGACCTCGGCTTTTCCGATGTCGGCGCCTTTGGCAGCGAGATCGCCACCCCCAACCTCGACCGGCTGGCGCTGGACGGGCTGCGGCTGACGGGCTTCCACACCGCGCCCACATGCTCGCCCACGCGCTCGATGCTGCTGTCCGGCACGGACAACCACCGCGCCGGGCTGGGCAGCATGGCGGAACTCACCGCCCCCAACCAGAAGGGCAAACCCGGCTATGAAGGCTATCTCAGCCGCGATGTCGCCAGCCTGGCCGAGCGCCTGTCCGCGGGCGGCTATCGCACGCTGCTTTCGGGCAAGTGGCACCTGGGCCTGACCCCGGACCTCGATCCCCATGCGCGCGGCTTCCAGCACAGCTTCGCGCTGCTGCAGGGCGGCGCCAACCACTATGGCCGCGACCAGTCCGCCGAACCCGGCAAGGGCGCGACCTATACCCGCGACGGCAAGGTCCTGGCCTCGCTCGACAAGGATTTCTACTCGTCGGATGCCTATGCCACGAACCTGATCGCGGAATTGCAGCAGAGCCGCCGCGAGAGCCCCGACAAGCCGTTCTTCGCCTATCTCGCCTTCACCGCGCCGCACTGGCCGCTCCAGGCGCCCGCCGAAGACGTCGCGCGCCAGAGCGGCAAGTACGACCTGGGCTTCGACGAGATCCGCAGCCGCCGCCTCGCCCGGCAGGAGCAGCTCGGGATCCTGGCCAAGGGTACGGCCGCGCACAGCGTGCGCGCCCCGCGCGGCGGCTGGGATTCGCTGTCTGCGGCGGACAAGCGCGAAGCCGCACGCGACATGGAGATCTATGCCGCCATGGTCGAGCGCATGGATCGCAATGTCGGCCGCGTGATCGAGGAACTGCGCGCCAGCGGCGAACTCGACAATACCGTGATCGTGTTCCTGGCCGACAACGGCGCGGAGGGCCTCGATTATCGCACGACCGGCGCGAAAATGCTCGGCAGCCGGGTTGCCGAGGCGGACAACAGCTTCGCCAATCGCGGCAAGGCGAACTCCTACATCACGTACGGCCCGGAATGGGCGCAGGCCGGCACCGCGCCCTCGTGGCTGACCAAGGCCTATGCCTCGGAAGGCGGCACCCGCACCGTGGCCTTCGTCCATGCCAGGGGGCTGGCCCACGCGCGGGGCGTGGGCAGTGCCTATGTCAGCGTGGCCGACATCGCGCCGACCCTGCTCGACTATGCGGGCGTGCCCGCCGCCGGCACCACGTTCCAGGGCCGCACCGTCCTGCCGATCACCGGCAAGAGCGCGCGTCCCTGGCTGGAGGGCAAGGCCGCCGCGGTCCACGCCGCCGACGAGCCGCTGGGCACCGAACTGTTCGGCAGCCGCGCCTTGCGCAAGGGCGACTGGAAAGTGACCGACATCGGCGACGGCCAGTGGCGCCTCTTCGACATCGCCCGCGACCCCGGCGAAACCCGCGACCTCTCCGCCGCGAACCCGGACAAGCTGCGCGAACTGACGGCCGCCTGGGACGATTATGCCAAGGCCAATGGCGTGATCCTGCCCACCGAGGCGCTCTACCGCCCCTGAGCCGCCCCGCGCAGGAGGGGGCGGGACGGATCGCCGCCCCCTCCCTGCGCTCTCCCTCTCCTGCCCTCCCCCCTCACCGTGACGCGCGCGGCGAAGCGATCCCCGGCGCGGGGCGGGAGAGACTTGCCCCGGCTCCTGGCGGCAAACGAGAAAGATCAGGCTTTTCAACAGGCCGCGCCCGGCAATATGGGTGCCGCGCCATACCCCCGATGGGCCACGCGCTGGCCCTTTTGTTGAATCGCTCCCGCGCCATGCGCTGGCTACGCTGCACCTGCTCAAAGCCACGAGAGGTCGCATGCGTTCTGAATCGCCGCTTCGCGCGCTCTTCGTCATCAATTCGCTCGCCGGCGGCGGGGCAGAGCGCGTGTTCACCACCCTGGTGGACCAGCTCAGCCGCCGCCCGGACGAAATCGCCATCACCGTCGCCCTGCTCGATAACGAGGCGGAAGAGGCCTACCGCCTGCCCGCCGGCGTCACGGTGGAGCGCCTAGACGCGCGCGGCGGGCTGCTGCGCAGCATCACCCAGACCCGCAAGCTCGTGCGGCGGCTGCGGCCGGACGTGACGCTCTCGTTCCTCTCACGCGCCAATGTCGCCGCGATCGTCGCCATGCGCCGCACCGGCGGCGCGGCGATCATCAGCGAGCGGGTGAACACCACCGCCCACCTCCGGAGCGGCCGTCTCGCCTTCCTCAGCCGCCTCCTGATCCGCAACACCTACCCCGCCGCCCGGCGCATCATCGCCGTCTCCCAAGGCGTCGCCCGCACGCTGGAGAGCGACTTCGACGTGGAGCCGCAGCGCATCTCGGTGATCTACAACCCGGTGGACACCGCGCATATCCACGCGCTGGCCGCGCAGGAACCGGCCATCCCGGTCACCGCGCGGGACTTCGTGACGATGGGCCGGCTGGTGGACAACAAGAACACCGCCATGGCCATCCGCGCGTTGGCGGAAATAGGGACGGTAACGGGGGCGGGAGCGGGGGCCGAAGCGGGATCCGGCAACCTGATCGTGCTGGGCGAAGGTCCCTTGCGGGAAGACCTGATCCGGCTGGCGGCCGGGCTGGGCCTGGCCGATCGCGTGCATTTCCCGGGCTTCCTCGCCAATCCCTACGCCGTGCTGGCGCGGGCGGGATGTTACCTGCTCACGTCCTATGCCGAAGGTTTTCCCAATGCCATGATGGAGGCCATGGCGGTCGGCCTGCCGGTCGTCGCCACCGATTGCCCTTCGGGACCGGCGGAAATCCTGGAGGTCGAGCTGGACGGCGCGCGTTCGGTCATGGGCCATGGCGGCGCTCTCGTGGCGCCCGACGATCATGCCGCCATGGCGCGCTGCATGGCCGAGATGATGGGGCCGCGCCATGCGGAACTGTCGGCCGCGGCCGCCCGGCGCGCCGCCGCCTTCTCGGTGGAAAGCGCGGTCGAGCGGTTCCGGACGGCGCTGATGGAGGCCGCCCCGGCGCCTGCCGCAAGGCAGGCACAGGCGGTGCGGCCATGAAAGTCTGCGTTACCGGCCTGCGCGGCATCCCCGGCGTCATGGGCGGGGTGGAGACCCACTGCGAGGAACTCCTGCCCCGCATCGCCGCCATGGAGCCCGAGATCGAGATCGAGGTCTGCTGCCGCGCGCCCTATGTCGATCCGGCGATCACCAGTTTTCGCCACGTCGCGCTGAAGCCGCTCTATTCCCCCACCGGCCGCATCAGCGAGGCGCTTGTCTCGACGTTCGTGGGCATCGTCCACGCGCGCCTTCACGGCGCCGACGCCGTGCATATCCACGCGGTCGGCCCCGCGCTGCTGGCCCCTTTCGCCCGCCTGCTCGGCCTGCGCGTGCTGCTGACTCACCACGGCGCCGACTACGACCGCGAGAAATGGGGCCGCGGCGCCAAGCTCATGCTCAAGCTGGGCGAGTGGCTGGGCGTGCAATCGGCCGACCGCGTGGTCTGCGTCTCGCCCTCGCTCGCCGCCCGCATGCGCGAGCGCTACCCGGCGCGGGCCGAGCGCGTGGAGTTCATTCCCAACGGCGTCAGCACGATGCCCCCCTCTCCCCAGAGCGACGAGGACGTGCTGGCCGAACTGGACCTGCGCGCGCAGGACTATGTCCTCTGCGTGGCGCGGCTGGTGCCGGAAAAGGGCATCCACTACCTGGTGGAGGCCTTCCGCCGCAGCGGAGACGGTCTCGGCACGGACGGTTCTGGCAGGGATGGGCGCACCCTGGTGATCGCCGGGGCGGGCCGCAAGGACGATCGCTATGCGCAGGACCTGCTCGCCATGGCGGAGCCGCGCATCCGCTTCCTGGGCATGGTGCCGCGCCCCCGGCTGGGCGTGCTGCTGCGCAATACCGCGCTTTTCGTGCTGCCCTCCTTCCATGAGGGCCTGCCCATCGCCGCGCTGGAGGCGCTGGCCTGCGGCTGCCCGGTCCTGCTCAGCGACATCCAGCCCAACCTCGACCTCGGCCTGCCCGCCGACCGCTACTTCCCGGTCGGGGACGTCAACGCCCTCGCCGCGCGTCTCGGCGCGGAAGACCGGCCGCAAACCGGCCCGCAGGACGAGGAAAGCGCGGGCGATCCCCCGCCCGAGACATTGCCCGAGACATTGCCCGAAACATTGCTCGACTGGGACGAAGTGGCCCGGCGCACGGCCGCCGCCTACCGCAAGCTCAAGACCCGCAAGTGGCTCAGCCATGCCCTTACCCCTGCAAGCTGAGGCCCTCCCGCCGATCCCGGCCCGGACCGGCGCCACGGCCGAAGCGCCCCTAGACCGCGACCGGAGCACGCCATGCTGGCACTGACATCGGGCAGCCCGCCCATCCCGATCTTCCTGCTCCTGCCCACGATGATGCTCTACTGCGTGCTCGTGGTGGTGCTCTGCCTGCAGGTGCGCGCTTCGGCGCGGTTCCTGATCGTGGCTTTCGCGATGCGCCTGGCGATGTCCGCGATGCCGCGCTTCGCCTTTTCCTCCAGCCCGGCGGGACTGAGCTGGAACGCGCTGGCCTCGGTGGTGCTGGTGGGCGTGGGCGCGCTGCTGCTCCTGCGCAGCCGCGCCGTGCCGCTGATCCTGGCGCCGATCGCGCCGCTGCTCATGGTCATCGCCATGAGCGCCGTGCTTAACGGCGAGATCTCCGGCTCGGTCGAGAGCCTGGTGAAATACGCCTATCTCGCGATCATCGCCCTCACCGCCTACGACGCCTTCGTGATCGACGGCGCCGGCAAAGTGCTGCTGCGGCTGCTGTTCACGTTCCTGCTTCCCCTGATGCTCCAGGGCTTCAGCATCGTGCTCGGCATCGCCAAGGCCACCGAAAGCGACGGCTCCACGTCCTACATCGGCGGCTACAACCACGAGGCCAGCTTCTCGATCATCCTCCTGACGGGGCTGCTCACCGCGATCCTCAACCCGCGGCTGCGCGCGCTCTACAAGCTGGGGATCGCCGTCGTCTGCCTTGGCGGGATCCTGGCCGCCAACTACCGCACCGCCATCATCACCGCCGGACCGCTGATGCTGGGCCTGTTCATCGCCGCGATCGTGGGCGGGGTCCGCCCCAGCCAGAGGCCGATCGCCGGCATCCTGGGCTGGCTGCTGGTGCTCTCCGCCGTGCCGATCGTGCCGATCGTCGCCGGGGACCGCTTCGATGCGGTCAAGACCGTGTGGGACAATCCGGCCATCATCATGAAGGCCCCGGCCGACTTCAGCCGCGCCGACACGCAGGTCCTCTCGGGCCGCCTGCTGCTCTGGAGCCAGTACATCACCGCCTGGGATGCCGGCACGCCGCGCCAGCACATGCTGGGCTTCGGCGCCAATGCCTGGGAAGGCCGCTATCGCTACTATGCCCATAACACCCTGGTCTCCACGCTTTACGAGCTGGGTGTCCTGGGGGTGGCGGCCATGCTGCTGCTCTGGAGCTGGATGGTGTTCCTGGCCGCCACGGCGCGCACACCCGCGCGGTTCACGCTGGTGATGGCGCATCTCGGGTTCTTCCTGCTCAACATGGCGACGATGCCGTTCTGGATGATCGAGGGCCTGCTGTTCTACGGCCTGCTCTGCGGTTTCACGGTTCACGCCAACCTTCAGGGCCGCGCTGCGAAACGGTCCGTCGCAAATCCCGCAGCGCTCCGCCCCGTTTGAGGACATTTCGCCCGCCCCGCCAGTTGTGCTTCAAGTTCACCTGGGCAAGTAGCCCAAAAGAACTAAGCCATACGGATGAGACTATTCGTCATGGTCCTGTCAATAAAACGCGATCAAGCGCCTAAGTCCTTGAGGAAGCACATGTTTCGAACACTTGGCCTCGTCCTGCCGATGCTGGCGATGGGCCCATCCAACGGGGGTGCGCCCGCCGCACTCAGCAGCCTGACCGCCTCGCCGCTGGCCATGGCCCAGGCAACCGCCACTACCGCCGCCACCACTTTCACCATGCCGTCCATCGCCGCCCCGCAAGTGAGCAGCGCCGCCTGCAAGGCCGCCTCGACCTTGCGCATGACCGCCACCACGCCCGGAATCTCGAAGCTCTGCGTCGTGGACGGCAACATCCTGGTCAACGGCAAGGACGCCAGCGGCTTCGTGATGCGGGACATCAAGTCCCAGCGCTACGGCCCGCTCATGCGCGGCAGTAATGTGCCGGACCTGCAGGTCCAGCGCGTTTCCGACACCGAGGCACGCGCCGACGCCACCCTTGGCCTCGGCCTCGTCAACGTCAGCAACGGCATCGGCAAGGCAAGCTTCCACGACCTCGTCTGGATCGGCGACAAGGCCCATCCGGCCATCAACAGCGACGACGCCTGGGCCGCCATCGCCCTCAAGGGCAAGGACGCGGACGACGTCGGAAATTTTGAAATCAACAACTTCGACTTCCAGAATCTATTCATGAATTCAGGAAGCTATTACCAGAACGTGGACGGCATCTCGACCGAGGGCGGCTATTCCGGCACGATCACCAATGGCCGCGTTATCAACGCCAGCGATGCCTGCCTGGACATCAAGGGCAATGTGCGGGCGGACAACGTCTACCTCTCCGGCTGCCGCCAGGGCATCAAGGCCTGGACCAACCAGAGCCACGGCCTGATCGAACTGGGCACCAACCGTTTCGTCGGCATCATCGGCAAGGGCAGCAAGGGCGTGACCCGCACGATCACCATCGACGTGCTGATCGCCTCGGGAGACCCCAACGTGCCCTTGTTCCGCGCCGAGGACGGCGTGGTCAACCTGCATATCCGCCGCCTGATCGCCAAGCCGGGCCAGGTTCTGAGCGCATCCGGCAGCTTTTCCGGCTCCAAGGTGACGATCGACCAGCGGATGGCGATCTGACCGACCGAACAGGCCCGCCGAACCGGCCGGAACGCCGGTCGGCGGGCTGTTTTCGAAGGCTGGCGGCCCAATGTCCGCTGGCGTTCCTTGCGCGCCTATCCGCCCTGGCGCCCCAGGCCAGGCGGTCCGGCGCGGCGCCGGCATCCATGCGGACAGCCCCCCAGCCACTTGCACAAGCGCGAAAGGCCCGGAGCCCGGCCCGGGCGCCGGCTCCACTCGCACGAGGTAGTGGTGCCTGAGATTTCGAATTACTACCTGTTTCTCATGGATTTCCAATGGCAAAGGCTCGCAGAATAAGTCCGCGAATTTCCTCGATTCTCGAGAGGTAGGCGACTTGCACGTGGCTCCCAACAAGCTGGATCCCTCCGTAGCACGCAGGGTGGGGTTGACCGACCCCGCCCCAGGCAGCGCTGCTTCCGCCTCCGGCTCTGGCCCCGACGGGGGCAAGCTCATCGACCTGTCCTGGCTGGCGACGCTGGCCTGGCGGCACAAGTGGGCCATGCTCATCGCCATTCTCGCGGTGCTGGCGGCCACGGCCACGGCCTATCTCTTCGCGGTCAAGAAATACGACGCCAGCGTCGTGCTGGCGCTGGACCGGGGCGACCAGCAACTGGTCCGCACGGCGCAGACCAACAAGGATACCATCGTCGATTCCCCGGCGGTGGACACCGAAGTGCAGGTCCTGCTCTCGCCCGAAGTGGCGGCCGCCGCCGTGCACAACGCGCGGCTCAACACCAATCCCGCGTTCCTGGCCGCCTCGGCGCCGAACGCCCCCGGCCCCCTGACCGAGGCCGCCGCCGCCAATATCCTGCGCTCCAACCTCACGGTCGGCCGCCAGGGGCTGTCCTACGCGATCAACCTCGGCTACCGCTCGCGCGATCCCAAGGTCTCCGCGATGGTCGCCAACACCGTGGCCGACGCTTACGTCAGCGGCCAGGTGCAAGGCGAGCAGAGCGCGCGCAGCCAGGACATCAACATGCTGCGCAGCCGGCTCGACCAGCTGCGCGGAGACGTGATCAAGGCCGAGGCCGCCGTCGCCTCCTACCGCGCCAGCGCCGATCTCGTGGCCGTCAGCAACGACAGCACGATCGCGCAGCAGGAGCTTTCCACGCTCAACACCGAACTGGCCTCGGCCAAGGCCGAACTCGCCGCTTCCCAGGGCCGCGCCAGGGCCAATGCGGGCGAGAACGGCACCGCCGTCAACAACAGCCCGGTGATCCGCGACTTGCGCACCGAAGTCTCGACGCTGGAGGTCAAGCTGGCCGAGCAGTCCTCCACGCTCGGGCCGAACCACCCCGATCGCGTCAGGACCGAAGCCCAGCTCGCCACTGCCCGCCAGGCGCTGCGCCGCGAAGTGGCCCGCGCCGCCTCGGGCGTCAGCTCCGACGTGGGCGTGGACAGCCAGCGCGTGGGCGCCCTACAATCCGCCATCGGCGGCGCCAAGGGCCGCCTGCTCGCGGGCAACAACGCCTCCGTGCGCCTCAACGAACTGGAGCGCGTGGCCGAAAGTTCGCGCCAGCTCTACCAGACCTTCCTTGACCGCTACCGCGTGGAACTGGCCACGCGCGGCACCGAAAAGAGCAAGGCGCAAGTCATCGCCCGCGCCCAGGTGCCCACCAAGCCCTCCTCGCCCGACCTGCTGGTCTACATGCTGGGCGGCGGCATTGCCGGGGTGATCGCCGCGGTCCTGCTGGCGCTGGCCCTGGAATGGCGCGAACGCGGCATCCGCACCCGCGCCGAAGCCGAAGAGCTGACCGGCTACGAAGTGGTCAGCAGCCTGCCCGACATCGCCACCATGGACGAACCCGACTTCCGCAAGGACGACGCCCTGGGCGTGCCGGACTTCCTGGTGAGCCACCGGGATTCGCCCTTCGCGGAATCGGTGCGCGCGATCTGGACGGCGCTGAAGATCGGGCACAAGGGGCAGGTCGCCCGCTCGGTGGGGGTCACCTCGTCGATCCCCGGAGAGGGCAAGACCAGCACCGCCATCGCCCTGGCCCGCTCCGCCGCCATGGCCGGCCGCCGCACCCTGCTGATCGACTGCGACGTGCGCCGCATGGGCACCACCATCGCGCTGGGCCTGCGCGGCCGCCCCGGCCTGGCCGAAGTGCTGACCGGAGAGGCGCGGGTGGAAGACGTGCTGGTCCTGGACGAACCCTCGGGCGCGCATGTCCTCCCGCTGAATTCCACGGCCGAAACGCCGCTGGACATCATCCACTCGGACGCCACCGCCACCCTGTTCGACCGGTTCCGCCAGGAATACGACCTTGTCGTGCTGGACATCGCGCCGGTCATCCCGGTGGCCGAGGCCCGCGCGCTGGCGGCCATGGCGGACGTCACCCTGATGATCCTGCGCTGGCGCTCCACCCAGCGCAACGTGCTGAAGACCGCCCTGCGCGAACTCGACCGCGCCGGCGCCAATATCTACGGCCTGCTGCTCACCCAGGTGGACACGCGCTCCTCGGCCGTGCTGGGCGAGGAAATGGCCTATTATCAATACTATTACGCGCGCGGTACCAGCTGAGCAGGCGCGGAATGCCCGTCGTCCCTGCCGGATCAGGCCGACCGGATCGGGGGCGACGGGGCCTTATTGGCTCCTTGGTCGGCGGCCCGTCTAATCGGCGGCCCTTTCAATCAGCTGGGCGTTCGGCCTCGTAGCCGAAGAATGCCAGCAGGTCCGGCGCTTCGGCCACCGTTTCGGCCACGATCCGCCGCTCCCCGGTCGACAGCATGAGGACCTGCGACGAAGCGCTGCGATGCTCTTCGGCCGCCGCTGATGCGGGCGGACCGACTTCCAGCCCGAAAGCCGACAGGATCGCATCGGGATCGCGGCGGAAGCGTTCGTAAGTGACCAGCGGATAGCCGTGCCGCTCGATCGCGGTGCGCAGCAGGCCGCTTCTCCAGATCCACGTCCGTGCCAGGTCGCGCACCACACGGTCACGCGGGACGCCGCGATAGGCGGGCAGGGCATAGCGCTTGAGCTGGGCGTCGATATTGGTCAGCGGCGCGCGGTTGCACACGGCGACGCGGTAGTCGCTGAAATGACCGAACAGCGTTTCGTAGCGGACGAGGTTGGGCGGGCTCTTCTCCAGGAAGAACGCCCGGCCGCGGCTCCGCTCGGCTTCGGCGATGCGTGCGTTCCAGGCCCCGAGCACCGCTTCGTAGTCTACGAACTTGCGGTCGAGCCACTGGTCCGCGTCCATCAGCCCGCGCACCAGGCGCTGCCCTTCGAAGCTGGAGTGAAGCCCGCCGACATCGGCGCGATCGGCCACATGACGCGCGATCGCGGTCGTGCCCGCGCCCGGCGGCGTCAGCAGGAACAGGAAGGGGTGGTGGATCCGGTCGGTGCGGCGCCGGGGCCAATAGGGTCCGGGATCGTCCGGCCGCGCCTGAAGGCCCAGGGGTTTCAGCAGGCGGTCGACCGCCGTCTTCACAGAGTCGTCCCGCCCATGCCCCGGTTCCTCGCCTGTCCGCACCGGGATCAGGATAGCCGTTCGGCCTCGCCCGGGCGCGGCTATTGCGAGTGGCCTGCTACCTCTTTTGCGCCCGGAGGGTGCGGAATCAGCAGATCTCGAAGCCGGTGATGCGCAGCAGGGTCTCGGTGATCGGCTGCGCGGTCAGGCGCAGGCGGTGGCGGGATGGGCGGTCGTGGGTGGCGGGCTGGGCGAGCCGGGACGCCAGCGCTTCTGCCTCGCCGGCCGGCAGCACGATGTCCACTTCGATGCGGTCTGCATAGATGCGGCCCTGGCCCAGCACGCCTTCCAGAAAGGCCGTGCCTGCGGGATTCACGCAAAGCGCGACTTCGGCGCCCTCGTGGCCCCAGGAGGGCAGGACATCGTCTTCCTCCACCGTTCCGGCCACATCGAGACCCGGCAGACCGGCAGGGCCCGCGGCGCGCACCGAGAGGCTGCCGACGGCCACCGTCAGCGCCGGAACGGCCGGCTTGCCGCCGGCCCATGCTGTCGCGCCGCCGCGTTCGATCATCCGGCCAGGTCCATGTCGCTGCTTCGCTGCCCCATTCGCGCGTCCGGGCATCGCGCACCCGGACAGCGGCAGCCTACATAGCAATGCCTAACGAATTGAGAAGCCAAGGATCGAAAAGTCCGAAAGCGCCGTCTGGGGCGAAAGGTCAGGATTGCGGCAGGGCCACCGCGGTATCGGGCGCATCGCGCAGGCGCAGGTAGAGCTTTCCGGCCACGGGACGCGGCACGGGCAGGCTGGAGCCGGTGAAGCCGGTGGGCACTGCCGCGGGCTGGGCGAAAGTGGGCTCCGCCGAGACGGAGCCGATCAGGAACAGATCCCGCCCGGTGAGCGTACAGGGTGTTGCCGCCGCCCCTGCTCCGGTCGCTGCTCCGGCCTCCTGTTTCGTGCCGTCCTTGTCGCAGACGAGGTTCTCGATCCGGGGCAGCCGGGCCAGCGTGGTCAGCGGCGTCCAGTCCCCCGTGGTCTCACCCCCGGCGAGACGGAAGCGCAGCGGCCCGAAGGCGCCGGCAGGCAGGTCGGCGGCCTTGAGCCGGGCGACGAGCACCTGGCGGCTCTCCAGCGTCAGCCCCTTGCCGGCCGAAAGACGAGCGACCGCGGGGCCGTCCGCCGTGGCGATCTCGATCGTGTCGCGCGTGCCAAAACCGGTGCCCGGCGCGGCCTTTACCGAGAAGACCAGTTCGCCGTTGTCAGGCAGAAGTTCGCCCGCGCCCAGTTCCAGCGCCCTGGCGCCCGGCGCGACCGGGCCGGGATAGATCGTGCGGCCCAGCAGCTCCACTTGCGGGCGGGGGGCACTTACGCGCACCGGCAGGGTCAGGCTGCGCCCGTCCGCCAGGCGCACCACGGCCTTTGCCGAAGCGCCTTGCTCAAGCGCGGGAGTGGTCTTCGCCGCACCGTTCTGGCCCGGAGTGTTCTGGCCCGGAGTGCCGGGCGACGTATTGGCCTGGGCCGAATTGACCTGGGCCGGAGCGGCTTTCACCGAAAGGCGCAGGCGATCGACAGCATCCTCGCGGGTAAGGCCGTCCGGGCGGTATTCGACATCGTTCAGCGTCAGCGACTGGACCTGGTCCAGCCGCTGGCCGGTCAGCACGCCCTGCCGGTCTCCGGCGTGAAACTCGAACCCGTCGACCCGGCTCGCTTCGGCGCGGGCGCGCAATGTGACGGTTTCCGGGCCCTTCGCGCCCTGATAGCGCACTTCCACGCGCATCTCGCCGGGGTTGACTGCGGCCAGCGGCACGGTGAACGTCAGCCGCTGGCCGTCCTGCACTTTCCATTCCAGCGACCGGGGGGCGCCGCTGCCCTGCCTCAGCAGCACTTCCTCCACGCAGGAGGGCGCCGCGCCTTCCAGCGTGACGGCATTGTCGCGGCCGACCACCAGTCCGTCAGCGTCGCCCACCACTTTCCAGGCGGCGCCGTCGGGCCGCTGCAGCAGGAAGTCCGGCCCGCCGAACGGCGCGAAGCCCCACATGCCGTGAAGCTGGGCGCGCAGCGATCCGGTGAAGGCGCTGGGCAGTTCGTCCGGCCCGATCATGTAGCCGCCCCGGTCCGCGCGCGGCACCACCGCCACGTCCATCGTCTCGCCGGAACCGTTAGTGAGCTTGATCTTCATGTCGTGCGCGAAGGCCGTGGAATAGACCAGGGGCGCGCCTTCCACCGGCAGCACGGCGCCGGGCCGGGCGATGCAGACCGGCCCCTTGGCGATGCTGCGCAGCTGCGGGGGAATGTCCGCCTCCACCGCGGGCAGCGCCGTGACCATGACCGACTTCGGCTTCTGGAACGAAGGCGCCGCATTGAGCAACAGCGACATCGTGGCGTCCTTGCGCAGCGAAAGCGTGGGCAAGTAATTGAACTGGGGGTTGTTGAAGGCGCCGAAAATGCGCGCGATGTCCCGCGCCACACCGATATAGGCGCTGTAATAGCCGCCGCCCGCCTCGGGCGTGGCGCTGAGCTGCAGGGCCAGATCGGTGGGGGTGCCCGTCAGCGTATCGGCCAGCGAACTGGAGTGCACGTCGTTCAGCACCAGCGCCTCGCGGTTCTCCAGCAGGCAGGAGGCCTGCATCTCCACGACTTTGGACAGGCACTCGTCATTGAGCTTGATGGACAGGCTGCGCGCCAGCACGGGGGCCACGGTGCGCAAGTATTCCGGCCCGGTATTGTCCTGCGCCTGGATGGCGGCCATGAAGGTGGCCAGGCGCGAATGGTCTAGCGAGGCCTGGTTCAGATCCTGGCTGGCGCGCACGAATTCGCCCGGCTTGCCGCGTACCGCGTCCAGCAGCACGCCTTCCGCCCCGCCGGTATCCGCCACCATCAGCAGCACTGCCTGCCGCGCGCCCTTGGGCACGGTGAGCGAGAGCGCCTTGTCCTTGTCCTTGGACTTCCAGGTGCTGGCGGTGGTGACCCAGTCCTTCGGCGGGGGATTGGTGGCCCCGCGCAGGAAGGCGGACGTCAGCAGGAACTTCTGGCCCTGGTCGCCCGGCAGGTCGGCGCGGATCGAGAGCTTGTCCCCCTCGGCCAGGCTGGGCACTTGCGCGATCGGCAGGGTCTGCTGGCCGCGCGTCACCTCGATCCGCAAGTCCGGGCCGCTCAGCTCGAAGGGAGCGGGATCGGCCAGGGCCGGCGCCGCCGCCACGGCAGCAAGCGCCGAGGCGGCGAGGAACAGGGGCGCTCCGGCGCGCGGGAACCGCGAATCATCGTCCTTCATGCTGATCGGCAAAGCGCGTCCATCCTGTCGGTTGCCTGACTGTCGGTCCCGAGGCGCAAATTTATTCACCTCGCCCCTATTCACATCGCGGACCGCCTTGCCAAGGGCGCGGCGCCGGTTTGCCGGACGGATCGACCCTACCGTGCGATTCGCGGCGGGGGGCGGGGCGGTAGGCTGCGCCTTCCCTAGAACAGCGTCCACAAGGGATTGGCCGGGTCGGCCAGCAGCTTGACGGTCAGCGCGAAGGACATGACCACCAGCAGCGGCCGCACCCCGCGCCCGCCGAAGCGGATCGCCAGCCAGGCGCCGGTCTGGTTGCCGGCAATGTTCGCCGCCGCCATGGAGAGGCCCAGAACCCACAGCACTTTGCCGCCGGCCACCATCGCCAGCAGCGCGGCCACATTGGTCGCCAGATTGATGAACTTGGTATTGGCAATGGCCCGCACCAGGCCCAGTCCGCCCAGCGCTACCAGCGCCGTGGTCAGGAAGGAGCCGGTGCCCGGACCGAAGAAACCGTCGTAGAAGCCGATGCCGGTGCAGACGGCGGTCAGCCCCGCGCCGCCGAGGCGGGCGTGGCGGTCCACTTCGCTCATCGGCGGCGCGAGCAGGAAATAGAGACCCATCGCGATCAGCAGCAGCGGCACGAAAGCGGTGAGGAAGCCGGGATCGACATGCTGGACGGCCGTGGCGCCCAGCACCGATCCGGCGAAGGCCCCGGCCGCCGGCACGGCGAAAGCGCGCAGATCCACTCGGCCTGCGCGCAGGAAGGCGGCCACGGCAGAGGCCGTGCCGATCGTGCTCTGCAGCTTGTTAGTGGCCAGCGCGGCGATCGGCGGCACGCCCGCCATGAGCAGCGCCGGGATCGTCAGCAGTCCCCCGCCCCCGGCCAGGGCATCGACCGTGCCCGCCATGAAAGCGATGGCGACCAGGAACGAGATGGCTTCGAGGGTCAGATGCATCGAGGGGTCCTGAAAGTACGGTCACGGCCGCTGCTCTTCCGCCCTCCCCGCCCGCGGGACGGCGCCGCGGGGCGGGGGAAGCGGGAAAGGATCGGCGCAGGGCTTTCGAGGGCGGGGGCCGTCAGCGCTGCTTTTTGGTGATGGCGGCGGTGAAGTCCGGGTCCTTCTTCGCCACCCAGTCCACGAACTTGCGCACGTTGGGATTGAGCAGCAGGCCCTCCACATCCATGCCGTGGCGCTGGAGTTCGGAATTGCTGAAATTGGCGATCAGCGTCTGCTGGCAGATCGGGTGCATCGGCACGACATCGCGCCCGCCCCTGCTCTTGGGAACGGGGTGATGCCAGACGATGGTCTTGCCCGTGGGCCGCCCGCAGAGCCAGCACGGCACCGGCGGAGGGGCCTCTTCCTCTTCGGTGGGATCTTCCCAGGGGCCGTGTTTGGGATGCTTGCGGGCCATGTCTCTGCCTGATCTGCCTGAAAGGAATTGCCTGAAATCGGCCTGCCCCTACCGCGCCCCGGCTGACATTGCCACTGCGACGTCCTATCGCCGGCCCATGGGCAGGAAAAAGCGATACCTCACCGCGCGGATGCCGGACGGCTACGTGAAGACGATCGGGCCGACCGCCGACCCCTTCACGCATTACTGGCGCATTGTCGCCACGCTGGAAAACGGCAAGACCGAGGTGTTCTGGGGGCATACCCGCTCGCTGGCGGAAGCGAAGAAAAGGCGCGCCGCCACGCAGGACGCGGTGCGGATGCGGGGCTGGAAGGGCTTCGTCTTCGAGATCGCCGAACTGGAGGAAAGCGCCGAGCCGCCTGGTGCTTGAGCGCCTCTTCGCCGGACACACCGCCATGTTTCCCGAGGGAAACGGCTGAAACCCGCGGGGAACGCGGCTTTTTCCGCGCCGATTCGGTCAAACGCGCCTTGAAGCCTGAGGCGATTCCAACCGGCCGGCAAGCGCGCGGGAGCAGTCGCATTTTCCGAGCCATCAGGTGATTCCACCCGACTGGAAAATGCTCTAGGCATGGGTCCGATGTCCAGAATCTCCCTGCTGCTTGCCGCCCTGTGCGCCACAGTTCCCACCAGCTTCATCTCCGCAGAGGCCGCCCCCGTGACCGAGAAGACCGCCCCCCGGGCCGCCGACACCCCTGCCAGTCCGGCCGCTCGTCCGAACATCGCTGCAGGCGCGCTCGATTTCCAGCGCGTCTTCGCCAGCCCCTCGCTCGATGGGCCGCAGCCGCGCGAAGTGAAGATCTCGCCGGACGGGCGCTATCTCACCCTGCTGCGCAATCGCACCGAGGACCGCCAGCGCTACGACCTCTGGGGCTACGACCGCGAGAGCGGCGAATGGAGCATGCTGGTGGATTCGCTCAAGCTCGGCTCCAGCCGCCCGCTGTCCGAAGCCGAAAAGATGCAGCGCGAACGCAAGCGCGTGGGCGATCTCAAGGGCATCGTCGCTTATGACTGGAGCGACGACGGCCGCTCGATCATCGTCCCGCTGGACGGCGATCTCTATCTGGCCGGGCTGGACGGTTCGGTGCGTCGCCTGACCGATTCCCCGGAGGACGAGCTGAACTCCGCGCTCAGCCCCGGCGGCAAGTATCTGTCCTTCGTGCGCGAACAGCGGCTCTGGGTGGGCTCGCTCGAACAGGGCGCGCAGAAGCCGATCACCCCCGAAGAAAGCGCGAAGACCGTGCACTGGGGCGAGGCGGAGTTCGTGGCGCAGGAAGAGATGGACCGCATGGCGGGCTATTGGTGGTCGCCCGACGAAAGCCGCATCGCCGTGGAGCGCTATGACGAGGCCCCGGTCAAGGTCGTCACCCGCGCCGCGATCGGCGCGGAGGGCACGCGCACTTACGAGCAGCGCTATCCGGCCGCGGGCACGCCGAACGTGCTGGTCTCGCTCTTCGTGATGAAGCCGGACGGCAGCGGCAAGGTCCAGGTCGACCTGGGTGCCGACAGCGATATCTACGTGGCCCGGGTCAACTGGTCGCATGATGGCAAGATGCTCTACGTCCAGCGGCAGGACCGCGCGCAGACGAAGATCGACATGCTGGCGGTCGATCCGGCCACCGGCAGGAGCAGCGTGCTCTTCACCGAAAAGGCCTCTCCGGAGGCCTGGATCAACTTGTCCGGCAACTACCGCTTCCTCAAGGACGGCAGCCTGATCTGGTGGTCCGAACGCGACGGTTTCGGCCATCTCTACCGCTTCGCGAACGGCAAGTGGCAGCAGCTGACCTCGGGCCGGTGGACGGTGACCAAGCTCGTCTCGGTGGACGAGGCACGCGGGCGCGTGCTCTTCACCGGCACGAAGGATGACGTGCTGTCCCCGCAGCTTTACGCCATCGACCTGGCCAGGCCCGGCACGCCGCAGCGGCTGACCGAGGAAGGCTGGTTCAATGCCGCCGTGGCGAACAAGGACGGCCGCACGCTGGTCGTCACCCGCTCCTCGCCCACGCAGCCCTCGCAAAGCTATGTCGCCGATGCCGAGGGCAAGCGCCTCGCCTGGGTGGAAGAGAACCGCCTCGACGGCGCGCATCCTTATGCGCCCTATCTGGCCGGCCACCGCACGCCCACCTTCGGCACGGTCAAGGCCGAGGACGGCAGCGACCTGCACTGGCTGATGATCACGCCCAAGATGGAGCCCGGCAAGCGCTACCCGGTGTTCTTCGAGCACTACGGCGGCCCGCATAGCCAGCAGGTGGCGCGCCAGTGGCTGGGCGCCCTGCCGCAGGCCATCGTCGACAAGGGCTATATCTACTTCCGCCTCGACAACCGCGGCAGCCCGAACCGCGGCGTGAAGTTCGAAAGCCAGATCCGCCACAAGCTGGGCACCGTCGAAGTGGCGGACCAGCGCGCGGGCGCCGCCTATCTCAAGACGCTGGACTTCGTCGATCCGAGGAAGATCGCGACTTATGGCTGGTCCTACGGCGGCTACATGACGCTGAAGATGCTCCAGGCCGATCACGGTCTTTACGCGGCAGGCATCTCGGGCGCGCCGGTGACCAAGTGGGAGCTTTACGACACCCATTACACCGAACGCTACATGGGCGACCCCCGCAAGCAGCCGGAAGCCTATACCGCCTCCGACGCCATCGAGAACGCCGCGAAGATCAGCGATCCCCTGCTGCTGATCCACGGCATGTCGGACGACAACGTGGTGTTCGAGAACAGCACCGTGCTGATCTCGAAGCTCCAGGCCCAGGCCGTCCCGTTCGAGATGATGCTCTATCCCGGCTATACCCACGCGGTGAAGGGGCCGATGATCAGCAAGCACGTCTGGGAGACGATCTTCGCTTTCCTCGGCCGCCACGGCGTCACCCCGCCGGAGTGACCGCCACGAGAGCGAGCTGGCAATTTTCGAAGCGCCGGGCCGAAAGGTCCGGCGCTTTTCAGTTTCATCGAACGATTGGCGGGGTTTTATCCAGCTTCACCGAAAAGGGGATTCTGGCGACAACGGCTCCACCAACGCATTCCCGTCCGCCCCGATCGCATCCGGGGCGGCGCATTCGATAACACCTGTCCCGATGGAGCCCCTCGCCATGACTTCGCCCACAACCGGCCCGACCATCACCGCCAAGACATCGCTCCCACGCCTGCTGCTGCTGCTGTCCGCAACGACCGGCCTTGTCGATGCCGCTTCGGTGCTCGGGCTTGGCAAAGTGTTCACTGCCAACATGACCGGCAACGTGGTGTTCCTGGGCTTTGCGGCCGCGGGTACGCCGGGCTTCAAGGTCGTGCCGGCGGTGCTGGCGCTGCTGGCCTTCATGGTCGGCGCCTGGGGAGCGGGACGCCTGGCGCGGGCCCATACCGACCTGCCGCTGCGCCGCTGGCTGATCCGCGCGGCCGTGGTGGAAGCCGGCTTGCTGTGGGTCGCCGCGGCGATTTCCACCCGGATCGACGTGGCCGCACAGGCACCGGAGATCGCCGTGCTTTCGGTCATCGCCCTCACCGGTTTCGCGATGGGGCTGCGCAATGCCACGGTGCGCGCACTGAAAGTGCCGGACCTGACGACCACCGTGCTCACCCTGACGATCACCGGCATCGCCGCCGACATGGCAGGGCGCGTCTCCCCCAACTTCGCGCGCCGCCTTGCCGCCGTGCTCTCGATCTTCCTCGGCGCGGCCCTGGGTGCGGCCCTGCTGCTCCGCGTCGGCCTGGCCGTGCCGCTGGCACTCGCCGGAGCGGTGGTGCTGGGCGCCACCCTGCTTTTCGCCCGCGACCCCGGCTCCGCCCAACCGCACCGGCCGTAACGGGGTACCGCCGGTAGCATCGCATGGGGATTTTTCCGGTGCTCGGAACCTCGCGGCCTCCCGAGCACTACCTACGACATACCTTCGTTTCGTGAGCGCTGGACTTCTTTTCCGGCGCTGGCGGACATGAGGCGTGCCCACGCGGGTAGCGGAAGGAGAGACGATGAAGGAACAGTCGAGCCGTGCGAACGTGCGCCCCGCCCTCTCTCCCGGGGATATGGCCGACAGATTCCAGCGAACCCGCCATCTCAGCCGCGATCTGGTGCAGGGGCTGAACGAGGCCGACGCCGCCGTCCAGTCCATGCCCGATGCCTCGCCCGCCAAGTGGCATCTCGCGCATACGACCTGGTTCTTCGAGACTTTCCTCCTGCGCGACCATGTGCCCGGCTATCGCCTTCACGATCCGCGCTGGCCCTTCCTGTTCAACAGCTATTACGAGGCCGAAGGCGCCCGCCTTGCCCGGCCCGAGCGCGGCCTGCTGACGCGGCCCACGCTGGCAGACGTGCTGGACTATCGCGCCCATGTGGAAGCCGCCATGCTGGAGGCCATGCCCCTCCTGCTGGAACGCCACGGCGAGTTGGTGGAACTGGGCATCCAGCACGAGCAGCAACACCAGGAACTGCTGCTGACCGACATCAAGCACCTGTTTTCACGCAATCCGCTCGGCCCCGCTTATGCGGCTCCCTCCCCGCCGGCCTCCACGCCGGCCCGCAGCGCCCCGCTGCGCTGGATCGAAGGGCCAGAGGGGCTGGCGGAGATCGGGGCCGGCCCAGACGAGCGCTTCGCGTTCGACAACGAACTGCCGCGCCACCCCGCCTGGCTCGCCCCCCATGCCCTGGCCAACCGCCCGGTGACCAATGGCGAATGGATCGAGTTCATCGCCGACCAGGGCTACGGCACGGCCGCGCTCTGGCTATCGGATGGCTGGGACTGGGTGCGTGGCGCCGCAGAAGGCCTCGAAACCGTCTCAGCGCCGCTCTACTGGCGCGGCGGCGGACGGCAGTGGGAACAGTTCACGCTGGCGGGCTGGCAGGACGTCGATCCCGAAGCCCCGGTGACGCATATCTCCTTCTACGAAGCCGATGCTTTCGCGACATGGGCCGGCGCCCGCCTGCCCACCGAGCACGAATGGGAAGCCGCTGCGCGTGGCCGCGATCCTCTTGGCGGCCTGCAACTGGACCGGGCTGGCCCCGCAGCGCCCCGTGCGGAAGAGGAAGTGGACGGCTTCGCCTCGCTCTACGGCAATGTCTGGGAGTGGACCGGATCGGCCTATCGCCCCTGGCCCGGCTATCGCCCGGCAGCGGGCGCCGTGGGCGAATACAACGGCAAGTTCATGTCCAGCCAGTTCGTGCTGCGCGGCGGCAGCTGCGCCACCCCGCGCGGCCATGTCCGCCCTTCCTACCGCAACTTCTTCCACCCCCACCAGCGCTGGCAGTTCACCGGACTTCGCCTCGCAAGGAGCCTCTGACATGTATTTCACGGCCCCCAGGAACGACGAGAATCCGACTGTCCGTCCCCTTGCCAGAGCGCCCGAGGCAGATCCCGCCTTCCGCGCCGACGTGCTGCGCGGTCTTGCGCAAACGCAAAAAGCGGTGCCCGCGCGCTGGTTCTACGACATGCGCGGATCGCAACTGTTCGAAGCGATCACCCAGGTCCCCGAATACTACCCCACCCGCACCGAAACCGCGCTGCTGCAGGCCCATTGCCCCGCTGTGGCGGAGCGCATCGGCAGCGATGCCACGGTGGTGGAATTCGGATCGGGCAGCTCGATCAAGACGCGCATCCTGCTGAAATCCATGCCGCGTGCGACATATGTGCCGGTCGACATCTGCGGCGAATTCCTGGACGAGGCCTGCGCCGCGCTCCAGGGCCTGTTCCCCGCGCTGCGCATCGTGCCGGTGGAAGCGAACTTCATGAACCCCGTCCACCTGCCGCTGCGGCAGGATGGCGAGGCGCGCAGCATGCTGGGCTTCTTCCCCGGATCGACCATCGGCAACCTCACCCCGGAAGCCGCCGTGGACCTGCTGCGCTCCATGCGCGAGACGCTGGGCACGAATGCCCACCTGCTGATCGGCATCGACCGGGTGAAAGACCCGCAGCGGCTGACCGCCGCCTATGACGATGCTCAGGGGGTTACGGCCCTGTTCAACCTCAACTTGCTCCAGCGCATCAACCGCGAGCTGCGCGGCTCGATCCCGGTCGGGGAATTCCGCCATGTATCGCGCTGGAATCCGCTGGCCAGCCGTGTCGAGATGCATCTGGAAGCCCGCCGCGCGATCCGCTTCGAGGTGGACGGCCAGCCCTTCCGCATGGAAGGCGGCGAAACCATCCACACCGAGAATTGCCACAAGTACCGCCCCGGGGAAATGCGCGTACTGCTGGCCGCCAGCGGTTGGCGCGAACTGGAGCACTGGACCGACCCGCAGGGCGATTTCTCGCTGATCCTGGCCAAGGCCGATGGAGCCCGTCAGGAGCCCTGACGGCCATCATGCAGGGCGGCGTGCGCGGTTGTTCCGCGCATGTCCGTCGCTCCTGCGACCCCTTGCGCAGTCCTGATCCCTCTCAGCCCCGCCGCGCGGCGCCGTCGGCACTGGGTGGAAGCGCATGCGGAACACGGTGCCGTGCGGGCGGTTCTCGGCGGCCTCCAGATTGCCGCCGGTCCGCGCCATGAGTTCGCTGGCGATGGCCAGCCCCAGCCCCGACCCGCTCTTGAAGTCGCGCCGCGCCGAGGAGAAGCGCGCGAAGAGTTCGTCACCGGCGGCGACGGGCGGCAGGCCCGGTCCGTCATCGGCCACGCGGATTTCGGCGGCGGGATCCACGGTCACCACCACATGCGTTCCGGCGGGCGTGTGCTTCATGGCGTTTTCCAGCAGGGAATCGAGCGCACGCGCGGCTAGGTGGTGCGCGGCGAAGACGGGCACGCTTTCGGCGCCGACGATCTCGATCTCCTGCCCGCGGGCGATGAACAGAGGCGCAATTCCCGCCACGCGTTCTTCCGCCAAAGCGCGCAGATCCGTCACTTCGCCGGGGTCGCAGGCCATGGCGTCCACTTCCGCCAGCAGCAGCAGCCGTTCCACCATGGCCTCCAGCGCGTCGATCTGCCGTTGCAGCCGGGGCACCGCCTCGGGCGCACCGTCCTGCTCCACCAACAAGCGCAGGATCGCTAGCGGGGTGCGCAGTTCGTGGGCCGCATCCGCCGCGAAGTCGCGTTCGATGCGATAGGCTTCCTCGACCCTGTCGAGCGCGGCATTGATCGCCTGGAGCAGCGGCACGACTTCCTCGGGCATGCCCGCCGTGTCCACCCGCTGCTGGAGCTGATAGGGCGAGACTTGCCCCACTTGCCGCGAGGCCCGCTTGAGCGGCGCCAGCGACTGGCGCACGATATAGGCGTCCACCGCCAGCAGCCCCACCAGGAACACGGCCAGCAGCACCCCGCCCACCACCGCGATATCGGCGCGCAGGTCGTCGAAGATCACGTCCGGATGGTCGAGGTTCTGCACGATCACCAGCCAGCTGCCCCGCTCGCCCATCAGCGGCATGGAGACGCCGGAATAGATCCGCGGCCCGCGCACCCGCTTGAAATAGGCCGCACCCGCCCGCATCGGCACTGACAGCGAAGGGTCAGAGCGCAAGTTCTCGATGGCGACGGGCCGCCCCTCGTCCTCGATCCAGAAACTGAAGCTGGAGCCGCCGCCGCGCAGGGCCGAGGCGGTTTCCTCCGAGATCGTCCAGCCGCCCCCCTGCCGGTGGAGCCCGTGCTGCATCTTCTGGGCATATTCGTCCAGGATCTGGCGTTGCAGCCGGTCCCCCGTGCTGTCGATCAGCAGCATCGCGCCCCAGGCCGCCAGGACCGCCGTGACCAGCGTGGCCGCCGCATGGAGCAACAGGATGCGGCGCAGGATCGAATGGGTGGGCATCAGGGCGCCGGATCGGGGGCCGGATGGGTGGCCGGATCGGGGGCCGAGACTTCAGGTGCCGCTTCCGGCAGCCCCACAGGCAACGCTTCCGGCGCGGCGCGCAGCAGGTAGCCCAGGCCGCGCACCGTCACGATCTCCACGCTCGCCTCCAGCGCCGTCAGCCGCTTGCGCAGCCGGTGCACGCTGACTTCGGCGGCATTGGAGGAGAATTCCTCGCCAAGGCCGAAGAACACGGATTCGATCTGGGTCTTGCGCACCACTTTGTCTCGCTGGCGCATCAGCAGGTCGAGCAACTGGACCTCGCGCGGGGCCAGGACGATGCTGGAAACCTCTCCGTTCCGTCCCACCCGCACCGTTTGCGAGGCCACGTCGTAGCGCAAGCGGCCGCAGGCGATCTCGCTGCCGTTCTCGCCCATGGAGCGGCGCAGCAGCGCGGCCACGCGGGCGATCAGTTCCTCCGCAGCAAAGGGCTTGGGCAGGTAATCGTCGGCCCCGGCATTGAGCCCGGCGACCCGGTCGGCAATGGCCGAACGCGCGGTCAGCACCAGCACCGGCAGGTAATGGCCGGCAGCCCGCAGCGAGCGGAGCAGGGCGATGCCGTCCTGGTCGGGCAGGCCAAGGTCGAGAAGCAGCGCGGCGTGGTTGCCCGCCTCCACCAGGATGCGCGCCTCTTCCGCGGTGGCGACGATATCGTTGCCGAAGCCCCCGTCGCGAAGGTGCATGCCGATCAGCTCGGCCAGCTCGGCATTGTCCTCGACGATCAGCAGCCGCATGGCGCGCCTTCGGGGAGCCGCGGGGCGGGAGTGATCGGAGTGCCAGTCATCCCCCCATCTATCGCGGGGATGGAACCGGCGCGCAACAGACATGCGCCCCTGCGCACATCCTCTCACGCACCGGCAGGCTGTAAGGTTGCGGTAAGCCAAGGCGGAATAGCGCGGCGCCGAGCGGCGGGCGGAACGGACCGCGCCGCAAATCGAAACCAGGACATGAAGCCGCAAGTCGAAATCGCGCCCGAAGAACGCCCGTCCCTGCCACGCCCCCTTCCCCCCCGCGCGCCCGCTTCCAGCCGGCGCCCGCGCGTCGCGCTCTTTTCGGGAAACTACAACTACGTCCGCGACGGCGCGAACCAGGCGCTCAACCGGCTGGTCGGCTATCTGGAGCGGCGCGGCTGCACCGTGCGCGTCTATTCGCCGACGGCGCCCGCCCCCGCCTTCGCGCCCGAAGGAACGCTGATATCGGTCCCTTCGGTGAGGATCCCGGGGCGCGGCGACTATCGGCTGGGGCTGGGCCTGCCGCGCCGCATCCGCGCCAATCTGGCCGAGTTCGCGCCGGAGATCGTCCATGTCTCCGCGCCCGACTGGACCGGCACCGCTGCCCAGCGCCTGGCGCGGCAGGCCGGCATCCCGGTCGTCTCCAGCCTGCACACCCGCTTCGAGACTTATGCCGCTTTCTACGGCGCAGGCCTCGTGCGCCCGGCGATGGAGCGGCACCTCGCGCGCTTCTACCGCAATTCGGATCGCATCCTGGTGCCCACCCCCGCCATCGCCGCGGAATTTGCCGAGGCCGGGCTGGCCGGTCGCACGCGGCTCTGGGGACGCGGGGTGGACCGCACGCAGTTCACGCCGCATGCGCGCGACCTGGGCTGGCGCCGCGCGATGGGCGTGGCCGAAGGCGAAGTGGCCGTGCTCCATTTCGGCCGCCTGGTGCGCGAAAAGGGCCTGGCCGCCTTCGTCGCGCTCTGCCGCCGCCTGATCGCGGAGGGCCTGCCGGTCCGCCCGCTGATCGTGGGAGACGGCCCCGAGCGCGCCTGGCTGGAGCAGAAGCTGCCCCAGGCCCGTTTCGCCGGCCACCTCATGGGCGCAGAGCTAGGCCGCGCCGTGGCCAGCGCCGACTTGTTCCTCAATCCCAGCACGACCGAGGCTTTCGGCAACGTCACACTGGAGGCCATGGCCTCGGGCCTGCCCACCGTCTGCGTCGACATGCCGAGCGGGCGCAACCTGCTGGAGGGCGGCTCCGGCCTGCTCTACGCTCCCGGCGACGAGGAGGGCGCTCTGGATGCCCTGCGCCTGCTGGTGAGCGACAGCCGCCGCCGTGCCCGGATGGGCGCTTTCGCGCGCGAGGCGAGCAAGGCCTACGACTGGGACGCCGCCTCGCACCAGGTGCTGGCCTGCTACATGGACGTTCTCGGGCGCAGCCTCTCCCCGGCTGACACTTGCCCCGCCGCCCCCTGCTCTGCCGAACCATGCCCCGCCGAAGCCCTGAGCCGCGCCGCGTGAGCGTAGCGCCGAACTTTGTCTCTGGGGGGCGTTCTCCCCGCGGTTTCGGCACCCGCCCTGATCCGGGCGGGGCCTGACCCTGCCATGGAAGGCATGATCGACCAGGCCAGCGCCTTCGTATCGGCCCACGGCATCTGGGCCGGGCCGGTGGTGGGTGTGCTCTGCTTCGGGGAGTCGCTGGCCATCGTCGGCCTGTTCGTGCCGGCCACCGCCGTCATGCTGGCGATCGGCGGCCTCATCGGCGCCGATGCGCTGGAAGCCTGGCCGATCTTCCTCTGGGCCGTGGCAGGATCGATCCTGGGGGACTGGGTCTCCTACGCTTTCGGCAACCGCATCGGCCCGCGCGTCTATCGCCGCTGGCCGCTGAACCGCCACCGTCCGGCCGTGGCGCGCACCCGGCTGTTCTTCCGCAAATACGGGTTCGCGGCGATCTTCATGGGCCGCTTCCTCGGCCCGATCCGCGCGACGGTGCCGCTGGTGGCCGGCGTTCTGGCCATGCCCCGGCGGCCTTTCCAGATCGCCAACGTCACTTCGGCCTGCCTCTGGGTGCCGCTGATGTTCGCCCCCGGCTACCTCGCCGCCGGACCGCTGGGCGCGGCGCTGGCGATCGATGAGGGCAAGCTGCTGCTGGGCGGACTGGCCCTGGCGGCCACGGCAATGGGGCTGACCTTGCTCGGATCGCGGCTGCTGGGACGGCGGCGGCGGCGCAAGGCGTGACAATTCGGCATGAGACCAATGGACGGGGTGATGGAATGGACAGGACGATGACCGCAGCGGTTTCCCGCAAGACTGCAATTCTCGGCGCCGCTGCTGGCACGGCGCTGGCCGCGCTGCTGGCGGGCTGCAGTGCGCCGAAAGTGGCCGAAGTGCCGCCGCCCCCGCCGCCGCCCGTGGTGGTGGTGCCGCCGCGCCCGATGCCGCCGATGGGCGCCTCTCCCAGCATGGCCATTCCCGCCCGCGCCGCCGACGGCGCGCGCCATACCGTCAACAGCGCGCTCTCCCCGGCGCAGGCGATCTGGAACTTGCGCTCCGCCTACAACGTGGCGGCGCTCAACTGCACCGGGGCCGATGGTGCGCCGATCCTGGCGGGGTACACCGAGTTCCAGAAGAAGTACGCCAAGTCCCTGGCGGCCACCAACAAGACGCTCGACAAGGAATTTCGCGCCCGCTTCGGCGCCAAGGCCATTCGCGAACGCGAGGCCTACCAGACGCAGGTCTACAACTTCTTCGCGCTGCCGCCGGTAGTGCCCTCGCTTTGCCGCGCCGCGCTGGAGCTGACGGGCTCGCTTCAAGCCGTGACCCCGGCCCAGCTCGAAGGCTTCGCGCCCTCGGCCCTGGCCAGTGCCGAGGCCCCGTTCCGCGCCTTCTTCGACAGCTATGAGCAATACCGCAGCGATCTGGCCGCCTGGGAAGCGCAATATGGCGCCGCCCGCGCCGAAGGCATCGAGAGCGCCGACGGTGCCCAGACGGCAACGGAATCCGCAGACAGGCCTGGCCCGGCAAGTGTCGCCCTAATGAAAATACCTGTGAAAAACACCCTGTAAGGATGCCGTAAGCGCGGCTAGGATAGGCCTGCGTGGTCGATCCCGTGCAAAGCGCCGGGAACGCCCGCGGGGGCACACTAGGACGAAACGGCGTGGTAGATCACGAGCTTATTTCAACGGCATGCGTGCCGGCAACCGAAGGCTATTATCTCTCCACCGAGACCCGCAAGGGCCGTGAGCGCACGGATTCGGCGGAGATGGACCAGGTCCTGGCCTGGCGGATCGACACCTTCAAGGTGAAGGGCGATACGGTGCCGATGTCCACGATCACGCCGATCACCATCAACGGCAGCATGGATACGGTGGAATTCGCCATGCTTCGTCCGGACGGCGTGGTCGAATATCCCGACGGCGCCTCCATCGCCGTCGGCGCGGGTGCACGCCTGCGGGTGGTGGAAGACAAGCTCTGACCGGCATGCCCCCGATGGATGCCGCCCCGGCGCGCGTCCGGTAGGGCACATACCCGCAATGTCCATAGCGGCGCTGATCGCCCGGTTCGGCCTTCCCGCCGTGGCACTGGGCGCGGCGGTGGAGGGCGAGACGGTGGTCATGACCGGCGGTCTCATCGCGCACCAGGGCCTGATGCCGCTTTCGAGCGTCATGGCCGCCGCCGCCATCGGCTCTTTCGTGGCGGACCAGTTCTTCTTCCTGCTCGGCCGCCGCTTCCGCATGCACAGGCTGGTGCGCAAAGTCACCGAACGGAAGGCATTCGCCCGCGTGCTCAAGCTGCTGGAGCGCTATCCCACCGGCTTCATCCTGGCCTTCCGCTTCCTCTACGGCTTGCGCACGATCAGCCCCATCGCCATCGGCACCTCGAACATCCCTGCCCGCCGCTTCGTGGCGCTCAACGCGCTGGCGGCGGCGGTATGGGGCGTGGTGATCGCCGGGATCGGCTACAGCTTCGGACAGGTCGTGGAGTTGGCTTTCGGCCACCTCCGGCGCTTCGGCCACGTCGCGCTGGCTGTCTTCGCGCTCGTGGCCGTCGCTACCGCGCTGACCCTGCTGTTCCGGCGCCGGCTCAGCCGGGCCATCGATACGGACGAGACCTAGGGTCAGGACCTCACCCGCATTTGCTGAAGCCGCATTGCGGGCAGGTGAGGCAGCCCTCCATCATGATCGCGGAGTGCTCGCCGCAGTTCGGGCAGGTCTCTCCGGCAACCCCCGTGTCGTTCGCCGCCGCGGGCGCCCCGACCGGGCCTTCCGCGTGTTCGCGCAGGATGCGGCCGATCAGCGCGATCAGGCTGGGGGCGTAGCGACCCTTAGTATCGTGCTCCAGAGCCACGAAAGCCCCGCCCTTGGCCGAATGGACGCGCTCCAGTTCCTCGAAGATGAACACCGCGTCGCCCCGGCGGCAGACCGCCGAGAGGGTGCGGGTGAGTGCCGCCATCGTCTCGAAATTCTCGGCCGAACTGGTGTTGATGAAGATTTCGAAGGGAATGCGGCGGCCGTCCGGCGCGAGGTAATCGTTGATGGTGAGGTAGTAGTTCTCGCCATCGACCGGCCACTTGATCTTGATCGTGCGGCCCTGAAGCATTTCCGGGCGCTTGGGCACCGGCGCCTCGCTGGGGAATGTCGGCGCCGGCGCTGCAGGCTTGGCCGTTTCCCCGGCCGTTTCCTTCACCTGTTCCGCCACCGGCTCTGACAGCACGGAACCTCGCACGCCGCTGGGCCGGTACGTGGTGCATCCCTTCATGCCGGTCTCCCAGGCCTTCAGGTAGACCGCGCGGAACGCCGCGTAGGGCATGTCCGCCGGGCAGTTGATCGTCTTGGAGATCGCCGCGTCCACCCATTTCTGCGCGGCGGCGGCCACGGCGATATGATCCTCCACCGAGAGTTCCAGCGCGGTCACCATGTAGGGCGGCAGCGGCGCGGCCGGATCGAAGCCCGGCAGGCGGCTGTAGAGGTACCAGCCGTAGTCCTCGACAGTGAAGCTTTCCGTGCGCTGCTCGGTGGCGGTCTGCTCCACCACGACGGCGCGGTTGTAGCGCCAGGAGAAGCTCGGCTCGATGCCGGAGCTGACATTGCCGTAGAAGATGCTGGTGGTGCCGGTGGGCGCGATGGTGAGCAGCACGCCGTTGCGGATCCCGTGGCTGGCCACGTCGGCGCGGATGTCCGCGGGGAGCTTGTCCAGCATCGGCGCACGGGCGAACTGGTCCCGGTCATAGGCGGGGAACGGCCCGCGCTCCTTCGCCAGCGCGATCGAGGCGCGATAGGCTTCTGCCGCCATCGCCGCGCAGACTTCCTCCACCATCGGCACGGCAGCCTCGCCATAGCGCAGGCCCAACTGCTGGAGCAGATTGCCCAGGCCGGTGAAGCCCAGCCCGATGCGGCGCTTGGCCTGCGCCTCCAGCCGCTGGTCCTCGGTGGGGAAGGGCGAGGTTTCCAGCACGTTGTCGAGGAAGCGGACGCCGATCCGCACGGTTCTGGCCAGCCGCTCCCAGTCCACCCGCGCAGCGGCAGTGAAGGGATCGAGCACCATGTTGGCGAGGTTGACGTGGCCCAGATCGCAATCGCCGTTGGGCGGCAGGGGCTGCTCGCCGCAAGGGTTGGTGGCCGAGATCGTCTCGCAGTAGGAAAGGTTGTTGAGCCGGTTCACCCGGTCCACGAAGACCACGCCCGGCTCGGCATATTCGTAAGTCGTGCGGGTGATGAGGTCGAACAGTTCCGCCGCGCGCATACGGCGATAGACGTACCACGGCTTGCCGTCGCGCTCGGTGACGGCGACATGGCTGCCGTCCGCGCGGGGCACGGAGAAGCCCAGGTCCCAGTCCGCATCGGCTTCCAGCGCGGCCATGAAATCGTCAGTGATCGCCACCGAGACGTTGAAGTTCTTCAGCACGTCCTTGCGCGTCTTGGCTTCCACGAAGGCGATCACGTCCGGGTGCCAGACCGGCAGCATGGCCATCATCGCGCCGCGCCGCGATCCGCTGCTGCGGATCGTCACGCACATGCCGTCCCACATGACCATGAACGGGATCACGCCCGAGGAGACCGAGGCCGTGCGGCCCACCACCGCGCCGTCGGGGCGGATCGTGCCGAAGTCCATGCCGATGCCGCCGCCCTGCTGCTGCGTGAAGGCGGCCACTTTCAAGGCGTCCATGATGCCCACGCCCGGCAGGTCCGGCTCGGTATCCATCGAATCCTGGATGATCGGACTGACGAAGCAGTTGATCCAGGTCACCCGCTTGCCGGTGCCCGCGCCCGCGAAGATGCGGCCACCGGGCACCCAGTCGCGCGCCTCCAGCGCCGCCAGCGCCTCGGCCGCCTGGGCGGCATCGTCCCGGGCATAGACGCCCGCCACCACGCGCCGGAAGGTGTCGGACGGGCTCTGCTCATCGGCGTGCCGGTACTTCTCCTTCCAGACGTGCAGGGTGACGGGCTGGTCGAGGGGGCCGGAGGAAGTCAGGCCTGAAGCACTGGGAGCGGACGAGGTCGGGGCGGGCATGGCGGTTCCTTGTCGTGATCTGTCGGCCAGAAATCGGTCCGGGCAGATCGGGTGGATGGGCGGCGGGCACGCCTGCAGGCGCGCCGAAGCCTCGGCCGTCACCAGGGTAACGGCCGCGGAGCGGTTTTGGTTGTCGGTATCGAGAGCTTGCGCGTCAGGCGCCGGGCGGAGCGCGCTCGCAGGTCTGCGGAGACCTGGGCGACGTTCGCGCCTTGGGGACGCGTCTCATCGGGGCGCGAAGCGGCGCCTGGGCAGCGATCATGGCGGCAACCTCCGCCGCACCCGGCCATCCGGACACGACGGGATTCAGGATACCGGGCGGTTTCCCGATTACAACCCTTGCGGGAAACTTTCGTGGTGGAGCAGGGGCCTTAGCCGGGAAGCAGGGGCGGCAGCGCCAGCCGCACGAGGTCTCCGGCGCGGGGTGCGGACACGAAGGTCAGGGCCGGGGCGAAGGCGATCTCGAACAGCAGCGCGCCAAGCTGCTCGGGCGCGGCCCGGCACCCCGGGAAACGGCCGAGCAGATAGCTGCCGAGCTTGCGCCACTGCCCGCGCACGATCTCTTCCTGTTGGCGCAGCGAGTCCTTGCCCTGGGCCACGCGGGCATGTTCCAGAATGGTCAGCGACCATCCCCCAAACCGCGAGCGCTCATCGGCCCAATCTGCCAGAATGGTCACGATTTCCGCCGTTTCCTCGGCCTTTTCCAGCCGTGCCAGCAATTCCCGGAGGTTCTCCTCGCTTTCCGATTCCAGCACGGCCAGGAAGATCGCTTCCTTGCCCTCGAAATTGGAATAGACCGCGCCCTTGCTGTAGCCCGCCGCTTCGGCGATGCGGTCTACCGAGGTCACGGCATAGCCGTCGCGCCGGAACAGCTCGCGCGCCGATTTCAGCAGCCGCAGGCGCGTGAGCGCCTGGCTTTCACTCCGCGTCAGCCGCGTCATATGCCCACTTCTCCTGTCGGTCCGCCTCGTTCGGACGGCCTGGCGTTTCTTGCCGAAGCGGGCCGTCTGCGCGGCCCGCTTCGGGATACTAATCGGTATTCAAAGAGGCGCCGCGCCTTGCCCGCAGCGGCGCCCTGGGGATCAACTTTCGAACTTCTCCGTCGTGTCCGCCGCACCCTTCACCCAGTAACCGCTGGCCTTGAGCCACTGCGGCACATGGCCCAGTTCCTCCAGCACATAAGTGCGCAGCGCCCGCGTCACGGCGCCTTCCGCGGCGATCCAGATGAAACCGTCGCCCGCGGGCGGCACGAACTGGCGCAGGGCTTCCAGCAGCGGTTCGGCATCGATGGCCTGCGCGGCCGGGCGGTGCACCCAGATGGCCTCGTGCTGCGCGGCGGTTGCGAATACCTGCTCTTCTTCCGCCCCTGTCACGGCGACCAGGCTGGTTACGGGGGTTCCGGGCGCGAGTTCCTCGATCCGGCGACCGATGGCGGGCAGTGCGGTCTCGTCTCCCACCAGCAGCCACCAGTCGAAGTCCTGCGGCACCACCAGCGAACCGCGCGGACCGCCGATGCGCGCCTCGTCGCCCACTTTCGCGCCCGAAGCCCAGGCGGTGACCGGCCCTGCCTCGTGAATCGCGAAGTCTACGATCAACGCATTGTTTTCCGCGTCGTAGCGGCGCGGCGTGTAGTCGCGCATGGCGGTTTCGCCGTTTTCTCCTTCGGGCACGAAGACCTTGATATGATCGTCAGGCGCGAGGCTGGTGAAACCGGCCAGCTCGTCCCCGCTCAGGGTAAGCCGCAACATGTTCGGCGTGACGTTCTCGACCCGGCTGACCACGAGCGTGCGGCGGTGCAGTTCGTGGCGGACGCGGTTGATCTGGTGCTTCATGGGCTCTCCTGCGAGCGGTTGGCGCGAATGGGCGCGCTCCCTTCCCGCCTTTCAGATACTCACTGGTATCCCTGTTCGCAAGGGCCCACAGCCCTCGCTTCGGGGAGCCGCCGCCGCTTTTGCCGGGGATTCTCCCGATGGGCAAAGGCCGCCCGAACGGAACATCCTCCCAGGGTCCGAAGAAGGGGCCTGTCGATGGAAGACATTCTGCATAGCATAGCCGAATACCTGGCGCTGGGGGTGAACCTGCTGGCGATGCTGGCCATTGCCATCGGTTCGATCCAGGGCGCCATCGGCCTGTCGCGCCTGCTGCTGTTCAACGGTTCCGAAGAGGAACTGGGCCCGGTCTGGCTTTCGCTCGGGCGCTGGCTGGTGGCCGGGCTGACGTTCCAGCTTGCCGCAGACATCGTGGAAACCACGATCGCACCCAACTGGGACGCCATCGGCAAGCTGGCCGCCATCGCCGTCCTCAGGACGCTGCTGAACTATTTCCTGGACCGCGACATGGATGCGCTCCGCGAGCGGGCCGAGCGCCGGGCCGAGGCGATGCGGGACGCTGCCGAGGCGCGTGCCGCGACAATGGGAACCGCCGCCCCCTGATCGGGTCCTACACGGGAGATGCCTTGATGGCCACGACGCAACCTGCCCAGGGAGAAACGCCCGAACTACCGGGCGACCTGGGCGCAATCCGCACGATCCTGGCGGCAGACCGCACGCTGATGGCGTGGATCCGCACTTCGCTGTCGATGCTCAGCTTCGGCTTCACGATCTACAAATTTCTCCAGAGTCTGGCGGACAACGCCCAGATCACCCGTACCGACAGCCCGCAGCATGTCGGCATGTTCCTGGCGGCGGCGGGTACCGGCGCCATGCTGCTGGGCACGGCCAGCTACTGGATCACCCTGCGCGACGTCGCCCGCGTCGAGCCTTTCAAGCTCGGCCGCTCCGTGCTGCTGGTGGCTTTCGTGATGTCCGTGGCAGGCCTGTTCCTTTTCACCGCCATCGCCACGCGACTGGTGTGAGCACCGGCCCGATTTCCCGCCCCGCTGCCCCATCGCTTGCCGCCCCACCTCTCGCCGCCCCATCTATCGCCCAACGGAGCCTGTCATGATGCCCATAACCAGTCCGCTTGCCTCGGTCCCCATCGTCATCCTGGGGCTCGTGCTCCTTGCCGTGGTGGTCGGCCTGACATGGCTGGGCATGAGGCTGGGAACCCGGATCGAAGGGGCGCGCCGCTCTACCACGGTCAGTGCCGATCCCCGCATGCCGGGTGCGGCCACCACCTCCGCGAAAGCCGGGGCCGACGATCCGGGCGACGATGTGAACAGCGCGATCGTACCGGCCGTGCTGGGCCTGCTGGCCCTGCTGCTGGGCTTCACCTTCGCTCTGGCGGTGGACCGTTTCGAAACGCGCAGGGGCCTGGTGCTGGAAGAAGCCAACGCCATCGGCACGGCCTATCTCCAGACGCAGATCCTGCCCGACCCGCACCGTGCCCGCCTGAGCGCGCTGCTGACCCGCTATACCGATAACCGCATAGCCCTGGCCGGAGACCCGACGCCGGAGCAGCTGCGCAACGAGCTGGCGGAGAACAACCGCATCGTCAACGACATCTGGTCCGCCACCCTGGCCGGGTTCGACAGCATCCGCCAGTACGATATGTCCAGCACTTTCGTGTCCTCGATCAACGCGGTGATAGACCTCGATACTTCGCGCAAGACCGGTCGCATGGCCCATGTGCCCGAGGAAGTGTTCTGGGTGCTGATCGTCTACGTGCTGATCGCCGCCTTCATCATCGGCTACATCATCCGCACCCGCGCGAGCTTCTACTTGTCCTGCGTGATGAACCTGCTGGTGGTCATGTCACTCATGCTGATCATGGACATCGACCGGCCGGCATCGGGCGGCATCCGGGAATCGCAGTTCCCCATGCTGCTGCTCAGCCAGTCCATGCGCGGCGAATCCCGCGCCGATTTCGACCGCTGGCGGACCGTGCCGGGGGTGCTGCCGGCCACGCAGCCTGCGCCGCAGTAGATGCCGTGCCGGGCGCTCTCGACTTCCCCGGCGCCTGCCCCGGCCGGAACCGCGTCTCCTTGGGTGCAGGAGTAGGGGTTTCCCTGATGCCTGCCTCGGGATTGGCCCGGATACGCGGGACTCGGCGGCGCCCATATCCTTGCAGGCATATCCTTCGGGAAAACCACGAATTGAGAGCCCGTCACCCGGGTTCTCCCCGCCTTTTCGAAGACCTCATTCACTTTGGGCCGCCTGCCATCGATACCAGGCCGCCTCTGACAGGAGCAGACCATGGAAGCCCAGATTTCCGACGTGGTTCCGACACTCCGCCGAGGTTCCGGACAAAGCGCGCCTGAGCGGATGCGGCCCGCCCGCAACAGACGGCGGATCGCCCTGCTGGCATCGGCCTGTGCCGCACTGGGGCTCCACGCCCCCGCCTCGGCCCAGACGCTGGACAACAAGTACTGGGTCAGCGCCATGGCGTTCTTCCCCAAAGTCGATACCGACGTGCGCGTGGCCACCAAGACCCAGGCGGACATCGGCACGGACATCGATTTCGAAAAGGACTTGGCGCTCGACAAGGACGAGATCCTGCCCTCCTTCACGGCCGGTGCACGCTTCGGCCGGGTGGTCGTGGGCGCTGACTTCTACAAGCTCAACCGCAATGGCCAGATCGGCCTGGCGCGCGACATCTCGTTCGACGGCGTCGTCTATCCCGCCACTGCCCAGGTGCGCAGCGGCTTCGACAGCGAGATCTACCGCCTCACCGTGGGCTATGCCTTCGTGCAGAACTCCACGGTGGAACTGGGCGCCGCGATCGGCGCGCACGTCACCCGGTTCGAGATGTCGCTCAGCGGCGTCGGCACCGTGGGCGGCGTGACCGGCCAGAGCGAAGTCCGCCGCCGCAACGTGCTGGCACCGCTCCCCACGATCGGCGCCTTCGTGACGTACAAGGTCGCCCCGCGGGTGGAGCTGAACGGCCGGTTCGACTGGCTTTCGCTCAAGATCGACGATTACGACGGCCGCCTGCTCAACGCCCAGGTCGGCGCCAACTACGCGGTGGCGAAGAACCTCCAGCTGGGGGTGGCCTATCGCTATGTCGACTACCGCCTGGGGATCGACAAGGAGCGCTGGGACGGCCGCGTGCGCTACAAGCTCTATGGCCCGGCGGTGCTGCTCCAGGCCTCGTTCTGATCGCATTGCCGGTAACGAGAAAGGCGGCGGACCGGATCGGTCCGCCGCCTTTCCCTTGCGTCCAGCGTCTGCGCGCCGACGAGCGCCGGCGCGCCGGTCCCCTCAGCGCGGAGGATTGACCACGACGTACTGGACGGACGATCCCGAATACTGCGGCTGATACCAGGTGCTGCCGCATTGGGAGTAGCTGACGCCGTTGACGATCGTCGTGGTGCAGCTGGGCGGCACGCTGCGGACGATGGAGCCGACCACCGCCGCGGTCGTGGCGGCAACCGCCATCGTCGCCACCGGGTGCCAGTGATCGTCCCAATCGTCCCAGTCGTCGTGATAACCACCGTGATAGTCGCCATGGACGTTGACGTCGACATTGCGGTTCACGTTGCGATTGACGTTCCGGTTCACGTTGCGATCGGCGCTGTGGTTGATGTTGGTGGAGGCCCCGCCGCGCACCGGCGGACGGCCGCCGGAGCGGGGCGCGGCGGCACGCGCTCCGCCGCCGCCACCGGCAGGCCGCGCGTGGGCACCGCCGCCTGCGGGACGGCGCTGGCCGCCACCCGGCGCAAGCTGCGCCTCACTTCCCGACACGGCCGATGCCGGCAGCATGTCCGGCCCTGCCAGCGACGCGGCCGAGACCCCGTCCAGCCCCAATGCGAGTCCGGCCACGAGCGCCAGAGGCGCGGAGACGATCAGGCTCACTGCCCTTCTCCCTTGGTTGCGGCGGCATTGACGTCCGCCATGGTGATACGATGTGCGTTCGCTGGCGGGGTGAAGGCCAGGTCGGCCGTGCCCGGCGTCACTTGCGTGTCCCAGTGCAATACGGCGACATATTGCGGCATGGCGGGATCGTCCTTGTTGGTGATGACCAGCTTGCAGGGCAGCGGCCGGGCGCCGTCCTCGATCCAGATCTGCCAGTCCACTTTCTCCTGGCGGAAGGCATAGTGCATGCACTTGCGGTCATCGATCGTCTCCGGCCGCACGACCATGGCCTCCTTCACGCGCGAACGCAGGGTCTGGTCGGTGCCCCAGGTGAAGAAGTCGGCCAGGGGCAGCTCGATGCCGTAGTCGCGCTTGGCCTTGTCGATGGTCAGGCCGATCGAGGAGGCCGCCGGGAAGTCCGCGTAGAAGCCCACGCGCGGGGCGAAGATCGTGAAGGTCTTGCCGTCGTAGTACATCTCGCGAAGCTGGGTGTCGGAATCCGTGACGATCTTGAAGGCATTGGGCCGCTTCGCCAGGATGTTCACCTTGCCGCCGAACTGGATCTTCTGGCCGGTGACCAGAACCTGCTCGGTGGTGGCGTCCGCCGTGACGCGGAAGCTGCCGAGAGTCAGCAGGAAGGCGCTCATGCGGTCCATGGCCTGCATGGCGGCGGGGTCGATGGGGCTGGAGGCGGCATCCGCGGAAGCGGCCTGCGCCCGGGCGGAAGGCGCCACCGGCCCGCATAGCGCCCCTATCCCCGCCAATGCCATCGCGGTCGCCATGAGCGCCGCCTTCCGTGTCGGGCCGATTGAGCCGGAACGTGCCATATAGTCTCTCCTCTAAGGTCGCCCGACGGGCGGCTATGACTATCTGCCCGCGCCGCCAGCCGCCCCATCGGGATTAATGCCGAGTTCGCGCAGGATTGATCCGCCTGTCCGGGAATCCGCCTTATTCGGGGAACAGCAGGGTCATCACGAAGCGGGCGCCCCACTCCGGGCCGAAGCGCGGCCGCTCGGCATAGTAGCGCGCGCCCACGCCCAGGCTGACCGGCTGCTTGCCGAACTTCACCACATGGCTGACCGAAAGGTTCACCGGAACCGTCCAGTCCTTGGACTTCCAGTCGTAGCTCGTCTCGGTGTTGAGGGCGAAGCTGGTGGAATCGGGCAGGGTCTTGGTGATGAAAGGCTGGAGGAAGGTCTGGCTGATCCCCGGCGCGGAAGACTTGCCGGCGAATGACCAGAGGTGATTGGCCAGGAAGCCGAACGTCAGCCCCCCGCCCTGCTTCAACAGCACTGCGGTCGGCCCGGCGCCGAACTTGTCCGACCCGAAAGTGGCATTGCCGGTGGGCCAGAGAATGGCCGGGCCGACCCCCCAGACCACGCCGTTTTTCGCCGCCTTGGGCGAAAGGAAGAAGCTCTGCAGGGTATCGCCGAGGCCGGTGTCGCCCTTGCCGCCGCGTACGGTGGTCTCCTGGCTGATGACCGGCAGGATCGTGCGGGTGATGAGGTTCCAGTCCTTCGTGATGCCCAGCGGGATCACCGGCTGGATGTTCAGGGTATAGCGGTCCCCGTCCGCCGGGCCGTAGCAGCAGTCGTAATTGGACTGGAGCGGCACCGAGATCAGGCTGGAGATCGGGTTCGCCAGCTTGTCCGCCAGCGCCTGCCCTTCGGAAGCGGCACCGGCCGAAGCGGCATCCTGCTCCTGCGCGTGAGCGGCAGCGCAAGTTCCCGCCAGCAACAGGGCAGCGAGTGTCGCGGCGAATCTCATCTGGTCGTTCTCCCTCGATGGACCGGCCCGCCCGGTCAGGGCCCAATACGGGCCAGCACCGGGCCAGCCCCCGGGCCAATACCGGCACGCTCGCCCGTCCCCGGGGCCGGGGCTATGGGCGATTTCCTTGCCTTTGCGGGGGGACAATTCCCGAGACCGGCCCGGGAGCGGCTCCTGAATGGGCCGGACCCATCGCCATGTCAGGGAATCGCCTGGGTCTTTCGCGGGAGAGTCCCGATGGGTGCCGCCACGGGGATCGGGTACCCGATAGGGCGTGACGCGCCGAAGGAGCCGCCGAACCGCCGATACGGTGCGTCACAAATTCATGTCCGGCCGAACTTTCGCGGCCCGGAAGGCGCGCGAGCGCGGCATAAACCCAACCCGAAATGCCGACCGAAATGAAGGAGACTGGCCGTGGCCCAGAAGGAATTCAAAGGCGTCATCAAGCTCGACATTCGCGATTCGAAAGCGGACTGGGAGCCATTCCTGCCGCCCAAGGCGCCGGAAGGGGCACCGAACGTCCTGATCGTGCTTTACGATGATACCGGCCAGGCGGCATGGCAGCCTTATGGCGGCGCCATCAACATGCCCACGCTGCAGAAGCTGGCCGACAACGGCCTGACCTACACGCAGTGGCACACCACCGCGCTGTGTTCGCCCACCCGCTCGTGCTTCCTGACGGGCCGCAACCACCACCTCAACGGCATGTCCTGCATTACCGAGGCGTCGAACGGCTTCCCGGGCTGGAGCGGCCGCGTGCCGGAAAACTGCATGTCGATCGGCCAGATGCTGCAGGGCAACGGCTACAGCACCTACTGGCTGGGCAAGGACCACAACGTGCCCGAACAGGACATCTGCTCCGGCGGGCCGAAGTCGGAATGGCCGCTGCAGAAGGGCTTCGACCGGTACTACGGCTTCCTCGGCGGTGAGACCAACAACTGGTATCCCGACCTGGTCGAGGACAACAAGTTCATCGACCAGCCCTACCTGCCCGAGGACGGCTACCACTTGTCCAAGGACCTGGTGGACCAGGCCATGCAGATGATCCGCGACCAGAAGGCCAGCAACCCCTCCAAGCCCTGGTTCATGTGGCTCTGCCCCGGCGCCAACCATGCCCCGCACCATTCCCCTAAGGAATATGCCGACAAGTACAAGGGCAAGTTCGACGACGGTTACGACGCCTATCGCAAGTGGGTCGTGCCCCGGATGATCGAGAAGGGCCTGCTGCCGGCCGGCACCAAGCTGGAAGATTTCAACCCGGTTCGCGAAGACCAGGCCAACCCCGGCGACTACGTGCGCCCGTGGGAGGAACTGAGCGCGGACGAAAAGCGCCTCTTCTCGCGCATGGCCGAAGTCTATGCCGGCATGTCGGAATATACCGATGTGCAGGTGGGCCGCCTGATCGACTACCTCGAACAGAGCGGGCAGCTGGACAACACCATCGTCCTCTACTGCTCCGACAACGGCGCATCGGGCGAAGGCGGTCCCAACGGCTCGGTGAACGAGAACAAGTTCTTCAACAACTATCCCGACTCGGTCGAAGAGAACCTCAAGTATCTCGACGTGCTGGGCGGGCCGGAAACCTACAACCACTATCCCACCGGCTGGGCGGCGGCCTTCTCGGCGCCGTACAAGATGTTCAAGCGCTATTCGGAATATGCCGGGGGCACCGCCTGCCCGATGGTCATTTCCTGGCCCAAGGGCATCAAGGCCAAGGGCGAAGTGCGCAACCAGTACCACCACGCGGTGGACCTGGTGCCCACGCTGCTCGAATGCATCGGCATCCAGATGCCCGAAACCCATCACGGCGTGAAGCAGCACCCGCTGTCCGGCGTGTCGATGAAGTACAGCTTCGAGGCCGACGGCGCGACGCAGAAGAAGCGCCAGTACTACGCCATGCTCGGCACCCGCGGCATCTGGGAAGACGGCTGGAAGGCCGCCGCGATCCATGCCCCGCTGACCGGCAAGGGCCACTTCGACCAGGACGATTGGGAACTCTACAACGTCGACGAGGATCGCTCGGAATCGGTCGACCTTGCCAAGGAGCATCCCGAAAAGCTGCAGGCCCTGATCAAGGCCTGGTTCGAGGAAGCCGATGCCAACAACGTGCTTCCGCTTGACGACCGCAGCGCGGCCGAAGTGCTGGGCACCGAACGTCCCTCCACCGAGCCGCCGCGTGAACGCTACGTCTACTATCCGGGCACCGCGCCCGTACCGGAAGGCGTTGCCGTGAACGTGCGTGGGCGCAACTACAAGATCATCGCCGATGTCGAAGTGACCGACAGCACCGAAGGCGTGATCTTCGCGCATGGCTCACGCTTCGGCGGGCACTCGCTGTTCATCAAGGACGGCAAGCTGCACTACGTCTACAACTTCCTGGGCATCAAGCCCGAGCAGAAGTTCGTCTCGGACAAGCTCACTCCCGGCAAGTATTCGCTGGGCATGGAGTTCATCCGCGAGAAGGCGGGCGAATACGGAGAATCGCTGGGCAAGACCACGCTCTACGTCAACGAACAGGCCGTGGACTCGGGCGACATGAAGACCCAGCTCGGCAAGTTCACGCTCTCCGGTGACGGCCTGTGCATCGGGCGCGACAGCGGCGATGCGGTCAGCGAGGAATACGCCTCGCCGGGTGAGTTCAAGAACGGCACGATCTTCGGCGTCGGCGTATCGGTCGAGAAGGAACAGTATCTCGATCTCGAAAAGCTGGCGGCGGCGGCGATGGCGGTCGACTGACCCTTCGCGATCGATCGGATCGAAGGATGGATGGGAGCCTTGCGCTCCCATCCATTTTTTTGTGCCCGCCATCCGGCGTGCTGCGACTGGAGCGAGACTGTCCGAAGGGCGCGCGGCCGCATTCGGCGCGAATGGCTATCCGAAAAAGAAGCCGAGCCGGCCCCGGTCAATCCAGGTTGAATGCCCAGGCGTGGCCGAACTGGAGGTAGAACACCGCGCCCGAGGGACCATAGGCCACATCGATACCGGCATCGAGACCCAGCTTTCGGGCGATCCGATAGCGGAAGCCGCCCCCGCCGGCGATCTTTGCGCCGGAATTGTCGAAGATCCGCGCCCCGCCCGCATCGGTGAAGCCCAGCCCCGCAAAGCCCAGCAGCGCCCAGCGGGGGCTGATCTGGCGGGTTATTTCCAGTTCCGTGCTCACGGCCGTCTCGCCCTGGTAGCGCCGCGCCTCGATACCCCGCAAGTTGATCGAGGACGCGAAGTAGACCGGATAGTGCCCCCGGATCGCATCGACTTCCACTTTCGCCCCCAACCGCCATTCGGGCGAGAGCTTGTGGAAGCCGTAGCCGTGCACGTCGTAGATCTGGAAGTCCCGGTCGCTGCCGAAAGCGCCGTCGTTGAACTTGCCTTCGGCGTAGATGTTCAGGCCCTCGGTGGGGGTCATGGCATTGTCGCGGCTGTCGAAATGGACCCCAAACCCGAGCGCGCCGGTCTTGAGCTTGCGCTCGAAGTCGGAGAAGCGCTCGGGCAGATCCTCGATGTCGAGGTCTATGCGCGAGTGCAGCTTGCGGAAATCGAACAGCGGTCCGAGCGAGAAGCGCGAATCCGCCAGGTGCAGCCGCACCGAGGCGAGCGCGCCGTAATCGTACTTGTTGGTATATTCGAGGCCGGACGGCAGGATGTCCGGATAGGCCTTCAGCGTCACTTTGCCGCGCCCCACGCCGAACTTGTAGCTGACCCGGTCATCGAAAGCCGACCCGGACTGGAAATAGCCGTAGCCATAGGAGCCGTTGCCGGTCTTCACCGCCCCCAGCATCCGGCGCGTGGTGCGCTTGGGATCGTCCTTGTTCACGGTGATGAACTGCGCGACCACGCCGAAGCCGCCGTCCACCGCCGGCTCGGTGATGATGACCGGCATCGGGAAGAACCCGCCCTTTGCCAGGAAGTTGGAGAAATCGAGCTTGCCGTCGGTCTCGTCGAAGAAGTTGCGGTGAAACTTCGATTCCTTCTTCACCGGCGGCGTTTGCGAAGGGTCGGGGGGACCGACGGGCTCGGCGGAAGGCGTAGGCGGCGCGGGGACGGGCGCTGGAGGCGCCGGGGCGGGATCGCCCGCCTCCTGCGCCAGGGCGCCGGGCGCGGGCAAGGCAAGGGCCGCCAGGGCGGCGATCGAGAACGCGCGGGGGCTCAGTCTCATCGGCGCATGACTCCCTGTCGGACCATAAAATCCTGCAGGATCATCGGCAGAACCACCGCCGCCGGCCATCGGTAGAAGCCTGTAGAAACGCGCCTGAAGTTAGAACCCCACGGTGGCCATCACTGCCAGCCGGGTATCGCGGTCCCGCGCGAAGGGCGCCTTCTGCAGCTGGTGGCCCAGGTCCACTTCCAGGTCGAGGTAGCGGCCGAGCGTATAGTGGACTTTGCCGCCCACGCTCACCAGTTCGGCATTCTTGGGCGAATCCGGCAGGCGGCGCTGCTGCCAGACCTTGCCGTAATCGACGAAGAGGCCGAGCTGCATCTGGTCGGTCAGCGAACCGCTGCCGGAAATCACCGAGAAGGCCGGCGCATTGAGTTCGGTCTTGAGCAGGAAGCCCTCGCTGCCCAGCGCCGTATTGGGATCGTAGCCGCGCACGCTGCCGAGGCCGCCTGCCGCCAGTTGCTCGCTATAGGGCAGGTTGCTGGTGGCGAACTGCGCCATGCCGCGCAGCACCCAGCTCATGCGGTAGGGCAGCCAGGTGGTGCGGGTAACGGAAATGCGGTCATAGGCATAAGTCGCCTTGGCATAAGGCACCAGTTGCTGGAGATCGGCATCGTGGTTGTAGCGGGTCACCCCGCCGGGCGAGAACACCATCTGGTTCTCGATCACCGTCTGCCCCAGCCGGTCGTCCACGGTGCCGGTGAAGACCACCGGGAACTGGAAAACCTCCACCGCCGTGTCGAGCACGCGGAAGCCCAGGAACTCCAGGTTGTTGTCCGCCCGCTTGTAGTCGATGCCCAGCTGCATGCTGCTCCTGAGCGCGCCGCTGCGCGGCAGGTCGTGGACGAAGCGGGCGCTGACTTGCCCGGAATGGCCCTTGCTGTCGAACAGGTCGGCGATCTTCGGCTTCTGGGTGGCATAGGCGCCGAACACCAGCAGCTTGTCGTTCGGGGAGAGCGGAATGACGTCGCTGGCCGAATGCGAGGTATAGCGGCCCTCGAAGCTGCGGGTGAACTGGTAGGACAGGATCTGCCCGGTGCCCAGCACGTTGCCCCAGTTGAAACCGACGAACCATTCGTCCCTGCCGAGCGTGGCGACGCCCTGGTTGTCATAGCCGCCATAGACGCGCAGCGGCAGCCGGTCATGCGCTTCCAGCACCAGGTCGGTCGTGCCGGTGCCCCGGCCGGGCCGCAGCACCCCGTCCACGGTGAGGAAGGAGTTCTGGTTGTAATCGTCCAGCGCCTCGCGCAGGCGCGGCAGGGTGAGCACTTCCCCGGGATCGAGGTCGCTCATGCCGCGGATCAGCCGGGTGGAGAAATGGCGGTTGCCGGTCACTTCGATGGCGCCGACGCGGTATTCGGTGACGACCACCTGCACCACGCCGCTCTGCACGTTCTGCGGCGGCACGCTGACGTCCACGAAAGGATGCTCGGTGGCGCGGTAGGTATCCTGGACGATGCGGACCACGGCGTCGAGATCGGCGCGGGTCAGCGGTCGGCCGAGATAGGGGCGCACCGCCGCATCGAAGGCCGGACCGGCAAGCAGCGGCAGGCCGCGCACGGAAATGCCGCTTTCCGCACCCTCCGGGGCGATCCCGGCAGGTTGCAGCGCGCCCGGTCCATCGACGAAGACCAGCCCGCGCAACAGCGGCAGGATCGCCGTGGCGTCCGCAGGCGGCGGCGGGGTTTCGGGCGGCACGGGCACTTCGGGCGTGGCGGGGAGCGGCGGGGCCTTGGGCAGGCGCCGCTCGAAGTCCTGCGCCGCGGCCGTGGCGGGCAGCAGGGTGGCCCCGGTCAGCACGGCCACCCCGGCCAGAAGGGCGGCAGGCGCCGTCACGGCCCGCGCGGACCGGCTTCGCAATATCGTGGATCGCATCATTGTCCCCCCATGCCGCCCGGTTCGCCCAGTTCTATCGCCGCAGGCGGCGCTTCGTAGCGGATACGCACTTCCATGCTACCGCCGCCGCGCGCCAGGATCTGCTCGCTGGAATTGAGCACCGTGCTGCGCTTGGCCACCAGCCAGCCGTCCGCCGTCAGGACCACGCCGCCCGGATCGAGGATGCTGGGCATCGCCGCGAAGGCCTGGGTATGGGCCTGGTAGCGCGGGAAGACGCTGGGATAGACCACGTAGAAGCGCGGGAAGGCTCCTGCTGCGAAGCGGGCCAGGTCGGGCGGTTCGGGCAGGCAGGATGCGAGCGAGGTGCAGTTGAACGGCGGGCGGATCGTGCCCGGCCCTTCGGCGCTGTCCGGCAGGTTGTAGTTCGACAGCAGCGTACCGCTATCGGCCAGGTAGTCCGACGGGGAGAGCAGCGCGGTCACCTGGTGGCGGCCGGGCGAAGCCTCCGCATAAGTGCCGGAGGCCTGAGTGATCGTCGCCCCTTCCCCGGCCGCGAAGCCGGTGATCGTGTAATAGCTGGGCACGAGCTGGGCATCGGTGGTGCCGTCCCAGGCCTTGGTGGGATTGCCGGTGATCGCCACCGTCAGGTCCGCGCGGGAGATGGTGCCCGTGCCCGAGGCCAGGGTCGGCAGGACGTAGTTCGCCAGCAGGGTGCCGCTGTTCGGGCTGAAATCACCCTGTGCCAGCGCGGCGGTGACGGTGTGCGGCCCGGCATTGGGACCGTCGTAGAGCCCCTGGCCCTGCGTGACGCTGGCGCCCTCGCCCGCGACGAAGCTGGTGAGGGCATAGTTGGCGCTCGTCAGGCGGGCGACGGTGGTGCCGTCGTAGGCGCGGCTGGGGTTGCCGACGATGGCGGCCGTCAGCACCGCGCGTTCGATGGTGCCCGCGCCGCTGGCGCTGGTCGGCAGGGCATAGTTGGACAGCAGGGTGCCGGACTGGGCGGCGAAGTCGGTTTCGGAAAGCAGCGCGGTCACGATCCGCGCGCCGGCATTGGCACTGTCGTAGCGGCCCTGCGCCTGGGTTATGCTGGCCCCGTCGCTGCCGACGAAGCCGGTGAGCAGGTAGTTGCCGGGCGTGAGGCCGATGCCGGTGGTGCCGTCGTAAGTGCGGGTGGGATTGCCGATGATCGCGGCCGTCAGCACGGCCCGCGCGATCGTGCCCGGCCCGCTGGCGCTGGTCGGCAGGATGTAGTTGGACAGCAGCGTACCGGACTGGGCGGTGAAGTCCGCCGTGCCCAGACCGGCAGTCACGGTCCAGAGGCCCGCGTTCACGCCTGCATAAGTGCCCACGGTCTGCGTCACCGCGGCGCCCTCTCCCGGTGCGAAACCGGCCAGGGCATAGTTTGCCCCGGTCAGCGTGGCGGCATTGGTGCCATCGTAGGGCTTGGTGGGATTGCCGACGATGGCGGCCGAGAGCACCGCCCGCTCGATAGTGCCCAGCCCCGCTGCCGTGGTCGGCAGCAGGTAGTTCGAAAGAACCGTGCCCGCCCCTGCCGCGAAGTCCCCGCTGCCCAGCATCGCCGTCACCAGGTGGATGCCGGCATTGGCATCGGCGTATGTGCCCGAAGTCGCGGTGACCGTGGCGCTTTCGCTGCCGATGAAGCCGGTGAGCAGGAAGTTGCCCGGCGTGAGCAGGGCCGCCGTGGAACCGTCATAGGTCTTGGTGGGATTGCCGAGGATCACGGCGGCCAGCACGGCCTGCGTGATCGTGCCCGCGCCGCTGGCGCTGGCGGGCAGGACGTAGTTCAGCAAGGACGTGCCGCTGTTCGCCACGAAGTCGGCGCTGCCGAGCGCGGCGGTGACGGTGCGCGCGCCGGCATTGGCGCTGTCGTAAGTGCCGACCGTCTCGGTCACCGTGGCGCCCTGCCCGGCGATGAAGCCGGTGAGCGCATAGTTGGCGCTCGTCAGGCTGGCAGCCGTGGTCGCGTCGTAGACCTTGGTGGGATTGCCGAGGATGGTGGCGGTCAGCACGGCGCGTTCGATCAGGCCGATGCCGGTGGCCTGGGTGGGGAGGATGTAGTTGTCGAGCAAGGTGTTCGACTGGGGCGCGAAGTCCCCCGCGCCCAGCGTGGCGGTGATCTGGCGGAACCCGGCATCGGGCGCGGCGAACGTGCCGCTGGCCTGCGTCACCGCGGCGCCCTCGCCCACGGCGAAGCCCGTCATCTGGTAATTGCCCGGAACCAGCGTGATCAGCGTCGTGCCGTCATAGGTCTTGACCGGGATGCCGACGATGGAAGCCGCCAGCGTGGCCTTCCCTATCAACCCCGCGCCCGTAGCGCTGACCGGCAGGACGTAGTTGTCCAGCAGCGTACCGGCGCCGGCAACGAAGTCTCCCGCCACCAGGCTGGCCGTGACGGTGCGCGCACCGGCGTTGGGGCTGTCGTAGACACCGATGCTGCGCGTCACGCTGGCGCTCTCTCCGGTGACGAAGCCGGTGAGTGCGTAGTTGCCGCTGGTCAGCCGGGCGGCGGCGTTGCCGTCATAGACTTTGGTGGGCGTGCCGACGATGGCCGCCGAAAGCACGGCGCGGTCGATGGTGCCGAGGCCGGCGGCCTCCACCGGCAGGACGTAGTTGGCAAGGTCCGTGCCGGCCCCGGCGACAAAGTCCCCGCTGCCGAGCAGGGCGGTGACCAGCCGGGTGCCCGCATTGGCGCTGCCATAGGCGCCCAGCGCCTGCGTGATGCTGGCGCTTTCACCCGAGACGAAGCCGGTCAGCTGGTAGTTGCCGGAGGCCAGCGTGGCCAGGGTGGTGCCGTCGTACGTCTTGGTGGGATTGCCGACGATTGCGGCGGAAAGCGTGGCCTGCCCGATGGTGCCCGCGCCGCTGGCGCCGAGCGGCAGGACGTAGTTCGACAGCAGGGTGCCGGAATTGGCCGTGAAGTCCCCGCTGCCGAGCACGGCGGTGACGGTGCGTGCGCCGGCATTGGCGCTGTCGTAGGCGCCGATGGCCTGCGTGACGCTGGCGCCTTCGCCGGTGACGAACCCGGTGAGCTGGTAATTGGCACCGGTGAGGGCCGCCACCGTGTTGCCGTCATAGGTCTTGGTGGGATTGCCGACGATCGCCGCCGAGAGCATGGCCTGGTTGATGGTGCCCGCGCCGCTCGCGGTGGTCGGCAGGATGTAGTTGGAGAGGAGCGTGCCCGAACCGGCGACGAAGTCACTGTTGGCGAGGTCTGCGGTGACGGTGCGCGCGCCGGCATTGGCGCTGTCGTACCGCCCCGATGTCTGCGTTACCGTAGCGCTCTCGCTGCCCATGAAGCCGGTGAGCTGATAGTTGGCCGTGCCCAGGATGGCGGCAATGGTACCGTCGTACGTCTTGGTGGGATTGCCGACGATCGAGATGCCCAGCAAGGCCGGGTTGATCGTGCCGTCGCCGCTCGCGCTTGTCGCCAGCACGTAGTTGGAGAGCAGCGTCCCGCTGTCGGCGTCGTAATTGCCGGCGAGCAGCGCAGCGGTAATCGTGCTGATCCCGGCATTGGCGCTGGCATAGGCGCCCTGGGTCTGGTTGATCGTCGCGCCCTCTCCGGTGACGAAGCCGGTGATCTGGTAATTGCCCGCGGCCAGTGTCGCGGCGGTCGTGCCGTCATAAGTCTTGGTGGGATTGCCGATGATCGAGACGTTCAGTGTGGCCGGGGTGATCGTGCCGATGGGCTGGGCCAGGACCGTGCCGGAAATGCTGTAGTTGGCAGCGTCGCCGCCTGCGAGCACCAGTCCCATCAGCGAGACATTGATGCCGCTCGCCACGTTCCTGTCGGCGTATTCGCCGGTGATCCCGGCCGTATTGACGGTCACGTCATCGCCCGAGACCACGCCGGTCAGGGTATAGGCGGAAGACAGCGTCGGCAGCGTCACGTTGCCGTCATAGGTCTTGGTCACCCCGACCAGCTGGATCAGTGCCTGGGTGATGTCCGCCGAGAGCCCGGTGGGCTGAACCAGCACGTAGTTTCCGAAGTCATCGGCGAGAGCATAGCCGAAGGCGGTCACCGGAATGTCAGTGCCGACATTCCGGCTGTCGAACGTGCCCGCCGCCCCCGTGGAGACCAGCGAGACGGTATCTCCGCTCACGACATTGACCAGCGCGGCATTCGTGCTGTTCAGCGTGGCGGCGGTGGTGCCGTCGTAGACCTTGTCGTTCGCCACGACCCCGCTGATCGTCAGTACACGCTGGTCGATCGTGCCCGCGCCGCTGGCGGAGACAGGCAGGACGTAGTTGGACAGCAGCGTGGCGCCAGTGGCCGAGAAGTCCCCGCTGCCGAGCACGGCGGTGACCGTGCGTGCGCCCGCATTGGCGCTGTCGTAGGCGCCGGTGGTCTGCGTGACGCTGGCGCCTTCGCCGGTGACGAAGCCGGTGAGCTGGTAGTTCGCGGAAGTCAGGGTGGCCAGGTTGTTGCCGTCATAAGTCTTGGTGGGATTGCCGATGATCGCCGCCGTCAGCTGGGCCTGCGTGATCGTGCCGATGGGGCCGGTCACATCGTTGCTGACGAAATAATTGCCCGCGCTGGCGCCCGACAGGGCGAGATTGCGGACCGTCACCGACATGCCCGAGCCGACATTGGCACCGGCATTATATTGGCCCGAGACACCCGAGGTGTCGGCATTGACGGTGTCGCCGGTCAGGACCCCGGTGAAGCTGTAGCCGGTGGAGGCAGAGGGCAGCGCCGTGGTGCCGTCATAGACCTTGGTCACCGAAGCCAGGATGATCTGGAGCGGGTTGATCCGGGCGGTGAGGCCCTGGGCCTGCACCAGGTTGTAATTGCCCGCATCGGCCCCGGAAACCGTGTAGCCGCTGGTCGTCACGTTCCAGAAGCCGGCGTTGGCGGTGGGATTGCCCGCCCCGTCCACGAAAGTGCCGGTGCTGGCGGCGGTGTCCAGGACGACCACGTCGCTGCCGAGCACGCCGCTGAGGCCGGTGCCGCTGTTGTCCAGCGCGGCGAGCGCGCTCTGGTTGTACGTCTTGTCCAGCGCGGTCGCGCCGATCACGTTGAGGGTTGCGGGCGTGATCGTGCCGATGGCGGCATTGGTCACGCTGGATGCGATCGAGTAGTTCAGCGCATCGGTGCCGGTGATGGCAAGGCCGGACAGCGTCACCAGCTTGCCGGTGCCCACGTTCTTGGTATCGTAATTGCCCGAGATGCCGGCGGCATCGACGCTCACCGTGTCTCCCGCGATGACACCCGAAAGCGTGTAGGCGCTGCCCACGGTGGGAAGGCCGGTCGTGGCATCGTAGACCCGCGTGACGGAGGCAAGCTGGATCGTCGCTTCGGTGATGTCCGCCGCAAGGCCTACAGGCTGCAGCACGATGTAGTTCGCCGCATCGGTCCCGGCGGCGGTGTAGCCGGTGGCCGTGACCGGAATGTCGACGCCCACGTTCTTGGTGGCGAACTGCCCGCTTGCGCCGCTGGAAACCAGCGTGACGACATCGCTGCCGAGAATGCCCGTCAGCGAGCCCAGCGAACTGTCCAGCCCGGCCAGCGTGGTGCCGTCATAGACTTTGTCCAGCGCGGAAATGCCCACCACCTGCAGGCTGGCCGGCGTGATCGTCCCCGCACCGGAGGCGGAAACCGGCAGGATGTAGTTGGCAAGCTGGGTGCCTGCCCCGGCAGTGAAGTCGCCCGCGCCCAGCGTGGCCGTGACCACCCGCGCGCCGACGTTCTTGCTGTCGTAAGAGCCCAGGGCCTGCGTCACGTCCGCGTTCTCGCCCGCCACGAAGCCGCTGAGGCTGTAATTGGCGGTGGTCAGCGTGGCGGCCGTGGTGGCATCGTAGACCTTGGTGGGATTGCCGATGATGATCGCGCTCAGCGCCGCCTGGGTGATCGTGCCGGGGCCGGAAATGCTGGTGGGCAGGACATAGTTGGACAGCAGCGTACCGGCATTGGCCCTGAAGTCCGACACCACCAGCGTGGCGGTGACCGTGCGCGCACCCGCGTTTGCACTGTCGTAAGCGGCCCCCGCGGACTGCGCGATCGTGCCGCCCTCTCCGGTGATGAAGCCCGAAAGCGCATAGTTGGCGGCGGTCAGCGAGACCTGGGTGGTGCCGTCGTAAGTCTTGGTCGGATTGCCGACGATGCTCCCGGTCAGCGCCAGCGGATTGATGTCCGCCGTCAGCCCCGAGGGCTGCGAAAGCGTGTAGTTCCCCGCCTGCGCGCCCGAGATGCCGTATCCGCCCACGTTGACGCGCAAGTCCGTGCCGACGTTGGACTGGAGGAAGGCCGCCGAGGAACTGCCGCCGTCCAGCGCCACGTCGTCCCCCGCCAACACGCCCGAGAGCGTCGCCGCGCCCGAGAGCGTGGCGGCGGTGGTGCCGTCGTAGAACTTGTCGAGCGCGGTGAGGTTGGCAATGGTCAGCCCGCGCGGTGTGATATTGGCCACCAGACCGCTGGGCTGGAACAGGGTGTAATTGCCCACGTCCGCCCCGGCCACCGTGTAGCCCGAAGCCGTCACCGCGATGCCGTTGCCGACATTGGCCGTGGCGAACGTGCCGGTGGAGGCCGATGGGTCCAGCGTCACGTCATCGTCGGTAACCAGCCCGTACAGCGTCGCCGTCCCGGCCAGCTGCGCCAGCGTCGTCTGGTCGTAGACCTTGTTCTGGGCGCTGATGCCCAGCACGTTGAGCGGCGCGGGCGTGATCGTGCCGGGGCCCACCGCTTCGGTGGGCAGGGCATAGTTGGTCAGCAGCGTGTTCGCCCCGGCCACGAACTCCGATGCCGAAGCCAGTGCAACCAGGATAGAGCGCGCACCGGCGTTGCGGCTGTCATAATTGCCCACGCGGGACAGCACGGAAATGCTCTCGCCGCTGACGAGGCCGGAAATCGTGAAGTTGCCGGAGGTAAGCCCGATCCGCGTGGTGCCGTTGTAGACGCGCGTGGGGTTGCCGATCACGCTGGCCGTCAGCGGCGCACGCAGGATCGTGCCGATGCCGGTGGCCTCGGTGGGCAGGGTATAGTTGGCGAGGTTGGTGTTGGCGAAGGGATCGAAGTCGGTCGGCGCAAGCTGCACGGTCACCGCCTGCGGCCCGGCATTGGCACTGCCATATTCGCCCACCGTCTGGGTGATCGTGGCCCCTTCGCCGGCGATGAAGCCGCTCAGCGTGTAGTCGGCGGGGGTCAGCGTGGCGATGGTATTGCCGTCGTAGACCTTGGTGGGATTGCCGGTGATGTCGACGACGATCACGCCCGGGCCAAGGTTGCGCCGCACGATGGTGCCAAGGCCGGCGACCGGCGAAGGGATGATGTAGTTCGACAGCAATGTGCCGGGATCGGTGGTGAAATTGCTGGCGTCGAGATTGGCCGAAACCGTCCAGATCCCGGCGTTGGACGAGGAATAGGTGCCCTGGCTCTGCGTGACTGTCCCGCCTTCCCCGGTGACCCAGCCGTCCACCTGGAAGTTCGATGGCCCCAGAGAGGCATTGGTATTGCCGTCGTAGGTCTTGGTGGGATTGCCGATGATGGTGATGTTCAGGGGCGCGGGGGTGATCTCGCCCTGGATCGCGCCCACCGTGGGGAGGCTGTAGTTCGACAGCAGGGTATTCGGCCCTGCCACGTGGTCCGACGGACTGAGCGAGACGGCGATGTCCCAGATGCCGACGTTCTTAGAGGCATAGTCTAGCGCGGAGGCCTGATTCAGCGTGATGGATTCGCCGGAAACGAGATTGCCCAGCGCCACTTGCGAGGATGTCACGATGGCGGAGGTCGACCCGTCGTAAACCTTGGTCGGCATGCCGCTGCCGGTTACCGACAGCGGACGCGGCGTGATCGCGGCGCTCAGCGTGGACGAGAAGCTGAGGTCGTAATTGCCCGCATCGGCCCCGCTCAGGCTGAGGCCGTCGATCGTCACCGGAATGCCCGTGCCGACGTTCTTGGTGGCGAAAGTGATCTGCGCGCCCGGACCGGCGACGGGGATGATGTCGTCCCCGGCGAAGAGGCCTGAAACCTGGAGGCCGCCCGTGTTGACGCCGCCGAACAGCGTGCCGTCGTAGACTTTTTCGTTGGCGGTGAGCCCGGACACCACCAGCGCGGCGCGGGTGATGTTGGCAGCCAGCCCGCTCGGCTGCGCCACCACGTAGTTCCCCGCGTCCGCGCCGCTCAGTACGACGCCGGTGGCCGTCACTGCGATCGCATTGCCCACGTTCTTGGTCGCAAAGACGCCGCTCGAACCGGAGAAGTCCAGCATCACGTCATCGCTGCCCACCACGCCGAAGATCGTGGCGGAGCCGGTGTTCAGCACGGCCGCCGTGGTGCTGTCGTAGACCTTGTCGTCCGCCACGATGCCGCTGACGATCAGCGAGGCCGGGGCGATCTGCCCCGCGCCGGTGCCGATGGTGGGCAGGATGTAGTTCGACAGGCTGGTCCCTGCCCCGGCGGTGAAGTTGGGCGCCGCGAAGGTGGCGTTCACGGTGCGCGCACCGGCATCGGGCGCATCGTAGGCCGCCGTGGCGGCGGCGCCGACGGCGATGGACTCTCCGGCCGCCACCCCGGTCAGCTGGAAATTGGCCGAAGTGAGAGAAACCGCCGTCGTGGCGTTGTAAGTCTTGGTGGGGTTGCCGATGATCGCCGCGGTCAGCGCCATGCGGTTGATCGTGCCCGTTGCGGCCGTGACGCTGGGCGTTGCCACGGCATAGCCGAAGACGGGAATGCCGCCGTGGGTCGCTTCGAAATTGGTGGCGGTAACGGCAATGCCGGTGGCGGCGTTCTTGTCCGCATATGTGCCGTCCAGCGTCCAGTCGTCGCTATTGATGAGGCCGGTGACGGTGACGTTGCCATCGTCGAGGAAGGCAGTGGTGGTGCCGTCGTAATCCTTCACTACCGGCCCCAGCGTGAAGCTCACGCTCGGCGCGGCGGCATAGAGCAGCCCATTGCCGCCTGCTGCCGGAGCCGTGCCGGCGGGCGCGGCATATTGATAGAAGTCCGGTATCAGGCCGCCCGGGCTGTCGGCGGCCGGGTCGTCCGAATAAACCAGCCAGTTCCCCCCCGCCGAAAGCGCGCCCGCACCGGCCTGGTTGGTGAAGCTGCCCGTGGTCAGCGTCACGTTCCCGGTTGTCGCGGCAAGCTGCCCTGCGGCCGAAAGGGTGGTGGCTCCGGCCGCGCTGGCCGTCACGGCAGTGGCGGTGACGGCAGCGTTGACGCCAAGCGCATTACCGGCGGTGAGCGTGACCGAGCCGCCTCCGGAAATGGGCTGGTCGACCGTGATGTCATTGAGCGCGTCAAGCGTCAGGCCGCCCGTGCCGGTCCAGATCACCGGAGCGGCCACGGTGATGTTGCCGCTGCCCCCGGTGCCGCCCGCCGTCGTCTGCTGCGTGACGTCGCTTCCGGCATTGAGCGAAGTGACGATCGTGGTCGCCGCCGCCGTGTCGATCACGATGTCGTCGGGATCGAGCAGCCATTGCCCGCCGCGACCCGCCAGGATCGTCGCCGCGCCAAGCGTGAATGCGCGCCCGGATGTCTCCACCCTTCCCCCGCCCGCGCCCCCGCCTTCGGTGCCGTCGGCGCGGATCTCCGCGCCGCTTTCGATCCGGGTGACCTGGGCGATATCTTTCCCGCTCGCGAAGGCGGCCGTGCCCACCAGCACTTCGCCGCCGCGCGTTCCCGAGGCGTCGATAAGCGCGCCCGCCGCGATCTGCACCTGCTGTCCATTGACGCCGATCGTGCCGCCGCCGCCGTCGGCCGCCCTGGCCGCCAGCGTCCCGTCCACCACCACCGTGCCTGAAGGCGCCGTCAGCCACAGCTCGCCGTCGATCGTGGCCGTGCCAGTGGCCTGGACCAGGCCCTCGCGGTTGCCCGCCAGCGCGAAGACATTGCCGTTCGCCGCCTTAAGCGCGGCCGCAGCCGCCTCGATCCGGCCGGTCTGGGTCACGTCGCCGCCCGTGCCGATCCCCGCTGCGTAGGAGACGTAAATCCCGTCCGCCTTGCCATCGGTGGTCGCCAGCAGCACGTCCTCGGCCGCAGCCAGCGTCACGCGCCCCTTCGCCGCGGTGATGAGACCACTGTTGGTCACCGAGCGGGCGATGAGGACCACGCTGCCCCCGTCCCCGTCCTGGCCGACGCCCGCGGTAATAGTACCTTGGTTCTCGATCCCCCCGGCCGACGTCCCGCGCGCGCGCAGCGCCCCGCCCGCCATGAAGGCGGCCGGATCGATCGCCCGCGTGGAGCCGACGAAACTGCCCCCCGTCAGCACTTTGCCGCCCGGTCCCACGATCATCCCGGCCGGGTTCATCAGGTAGACCGAGCCGCTGGCCGAAAGTGTGCCGTCTATGCGCGAGAGTTGCCCGCCCATCACCCGGTTGAGCGTCGCGCCCGCGGCATTGTCGATGCGGACCTTACGGTCGGTGCCGATGGAAAAGTCGCCCCAGTCGATCACCGCCCGGTTGGAGCCCTGAGTGATCGTCATCGTCGTGCCGGCGACGGAGATCGTGCCCGATCCGCCCGTGAACACCCCGCCCGTCGGCAGCCCCGGCGCCTCGGCCAGGGCCGGTGCGGAAAGCAGCAGCGCCGGAGCCAGCAGCGGCAGGAGCATGGGCCGCAGGACCGGCCGAAGCCCTGCCGCGGGGAGCCGCCCCAGCGACGTGGTCCGGAGCATGTTCGAACGAATGCGTGCAGATCGGTGCATAAAACCTCGCTGCCCACCCGACTCGCTTGGTACGATCCGCCCGCCCCGCAGGACATCGGGGATTCCCCCTATTGGTTGGGGTAAATGTCGGAGAAGCGGATGAATTCACCGTGCCTGTAACCGCTGGAAATGGCCTCTTCCGCGCGCCACACCGCCTCTCGGTGGGGGTGACGGGCCGCGGAACAGCGAAGTGGATGACGCGAATTCGCGGATCGCGCCCATGGCGGCGTCCGAGTTTCGCCAGCCCGGTATCCTCCGGCATCATCGCGTGCCCCGTTTGGAGCCTTCCAACACGCGGCGAAGTAACGCAGGGTTCAAGCTTCAGGACGCAGGATCGCTCATCGCGTCTGCTCCTCTTCGGCCGAGCGGTCCTCGTGAAAGCCGAGCCGCATCGATCCGCCGCTCAGGCCCGCTATCGCCGCTTCTAGTGCTGCACCTTCCAATGCCACCAGCCCCCGCTCCGCCGCGCGGCGGGTCCTGCCCTTGACGATCGCGCGCACCGCCGCTGCCGTCAGCGCCTGCTCGCCGATGGCATAGTCGACGCGCGCGGGCCGCGCAGTGCGGCCGCCAAGACGGCCCTCGCCCTGCCGGTGGTTCCACGCCAGCTTGCGCAGCGGCACGGCTTCGGCGCCGCTGCGCGCCCTGACCCGCCGCACCGCCACCCGGCGAAACAGCGGGCCCTCGCTCAGATCCGCTGCCGCGATCCAGGCACGGAGCCGCCTCAAGGTATCGCCCGGCAGTGGAACCACGCGCACCGTTTCGCCGCCTTTCCGGGGGGGAATGCGCAATTCCTCCGCCTCCAGCGCAAGATCGCTCAGGGTCAAGGCGACGAGTTGGGAAACCCGCAGTCCGCAATCGCTGCCCAGAGACAGCAGCGCTCCATCCCTCAGGCCCGGCGGATCGGCCTCGCAGGCCGCCAAGAGCACCGCCAGCGTGATCGCCCTGCCCTGCGCCGCCCCCTCACCCCCGTCGCCGGAACGGAGCGCGGCCAACTGCCGCTGTCCGCCCTTGGCGCGCCCTTTCATCGCCAGCAAGGTACCGCGCACCCGGTCGGCCAGCGCGGGATTCGCGCATCCCAGCATCTCGTGAACCGCCCCCAGCGATGCCAACCGCCGCGCTGCCGTGGCGGGCTTGAGCCCCCGTGCTTCGCAGTCCTCGATATAGCGCACCAGACGCGCCTCACCGGCCGGAAGCCCGGTCAGGCGCCGTTCCCGGCAAAAGGTGGCGTAATCGTCAAGATCGCTCGCCAGCGCCTTCACGCTCGCCGCGGCCCGGGGAGCGATGGCAGCGCGGAAAGCCGCAGCATCCAGGGCGTGGTCCGATGCCCACAAACTGCCGACAAGCGCCAGGAGCTGAGCATTGCGATCGATGGCGCCACCAGTCCGGCGCTGGGGCAGAGACTGCTTTCCGGCCGCATGGACGGTGACGATCGCATCGTTCTCCCCACTGCCCGCCGCCGACATTCTGGCGACACGAATTGCGGCCCCATCGCCTTTGCCGCCCTGATGCAAGTCATGCTCCTCCGGCGGCCGAGCGCCCGAGTTCAGCCCGCCCTCTTCCATCGCTACAACCTGCTCACCTCGCCCGTCCGCTGTAATGGCACCCTCACTCCTTCGATGCGCCCCCCAAAAAAGGGCGGAATTCCGCCGCCAGCGAGACTATCGGCAAAGTGGCGAGCGGCATCGAGCGCCGCTTCCTTTCCGCAACTAACGGCGCGTCCGACCGCTGCGCGCCCAAGGACCGCGCCTGCCTTCCGCACCTCAACTATACCACGTTTCGATTATCGATAGTGAGGCAAATCTTGACACCAGCAGGTGCAAAGCTAAATTGATTTAAGTTCCACTTGGTGCAGTCCATTGTTTCAAGGGCGTTTTATGCAGCCGGATCCATCACACCCCCTGGAACCCGCCCCGATCACGCTCTGCGCCCTGCTTCTGGGCCGCATCCAGATCGGCATTTCGCGGGCCAGTGACGCCGCCCTGCCGGTTCTGGCCGCCCGGTCGATCCGCGAAAGCCTCCTGACCGCGCTTCGACAGGAAGGCCACGAATTCACCCAAAGCCGATTCTTCACCTGGTTTGCCGGGCTGGACACGCTTTCGGAGGGCTCGCCCGCCAGTTTACGCCCTCCCAAGGCCCTCTGCCAAGCCATTCTAACCGAATTCCGGCACAATCCCTGGCCTCCCCTCGCCCTGGCCGCCGAAGCCCTTCTGCGGGCTTTCATCGCCCCCAGCGACGTCCACCTCGGAACCGAGCACGAGGACGCCCATACCGCGGTCCAGGCGGCGCACGCGCTGATGGCCGCCATCGACAGCCCGGAGGACGCCCTCCCCTTTCACGCCGCCGCCCGCCTGTTCGCCGCTGCGGCCCGCTCGCCGCACTTCGCCCGCCAGATGCCCAGCCTCGCGCTGGTTCGCGGCATGGCCATGGAACAGCGCCCTACCGGCCATGCAGGCTGGGCGTTGGACATCCTCGCCGGGCGCTACCTCTCGCCGCGTCACGGGCTCCCTGCCGCGCTGCCCCTACCAGGCCTCGTGGTGCTGCCCGCGGGACTTCCCGATAGCGATGACCCCGATGTTGCCCAGCAGGCAATTGCCGCCCTGCACGGCGCCTTCTCGCGGATCGATCGCTGGCTGACCGAAGCCGAACGCGACGGCGCGCGCATCTCGGCAGGCTTGCACGACTGTCGCAGTTCCGGCCGCGCGCGGGAACTGGCCGGCTATCTCGCCGGGTTCGGTCCGCTGCGCGGCGCGCAGATCGAAGCCCTGATCGGCGTCTCGCGCCCCGGCGTCCGCGTCCTCACCACCACCTTGAACGAAGCCGGCCTCGTCGAGACCCATGTCTCGCGCAACGCCGCGCGCGTCCACGCCTACCTGCCCTGGGAACCCGAAGCGCCCGCCCCGCCACCGGCGCAGGAGAAGTTCACCCCCTCGCGCGAGGCCATCGACGATTACGAAGCCTCCATGCGCGCTATCGAGGAACTGCTGAACCGCACGGCCGCCAGAGACGACGAGGACTAACGCCGACGAGTGACTATGCCCTCCGTCGACGGGGGCGCCCTTTTCAATCGCCACCGTTCGCCTGGAGGGGCCAGGCTTAACGGCCTCTGCCGATCCAGACCTAGGCAAACGGTCACGGCCCAGAATAGATGACCCGGGTTGTTCGTCGCCTCGCCTCTCCGCGCGACGGTGACGAATTTGCCGGCGAGGTTACAGGTTGACCTGACCTGGGCCGAATTCTGGAGGACCGGGGCGAAAAACGGCCCTCCGGTCCGATTTCAGCGGTCTTCGTGCGAATTTTCGCGGAAAATCGCGGTTTTCCAGCGCCCCGAAAGCGGCTTTCGTAGAGCGCCGAAACAGGCCTGGGGTAGGGTAAGGGTCCACCAAGGACCTGAAAGCGCTCTACGGGCTTCTCAGGGCAAAAATTTGACATGCCAGACGTGAGACAGGACCTCGGGTGCTGTGGTTTGAATCAATATGCGCCTCAAGGTCCGGAAATTGATTCAACTCGGGTTTCCGCGGCCGGCGAACGCGGCTGCCTCGCGGTTTCATGCGAAGTGGCTCTGGACGCGAGGCAGCGGCGGGAAAGGCCCTCACTCTTGGCACCCCTTTTCAACCCGGCGCAGCCCCCTCCCCCATTTCTCTCCAAAGGCAAACTTCGTGCGGAGCGGTTAGAAAGGTGTTTAGAGGGATTCTGTTAGAAGAAGTTAGACCGCCGGGATCTGCGCTGCAGCGCCGCGAGTCCCGCGATTCGCATTTTCGGGCCATTCCCGAAGTGTCGTTGCTTCGTTCCCGAAGTGTCGTAGGACCTGTTCCCGAAAGGTCGAACGCGTGTTCCTGAAAGGTCGACATGCTGTTCCCGAAGGGTCGAAACATGCGGTTTGGGCGTTCCCGGTGTGTCGAAGGCCTGAATTTCCGGCGGATATTTGAATCACTTTCCAGAGGGGGCGGTGTGGAAAGGTTCAATCGCGCCGCTCTCACGCCAGCCTTCGTCGCGTTGCCGCTTCGCTTCAGCTCCAGACGCGACACTTCGGGAACGGCCCGATCGGCGAACGACCAGGGACAGACGTGAGAAGAGGGGACGCGTTGAGAACGGGCGCTTGCGGTCGTCAGGATGACCTGCGCAAACGGGCCTATGTGCGACTGGGAATTTCGAGTTTCCTTTCCCCATCGAGAGAGGTCCCCGGGCCGCTTCATCGCCTTCCCTCTACTTGAGAGCAATCGCGGTTGGCGTCGAAATGAAGAAGGGGCGCCTGCCGCCACGTCCGCGCCTTGCCGAATAGGGCGCGTCCGGGACGCAGAGACGGGGAGCGCGCCGCGATGCTGGGCCAGAGCTAGTGCCGGAATGGGCAAAGAGAAAGGCCCCGAAGCGGTTGTCGCTTCGGGGCCTTCGGTCTGAGGTCTGCGGCAGGATCGGGGAGCCGTCAGCCGCGCAAGTTGCGACCGTGTTTTTCGTGGTGGCGCTTGACCCAGCCCACGAAGGCGCGCTGCCAGTCAGCGGGGGTGCGGTCGGGAGAGGCGGCGATCCAGCGTTCGAACTCCGCATGCAGGGCGTGGAGGTCCCAGCCCGGGCACGTGCGGCGCAAGTGGTCGATGGTCTCGTCGGTCATGAAACCGCGCGTTGCGGCTTCGGACAGGCCGATGACGGTGCGGCGGATGAGGTGGCTGGCGTCGACCACGGGTTCATTCGGCGAGCCCGCGCGAGCGGCCGGAGACGTTGCCGAGACAGTTTGGGATGCGGCCGGTTTCCCCGGGGAAACGGCGGTGCGGGCGGCGGCTGTCGCGGTGACCTTGCGGGGACGGGCAGGGGCCTTGGGAGGCATCGCCGCCTCGGTGGGCAGGGGCGCGCGGGGGGTGGCGAAGGCGCGATCGATGGCCTGTTCCATCTCGTCCTCGTTCGCGGCGGGACTGGCAGGCAATCCCTTTTCCGCGCCGCCCTTGCCATCGACGCGGCGCATCCGGATCATTGGCTCACCGTCGCGCGCGGTTTCCAGCGACAGCGCGTAGCCGGGAAGGTCGTCCTTCTCGACCAGCTTCAGCATCTCGAACTTGAAGCGGCGGTATTGTCCTTCCGCGCCGGACTTCTCGAAGAGCACCGGCATGGAAATCGCAAAGCCGCCCTCGCCCGCGCCGCCGGCGTGCTTGCGTGCGACTTTGTAGAGCCAGCGCTCGCGGCCACCGGTGATGTCGAAATAGGCGCGATCGATGGAGAGCACGCCGCCCTTCATCATCACGCCTTCCCAGAACCAGTTCGACAGTTCGATGGTCATGCCGCGCGAGCGTTCGGTGCGCTCGTCTACAAGCTGGGTCCAGCCATCGAGCCAGGAGAAGGTCGCCTCGCGGCGGTTCTCGGCACGGATGTTGGTCTTGATCGTCGTCGCCACGAGCCGATCGAGCGCCTGGCTGAGCAATTCGTAGGCGCGGCCCGTGGTCGGCCGGCCGATGGCGCGCAGCAGGTCATAAGGCATGAGGTGCAGCTTGCGCGGCACATCGTTGACACCGCGGCGCGCCATGTCGGCGAGCATGCTGGCGCAGTAGATCAGGATGTCGGCATCCCAAATCGTGGCCATGCCGTAGTCCGGGTTGGCCGAGACGTGAACCCAGAGCTTGCTGTCGGGGCTGGTGTAATCGATCGGCTTGACGCGCTTGGACTTGGCGAGGCTGAAGAAGGGACGCTCCATCATCTCGCGCTGGTCGCGCATCGGCAGGTCCGCGATATACGGAAGGAACAGGTCGAACTGTTCAGAGGCCGTCTCTTTGCGTGGGCGACTCATTATCTCATTCCGAAGTCAGGACGGTGGACACAGGTTGACCCGGACACGGCGTTTCCCTGTTTCCCCGGGGAAACAAGAATCGGCGGATTCGGGTGATTCCCGGCATAATGACGGCGCGCGCGGGGCTGGGCAAATGGCTGGAACGCTTGCTTGTGCAGAACTTGTGCGTGGTTTCGGGCGCTTGTGCGGCGGCCCGTGAGCGAGTCCGGACCGGCGATGGCTCCTCAGCTCCGAGCCGGGGGCGAGGGCAGGGGGTGTTTCCCCGGGGAAACACCGAAAGCGCAGCGGGTGCGGACATGAAAAAAGCAGGGGTGGCGCCCCTGCTTTTCGATCCGTCTTCCGACAATGGAGGGAAGAGGGGGGCCGTTTCGACGTTCTCGAAAAGCCAGGCCGCCTTCTTCCCTCCCGGTGTCATGTCTGCAGCCCGCGTCCCTCGCCATCGAGCTGGATGAGCAGGTTGCGCACGGCATTGACCACTTCGTCGCGGCTTGCGCCCGAACCCGCGTGGAGGCGGAGCGTCACGCCCTGCCGGTTGCTGGTCTGGACCGAGGCCATCGTACGGCCGTGGCGCGATACGATGACCATCGGATCCGGCTTCACCCGCTCGGCGTCGGGCGCCGAGAGCAGGGCCTTGAGAACGTCCGCGGCGGGAAGGGTAGGGCGTCCATCGGCGCGGCGACCGGCCTGCTCACGCGCGAGGCGCGCCGCTTCCTTGCGCACGGCGGCGGCCTTGTCCTTATCGTCGAGCAACTGGGCCAGCGAATAGGCGGGCTTGAGCTGCACGTCGGCCGGCGACGCGAAAGCCGAGAGGACCGCGTCGGGAATGGCGGCGACCTTGAGCATCTTCGACAGCCAGCCCTTGGAGAGCTTCAGCCGTTCGGCCATGCGGGTCATGTGGTTGCCGTAGTGGTCGCGCAGGGCCTGGGCGTAATTGCGGGCCCGTTCGAGGTCGGAAACGTCCTTGCGTGCGCGGTTTTCGAGGTCGGCCAGACGGAACGCGGCTTCGTCATCCAGTTGGGCGACTTGCGCCACGAACTGCATGTCCGGATAGGAATGGCCCCGCAGCCAGGAGATGGACCAGTGGCGGCGGGTGCCGGCGATCACTTCGTAGTCGTGATCGGGATCGCCTTCGACCCGGCGCACGACGGCAGGGACTTTCTGTCCCCCTTCGGCGATGATCGAATCGATCAGTTCCTGGCAGGACTCTTCCGAGAGGTGGGCATAGGAACGGGCATTGCCCGGCCAGATCCGCACGCGTGCCGGATCGAGCAGGAGCTGGGTGACCTGCCGCACTTCGCCGGTGGCGACACGAGCGAGGGCGCTCTCGCGCCCCAGCAGCGTGGTGCCGCGCGTCCTTTCGGTGCGGGGCCTGCCTTCCAGGCCGCCTGTGTGCCCGGATACCTGCCCGGATGCGGACAGGGCCGATTGCGCAGTGGACGAGCCGTCCTCGGCCGCGACATTGGCGGCGGGCGCTGTGTCGTCATCCAGGTTCAGGTCGTCGTCGGAAAGCAGGGCGGCGAGATAGTCGGATTGCTTGCGGGCCATGGCTTACCTCAAAGATAGCTGGCGAGAAGAAGGGCGAGAATCGCGCCGGAACATATGACGAACAAATTCTTTGTAGGAAAACGTTTTTTCGTCCGTTGCGAGGAGCTTAGCCATTGACCAGCAAGTCCTCGTCCACGCGCTGCGAGCGGCCCCATCCGGTGCGTACCAGTTGTTCGATCTGGCCCAGGGCCTCGTCGAGATTGGCCTTGCAGCGCTTGTGCGTCCGCGGTGTGCCGATGGCCTTTTCCAGCTCGTAGACGGTCATCATGCGCAAGGCGGCATGGCTGATCTCGGCACTTTCCAGGATCGGCACCGGCAGCAGGGCCGGCCCGAAGGTCTGCTCCATGATGGAGCGGACCATCTCGTGGCTGGGATCGTTGCCGTCGAACTTCGAGCAGATCAGGCGCACGAAGGAATAGTCCACCGAGATGCCCGCGCCCACCAGCTGTTCGAGCACCTGGTCCATCATCGAGAGGAACTGCACCGTCGAACAGAAGTCGGGCGTGGTGGCGGCCAGCGGCACGAGCAGCGCATTGGCGGCCTGCATCACCGCGAGCGAGATCGTGCCCAGCGCCGGCGGCGGATCGAGGATCACCACGTCATATTCGCGCGCCAGATCCATCAGGCCCTGCTTCAGCTTGCGGAAGCGTGCGGCCAACACCGACTGACCATCCGCACCCGCCGCGGCGAGTTCATATTCGACGTCGAAGAGTTCGAGGTTCGAAGGGATCAGGTCGACATTGGGCCAAGGCGTCCGCTTGACTGCGTAAAGCAGGTCGGCCTGGGTGGGGTCGATCGAGAGGTAGGGGTAGAGCGTCTCTTCCCGCGTGATGTTGAAGTGCGGGTTGAAGCCGAACAGCGTGGTCGTGGTGGCCTGGCTGTCGCAATCGACGACGAGCACACGGTAACCCTGCACCGCGAAATAGTGCGCAAGGTGCGTCGTGACCGTCGACTTGCCGACGCCGCCCTTGAAGTTCTGCACGGCGATCATCGCCGGAACATCGAGCGGCGCGCGGGCAGGGGAGGCGCCCAGAACTTCGCGCATGTGGAGCATTTCCTCCACCGTATAGCCCAGGCGGCGACCGTTGCCGGCGGCGGGCGGCGGCGGCAGGCGCCCGTCGTCCTCGGCCATGCGAATTCGGTTGGTGGAGCAGCCGAGCAGTGTCGCGGCCTCAGCAATGCCGAAACGAACGTTGAGGCCCTTGCGGCTTTCGGGCAAGAAGGCCTTGCGCCGCAGCCGTTCGATCATCTTCTCTCCGGCTTGCGCCATTTCCGAGATACGGTCGACTTGTGAATGCATGTCCCGCCTGCAAAATACTTTTGAACGAGTTTGCAGGTATATGCCTGAGGCGATGTTCAGTCGAGCGCAAAAATCCCGGAAAGCATGACTATCTGTGGGTTTCTGGGGCGTTGCGTCCGATCAGTGCGGCCATGAGGCAAAGGTCTCGGCAATAAACGGCGAAGCGGCGGAAGGATTCAATTGCCGGCCGCAGTGACGTACCGCGCGGTGTCACAAGGTGATTCGCACGCCGCTACCAGTCCGCGCCGTTGATGGTCTTGCCTGCGACTCTTTCCAATCGCCCCCGCTTGGCGAGGTAGAGCCGGGCGTCCGCCTCGTCGAGCAAGACGGTCAGATCCTCCCTGCCGTTGCTGGTCACGACGGTGCCGATGGAAGCGGTGATCGCCAGCGTCAGATCGCCCACCAGGAAGGGCTGGGCGATCGCCGCCACCAGCCTTTGCGCCAGGAACTCCGCTTCCTCGCCGCGGTGAAGGCCATATTGGAGCACGGCGAATTCGTCTCCGCCCAGGCGGGCGACGATATCTCCGCTGCGGATCGCCCCGCGCAGCCGGTCCGCCACGAGGGCGAGCAACATGTCGCCGATGCTGTGGCCGTAATCGTCGTTCACCGGCTTGAAGCCGTTGAGGTCCAGATAATGCACCGCAATCAGCCCGGAAGACGAGATGAGGCGCGTGTTCTCGTCGAAGTATTCACGTAAGGCGAGGCGATTGGGCAGGGCGGTCAGGCTGTCGCTGCGGGCCAGCGAGACCGAGAGCAGGCGTTTGCCGATCTCCGCCTTGACGATCTCGAAGCGCATTTTCAGCGCCTGCATCCCGCCGACCAGATAGGCCGCGGTGATCAGGGCCGTCCCTATATATAAAGGTGTGCCGTGCAGGGCGGCCGTGACGACGATCGGTCCCGCCGCCGCCAGCATCGAGAGATTGGCGATGGCCGGCCTTCGCCCGACGCCCGTGACCACGCCCGCGCAGAAACCCATGACGGTGCAGATCACCAGCATGTGCGCTTGCGGGTCCGGCAGGACGAAGACCCGCGCGCCGAAAGTCCCCAGCAGGATCGCGAAGCCGACATAGGGAACGGCAAAAGCCACTTCGAGCCGCCGCGCCTCGGCCTTGGCGATCACTCCGGTCAAGGCGCGTTGCCGGAAGCGCCGGGCCACCTCGATGCGGGCGATCCAGGTGAGCAGCGCGGCCGAGCCGACCAGCAGAACCGTGCGGTCCTCGCTGGAATGGTAGACGAGAACGAAACAGACGAGAAAGATCACCAGCATGTAGAGCGCCTGCGCGATCGTCTCGTAGAGACTGCGCACGAGTTCGACATAGGCCCGCTCCGCCAGGCTTTCGACAGGCACCGTCTCCGCGGATGACGTTTCGCCCGGTGACGGGGTCATGGCTCTCTCCCAATTCCGCTTTGCGGATATTCTCTCTTCACCTCGTTGAAATCGTCGAGCCCCTCGGTAGTTGCCCGGGGAGCGCCGACGGCGAGGCGACTGGCTGCTATACTTATAGCGCCGCGGGATGAACGGATCGCTTATCATTTCCGGGGTGGGGATGGACTTTGCATGTCCGCAGGAGCGGCGATCGGCGCCGAACGGGCAGGGCAACGCCTGCGTCCAGGGGCTAATTTGTAGCCGAAACGACCTATATCCGCTTTCCGGCACCTTGCGGGCCTTTCCCCGCCCGACAGGCGGTTGGAGCCGACCTGGCAGCGATTTGCGTAACTTGTCCAAGGTCGTTTTTGGGGCTTTCTTCGGCCCTCATAATCTTAGATAATAGCTATAAATCAACGAGTTATTGAATTCACTCCGATGATCGCCATCGCCGCGACCAATCCCGGCGAAAGCCCGGATATGGTTACCGATTTCCTGCCGGCCCTGCCGTTTTCCCCGCCCTGAAGCCGGCTTTGCGTAGCGCCGGCGACGGAGCTGCCCCGGCCGTGAGCCGGCAAACCCGCATAACCGCCTCGAAGCAGCCGCTCCGGCTCCAGTTCGGGATGCCGGGCGAGTCCATGTTCTTCATCTTGCGGGGAAAGCTCTTCCGACACTTCACTCCCGCAAACACCATCAGGCGATCACGAACCATGACGGCTTCGGCAATTCCCTCACCCCCAAGCCGGCCCCGGAGGCTGGCGCGAAAGCTGGGTCTGCTGATGGCGGGCCTCTTGCTTCCGTCGATGCCGTTCCAGGCCGCGCAGGCGCAGATCGCCGCGCCGTCTCCGCAGGCCCCGATCATCGACCGCGACCGTGTCGACCGGCAGGATCCCGACGTGCCGCGGGTGCCGGCGCCGGCGCAAGTGCCGCAGGCGCAAACCCCGGTGGTCGCCACGCCAGCGGCACCTTCGGGCGGAGCCGGCGTCGCGCTGACCGGCCTGCAATACGAAGGCTCCACCCTGCCCAAGCCGCTGCTCGACAAGGCCGTCGCCGCTTTCATCGGCGCCCCGTTGAACCGGGACAACCTGCAGAAGATCGCCAACGCCATCAGCACTACTTATGGGCAGAGCGACATCGCCTTCTTCGCGGTGTCGATCCCGCAGCAAGTGCCCACCGGCGGCGTGCTCACGGTCCGCGTGCTGGAGGGGCGCATCACCCGCTACACGCTGGACGGAAAGACGCGCAGCACGCCGACGCGCCTGATCGACGCGCAAGTGAAGCGCCTCCTGCGCGAGACGCCGACTCACAAGTCCACCATCGAGCGCACCATTTCCCTGCTGCGCGACATTCCCGGCCAGACCGTGCAGGCCAGCCTGAAGCAGACGCCGACCCCCGGCGAGCTGGCGCTCGACCTCAAGGTGGACCGCAAGCAAGTGGACGTGACGCTGAACGTCAACAACAACGGCATCGTCAATGTCACCACGGGCGTGCAGACCCAGCTTTCGGTCGCGGTGAACGGCGTGCTGCGCGAAGGCGATACCACGCGCTTCTCGGGGAACCTGCCGTTCAACCCGGATCGCTACCAGTTCTACTCGCTGAGCCACGCCACGCCGATCGGCTCCAACGGCACCACGCTGGGCGTCAGCGGCGCCTATGTCCGCACCAAGACGCGCGATTTGAACATCATCGGCGAAGCGAAGCAGGGCGGCATCGCCATCTCGCACCCGCTGATCCGCTCCTATCGCCGCAATCTCTCCCTGAGCCTTTCGCTCGACGGGACGAACAGCACCAATTACTTCCTCGATACGGCGTTCGGTGGTTTCAAGACGCGGGCTTTGCGGCTCGGCACGGTATGGTCGTCGATCGACAAGACCGGCGGCTATGCCATCTCCACCAGTCTGAGCCAGGGCCTGGACGCCTTGGGCGCGCGGCCGATCGAGGGCTATTCCGATGCCTCGTTCCGCAAGGCCAATGTGCAGCTCACGGCGATCAAGGAATTGACCAAGGCCGTCTCCGTCAAGGCCACGCTGCGCGGCCAATATAGCGGCGACCGGTTGCCGACCACCGAGCGCTTCCCCTTGGGCGGCGAGGGCGCGGGCATGGCTTACCGCATCGGCATCATCACCTCGGACAAGGCAGCCGCGGGCAGTGTGGAACTGTCCTGGCGCGTCGCGGGCAAGCCAGCGGGTGCCACGCGCGGCCTGACCGTCTTTGCCTATACCGATGGAGCGCTTGCGCACAGTTACGAGCGACCAGCCTACCGACTGGCGGCTCAGGACTTTTCGCTGGCGACCGCTGGTGCCGGGGTACGGGTAACGCCGGTCAAGGGCTGGACTGCGACCGCACAAATTGCAGTACCTGTCAAGTCTCCATCCGAGTTCTACAGTAAAAAGGCGCGGTTCTTCTTCAGCGTCAACCGGACGGTCTGATTTGCGCTTTTGCGTGTACGCAAAACGTCCGGCGCTCTCCGAGCTAGCCGTTTCACTGGATCATGAAATTCACGCGTCGAAGGAATGGGGCGGACTATGAAGAATGTTTGGGAAGTCTGGACCAGTGCGTTCACCGATGCCGAGTGCGAAGCCATCATCAAACGTGCCGAGGGATATTCGGAACAGGACGCAACGATCGGGTTCTCCGGCAACTTGCGCAGCGATCTTGGGCATCGCACTTCGACAGTCCGCTGGCTGGACGCCGGGCGCGAGAAGGACATCGTTTCGCGCGTCATGGATTTCGTCCGCCCCTCCAACCGAACGAACTTCGGCGTGGAGATCGAAGCGCCTTACGAACTTCAGTTCACGGAATACCGCGCGACGAACAAAGGGCATTACGATTGGCATCAGGACGTGTGGCTCGAATCCACCCGGCCTTTTGCGCGCAAGCTGTCTGTCGTCGTCCAGCTATCCAACGCTAGCGACTACAACGGCGGTGCGTTCGAGTTCTTCGGTATCGCCAATCCGGCCGAGCAATTCGCGCCGCGTGGCAGTCTGCTGATCTTTCCGTCCTTCCTTCAGCACCGCGTATTGCCCGTCATAGAAGGGACGCGGCGCAGCCTTGTCACCTGGGTCGAAGGCCCCAACTGGCGTTGATCCGGAGCGGCGAACGCGACGGGGCGGGCGTCGAGAGTGCCTGCAGCCGCACAGGGGACCGTAACCGCACCGAAGTGGTGCCATAACTCCGCCGATACGAACATTGTTTAACACCCGCTTTGCGAAAAGCGCGGATATGAAAAGGGCTTGGTCAGAGGTTGTGGAGAGTGACATGGGCGGGTTTGTACGGGACATTTTGACGACCTTGTCCTACGAACCTCATCCGGCCGAAGCGGCGGGCGTGGACGGTGAAGCGCTGTCGCGGCTCGATCAGCGCCTTGCCGGATTTGCGCAGGGCAGCGGCAGGGCCCGCACGGCGATTTCCATTCGCCCTTCCGATTGCAGCGTCTGGGATGGCAACCCGCGCGATGTGCCCGGCCTCTCGGCGGAAAGCTGCCGCTCGCTGATCGAATCGATCGCGCAGGAAGACGGAAATCGCATTCCCGTGCTCGTCCGCCACAATGCACCCGGCGCTGATTATCCCTATCAATTGCTGGTCGGCAGCCGCCGGCGCTTCTCGGTGGACTGGCTGAATCACAATGGCCGGCCGGAGATTCGGCTGACAGCGCTCATCGTTGATCTCACTGATGAAGAAGCATTTCGCCTCGCGGATATCGAAAATCGCGAGCGGGAAGACATCACCGAACTCGACCGCGCCCGCAGCTATCAGAATGCGGTCGACAGGTTCTACGGCGGGGTGCAATCGCGCATGGCCGAAGCGCTGAACCTGTCGAACAGCCAGTTGAGCCGTCTGCTGTCCCTCGCGCAAATGCCGGACGAAGTCGTCAATGCCTTTGCCACGCGTGACGAACTGCGGGTGCGCCACTCCGAAGTGCTGACGCCGTTGCTGCGCCGTGCCGAACAGCGGGAACGCCTGCTGGTCAGCGCACGCCTGATCGGGGAAGAGCAGCAACGCCTCGCCGCCGGGGGAGAGCGAATGATCCCGGCCGCCACCGTTCTTGCCCGTCTGAAAGACGCCGCCAAGGAAGGCGACATCCGGCGCGGCAACGACCGGCCCCTGGTTCTCGGCGATGCTCGCGTGGGCCGCATCCGGGCCGGAAGGGAAGGGCTGGCCGTGGACCTGCTCGTTTCCGAAGAAACCGACATCGACGCCTTGCTCGTTACCTTGCGGGACGCCCTGATCGACAGCCGCCGCCTTCTCTCGATAGAGCCAGAGCCGGCCGCCTGACCGAGCCGGCCATAGCGGCTTCCGTGGCCGTTCGCGGCGGTGAAGGGCAACTCGTTGGCGCTGACGGGGGGAGATCAGGTATTTCGTCACCCCTCAGGCGGGGTGGGATTTCTCCCTAATCTTTCAGCCTCTGGCTGGGCCGATTCGCCGGCTGACGGGCGGGTCTGCGAAGATGGCAGCGGTTGAATTCGTGGCTGACATATTTTCTCCAGCCATGACGGGCGCCGTCTTCGGCAGACTGTTCCAAACAATAGTCTTTTCGGTTCTAACCGCTCGGCAGGCGGTTTGGCCGACTTGCGCGCCTTGCGTGCTTCCTTCCCCTCCGATCCGACGATGAGCATGGCCTTTGCGTGGCACCAGGCCCGCAATGGCCCGATTTTCCGTGCGCGACAGCACCTTTGCTCATTCCCGATGCGGGACTGTCGCAAGTCCGGGATCGGCAGTTTCAGGCCGGTTCCATCTGGCCGCGAAGCGCCTCCGAACTGTGCCTAGGCTCCGACGCAGTGGGCATTTTCATGGAGGTTAACACGATGCCGCGTCAACAATCGCGCCGATCCGCCAGGCACCTTCTGCTTTGTGCGACGGCTATCCCGCTTCTTCTCCTGGGCGCCTGTGCCGATGGCGTCGGCTTCCGCGTCGGCGCGGGTGGCGGCGGCTCGCCCTCGGGCCCAAGCGGTCCAACCGGACCCACAGGCCCGACGAGCCCCACAGGCCCGACTGGCCCATCCGGCCCCAGCGGCCCTTCCGATCCCAGTGGCCCCACAGGCCCTACCAATCCGAGCGGCCCTACCGGTCCGACTGATCCGAGCGGCCCGACGGGTCCGGCCGGTCCGACCGGTCCCACAGGACCCACCGGGCCAACCGACCCCAGCGGTCCCGCTGGCCCCACCGGTCCCGACGGCCCAAGCGGTCCAACTGGACCAACCGGCCCAACCAGCCCGACCAGTCCGACTGGTCCGACTGGTCCAGCAGGCCCCACCGGTCCAACTGGTCCAACTGGTCCTACCGGCCCCGCAGGCCCCGCAGGCCCGACGGGACCGACCGGCCCGACCGGCCCGACTGGTCCCACCGGACCCACGAGCCCGACCGGACCCACGGATCCCAGCGGCAGCACCAGCTTCACCGGACCGATTGCGGGCGTGAACGTCGGCGGTGGCAGCCTGCTCGGCCAGAGCGGTTCGAGCACGCTGATCGACGTCAATGTCGCGCCGGATACCGCCTCCACCAGCAGCACCGGCTTGGCCGTCGACTTGCTCACCGGAGATGGCAAGGCCGTGCAGGTAACGCTGCCGACCACCGCGGCGCAGACCCAGCAGGCGCTCGCGCCGGTCGGTGCGTTGGCCGGGGCCCTGCTCGGCGATCAGGCCGGAACCACGGTGACGCAGCTCACCAACGGACTGGCGCCGACGGTGGCCACGCTGACCTCCACGGTGGACGGCGTCGCCTCGCCGCTGCTCGATACCGTGAACGGCGTGCTCTCGCCCGTGCTGGGTGAGACTGGATTGCTGGCCCCTGTCACCGGCCAGGTCGGCGGTCTCGTCGAGGGACTGACCGGCTCGCTGGGCGGTGCGGGCGGTCCGGCACGGACATATGACGGTCCGCTGCTCGGTGTCGACCTGGGCAACACGGCCCTGACCGGGGCGAGCACCGGCGACACGCTGGTGGGCCTCAATGTCCTCGCCGAAGGGGCTGGCCAGACCACGGGGCAGCTCGTGACGGCCAGTGTGCTGTCCAATGGCAACATCGCGGAATTGGGCCTGCCGACTACGGCCGAAGGCGTCGCTGCCGGACTTGCACCTGTCGGCAACCTGGCCGGTGCCCTGCTGGGTGAGCAGGCCGGCGGCGCGGTCGACCAGTTGACCAGCGGCCTCGCGCCGGTGGTGGCGCCGGTGACGGCCGTCGTGGACAGCGTGACATCGCCTCTGCTGGGCACCGTCAACAGCGCGCTTGGCGGCGTTGTCGGCGGTGTGACGGGAGGCGTGACCGGAGGATTGGGATCGGGTGACGGCGGCGCGGCAGCGGTGCTGGCCCCTGTCACCGGCGCGGTCGACTCGCTGGTCGGCGGCCTGGCGGGCGGCGCGACGGGCGGAGCCGGGGGCGTTTTGGCGCCGGTCACCGGACTTGTCGAAGGCGTCGTCGGCGGCTTGACGGGCAGCGGAACGGGGGCAGGCGCCGCCCTCGCGCCCGTGACAGGCGCGGTCGACACGTTGCTGAGCGGCACCAATCAGGGCGGCGCCCTGTCCCCGGTAACAGGCGCCGTCACCGGCGTGGTGCAAGGCGTGGTCGGCGGCCTGACCGGCGGCGCGCCCGAAAGCACGGCGCCGCTCGCTCCCGTCACGGGCGCGGTCAACGCGCTGGTGGGCGGTGTCACCGGTGCGGCAACGGGTGCCGGCACCGGAGCCGGGACCGGGGCGTCCAATGGTCTGGGCTCCGCACTCGCACCGGTCACCGGTCTCGTAGGCTCGCTGCTCGGGGGGCTTGGCGCCCGCACGAACTGATCGTCATGCGTGCCCGGCGCCCCACAACCCCATGGCCGGGCACGCGAACGACCCCCGCCTTCTGACCGAAGGGGGGTGGGGGAGAAGAGGCAGTCCCGGCGACGGGGCTGCCTCTTCGATTCTGGCCGCCCAAGCCGCCGCCCAAGCCGCCGCCCAAGCCGCCGCCCAAGCCGCCGCCCAAGCCGCCGCCCAAGCCGCCGCCCAAGCCGCCGCCCAAGCCGCCGCCCAAGCCGCCGCCCAAGCCGTCGCTCGATCCCCGCTACGGCCGCCGCTGCAAACCGTGATCAGGCCTATCGGGGGCTATCGAAACGTAACGAAAATGAACCGGACTGAGTGCTTAACCATAGGGTAACTTCCGCGGCCCGGTTTCCTCCCTCTCCCTTCCCAAGCCGCCGATTTTCCCCAGGTTTGCGTGAATTTCCGGTGCTTTGCGTGTTTGCGCAGACCTCTTCCGCGAATTTTCCGGCTTATTCCCGAACGACTTTCCGTTCTCCCGGCCCGCACGGATGCGGTCAGGTCCGAGGCGGCTGCTTCTGGGCGCGGTGCTTCGGCGGGGCCGACCTATCATCTCTTCAACAGGCCGATCGCGGCTGAGATCACGTTGGAGAAGACCCATGCCGACCCGTCATTACCCCTCGTTCAAGCGACACGCCCTCCTGGGCACGGCCACGATCCCGCTGCTGCTGGTAGCGGCCTGCACGAGCGGAATGGACTTCCAGGCCGGCACCCCTTCCGGGCCGACCAGCCCCAGCACGCCCAGCGGTCCCAGCACGCCTTCCGGCCCGAGCACCCCTTCCGGCCCGACGGGCCCTACGGGTCCGACCGACCCCAGCGGTCCCACCGGCCCGACCGGTCCCACGGGTCCGACCGATCCCAGCGGCTCGACCACCAGCTTCACCGGCCCGGCCGCCGGTGTCTCGGTGGGCGGCACCGATCTGCTCGGCCAGAGCGGATCGGGCACCCTGGTCAATGTGAACGTGAACCCGGACAAGGCGACCACCGACACGAGCGGCGTGACCGTCGATGTCCTCACCGGCGACGGCAAAGTGGTGCAGGTCACGCTTCCCACCACCGCGGACGATACCAAGCAGGCGCTCGCCCCGGTGGGCACGCTGGCCGGCGCCTTGCTGGGCGACCAGGTGGGCGGCACGGTGACGCAAGTGACCGACGGTCTCGCGCCAACGGTGGCCACGGTCACTTCGGCGGTGAGCAGCGTCACTTCGCCGCTACTCGACACGGTCAATGGCGTGCTCGCGCCGATCGCCGGTGAGAACGGCGTGCTAGCGCCCGTCACCGGGCAGCTCGGCGGGCTGGTCGACGGCGTCACCGGCAGCCTGGCTGGTGCAGGGGGGGCCGATGGCTCCGGCCCGGCACGGACATTCGACGGCCCGCTGCTCGGCGTCGACCTCGGCAACAATCCCGTCACCGGGCCGAGCAACGGCGATACCCTGGTGGGCCTGAACGTCCTGGCCGAAAATCCCGGCCTGACCACCGGCCAGCTGGTGACGGCCAATGTGCTCTCCGACGGCAAGGTGGTCGACGTGGCGCTGCCGACGACGACCGAGGGCGTGGCCGCCGGGCTGGCGCCGGTCGGCAACCTGGCCGGCGCCCTGCTGGGCGAGCAGGTCGGCGGACTGGTGGACCAGGTGACGGGCGGTGTCTCGCCGGTCGTCGCGCCGGTTACGGCCACGGTCGCCACGGTGACCGCGCCTGTCCTCGATACGGTGAACGGCGCGCTCGGCGGTACGCTGGGGCAAGTGACGGGCGGCCTTGGCGCCGGCACGGGCGCCGGATCGGTGCTGGCGCCGGTCACCGGCCTTGTCGAAGGCGTGGTCGGCAGTCTCGGCAATGCCGGAGCAAGCGGAAGCGGTTCGCCGCTGGCGCCGGTGACCGGTCTTGTCGAAGGCATCGTCGGCGGCCTGGCGCCGGGATCGACGGGCAGCGGCGCGGCAGGTTCGGTGCTGGCGCCGGTGACGGGCGCGGTGTCCTCGCTGGTCGGCGGGCTGACCGGCGGCCTTGGTGGCGGCCTCACGGGGGGCGCCTCGGGCAGCGCTTCCGGTGGGGCATCGGCAGGCGGCGCGCTGCTCGGCGGCCTGCTTGGCGGCGCGTCGGGTAGCTGACCCGATCCGGCCCCCGGCGCGGGATCTCCCCCACCCGCGCCGGCTGGGCCCAACCGCTCTCCCCCTCCCGGCGGTCCTTTTCCCCCGGCCGCCTTTCCCTCTCGAAGCTCTTGGACCCGACCGATGATCGACCTCGCCAGGATCAGCCCGCCCAACCGCTGCTGCAACACCCTGCTTGTCGCACGTCTCGACAATGCCGAGGCCATTGCCGCGATCCACGGCGAGGACGGACTCCGCGCCGCGATGGCGCATCTGGCCGGCGCGATCGAGCGGAACCTCAACCCGGTCCGCGTCCACAAGGCCGAGCGGGACCGGATGACCCTGCTGGCCCATGCGGCGATGCTCGAACCGGACTTCGTCTGCGCCCAGATCGAGGCGCTTGGCATGCAGCTTTGCCTGGACCCCCTGGTCCATGGCGCGGGCCGCATCCTGCTCTCGGTCTCGATCGGCCATAGCGACCCGGTGCCCGGCGTCCTGGGCGAAGACCTCTCGGCCGCGCTTGCTGCGGCCTGCGCCCGGCTTGAGCGACTGGCCGCGCCCGGCCATACGGCCAGCCTTCACCTGGCGAACGAGGCCAGTGCCCAGATGCTCGCCCGCTACCGTGACGACATGGCGCGGGCGGAGCGGCTGCTCGGCCAGATCGCGCGGGGCGAAACTTTCTTCGCGTGGCGGCCGATCTTCGATCCGCGCCATCCGGACCGCCTGTTCCAGCACGAGGCGCTGCTGCGCTATGCCGGGGAGCGGGGCGAGCAGTTCGACTGCACCGCTGCCTATGCGGCGCTGGAGCGGTTGGGCATGGCTCACCTGCTGGATCGCAGTCTGGTGCTCCGGGTGCTGGACGCCCTCGAAGCCGATCCGCACGCGCATTTGTCCATCGCGATCTCGCCGCAGAGCCTCTCCTTCGACCTTGGCGGCGCGGATGCGGCCTGGACCGACGTTCTGGCGCGGCTGGAGCGCCGGCCCGAGCTGGCGGAGCGGCTCGTGCTCGAATTCCACGAATCCGCTGCGTGCCGGTTCTGGCCGGGGACGCTGACTTTTCTCAACACCCTGCGCGAGCTGGGGGTGGGCCTGGGGCTATACGGATTCGGTTCGGGCCATGCTTCGGTGCGGCAACTCGCCGTGCTGCGGCCCGACCAGGTCAAGCTGGACAGCGCCTTTCTGCGTACCGCCTTCCTTTCGGAGCGCAACCGCGCGCGCGTCGGCCGGCTGGCGCTGGAAGCGCGCACGCTGTGCCGCACCGTGATCCTCACCGGGGCCGAAACCCCGGCGCAGATCCGGCTGGCAGCGGAGGAGGGCGTGGAATGGATTGCCGGTGCGCGGCTCGGCCGCGTCGGCACACGGCGGGTGTGGTCGGCGCCGGATCGGGCGGCTCAGGACCGGATCCCGCGGGCGCGAACGGTCAGCGCCCCTTCCGCACTCGAAACCGCCGCGCCCGAACCTGCCCGTTTCAGGCCGCTGTCCTGGCCGCTCGCGGCGCAGAGCCCCGTTTTCTGATCACCCATAATCAAACGAAAAGACTGGAAAGGAAGCCGAGATGACGAACGACAAAGTCCAGCACGCCCGCGAACTCCTGCGCATCGCGCTGGACATGCTCGACGAATGCGAAGCGCGCGTGAGCGGTGCTCTCGTGGCCGGCGCGCTCGATGCGCTGGGCGGTTCGCACGCGAAGACGCTGGATGATCTGCCGGCCGGCGCCCCGCCGATCGAGGCCATGGCCCTGGCGATCCAGCGCGGCCGTCCCGCCTACTCCAGCATCCGCAGCTGCGCATGACCCGGCCCCTCTATTCCGATCAAGGAGAGCATGCCGATGAAGGAGGCCCGATGAACTGGGGCAACCAGAGCCTGCCCGCCCGTTTCGAGCGCGATGCGCGGTCGAACCTGCCGCGCTTCAGCCTCCTGCTCGATGCGCAGGTACGGGCCGATGGGCAGGAAGCGGACGTGGTGGTGCACAACCTCTCCCAGGGCGGCCTGCTGGTCGAAAGCGACGTCGAGCTGACGGTCGACGATGTGATCGAGATCGACCTGTCGGAACACGAACGCGTGCGCGCCCGGGTGATGTGGCACAGCGAGAGCTTCTACGGCTGCCGTTTCGAGACGCCGATCTCCGCGGCGGTGCTGGGCGCGGCCCGGCTGCGCGCGGCGCCGCTCGCGGCCGAGGAAGCGGAAGAGGAGGACGCTGCCGATGCCGCGTCCGATACCGATGACGATGCGCAGGAATCGCTGGCCCGGCGCCTGCGGCGGCTGCGCAAGCAGAACGGCTTCAGCCAGGGCGAACTGGCCGAGCGGATCGGCGTCAGCAAGCCGACGGTCTGGGCCTGGGAGCACGGCCGCGCCCGTCCGCAGGATGCCCGCTTGAAGGGAATAGCCGAAGCGCTGGGCACCACGGTCGACGAACTGGACGGCCTGCCGCGCACCGATAACCTGGCCTTTCTCATGGCCCAATATCGCGATCAGATCGCGACCCACTTCAATGTCGCACCGGCGAAAGTGAAAATCGTAATCGAGTTCTGAATTCGATTGCAGGCATTTTTTTAAGCCGTTCGAACGGCTTGACGTGAAAGTTCGTGCATCCCGCTTTCATTTATTGATAATGTCCCGGGCTTATACGAGTAACGACGTCCAGTGGCGATCCACCAGTGGCTGCTGGTGGCGGACGTCACACGGAGGAACGGGATCGGATGCGGGACGACCAGGCCAGGGTACTTGTTCTCGATGATTTTTCGGCCATCGTCGAAGAGTTGCTGACCCTGATGTCGCTTCACGGCATTCCCGGCGTCGGTGCCGCCAATCTCACCGAAGCCGTGGACATGCTGGAACGCCATCCCGCCGTCAGCGTGGTCGCCTGCGACTTGCGGCTGGACCGCGAATCGGGGCTCGACATCGTATCCCGCGTCCGCAAGCACCCGAAGCTGGGCGCGCGGGAATTCGAATATGTCTTCATCACCGGAGACCAGATGCGCGAGGATCTGGTGGCCGGTACGTCGCATTACACGTTCCTGACCAAGCCGGTGCAGCCGCAGGCGCTGATCGGCACGATCCGCAAGATGCTGGCCAACGGTGTCGGTGCGTGACGGGGACCGGCGATGATGCGGCCGCCGCGAGCGGCCTGATAGAGGCTTTGCGCGAGCATGTCGGCCTGCGGGTCGTCAGCGACTTGCGCCTGGATGCGGCCGCGAAGACGATCCTGTTCCGCCGCGAGAATGCCGGGGAGGGCGAGCAGCCCGAGGCTCTGGCGATCCATTCCGAGGATGTCCTGCGCCTTGCCGCGCTGAGCGGCCGCTCGGACGTGACGACCGATCTTCGCACCGGCCCGCGCAGCACTTTGACCGTGATCCTGCGCGGCAACCTGGGCGGCATGCATTGGGCCAGCGCGGTGCTCTTGAACGCGCCCGAGCCGCGCGTGTCCCACGAGGAAATGGGGCACGAGGCCATGGCCGAGCGCGCCCGCATGGCGGATCTGGGCGAAAGGGCGCTGACCCTGGCCCATGAGCTGCGCCAGCCCCTCTTCACGATCTCGATGGCAAACGAGAGCCTGCGCCTCATGCTCGACCGGCCGGACACCACGCGCTCGCGCCTTCAGACCAGCGCCTCGCGCATTGCCGAGCAGGTCCTGCGCGCCCAGGTCATCATCAAGCGCACCCTGGGTCAGGCCGCGGACGACAAGATCGTCGCCCGCCATACCGACGTGATGGAAGCGGCCGCCAGCGCGGTGGAGTTCCTGGAAGCGTTGTTCGAGCGGGCGGAGATCGCCGTCGAGCTGGAACCCACGGGCCTTTCCGCCTGTGTCGCGTTGGGGCGGGTGGAGCTGGAGCAGGTCTTCGTCAACGTCTTGCGCAACGCCGCCGACAGCATCCAGTCGCGCCGCGCGGCAGGCTGGGACGGGGAGGGGCGGATCGCCATCGCCCTGGAAGGCAAGCCCGGCCAGATGCGCTGCGTGGTGACCGACAATGGCGCGGGCCTTTCCGCCGATCTCGAACGGCTGGCCTTCGAACCGTTCTTCACCACCAAAGCGCAGGACGGCACCGGCCTGGGCCTGCACATCTGCCGTCAAATCATGGAAAAGGCCAAGGGCGGCATCCGGCTGGTGTCCAATCAGGGCGTGGGCGCCCGGGTGGAAATCTGCCTGCCTTCCGCGTCGGGCAGGCCGGCAACCTCAGATGTCGTCGCGGCCTAGGCGGATCACGAAACGCGTGGGCTGACTGGATCGCAGCATGGAGCGGAAGTCCCCGCCCGCCTCGATCGCGACCTGTTCGACCAGCCAGAGCGTGGCATGGTCCAGCTTGCAGCCGGGGGCAGGCGCCTCGTTCTCGTCGATGCACTGCACCGTCACCACGACGTGAACCGGCGTCATGGCGGCGCGCAGCAGGACTTTGCCCTTTCGCTTCTCGCTGCCCGGCCCGATGAAGCTGCCGAAGGCACTGAGCAGCGCGGCCACCGCCATCATCTCCAGCGCGCCGTGATGTTCGGGCAGGAGATGGTCCAGCGCATTGCCGTCCAGTTCCACCGAGACGCCGTGGTGCCGCACGTTGGACTTGGTGGCGGCCACGGCCCGCTCCAGCGCGCTACGCACGCTGAGCGCGCTGCGCTCCTTGTCGCCATCGCGCCCGAACCACCGGAACAGGCTGAGGATGAAGGCCGCGGCCTCGGTATGCGTTGAAATGCGTGCGACCCGGTCCAGCAATTGCTTGCGGCTCTCTTCGCCGATGTCGAGCTGCTCGACGATATAGCGCATGTTGCCGTTGGCCATGGAGATCACGTTCAGCGGCTGCGCCAGGTCGTGCAGCATGCCCGCGGTTACGCGCCCGAGCAGCAGGTCGCGGGTGACGGGCACCAGGCCGTCCTCGCCCCAGGCCAGCAGCCGGGCGTCGACCATGGCCAGGTGCCGCGCGAGGCCGGCACCCAGGAACGCGGCGCTCAGCGATCCGGTGAAGACCGCAACGGTCGCCGGCAGGCCGGGGGCGATCAGCGTGGCGCAGAAACTGGCCATGGCGACCAGCAGTGCCAGCACCCAGGTCCAGCGCGGCGCGCGCAGCAGCACGGTGACGAGGCTGCGCGGGAAGAACCCGGCCGCGGCGACCATGCCCAGGGTGGTCCAGTAGGCGGGCGCGATCCGGGCTTCGGGAATGAGGTAGAAGCCCGCGCTGAGGGCGGCGGTGACCAGCGCGGCCTTGATCGTCTTGTGCAGGACGAAGAGAGCGCCCGCTGCGGCCGAACCGATCACGCCGGCGGCGGGGGCATGGCTGGAAACGAGGCCGAGGCAAAGCGCGCAGAGCGCGATGGCGCCGGGATAGAAACGCGTGCCGTCTTCCCAGGCGCGCAGCCGCATGGCCAGTTGCGGTGCGAAGCCTGCGCCGCGGGAGGCGCTCTTGCCCCCCGGCAGGCCATCGTCGTTGGCCCCCGGTGCTCCCGACGGCCCAGCCCCGGAAGAGTTGGTCCCCGCCGGAGCAGCCGGCGGAAATTCCAAGACGTTGTTGTTCGGCAATATCATTGCAGTCTGGCCCCCGAGCCCGGATCGGACGCCCTGCGTCTGCGAGTCCGGACGGATCGATGATTGCCAGCCCGACGGGTTTTCGCAACCGCGAAATAAACCTGATAGAAGGTTTTATGCGGTCGTAAGTAAATAGACTAACAAAGCGCCGTTCAGCCGGATCCGCAAGCCGCTTTCAGAATGTTAATCCGGCGATAATCGTCGCGAATGTCGGCGGAAGCCGAAGAGAAGCGCCAGACGAGAATGCGCAAAGCAGGCGATCCATTCTGTTCTGCTCTTGCCTTATGCTTTCCCTGCTAACGCATAACCGGCTTTTGCGTGGATCGGAAAGAACCGATCCGAACATGTTTGGCGATAGTCTTGGCATACCCCTAAATGGCCAAAGATCAGGATTGACGCCTGATTTGGAGGAAATGAGCAAAGGTATACTTTCCGGGGCTTTAACGCTTGAGAAAGACTCCCGCTGATTGCGGTCGTATCGGCTATTTCTCCATCTCGGATCATATTCGAGAGCCGCTATCATTCATACGCAAGACGGCGATTTCAGCCGTCGAATGATTGAAAATCTCCAATTCGGATCTTCGGGGCAGTCGATCCGATTTGCGTAGACGCAAGGGACCAGGGGGAATGGGCATGCGGCTCGGTTCGAAGGCGAAGCTGACAATCGGCGTCGGGCTGGTTGCGGCCTGCTGCTTTGCCTTTCTGGGGGTTCGCGAACTGGGACGGGCTGCCAGGCCGGTGGCCGATGCCGCCGCCCGCATCCCGCTGGGCAAGTCGGAGCCTTCCTACACCGTGCTTGCCGCCACCACGCGCGACATCAAGGTGGGCGAAACCATCACCGCCGACATGATCCGCAATGCCCGGTCCGATCCCGCACGCTTCCCCACCGCCGTGACCCCGGCCGAGATCGTCGGCAAAGTGGCCACGCAGGACATTCGCGCCAACGCGCTGATCCCCCGCACGGCGGTGGGACAGGAAACGAAGCTGGCGATCCGCGTGCCGATGGGAATGCGCGCGATCAGCATCGACACGACGGCGGAAATCGCCGTGGCCGGTCTGGTCCGGCCGGGAGACCGGGTGGACGTGCAAGTCGTCTATCCCGGCGAAGACGCCCTCAGCGGCGCGCGGGCCAGCGGCGTCAGCCGCGCGCGCACGCTGCTGCAGATGGTTCCGGTTCTGGCCGTGGGCGAGGCGGTGGTCGGCACCCAGCCTGCAACTGGCGTGACGGGCACGGTCGCGGCCGAGCCGCCGCCCGCCCGCACGGTGACGCTGGCCCTTTCGCCCGAGCAGGTTTCGCAGCTCTCGCTGGCCAAGAGCACGGGCGCGCTCACGCTTTCGCTGCGCAACCCGGGCGACAGCGTCGAAGTGGCGGTTTCGCAAGTGGCCTCCACGCCGCTGCCGCGCCCGGCCATGCCCTATCCGGTGCCGGCGCCCGCTTATGCGGCCCCCCGCCCCGCCCCTGCGCCCCGCTCCACGCCCGCAGCGCGCCCTGCGCCGAGGCCGGGTAGCCAGTCCGGCGGCGCGCAGGCCATCGAACTCGTCGTCGGCGGCAATCGCCAGGTCATCTATTCTGGGAGTGCATCGCAGTGAAAGCCCTGATCGCCTCCTGCGTCCTGGCCGGAGCCGGCCTTGCCGGCGCCTCCCTGGCCGCTCCCGCCCATGCCCAGGCTCGGGGCGAGGAGCAGCAGGAACTCCTGCAAGTGGACGACCAGCGCACCCTGTCCTTCCCCAAGGCGATCGGCCGGGTGGAAGTGAGCCGCGAGAACGTGATCGGCGTCTCGGCCCCGACCGCGCAGTCGATCCGCCTCAAGGCGCTGGCGGTGGGCGATGCCGTGCTGACCGTCTTCGCGCAGGACGGCACCGTCATGGGCGAACGCAACGTCCGCATCGGCGGCGCGGGCTTTACCGGCCAGGCCGCGGGATACCGCCCCGGTGAGAAAGTCGTGGCGGTGGACGTGCAGTTCGCGGCCGTCTCCAGCTCCACGCTCAAGGCGCTGGGCTTCAGCTTCGCCAAGCTGGCCGGAGACCTTCAGGGCGCCGTGATCTCGCCCAGTGGGGTCAACAGCTACAGCAACGACCGGACCGGGTTGTCGATCGACGCTTCGGTGCCGATCCAGAGCGCCTTCAACCTCTTCCTCTCGGCCCGCAACCACGGGATCGGCGCCGTGCTGAGCGCGCTCTCGTCCAACGGACTGTCCCAGCTCCTGGCGCAGCCAACCCTGCTGGTGCGTTCCGGCGAGCAGGCCAGCTTCCTGGCCGGCGGTGAATTCCCGGTGCCGGTGCCGCAGAACAGCGGCGGCAACGGCAATACCCTGTCGATCGAGTACAAGGAATTCGGCGTGCGCCTGACAGTGACGCCTTATGTCCTGTCCTCCGACCACATCGTGCTGAAACTGGCGCCCGAAGTGAGCGAACTGGACTATAGCAACGGCGTGCAGCTTCAGGGCTACGTGGTGCCCGGCATCCGCCGCCGCTCCGCGGAAACCACCGTAGAACTGGGCAGCGGCCAAAGCTTCGTGATCGCCGGGCTCAACTATACCAACAGCGCGATCACCAAGGACAAAGTGCCGTTCCTGGGCGACCTGCCGGTGCTGGGCGCCTTCTTCAAGCGCCAGCAGACCCAGAAGGAACGGCAGGAGCTGATCATCGTGGCGACGCCGCGACTGGTCGAGCCCGGCACTGCGCCGGTGGCGCTGCCCTCGGCGCCCGGCAATCCCGATCCCAGCCTCGGCCAGATGATCGTCGGCAACGACGGCGTCGAGCAGTCCGTGAAAACCTTCGGCGTCGTGAGGCCCTGACATGCCCAAGATCCACCTCCTTTCCGTAGACCGCACGCTGGCCCAACGCGTGACGGACGCCATGGGCGAGCATGTCGCCGTCGAAATGGTGCAATCGCTGGAGCACAGCGATCTCGATGGCCCCGGCATCGTCGTGATCGACCATGCCTCGGTTCCGGCGGAGCGCTCGCTCTCGTCCTCGATCGGCGAAGTGGCGCAGATGGCGCCGGGCCGGGCGGTGGTGGTCGCCACCGAGGACATGTATGCCGGGCAAGTGCTGCAGGCGATCCGCGCCGGCGCGGCGGACGTGCTGCCGCGCGCGGCGGCGGGCGCGGAAATATCCGAAATCCTGACGCGGGTGATGAACACCGCGCTCACCACGCAGGGCCGGCTGGGCCGCCTGACCATCGTGCTCGGCAACGACCGCGAGGCGCTGCCGATGCTGGCGACCGACATGGCGCTGGCCTGCAGCCTGGCCCAGATGCCGACGCTGCTGGTGGACTTCACTTTGCCCACCAGCACGGCCGAGGCCTATCTCGACCTCAAGGTGGACTACGGCGTGGCCTCTGCCGTCGCCGATCTCGACCGCATGGACACCAGCCTGCTTTCGGACGCCCTGGCGCGGCACGAGGCCAGCGGCCTGTCCCTGCTGACGTTCGACGGCGGCACCGGCGCGGAGCCGGCCGGTGTCGGCCCCAACGACGTGGTCGGCCTGATCCAGCTGCTGCGCGCCAACTTCGCGCAAGTGGTGGTTTCGGCAGGCAGCCTGCGCCATGGCGGCCTGCTGCGCGAACTGGCCTCCCAGGCGCAGGCCATCGAGATCGTCTGCAGCCAGTCGATCCGCGAACTCGAAGCCTGCCGCCGCCTGCTCGACAAGATCGCGCTCGACACCGCCAGCGGCAATCGCATGCGCCTGCTGGTCTGGGACTACGATCCGCGCATCCTGCTCGACGGCCGGCGCATGGCCGACGTGCTGGGCGTGGAGGCCGTGATGGGCGTGCCGACGGACCGCGTGCGCACCGCCAATGCCCTCAATGCCGGCCGCCCGCTGATCTACGACCGGGAGAGCGGCGCTTATGGCCAGGCCGTGCGCCGCGCCTGCAACATCGCCGCTCCGGCGAAGTCCGGCGGCAGCATCGACCGCATGCGCCGGGCCATCCTGCGCTCCGTGGAGCGCAGCGCATGAGCCTCCTGACCACCGAGGAACTGCAGGAGGGCCTGGCCGCGGGTCGCCGCAAGTCCGCGGTGGCGCAGCCTTCGGCCCAGCGCATGAGCGACAGCTACCAGGCGGTCAAGGCGATCACCTGCCAGCAGGTCATAGAACAGCTGGAGACCCAGGGAATCACCGCGGAATCGCTGGACCAGCGCACGCTCCGCCACGAGATCGAACAAGTCATCAACAGCCGCAGCCGCCGCGGCCAGCTTGCCCTCAACAGTGCCGAGCGCCTCCTGCTGATCGAGGACGTGGAGGACGAAGTGGTCGGCCTCGGCCCGCTGGCGCCTTTGCTGCGCGACGGTTCGATAGACGACATCATCGTCAACGGCGCTCACGCCATCTACGCCGAGCGCGGCGGCCTGCTGCAGCGCGTGGAAACGCGCTTCCGCGACGATGCCCATCTCATGAACATCATCCAGCGCATCGTCGGCCCCATCGGCCGCCGCGTGGACGAGGCGGCGCCCTTCTGCGACGCCCGTCTCGCGGACGGATCGCGCGTCAACATCGTCATCCCGCCGATCGCGCTCGACGGCCCGCTGGTCTCGATCCGCAAGTTCCGCCTTCAGGCCCTGACCCTGGACGACTGCGTCGCTGGCGGCGTGATGAGCGGCCCGATGGCGACTTATCTCGCCGCTGCCGTGCGCTCGCGGCTCAACGTCCTGATCTGCGGCGGCACCGGGGCGGGCAAGTCCACCCTGCTCAACGTGCTGTCCGGCTGCATCAGCAACCACGAACGCCTCGTCACCATCGAGGACGCGGCCGAGCTGCAACTCTGCCAGGACCACGTCGTGCGGCTGGAAACCCGCCCGCCCAGCGTGGACGGCAGCCGTGAGGTGAGCGCGCGGGATCTCGTGCGCAACGCCCTGCGCATGCGGCCGGACCGGATCATCCTGGGCGAAGTGCGCGGCGTGGAGGCGGTGGAGATGCTCCAGGCCATGTCCACCGGCCACGACGGGTCGATGGCGACGCTTCACGGCAATTCCCCGCGCGATGCGCTGTCGCGGCTGGAAATGCTGCTCGGCTTCGCGGGGCAGCAGAACGACGTGCGCGCGGTGCGGCGTTTCGTGGCCAACAGCATCCATGTGATCGTCAACATCCAGCGCCTGGCCAGCGGCATGCGCCGCGTCACCTCGATCAGCGAAGTGACCGGAACCGAAGGCGACGCCTTCACCCTGAACGAGCTTTTCCGCTTCGAGGAACAGCCGCCGATGTCGGGGGAGGGCACGTTCCAGACGCTCTCGCCGCGGCCTTATCATGCGGCGCGGCTCAAGGACTATCCGATGCCCGGGCTGGCGCAAGGCTCCACGGGTTCGGGCCTTGCCAGCGGCCGGGGAGCCTCGACCGCATGGTGAAGGGCGCCGCCTATCTGATCCTGGCCCTGCTGATCCTGGGCGGCGTGCTCTTCGCCCTCCTGGGCGAGCGGGCGCGCAGCCTGGCGGCCATCGACCGGCGCCTGGCCGGGCTGACCACGCCCGGCTCCGCGCCGGTGCGCTCCTCGGTGGCGATTTCGGTGCCGGAACGCATCGCGCCGCTGCTGGCGCAGGCCCAGCTGGAGATCACGGTGCAGACCGTGCGGCTGCTGGCGCTGGTCGGCCTGGGCCTGGTCTTCCTGGTGCTGGTGCTGGCCGGCCCGGCTTTCGCGCTGGGGGTGCTGCTCGGGCTGCCGATGGCGGCGCTGTCCTGGCTGCGCGGCCGCGCCCGCAAGCGGGTGGACGCCCTGACCGAGGCCCTGCCGCTCTATCTCGACGGCGTGCGCCAGCTCCAGGCGGTGGGCAACTCGCTCTCGCAGGCGCTGGCCCGCGCGCTGGCGGATGCCTCTCCGGTGGTGCGCTCCTTCTTCGACACGGCCGCGCGGCGGCTGGAAATGGGCGCGCCCGTGGCCGAGACGATGCAGCAGCTGGCCGACCGCATCCAGGTTCTCGAAGTGTCGATGATCGCCGCCGCCATTCGCACCAACTTGCGCTACGGCGGCTCGATCGGCGCGGTCTTCACCAACCTGGCGCACATCCTGCGCGAGCGCCTCCGCATCCGCCGCGAACTTGTCGCCGCCACGTCGGAGGCAAAAGTCAGCTCGCGCGTGCTGATCGCCATGCCGCTCCTGGCCATGATCGGCCTCGTGCTGATGAACCCGGCCTATCTCGACTTCTTCATCTCGGATTCGCGCGGACGGTCGCTTTCCTTCCTGGCGATCGGCCTCGAAGTGGCGGGCATCCTCATCATCCGCCGCATGCTGAGGCTTGAGTTCTGATGCCGGCGCTCGGCCCCATGCTCCTCTTCGCCCTGGCGGCGGGCAGCCTCGTGCTGGTGGTTTTCGGCGTGCGGATGCTCGATGCCGACGCCCGCCTGCGCCAGCGCATAGACGGGCAGTCCGGCCGCGCCGGCGGCGCCTCCACCGCTGCCCGCTTCCCGCTGCCCCGCGTGTTCGTGGTGCGCGGGCGGGACCGCGAGGAAGTGGAGCAGAAGCTGCGCAAGGCCGGCTATTTCGAGCCCGGCGCGCTGGAGGCCTTCGCCTGGCTGCGCCTGGCCGCGACGGCCGCCGTCGCGCTCGCCTCGATGCTCGCCTGCCTGGCCACCAGCGGCAATCCGCTGCGCCCGCTGTTCCCCACGCTGGCCTTGTCCGGCCTGACGTACATCGGCGCCAAGTACGCCCTGCGCATGCGTGCGGCGTCGCGCGAGCGTATTCTCACCGCCGAGTTTCCCTTCCTGCTCGATCTCATGCTGATGATGCTGGAGAGCGGCGTCTCGCTGGACCAGTGCTTCCGCGCCATCGCCCGCGAAGAGCGCGTCGCCGTGCCGCATCACGCGCGGCTGGTGGCCATGCTGGTCGAGGATCTGGACCGGGGGCAGGACTACCAGCTCGCGTTCGACCGCTGGGCCGCCCGCGTGGCCGTGACCGGCGCGCGCGAACTGGCCACGGTGTTCCGGCAGTCCCTGTTCCAGGGCATGGAGCTGGTCCCGGCGCTGCGCGAATTCATCCGCGAGTTCTCCCAGCGCCGCGTCGCTCGCGCCCGCGAGGCGATCGGCACGATCACCGTGCGCATGGTGATCCTGATGCTCGTGTTCTTCATGCCGGCGCTGTTCATCGTTCTAGCAGGCCCGCCGGTAGCCGCCATTCTCGACACTTTGGGGAGCGTCAAGTGATGATCCGTCGCCGCCTCTTTCCCGTGGCCCCGGCCGCGCTTGCGCTCGCCGCTGCGGTCCTGTCGCCCGTTCCCGCCCTGCTTTCCCCCCCGCTGGCGGGCCGCGCCTTCGCAGCAGAAGCCCTTGGCGCGGAAGCGTCCGGCTCGACCCGCCAGCTCTACCTCGTGCTGATCCAGCAGGCCCGCAAGGACGGCCGCCAGCGCGCCGCGCTCGCATTCCTCGATGATTTCGACCGGCAATATCCCGGTGACCGGGAATCGCGCATCCTGCGGATCAATTGCCTGCTCGACCTCGGCCAGAACGACCAGGCGCAGGCCGCCCTGGCGCAGATCGCCGCCTCGGATCACAGCGCCGAGGCCGAGGCCGTGCGCGGCCATGTCCTGGCCGCGCAAGGACGCTGGCCGGCGGCGGCGGAGCAATATCGCACCGCGCTGCGCGTCAGCCCGGCCGATCCGCTGGCGAGCAACGCCCTCGGCTACGCGCTTCTGCGCGGCGGAGAGGCGGGGCAGGCGGTGGAAGCGCTCAAGGCCGCGCGGGACCTGGCGCCGGGCAACGAAGTGGTGCGCAACAATCTCGCGCTGGCGCTGACCGTCGCCGGGCGCCGGGCCGAAGCCGAGGCGCTGCTCGCCACCGTCCGCGATGCCGCCGCCCGCTCCACGCTGCGCGCGCAGATCGCGGAACAGGCCGCGCTTCTGCTTACCTCGGCTTCACCCTCCGCAATCCCGGCGACCCCGGTCGCAGCGCCGGCCATCGCAGCGCGGGAGAACTGACCGTGGCCCGCCTCCGCCCCTTCCCCAGACTGCGGCCCCTGCGCGAACTGAAAGGCGACGAGGGCGGCGTGATCGGGCCGATGGTGGCGGTGCTGGGCGTCTCGCTGCTGGGCGCGGCGGGGCTGGCTCTGGATGTCGGCCTCTACTACCAGGGCAACCGCGACTTGCGCGCGGCCACCGAGGCGGCGGCGCTGGCGGCCGCCATGGACCCCTACCGGGCCGAAGCCCGCGCGCGCGACTACCTGACCCGCAACGGTTATGATCCCGCCGTTCTCAAGTCGGTCCAGATCGGCCGCTACTGCGCCGACATCGGCCAGGCCACCGACCAGCGCTTCGACCCGACGATGGCGCGCTGCCCCGGCAACGGTCTCGCCAACGCGGTCCGCGTGGTCACGAGCAAGGCAAGCCGCCGCTTCCTCACCGGCGTCCTGGGCGAAGCCGGCCCGATCCCCGACCTCACCGCCACCGCCTCCGCCGCCCGCATCGATGAGGCGGGAGTGAGTGTGACGTCCGATGTTCTGACAAAAGTGGTTTCGCCCGTGCTTGACCCGGTGACGGTGCCGCTGGTGGGCGTCGTCAACAATCTCCTCGGCTCGCTGCTGGGCATTCCCATCTCCCTGGGCCGGACCGACGTTCGGGGGCTCATGCAAGGCAACGTCGATGCCGGTCTGTTCTTCGACAGCCTGGCCAGGAAAGAAGGCTTCACGGGAACTTATGGCGAGCTGGTGAACAGATCGCACGGACTGAAGGACATTGCCGAAGCCGCAGCGGATGCCGCCGCCACGCCCGAGGCCGCCGCGGCCTTGCGCGTATTCGCGCGGCAGGTCAGCAACGGCTACATCGTGCCCTTTAACGGCATGTACAGTCTTGGCGTCTGGAAAAACATGCCAGTGGGCGAGGCCGACGACCAACCGGCGCTGCGAGCCGGGATGAACGCCTATGCACTCATCACTTATGCGGTCCAGTCGGGGCCGACCGCCATCGACCTTTCCAAGGCCGTAGGGCTGCTGGTGCCAGTCAGCACAGTCAAGATCGGCCTGGTTTCGAGCGGAGCGGGCGATCGTCCCCGGTTTGCCTTCGGACCGGCTGGAGAAGCCAAGGCCGGTACGTCTGCCTTGCGGATCGGCATCCTGATCGACTTGCCCATCAATCTCGCGGTGGCTTCGGTCAATGTGCACTTGCCTGTGATCGTGGACGTTGGCGCAGCCCAGGCCGAAGTCAGCGCAATCGACTGCTCCAATTCATCCGAACAGGCACGCGACACGCGCGTTGCCGTCCATGTGCGGTCAGGCACCGTCAACGCCTATATCGGCGACACTGCCTTCGACCCGATGGCCAAATCGTTGCCGGTGATCGGTGCGAGCGACATTCGCCAGGCCAGCATCGTCAGCGTGAATCTGCTGGGCAGCCTCGTGTCCGCCGAAGTGAAGGGACGCGCGGTGGTACAGCCCGTCACTGGCGCAGGACCAAATGATGCGACCCTGACGTTCGGGCCGGGCGCCGGCAGTCCATCCGTTCCGACATCCGGCCAGACCATCGGCAATTCGGTTCAGCTCGGCCAGACTGTGAGCAGTCTGACGAAGAGTTTGCTCGGCTCGAATGGATTGGACGTCAACGTCAAGCTCCTGGGTACGTGCCTGATTGCCTGCGACATTCTTGAAGCGACGGGTCTGGCTACGGTGACCGGCACCGTGCTGCCGGCTGTCATCGGGCCGGTAACTGATCTGGCCGGGAACGTGATCGACCCGCTTCTGACCAACGTGCTGGCGGCACTTGGCGTCCAACTTGGCAGCGCGACCGTCTGGACTACCGGTGCGCGGTGCGGAGTGCCTGTTTTGATTTAGTTTTCATGAAGACTGCCACCGGAGTCCTCCAACCGGTTGCGGAAATTTAATCGGAGGAATTGGGGAGTATTGAGCCATGATTACCATTCGTAAGTTTTTCGGTCGTCTTCTTGGCGACGAACGTGGTCTTACGGCAGTAGAATATGCTGTGTTGGGAGCGATTGTTGTGGCTGCAATTGGAGGTGTTAGTGGAACCTTCGGTGCAAATCTCAAAGGCGCATTTGAAAAGCTGATTCCTTCGGCTGCGACGCCTTGATCTGATGCGTAACGCAATCAACAGTTCAAATCTGTTGAAATGCAACCGCGGAATGGCGGCGCTGGAGTTTGTGTTTCTCGCTCCGGCGCTGCTGGCCCTGGTCTTCGGGATCATCATCTACTCGATCTACTTCAGCGCGCTGATCGGCGTGCGGCAGGCTGCGGCCGAAGGGGCGCGGGCTGCCGTTGCCGGGCTTTCCACCAGCGAGCGCGTCGATCTGGCGCAGAAGCGGGCGAAGCAGGTTGTCGATGGTTATGGCCGCATTCTCGGCAGCGGCACGTCCGCTGTAATAACCGCTTCATCGGATGGAGTGGGTGCGTTCAAGGTCAAAGTCAGCTATGACATGAGCGGCAGTCCAATAATGAAATACGGGAACTTCGTTCCCTTGCCATCGTCGAACGTAGAAGCAAGCGTCGTCGTGACAAATGGGGGATATTGAATGGCTGGTCTGAGTTATTTCAATCTGGCCTTGCTGATAATCTTGCTTCTCCCGGCGGTGATTTTGCCTTGGGAGGGGCGAAGGCCACCTGATCTTCTCTATGTTGTTATCGCTATCGGCGGCCTCAGCTTCGCTGCGCTGAAAGGCGGCGCGCCCGCGCTTGCCTGGGCGATGGCGGCGGGCGCCGGGTGCCTGCTGCTGGTGGCCGGCAGCGTCGCCGCCCTGCGTGCGGGCATGGGGCTGAGGGTGCTCACGGGCAGCCAGATCAAGCTTCTTGCCGCCGGGGCTACCTGGCTCGGTCTGGTCGGCGCACTGACCATGATCGCGATCACAGCCATGACGCTGCTCGTACTGGCAAGCGCTCAGCAATTCCGCACCGCCGCGCGCCGTCCCGACTCGGGGGCGATCGTGGCTGTCGCCATCTTCTGCGTGGGCCTTCAGCAGGTTCTGCCGTCAATCTGAAAGGGGCAACCTCCGCTCAGGCGAGGTTGGATGTGCCGATGAACGTAATGAATCCCAGCTGGCGGTCCCGCCTAGGAGCCATGCTCAACCCGGCCCAGCCCCACGGGGCGGCGGACGAGGATGCCGTCGGCGATGAAACGATGCGGCCCGAGCCGGTTCTCATCGTCGACGACGATGAGGATTTCGGCAGCGAATGCGCCTTCAGCCTGCGGCTCATGGGCTATGACCCGATCGTCGCCACGAGCGCGGAAGAGGCCATGGCCCTGTTCGAGAGCAACGAGATCTCGATCGCCATCGTCGACTACAACATGCCCGGGCAGGACGGCATCGCGCTGATCCACGCCCTGGGCCAGAATGCCGAGGCGCGGGGCCTGCGCCTTCAGTTCATCATGGCCACGGGCTATGCCAGCAAGGATGTCGCCATCGACGCCATGCGGGCATCGGCGGTGGATTTCCTGGAAAAGCCGATCAACCAGTCGGACTTGCGCCAGGCCCTGCAGCGCATCAAGGGCCTGCGCCAGACGCCCGACGCGCGTGAATCGCTCCTCGGCAAGATGTCCAGCCTCAGCACCGAACTGCAGCGGCTGGCGATGCTGATGGACGATCCCGGCGCGCAGCCGCAGATCCGCGCGGGAGACCTGGTGCGCGAGCCGGAGCCTGTCGTCAGGGTTCCGCTTTCCGAAATCCCGGCAATCCCCGAGGCCGGACAGCTTACCGACTTCATCCGCGAACTCCTGCGCAAGGAAATGAAGCGCCGCGAGATCGGCGGCGGAGAATTGTTCGGCGATCCGGCCTGGGAAATGCTGCTCGACCTGCTGCTCGCCAAGATCGAGGGGCGGCGCGTTTCCGTTTCCAGCGCCTGCATCGCCTCCGGCGCGCCGATGAGCACGGCGCTGCGGCTGGTGCGCCGGCTGGTCGGCGAAAGCGTGCTTTGCCGCCTGCCCGACGAACACGACCGGCGCCGGCACTTCCTGATCATCAACCCGAAGTTCGAAGGCCCCTTGCTGGAGTACCTGACCGAGCAATTGCGCCAGCGCGCAAAATCGGGCGTGAAGTGACGGCCTGAGGATCGAAAGCTCGCATCGGAGGTTGAAAGGAGCGGCTGCACACGGCCGCTCCGCGCAAGTCGAGAAAAACCAGATCTTCGGAACCGGAACCCGGGGAGCGACCACCGCAAACGATTCATGCGGCCGGTGGAACGGTTTGTTTACAAACAACCGTTAACCAAGCGCCATCCTTCCCGACGCGAAGTTCCCATGACCATAGATCCGCGCACAATGCTGTTCATGACGAATGCCGTGGCCTTCGTGGCTTCGGCGTTCCTGCTGTTCGAATGGCACCTGCTGCGCGAACGGTCGCTGGCTTACTGGAGCGCCGGATTCGCCGCGATCGTCCTGGGCTGCGCGATCACCCCCCTGCGCGAGGCGGGCTTCTTCATCGCCGGGGTCTGGCTGGCCAACGGCCTGCTGGTGACGGCGCATCTGGCATTTCTCTACGGCACGGCCGCGTTTCTCGGCCGCCGGGTGTCGCCGGGCTGGTGCCTGACGCTGCCGGTCTGGGGGCTGATGCTGGCGATCCCAGACGATGCCTCGCGCACGCAAGTGCTGTCGATGATGAACGCCTTGCTGGTGGCTGTGCTCTCGCTGAAATCGGGGCACATGCTGGGCGGCCTGCGCCAGCACCGCAATCCCGATTCCGCGCTTCTGGCGTTCGCATTCCTGGCCCACGGCGGCTTCTACTTGTTCAAGACGCTGACGGCCTTCGTCCCCGGCGCTTTCGTCAACCTCTTCCACTACACCGGCCTGATGATCTCGGTCTCGCTGTTCGAGGGGATCATGATGGAAGTGGCGCTGGCGCTGTCGATCGTCGGCGCGCTGCGGCGTCGGCGCGAGCGCAGCATCGTCCGCCTGGCCGAGCACGACCCGCTGACCGGCCTGCTCAACCGCCGCGGGTTCGACGTGCGCGCCCGCGCGGCACTGGAGGAGGAGGGCGCTCCGGCAGCGCTGCTCCTGCTGGATATCGATCACTTCAAGTCGATCAACGATGGTTACGGCCACCCCGAAGGCGACCGCCTGCTGGTGGCCTTGGGCGTGTTCCTCAATTCCACCCTGCCGGGGCACGCGATCTGGGCGCGACTGGGCGGCGATGAATTCGCCATCCTGCTGCCCCGCACCGATTCCTTTGCGGCGCAGAGCTTGGCCAAGGCGCTCTGCCGTGGCTTTGCCAGCGTCGGCGGTGGACGCGGGAACGGCGGTACGCTCAGCATCGGCTGCGCGACCCAGTCGGCCGGCGCGATCGACCTTGAGACGCTGTTCGGGGTGGCGGACCGCGCGCTCTACGATGCCAAACGTCAGGGCCGAAACCGGCCCAGCCACCGCGAGGTCGGCGCCGAATCGGTTGCGCCCCCGGCGCCGCGCGACCGCGCCTTTCGCAGTGCCATCCCCCTTGTGACGCTTCCGGTCGACGCGCCCCGGCCCCGAGAAATCGTTCCTACACGGTAAAGTATCGTTTCCTTTGAGTGCGACAATCGAATGCAGCATTCGGTTGATCGCGAATAGGCAAAGGCGACTTGAGAAACATTTACGAAAACAATACCTGATGCGCTTAAGCTATCGCTTTGACCCGGGGGGGACAAACTTGCGATCGAGCTACGTTGAAGTGCGAAGTCAGGATGTCCATGACACGGCGCGGCCGTTCAAGTTGGAAGGCGAGGCTTTTCGAGTCCGCGATCTGTTGCCCGCCCTCTCTCTGCTGGGCGCGGGGCTTCTGGCCTTGCTCGTGGCCTCGATCTGGAGCGACGCCACTGACGACAAGTTCGTGGTGATAACGCCGCCCGGCTGGTCGCAGGGACGGACCGTGGCACTGGTTCGCGGCATGGACGGCACGCTGGTCCGCACCGGAAACTTCGCCAACGTGGTCTTCGCCGCTTCGGCCGATCCTGCCTTTGCCGCCAGGGCCCGCGCGGCCGGCGCCTGGCTGGTGGCGCCTGCGCCGCTCGCGGCCGGATGCACCGATTCCAGCCTGGAGCCCGTGCTGTGAACGCCGCTGTCGACAGGCTGCGCAACCAGTTCGGCCATATCCTGGTCCCGCTGCTCTGGGGCCATGTCCTCATCCAGGCTGCTGCCGCCCAGACGCTGAGCACTTCGGGGAGCTGGTCGGCGCTGCGGGCCGGGATCGCGGCAGCGATCGTCGCCGCGGCCTATCATGTCACCTGGCGGCGGTTCGGCACGGCGCCGGCCACGCGCTATCTCTCGGCCGTGGCGCTCATGGCGGAGCCGGCCATGCTGCTGTTCCTGCTGCGCGGGCACCCGTGGCAGATGGACATGCACATGTACTTCTTCGCGATGCTGGCGCTGACGATCGCCTGGCTGGACCGGGAAGCGATCCTGGTGGCCGCGGCCGCCATCGCCGCGCATCACGTCGTATTGCTCTATCTCCTGCCCTATGCGGTGTTCCCGGGCGCGGGCAACCTGGAGCGGGTGGCGCTCCATGCCACGATCGTCGCTTTCCAGACCGGCGTGCTGGTCTGGCTGAACAACATGCTCCACGCCAGTTTCGATCGCAGCGCGCGCATGAGCGAGGAAATCGTCGCCAAGAACGCCGCGCTGGAGGAACGCACGCGCGAGGCCGAAGAGGCGACCCGCGCCAAGTCGATGTTCCTGGCCAATATGAGCCACGAGATCCGCACGCCGATGAACGCGATCCTGGGCTTCTGCCACCTGGTATCGCGCACCGAACTGGACGAGCGCCAGCGCGGTTATGTCGAGCGGATCAGCAGTGCCGGTGCATCCTTGCTGCGGCTGATCAACGACATTCTGGACTATTCGAAGAACGAGGCCGGCAAGCTCACTCTGGAAGCACGGCCTTTCGACCTTCGCGCCGCGATTGCCGGGCAAGTGCAACTGCTCTCGGTGGAGGCGGCGGCGAAGGGCGTGCAGATCGTGCCGCAGATCGATCACCGCCTGCCCGTCAGCGTGGTGGGAGACGAACTCCGCTTCTCGCAAGTCGTGCTCAACCTTCTGAGCAATGCGGTCAAGTTCTCCGACCGGGGCGCGGTGACCATCGGCCTCGACTTGCTCTCGGCCGGGGACCAGGCGCTGGAAGTGACGCTTTCCGTGCGCGACCACGGCATCGGCATGAGCGCGGAGCAGCAGGCCAGCCTGTTCCGCTCCTTCTCGCAAGGGGACAACTCCACCACCCGCCGCTTCGGCGGCACCGGGCTGGGCCTGGCCATCTGCCGCCAGATCGTGGAGCAGATGGGCGGCGACATCCGCGTGGACAGCGCTCCCGGGCAGGGCAGCACTTTCACCTGCCGCATGCGCTTCGCCGCGCGCAAGGCGCTGGGCGAAGGTGCCGTTCCCGCGCCGCATATCCGCGGGCTGCGGGTGCTCGCAGCCGATGACAATGCGGCGGCGCGGCATCTGGTGGAGGAGATCTTCGAAGGCTGGGACATGGGCGTGGACCTCGTCGCTTCGGGCGAGGAAGCCGTTTCCGCCTTCGGCAGCGCGGCCGAGCGCGACCAGGCCTACGACCTCGTCCTGCTCGACTGGAAGATGCCCGGCATGGACGGCATGGAAGCCGTGCGCGAGCTTCGCCGCATGCAGCACGGCGCGCCGTCTCCGGTGACGCTGATCGTCACGGCGTATTCCGTGGACGAAATGGCCGCCGAAGCGGGCGAGGCGGGGGTCTCCGCCTTCCTGACCAAGCCGATCGAGCCCCATGCCCTGCTGGAGACCATCACCTCGCTCTTTGCCGAAGCCGCCATCGAGCATGGCCCGGGCCGGGCCGCGCCGCATCGGCGCCGGGGCAGTCCCAGCCTGGCGCCGCCCCCGGTCGAGACGCTGGGCGCCGAAGTGGAAGGCAAAGTCGATCCCCGCCTGCGCGGCCTGCGGGTGCTGCTGGTCGAGGATAACGAAATCAACCGCGAAATCGCGACCGAACTGCTGACTCATGCCGGTCTTGTCGTGGACTGCGCCGAGAACGGGCGGGTCGCCTGCGACAAGGTGGCCCAGAACGGCAGGGCCTATGCCGGGGTGCTCATGGACGTGCAGATGCCGGAAATGGACGGGATCGAGGCCACGGCGGTCATCCGCCGCACCTGGCCCGCAGAGGAACTGCCGGTCATCGCCATCACGGCCCATGCTTTCGATGCCGAGCGGCAACGCTGCCTGGACGTGGGCATGAACGACCATGTCGCCAAGCCGGTCGATCCGGCTCAGCTGATCCGCACGCTCAATCGCTGGCTGAAGCCCGCGCGCGAAGGCATCGCGCCTGCAGCGAGCGCGGTGGCGGAGAAGCCGGTGGGAACGGACGCGGCGGCAACCGCGAAAGCGTGCGCGGCCATGACCGACCTGCCCGACCGGCTCGGCCCCTTCGGCATTGCCGAGGCGCTGAAGCGCGTGAACGGCAAGGCGTCTCTGCTCCGCAAGCTGATCGTCAGTTTCGCGGGAACTTACGCCGATGCCGCGCAGGACATCCGGCAGCGGATCGCGGCGGGGCAAGTTGCCGATGCCCGGCGCGTGGCCCATAGCCTCAAAGGCGTGGCGGGATCGCTGGAACTGCGCGAGCTTCAGGCCTGTGCCGCTGATGTCGAACACTGGCTGGCGCGCCACGATCTGGCACCGGCCACTGCCGCGCTGGCGGCGCTCGAACCGGAACTGGCCAGGGCCGTCGCCGCGGCGCGGTCGCTGGCCGAAACGCCCGCGATCAATCCCGTCGTACCGACCGCCGATGTCGATCCCGGTGCCGCGCGCACCGGCAACCTGGCCGACGGGCGCGAGGATCTGCGCGCCCTGCTGCGGCGCCGCAGCCTGAGCGCACGCGGCGCCTTCGACCGGCTGGCGCGCGATATGGGCCTCACTGAAGCCGAACGCGCCGCTCACCCCCTGCACGAGGCTTTGCAGCGGCTGGACTATGCCACCGCCCTGGCTCTGCTGGACGAATTGCCGGGCGCTCCGCAAGGTAACCCGGCCCCTGAAGGCCCCGTCTCTCAAGGAATCCCTTCGTGACCAAAGCGACCATTCTCGTCGTCGATGACGATGTGGCGAATATCGAGATCATGAACGCCGTGCTCGAAGACGACTACGACGTCTGCTTCGCCACCACCGGCGAAGAAGCGATCGAGACGGCGCGGTCGGTCGATCCCGACCTGATCCTGCTCGACGTGATGCTGCCGGGCCTCGACGGTTTCGAGGTCTGCCGCCAGCTCAAGACGGATCCCGTCATGGCGGACGTGCCGGTGATCTTCATGACCGGCCTCGGCGATGCCGAGGACGAGATGCGCGGGCTGTCGCTGGGCGCGATCGACTATGTGGCCAAGCCGATCCAGCCCGCCGTCCTGCGCGCACGGGTAAGCAACCATGTCGAGCTGAAGCGCCTGCGCGACAAGCTGGCCGAACTGGCGGTAACCGACGCGCTCACCGGCCTCAGCAACCGCCGCCAGCTGGAACGGACGCTGGAAGGCGAGTGGGTGCGGTTGTGCCGGACCGGGGACTGGCTCTCGGTCATCATGCTGGACATCGATTTCTTCAAGCAGTTCAACGACACGTATGGCCATGTCGCGGGGGATCGCTGCATCGTCATGATCGCCGCTTCGCTCAACCGCGCCTTGCGGCGGATGACGGCGGTGACGGCGCGCTATGGCGGTGAAGAATTCGTTTGCATCCTGCCGGGCGCCGATCCGGTTACGGCGATGCAGGTGGCGGAGGAGATCCGGCGGCAGATCAATGCCCTGCAGATTCCGCATGAAACGTCGAACGTCAGCCCTTGCGTCACGGTCAGCGTCGGCGTCGCCAGCGCGCGCTGCACGGGCGACACTTCGCCCGAACGCTGGATCGCCGAGGCCGACAAGCAGCTCTACCTCAGCAAGGTGAGCGGGCGGGACCGGATCGTCGCCACCGAATTCGAAGTGCCCTGCCTGGGCTGAAGGGGGCTTGGGCTGAAGGGGGCCGAACGATAGCGTATAGGGAGAACGTCGTCCCGGGTCAGACCCGGGACGACGGATTTTCCGGAAGCTGTCAGGCCGGTTCGGCGACGCGTTCCTGCATCAGGCGTTCCGCGGTGCGATCGGCCACGGTCGAAGGGGCGAGGCCCTGCCTTGCGGCTTCGTCCAAAACTGCGGCGACGCGCGGACCGATCTGAAGAACGCGCTCGCGCACTTCGTCCGCGCTCTCGCGCAAGTATTCGGCGGCCACGTTGATGATCCCGCCGGCATTGGCGACATAGTCGGGCACGTAAGTCACGCCGCGTTCGAGCAGGCGCGCGGCCATGTCCTCGCTGGCAAGCTGGTTGTTGGCCGCGCCGCAGACCAGCTGGGCCTTGAGCGCGTCCACCGTGGCCTCATCGAGCGCGCCGCCGAGCGCGCAAGGGGCGAAGACGTCGGCCGCAACCCCGGCGATCTCGTGAATGGGGACCACGCGGGCGCCATGGCGTTCCGCCATGCGTGCGCAGCGCGCGGGGTCGATGTCGGCCACGATCAGTTCGGCACCGGCCTCGGCCAGCAGATCGCACAAGTGCGCGCCGACGTTGCCGACGCCCAGCACCGAGACGGTCATGCTCGAAAGCCCGCTGCCGGACCGAAGCGCGACGGCCGCGCGCATCGCCTCGAACACGCCCAGCGCCGTCCAGGGCGAAGGATCGCCGCCGGCGCGGCCGGGCAGGGCGGTGCGGCCCGCGACATGGTCGGTATAACGCGCGACCGCTTCCATGTCGGCCACGGAAGTGCCCACGTCCTCGGCCGTCACGTAACGACCTTCAAGCCGCGCGACGGCCTGGCCGAAAGCCTCGAACAGAGCGGCGCGATCGAAATCGCCGGCCGGGCGGCGCAATACGGCCTTGCCGCCGCCGAAGGGCAGTTCGGCCATGGCGTTCTTGTAGCTCATCCCTTCGGCCAGACGCACGGCATCGGCCATGGCGGCGCTTTCGTCGGGGTAGGTCCAGAAGCGGCATCCGCCGGCGGCCGGGCCGCGTGCGGTCGAGTGAATGGCGATCACCCCGTCGAGACCGGCTGCTTCGTCGTAGAGACGGACATATTCCATCGGCGGCGTCATGCGGCTGGCGCGGGCGACCATTTTCGAACTCCAGTCAGGATGGCGTGATTGCCGCCTGCCTTATGACAGTTCCGCCGAGGGCATTCTCTCCTCATTCCGGGCCGATCGGGCTGATTGAGAGCAAGACTGACCTCATAAATGCTGATATGAGGAAGAAATGACCGATCTTGATCCCTACGAGCGGAAGATTCTCCGCGAACTCCAGCGCGACGCGAGTCAGACCACGGCCCAGATCGCGGAACGGGTTGGCTTGTCATCCTCCCCGTGCTGGCGCCGCATCGACCGGCTGGAACGCGAAGGCTTCATCAAGCGCCGGGTCGCCCTGGTAGATCGCAAG